>JBCBRS010000004.1:0-219591 GCA_039819545.1 Pseudomonadota bacterium | reverse complement strand
ACCGCGAAAGGTCTGAACCTCATTTTCGGTCAGTTGCGCGCGTTTCAGGGCAACGGTGAGGTTGCGCACCATCAGCCGTTTTTTCTCCGGCGGGTGGAAAAAGCCGCCATCGTCCAACTCAGTGATCAGATGATCGACCATGCGGTCGAATTGGTCGCCCGGTGCCGGTGGCTCGGCGGTCAGCGGGCTATCGAACCCGTTGATCGTGGCGGCGTCTTGCTGGGCACAGAACTGTCCCCATTCATATGCCATCACCAGCACAGCCTGCGCCAGATTGAGCGATGCAAACGCCGGGTTTACCGGGATCGTCAGAATACCATCGGCGCGGGCCACATCTTCACTGGTCAGGCCCGCCCGCTCCCCGCCAAAGAGGATCGCACATCGTTGCGGTGTCTTGCTGTGGAGCCGTGCGCCCATGGCAGCCGCACCGTCTGAGGGGGACAGAACCGGCAAGCGCATTTCGCGGTTCCGCGCGGTGGTGGCCAGCACAAAGGCGCAATCGGCCAGGGCCTCAGCGGTCGTGTCAAAGACCCGGATGTTATCTACAACCGCCGCGGCGCCCGCCGCCGTGGCCCCAGCCGCCGGGTTTGGCCAGCCGTCGCGCGGATTGACAAGACGCAAGGCCCGAACCCCAAAATTCAGCATGGCCCGCGCCGCCGCGCCGATATTCTCGCCCATTTGTGGTTCCACAAGCACAAAGATCGGTGTCGGCCCCATGGTCTGGACACCGTCATGGTCGCGCCCCCGGCGCTGTGTCTGCGGGCCTGTGTGGCGGGGGATATCACTTGGCGTACCGGGCGAAAACGATGGTGGAGAAACAGGATCGGTCATGGCAATCGGCAATCGGGGCTCGTGTTGCGTCGTGCGCAGGCCCGGCCCTTTTTTTAACGTGGGGCCAATGCTATAGCCCCGGGCCAAGCGGATGGAAACAACCCGGGCGGCGACAGGCACCCACAAGACAAGCACCCACAAGACAAGCGCAGACTCTCAGGAAGGCACCCCATGGATAAGATTAAAGTCGAGAACCCCGTCGTGGAGATGGACGGGGACGAAATGACCCGTATCATCTGGCAGATGATCAAGGACAAGCTGATCCACCCCTATCTCGACATTGATCTGAAATATTACGATCTGGGCATCGAAGCGCGCGACGATACCGATGACCAGATCACCATTGATGCGGCTGAAGCCACCAAGAAATACGGCGTTGCGGTGAAGTGCGCGACCATCACGCCGGATGAGGCCCGCGTCGAAGAATTCAACCTGAAGAAAATGTGGCGCTCGCCCAACGGGACAATCCGGAACATTCTTGGCGGTGTTGTCTTCCGTGAACCGATCATCATCAAACGGGTCCCGCGGCTCGTGCCGGGTTGGACCCAGCCCATCGTGATTGGCCGCCACGCGTTTGGCGATCAGTACCGGGCGACCGATATGCTATTTCCTGGTCAGGGCAAGCTGTCCCTGAAATGGGAAGGGGAAAATGGCGAGACCATCGAGCACGAAGTGTTCGAGGCCCCATCCTCCGGCGTTTATATGGGCATGTATAATCTTGACGCGTCGATCCGCGATTTTGCCCGCGCCTGTTTGAACTATGGCCTGTCGCGCAAATACCCGGTTTATCTATCCACCAAGAATACCATCATGAAGAAATATGATGGGCGGTTTAAGGATATCTTTCAGGAAATTTTTGACACCGAATTCAAGAGCAAGTTTGACGAGCTTGGTACCACCTACGAGCACCGTCTGATCGACGACATGGTTGCGGCCTGTATGAAATGGTCCGGCGGGTATGTATGGGCCTGTAAGAATTATGATGGGGACGTACAATCTGACACCGTCGCACAAGGCTTTGGTTCCCTCGGCCTGATGTCATCGGCCCTATTGACGCCCGACGGAAAAATTATGGAAGCCGAAGCCGCGCACGGCACGGTGACCCGCCATTATCGCCAGCACCAGCGCGGTGAGGAAACCTCAACCAATTCCATCGCGTCGATCTTTGCCTGGACGCGCGGTCTTGGCCATCGCGGCAAGCTCGATGGCAATGATCGCCTGATAGAGTTTGCCAGCACGCTAGAAAAAACGGTAATCAACACCGTGGAGAGCGGCTTCATGACAAAAGACCTTGCCCTGTTGATTGGTGCTGACCAAAAATGGCTGACCACCACCGGCTTCCTCGACAAGGTTGATGAGAACTTCCAGAAGGCCATGGGTTAAAAATTTCATGACAATAGGTGGCTGTTCGGTGCTGCCTATGCACCCTCGGCGGGGATCATGCCCCGCCGTTCAGTTTGCACACAGATCTGGCCCGGTTGAAATGCATTCCTCAGCGTAGGAACGGCATCGCGAACTTTGCATGTGCCACACATAAAAATATCGATGGCGGCAAAGTCACGCTCCGGCCAAGTGTGGATCGTGATATGCGATTCTGACAGGACAACCACACCCGTAACCCCGCCCGACGGGCTGAACCGGTGCATATGACTGTGGAGGATGGTCGCGCCCGCGGCTAGCGCCGCTGCGCGCAAGGTATCATCGATAAACTCAGGCTCGGTCAGCCGGCTTGCGCCCCAGAAATCAAGCAAAAGATGGGTGCCGGCAAACGTCTTGCCCGCCTCGGTCTGAAAGTAATCTGTATTAGGACGGATCGCGGTTTGATCCGCCGGGTCGATATCTCTCTGGATGGGCGACGATAATGCCATAGGCTTGCACTCTTTTTTGGGGAGGGTACCGCGCCCTGGTAAAAGCGCCGTTACCGCCCATCGCGCAACGACATGCCCCAATAGAGATCGTTCTGGCCGACGCCGTAATAATCCAGGACAGAACCCAATTGGCGTAACCCCGCCGATTGAAGGGCGCCTGATGCCGCGCTTGAATGCGCATAAGGCATTGAGGCAAAAAGCGCGTGCCCACCTTCTTGCCGGGCTGCCTCAATCAGCGGCGCAAGGCCACGATCGGGCTCTTCTTCATCCCCGGCGGTTGGCTCCCAGATGAGCGCAAAGGCAAGATCGGTTTCATCAATGGGCTCAATATCAACAAAGCGCACCGGCTGATCCATGCTGGTGACACCGTCGCCAAAGCCTTCACCGCCGAGGCTTAATCGATAAATATATTTTGCCTCGCCGGGCTGATAGAAATCGTCGATCTTCAGATCGCAACGTGCCCCAAGACGCTCATAAAACCGGCGCGCGGCCGCATACTGATCAATCCCGTCCTCGGTATAGTCGCTGGTGGCAATAAACAGCCGTTCGACTTTTTTGCGTTTAAGGATTTGCGACAGGCTGGTTACCAGAAACGTGCCGATGCCCTGCTGTTGAAAGGGCTCGGCCACATAGGTCCAGGACAGCCACGCCGATGTGGGGGCCTCCATAATGCGTGCATAACCGGTCAGGCCCGCCAGCGTGCGGTCAATTTCCACCACATGAAAGGCAGAAAGGTCGCCCTGAAAAGTTTCTGCGGCCGCTTCGCCATCATCCTCGTCATGGTCAAAGATAATCTCCAGCGCCGCATCCACATGGCGGCGTTGCATGGGTTGGAGCTGAAAGCCCGTTTGCTCGCTCGTTCCAAAAGAAAAAAAACCCATAGGACGCCTCGCCGCTCGGTAACCCTAACAAGGGATTAAAGGGCGCAACGGTCTTGCGCCAAATCCCTTTAGCGACCTCTAAAACCTGCGGCTTAAACTCCTCTTAAAGACGGTGCGTTAGCGTGATGGAAACGAAAGAAGGGGTGGCGTGATGAGCCAACGGTTTTTGCAATCTCTCGGGCCGCAAGCGACGGCGGCAATTGGTGCGTTTCTGGTTCTCACAGGGTGTAGTCAGTCGACCAATTCAAATGCGCCGGACCCGAACAAGATCATGGATCGGACCATCGCCATGATCCTGAAATATGACGAAATCCTCGCGGTGGATAATATTCAGCTTGCAGATGATGAGATGCTGAAAAATCTCACGGGCGATCTGTTTGCCTATATCAATCAATCGCCGCGCCCCTATCGGTCAAATATCGGTATTGCGCTTAATCGTGATGCCAGTTTCAAAGGGTTTGACGACAAAAATAGCGACAACCGGCAGGACCCCGGCGAGGCGCGTCTATTCACTATGGAAGTGGACGTGGAGAATGAAACCCTCGTCTACACCGCCGAAGATGGCGAGCATCATGGCTACCGCATGCGCGGATCCGGGTTTTTCCTCGGTGCCATTTGGGGCGGTATGGGCGAAAAACAAAAAGCCTCTGGCGTTAGGCCCGGTCGCTTCGCGAATGCGACGATCAAGACGCAGGACTATGCGGGCCCGAAATACAAGGCACAAGCCGCACGCTCTTCATCGTCCAAGAAACGCGCCGGCAGTGCGCGGTCGAAAGCGCGCAGCGGCGGCGTCCGGTCCGGTAAGTAACGCGCTCGTGCCCACCCGTTGGGCACTTTTAGCGAACAGGCCATCGAGGAATTTCTGATGAGCGAAACTGGTATCGTGGCGCCATCTCTCCCGTCGGCAGGTGCGGGTGAGGCGCTTAACCTTAACGGCGAAACGGACGACTTTTCCAATTTGAGCGGCTTTGGTCGCGGGGCATTACTGGCCTCCATCGTTGTTGTTGCCCTGTGCGGCATCGTCTATGAGCTGGTCATTGGTGCTGTCTCCAGCTATTTGCTTGGCAACAGCGTTTACCAATTCTCGATCACAATTGGTTTTTTCATGTTCGCCATGGGGGCGGGCTCCTTTGTTAGCCAGTATGTGCGTACCCGGCTGATCTATAATTTTATCCTTGTGGAGATTATTCTCGCCGTTATTGGCGGCGTATGCTCCATCGCGCTCTTTTTGACGTTTCCGTTTTCACCGGCAACGTACAGCACGGTGATGATGGCGTTTATCCTGTCCATCGGGTTTCTGGTGGGCCTGGAGATCCCTATTCTGACGCGGATCCTCGCCCAGTCGAGCGGTACCCGAAAATCAATCGCCAGCGTGATGTCGCTTGACTATGTGGGTGCGCTTATGGGTTCGGTGGCGTTCCCGCTTGTTCTTCTGCCCAGTCTTGGTCTGGTGCGGGCGTCTTTCGCGATTGGACTGGCGAACATTCTTGTGGCGCTCGTCACCTTGATCTGTCTACGCCAGCATGTGCCGCGGCCCGGGCGGCTTACCGCTATTGCTGTAGGGGTGTTTCTGTCTCTGGGGCTCTTGATCGCTGCGGGCGCCCGGTTGACCGGTTTTGCGCAACAGCACCTCTATTTCGATGATATCATCTGGCAGAAACAGACACCCTATCAGTCGCTGGTGGTGACAAAGGCATGGCGCAAAACCGATCTGCGGCTTTACATTGATGGCCATCTCCAATTTGCGCAGGAAGATGAGCATCGCTATCACGAAGCGCTGGTCCACCCGGTCATGTCCTATGCCGGGCGGCGGGAGAATATCCTGATCCTCGGCGGCGGGGACGGGCTCGCTGTCCGTGAACTTCTAAAGTATACTGACATTCAGCATATTGATCTTGTGGATATCGATCCCGCCATCACGACACTGGCGCGCACCTTTGCCCCGCTTGTCCAGCTGAATGAAAATGCCTTTGCGGACCCACGGGTTGCGGTTTTCAACCAGGATGCCTTTACCTTTATCAAGGCGCCGCCGCGGGCCTATGACCGTGTGATCATTGACATGCCGGACCCCCATGATGCGGCGCTTTCAAAACTCTACTCGGTTGAGTTTTACGCCATGATCCGCAGCACGCTGCGGGAGGGCGGCTATGTGGTCACCCAAAGCTCGTCCCCCTTTTTTGCGCGTCGCACCTTCTGGAGCGTTGGCGAAACCCTGAAAGCGGTCTTTCCTGACCATCAGGCCTATCAGGTGAGTATACCCAGCTTCGGGATTTGGGGGTTTCATCTCGCCGGTCTGGGTGAGCGTCTTGATCAGGCGGGCCCCTTGCAAGTGGAAACCCGCTATTGGACACAGGCGCTCGGCACGGCAACCATGGCATTCCCGGCGGATATTGCGCCGACGCCAAACCCCATCGTCAATTCGATTTTTGAGCCGCGTCTTTATCAGCTTTACCTCAAGGACATGAAAAAGCGGCTCGCGACCGGCTAACCGCTTTGGGTGCAGCTGACAGTTGCCAGGGTGACCAGGCGCGCTAGAGTTTGGCCTTCTTCTCTTGGGAGGGTAGAGATGGCAACGCGTGGGCCGAACGATCTTTCTGTGGCGATTTTAGGCGCGGGCTTTTCCGGTCTCGCCATGGGGCGCGAATTGCGTCTTCGGGGCTTTGAAGACTTTACGATTTATGAAAAAGCCGGTGACGTGGGCGGTACCTGGCGCGAGAATACCTACCCCGGTGTGGCGTGCGATGTGCCGTCCCATCTTTATAGTTTCAAAGGACGGCCCAACCCGAACTGGAGCGAGCGGTTCTCCGGCGGTGGTGAAATTCAGAGTTATGTGAAGGACTGCGCTGCGGCTTTCGGGCTGACCTCGCATCTTCAATTCGGCAAAAAAGCGGTGCGCGCCAACCATGACGGTACCTGCTGGCACCTTGCCTTTGAAGACGGGACGCAAACGACAGCAACCGTTTTGATCAGCGGTATTGGCGGTCTTCATGTGCCGCAACTGCCCGATATTGCAGGGCGTGAAGGGTTTACGGGGTCCGCCTTTCACACGGCCCAGTGGGATCACAGCGTGAGCCTGACCGGCAAACGCGTTGCAATCATCGGCAGTGCGGCGAGTGCCATTCAAGTCGCGCCCAAAATTGCGCCACAAGTCGCCAGCCTCGATATTTATCAGCGTACGCCGAATTATATCCTTCCGCGTGGAAATTATGCCTATTCCGACTTTGTAAAGTCTTTGCTCGCCCGGGTCCCGGTGCTGCAATCGCTCTATCGCGGATTTATCTTCAATCTGCTTGATTTGCGGTTCCCGGTTTTTCATGCGGGTGAGAATTTCATGAAGCGGTTGGCGCGCCGGGAGTTCGAGCAGTTCCTGACCCGGGAAATTCCCGATCCGCAGCTACGGGCAAAACTGGCGCCGGACTATCCCCTCGGCTGCAAACGCATTCTTGTTTCCGATGACTATTACAAGACACTGGCCGCCGACCATGTGACGCTCGTGACAGATCCGATTGCGCAGATGACCGAAACCGGCGTGGTAAGCGGTGAAGCCCATGAGCGCCCCGCCGATGTGATCATTTATGCCACGGGCTTTCGCACCTTTGATCTTACCGACGCTATTCAGGTGACAAACCAGCATGGGCACCTTCTTGCGGATCGCTGGCCCCATGGTCCGGCGGCGCACAAAACGCTCAGCGTGGAGACGTTTCCCGACCTTTATTTTCTGCTGGGGCCCAACTCCGCGTTGGGTCATAGTTCGGTCGTCCTGATGATTGAAGCTCAGGCTCGGTATGTGGGCGAGTTACTCAGTAAAATGAGAAAGACGGGGATCAGGCAAGTGAGCCCCAACCGCTTTGTGGCGAAGCAATATGATGATCGCCTGCAACATCAATTGGAAGACAGGGTTTGGGCGGGTGGGTGCAAAAGTTGGTATGTGAATGAGCATGGGCGTAATTTTACGCTCTATCCCGGGTCCGTTCGCGCTTACTTCCGCGACCTGCGGACGGTTGATTTGCGCGACTATGATTTTCAAAGCCCGTAGCCTTTGCGGCGCGGTATGACCACGGTAAGGATCTGCCCATGAACTGGGATGTGTTCACAAAACTTTCGCCGCTGGAGATTCAAATCCATTGGGCGACGGTGACAATTTCGTTTGTCCTTGGTCTGGTGATCTTTGGGCTGAAGAAAGGAACCGGCCTGCACAAATTGCTAGGCTGGTCCTATGTAACGATGATGATAGTGACCATGGTCGCCGCCTTCTTTATTCGCAATCCCGACGGGATAGAGATTGCCCCGGGCCTGACCGGGTTCTCCTGGATACACCTGTTTATTCCGCTCACGACCTTTGGTCTTGCCGGTGCCCTCATAGCGATCAAACGCAAGCAGGTGAAGCGCCACGCCCGCGCGATGATCATGACCTTTCTGAGCGCCATGCTGATTGCTGGTCTCTTTACCCTTATGCCCGGACGGCTGATGCATCAGCTTTTCTTCTCGGCACCGTCCACCAGCCAAGGCGCCATTGACGCGGGCAAGCCCGGCGCTTTTACCGCGGCCTCGGCCATTGGCGTGCCCTGCGAATAGGGGGCCAAGGGGGGGCTGGTTTTTGTAAGGGCAGCTGTGTACGGCTAGGGCCTTCATAAGGCGTCCTTCGACAATGGTATCTTCGATTTTCACACGGTCATCCCTCGCGGACTGGCGCGCGGAGCTACGCGCCATGGGCAGCCTTGGTGTGCCCATGGCGCTGACCCAGCTTGTGCAGTTTTCAATCAATACGATTGATGTGCTGATGATTGGCCGTCTGGGTCCGGAGGCATTGGCCGGGGCGTCGCTTGGCCTTGTGATCTTTTTTGCCCTGTTCATGCTCGGCTTTGGGCCCGCCATGGCGGTCTCTCCGCTGGTCAGTCAGGTCCTGGGCGCCGACCCCGACAATGTGCGCGAGGCGCGCCGGTCCGTGCGTATGGGCCTTTGGGTGATCATTTTCGCGTTTCCGTTTGCCTTTATGCTCATGGCGCTGACAACGCCGTTTGCTTTAGCTGTGGGCATGCCGGCGGCGGCATCCCGGCTTGCGGGGCCGTATGTTCTGGCGCTCAGTGCGGGCTTACCCTTTGCGCTCGGTATCATGGTGTTGCGCAATTTTCTGGCGGCCCTCGACCGCACCCGCGTACCGCTTTTCTTGATTGTGGTCACAACGCTTTTGAACGCCGGATTAAACTGGCTCCTGATATACGGCAATTGGGGCTTCCCCCGGCTGGAACTGGTGGGGGCGGGCATTGCGTCGTCGCTATCGCACATGACCGGCTTTGTGCTGCTGGTTGTCTATATTCAGCGCGAAGCCGTGAGCCGTCGCTTCGACCTGTTCCAGCGCTTTTTCAATTTCGATTGGGCTGCCATGGCGCAGGTGGTGCGTCTTGCATGGCCGATCAGCCTGATGACCCTGTTTGAGGGGATGCTGTTTAATGCGTGCCTGTTGATCACCGGGCGCATCGGGGTTGATGAGGTTGCGGCCTATCAGGTTGCCCTTAACGTGGCCGCGCTTGCGTTCATGATCCCGTTCGGTTTTGCCATGGCGGGCAGCGTGCGTGTTGGCTTGGCTGCCGGCGCGCGGGATCGCGACGGGATCATCCGGGCCGTCATCATTACACTGATCATCGCTGCCGGTGTCATGGTCGTTTGGGGTGTATCGGTCAGCCTGATGCCGCTAACCATTGCGGCGGCATATCTCAATATTGCTGAGCCTGATAATCTTCCCGTGATTAATCTTGTGGCGGCAATGCTGCCCATCGCGGCGGCGTTTATGGTTTTCGATGGTCTGCAGGTTGTTTCAAACCAGGCCTTGCGCGGGTTGAAAGATGTGCGCTTGCCGATGATTTTTACCGGTGTTTGCTATTGGGTCATTGGCTTTCCGCTGGCGGCTTATCTTGCGCTTTCCACGGCGCTCGGTGCCCCCGGTGTCTTTTGGGGCCTGTTGTTCAGCCTACTGATCGCAACGCTACTGCTCGGTGGCAGGCTTTTTTATCTGTTACGGCTGGAGGAGGCGGCGCTGTTCAAGATTGCTCTCAGGGCAACGTGAGGGAGCACCCGGCGTGAGCCCCTACTGCATCGCCTTGACTGTATCACAAAGGAACGTTGAAACGGCATCGGTGATCTTTGCAACGCCTTGCCGGTTGGGGTGGATGCCATCGGGCTGATTAAGGCTCGGCACGGCGCCAACCCCCTCCAGCAAAAAAGGGTACAACGCGATATCATAGGTGGCGGCGAGGTCAGGAAAGATCGCATCAAACCGGTCCTGAAATGTGGTGCCATAATTGCCGGGCGCGCGCATACCAGCGAGAATCACCTGGAGATCGCGCGCTTTTGCCTTTTCAATCATCGCGGCAAGGTTGGCCCGGGTCTGGTCCGGCGCAATCCCTTGCAGGAGGTCGTTGCCGCCGAGCGCAATCAGCACACCGTCGGCGTCAGGGTCAACGGACCAGCCAAACCGGTTGAGCCCGTCTGCCGTCGTGTCGCCCGACACCCCCGCATCGACGATGGTGATTGCGCACCGCTGTTCGTCTAGCGCGCTTTGAAGCTTGACGGGGAGCGCTTCTGGCGCGGGGAGGCCAAAACCGGCGGTGATACTGTCCCCCACCATGACGAGGCGAAATCTGCCGGGCTGAGGGTCTGCGATGGCGCTCGTCGGTGGTGTCGGCGCTGCCTGTTGCGGCGCTGCTTGCCCGTTCTCGCTCTCTAGGCCCACACGCGCGATGGCCGCGTCATCGGTTGGCGCCGACGCGCGTTCACATCCGTGTGAAAACACGATGACACAAAGCAAAAACCATCGAAGTCGCACCACAGACCGCACCATGACGTCCTCCTACCGAAAAATTGACCCGCCAGATAGGCTATCGCGTAAATATGACCACGGTGCCATTCACAGCGGCCCAAAGATATCCCGCGAACAAAAACCGCCCGAGGACAGTGTGCCCATGCCCGATACCGGATTAATTGATCGTCCTGCCCTGTCCACCCCCGACGCAGTATCGGCACCGGTCTTGCGCGCCGATGCGGTCAGCCTGTCGCTGGGCTCGCGGGCAGGGCTTGTCGATATTTTGTTTGATGTCTCGCTTTCAATTGAGACAGCGCAAAGTGTTGGCATCGTCGGACGCTCTGGCTCCGGAAAATCCTCGCTCCTGTCGCTTCTGGCTGGCCTTGAAAAACCCACGGGCGGCGCAGTTTTTGGGGCCGGTCTTGATCTTACCCAGTTGGATGAAGATGGCCTTGCCCGGTATCGCCGCGATCATGTGGGGATCGTTTTTCAATCCTTTCACCTGATCCCCACCATGACCGCCCTTGAAAATGTGGCCTTGCCGCTGGAACTCACCGGTGCGCCAGGGGCGACACCGCAAGCGCGCCAGCTCCTGGAAGATGTGGGGCTTAGCAAACGGGTTGATCACTACCCTGATCAACTCTCCGGCGGGGAACAGCAACGTGTTGCCATTGCCCGGGCGCTGATTGGTAAGCCCCGGATCATCCTTGCCGACGAGCCCACCGGTAATCTGGATGCAGCGGTGGGAACCCAGATTGCTGATCTCCTGTTTTCGCTACAGCGCGCCTCCGGTGCTGCGCTGGTTATGGTGACCCACGACCTCGATCTAGCTCAGCGCTGTGACCGCGTCGTTACCATGGCCGATGGGCGATTGTCAGAAGGCGAGGCGGTATGATGGGGACCGCCACGAAATCGGATCAGACCCGAAGCGCGCAATCATCGGCACAAAGCTGGATGGCGGCGGCGCGTCTTGCGCGGCGCGAGGCGCGGGAGGGCTTGCGGGGCTTTCGTATTTTTACCGCCGCCTTGATCCTCGGCGTTTTTGCCGTGGCGGCGGTTGGCTCCCTGTCACAGGCTTTTTTGGCTGGGCTTGAACGCGAACAACGGCGCCTCCTCGACGGGGATTTTGAAATTACCGCCGTTGACGCCACGCTGAGCGAGGAGATGCACGCTTGGTTGGAAAGCGCAGGCAAAACCAGCGATATTATTGGTGCGCAGGTGATGGTCCGCTTACAGAGCAATCCTGACCGGCGGAGCGTCATCCAACTCAAGGCGGTGGACGACGCTTACCCCATGGTTGGGACCATTGAGACGGACAAGGGCCTGACGCGCGATGCCCTCTTCGCGGCGCGCACCGATAACAGCATCCGTGACCCCCAGATCGGCGCCACAAAGGTTGGGGCGACCATCTGGGGCGCAATCGCAGACCCTGATTTGTTTGACCGCCTCGGCGTGGAGCCCGGTACCCTGATCACGATCGGCGCGGCGACGTTTGAGCTACGCGACCGGCTGGCTGAGGAGCCGGATCGCGCCAGTGCCGGATTTTTGATCAGCCCCCGCCTGATGATCAGTGCCGATGGCGCGCAGGCCACGGGTTTGATTGCGCGCTCAGGGCTCGTACGCCGATCCACCCGTGTGGTGTTGAACGATGAAACAAAGCGCGTACCGGCGGTTTTTAAGGGCGAATTCGCCGCAGCCTTTCCCGACAATGGGTTGCGGGTTCGCTCGGCGTCCGATGCGGCGAACGGGTTAGGACGCACGCTGAGCAGTCTGGAAGTCTTTTTGACCATGGTTGGTCTCTCGGCGTTGATCATTGGCGGGGTCGGGGCTGCCAATGCCGTTCACGCTTATATGCAGCAAAAACTGCCTGTGATTGCGACGCTAAAATGCCTCGGCGCCACGGGCGGCTTCATCATGAAAACCTATGTGGTGCAGATCGTCATTGTCGCGGCCATTGCCGTGCTGGTGGGGGTGGTGCTCGGGGCACTTACCCCGTTTGCGGTTGTGGGGCTGGTGGGCGGGCTCCTGCCGTTTGAGGCCGAAACCGGTATCTACCCGCTGGCGTTGGCGCGGGCGTCCATGTTTGGATTGCTCGCGGCACTGATCTTTGCGCTCTTACCCCTTGCCAAAGCGCGCCAGACGCGGCCCGCGCAACTCTTTCGCGCCCTGGTGGAGAGCGACCGCGAACGCCCCTCGCGGCAGGATTTGGGCGTGATTGCCGGGCTTTCGGTGCTGTTTGTCACGCTTGCGGTGCTCTTTTCGAAAGATATCCGCTTTGCCATCGGTTTTGCCATCGGCGGGGTTGTGGTCTATGGGCTTTTGCGTCTTGCTGCATACGGACTCATCCGGCTTGGGCGGCGCTATTGGAAACCGGCAGGGCCCATCGCCCGGCTTGCCGCCGCCAGCCTGACGCGCCCCGGCGCGGTCAGCGCCAGCGTTGTGGTCTCCATCGGTCTTGGTCTGACGCTCCTCGCCATGATTTCGTTGATCGATGCGAATCTCAGCCGCGAGGTGCGCAGCGCAGTGCCCGATAAAGCCCCGCAGCTCTTTTTCTCGGACATCAAGTTTGATGAGCGTTCCGCGTTTGAGGAAGGCCTCACGCAAATCGCCCCCGACGCCTCGCTGGAAACCTATTATATGCTGCGGTCGGGGGTGAAATATCTGAATGGCCAGCCCCTGAGCGCGGTGGAGGGGGCGGAAGACACCGGCTGGGCCCGGGAAAATGACTGGGGCGTGACAAGTCTTGCCTATATCCCGGAAACGCTGGGCACCATTGTCGAGGGTAGCCGTTGGCCTACGGACTATAACGGGCCGCCGCTGATCTCCCTGTCTGCGTGGCAGGCGGGGCAGTTTGGTCTGTCCGTTGGCGATAGCATAACCCTAACCATTGCCGGACGCGCCGTCACCGCGACCATCGCGTCGCTTCACGACGTGGACTGGAACCGCAATGGGATCAACTTTATCGCAGTCTTCGCCCCCGGCACGCTGGAGGCGGCGCGGCCCACGGCGATCGGTAGCCTTCGTTTTTCTCCTGAACGACTGGCGCGCTCTGCTGCGGACAAGACAGCGTATGAGGAGACCGTCACCCGGAAGATCGCGGAACAGTTTCCAGATGTGGGGATGATCCGAACCCGTCAGGTCACGGCAAGCATCGCGGAGATTATCGACAATATCGGCCTTGTGATCCGAAGCTTGAGCGCCGTGACAATCCTTGCCGGCCTGATCGTACTCCTGGGCGCGGTGGCGGCAGATTTCCGGCGCAAGCTCAAGGATGCCATGATCATGAAGGCCATGGGCGCCAGCCGCGAGCGGATCCTGCGCGCTTTTGCCCTCGAATATGGAATTCTTGGCTTTGTGCCTGCGGTGGCCGCGCTTGGCCTCGGGGCGCTCGCCTCGTGGTTTGTGGTTGTCCAGCGGATGGAGCTCGGCTGGACGCTAAGCCCCGCCGTCCTCATCGGTATTGTTGGCGGCGCCACAGCCGTCACCCTCACCATCGGGCTTATCGCTGCCGGCCAGGCCCTGAAAACCCGCCCCTGGCCCGTTCTGCGCAGTGATTGAGCGTGCACGGTCGCTGACATTGACAGGGCGGGGGCGGCTTTGTATTACCCGCGCCTCGATCATGTCAGGTCCCGGAAGAAACAAGAACTGCGCCAAGGGGTGCGCATTTTTCGTTACCCTTCGATGACGGCCAAACCTGAATTGCTCTTGATAACGGGACCGCGCACCGCCGCCGTTGAAATCGCCTGAGGAGTACGTCTTTGGGCCGGCCTGCGCGACATAAGAGGCTATCATGTCAAAGCGCATCAGCGCCAAATACAAGCTCGACCGCCGGGTCGGCGAAAATGTCTGGGGTCGCCCCAAATCACCCATCAATAAAAGAGACTACGGCCCCGGCATGCACGGCCAGCGCCGGAAGGGCAAAATGTCCGATTTTGGTCTGCAATTGATGGCCAAGCAAAAACTAAAAGGTTACTACGGCAGTATTTCCGAAAAGCACTTTGAACGTCTTTATAACGAGGCGAACCGTCGCCGCGGCAACACCGCAGAAAACCTAATCGGTATTCTGGAGAGCCGTCTGGATGCGGTGGTCTATCGCGCCAAGTTCGTTCCCACGGTCTTTTCGGCGCGTCAGTTCGTCAATCACGGTCATGTCATGGTCAATGGCGTGCGGACGAATATTCCGTCTTACCAACTCAAACCCGGTGACGTGGTTGAGGTGCGCGACAAGTCCAAAAACATGGCCCTCGTCCTTGAAGCGCTGCAAAGCGCGGAACGCGATATCCCCGACTATGTGGATGTGGACCCGAAGAAAATGACAGCAACCTACATGCGTGTGCCCGAATTCGCCGAGGTGCCTTATCCTTGCACCATGGAACCCAACCTCGTGGTCGAATATTACGCTTCGTAAGTCGACGCATCCTGAAAGCAATCAAAACCGCCATGCACGAGCACGGCGGTTTTTTCTGTGCAAAGCCATGCCCTTTCGCAGCAGGAAAGTCTAAAAATTGTTGCTGCGCTGCAACATTAGTTTCTTTATGACAGGCTTTTGACAAAATTCCTTTGCTCGGACGATGGTGATTGCGCATCTTCTCCATTCAAAGTTTTTAGCAGGAGACGCGATTACCATGACCCATCCGAAATTCATCAAGGTGCTTACAGGCACTGTATCGGCGCTAGCGCTTTGCGCATCTCCTTTTGCGTCCGCTCAAGATACGGATGACCAGGATACGATCATAGTAACAGGCTCGCGGATCGCCACTGATGCCGCCACGTCAGCAGCAAGCCCGGTGCAAGTGGTCGGGGCAGCTGAAGTGGCCACATCGGGTCAAATCGATATCACCGACCTATTGCGAGAAACGCCTGCACTGCAGGGCTCATTACCGGGCACACTCTCGACTGTTCAGGGTGCTGACACCGAAGACAGCGATACCGGCCTTGGCCTTTTGAATCTGCGCAGTCTGGGGATTGAACGCACCCTCGTTCTTCAGAACGGTCGACGCCATGTGCCCGGTACCGGCGGCCAAGCGGCAGTGGATGTGAACACCATTCCCGTGGCGCTTCTTGACCGGATTGATGTTTTTACTGGCGGCGCTTCATCAATTTACGGCGCTGACGCTGTCACGGGTGTTGTGAACTTTATTCTTCGAGACGGTTCAGACTTCGACGGTCTTGAATTCAGGGCTCAAACGGGGATCACGGATAAGGGCGATGCCGAAGAGGCGTTTGTCTCCGTTGCCGGTGGCGGCGAATTCGCGGACGGTCGCGGTAGTGCAGTTTTTGGTGTTGAGTACACGTTGAACACATCGGTGAATGCTGGTGATCGGGACTTTGCTGGGCGCGGTTTCTCAGGGTTGATCAACAATAATGCATTTACGGCGGCAGCTTTCGGTGTAAACCCGAATTCGGCAAATGTCTTCGTACCGGACCCGACGCTGCCAGTATCCAGTGAATTTGGTAACATCGCATTGGAATTCGAAGACGCGTTTTCTCCGGCTTTAACCGTTGCAGGTGATCCGGGATCGCCCGTGCCAACCCTGCCCGGGACGAACATCCCAATCTTGCAGGTGATCGATAATGGTGTCTTGCGGCCGTTTAACCCTGGGATAGCTTTTGACGCCTTCGGCGCGTCCGGTGGTGACGGTATTCCAACAAACAATCCTTTGCAGATTATTTTGCCCGAACAGGACCGGTTTTCCTTCAATGGTCTGATTGACTATGACATCACCGAGACAATCACGGCTTTCTTTGAGGGTAAGTTCGCCTTCACCGGGACCACTGATCAAGACGGTATCCCTTTTAGTGACTCCGTGCCGATTGCCGTCGATAATCCGTTCGTTCCTGCCGAATTACAGGCACAATTTCAGCAAATTCTCGCTGATCCCAATCTCGCGGGTAGCTTTGGTCCGTCGGTCTCGCGCGATATTCTCGACCTTGATGTTTTCCCGACCGAAGACGTCGACCGAACGACGTTTCGCTTTGTTGGCGGATTAAAGGGTGAACTTCCCGATGCCGGTCTAAATTGGGAAGTATTTGCCAATTACGGCCGTACAGAGATTATCTCCACCAACAACAATACGCGGATTGAAGACCGCTTCTTTGCCGCAATCGACGCCGTCGCGCTAACCGCTGACAATATTGGTTTGTTTGGTCCTGCGTCAGCAGAGACACTCGGTATCCGCAATGGTGAAGATATTGTTATTGATGCATCAAATCCGGCGCAGATTGGGGATATTATTTGTCGCTCGCAGCTTGATGCGGACGCCGTTCCGCCCGTGCAGTTTTTCCCCAGCACCCCATCCGGAGCGTTCACGTTCACGCTTGGTGATGGTCAGTGTGCACCAATAAACATCCTGGGCAATAATACCATTTCGGGTGCCGGCGCCGATTTTGCGTTTCTCTCAGTACAGGACAGCACCGTCCTGACCCAGCTGCAGATTGGCGCGACATTATCCGGTGATACGTCAAATTACTTTGAGCTCCCGGGCGGCCCCGTTGGCTTTGCTCTGGGTCTTGAATATCGCGAAGACACCTCTGTCTTCCAGCCTGACTCCCTGCGATTCGCACCTGGCTTTACCGCTGGCGCAATTTCCGGTGGACCAACGCTGCCGTCGCCAAATGTCAATGACGAATTTCCCGATCAAATCAACGTGTTTGAAGGGTACCTGGAGGCAAAGCTTCCCCTTATTGCCGATGCGGCGTTCGCGAAGCTGGTGGAGATTTCGGGGTCAGCACGGTTCTCTGATTATAACACCATTGGCCAGACAACAGCGTGGTCAGTGGGTGGTCGTTGGCAGCCAGTGGACGCGCTTACATTCCGCGGCACATACGCGGTGGCCGTCCGTGCCCCGAATATCGGTGAGCTTTTCTCACCCGCAGTGCCAGCTGCCATCGGGGTGCCTGCGGATCCATGTGATGACGGCAACATCAATGCAGGGAGTGCCTTCCGAGAGCAAAACTGCCTGACATTCGTGGAAGAGGGGTTTAACTCCGCTGACTTCCTCAGTGCCTTCGTGCCGGGAACATCCAGTGGTAACCCACAGCTTGAAGAAGAAGAGGCAACGACCTTTACCGCTGGCTTTGTGTTTGAGCCAAGTGGACCACTCTCCGGTCTTCGGGTCATCGCCGACTATTACAATATCGATATTGTTAATGCGATTGATACGCTCACGGGTGCCCAGATTGCATCTGCATGTGTGGATCTGCCGTCTCTTGACAACGAGTTCTGCCCTCTGATCTTCCGTGATCCAACGGACGGTTTTGTGACTGGCTTTACGGCACAACAGATCAATATTGGGGCGCTGGAGACGTCAGGCATTGACTGGTCGATCCGTTATAGCTTCGACTTGCCGTCGAACGGTAATGATCTTGGGTCCTTTACCCTTGGGGCAACGGGTACACGGTTCCTTGAGTACTCAGAGATTCTTGATCCCACAGCCGAGGCAAGTCTGGAGGGAATTGAGGACGCTGAGGAACTGATCATCGCAACAGCGGAACAGGATCTGACGTTTGATCAGTTGGGCGAACTCGGATTGCCGCGCTGGATTGTCAATATAAACGCCGCATGGACAAAAGGGCCGGTGACGGTTTCGTGGCTTGGTCGCCTCGAAAGTTCACAGCTGTCTCCCGGCATCGACAATAACGAGGCCTTCGATATTGAGTTGGAAGGCGGCGCGCCCATTCGTGTTGCCACCGATTCCTTTATTGATTTTTCACAGCGCGAAACTGGTATGGCTTTTGTCCATGATTTTAATGTCAATTATGAGTTTTCGGATAGCCTCTCCGTTTATGGCGGTGTGAACAATGCCTTTGATCGCCAACCCTTCCTTGGGTCATTGGCGCGTCCAGTTGGTCCTCGGGGACGTTTCTTCTTCCTCGGTATTCAAGCGAAGCTTTAAAAACCCGTCAAACACTGCGAAAAAGCCCCTTCCTCGCGAGGGGGCTTTTTTATGGCTTTGAGCGTGTGGCGCGCAACTGCACCTTCATTGACACAGAAGGCTGGATTGTCCGCGCAGCATAATCCGTATGCGGCTGGAATTTGAATAATGGGATTAAAGCCCCGTGTCCTTGGGCGTAGACACGGGGTCTGTTTCACTGAATTCCGAGGCCGTGGTGAGCGGTCTCGGTCTTGCGCTGCCCTTGCTCGCGAATGCGTTTTTGAGTCTACAAAAAGGGTACGCAGTCTCGTTCAAAGCGCGGGCAGCTGTTCGCTAATTAGGAGCGTTGAACGTTGCGCGATAGGGGATGTTATTTCAGGCTGAATAAAACCAGAGCCCATCATACACCACCTTGCTAAAAGCCCGTGTGCAGATCGTTATTCCACACGATCTTTTAAGAGGCTGATCAGGGCATCAACGCCTTTTGTGCCGCCGCCATTGTTGGCGATGACGCTTTCAAACTGGCTGCGTTGTTCGATGGCGAGCCAGATATTGTTGGCCCCGGCGTCAACCACTTTCAAACCGCTTGGCGCGCGATAGAGGCGCCACTGAAAGACGGTGTCGGCAAACCGGTCGCCGGGTCTGGCGTTGATGACTTTTGAATTGACGATAATATCGCGTTCTGACCGGGCGACCGATCCCGTAACCTCTAGGGCCTCGCCGTCATATTCGCTGAGGATAGTCTGATAAATCAACGTCGCGAATTTGCGGAACAGGGGATAGTACTGCGCGGCCTGCTCCTGCGTCATCTGGCGGGCATAGCGGCCGAGGACAAACCGGCCCGTGCGCCGCATGTCCACGTGACGGTCCACCAGTCGGTCGATCAGGCGGAACTGTTCATTGCGATCAGCGGACGCAGCCATCGCCGCATTGGCATCCACGAGGACCTCGCGCATGAAGGTTTCCGCAGCGCTATCCTGAGCAAGGGCCGACGCGAGCAAGGAACTCCCGCCGAGCAACGCCGCCCCACCCGCGAGGAGGGTACGTCGCCGTGTGGGCGCGCAGCTCTCGGACCCGTCGGTTTTTTCAATCTCTGGTGCAAAGCCCTTCATCGTCATGGTCTTGCCTTTTAGCGTTGTGGAGGGGGCAGCGCGTGATTGCTGACCGACGGTTTGGCTGGCGCGCGCCGATGTCCCCGGTGTTTTCTATTTAACCGCCCAATCGTGGCAATCATTGGACTTACGCCCTCGCTTCTGAAGGGGAAGGGCCCGTCAACGACCGGTTGGCGCGCGTTCAGCCTTCGAAATCATCAAAATCATCAAAATCGTCAAAACCGTCGCCGCTCTCAAGGTCGGGCAGATCCTCCAGCACGGATTCGCCGTTCAGGATATCCCGGCGCCGTGCTTGCAGGTAAAAGCTGCGAAACGAGGAGTAATAATCCAGCGAGTTGCGTTCGATCTCTTCCAGCGGTTCCAGGAGCGGCTCGCGCAGCGCCACGAGGCGCATCCCCGCCTGGCTGAGGCGTGCTTTTTGAGCAGCGCCCGTGCGCACATAATTTAGGGGGCTGAGGAAAAGGCTATCCACGCCGAGACCAAAGCTATCGCGTACGGTACTGGGCCCGAAAAACGGCAACACCACATAGGGGCCCGATGGGACCCCCCAGACCGCGAGGGTCTGGCCAAAATCCTCCGAGTGATCGGGGATCCCAAGGCGCGCCGCAGGGTCGGCAACGCCGCCAAAGCCAATGGCGCTATTGATGATAAATCGCCCGCCGGTATTGGCCGCACGCTTAAATTGGCCCTGCAAAATGTCATTCACGAAGGTGCCCGCGCTATCCAGATGATTGAGGAGGTTTCGCATGGCCTTGCGAAACTTGCCAAACGTGATGCGGCGATAGCCGCGGGCCAGCGGTTTGAAAAACAACCGGTCAGTCGAATTGTTCAGATTAAAACTAAAGCGGTTGAGCTTCTCCCATGGGTCAGGCGCCACGGTTCGGTGCGCGGGTTGCGCCACCATGGCGGCGAGGAGCGCCGGGCTTGCCGTTGCGGTGATCGCCTGGGGGGCGGGCAGCCGGGTGCGTGTGCTGGTGGTCAGAGCGGCGAACGCAACCGGGCTTCCCGACAGGGCGGGCAGGATAATCTCCGGACTTGGTGACGGCTCTGCTGCGGTTTTTGGCGCGTAGAGCGCAGGATCCGGATATGCCAAGACCGGCGCAACCAACACAGCGCTGGCGCATAAACTGAGGATGGGCGTCACGACGCGCCGCCACACCCGCCGTCTTATTGCCCGCGAGGGGCCATGCGCGCGCGCGGTGTAAAATAAATCCAAACCCTGGCGCAAAACCGCTCTCCCAAACACGAAAACCATCACTGCGTACCCGTTAACGCTTACAAAAGCTGCGGTGTCCTGTCACTCGAATAGTGGTCAATGCCGGTTCACGAATACCCGGTGGCAGGGGCAAAACGCGCGCAAACAAAAGCGTCAATCGCCGCCGCAACTCAGCGTTGCAAATCACCCAAGCAAAGGAATTGCTAAACATATAAAGATATGTTTATATCATGCGCAAGTTCGTGGACACCGCTCAGCCCAAAGACGCCCCATGCTCGACACAACGCTGAATATCTACAAAGCGATCGCGGAGGAAACGCGCCTGCGCATTGCGGTGCTGCTGGCACGCGGGGAGTTGACGGTAACGGAGCTGACCCAGATCCTGGGGCAAAGCCAGCCACGGGTAAGCCGCCACCTGAAAATTCTCGCCGATGCCCATATCGTTGAGCGCTATCGCGAAGGCGCGTGGATGTTCTATCGCCTTGCGAGCGGTCCGTGGGAGGATCCGGCGGCGGGTCGCCCGGCGGAGGAGACAGCTCCCGCTGCGCCGTCCATGTCCGCTATCCGCGCCTCCTTCGAGGCCCTTGCCGCGTCGGCGGACCGGGTGCTGGCCCGCGACCGGGAACGGTTTGTTCAAAGCCGCGAAGCGCGCGCCGCCATAGCCGCTGACTATTTTGAGAAAAATGCTGCCGAGTGGGACAGGGTCCGGCGTCTGCATCTGCCGGACTCAGACATTGAGGCAGAGATGCTGTCGACCCTCGGCCCGCACAAGGTTGAAAGCTTTGTGGATCTCGGCACGGGTACCGGACGCATGCTGGAAGTGTTTGCCGATCTTTATGATCAGGGGATCGGGTATGATTCCTCGCGCGAAATGCTATCGCTTGCCCGGGCTAAGCTCGATGCCAGCGCAATCGGTCATGCCCAGGTGCGGTACGGGGATCTATTTACGTTGCCGATTGCGCCTGCCTCGGTGGATTTAATCTGTGTGCATCAGGTTTTGCACTTTCTGACCGAGCCTTTACAGGCTGTTTGCGAGGCCGCACGGTTGTTAAAACCGGGGGGACGTCTGTTGATCTCCGATTTTGCGCCGCACGATCTGGAGTTTTTGCGTGAAGATCATGCCCACCGACGGTTAGGCTTTGCCGATGACGAGGTTCGCGACTGGTGCCGGCGGGCGCAGCTCAATTTAATCCGGGGGCGTACGCTTTCGCCAAAAACATCCACCAGCAATAATAGGCTCACGGTCAAAATCTGGCTTTGCGCCGCGCCGTACGATGCTGGGTCACGGTCGGTGGAGGCCGATACCCGCACGCTCGTGGGCGGCGCATCCATGCCCCCACTTTCCAATCAACAGCCAAGTAGATGAGAGCCAAGATGAGCGATTTTCACATCTCTTTCGAGTTCTTCCCGCCGAAAACCCAAGCCATGAGCGATACCTTATGGCAATCGATTGAAAAACTGATGCCGTTCGGCCCCGACTTCGTATCGGTAACCTATGGGGCAGGCGGATCAACACGCGAACGCACCCACGATACAGTTTCGCGTATCAAGAAAGAAACGCCGCTCAATGTTGCGGCACACCTCACCTGCGTGAATGCCACAACCGATGAGGTCGATGAGGTCTTGCGCGATTACTGGCGGGTGGGGGTGCGCCATCTGGTGGCGCTGCGCGGAGATCCACCTGAAGGGATTGGTGAGCACTATACGCCGTTCCCCAATGGCTATGAAAATGCTGCCGATCTCGCGCGGGGCGCGCGCGCAATTGCGCCCTTTGAAGTGAGTGTCGGGTGCTACCCGGAAAAACACCCCGAAAGTGCTGACTTTGATGCTGATATTGATCTTCTGAAAGCGAAGATCGACCACGGGGCAACGCGCGCCATCACCCAGTTTTTCTATGATAATGACGTGTACTTGCGATATGTGGACCGGGTGCGCAAAGCGGGTATCACAATTCCCATCGTGCCGGGCATCATGCCCATCAATAACTTCAAATCTCTGATGCGTATGGCCGACATGTGCGGGGCCAGTGTGCCCGAGCGGTATTTGCGGCTGTTTGAAAATCTCGACAATGACCCGGCCACCCGTCAACTCGTGGCGGCAACCGTGGCAGCAGAACAATGTCTCGATCTTGCTGAGCAAGGGGTCAAATCCTTTCACTTTTACACGCTGAACCGCGCCGATCTTGTGTGTGCGCTGTGCCATATGCTGGGCGTCAAACGGAAATCGGCTCTGGAGCAGGCGGCGTGACGCAAAGGACTTTTATCAATATCGGCGAGCGGACCAATGTCACAGGCTCCGCCCGGTTCCGTAAACTGATTAAAAACGAAGATTATGACGAAGCGCTCGCCGTTGCCCGCCAGCAGGTGGAAAATGGTGCGCAAATTATTGACGTCAATATGGACGAAGGCATGCTCGACGGGGTTTACGCCATGCGCACCTTTTTGCGTCTGATCGCCAGTGAGCCCGATATCTGCCGCGTTCCCATTATGATCGACAGTTCCAAATGGGAAGTGATCGTCGAGGGGTTAAAAAACGTCCAGGGCAAAGCCGTCGTCAATTCGATTTCCCTGAAAGAGGGCGAGGAGCCTTTTCTCGAACAAGCGCGGACCATTATGCGCTATGGCGCCGCGACGGTTGTCATGGCCTTTGATGAAGATGGTCAGGCCGATACTGCTGCGCGCAAGAATGAGATTTGCGAACGGTCCTATCGTCTTCTTACGGAAGAAATCGGATTTCCGCCAGAGGATATCATTTTCGATCCCAATGTTTTTGCCGTGGCAACGGGGATCGAAGAACATGACAATTACGCCGTCGATTTTATTGAGGCGACGGCGTTTATCAAAGAGAACTTACCCCATGCGCGGGTTTCAGGCGGGGTGTCGAACATCTCGTTCTCTTTCCGTGGGAATGAACCGGTACGCGAGGCCATGCATTCGGTGTTCCTCTACCACGCCATCAAGGCTGGCATGGATATGGGTATCGTCAATGCAGGTCAGTTGGCGATTTATGATGAGATCGCGGCAGAATTGCGCGAGCCGGTGGAAGACGTGATCCTCAATCGTCGGTCAGATGCCACCGAGCGGCTTCTTGATATCGCGGAGAATTATCGCGGCGAGGCCGGGCAACAACGCAAGGAAGACCTGAGTTGGCGAGAAAACCCGGTAGAAGAGCGCCTGTCCCATGCGCTCATTAAGGGCATTACGGATTATATTGTGGACGATACTGAGGAGGCGCGGCAGAAACTGGGCCGACCCCTCCATGTGATTGAGGGGCCGTTGATGGACGGCATGAATATCGTTGGTGATCTGTTCGGCTCGGGAAAGATGTTTCTGCCGCAAGTGGTGAAGTCCGCGCGGGTGATGAAACAGGCGGTAGCGCACCTGACCCCCTTTATGGAAAAAGAAAAAGAGGAACAGGGCCTAGAGCAAGGCAAGCCTGCGGGTAAAATCCTGATGGCGACGGTAAAGGGCGATGTGCATGACATCGGCAAGAATATCGTTGGCGTTGTTCTTCAGTGTAACAACTATGAAGTGATTGATATTGGCGTCATGGTGCCCGCCGCAACCATTCTGGAAGAGGCGAAAAAGCACGATGTGGATATTATCGGCCTGTCAGGTCTGATCACGCCAAGTCTTGACGAAATGCGCCATGTGGCCGCCGAGATGCAGCGACAGGGCTTTACGGTGCCGCTGCTTATTGGCGGGGCAACAACCTCCATTGCCCACACGGCGGTCAAGATTGCTCCGAACTATGAGCATGGGGTGATCTATGTGACAGACGCCAGCCGTGCCGTTGGTGTTGCCTCGACCCTGATTTCCGAGGAACAACGCACAAGCTATCTCGATAAAATCAAAAGCGATTACACGAGCATCAAGACAAAATTCGAGGCGGGGCGCGATCGTAGTCCGCGTGTCGCCATCGCTAAAGCGCGGGAGAACCAGCCAAAGATCGACTGGCAATCTTATGTGCCACCCAAGCCAAGCTTTTTGGGCACGAAGGTGCTGCGCAATTATGATCTCGCCACCCTGGCGCGGTATATCGATTGGACGCCGTTTTTTGCCTCTTGGGACCTGCACGGGAAATATCCTGCTCTGCTTGATGACAAGGTTGTGGGCGAGGCGGCACGGCCCTTGTTTGACGATGCCCAAGCCATGCTGAAAACCATTGTGGAGGAGGGGCAACTTACCGCCCACGGGGTGTGCGGTTTCTGGCCTGCTCAAAGTGACGGCGATGATATTGTTCTTTTTACGGATGAAGCGCGCGCTACCGAGCTGACCCGTCTTTTTGGGCTGCGCCAGCAAATGTCGAAGCGCTCCGGCGCGGCCAATTACTGTATCGCTGATTTTGTTGCGCCGCGCGATAAGGGGTGTCCGGATTATATAGGGGCGTTTGCTGTCACGGCTGGCATTGGGGAGGAAGCGCTCGCCAATCGGTATGATCGGGCGGAAGATAACTACTCCTCAATCATGGCAAAGGCGTTGGCTGATCGTCTCGCTGAGGCTTTTGCAGAGCATTTGCACGAGGTTGTCCGCCGGGATTTCTGGGCCTATGAGGATGGTGCCGCGCGCGATATCGAAACGCTGATTGGTGAAGACTATCGCGGTATTCGCCCGGCACCGGGCTATCCGGCGCAGCCAGACCACACCGAAAAAGCGACGATTTTTCATCTGTTGAACGCAACCGATAATGCGGGGATGGGGTTGACCGAGAGCTTTGCCATGACGCCGCCATCGTCGGTAAGCGGACTATATTTCTCCCATCCGGAGTCGCTTTATTTTGGCGTTGGTAAAATTGAGAAAGATCAGGTGGAAGATTATGCTCGGCGAAAAGGGATGACCCTTGGCGAGGCGGAAAAATGGCTGCAGCCCAATCTCAATTACGATCCGGAGGCGTGAGCCCCGTTTTACGAGGTCAACAGGCAGGCGATCAGCATCAGGCTGCCGCCGCAGGCGATACCAGCTATGACGATTGAAATGTTTTTGACAATGATCGGCATATTCAAAGCACCCTCAGACCCCGGTCGTATTTAACCGACTGTCACAAAAATGAAAGCAAACAGCGCGTGCCCCAGACAAACGCCGGTGCACGCTTTGCGCTTTTCGGTGCTAAGTGCCCATTTTCACGGCGCAAATTTTATTTTCCACAGGGCCTGAGGCAAAAGCCCTACTGCGAATGCAGATGCGTCTTCAGGTCTTCGCCAGTGTGGCCTCAATCATATCGGCGGTATTTTTAACCCCGTATATCGCAATAAAATTACCCATCCGGGGGCCTTCTGACTGGCCAAAACAGACCTCGTAAATACCCTTGAACCACTGGCGCAGGTTTTCATAGTCAACCGCTTTACCGGCATCAAAGACCGTTGTTTGCAGGGCGTCCACATCCTGTGTCTCCGGCATGGCGCGCAGGCGGATCACAAGATCGCTTAAGCCCGCTTTCTCCTGATCGGTGGGCGCGCGGTAGGTTTTTGTGGGCGCAACAAATCGCTCATAATATTTGATCGCGTAGCCGACCATTTCATCAAGACGCGGATTATTTTCCGGTGAAACGCCCGGCCGGTAGACTTTGAGGTAGCCCCATAACTGGTCTTTGTCAGAGGCGCTCGCAGCGCTGACGAGGTTGAGCAACAGAGCAAATGTCACCGGCGGAAAGGCGGGCGGCGGCGCGCCTTCATGGATATGCCAGACGGGGTTATCCACGGCCTTGACCGGCGTGTTGCTATTGGCTTGATCCTTATACCGATCAAGATGAGCAAGATACTCATCGGCAGTCTTGGGAATGATATCGAAATAGAGCTTCTTTGCTTTTTTGGGATTTGCAAACATGTAGAGCGACAGGCTCTCCGGCGAGGCGTAGGTCAGCCACTCTTCGATGGACAACCCATTGCCTTTCGTTTTTGAGATTTTCTGGCCCTGCTCATCAAGGAAAAGCTGATAGTTGAAACCCGACGGGGGCTCACTGCCCAGCGCTTTGACAATGCGGTTCGACAGGCGCACGGATTCGGTGTGGTCTTCACCCGACATCTCATAATCAACACCCAGCGCGAACCAGCGTCCAGCCCAATCAGCCTTCCACTGAAGTTTTACCGCGCCATCGGCGACGCTGGTTTTCACCGTCTCGCCATTTGTATCCTCAAAGACAATGGTGCCGGCTTTGGCATCACGCTCCAGAATTGGCACATACAGCACGTGCCCGGTGGTGGGTGAAATCGGCAGGAAAGGAGAGTATGTGGCCCGGCGTTCTTCGCCCAGCGTTGGCAGGATGATGTCCATCACCGCGTCGTAGCAATCGAGCATGCGCACCAGCATCTCGTTGAAGGCACCGCTCCGATATTGATCGGTAGACGATATAAAGTCATAGTCGAGACCAAACTGGTCAAGAAATTTGCGAAGCCGAGCATTATTATGGGCGGCAAAGCTTTCATGGGTGCCAAACGGGTCCGGCACATCCGACAGCGGCTTTTGCAAAAACGGTTCAAGCGTTTCGGGGTTTGGCACCGTCGGCGGCACTTTGCGCATGCCATCAAGATCATCGGAAAACGCGATCAGGCGGGTTTCCCGGCCGGTCAACGCCTCAAAAGCGCGCCGGACCATGGTGGTGCGGGCAACTTCCCCAAAGGTACCAAGATGGGGCAATCCCGACGGGCCGTAACCCGTTTCAAAGACAACGGGACCCTCCGTTTTCTTCATCTTGTCGAGCCGTTTGATCAGGGCCCGCGCCTCGGCAAAGGGCCAGGACTTGGCACTGTCAAAAATGTCGGCGGAAAACGCGGGATTCTGGGTCATGGGGATGTTCCGTGTGGTCACTGCATCGCCAAAAGGCGCTGGTATGAAGGCGTGTTCTACGGTTTTGTCACGCGGGCGTCAAAGAGGCGTGCCCATCACGGTGCGGGTGTCGCGGCCATGGGCGTTGCTGTTGTGAAAGGGCCGCTAAAGGAATGGGAGGCTGATCAGAAAGATCGGCCCGCGTGTCATTTTTGCATTCAGATTTTGCCCTGGATGGCTTAGCCTACGGTTCAACCGAACAGGAGACAGACCCATGGCAGAAAGCGTCCCCCAACTGACGTCCCAGGAAGCGATCATTTATCTGATGGTCATGACGTCGGCGGCTGACGGGGCGATTTCGTCGGAGGAGTTGCGGACCATCGGCCGGGTCGTGCGCTCGTTCCCGCTTTTTGATCGCAATGATGAGCAATCGCTCGTGGAAACGGCGGAGGCGTGCGGTAAGCTTATGGCTTCCGAGGATGGCCTCCACAAGGTGCTGACCGCCGCCCATGGCGCGCTACCAGCTCACCTGGCCGAGACCGCCTATGCCGCCGTTGTTGATGTGGTCACGGCGGATGAAAATCTCGACATGACGGAAATTCGCGTGCTGGAACTGATCCGCAACCAGCTTGATGTGCCCGATGACGGCGCGGCAGCCATAGAGCACGCAGCCCGCGCGCGGCATATGACCCTGACGATTGAGGCCTAGCGCCTCCAATAAGCCGTAGGCGGAAGACTGGCTACGCTCTCGCCAGGCCCACCCGGTAAAGGGGTTTTGCGACCTTTGAGCGCGTTCACAAAAAGTGTGATCGTCGATGGTTCGATGGTGTCTCAGCTTGAAATTTGAAGGCGGCTATTGGCCAAAATTGACGGTTGCGAAAGTAAATTCAACGGCAGAAATCGGGACGTAAACAGCCTAATAACAAGCGCATTCGTCGCACGCAGAGCTATGACGATAAGAACCACCCTCGATTGAAGAGAAATCCCCAATACGTTCCGTCAGGAAGCCTGATTGACAGTTCATAATCGACATCGCCAGAGCTTTCTGGAAATACGATAAGTGAAATCGAGGGCGAGAACGACAGTTCAACTTGTTTCGAGGAGCCGTCGGCAAATTGCGGAAGAGGTTTGTCTAGAAACCACCTCGGTCCACAAGCTCTAAAATTGCCATCGGACACGCTGTCGGAATCTAGGGGGCACTGACCGTCAACTATAAGTCGCCAGTTGTCACTCTCGACATGCAGCGTCAGTTCTCCGTACACGGTGCGACGACCATTTTTTAACAACTCAATTTTCGGAATGCCATACTCAAACCATATGTGTGTACCAATGCTGCGCCAGACATGACAGCAGCGGAGATCTTCGTGCGTACTTATTTCCTTCGGGAAACCCATTTTGGACGGCGTACCTGCGCGCGCCTATTCGGTAAAGCATTCGTCCAATATAAGCTCCTGTACCGCCATTGGCGGTATGCACGGAATTGACGGTTCTTGGCGATGAATCGACGGTTTGAAATTCGGCCAATCAGGCAATAGTTGGGTCTAAGCCGCCCTTCGTCGATATTCGCTTAAACAACAGCTCATCTCCGAAAATAGACAGAAGGCAAATTCATAAATATCAGCGCTTCCAAAGCAAACTTTCCTGATTATAAGTAACTATGATCTACCCTTACACACCAAGCCCTATGCCTCACATAGTAACCGTGAATTGCCCTCACTGCCAAGCAGAGGCAATTTTCGAATTTGCGGAATGTGTGAATATTACTTTCAAAAAAGATGTGGATTATTTTAAAAACTCAAAAATTTTTGAATTCGCCATTATTCCCGATAGCGACGGACATCGGCGCAAGAAGGCATTCTATTTTCATGGATTGCACCAATTCGAATTGAATGATCCAGGCAATTTGCCTGACGGTTATTCAGTTGATAGCTGGAAACACTCGAAATACCTCTATCGAGGACACGGATTTGATATCGGCGTCGTTGTATGTTCAGCCTGTGGTTTCAGACGTAAACATAATTTAAAATGGCCAGAAGATGCCTTTTTTCAGGTAGTATACAAAAACAAAATACTTTGGTCCTTTGATCGTGCGCATACGATTGAATTACTTGAATTTGTAAAATCTAAAGACCGAGATCGCGAAAAATATAGGTACCGCAACTTTTTATTTAAAATACCTGTACATTTCTTAGCTCAAAATGCTCGAGAACCAGTCGTCAAGCTTCTATCGAAAAAGCTTGGTGTTGCTCGACCTTCTTAGATCACATTTCGGACGCGTTCAGTTTTTGCCTAGACGCTCATTTCTTTGATGTAAATGTCCGTCTTTGGCGATTAATCGCCATAAAATCCACACATGAGACACTACCGATGGTTCCCATCCATCGACTTGGGTTCGAACGCGCGATACCTAAAAGATCGAGACTGCGTTTTAACTCGACGAAAAGGAAACGCAGTCTCGTTTTCGTCCGCCCGGCTTGGTGTGCCCCTTTTGCACAAGGCCTGGTTTCCGGGTACGATCCTTCATGGAGGTGGTGCCGGGTCCATGAAACTTATCTTTCGTATTTTGTATCCGCTGTGTTGTGGCTTCATCGGTTGGGCGCTTGGCGCAACTTACCGGGCCCCGACGGTTGTGATTGAAACGACGGATAAGCTGGTGCTGGCATCTGGCGATATGATCCGCGATGCGCTGCGTACGCGCGAGCTTGTGCTCGATGATCTGGAGAGCGATGGGCATGTGGATAATCAGCGGCCAGCCGACGGGGTCATCGTCGCAAAGATTGCGAAGGACGCCAAAACTGGCGGTGAGTTTGTTACCCTAAAGGCAACCAAGGGCCGCGTGGCGCCGGCACCGATTTCCCCCGTTGAAGAGATTTTATCCGCAAACGGATTAGCGCCGTTTCTCAAGCTGTGCAAAATGAAGACCATCTCCAATGCACCGCCCGTCGATAGTCACACTCATGTCAAAACCTATCGACAGCTGGTGGATTATAAAGGCATCACCATGGCAATGATGCCTGTACGCAAGGCCTGTTTGTCTTCAGGGTTTGGTCGGCGCCATGGGAAGCTGCATAGAGGCGTCGATTATTTTAGCATAGATGGCGGTACCATTTTTGCCGCCGCCGATGGACAGATTATTGAGGCTGAGTATCGGGACGATTACGGCTTTACCGTCCTCCTCAATCACGGGAATAGCGTCTTTACCCGCTATGCCCATCTTGCCCGTTTTTCGGACGGCGTTGTGGTGGGCGCGGCGGTCCCCATCGGGTTTGCGCTTGGCCCCATGGGACAAACCGCAGGCTTCAAGGTGCCCAAGCATTTGCATTTTGAGGTTTTGGAGGGCGACTATGACACACCGAAGAAATCATTCGGTTTGACGCCCATAGACCTGCACGCCCTATGAAAAAAGAGCGCCGTGGGAAACAGCGCTCTTTTCTAAATCATCTGTATGCGGCTCAAAGCCGAGACCAGCTTACCCAATTGAAGACTTACTCACCGGAACATTGAGCAACAACTTCTTGTGCTGCTTCTGACATATTTTCTGCATCTTCAGGCTGCGCCACTTTGGCAAATTCTTCATACAGCGACGGATCGGCCTGCGCCGCCTCGTTCAGGCATTCGCAATCAACATCCGAGCCATGTGCTTCCACATACGCTTCACAGGACGCCAGAAACTCTTCGTTGGCATTCGCGCTCATAACCCAGAAAGCAAGACCGGCGATACCGGCGGCGGCAAGGGCAACATATTTCATTGTGGTGTTTCCTCATTGATTGAACCCATACGCAACGCCGGGGGGATAGCACAGCCCGCCGGGTGATGCCATGCGCGCGTTCAGGTGGCTTCGGCAAGGATCTTTTCATAGGCCGTGTTAATTGCTGCCATGCGGCTTTCGGCGATCTTAATCAGATCGATGGGCACGCCGCGTGCCACCAGCGCATCGGGGTGATTTTCCTTCACCAGCGCATGGTAGGCTTTTTTCAGGGCTTTCGGCGTCAAGCCCGGTTCCAGGCCCAGCACCAGCCACGGATCGTCATCGCCAATCCCCAGATGGAGCGCCTTCAAGCGCCGATAGGCAACGGGCTTCATATCAAAAATCGACGCAGCCCGGTCCAGAAATTGTATCTCGGCAGGATGCGCCACGCCGTCAGCCATCGCCACATAAAACAGGCAGTCGAGGACATCTTCGAGCACCGGGCATTGGCCATCATAGAGTTTGGCGACCCGGGTCAGATAATGCTCATAGCCGGCCACATCCTGCTGCGCCAGCTGATACAGCATGCGGACTTTGCTATCCTGCTCGGGCGGATAGCTAAAGAAATCTCGAAAGGCGGCAACTTCATCGTCGGTGACGATCCCGTCGGCCTTTGCCATCTTGGCGGACAGCGCAATAAGCGCGATGGAGAACGCGGCCTCGTCCCGGCGGGCCTTGCGCTGGGCAAGGGTGTCCAAAAACACCCCGAGCGTGCGTCGGCGCGCCTCGTCGATGCCGGCCTGTATCCGCTGCCAGAGGGTTTTGGCCTCGCTCACCACCACAAGATCACCCGCCCGATGATCGGCCGGCGTGGACGCCTGCGGGGCGCTCCGGTTGGGGGCTGACGGGTCCTCAGTCATGGCGTCCTCCTAGCGGAATAAGGGGTAAAAAACCAGCAAACCCCGCGCCATAGCCCACCCCTTCTTCCGCCGCCCGTTCTTCTAGCGCCCGTTTTGCGGTGCACCTGTTTTTACCGCGAGTGGATCCCGCATTCGGTTTTTGCTGCGCCCCGCCACCGCCCGGCGCGCACCTCGTCACCGTCGGCCACCGGGTGGGTGCATGGCCAGCATCCAATCGACGGGTACCCCTGCGCCACCAGCGGGTGGGTCGGCAGATCGTGGGTCTTGATATAGGCCGCCACATCGCTGGGCGTCCACGTGACCAGCGGGTTGACCTTGATGTGCGGCGCCGCCGCATCAAACACCGGCAGCTCTATGCGCTGCCCACCATGAAACTGCTTGCGTCCGGTAATCCAGGCATCGAAAGGATCAAGGGCGCTTTTCAGGGGACGGACTTTTCGCAAAGAACAGCACGCATCGGCGTCGTGGCGCCACAAGGTGCCGTCCGGGTCTTCCGCCGTCTTTTCCGCCGCATCAGGGTGAATATCGATTACCGATGTCAGACCAAGCGTCGCGGTCAGTTTTTTGCGATAGCTCAACGTTTGCGCAAAGTGTTTTTCCGTATTCAGAAAAAGAACAGGCGTAGACGGATCAATTGAGCCCACAAGATGGAGGAGGACAACAGATTCAGCCCCGAAGGAGGAGACGAGCGCGATGCGCCCGGTGAATATCTCCCGCAAGGCACCCGCTAGTATGTCTTGCGCCGATTGTTCCTTATACTGCACACACAGGGCACGCGCCTGTTCGTCCAGCGAAGTCGGCTCATCCAAAGGGGAGGCGAGATTAACTGTAGCCATCACTATGCCGCTTTATGGTTGACGCGATGCCGGCTTGCCCACACGGGCGCGCTGCCATCGGCGGCGGGCTGATAAAAATGACTAAAAGCTGTCAAGGCATGGTCAAATGGGGTGAGGGCATCTGGCGTCGTTGCGGTATCGCCTGACGCCAGCGTTGAAAGGTCAATGGCATCAAACCCGCAACGACGCATGAAGAGGACCTGATCAGCCAGAACATCACCATGGGCGATCAACACGCCGGTATAGCCGCGCCGTTGACGAAGCAATTGCGCCTGCGAATAGGCGCGCCCGTCGCCAAATTTTGGGAATGACAGAATGATCCCGCCAGCTGTCAGATAGGCCGCCGGTAAATCGCGCACATCCATATCATTGGTCAGAACCAACGCGTGGCGACCGGTGATGGCACAGGGTGCCGCCTCTGTCGCATCGGTCAGCGCAATCTCTTCCCAGTCTTGATCCAGGGGGGCGAGGCTGGTGCTGGTGATCTTAAACCTGGGCATAAAGAGCCTCCTTAAACGGGGGGGCGCCAAGACGGCGATAGGTGTCGATAAATCGCTCATCGCGCTGGCGTTCGGTTTGATAAAAGATGACGAGTTTTTCGACCGCGTCCGTGACCTCAGCCGACGAGAGGCCGCGCCCGACAATATCACCGATGGCGGCGTCTTCGGCGGCTGATCCGCCAAGGGTAATTTGGTAAAACTCCTCACCCTTTTTATCGACGCCAAGAATGCCGATGTGTCCCACATGGTGATGGCCACAGGCATTGATACAGCCGGAAATTTTTACCTTGAGCTCGCCAAGATCCGCCTGCTGATCATAAGTGGCAAACCGCTCTGACAGACGTTGGGCAACGGGAATCGAGCGGGCATTGGCGAGACTGCAATAATCAAGACCGGGGCAAGCGATAATATCGCTGATTAGCCCAAGATTTGCCGTACTCAGATCATGCACCGCCAGGCCCGCATAGAGCGCCGGTAAATCGGCCTCGCGCACATGGGGCAAGCAGAGATTTTGCTCATGGGTGACACGTATCTCCCCAAACGCATAGCGCTCGGCAAGGTCTGCAATCACCTTCATCTGCTGCGCGCTGGCATCGCCCGGAATACCGCCAATGGGTTTGAGGGAGATATTGGCAATGGCAAAACCGGGCGCCTTGTGCGCAATCACATTGGTCGCGCGCCACTGCGCAAACTGCGCCGCCTCATCGGCGGTGAATACGCGGTTTTCATTCGCGGCGGGGCCGGGGCCCGGCTCAAATGAGGGCGGCGCAAAATATGCTCTGATCCGCTCTATTTCGTCCGTGGGCACATCAACGCGGCGTTCGGCTTTCTGGTTCTGCCATTCCTCTTCCACCGCCTTGCGAAAATCCTCAAGTCCCATAGCATTGACGAGGATTTTTATACGCGCCTTGTATTTGTTATCGCGGCGTCCAGCGAGGTTATAAACCCGCAGGATTGCCTCCAGATACCCCAACAGTCTGTCTGCCGGTAAGAAATCACGAATTTGCTGACCCACATAGGGCGTGCGGCCAAGACCGCCGCCCACAAAGACGGCAAAGCCCAGCCCTTCGTCCGGATCATTCACTAGCTGCAGACCGATATCATGGACGCGGATTGCTGCGCGATCATGGGGGCTGGCGGTGACCGCAATCTTAAATTTTCGGGGTAGAAAGGAAAACTCCGGATGAAAGGTCGACCACTGACGAATAAGCTCGCACCAGTGGCGCGGGTCATCCACTTCTTCAGCGGTGGCACCGGCATATTGATCGGTGGTCACATTGCGGATGCAGTTGCCTGAGGTCTGGATGGCGTGCATCTCCACCTCGGCAAGCTCCTCCAAAAGGTCCGGCACATCGACAAGGGCTGGCCAGTTAAACTGGACATTCTGGCGGGTGGTAAAATGCAGATACCCCTTGTCATATTTTTCGGACAGCTCGGCGAGCTTGCGCAGCTGTTTGGCTGACAAGGTCCCGTAGGGGATGGCAACGCGCAGCATATAGGCGTGCAATTGCAGGTAGAGACCATTCATCAGCCGCAAGGGTTTGAACTGGTCTTCGGTCAGGTCACCGTTTAGACGGCGGGCGACCTGGCCGCGAAACTGGGCAACGCGTTCGCGAACCATCTGGGCGTCAAATTCATCATATCTGTACATGAAGCCTGCCTTTATTGGGCGTGATGATAGAGATAGGGGGCTACGGATTAGCGGCCTGTTTGCCGAGGTCATGGCGGATGGTGGGTCCCGCACTGCGGATTGTTTCCTTTAGGGCGTCGCGGCCACTGGGCTGCCCATCGGTCACATCAATGAGGTAAAGATCAGCAATCTCGGTGACGCGCGCTTGCGCCGTTTGTAAAACCGCATCAGCGGCATCATTTTCAAACGCTTGCGCGTCCTGAATGGCTTCGACCCAGCGTCCTTCCGGCCCGAGATAAAGGACCCGGCCATGGTGGAGGTGGTTTCCTGTGATAATCTTCATGCGGAGAGCCTCATTGGTTCACAAGAGGAGTGTTCGTTGCCGTCTTGTGTCGCGATAGTGCGTACAGCGCCGTCGGCCAGCGTAGCGACAGAGCCCACCACAAGAATGGCGGGACCTTTGAGACCTGCTGCGGCTACTGTCTCAGTGATCGTGGCGAGGGAGCCGCGCGCGATGATTTCCTCAGGGCGGGATCCATTTTCGATGATTGCCACTGGCGTTTCCGGCCGCGTGCCATGGTCGATCAAATTGTGCGCAATACGGCCAGCCTTACTTACGCCCATATAGATGACCAGCGTGTGCTGAAGGTCTGAAAGTGCGCGCCAGTTAATGTCGGGGTCTGCGTCCGCGCGCCCGTGACCCGTGACAAAGGTCAGCATCTGGGCATGGTCGCGGTGGGTTAGCGCCATCCCGGCGGCGGCGGCGCACCCGGTGGCTGCCGTGATCCCGGGCGTTACAAAGGCGGGGATATTCGCCGCGCGCAGTGCGTCAAGCTCCTCCCCGCCGCGGCCAAAGATAAACGGGTCGCCGCCCTTTAGGCGCACGACTGTTTTGCCAGCGCGGGCAAGCTCAATCATCAGTATATGGATTTGTTCTTGCGGGACCGCGTGATTGGCCTTTTCCTTGCCCACAAAAATCCTGTCCGCATCACGCCGCGCGAGGTTGAGGATTTCATCACTCACCAGCCGGTCGTGCACCAGGACGTCTGCTGTTTGCAAAAGACGGTGGGCTCGCAGGGTTAAAAGGTCAGGATCACCGGGGCCCGCGCCAACGATATGAACAACGCCCAAGCGCCTATCGATGTTTTCGCCAGGCCCGGCGCCGTCGGCGACATCCGTTTTGACGGCCTGCAGCATGTCTTCGACGGCGCCATGATCATCACCGGCCAGAACGCGTCCGGCAATTGGCCCATCAAAAAACCGCTCCCAGAACCGGCGGGTCTCGCTGCCAAACCGGCTGCGGACACTGTCCCGAAAATGGGCCGCAAACTGGATCAGCGCATCCAGCCGCCGGGGTAACATGGCCTCGATTTTCTCCCGCAGCATGCGTCCATAGACCGGCGCGACGCCATTGGTGGAAATGGCGACGACCACGTCGCCGCGATCAATAATTGACGGGGTGGTGAAGTCACACAAGTCCGGGGCATCGACAACATTGACGAGTGCACCGTCCGCTTTGGCGAGGCGGGCCGCCTTTTCCTGCTCGGCGCGATCTTCCAGCGCAACGACCGCAATGGGTTGGCTGACGAAATCCCCTGCGCGCGGGTGCCGCTGGTGCAGCACCACGGTGCCAGCGGCAATATCATTAGCCAATTCGCGGCACAGACCGGGCTCAAAGTCCGGTGCCATAAGGTGCAGCGTCGCCTCGGCTGACCGCAGTAGCCGGGCCTTGCGTAACGCCAATTCGCCGCCACCCACAAGGGTCACGCGGCGTTGGCGCAGGTTGATGAACAAGGGATAGTTTTGCATCGGACAGGCGCAATCGTTAAGTTAGAAATTCTAAGTTCGAGATGTCGCTCAAACGCGTACTCTGCGTGATTTATGGCGTGTGACCCCATATGAGAAACGATGTTTCATCAGGTTCTATTTAGTTTTTCTATCGGTAATGTCCGTATTTTCTCCGTTTTGGAACCTCAGATGGCCTCAATCACGACACTGTGTAATCCTCAAGCCATTCCGAGACTACCATCGGGGCTTGAAACTTGCCGAATTCGCGGGCAAAGGCAGACGATCATCAGGAAAGCTATAGCCAATGCGCCCGCTCCCCCCTCTAAATTCCCTCCGTGTCTTCGAATCCGTCGCTCGCAATCTCAGTTTTTCTAAAGCTGCGGAAGAATTGAACGTCACCCCCGGCGCGGTGAGCCAACAGATCAAGGCGCTGGAAGATTATCTGGGCAATCAGATTATCCGGCGCCAGAAACGGGGCATGCTGCTCACCGATGAGGCGCAGGCGAGCTTGCCAGCTTTGCGCGAGGCCTTTGCCCGGCTTGCCGACGCGGCGGAGATATTGGGCCAACGCGCCAATAGCGGGCGGCTTGCCATCTCGGTGGCGCCGTCCCTTGCGTCAAAGTGGCTGGTGCCACGTCTTGATGCCTTCCACGACCGCCATAAAGATGTGGAGGTTTGGCTGTCGGCGGACATGAATGTGGTGGATTTCGCGGTTGATGATGTGGATCTTGCCATCCGCTATGGGGCCGGCAACTATGCCGGGCTGCATGTGGAAAAACTCATGTCAGAATCCATTGTCCCGGTATGCAGCCCGCGACTGCTGACCGGTGAAAACGCGCTTAAATCGCCGTCGGATATCTGTCACCACACCTTGCTGCATGATGGCAGTACCGACCGCGACGAAAGCTGTCCTGACTGGTCCATGTGGCTCAAGGCGGCGGGCGTGCGCGATGTGGACTGCAGACGGGGGCCTACTTTCAATCAATCAAGCCTCGTGATTGAGGCGGCCGTTGCGGGCAAGGGCATTGCGTTGGCCAAGGCCTCTCTGGCGCTCGCAGACCTGGAAGCGGCGCGTCTGGTGATCCCGTTTGATATGGAGACACCGACGGATTTTGCCTATTATATCGTCTGCCCACGGTCCAAACGCGACAACAAGGCTGTGCGTACCTTTTTCCGCTGGCTGCACGAACAGGCAACGCAATCAACGGCGCAGCGTAGTCGGCAGCTGGATAGTGATGACGCGGTTTTCAGCCAATAGCCTTGGTCAGGGCGCCCATCATCAGCGTTGATCGCTGCTCTTTTCATTCCCCAATGGCGTGCTAGAGTATCCGCAGGGCTGGAACATTGAGGTGTTCTGTATCGTGCGGGGAAAGCGATGAATGTGGGTCTTCTGACCGCGGCGACGGGCATTTTAATCCTGATCGGGACGATGACCTATTTCATTCTGACCGCGCGGCAATTGCGCGGCTCATCGCTTTTTAATCGGCTCTTTATCGTTGTCGCCGTTACCTCTGCCTGTTTCAGTTCGATCAGTTCGGCCATCGGGTTTGGCCTGATCACGAGCCAGGAAAACGAAGACCTTTTTCGCAACGCTGTCCTGCCGCCAGCCTTTGGCATGTTTGTCTTTTTCGTCACGGTTGCCATCTGGGTCGGCGGGGCGGAGCTTGTGCGCAACCGCGACTGGTTTCGCGCGCTGGAGGGGCGGTCGGGGCTCGTGCCCGATGGGCTTTTCTTTCTGGAGCGGCTCGTCAAACTTTTTGTCGTGATCCCCATTCTGGCGATGATCCTCTTCCTTGTTTCAACCTGGACCAGCGTGGTGGGTATTGCCGGGGTAGACGCGGTACGCCTGACCTACACGGATGAATTGAACCGGCTGCAACGCGAATGCACCGGTATTGTCAGCTATCGGCAAAATGATCTTCTGTTTCTGGATGATCTGAAACTCGCCATCACCGATGTGCGCCGCGCCGCGCGCCGGGAACAGGAAAGTGGCGGTCAGACTGGTATTCGCGGACGCGGTCCGGCGGCTGATTATATTGACGGTGTTGCTGACTGGCTTACCACGCTGGAGGCATCCGCCATTGCCATCGTGGATGAGGAACGCGGTAGCGCCGAAACCCCGCGGGCCTTAAGCCCCTATTCTTCAACCATCTGTGCCCGGACGGGTGAGGGTCTAAAGCAACAGCTTAGCAAAAATGCTTTTGATAATTACGACGCATGGACACGGGGGTTTGAGGCACCGTTCGATGATTTCACACTCACCCTGAACCGCTGGCGCCGCGACAACCGCCTTCTATCCTTTATGGCACAGCAACTTGATAGCTTTGACCGGGCAAATCCAAAACCCATCAGTACGGAGAATTCTCGCCGGGGCGATTTGCAGGCAGCTGTCATTGAGCGCTATGCGACAGAGGTAAAGGGCGCGCTGGGCAAGCTGGTCTCCCGGCAAAAACGCCGTAAACCGCCCAAGCCACTCCTGTCAGCGGCTGAACGCTCGCCCGAACGCGGGCTGGAAATATTCCGGGCGCTTTTCTGGCCTAAAACGGAAGTGGCCCCCGCCAAACGCATCTCGCGCACCCAGGCCGTTGTGGACAAAGAGATTATTCCCGGCCTGTCAGTGATCACCCCGCGCGACGCCGTCCTGAAAAATTTCCAGATTTTTTCCGACGTCTGGGCCCTGGCGATGAGCTGGGATTATGCAAGCTATATCCTCCTTCTCGCCTTTTTGTTCTTCCCCAGTGCAGAGCGCGCCGCTGGCTTCAAAGATGGCGATGACGACTTGGAGTGAAGGTGGCTCCGAAGATAAATTTCGCATTTTTATGACAGTCAATGTGTGGTGTGATGCCCACACCTGTTTTCATACTTGCCAGTGTCCCACATTTTTATTTGACGAACCCAAACTTAGTTGCAAACTATCTTGAGGACTTTGGGGATAGTTTGTATGCTTACTAACTTGAGAAAATTCAGAAACCGCCCACTTCTTGCTGGCTTGCAACACCGCCGCGAGTACTTTGCACCGGGCGGACCTTTTGAGATGGCACTGACAGATGTCACTGGCGATGCGCCCGTGATGAAATATTTGGCTGATCACGACATTATCACTGACGGCGATGGGTGGACCGTCAAGCATTGCCCATTAGAATTTTATGCCCATTACGATCTCTATCAGGTGCGTAAAGAGGGAAAATCGGCGGCTTTTCTTTTTGCCGAAAACGCTGAAAGCGTCCGCGCGGGGTCGAGGTTTCTTCCGTTAAATGGCACATCACCAAATATCCACGAGGCCAATAAGGTGGGCGGGATTAGGTTAGATGGAGAACTTGCCCGGGCCTATGCGCGATTTTTTGGTGAGTTCGTTTATGGTGAATCCGAGTCGGTCAAATCCCCATTCCTTTTCATTGAGCAAGTGGAGGATATACCGGGGTATCTCAACCTTGAAGCAGCGGAACAACAACAATTGAAAGGCGCTTTGGGGACGCGTTTTGACTTGGATGCACATGGCCGATTGGTTGGTAATGCTGATGACGAGGAGACAATTGGCGACGGCGCAATCCGGCATTTCACCTTTCCTACACAATATCAAAACATCATATTTGCTTGCCACCTTACGGTTTATCCCGGCGGCTACATTGAAATGGCTGCTGATCAACCATTATTCGTGCTTTCCCGCAGTGAGCCACTGGCGACCCTCAATCATCCACTACCGCGTCCTGAAGCGCCACCAGCTAACCGTTTACGAGGGGTGATTGGATGGTCCCTTTTGTTGGCGGGTTTTTTGTCAATATCTGCCTCAACACTGTTGGTTATCATTGTTGCCTCAGGCTTGCTCGGCTTCGGCCTGCCCGCGCGGGTGGTCGACTTGATGAGCGCTAACGGAACTGGCTTAAACTGGTCCGTGATCATATCGTCGACCTTTATTGCTTTTGGCTTTTTGGCTGTTGCATTACGTGCCAACCTAGGGCGGCTGAAAAAGCTTTATCCTTATCAATTTGCAGGTTTATCTAATGCTTACCAGCTTGGGTTGGATCGCGCAGTCGCAAACAACTCTTCGCTTGGTAGACGTTTCCTTTATGTCGTCCGCCAGTTTGGATTTGCAGCGTTTCTGGGTTCCGTCCCCTTCGCCGTCCTGTTTTTTGCCCTTCATCGCGAGAGTGGAACATTTTTTGAGAATACGGATACTGCGTCGATCCAGAACATATTCGTGTATGTGATTGATATTATCGGTCGGACAGCTCTGTTTGATTTTTTTGAAGCCTACGGATGGAAGATCGGCCGACTTTCCGTTGACCCATCAAATTTGTTCGCAGCAACTACGGTGATGTTGTTTCGGTTATGGCTCGCATCGGCAATTTTTACGCCAATCTTTCAGTTTATTCGCAGAAGTGGCAAACCCAGACAAATTCACTATTTCTAGGGCACACCGTTCGGCTCTGGTCTCCGCGAAGGCTTTCTGTTACCGCTTTGCTCATGGACGCCGCTGACACAACCACGCACCTCACGCCAAAATATGGGGCTGACGGATTGATTACAGCCATCGCGCAGGATCATCGGACCGGCGCGATTTTAATGGTTGCCCACATGAATGCCGAGGCGCTGGCTGCTACCCTTGCGGAACGGCGGGCGGTGTACTGGTCGCGCTCGCGTCAATCACTATGGCGAAAGGGCGAAACCTCTGGTCACACGCAAAAGGTGCAGGCGATTTACATTGATTGCGATCAGGACGCGGTGATCCTCGCCGTCGAGCAGACGGGGGCGGCGTGCCACACGGGGCGTCCATCCTGTTTTTATCGCGTCATTGAGGGTGATGACTCGGCGCGCGCGACCTTGCGGTTTGTCGAAGAGGGCGCGCCCCACGCGCCCCATCGGGCGCCCTGACGCGCCGAGCCGTACCCGGTCGTCGCTGGCTTTTTTTACCATTTCCCGGTAGGTCACGCGGTATGGCAACGGATCAACACGCGCCTTCTGACCTGACCGGGATCGCCGCCGTGCCGCCGCGTGGCGGTGACAGTGCGAGCCAGGGCCAACGCGGGCGGCTTGATAATCTGCCCACTGGGCGCCGCCTGACGGGCGCGCAAGCCCAGCTGCGCTCGCGCAATGTGCGGATCCTGCGATATGTGTTGCCGGGATTGGCCGTCATCCTGCTGGTCATCTTTTTTGTGGCGAGCCAAAATAAGCCGGAGGACAATACCCGGCTGGAGGACCTCGCTCTTGATGAGGTGATGCCGGAGGCCGGCGCGATGACGAACCCTACTTTTGCGGGTATCGATGCCGATGGCCAGCCTTATAAAATCACCGCGGCCACCGCGATCCAGGATCGTGAGTCCGACAAAGTCGTGAACCTCGACCGGCCCAGCGCAACCCTGAGCGATGGTAGCACCGGCACGCTGGCAACGGCCAATCGCGGTCAATTCAAATCTGAGGAAAAGCTGTTATCGCTGGAAGATGATGTGACGCTGGAGCGCGTTATTAATGGGCGCACTTATGTGCTGCGCTCTCCGGCGGCAATCGTCTCAATTGACGGCGAGACGGTGACCAGTGAGAGCGGTGTGACCGGTCAGTCGGATCGGGGCAAGCTGCGCGCGGACCGGGTCGAAATTTTCAACGATGAACGCCGGGTTGTCTTTCGCGGCAATGTGTTGATGAAGTTTGAACCGAAAGCACCGCGCACGCCCGCGGCGCCAACGACTGGCAATTAACGGCGCTGCAACCTGACCCGCACGGGGTGGGGCGAAACAACCTTATCCATGTTTCTGGTGAATGCGGAACGCACATAGCGCGGATGGGTGACCGTACACTGAACAGTGACAAGTTGTTTTGGTACCGACTGCGAAAGTGTCACGATCACCGCCGCATTGCCGCGTTTGTCCGTACGCAGCCGTACCTGGCGGTTCATCCACCCACACGTTACTTGCGCACCCGCGATGGGCCGTGGCACCGTTTCGCCGGTTTCGACCCCAACCAACAGACGGATGCTGTTGGCGGGGTCCGGGCGTCCGGGCATTTTTGGCGGGCCGTCGGCGGCGGCGCCAAAACCGGTCTGTGCCAAAAGAGCAAGAAGGACGGGGGCACTGGCCATCAACGCACTCTTAGGGTTTTGCCGACCGTGAAATTGGGGGTGCCACATGATCTTTACCTCGTGCAGCAGTCAGTGAAGATCGTATTGACCGTATCGCAGCACGACACGGGCGGGCGCGGCGGCTGATATTGCGAGCGTTCGCACCGGCGCCCGTCACAGATGCGCCCGGTATCGCAGCACCGATAGCCACGCTCACAACACTCATAGCCACGCGCGCAGCACTCTTTATAGCCACAGCATTTTTCTTTGCGCGGATGATGCCGCTTATGGTGGTGTGCGCGCCTTTTCGATGCCGCCTTGATGCGGTCGCGTTCCAGTTCGGCTTCGATAATTTTCAGATCAACCGAGAGGGAGGAAAAGCGCTGTTGCGATTGAGTCCACAGCGATTCGGTGCGCAGGCACTGATTTTCCTTGTGTCCATTGCGCTCCAGACACCGGTTATAGGCTGTACAGCTTTGCGTCACCATCCGGTAGGTTGCTTCTACCTCCGCATCATAGGCGCCAAGCTTTTGCGCGAGGATGGTCTGCGTTTCCTGCGTATAGGTGCCATATTTATTCTGATGAGCCGCAAGGGATCGGCGCTTCTCGTTGGAGGAGCTGAGGAGGCTCTGTTTCTCCTCCGCCAGGGCGGAGACGGAACAGATTTCATTGGCCGCCTCCAATTGAAAGCGATTACGTTCGCTGGGCGTGGTGCAGCCGGAGATAAACATCATCAGTGCAGCCACAACTAAGACAAGGTTCTTCATTGATCTCCCCTTTTATTGGTTGGGATTACATCCGCGACCCACACGGTCGAGAATTTCTGGTGCGCTCAGATCACCGCGCAGTTTGCGCCACCGCGTTTGCGGGTCATCTGAAGGATATTTGTTAATGGCATGGCGCGCCGCCGGATGGCCGAGGCTTGCCGCTTCGCTGAGATAGCTGTCGGCGCGTTCGGCGTTCTGAACCGCATCACAGACGAGAACGCTGGCGCGAACCGTCCCGGTGCCATACATCAGCGCAAGGTTCCACGCGGCATCGCCGCTGTAATTGCGCGCGGCGCTGGTAAACCAATTCATGGCAAAATCGGTACTCTGACGAACGCCAAGCCCGCCAGCATACATGATACCAAGGATATTTTCCGACGCACTGTCTTTGGCGATTTGCGCGCCGCCACAGATCAGCAAGGTCGTTTGCTCCGCAGTCAGAACGCCGGTCTGATCAAACCAGAGATCACCCTGAAAATTGCGGATCGCGCTACGTGTGGCAGGGGTATACTGATTATTGATCGGCTCTACGTAATAGCCGAGCGCTTTCAGCGCTGTCTGTTTCTGTCGCATTTCGATAAGCGCGCCGAGGGGGTTATTCTGATACCCAAAGGAGATCCGCGCGAGGCTTGCCTCATCATATTCGCAGGTCATCAACTGAAACTGGATACGTTTGGCGGCGAGGATTGCGGCTTGCGCCCCATTCGAACTGCCAAGGAAAATGGACTGGCGATAGTAACGCAGCGCCTGGTCCCAATCGCTGACGGCACTCAGCGCATCACCCATATTCAGATAATAGCGGGAAAAACGGATAGCGGCTTTCGCATTTTCTGCCTCTTCGCAAAGCCCTTCGGCCCAGACCGTGCAAGGCCCGCCCTCCGGTGTGACCGTATAGGGAAAAAAGCGGGCATTGGTTTGTTGCTGGCCGTCGCCATAGCCAGTGCCGTAGCCATCATCGTAGCTGATTTTGCGAAGATATTTGCTGTAATAGGTAAAGGCGAAAACGCTCGCCCATAAAAAGACAAAGAGAGAAATAATTTGTACAATGAATTTGAAAATCGCGACGAGACGACCGTCGAGACGCGACCGGCGTTTTTTTATGCCGAACGTATACTCCGGATCCGTCTCGTTTGTGGGTAAGCACATGACGCTTTGAGGCCGATGTGATGACCGTGCGGGACAATGATGGGGATCATTGTGACCTGGTTCGCTTGGGCATGTATCGCCGGGGTACGGATCATTGGGGGAATGGTCATGCCCCCACGATGGCGGTGTCTTGTGGTGCAAAAGCCTTGCCGGCTCGCGGATCAGCGTTCGGTTTGCCCGCAACGGTTGCGGGTCTTGTAAAATCTCGGTCATCTCTCTCTCTCCCAGTGCTCAGCTGGACCCTAAAGGGCCTCAACATTGAGGCCCGCTGGCAGCGATGGTCTGGTCACCGATGGGATCACCGCCAGCGGATTTTGCCGCATAACCGGATGGTTCTGGTGGAGCGATTGGGAGACCCATACTGGTGCCGCAAAGGGCACTGCGGCACCAGTAGGCTCACTCCCCCGCGCCAAGCCCGGGTAACGACGTGTTAAGGTTAACCTCTGAGGCCTCGAATGAGCGTAACGCCGGTCACAGTGGGGAATTTTTGTTTTCGCGCCGGGGGTATGATAAATTGATCCTGGGGGAAAAACCGACGACTGGGCAGCATGGGCATGGGGCAACAGACAAAGAGCACGCAACGAGAGCGCCTGCGTGAACAGCTGGCGGAGGCGCCCTATTTCGCTGGTCTTGATCCGCATACGGTTGACGCGTTGGTATTGGGCAGCCGGTATCAGGAGTGTGCCGCCAGCGCCCCGGTTTTTGATCGCGGGGAACCAAGCGACGCCGTCTTCCTTGTGGTAAGCGGTGAGATCGAAATCTCGGTGATGTCCGAAAGTGGACGATTTTTGAACGTGGCGCAGGTACGCCCGGGGGAACTGTTCGGTGAATTTGGCGCCATTGACGGCGGCACCCGTACGGCCGATGCATCGGCGCTCAGCGCCGCTCTCCTCATCCGCATAAAGAGCAGCCATTTTCTCCAGGCCGTTACCGCCAGTCCTGTTCTGAGCCAGCAGGTGATGGTCGATGTGATCTCAAAATTGCGACAGACCAATATTCAGATTGAGGAGATGACGTTTCGGCCGCTGCGTGCGCGGGTCGCGCGGTTGATCCTCTCCCTGTCCGACGACGGCAAGCGCGGCATCATTAAGATTACGCAAAGCCAGCTTGCGGCGCGGTTGAGTGCGACCCGGGAAAAAGTGAACGGCCATCTGCGCAGCCTGCACCGCAAAGGGGCCATTGCCCTGCGACGCGGCGCCATAGAGATTACCGATGAGAGCGTCCTGCAAATCGCCGCCGAGGAAACGGGCGGATAACAGCAGGGCTTTCTCTCCCCCATTTTTTGCTATTGAAGCGGTTGCGGCGCTCTTAAAAAGCGCTGAACCGAATAGGTTTGTGGCCGCCGGGTCCTTGTTCGGCTTCGTTAAAGATGCTTAATTTTGTTAATAAATGGCATCGGGCGGGGGCCATCATGGCTGACGGGGGTAGCGATACCAAATACGGACCAGACGACGCGCGCCGCGCTGCGGGGCCTGCGCGGTACCGTGCCTTTATCAGCTACAGCCATAAAGACAGTGCCGTTGCCGCGTGGCTTGCGCGAAAGCTGGAAACCTGGCGCGCGCCCGGCCATTTTAAAATAGACAGTGACCCGGCGGCCAGTGCCCGGAATAAGAACCCCGAGGGTCGAAACCCGTTAGGCCCCATCTTTCGCGACCGCGAAGAGCTGGCCGCAACGCATTCGCTTAGCGATACCATCCAGACCGCGCTTGCGCAGTCGGAATGGTTGATCGTCCTGTGCTCGCCTCATGCGCGCGCCTCCCGCTGGGTCAATCAGGAAATTGAGACCTTTACGCGGTTGCATGGACCAAAAAAGATCCTTGCCGTGATTGTCGATGGGGAGCCGCTGGGCAGTGTTACGGGCAAGGGCCCTGACTGTTTTCCCGAGAGCCTTGGCATTGGACGAGCCGCAAACGAGCCGGGGCGCACGGCATCTTCAGAGCCCTGTGCCGCTGACCTGCGCGATGTGGGTGATGGTCGGCGCCTCGGCTTTTTGAAGCTCGCCGCCGGGATGATGGACGTCAATCTCGACGCCCTCGTGCGCCGCGACCTCATCCGCCGCAACCGAACTGTAACCACGGTCACAGCCGCCTCCCTCTCCGGCATGATACTCATGGGCGGTCTCGCGCTAGCGGCCTGGAATGGTCAGCGTGAGGCAGAACGCCAACGCGCCGAAGCCGAAGGGTTGATCGAGTTCATGCTGACGGATTTGAGAGATAGGCTGGAGCCAGTGGGTCGATTGGACGTTTTGCAAGTGGTTGCAGACAAAGCATCAACCTATTTTCAAAACACGAATTCAAGAGAGACCGACTCATTTATCTCCGGACGGGCACGTGTTGATCATCTCATCGGCGATTTGCATTCCAGCCGGGGTGATATCGACGCTGGAGTAAGCGCAACGCAAAAAGCGTACGCGGCGACGAAGTCTCTGCTTACAAATGCGTCGCCGAGCCTAAAGCATCAGCATGCTGAGATTGCATTTACGCTTGCCACTCAATATTTTTTCAATGATAACACGAGTGCAGCTCAATCATATCTGAATGAATCGCTCATTCTGTCTACGGAACTTAATACGGATAACAGCGAAAATCGACTATATCAACTGCTTGATGCCGACATCAAGTCGTTCAAAGGCATTATTGCTTTAAAACATAATAACGACTTCCCCGAAGCCCTAACGCAATTCCACGCCGCTATCTCACAATACCAAAAGCTCCTTAGAGAGGAGCAAGATTCTCAGAAGGCTATCATCCTTAAACGAACAATCGCCGATCGCCTTACTGGTATAGCCGACATTTATGAGAATCTGGATGATATCAGTGGCGCATTGGAGATGCGCGCCGACGCAACTAAAATCCATCACGCAATCCAAAATGATGGCGAGGCCTTAGACTGGCACGTCCGCAAAGATGAAGCCTTCAATCAATATGTTCAGGCTCGCCTTTTTCGAAAGAAAGGTGACCTTCAACAAGCGAGAAGACTGCTGGATTTTGCGATCGCGGAAATGACCATTATTCGCACCCATGAACCTGATAACAAACGCTGGGAGAATTATCAGAAAGAAATTCTGATCGAAGATCAGGCGCTGAATTCAGCCTTCCGAAATAACCATCCGCCAGCCAATAGATAGCCCTGAAATACGAAACCCTGGTCCGGGGTAAGTCGATACGTTCATTCAGCCTAACCAGAAAGAAGGAGAGAGTATTATGGAATTGCCTGCTGATATTCAAACGGATACTACGTCAGAGCCGCCTGTTTGTGCGGTGGAAGCCTTCGAAGGTGAAACAATAGCACAAAAGATTACACGCCTAATTCCTAAGCCACCGAAATTGAATTTTGGTACTGATCGGCGCCTAAACATTACGAAGGGCATCCATGTGCGTCTTTCAACGGATCCTAAAAGTGGCAGCCTTCAGGTCTCGAAAGCAGTCTATGAAAAAGAGCAAATAGGAAGAATAAATACACTTATTGGACTTTTGCGTGGCAGCAGTTCCCGACCCCGCTCAATACCTGAAGATAAAAATGTTGTGAGAGATACCAAGTGGAAGACACATTTAGATATTGAAGCGAACGTCAATACACGTGTCGTTTATGAACTGGACATAGACAATCTTTATTTTACCCCCGAGTTCTATCGGTTTAACCTTTTCGGGAATTGGAATCAGGAGCAAGTTGAGCTCGTATTTAACAATTTTGACCATGGAGAAAATCTTAACTTCATAACCTTTGATGTGAATGCCAAAGCAATTCCCCCAGTTGCTTCGTCAGAGCCCACTGAAAAAAACGCGATCAAGATGGATTTCCAAACCGTGATGGCAGACGCCGATATCATTAGTTGCGTGAACGGTCAGGAAGTAAATAGATATACGCCAATTACAATTGATCCCAGAATTTGGGTAAATTCTGAAGGCTAAGCGAGAATAGAAAAACGATCTGAATACATGCCCCGTCAACCAGACCCTTTGCCGATAAATCAAGCAATACGAGGTCTATTGGATATTGGTGCGCTTGATTTGGCGTGGGCAGAAATTTCCGTACGCACACAAACCCAAAACCATGACGTTAGTTCTCTTTCGGCGCGCTACTACAAGGAATTTGCAAAGAGCGCAAAGCCAGATCAGAGGCAGGCCATTTTCGCAAAAGCCGCGTGTGCATATGCATCCCTGTTTGAGAAAAGCCAGCGTGATTATCACTGTATTAATGCGGCAACATTATTTCTCTTAAGTGGGAATAGTGATCAATCGCAAATGCTGGCTACGCTTTGCCTTTCACAGCACTCAATTGACCATGATGGTGGTCAGCGCAAGGCCTATTTCCACCACGCGACCCGGGCCGAGGCGTTGCTTTTACTCGAACGGCGGAAAGAGGCGGCGGCGGTGTTTGCAATCGCAATCGATCAAACACCGGACAACTACATCGGCCATGCCACAACCTTGCGGCAGTTTGAATTGATCTGCGACCATCAGGGTATTGGTACGCAGTGGCTTGAGCCGTTTCGCCCGCCTGCTGCCTGTCACTTTGCGGGTAGTCTTGCGGCGTTGAGCCATTTTGGGGATGGGGCTCAGCCTAAGCCAGCAGCCCTTGACTCGGTGCTGGCGGCCAACCGGGTGGGGTCGGGATATGGGGCGCTGGCAGCGGGTGCAGATATTTTGATTGCCGAGGCATTGATTGCGCGCGGCGCGCAGCTTCATGTGGTCCTTCCGTGTACGCCTGAACTTTTTAAGGCGCTTTCCGTTGACCCTTTTGGCGGCAATTGGTCATCGCGGTTTGATCGGTGTCTGGCGGCGGCGGACAGCGTCATGCTCGCGACCACCGATACCTCGCTGTCCTGTCACCGGGCGCTTGATCTTGCGAGCACGCTGGCCATGGGTAGGGCCATGGAGGAGGCGGAGCGCCATTGTACCCGCGCCATTCAAGTGACCGCCTCCACGGGTCAGGAGACAGGTGCCTTGACCCGGTCCTATCGATCATCTTGGATTGGCGCAGGGCATGAGAGTTTCCACGTGGCGCTTGACCCCGGCCCCGGGGCCCCGCCGCGTGTGGGCGCAATCGCGGAGCAAAACCGGTTTATGGCAACCATGCTGTTTGCTGATATAGCCGGGTTTGGCGGGCTCAACGACGAACAGGTTGTTGCCTGCCTTAAGGCGATTTTTGCGCCGCTGAATGAGATCATCAACACACACCGTATTTTGCCCTGCCACCGGGCAAGTTGGGGCGACGGTTTATTCCTTGTCTATGAAGACGTTATGCATGCCGCCGAAATTGCCCTGCGTATGCAGGAAGCTTTTGCCGACCTACCCCTAGAGGACCATGGCTTACCGGCGTCCCTGTCGCTCCGCATCGGGGGGCATTATGCGCCCGCCAGTTTTCACCAGGACCCGGTTACCGGAAGACCATCCGTATACGGCTCCCAGGTTTCCTATGCGGCGCGCATAGAGCCCGAAACGCTACCGGGCTCGGTCTTTGTCAGTGAGCATTTCGCCGCCGCACTGCGTGTCTTCGGGCGGGATCGGTTTGTGGCCTATTTCACCGGCGAGCATACAGTCCGCAAAAAAGCCCCGCAAATCCGGCTATTCAATTTGGTGCGAAAGCGGTAGCACCCGACATTTTGTAAAAATCCCAGACTTCATTTCGCCGATCAAACCCGTAAGGGGCGATGGGCCGTGATGACGGTTTCGGTTCCCAAGGCAACGTGGCCTTTTACACGGGCGTCCGGCCCTGTATAACGCTTTCCAAGCAACAATATCTGGACGTGATTACAGTGCCGAAAATTTTAACCCGCTTTGGTTTCGCCGTTTCAGCCCTTACCGCAATGCTTTTCACGGGCCTTTCCGGGCTGGCGCCGGCCCACGCGCAGCGGATTGGCGTTGGTGATGAGCCGATTTATGTATCGAGCGAGTTTGCCGAAGCGACGGAGGCCCAGTTTATCTGGGAAGAAAATGTGCGGATTGTTCAAGGCAAGGCGATCCTGACGGCTGATAAGGTTGTGGGCACCCTGACCGGGAGTGGCGATATCAGCGAAATTGTGGCTACGGGTAAGGTCCGCTACTCTGATGGCACCCAGGCGATTACCGGGGCGCGGGGCACTTATAACGAAACAGCGCGGTCCCTGACGATCGTCGGCGATGTGATCCTCACCCAAGGCGAAAATGTCTTTACCGCTGGCGAGGCGGTGTACTGGATTGATACAGGGCGGGTGCGGTTTCGCCCCAAGCCCGGCAAGCGCGTGCGCGGGCTGATCAATCCCGATTCTGAGTTGCGCTTGAACTGACCAGCGCCTACCTCAATACTCATGACCTTAGCCTTTGTGGCGTGGAGCTTGCGTTTTCACCGGCGCTGTCGAGCGGGTAAATGATGGAACACCATGACTGAAACGCCAAAGTCCCCTTCCAAAAACCGCACCGGCGACGGGCGGCAGAGCCCTGGCCAATCGGGCGCCATGACCCTGGGCAGCCTGGAGGCAGATCGCGGTATTACGCAAGTGGCCGCGCCGTCCGCCCAGGTCACAGGAGGGGGGCCAACGGCAGGATCAGCGCCCACCAAGCCCACCGTGATAGAGGGTGATGGCGGCCTGATTGCCTCGGGCCTTGCAAAAACCTTCAAACGCCGCCCGGTTGTCCGCAATGTCTCAATGCGCGTGAACCGGGGGGAGGCTGTGGGCCTGCTCGGTCCCAATGGCGCGGGCAAGACCACCTGCTTTTACATGATCACCGGCCTGATCCCGGCTGATCAGGGGGCCATCGTCATTGACGGCACCGATGCATCGCGTCTGCCCATGTACCAGCGCGCCCGTCTCGGGATTGGCTATCTGCCGCAGGAAGCCTCAATCTTTCGAGGGCTGACGGTGGAACAGAACCTGCGCGCAGTGGTGGAGCTTGTGGAGAAAGACCGCGACCGCCAGGAAGCGCTGATCAATGAGTTGCTCACTGAATTTAACATTAACCATATCCGCAGTGCCTCGGCGCTGGCCTTATCCGGCGGGGAGCGGCGGCGGGTTGAGATCGCCCGGGCGCTCGCCACGGGGCCGGCTTACATGTTGCTGGATGAGCCCTTTGCCGGGATTGATCCGCTCGCCATTGCAGATATTCGTGAGCTTGTGAGCCACCTGAAAGAACGCGGAATCGGCGTTCTGATCACCGACCATAATGTGCGCGAAACCCTCGATATCATCGACCGTGCATACATTATTCACGAAGGTGAGGTACTGATCGAGGGGAGCCCGTCGGAGATTGTGGGCGATGAGGATGTCCGCCGGGTCTATCTCGGCGATGGCTTCCAGATGTAAACTGTTGGTTACTGGCTATAGCGTCCATACCCTGGCGTTTGGCCAAGAGGATGGATAGCGTGGCGTTAGGCCCTAGACTAGAGTTCAAACAAACCCAGCAACTGGTGATGACCCCGCAATTGCAACAGGCCATCAAGCTGTTGCAACTCTCCAATCTTGAACTTGCCGACTATGTGGAAGAACAGCTTGAGGAAAACCCGTTCCTTGAGCGGTTGACCGATGCCAATGATCCGCTTACTGACCGCCGAAACCGCGATGGCGATGGCGACGGTGGGCCAACTGACAGATCGCCCGAGGGCGAGCGCGCAGACGGCCAAAGTGCGGAAAATCCGCTTGAGATGAATGGCAGCGATACGCTCAATGCCCATGATAGTATTGATGCAGATTATAGCGATATAGACCCGGAATCCACGGGCAGCGACAAAGCGGTCAGCGACGCACCAGCCCAGGATTATGCCGTCAATGAATGGTCAAACGCGACTAATGGGGCAACGGCGGCCCACGGGGCCGGCGGCGACCGCCAGTTTGACGCGACCTTATCACGCGAAGTCTCTCTCCATGATCATTTGACGGAGCAGTTACAAATTGCCAGCCGCGATCAGCTCCATCTGATGATTGGTGCGGAGATTATCGATCAGATTGACGAGGCCGGCTATTTCCGCGGCTCCACACTGGAATTGGCGCAACGGCTCGGTGCGGAGGAACTGCTTGTTGCGCAAACGCTTGAGATGATCCAGGCGTTTGAACCGTCTGGGGTGGCGGCGCGGTCGATCAAAGAATGCCTCAGCCTGCAGCTCAAAGACAAAAACCGGTTCGATCCGGCCATGGAACTCTTTATCGAGAATATTGAACTGCTAGCCAAAGGGGATTTGAAAGGCCTGATCAAGGCAACCGGTGAGAGCGAAGAAGACGTGCGCGATATGATTGCTGAAGTCCGCGCCCTGACCCCGAAGCCTGGCTATGCATTCGGTACAGAGACGGTTCATGCCGTTGTCCCCGATATTTTTGTGCGCCAGGGTCCCGATGGGATGTGGAAGGTTGAGCTGAACACGGACAATCTCCCCCGCGTGCTTGCCAATCAGGTTTACTATAACGAGATCAATACCGGCGCCACGCGCGAGGAAGACAAGCTGTTCCTAACCGAGCAGATGAGCAACGCGAACTGGCTGGTGAAAAGCCTCGATCAACGGGCCCGGACGATCCTGAAGGTGGCAAGTGAGATCGTGCGTCAGCAGGATGCGTTTTTTGCCTATGGGATTATGCATTTGCGCCCGTTGAATCTGAAGGTTGTGGCCGACGCCATCGAAATGCATGAATCCACCGTGAGCCGCGCCACCGCCAATAAATATATGGCAACGCCGCGCGGCCTTTTTGAGTTGAAATATTTCTTCACCGCGTCAATTGCCTCGGCTTCTGGTGGAGAGGCCCATTCTGCCGAAGCTGTCCGTCATCGGATCAAAGACCTCATTGACGCCGAGACGCAAGGCAATGTGCTCTCCGACGATGCCATCGTCGATATTCTGAAAAATGATGGCATCGAAATCGCCCGCCGCACGGTGGCAAAATATCGCGAGACGTTGCACATACCCTCCTCGGTTCAGCGCCGCCGCAATTTTGCAAAAGCGGCGATCTGACGAATCTCCAGTCGGGCGTTGGAAAATCGTTTTCACGCTTCCGTTTTATCCAAAAAGCTCGGTATACGGTATTAAGCTTCGAGACACGGTCTTATCAGACGCTGCTCAGCATGAGGCGAGCAGCATGTTATTTTGAGAAAAATCCTCATCTTGAGGAGCGGGCGCCAGCGGTCGTCTTAAAGGATGTTCGGTCAATCCAATTGGAATAAATCGGCGCTAATTTTGCCGGGTAATTTCTTCCAACGTTCGGCCCAACCGATCGAGGTCCGCATCTGTGGACAGGCGGTGGTCGCCGTTCTTCACAAGCGTGAAATCAATATCATCTGTATCAAGACAGTCTATAACGCGGGCCGCATGACGCCACGGAACGTCTTCGTCCTTCATACCCTGCAGGATGCGCACCGGACCGTTTACGGGGATGGTGCCGCCGAGAACGAGATGCTGGCGGCCATCTTCGATCAGCGCGCGGGTGATGATTTCCGGCTCATCGCTATAGGCCGATGGCGTTTCAAGTCGGCCATCGGTGAGCAGAGTCTGGCGCGTCGCCTCCTCCATGTTGGCCCACATGAGCGCTTCGGTAAAGTCAGGGGCTGGGGCAATCAGCACCATGCCCGCCACACGGTCCGGGTGGCGCTGTGCCAATAGCATGGCGATCCAGCCGCCCATGGAAGAGCCCACAAGAATTTGCGGCCCGCTGGTTAATGCCGTCAGAGCGTGGGCTGCATCGGCTGTCCACTGACCGATGGTGCCATCGGCAAAATCACCATCGGATTCGCCATGTCCGGTATAATCAAAGCGCAGGCTGGCCCGGCTATGGTTGCGGGCCCAGCTTTCCATAAATTCGGCCTTTGACCCGCGCATGTCGGAGCGGAAACCACCGAGCCAGACGAGACCGGGACCGGCGCCAGCAACCTGCTCATAGGCCAGCCTGCCAGTGCGACCGTCAAGACCGGTGCGGGCGTCAAGAAAAGCGGGGCTGGCGTTCACGCCGCCACCCCTATTCGCCGGGTTTAACGGCGGGGTTCATGCCGCCCGCCAACGGTTCGACAAGCTCGCTTTCCCCGGCCAGTTGATGCTCCGGCTTTTCGCCGAGGCTATCGAGGTGCATCAGTTTTTTAATCAGGGGGGAGATCAACACCATAAAGACGGCAATCCCCATGGCTACGTAAGCGACGTTGGTATAAACGGCCGCGTACCCCGCCTTGGCGGCGGCCACATCGGTCAATTGACCGCCGATGGTTTCTGCGCCCGTGGTGCGCGCAATGACCCCGGCGAGATAGTTGGACAGGCCGGAATAAAGAAACCACGCCCCCATGGAGAGGCCAACCACGCGGGCCGGGGCCATTTTTGTGACCGTGGACAGACCAACCGGTGAGACCATCAGTTCCCCCATGGTGTGGATCCAGTAAATCAGGAAGACAAAGCCAACGGCGGTGAGACCGACACTGCCCGAGGCTTTCATCCCCGCCACCAGCGACAGAAAGCCAAGACCGGCAAGGAAAACGCCAAAGGCAAATTTGACGGGGGCCGATGGTTCGGCATTACGTTTGCCCAACGCCACCCAGATCCACGCGATAATCGGTGCGAAGACGACGATGTACCCGGCATTGAGGAATTGAAAAATCGGTGCCGGAACGCTCATCCCGAAAATCGTGCGATCAACGAGCCGCGCGGTAAAGAGATTGAGCGAGGAGCCCGCCTGTTCAAACAGGGCCCAGAAAGGAATTTGCGCGAGGACGAAGTAAATGGCCGCCAGCATCCGGTCGCGCTCAATCCCGGCGAGCTTGGCCATCGCGTACGCCACAAGACCCAGAAAAACGAGAATTCCAAGGCTGCCCACAAACCAGCTGGGGATCACATGGGAATTCATGACCAGCAGCATCGCAAGCCCGATAATGACTAGACCGGCGAGGTAACAGGCCATTTCCACGTTAATGGGGCCAAGGAAAGGTTCCTTCAGCTTCGCATCACTGGGCGGGTCGGCGCGCCCTTCCAGCCAGGGTTGCCCGACGAGGAAAACAATCAGTCCCAGGAACATCCCGATTCCGGCAAGCCCGAAGCCATATTTCCAGCCATAGGCAATACCCAGATAGCCGCAAAAGATAGAAGCGAGCAGGGACCCGAGATTGATGCCCATGTAAAAAATCGTGAAGCCGGAATCGCGGCGTTTATCTTCCAGATTATAAAGCGCCCCGACAATGGTAGAGATATTCGCCTTCAGATAACCAACCCCGGCAATGATCAGCGCGAGGGAGAGATAGAGAATATTTACGTAGAGCGGGTCTTGCTCAATCCGGGTTGTGTAGTCGGCCACATTGATCGTACCGGGCAGGCCCACGGCGGTGCCATCGGCGATCAGCATTTGCGTGGCGCCGTCATTAAAGCTGATGGAGGACTGACCGTTGGGCCCCACCAGAATCTGACGCGCATCACCGCCGCGCCCGTCAAGGGTGACCTGATAATCCTGCCCTTGATAGGTCAGGATTTCCTTTGACCCATCGCCCTCAAACGCCATGCCGAAATGACCAAGACACAAAAGGATGGCCCCAAAGGTCACGGCCTTGCGTTGGCCCAGATAGCGGTCAGCAAGCGAGCCCCCGACAATCGTCATTACGTAAACAAGGGCGGTATAGGCCCCATACATGATCGAGGAGCGCTCATCGGAGAACAAAAAGTGCTGCGTCAGATAGAGGATCAACAGGCCACGCATACCGTAATAGGAAAAACGTTCCCACATCTCGGTAAAGAACAAGACGAACAGACCGCGCGGATGACCGAGGATGGTCTTCTCGTCGGGCTTACCGATGGTTGATGTTGCCTGGGTCAAGGAACCCTCCTTCTCGGGATATGATCATTGGGGGCACGCCGCCATGTTTGCGCCGCTAACCCCTTGCCTGCATTCAAATTTCCCATATTAAGCCGGATTTTCCCGCCAAAATCCAGTGGCGATACCCGCCGTGGGCAGGGTGGGGGGGATCGGACCTCCCACCTCCCCCTCATTCTTAACCGGAGCCTGTTGTGACAGTTCCCGGGTCGGCGCTGCGCTTGCCCGGGAATACGGTTCCTTTTTGATGGTCACCCCGTGTCCCCGGGCCTAATACCCGACCACGGTTCCGTCTTTACGCATTTCTGTTGCGCCTTGATAAACGCCGGTTTCCCGATCGCGGACAATGGCCTGGTATCCGCCGAACATGACGCCATTTTTTACAACCCGCACCTTGTGACCCATGGCGCGTAGTTTCTCCACGGTCTCACCGGGAATACCAGGCTCCACATGCAACGTACCCAGAAGATTGTCTTCCCCTTCGCTGGTGGGGGTCCGCCCGCCATCATGGTTGAGCCGGGCGGCATCGCCAGCCTCCTGCACATTCATGCCGTAATCGACCATATTGATCAGGATCTGCATATGGCCTTGCGGTTGCATGGCGCCGCCCATAAGTCCGAAGGACATAAAGGGCTCCCCATCTTTTTTGACGAACGCCGGTATGATCGTGTGGAATGGGCGCTTGCCGGGTTCATACTGATTGGGGTGGCCTTTTTTCAGGGAAAAAAGCTCACCGCGATCCTGAAACATAAAGCCCAACCCATCGGCAACGAGGCCGGAGCCCATGCCACGATAGTTTGACTGGATCAGTGAGACCATCATGCCGGAACTGTCGGCAACGGTGAGATAGGTCGTGTCCCCCGCTTTTTCGAGCATGGGCTCGCCCGGGCCAAAGGCCGGATTGGCTTTCTCCGGATCAATCAAGGCGGCGCGCTCGGCGCCATAGGCATCGGACAACAACCCCGCATGGGGAATATCCGCGAATGCCGGGTCCGCATAGAACTTTGCCACATCCTCAAAGGCGAGCCGCTTTGCCTCGGTGATGTAATGCAGGACCTCTGCACTGCCCCGCTCATAGGCGGTCAGATCGACGGTTTTGAGCATATTGGCCATTTGCAGTGCCGCGTAGCCTTGCCCGTTTGGGGGAAGCTCACACAACTCGTAGCCTTTTTTATAGCCGACACAGGCCACGTCGACCCACTCGCTGTCGTGGCTGGCGAAATCCTCATAGCGCAGATCACCGCCAATGCGTTTGAAATAGGCATCCATGGTGCGCGCGATATCGCCTTTGTAAAAGGCGTCGCGGCCCTTGCGCGCGATGGTGTTGAGCGTTTTGGCAAGGTCCGGATTGCGGAAGATTTCGCCAGCCTTGGGTGCGCCATTGGCAAAATAGGTTGCCCGCGCATTATCATACTCGCCAATCATCTCGGCGCGGCGTTCAAAACTCGGTGCTGACCGGCCAAAATAATAGGCGATGACGGGTGATACAGGAAAGCCATCCTTTGCATACTGAATGGTTGGCTCCAGAACCTTTTTCATGGAGAGTTTGCCAAAGCGGTCATGCAACTCAAACCACGCATCGACCGTACCCGGAACAGTAACGGGCAGATGGCCAAGCGGCGGGATCGTGCCGTCCGGTCCGGCGGCGGCAACCATTTCCTCATAGGAGCGGCCCATGGGACTGCGCCCGGAGCCATTGAGGCCGTAAAGCTTCTCGGTTTTCGGGTCCCACACAATGGCGAAGAGATCACCGCCAATGCCGTTCCCGGTGGGCTCCATCAGGCCGAGCGCCGCATTGGCTGCGATGGCCGCATCGACGGCGGTGCCGCCTTTTTTCAGGATATCGATGGCAACCTGGCTAGCCAGCGGGTGGGCCGTAGCGGCCATGCCATTGGCGGCAAAAACCGGGCTACGGGACCAGGGCGCACCGATGGGCCGCCCCCCGGGGCCGATGGATGTATCGCGCGTATCTGAGGCGGTGTCCTGAGCCATTGATTGGGAAACCGTTGGAGCCATCGGGATGACCAGAACGAAAAGGGCGAAAAGCAGAAACAGACGTGCCATGGGGTGACCTTTCTTGCGGGGTGCGCCGGAAAAACAATGCGTCGCGATCGGCGCTGAACCGTTGATCCTTTTTGTGGCACATTCTGCCGGTTGGACAAAGGGATTTGGCCCGCCGCGTGCGTTCGATCGCCGCGATCGTCGAGACTTGGGTGCCCGGTGTGGTCGCACCCGGCTTGGGCGCGATGTCATCGTTACGCCGGGCTGATTTTCTGGCATAAGAGAAATCAACGAAAAGTCAGGAGTCGTTGCATGCGTAAAGTTTTGAAGATCCTTCATTCCCTGTCGGCGGCGGGGCTTCTGGGCGGGCTTGCCTGTTACATGATCCTGCTTGTTACGGCGCAGCCGCAGACGGTTGCCGCTTATGTGGATTTGCGCGGCGCGATCATGGCCGTGTGCAATCTGCTGATCATCCCCTCGCTCGGCGTTGTGCTCGTCTCCGGGCTGTTTGCCATGGCGGTGCATTATCCGTTTTGCGAAAAAGGCTGGGCCGTGTTGAAGGCAGCATTGGGCATTGTGATGTTCAAGGGCACGCTCCACGCCGTGTGGGCCAAAGGCGCCGAAGGAAAAGCGGCGGCAGAAAAACTCCTGGCCCAAGGCGGTGACATGACCGCGATCAGCAATGCCATGGCCATGGAGTGGGCGGCCCTGTGGATCATTATGGGGCTGTGTATCCTCAATGTGGTGCTCGGCGTGTGGCGTCCGCGCCGGCTGATGCCCGATATGATGCCCAAGGAAGATGTGGCGGCAAAGGGTGCGCCGTCAACGCCAACGATCGCACCAGCGGAATGAGCCGCCTACGGATCAAGCGCTGATGATTATTGCGATTATAGGTTTATTTTGTGTGGTGATTGCCGGGTTCCTCACTGCGGGTCAGCGGCCCGTGCGCTGGTATGATGCGATCCTGATCTTTCCCCTTCTGTCGGTGATCGGTGTCATTCTTTATGGTGCCTTTGTTGCCCCGCCCGGCACCTGCGGTAGTCAGGATCCAGGTCATTGTTTCAGCCTGACGCTTTTAGTGGGTTTTCTTATTGGCCCGCTTGGCTTGATCACCACGCCGATCCTGATCTTTCTACTGGCGCGCCGGTCTAAACGCCCCTGAGGACCCGTAATGACCCAGGATGAGTTCAACAGTTTTTGCGCTAGCCTTCCGCATACGACCCATGTGGTGCAGTGGGGCGATGCCGATGTCTGGAAAATCGGCGGCAAATTTTTTGCGGCATTAAGCCTCGGCCCCCATGACCGCGAGAGCGGTAGCCGGCCCCGCCATGTGACGTTCAAGGTCAGCGATATGGCGTGGGAAATGTACCGGGAGGCCGATGGCGTCCGCCCGGCACCCTATCTCGCCTCACGGGGAATGAAGTGGTTACAGTGTACGGATGATCGCACGATCAGCGATGATGATCTGCGCAGCCTGATCGAGGAAAGCTATCGTCTGGTGGCGGCGAAACTGACCAAGAAATGCCAGCGGAAACTTGGGCTTGATGCGAATTTCATGGATAACCCCTTCAGGTTTTATTGTCTGCGTGTGAGTCTGCTAAAACCTTTCTACACTGGCAAGACAAACCAAAGCGTTAAACGCTAACCGATGGCCGGCCTTAAACGGGCCCCGGTGGGCGCGGTGTCAGGCGGGTTTGGTCGTTACCACAACCTCAATGAATTCCGCGCGGATACCCCGGTCGAGATTATCCATCTGAATGATGATCGTGGGGCACTGCGTCTCGGTCATGATAAAAGAGGCGAGATCAAACCCCCAGTCGCGGGTGACGAGGGAGCCTTCGGGATCCACTGGATTATCGTGATAGGCCGGTTCCAGATGGTGGGTCACGGTGCCGTGCGCACTGCGCGTGGCCCGGGTGACGCTGGGTTTGTCCTTATTCACCATGGGTACGGTAAAGATATGCCGCCCGCCCGGTTTTAATACGCGGGCAATCTCGCGAAAGGCGCGGGCCGGATCAAATACATGCTCCATCACATCTTGCGTGATGAACAGGTCAAAGGTGGCATCGGCAAAGGTCAGCGCCTCAAGATTTTCGCATCGCTCCCCACTTTCCGCATGGAGATCACCCGGCGTCACATCTTCAAAGTAGTGCGACCAGGAATAAGCCTCATTTTGGCTGCGCAATTTGCCGGAAACGCCGTGCGTGTCGGTTGCCGAGCGTAGCCCGGGTGAGGATTCATGGATCATCAGGGACCGCCATTGCGGGGTAAGCTGATCAATCACCATCATCAATGCCCGTTCACGCGGGATGGTACCGCAATGCCCGCACCGTAAATGGTCGCGAAACCATTCAAATTTTGAGGTGAAGCGCGTTTCATTCTCGCAAATCGGGCAAACCCCGTGATGGGCGAGGACATAGTCGCCCACATCGTCGGATATGTCGTCGGCGGGCGGCGTACCCGGTGCTTGTGCAGCGGGAGAATTGCCGGCGTTATCGGCGGGGACTGCGCGCCGCAACGGGGCGAGCAGCCGGGTGGCAAAAAGCGATTTCATGGGGGTAGGGTACCCCATCTGCCCTGCAATGACAGCGCCCATTTTCGCAGGGCCCTTGCAGTCGTCCCGCGCGCGGTGGTATTACATATCGCACCGAGGGGCGCGGCCCGAGCCGCTGAGATTGCGTTACCCATGCAAGCACCCTTTGAACCTGACGGGTTAGAACCCGCGAAGGGACGGAAACCGTGACCCAGGACGACTTTAACGCCTATTGCGCCAGCCTTGCCCACACCACCCATGTGGTGCAGTGGGGCGGCTCGGACGTCTGGAAAATCGGCGGCAAGATCTTTGCCCTTGCCGGATGGGACGAGCAAACAAAAACCGCGCAGGACAATGTGGCCGTCGTGTTCAAGGTCTCCGACATGGCGTGGGAGATGTTTAAGGACGCCGCGGGGGTGCGCCCTGCACCTTACATGGCATCGAGGGGCATGAAATGGCTGCAACGCACTCGTAACGACACAATCAGCGATGAGGATCTAAAAGAGTTGATCCGAGAGAGCTACCACCTTGTGGCCGCAAAGCTGACGAAGAAACTGCAACGCGAATTGGGACTATCAACATAGGGAGCAATAACTCATATGGACGATGATTTTGATCAGGGTGCGGGGCAAACTGCATTCTCCTATACATTTGATTTTTTGGTCGCAGCAAAGTCCGCAATCGATCACGTTTTTGGCGAAGGATACGCTGAACGTAACCCGATGCTGGTTGGTGCTTGTGTTCAGGCAAGTGCGGCGAACCTCAACGCCTTTATGACTGCCGCGAATTCTTTGCCCGACTTAGCTGACGACGACACGATGATGGCAATGGATCAATTCTTAAATAACCTTGAGGAAATGGCCAAAGAGGCACCCTCAGGTTCCGCGAAGAAATCGACGAAAAAACGTGCACAGAAAGCAAAGAAATCATCATGAACAAACACACCCCCCAGGCAGACTTCAAAACGCCGGACGTCACCACTGGCCCGCTGCCCGCCAGCTGCAAGGTCTATGTCCAGTCCGACCGGTTTGATGATGTGGCAGCGCCCGTGCGTTATATTGACCTTCATCCGTCAGCGGACGAACCCGCTGTTCCCGTCTATGATACGACCGGCCCGTACACGGACGCGGCCGTTGCGATTGATGTTGAAAAGGGCCTTGAGCGCAAGCGGACCGCATGGGTGTTGGCGCGCGGCGGGGTGGAAGAATATGACGGCCGCGATGTCAAACCCGAAGACAATGGCGGCGCAACCGGCAAGCATCTGGCCCGTGAATTCCCCGTGCGCAACAGGCCCCTGCGCGGGACGGGCGACGCGCCGATTACCCAGCTGGAATTTGCCAGAGCCGGGATCATCACCAGGGAGATGGAATATGTCGCAATCCGCGAGAACCTCGGTCGCAAGGAGATGATCGAGGATGCACAGGCACGTATTGATGCCGGCGAAAGTTTTGGCGCGGAGATCCCCGCCTTTATCACGGCAGAATTCGTCCGCGATGAGGTGGCCAAAGGCCGCGCCGTGATCCCGTCCAATATCAACCATCCGGAGCTTGAGCCGCAAATCATTGGGCGGAACTTCCTGGTCAAGATCAATGCCAATATCGGCAATTCGGCGGTCACCTCTTCGGTCGAAGAAGAAGTGGACAAGATGGTCTGGGCCACCCGTTGGGGGGCGGACAATGTGATGGACCTGTCCACCGGCCGCAACATTCACAACACCCGCGAATGGATCATCCGCAATTCGCCGGTGCCCATTGGCACCGTGCCCATCTATCAGGCGCTAGAAAAGGTGAACGGCGTTGCCGAAGACCTCACCTGGGAGGTGTATCGCGACACGCTGATTGAACAGTGTGAGCAGGGTGTTGATTATTTCACCATCCATGCGGGCGTGCGCCTGCCCTATATTCACCTCACCGCCGACCGAGTGACGGGAATCGTGTCGCGCGGCGGGTCGATCATGGCCAAATGGTGCCTTGCCCATCACCGCGAAAGCTTTCTGTATACAAACTTCGCCGAGATTTGTGAGATCATGCGCCGCTATGATGTCACCTTCTCGCTGGGGGATGGCTTGCGCCCCGGCTCCATTGCCGATGCCAATGACCGCGCGCAATTTGCCGAGCTTGAAACCCTTGGCGAACTGACGAAAGTCGCGTGGGATCATGGCTGTCAGGTGATGATCGAGGGGCCGGGCCATGTGCCCATGCACAAGATCAAGGTGAATATGGAAAAACAGCTGCGTGAATGCGGCGAGGCGCCGTTTTATACGCTTGGGCCCCTGACGACCGATATTGCGCCCGGCTATGACCATATCACCAGCGGTATTGGCGCGGCGATGATCGGCTGGTTTGGCACGGCGATGTTGTGTTATGTGACGCCCAAGGAACATCTCGGCCTTCCCGACCGTGACGACGTGAAAGTCGGCGTGATCACCTACAAGCTAGCCGCCCACGCGGCGGATCTGGCCAAAGGCCACCCGGCAGCACAAATCCGCGACGACGCGGTCAGCCGCGCGCGGTTTGATTTCCGCTGGGAGGACCAGTTTAATCTCGCGCTGGACCCGGAAACGGCCCGCGACTATCACGACCAGACCCTGCCCAAGGAAGCCCACAAGGTCGCGCATTTTTGTTCCATGTGCGGACCAAAATTCTGCTCCATGAAGATCACCCAGGACGTGCGCGACTACGCCGATGGGTTGTCAGACAACGAGAAAAAAGACCTCGCGGATATGTCAGAGAAAGGCATGGCCGAGATGAGCGAGAAATACAAAGAGATGGGCAGTGAGTTGTATCTGGAAGCCGACGCGGTGAAAAAGGCAAATGAGGGATTGTGAGCGAAGCGCCGCCAGAGCTGATCTTCATTGCCGGACCAAATGGTGCGGGCAAGACGACATTTGCTACCAAGTTTGTTCCGCTCGTGACGCCTTCTCACATCTATTTAAACGTCGATGAGGGCGCGCGTCTGGCATCACCACAGTTGACTGGCCTGCAGGCGGCCCGTCGGCATCTTGAACAGGTGCAATCGCTACTCGCACACCGACGCAGCCTGATCATTGAGTCTACGTTTTCAGGCCTCGGATATGTCAAAACCATGAGGGATGCGAAAAATCTCGGATATTTTGTGATTATTCATTATATACAATTGCCAACCGTGGAGACTTCAATCAGGCGCGTACAAAAACGGGTCGCAAGCGGAGGACACGACATTCCGGAAGGGGATTTACGGAGGCGTTTTTCGCGAAGTGTGATCAACTTTGAGAAACGGTATAAGCCGATAGCGGATGAATGGACACATTATGAAAGCCGAGATGGAAAATTCGAAAAAATCGCCAGTAGTTGCGGCCGAACCTGACTCTGAGCGCACAGACAATGCGGAACTGATCGACGAAGTCCTCCGTCGCGCCGCATGGGACGCCATGCACGGACCAATCCATCTGCGCCGCGGGCATTTTTACCTGTCGCGAGAAGCGTACGACGCGGCGATGGCCAGAATCGACAAGGTTCGCCAATGAGCGAGAAAGGCATGGCCGAGATGTCAGAGAAATACCGTGAAATGGGCGGCGGGACTTACCACGATGCGGACGCGGTGAAGAAAGCGAATGAGGGGCTGTAGTGAAAAAGCTCTTTAGGAAAATTTTTAATAAATCGCTAGCTCGCGAGACCATTAAGCTTATGTTTCAGAACGCTCACGCAATCCTTTACTTATCAAATTTTATGGGTGATGAGTTTCCTGAGGCGCTTTCAATTGTGCATGCAAGACTTCAGGAGCGGTACATTCCCGGCGAGCCGCTCGACGATGATGGAATGTCGTCAGCGCTCGAAATAAATCGATCTCTGCGGAATTTATATAGCGCTGTTCCCGGTATCCTTCGGCCGAAATCGTTCGATGAGGAGTATTCCCCTTTATTGGGTTGGCCAGAGACGTTCCACAATTATAATTTGTGACCACTTGAGTATTACTCAAGCGGTCATAACCGGGAATGCCGCTGATTTTTCCAGTCATCACAAGTGTGATTGTGGAAACCACGCTGGCGGGGCTTAGATTTTTGAAATAGTCTCTCGGAGAAATACGGTGCGAAATCGCTTGTTGTGCACCATATCTCAAGAAATTATTTCCAAACAATATTGTTTGGAATTCAAGTGATAAAGACTGGTTCAAATTCATTATTGATGACTCCGATGCCGAATTTATCGCATAGACAGTAAATCATGCTGGTCCGAAGATTGGATGGCAAACTAACTCTGTCGGGCAATTGGCAGATGAATTCGATTTCCATGTGAATAATTCGGAGTAGCCGTGCACGCTGCATCATGGACCCCCGCCTTCGCGGGGGTGACGGTGTGGAGGAGTGTTTATTCTTATCGTCATCCCCGCGTAGGCGGGGATCCATGCGTTATTTACCCGATTGGTATGATGGGAGTTTGGGGCGTGATCGTGCGCCGCGAGGATAGGCTTTCTAAGGGCTGATATCTCATCATGGACCCCCGCGTTCGCGGGGGTGACGGTGTGGAGGAGCGTTTATTCTCATCGTCATCCCCGCGTAGGCGGGGATCCATGCGTTATTTACCCGATTGGTATTATGGGAGTTTGGGGCGTGATCGTGCGCCGCGAAGATAGGCTTCCTAAGGGCTGATATCTCATCATGGACCCCCGCGTTCGCGGGGGTGACGGTGTGGAGGGGCGTTTATTCTCATCGTCATCCCCGCGCAGGCGGGGATCCATAGCGTTATTTATCCGATTGGTATGATTGGAGTTTGGGGCGTGATCGTGCGCCGCGAGGACAGGCTTCCTAAGGGCTGATATCTCATCATGGACCCCCGCCTTCGCGGGGGTGACGGTGTAACGGGAATTGAGAACGATGGTCGAGCGCGATAGAATAGGTAATGACATATTTTGTCTACATCCTTGCCAGTCAGAAAAACGGGACACTTTATATTGGCGTGACAAACGACATTGCGCGGCGGACGTTCGAACACAGGAATGACGAAGGCGCGGTTTTCACGCGAAAATACCAGGTACACAGACTTGTCTATTACGAGCCCTATGATCGGATAGACGAAGCCATCACGCGCGAAAAGCAAATGAAAAAATGGAATCGTCAGTGGAAGATCAATCTGATCGAGACGATGAATCCAGACTGGGATGATTTATATTTAAAGCTCAATCACTGAAAGTGACCGGTTGTTTACGTACCCTTCCGTTTTATTCTTAATGTCATCCCCGCGCAGGCGGGGATCCATGGCTCGGTCTTTCCACGCGGTCAGTCGGATATGTGTTTGAATGAAAGCCTTCCTCGATGAAGAGGCTGAGCCCGCTGAACCCTCCTCATCATCGGCCCCATCCTTCGCCAAGGCTATCGCATATGACCATTTGCCGTGGATTGCGAACAGGATTCTCGAGGGCCTGTGGATATTGGGAGATCCTGATGAAGAATTTCGAAGCTGTATTTGGTGAAATTGCGGACCCGCCCGCAGGGCAAGTGCACGTAGAGGGACGATGGAGGCCCAGCATCAGCGTGGCGGGGATATAACGGGCACCAATACAAGGTTGTTGATACTGATCCAGATATGCAGGGCGATGAGGATAAACCAGCGCCATCACAGGAGCCCTCTCCTCGTAGCGTCCGGCGCATTATCTCACTCCACCCACCATGGCCTCGCCTTTGGTGTTTCCAGATCCTTCGGCAGCACCGCTTCCAGGCCCACATTGGCGATTACCGGGCCCGCATTGGTCATGGTGATCCACGCCATCTGGTCAAACTCGCCATAGGCGGGGCCGCGCAGATTGCTGGTGCCGCCGGTCGTCGCGAGCGTGATCTTGTCGTGGGTGTGCGGACCAACCTGTTCGCCCTCATAGTGATAGGTGTGCCGATGACCGGCAAAAACCGTGTAATCACGCGCGGCCAATAGCCCTTCCAGCGCGGCCCAGTCGTCGGTTTTCGCATCCGATATCGGCCATGGCCCCGCCACGGGGTAGTCGCTGAGGTCCCAGTCGCCCCACTCCCCGCCGGGGACCCGGGGCGGCAGTTCCCACCCCTCGCGCCAGAACGGTTTGTGTACAAACAAAAAGGTCCAGCGCACATCCGGGTTTTTGGCCAACACGTCTTTGGCATAGGCAAATTGCGCATCGCGTTTGGCCTGACGATCCACCGTCGCGTGCCACTCTGCATGCCCCGGCCCGCCGGTTTTGTCCGGTCCGTCCGGGTGGATATCCAACAGCTCGCTGTTCAGCACCAGAAACAGAACATCCTTATACAGAAAATGGTAGTAGCTGGCACCAAAGCGCGTGCGCCAGGCTTCCTCCATCTGCGCATTCATATAATCGTGATTGCCCGCCACATAGAAAAAGGGCGCATCCAGCGTATCGACAAAACCGTCAAATTCCACCCATTCGGTTTCAATCTGCGCGGCATCCTGCGTGTAGCCCTCAATAAGGTCGCCCACGCTCATGACAAAGGCAGGCTGCATCAGATTGACCTTCTCCATGAAGGGGCCAAACTTGCCCTTGCGCTCGCCGCCGGTGCGATCGGTGATCACGGCAAAGGAAAACCGCTCTGGCCCGTCTTTAACATCAAGCGACGTCCACGGTTTTTCGGGGCCATGTTGTGACCCCAGATCGCTGATTTCAATTTTTGCGGTTTGCAGCGCCAACGATGCAGCTTGCTGCGGTTGATCGGTGGCGCAGGCGCTGAGCGTTAATAGCGTTGCCAAAAGTAGAAATCTCATCATGGTCAGTCCTCCGTCCTCTCAAGGATGACATTTCAATATGACGGGCCAGTAACACCGCGGCATCGCCAAGCGCGTTCAATCGATGTAAGGAGATGCTGGAGCCAGCCCAGGTCACGGCCCGATGGCCCGACCCTTGAAGGGCATCACCACTTACGTCACTGTCCCACGTCACCTTAGGAGCTTCCATGATCACCGGATTGTACGCAGGCCTTGCTGCCCTCCTGTTTGTCTTTTTATCGGTCCGCATTATCGGTCATCGTCGGCGCAACAAAATTTCTGTCGGGACAGGAAACAATCCCGATCTTGAGCGCGCCATGCGGGTACAGGCAAATTTCGCGGAATATACGCCGCTTCTCCTCTTGCTATTGGCAATCATCGAAATGAACCAGTTTCCGGTGTGGGCGCTCCACGCCATGGGCGCCAGCATTCTTATCGGCCGGGTGCTCCATTTTATCGGCTTTGCCAGTGAACACGCGCCCATGATATTCCGGGTATTGGGTACCCTGATAACCTTCATTCTCTTGCTTCTACTGGCGGGGATCGCCGCCGGCCAATATATGCTCGGAGCGTTTGCGTCGTGAGACGGGGAGGGCGCTAGGCTTGCGATCCCAATCAAGACGCGCGACACAGATATCATGCGCCTAGATACGTTTTCCCATGTGGATTTTCAGGCTGAGCTTGATGGCGTTGCCGATGATATTTGCCCGCACCTGACCAAGGGCAAGGTTGCCACCTATATCCCGGCGCTCGCGTCGCAGCGCGCCGATGCGTTCGCGATTGCGTTGACCACGTTGCGGGGGGAGACCTTTGCGGCGGGGGAGGGGGATACGCCGTTTTCCATTCAGTCTGTGTCAAAAGTGTTTTCTCTGGTCCTGGCGCTGGAGATGGGGGGAGAGGATTTGTGGGCCCGTGTGGGCCGGGAACCTTCAGGATCGCCGTTCAACTCCGTCGTACAGTTGGAAAAGGAAGAGGGCCGTCCGCGAAATCCGTTTATCAATGCGGGTGCCATCGTTGTTGCCGATACCATTATCAGCCATTGTGGTGCGTCCCAGGGTATTGATCGGCTTACGGATTTTATCCACACCTGTGCCGCAAGCAAAAGCATTGCCGTGAATGCGGAAGTTGCGGCATCAGAGGCGGCCTATGGCGACCGCAACCGGGCGCTGGCCTATTTCATGAAAAGCTTTGGCATTGTTCAAAATGACGTGCCGGAGGTGCTCGATACCTATTTTCGTCAGTGTGCCCTTGAAATGAGTGTGAAACAGCTGGCGCGTGCCGGTCTGTTTCTGGCTGGCGGTGGGCAGGACCCGTGCGCGGGACGCCGCATCACCAGTCACGAGCGGGTGGACCGCGTTAATTCCATCATGATGTTATGCGGGCACTATGACCGCTCCGGTGAATTTGCCTTCCGCGTCGGCCTCGCCGGGAAGTCGGGGGTCGGCGGCGGCATTCTGGCAGTGATCCCCGATGTGGGGACAGTCGCCGTCTGGTCCCCCGGCCTGAACGAAGCGGGCAATTCGCTGGCGGGGACGCTGGCGCTGGAAATGCTGTCCGACCGCGTGGGCCTGAATTTGTTTTGATACCCAGCAGTCTACGCGGCATGCCTTACGGGCCGGGGCTTTTCCCCGGCCACCGGTGTTGCTTATCGTCACCGTCACCGTGACCGTCACCGTCATTGTCATCGTCTGCACTAGACAGACAGGCACAGTGCGTTCAGTATTCATGAATAAGTAAAAGGGGTCGACTTGGTATTATTATTGGTTTGATCATCAGTGTCGTTATGGCGGGTTTCTCAGCGGCGGCATTTTCTGTGCTCAAACCGGTGCTGCCGCTTGGTAAGATTTCAGTTGCTAATTAGAAAAACGATTTAATCGGTAGGCGGAGCAGCCTTCGCATCGGTCTATGGTGGCAATCCAAAGGGCCTCGCCCTGGCGTAATGCTGGTGTGAAAATCAGAAAGCTCTCCCCATGACGGCAATTGCGGATATCGGTATCATCTGCGTGGCGGCCTTGTTTGGCGCCATGGTGTTTTTCCCTGCGGTGGTTGCGCCAACGGTGTTCAAAACGCTTGAGCCAGAAGCGGCCGGGCTTTTTTTGCGGCGGTTATTTCCGGCCTATTATGCATTTATGATCATTACGGCGGGCGTGGGTACAGTGTGCTTGATTGGTCGGCCGGCAATCGCGGCAGGGTTGGGTCTTGTGGCGCTGACAACGCTGGGGGTGCGCCAATGGCTTGTACCAAAGATCAATGGGTGGCGCGATGCAGAGCTCGCCGGTGATGCAGCAGCGGCGAAGAATTTTGCCGTGGGGCACCGCGCCTCGGTGATGGTGAACATCGCCCAATTGATCTTTGTGGGCTTTGCTCTGGTGACGCTGATTTAAAAAGGCACGAACGATGGTCTTGCGCGCTGGGTCCCGGCGTGGGACGACGACGCTGGGCGCCTTTATTGAAAGCGAACGGAGACCAGCCATGAACACGTTTTTTGCTATTGCTTTTCAGATTTCTGCGATGACCATTTCCGATGCGTCGGCTCAATCCATGATTGATGGGTGTATGGTCTATGCGGCAGAAAATGACCTCACGGTTGCGGTGGCTGTTGTGGATCGCCAGACTGACCTGGCCGCCTATCGCCGAATGGATTTGCTCCGTGCCGGGCCAGCAAAGCTCGCCATGGAAAAGGCAGATTATGCTGCCCGATGGGGCTCGCCGACGCAGCGATTGCGCGAAAGTGTTGAGGATGGCTCGCTGGCCTGGGCGTTGGGTTCACGCGGGGCGCCCGTGGGCGGCGGTGTGCCGGTGTATTCAAAAGATGGCGATCTGTTGGGAGCCATTGGTGTTTCCGGCGCCAGCCAGGAGCAGGATATTGCCTGCGCTGAGGCGGGCATCGCCAAAGCCGGTCTCAAGGCAAGCCGCTCCCAGAATTAGGAATGACAGACCGGGTGCTGACAACAATCGGGTCAGCACCTATCCTTTTCGCTGGCGCCTAATGCCAGGTCAGGTTCAGGTCGTCGTTCGGTATCGCGACGACCTGCATCGGATCGTGATAAACGATCTGACCCGGATTGCGGGTCTTGATCCGCGTAACGGGTATATCCGCTTCGCTTAGCAGACACGCAAGCAGGTTTGCGCGATAGACCGCTTCTTGGGTTTTAGGTTCGCGCAAACCGTCGCGAAACCAGCACAGACCTGCATAAGCCCGGTTTGACCGGCGGGTGACGATGCCTTTTCGTGTGGGTATCGGGAGTTCAGCATTGAACCAGTCAAACTGCTCGCGTAATGACCGCCGAAGCCACAAGGGTTGCGCGCTATCACGCTCCACTGAGCCTGCCGTTTGAAAGAGGCCGGACGCTGTTTGTCGGCCAGCCGCACGCATATCGCCGCGGACCGCACCATAGGCACGGCGCGGCGTGATAAACCGCAAATACATAGTATACTCCCTACACGGAATAAATACCACAGATGCCGCTCTGCATGACGCAGTCGGTCCGTGGGTCTGTTTGAATTTATGCAGAAAGAATCCGGGTGCCGGAATTGTTCCTGCCGTCCCCGCCTTATCGGCGTTTCACGGGCCGACAAGACGGAGGCATTTGATTATGATTGATCATCGCAGTCCTCCAATAAGGCGCTGGGGAATAAGAAAGTCGCCCGCGCCTGTCAATAAATTTTTAAGGATGATGCTTAGGGGTATTCGGTGGTCCCGATCTTCCGGTGCGATTTATGGTGAACGAGCTTTTAAGGACTTCACTCGAAATGTGCGGTCTGTACTGAATATTAGGAAAGAAATAGACGCTAATTTTATGATCATTCGATCTAGTGAGGATCAGGTTTCTATGGTTCGGGTTTGCTTTTTTATTGCCACCTTGTGGTGCGCGCTGCTGGCTGCGCCCGCCCAAGCCAATGTGCGCGTGTTCGAGGTGGGCTTGCCCGGTGGTGGCACAACAACGGCGACACCCTTTAGTCAGGCCCAGTCGGCGCAGGCTTTTTTCAATAATAATGACTTGCCCAGCTCACCGGTGTTTCAACGAACCCCTGGCGCATTTCAGCTTTACTTCCACCATGATACGACAACGGATCTTTATTCCATCGGCGGGGTCACAAATTTGCGCCGTGGGCAAGCCGGTCAATTGAGTCTGACCCTCAGCGGTTTGTCGCCATCGGCCTTTATCGCTGTCGCCGATGAGGCGAATGAGGTGCGTCAAATCGGGCCCGGTACGTTTGAAGTCAATTTTCGCTGGGTTAATTGCTGTGCGGATAATTTCGTGATTAGCGGTATCGACCCTAATACCACGAATATTACGCTCACCGTGAACTCTTCCACCAATCTGAATACCTTTGGTGTGGCGGGCGCAGATGGTCTGGTGACCACTCCCCTGACTGGTCCATTTTCCTCGGTCATCTCGTCAGCGCCAGAACCTACGACCTGGGCGCTGATGATCCTCGGCTTTATGGCCACCGCCAGCCGGTTAAAGGCGTTGCGAAGGCGAGGCGTTAAGCTGGCACTGCCAGTTTTGGAGCCGGTGCACACAACGCTGAATACGGCCTAGACTGCGGTACCTTTTTGTTGAATTAAAAAGGCAGTCTATATTTTTTTTAGGAATTGCGCGTTCTAACCGAAGTCGATGCTTGGGAACCATCGACGATCACACTTTTTGTGAACGCGCTCAATGGTCCCTACTGTAAAGGCACCACAAAGCTGAGTGACAAATTGTGGTGAGGTATCCCCCCTCCAGACTAAACCGCTTGGTAGCGCGCCAGCGGGCGCCCGCGAAAAACCGGTTCTGGTCATAGCCACCCTCTGCCCCGAAATCGGTATCGTTCAGGGCAATGAAGGTTTCGTTCCAGGCGGTTAGCGTCCAGCGCGGGGACACAGGTTTCGCCCAGCGCAAGAACTGACGCACGCGCCAGCCGGTATCGTCTCCGGTTTCCACAAACCGTTGCTCCAGCCGGGTCCGCCCGGACAAACGGCCCCAATCGCCGTTCACCATGGTATAGGTTGCCTGTTGCCACAGCCGGTGCTCGGTAATTGACGGGCGATCCGCTGCGCGGCTGACAACCCACGCATACCCCGCCCACAGGCTGAGGCCGTCATTGATCTTTGTGCCCACACCCGGGCGGATGATTGACACCCCGAGCCTGTCCACATCATCGCGATACCGCGCATGCCCATCAAACCAAAGCAAAAGGCGGCTATCCTCATCGGGCTGTCCATTGGCAAACAGCGCCGTCCAAAGCTGGGTGTCTTGCGCCTTGGCAGCTGGTGTTAAGAAAAATACAGCACACAGACTAAAAAGACAACAATAGAAGCGAAAAATCGTCATTTGGGTGCTCGGAAGAAACTCATGGAACGAATGAACACAGTGGCCGCCAGGGGCAAAGGCCTTATTTATACATCTAACTCCGCGCCCACAAAGGCGGCGTTGGCCTGGATATAGTCGAAGCGCCCCTCGGCTTTTTTACCCATGAGTTGGTCCACGAGCCCGGCGATACCTTCCATTTTATCTTCGGGCATGATGACGCGGGCGAGTACGCGGCTTTCCGGGTTCATGGTTGTTTCTTTCAACTGCGGTGGGTTCATTTCGCCGAGCCCCTTGAAGCGGCCCACATCGACCTTCTGGTTGGCTTTGAAGTCTTTGCTCAGCTTGGCGTCGCGTTCTTCTTCGTCCATGGCATAAACGGTCTTTCCGCCTGCCGATAACCGGAAGAGGGGCGGCTGCGCCATATAGAGCCGTCCGCTGGTGATCAGGTCGCGCATCTCCTGGTAAAAGAAGGTGATAAGGAGGCTTGCGATGTGGGCGCCGTCCACATCGGCATCGGTCATGATGATGACTTTTTCATAGCGCAGATCATCAACATCAAACTTGCCGCCAATACCGGCACCCAGTGCCAGCACGATATCGGCAATTTCCTGATTGGCGAGGATCTTGTCGCGGGTTGCGCTCGCCACATTGAGGATTTTTCCGCGCAGGGGCAAAATAGCCTGCGTCGCACGGTTTCGGGCCTGTTTGGCGGAGCCACCGGCGCTGTCGCCCTCCACCAGAAAAATCTCTGTACCCGCCGCATTTTGCTGGGTGCAGTCGGCGAGCTTACCGGGCAGGCGAAGTTTTTTCATGGCGCTGGCGCGGCTGACCTCTTTTTCCTTGCGGCGGCGCTGGCGTTCATCGGCGCGGTCAATCACCCATTGCAAGAGCTTGTCCGCCTGCTTCGGGTGACTGGCGAGCCAGTGGTCAAAGGCGGGACGAATGGCCGTTTCGGTCAGGCGTGTGGCCTCCGCCGTGGCGAGCTTGTCTTTGGTCTGACCTTGGAACTCTGGATTACGCACAAAGACCGAGAGGAGGGCACCGCCCGTTCCCATGATATCTTCCTGGGTGATGTTGGCGGCTTTCTTATTTCCTGAAAGCTCCGCATACGCCTTTAATCCTTTGGAGAGGGCGGCACGCAAGCCCGCCTCGTGGGTGCCGCCTTCGGGCGTGGGGATTGTGTTACAGTAGGAGTGGCAGAAGCCGTCGGCCATATCGCCGCCTTTACCAAAGCCCGCCGCACCCCAGGTAATGGCCCATTCCACGGCGCCGTGCCCCTGGTCTTCCTTGCGCTCCACCTTGCCGCAGAACAGATCATCGGTAACCGTCGGGCGCTCCGCCACGAGAGAGGTGAGATAATCCGCAAGCCCTGCCTTGAAGTGAAACACCGCCTCGGCGGGGGTGTCATCCTTGACCAGGGCGGGTGCGCATTTCCAGCGGATTTCAACCCCGCCAAACAAATAGGCCTTTGACCGCGCCATACGGAACAGGCGCGCTGGTTTGAAGGCTGCCTTCTTGCCAAAAATCTCCGGATCCGGATGAAAGCGGATGGTTGTACCGCGCCGGTTGGGGGCATCGCCCACTTTCTTCAGTTTTGAGGTGGGCTTGCCGCGCGCATAGGTCTGGCGGTGCAGCGTTCGGCTGCGTGCGACCTCCACCGTCAAATCATCGGCCAGCGCATTGACCACCGACACACCAACCCCGTGCAGACCGCCCGAGGTGGCATAGGCCTTCCCCTCGAACTTACCACCGGAATGCAGCGTGGTGAGGATCACCTCCAGCGCAGATTTTGGCTTAAACTTCGGGTGCGGATCAATGGGAATCCCGCGGCCATTGTCGGTGACCGACAGAAAGCCATCCGCGCTCAATTCAACCTCAATCCGGCTGGCGTGCCCGGCCACAGCCTCGTCCATGGAATTGTCGAGCACTTCGGCAAACAGATGGTGCAGCGCTTTTTCATCGGTGCCGCCAATATACATGCCGGGCCGCTTGCGCACCGGCTCCAACCCCTCAAGGACCTCGATATCCTTGGCGGTATAATCCCCGCCATTAGCGAACAGGTCATCGGTCTTTTTTCGGGTAGTCTTCTTGGCAGCGGTGGACTTACGGGCTGGCGCCATGGCGGTAAGGGTCTTTCATGGTTGTAACACGGGAGTTGTATCTGCTGATTCGCACAGCAAATTGTAAGGGCAGAGCGGCGAAAAGGGCGCCGTCGGCACGCGTACTGTACACGCGTTAGCCGATAAAAAATATTTTTCATCGATCGCAGATATTGTGTTTTTATAGCGGCCCAGCCAAGGGGCGGGGCTTCTTGCGGCGTACCCGAACCGGCGATTCTGTTTGGCCTTGCTGCAAATCATGGCACGTCTAAAACCGTCAGCAACAATCTTCATAGCATAAGAGTACCGCGTGCCGCAGGGACAATTAAAGCCACCGACACAGGACATACCAGCCGCTGCGACCGAAACCCTCAAATCCGTTTTCGGGTTTGATGCCTTTCGCCCGGGGCAGGCGGAGATTGTTGATGATATCCTGAGCGGCGCCAACGTATTGGCGGTCATGCCCACGGGCGCCGGTAAGTCGCTGTGTTACCAGTTGCCGGCCGTGATGGCCGACGGGGTGACAATTGTTGTCTCGCCCCTGATTGCGCTCATGGATAATCAATTGGCGCAGCTAGACGCCATGGGCGTTGGCGCGGGGGCCATCCATTCGGGCCGTGCGCGGGAGGATAATGTGGCCGACTGGCGCCGGGTGCAGGCCGGGGAGGTCAAGCTTCTTTATATGGCGCCCGAACGCCTGATGACCGAGCGGATGATCGCCGCCCTCGGACAGGTGTCGCTCGCCCGCTTTGTGGTGGATGAGGCGCACTGTGTCTCCCAATGGGGACATGATTTCCGCCCGGACTATTTGAATCTTGGCACCTTGCGCAATCATTTTCCCGGTGTGCCGATCAGTGCGTTTACCGCGACGGCAGATGCCACAACGCGGGCGGAGATTGCCCGCTGCCTGCTGGGCAAAAATCCAAAAGCTCATATTCATGGTTTTGATCGGCCCAACCTGTCGCTGACGGTGATGGAAAAGGAAAAGCCACGCGAGCAGATCCTTGAACTGCTCGCCGAACACAAGGGCGAACAGGGCATTATCTATTGTCTGTCGCGCAAGGAAACCGATGAGATTGCCGAACTCCTCACGGTGAAGGGCTTTCGCGCCGTTGCTTACCACGCGGGTCTTGAGGCGGAGGATCGCAAGCGGCGGCTCAATGCGTTTTTGACGGAGCCGGACCTGATCGTGGTTGCGACGGTGGCGTTTGGTATGGGGATCGACAAACCCGACATCCGGTTTGTCTTTCATTATGCCATGCCCGCCTCGGTGGAGGCGTATTATCAGGAGATTGGCCGCGCGGGCCGCGACGGGGCTCCGGCGCGCACGGTCATGCTTTATGGCGCAGGCGATGCGGCCCGGCGCCGACGGATGATTGAGATGAACCCCGAAGGCCCTTCCAAGGCCGATCATCAGCGTCTGGATGATCTTGTGACTTTGTGTGAGGCGGTCCGCTGTCGCAAGCAGGCCTTGCTCGACTATTTCGGGGAAACGATGGCGCCGTGCGGCCAATGTGATATCTGCACCGCGCCGCCCACCATGGTCGACGCCAGCGGCGAGGCTGGCATGGTCCTGTCGGTGATTGAGCAGACCGGCGGTTGTTTCGGGCCGACCCTGTTGATTGATGTGCTGCGCGCCAGCCGGTCGCAAAAGGTGCTGGATAGGAAATTCGACCGCCTACCGATTTATGGTCAGGGCAAGCGCTATCCGCCCGCGCGCTGGCGCACAATTATCCGTCAGATGGTCAGTGCAGGGATCTTAACAATAGATCCTGATTATGGCAGTGTGCAACGCACCCACGCCGAGGCAGCGCAAAAGGCGGCGCTGACCTTTGAGATGCGCGAACAGCATTTGCCCAAGCGAACGGCATCGCGCACGGCCAAGCGCGCCGCCGTGCCTGCGGGCATGTCACAAACCCTTTTCGCCGCCTTGAAGGACCATCGTCTGACGCTTGCGCAAAAACGCGGCGTGCCGGCCTATGTGATTTTTTCCGACCGTACCCTGATGGATATGGCTGCCAAGAAGCCCGACAGCGTCGATGCCTTTGGTGAGGTTTTTGGGGTGGGCCGCGCCAAGGTCGAGGCCTATGCGGCGAGTTTTCTGGCAGTGATTGCTGGTCAGGCAGAGGCTGCGTAACGCGCAAATCTGCTCGGAAAAACCTGCCTTAAAAACGGCTCGTCGCAAAAAAGGTGGGGAAATCTTGCCTCCCCGCTGCCTGTCGAGCATCATCCCGGTATTCATTTTGAGGAGAAGGGAAAAACAATGGCTAAGGTACGTGTTTTTGTGGCGAGCGCAGCCCTGTCGATTACAGCCCTGTCAATAACAACCTTGTCGATGGCAACTTTGGGTGTTGCCGCAGCGTCGGCGGAAACCCAGAGTTTTGACGTGGCAAGCTTTACCGGCGTGAAAGTTTCCACCGGGGTCAGTGTTGATATTAGCGTGGGTGAGGCCCAATCGGTCGTGGCCGAGGGGTCGGAAAAAAATTTGGAACGTCTACAGATTACCAATGATGGCGGGATCCTGAAAATCCGGCGCAAACGCAAAGACGGCTGGGGCTGGAACTGGAGCGGCGGCGACAGCGTGAAAGTGACGATCGCGGTTCCCGAACTCTCTCTCATTGACGTGTCGTCCGGCTCCGATGTGGAGGCCAGCGGTATTGATAGTGAAACCGTGCGGCTTGATGCGTCGAGCGGCGCTGACATGACGGTGAGTGGCACCTGCGGTTCGGTCCGCGCCGATGCCTCCAGCGGGTCGGATATCGACGCACGCGATCTTGTCTGCCGATCTGCGGTCGCTGATGTGTCTAGCGGCGCTGACATCCGCGTTCACGCAACGCAAGAATTCAGCGGCGATGCCTCAAGTGGCGGCAATATCGATGTTTACGGTAATCCGTCCACGGTTAATGCCAGCGAGTCCTCGGGTGGTGACATCGACCTTCGCGGGTAGGGTGTAGCGCCGACCCGGGACTTGTCGCCATGTCTTCTCCGGGGACAGATGAAACGTAATTCCTCTACGCCTGCGTAGACCGAAAAATCTGTTTCAAAACTGCAGGCAGGGCATCCGGCAGGTCTTCTGCTATGAGGCCCTGGCCAGCATATTGACCACATGCCCCATGGAGCCAGACACCGCCGCATGCTGCTTCCATCAGGGGCATGGGTGTACCATCGGCGGCGGCGCTGGCGCCGAGGCCTGCGATAAACCCGGCGAGCACATCACCGCTGCCAGCGGTGGCAAGGTTTGGCGGTGCATTAACATTGACGCGCGCGGTGGCATGATCCTGTGCGTTTGTAACGGCGTGCACCCCGCCAGGGGCAGCGATCACCGTATCGGCCCCTTTTAACACGATGATGGCCCCGCACCGCGCGGCAGCGGCCAGCGCACGCTCGATTTTGCTCGCAGGCGGCGCGTTTTCATCTGCGGCTTTGGCAAGGTCTGGAAACAGCCGCGCGAATTCTCCCCAATGCGGCGTCAGAACATGATCGGTACCAAGATGGTCGAACAGTGCCGCTGGTGTCTCTTCAAATAGGGTGAGGGCATCAGCATCGAGGATCACCCGTGCGGGGCCTTGCAGACAGGCAAGAACCTTTGTGCGGTCAGCCTCTGCGGTTTCCGGCCGGGCGGGATCGTTGAGCCCCGGGCCAATCACAACGCTGCGCACCCTTTTGTCAGAGATCAGTGTACTGATCGCATCGGCATCGGTGACCCGGCGGAGCATAATCGCAGTCAGGTGACTGGCATGGCTCATAAGCGCGCCCGGCGGTGACCAGATAGTGACCGTACCAGCGCCAGCGCGCAGTGCGCCCCGGGCGGCTAGCCGTGCCGCCCCGCCCTGCAGTATGGGGCCCGAGACAATGCCAACGCCGCCGCGGCTATATTTATGATCTGAAGGTGTTGGCTGTGGCCAGGTCCGCGCCCAGAGTGGCAGGTCATTGACCATCAGATCCGGGGCGCCATCCGATTTATCGCCAACACTCTCGGCAATTAGAGGCGCTTTAATGCCGATGTCGGCCCGCTCCACCTGACCGCAAACGCCGCGCCCTGGATAGAGCACATGGCCGGGGCTGCGCGCCACGAAGGTAACGGTCCACGTGGCGCGGATTGCTGTGCCGAGAATAGCGCCGCTGTCGGCATTGACCCCGCTGGGAATATCGACGGCGAGCACCGGCTTGCCTGCTGCGTTCACAGCCTCAATCACCGCGCGTTCATTGCCGGTGATGGGACGGCTTAGCCCGGTCCCGAACAGGGCATCGACCACCAGCTGGGCCTGCGCAAAAGCTGGCGTGGCAAGGGTTGCGGTGGTTAGCGGCATGACCTCGCCGTCATAGAGGTCAGCCATCAGCCGGGCATCGCCGGTAAGTGCCTCCGGCGACACGGTGACAAAAACCGATACGGGCCAACCTTGATCCGTCAGCAGACGCGCCACCACGAAGCCGTCCCCGCCATTATTGCCGGGCCCGCACAGGATCGCCGTGCGCATCGCTGGCGGCTGTTGGTCCGGTGCCGAGCCCGCCCCTGTGCTTGTCGCATCTTCGGGCGCCGCCGCGTTATGCGCGCTTTGGCGGGCAATCTGGCCCACAAACCGCGCCAGCTGCGCACCCGCGCGCTCCATCAATTGCGCGCCGGGGGTGCCCGCCTCTATGGCGCGGCGATCAATCCGGCGTTTTTGATCTGCAGTCAGCAAAAGCGATGGCAGCATGGTCCCCCCTTGTCGCGGAAATATGAAAGCAAAACAATAGGGTGCAAGGGCCGGCAACGGCAAGCCAGGCGCCCGGCGGCGGCACGGCCGGGGCCTTCGATTTGGCGGATTGCGCCAATGGGGGTTATAAGGTCGGCTGCCGCGTTTCAGGGACGCGGGCGCCGCTGTGGGAGCCATCGATTGTGAAAAAAATCGAAGCGATTATCAAACCGTTCAAACTGGACGATGTGAAAGAAGCCCTCCAGGACATTGGCATGTCCGGGATGACCGTGCTCGACGCGCGCGGCTTTGGCCGCCAGAAAGGCCATACGGAGCTTTATCGGGGCGCGGAATATGTGGTGGATTTTCTGCCAAAGGTGAAAATCGAACTGGTGGTTGCCGACAATCAGGTTGAACGGGCGCTGACCGTCATCCGCGAGGCGGCGTATTCGGGCCGGATCGGCGATGGCAAAATCTTTGTCTCGTCGGTGGAAGAGGTCGTCCGCATAAGGACGGGTGAAACCGGCGAACAGGCTGTTTAGGGCGCGTCCGCGTTTATTGAGATAAGGCCTTGGCTTTTGCAAATGCCAGTGGAGGCGCTGGCGGTGCCACTCCTGTCTATGTGGGTGCAAAATTTAGCAGACTCTGCCAGTGCTGGTTGATTTAGGGCCTCGCATCCGCTGATTTTCGGGCCTTATCTGTTGCGTTGCAAAATTCAAATCGGCTATCGTCCCCCCGTCAGATTGAGGGCGGACGATGCCTTCGCGGTCAATTCCGGCCCTCAGTCAGCAGCGGTCTTTCCCCCTGCCAACGCCTTAACCTTACGGAGCCTCCCCCATGTCGGCGAATGCCATCCTGAAAAAAGTAAAAGACGAAGATATCCGCTTTGTGGACCTGCGGTTCACCGACCCGCGCGGAAAGTGGCAGCACGTCACCTTTGACCGGTCCATGGTTGATGAGGATTTGTTCGCCGAAGGCACCATGTTTGATGGGTCGTCTATCGCTGGGTGGAAGGCCATCAATGAATCCGACATGATCTTGATGCCGGACACAAGCGCGGCGGTGTTTGATCCTTTCTTTGCTCAGCCGACGCTCTCTATTGTCTGCGATATTCTGGAGCCCGCAACGGGGCAGCCCTATGCTCGCGATCCGCGCACTACGGCGAAGGCTGCCGAGGCCTATCTTGCGTCGTCGGGTATTGGCGACACGGCGTTTTTTGGTCCGGAGGCGGAATTTTTCGTCTTTGAAGATGTGCGGTTTTCCGTCGATCAGAACCAGACCGGCTTTTCCATCGATTCAACAGAAGGGCCGTATAATTCGGCCACGGATTATGAGCGCGGTAATATGGGTCATCGCCCGGGTCCAAAGGGCGGTTACTTTCCCGTACCACCAGTCGATAGCGAGCAGGATATGCGGACCGAAATGCTTACGGTCATGGGCGAGATGGGTCTTGCCCCGGAAAAGCATCACCATGAAGTGGCGCCCTCTCAGCACGAACTGGGGATGAAATTTTCAACGCTCACCAAAATGGCCGATAACATGCAGGCCTATAAATATGTGGTGCAGCAGGTTGCCCATCGTTATGGCAAGACAGCGACCTTCATGCCAAAACCGGTTTACAATGATAATGGCTCGGGCATGCATGTGCATCAGTCGATCTGGAAAGATGGAAAGCCCGCCTTTGCCGGTGATCGGTATGCGGATCTATCTGAAACCTGTCTCTATTATATTGGCGGCATCATCAAACATGCCCGTTCGATTAACGCTTTCGCCAATGCGTCCACCAATAGTTATAAACGCCTTGTGCCCGGGTTCGAAGCACCGGTTATGCTGGCCTACTCGGCGCGGAACCGGTCTGCCTCCATCCGTATTCCGTGGGTTCAGTCGGCGAAGGGCAAACGCATCGAAGCGCGCTTCCCCGATGCTTGCGGTAACCCCTATCTAACCTTTGCGGCGCTTTTGATGGCGGGTCTTGACGGAATCGAAAACAAAATTCACCCTGGCGACCCTATGGATAAAGACCTTTATGATCTGCCTGCGGAAGAATTACAGGATATCCCAACGGTGTGTGCGTCCCTGCACGAAGCGCTCGACGCCCTCGATACCGACCGTGCCTTCCTGAAGAAAGGCAACGTCTTCTCCGACGATCAGATTGACGCCTATATCGAATTGAAACGCGAAGAGGTCATCCGCTACGAGACAACACCGCACCCGGTAGAATTTGCCATGTACTATTCGCTTTAACGGGCGAACGATACCAATGGCCGGTTTCTCTCTCCCCCCACCTATACCGGCCAAGGGAAAGCCGACCTGCATGACGCAAGTCGGCTTTTTCTTTGTAGAGGCAATTTTTTTTGTGGAGGTAGTGAAACAGCGCTGATTTTGTGCGTGACGGGCGGACGGCTCCGCACAAGGGCGCTGATAGCTGCCTTCGTGGCTGCGTCGACAGCGTGCGACCATGGATTGCAACGCAGCCCCACTTGGCGTTATACCGCGCATCTACAGGGCGGTGGTGCGAGACCGCTTTGCCCTCCCGAATTCCCCGATCTTTTCAGGAGACCTCCCATGTGGAAAGCCTTTGCCATCTGGCTTGCCGTTCTGACCACCCAAGCCGGGCTAACGGTGCCCGCTTTTGCCCAGGCCCCGGAGCCAACGGCGCAAAGTGCGCTGATCCAGTTTCTGCCGATCATCTTTATCTTCGTGATCTTCTACTTCCTGCTCATCCGGCCCCAGGCCCAGGCGCGCAAAAAGCATCTGGAGATGGTGGCGAATGTGCGCCGCGGCGATGTGGTGGTTACCGCTGGCGGTATCGTCGGCAAGGTCACCAAGGTGCTGGAAGGCGACGAGGTGATGGTCGAGCTTGCCGACAATGTGGCGGTGAAAGTTGTGAAGGGCACGCTCAGTGATGTGCGAACCAAACCGCAACCGGCCAATGATGAAAAATAGTCACACCGGCGATGCAAACGGCACACGCGTCACACCGTTGCCGTGGACGTCGTCTTGTTCTACCCGCCCGTGCCCCCATTTCCCGCCCAGTTGGCCGATCGGCCGGGTGCTGATCGCGGCTTGAAGGGTCCACGTCTGCACGCCCTGGAAACCCTGCTCTTTGCGTGGGCACCCTACCGGCGGGGAACCGCCTCTACTTCGGATACGCCTGATGCTGCAATTTTCTCGTTTTCAGACAATCGCCACCCTCGGTGTGGTGCTGTTTGGCCTCCTGTTTGCCCTGCCCAATGTGTTGAGCGAAGCTCAGCGTGCGGCGCTGCCGCAATTTCTGCCCAAGAGCGCCATGAATCTCGGTCTCGATTTGCAGGGCGGCTCTTACCTCCTCCTCAAGGTCGATACGGACAAGGTGATTGGCGACCGGCTCACCAGTCTGGGGCAGGATGTCCGCACCCGCTTCCGCGATCGCAATCGCGATGGGGGGCGAATTGCCACCCGCGCGATCCGGCCTGACAAGGGTGAAAAGCGTCTCGATATTGTGTTGCGAAACAGCGAGACGCTGGAAAGCGCCATGGACCGGGTGCGCGATGCCACCCGCGTCGGTCTCAATCTTGGCGGGATCGCGGGAGGGCTTGCCAGTGTGCAGCCCTATACTGTGACGACCGTGGGCGACGATGTCATCCGGATCACCATGACCGAGGAAGCCCAGCGCGGCTATGCGCGCGAGGCGGTGACCGATTCCATCGAGGTCGTCCGTCGGCGGATTGACCCCGCTGGAAACAAGGAAGTCTCGATCCAGCCGCAAGGCACCGACCGCATCGTGGTCCAGGTGCCGGGCGATAATGACCCCGAAGGCCTCAAGGAAATCATCAACCGCACCGGTCAACTCACCTTTCACCCGGCGGATTTGTCGGTTCCCGTGCCGGATATTGGAGATTGGGACGCCCTAGAGGTTGACGCGGATTCCCGGTGTCCGGAAGTATCCGGCATGCCGCCGGGCAGGATGGTGCGCCGGTTTGCCGAAATCGAAGAGGGCATTGCCATCGGCCTTGAACGCAACCCGGTAATCACCGGCGACATGGTTGTGGACGCCTCGGCCCGTCCCGACCCGGACAATGGCGGTTTCCAGATCAATTTCCGGTTTGATAATCGCGGCGCCCGGCGCTTTTCGCGCTACACCCGTGAAAATATCGGGCAACGCTTTGCCATTGTGCTCGATTGTAAAGTCATCTCGGCACCGACTATCCAGACAGCGATCACCGGCGGTTCAGGGCGGATCACCGGGCGCTTTGCCGCCGATGAGGCTGTGCGTATCTCAACCCTGATCCGCGCTGGCGCCTTGCCCGCGCCCTTGCAAACCATCGAACAGCGCACGGTTGGAGCGGGCCTCGGACAGGACTCCATCAAGGCCGGGTCGCGTGCCGTAATTATCGGCTTTATCGCGGTGATTTTCTATATGCTGATCTCCTATGGCCGGTTCGGGCTTTATGCCAACTTCGCGCTGATCGCCAATGTGATCCTGATTGCCGGTTTGTTATCGCTGTTTGGCTCAACGCTGACCTTGCCCGGCATTGCTGGCATCGTCTTGACCATCGGCATGGCAGTTGATGCGAATGTGCTGATCTTTGAGCGTATTCGCGAGGAATTAAGCGCTGGCAAAGGGCCGATCAATGCCGTGGAGACCGGCTACCGGCGCGCCTGGTCTGCGATCCTTGATGCCAATGTGACGACGTTTCTTGCCGCGTTGATCATGTTTCAGCTTGGGGCCGGGCCCGTTCGGGGCTTTGCCGTGACGCTCGCCACCGGGGTCGTGACCTCGGTCTTTACCGCCTATGTGTTGACCCGTCTTTTTGCAGGGCGCTATCTCCTCAAAAACCGGCCTAAAACGCTGAGTTTATAACGGTGGACTAAAGGGTAGCCCCTTTTATCCTCCGTACCCTGCCAATCGTGCTACAAATAAAGAGTTCGTGCCATGAAACTCAAATTAATCCCCGACGAGACCAATATCGCCTTTACAAAAGGGCGAATGATCGCGTTTGTCTTTTCGGCCATTTTGCTCGCGGCCTCCGCGGCGCTGGTGGCCATGACGGGGCTCAATCTCGGCGTTGATTTCAAAGGCGGCGTGACGGTGGAAGTGTCTAACGATACCGCCATTGATATTCAATCCGTACGCGAAGCGGTTGGCGCGCTCGGCCTTGGTGAGCCGCAGGTACAGCAGATAGAGAGCCTTGACGGCACGCGCCCCGGCGTTGTTGTCACCATCCAGCAGCAGGATGAAGATTCCGCCGCAGAGCTGTTGACCAATGCCGATTTGCCCGCCGATGCCGACAAAGCAGAATCGGTTCAGTTTGCCGCGCTAAGCAAAGTTAAAGGCGCACTCCAGACCCTGCTGGGGGACGCGGTCTCCTTTGAACGCGAAGAAGTTGTTGGCCCTACCGTTTCTGGCGAATTGATCCGTGCCGGGATCACCGCGGTGATCCTCGCCATCGCGATGATGTTGATCTACATCTGGTTGCGGTTCGAGTGGCAGTTTTCCGTGGGCGCCATCCTTGCGCTGGCCCACGACGTGACATTGACCCTGGGCGTCTTTGCGCTGACCCGAATTGAATTCAACCTGCCGATCATCGCCGCCCTCCTGACGATTGTGGGCTATTCCATGAACGACACGGTAGTTGTTTATGACCGGGTGCGCGAAAACTTGCGCAAATATAAGAAAAAACCGCTGGCCGAGCTTCTCGATCTGTCGATCAACGAAACCCTTACCCGCACCGTCATGACGTCAGTCACAACACTCCTTGCCCTGATTGCGCTTTATGTGCTCGGCGGCGACGTCCTGCGCGGGTTTACCTTTGCCATGATCTGGGGGGTTGTTGTGGGCACCTACTCGTCAATCTTCGTCGCCTCGCCGCTTCTCCTCCTATTGGGCGTCAAACGCGACTGGAGCAAGATCCCCGCCGAGGGCAGCGCCCCGGCAACCGCATAAAGCCGAGGGCAGCGCCCCGGCGATTGGGTCCGTACGGTGACCGTGAGAGAATTACTCGGGATTAATGATCTTCATCCGTAACGAGCGATAATTATTGGGAAACCGCACAAACCATGACCCGAAAGGCGATTTTGTTAGGTTTGCGCTGACACCTACTTTAGGAATTCGTGGGCGTCCGCCTTCCGTCTGCTTCCAGACTTCCCCGTTATCAAGAAGAACCATCAGTTTACCGAAACCATTGGTCCATGCCTTGCGCACGGATGCTTGATACGGCTTGCCTTTTTCGCGGGGTGTCAGCTCGCGCGCAAATCGTTCTTTCGCCTCTTCTTCCGGAATGATGACAAAGCGCTTGCGGGGCTTAGCCGGTGTATTTGTCTCAGATGTATTGGGATCCAGGTCTTCCACTGGGGGCTTTTTACCCGGCTCTAAAGCTGTACGGTCCGCAGAAGATGAGTTCTCTTGGGTTGACGATTGCGCCGCAGATGGCTCGGGCGTGTCTGTCGTCTTGCTGACACTACGCTCTTGATCAGGCGAAGCCGCGTCAGCAAGGCCTTCGAAGCAATCCAGCCGATCCTGTGCACTAGTAACGCGGTTGCAAATTTGCAACGCTTCTTCAATGGTTACAACGTCCTGCGCTGCCGCGGGAATAATAAAGGCGCTAAGGTTCAGTGACGCTAAAACTGCCGCAGTTGAAACGGTTTTGATATCAAAGCGATTGGCTTGTTGTTTGTTCATCTTCATGGCCTCACGGACTCCTAGCGCATAAACACGTAATGGCTTTCCAAAACGCTAAAGCAATCACCGGGCTTTGGGCAACCGCTTTAAAATTACTGATCATGCCCGCAACAATTGTCACATCCTTGCGATGTAAAAATGTCACGGCATGACTCAAAACTAGATCGGGGCGTCATCGGCCCTCGACGCGTTATTGACAAAATTAAGACAAAAAAGGCTTAGTGTTGGTATCGGTGCGACAGGACCGGCATCAACATCAAAAGCTTAATGTGACGATCGCAGCACTGCGGTTGAAACGACACTCAAATTATGGGGCTCATGTACGCTATGACAACGGACAGAAATAAACTGGATATCGAACCACGTCGCCTTTCCCTGCTTCTCGCTGCTGGCGTATCCTCTTTGAGCCTTGCAGCCGCCGCGCCCGCCATGGCGCAGGATGATGCAGTTGACGAAGAAGAAAACGCGATCACCGTTGTTGGTTCACGTATTCAGCGACGTGGTTTTGAAGATATCGACCAGCCGGCTCTGGTTCTCAACGCTGAGACGCTGGACAAGCGTGGCTTTACAAACCTGGCGGACGCGCTCAACGAATTGCCGGGATTTGGTACTGGCGTTGGCGGCTTGACGACCGGCTCGGGCCAAAACCCTGGTCAGGAATTTCTCGATCTGTTCAACCTCGGGACGCAAAGAACACTCGTTCTCGTCAATGGTCGTCGTTTCGTTCCTGGTAACCCGCTGTCTGCCGACCCGATTGGTCGCGAAGAAGGCTCTCAGGTTGACATTAACAACTTCCCGTCAGTTTTGATTGAACGCGTCGAAACGCTCTCCATCGGTGGGGCGCCAATTTACGGTGCTGATGCGATCGCCGGTACGGTAAATATTGTTCTTAAGCGCGATTTCGAAGGCATCGATCTATCCTTCCAGTATGACGATTTCCAGGAATTTTCGGCTCCCGAATATACGGTCGGTGGTGTATTCGGTGCGAACTTCTCCGATGGTCGCGGCAATGTTACTGCGTCAATTCAGTATGAAAACCAACAAGGTGCGGTAGCGAATGATGTTCCGGGCCTAAATAACCAGATCTCAGCATTTGGTACCGGCGACGTCTCTATCCTCGGAAATGAAGGGCGGTTTAACATTCTTGAAGGGGCTTTCGGCTTCCTTCCCGCCCCTGGAAACGGTGTCCCTTTGCCCTTCTTTGGCGCAAACCTATTTTCCGATGCTGACGGCAATATCCTGACCTTTGCCGGCGACGGTGGTTTGTCTGTTTTTGATCCCGGCACGCGACGGGGCACAAGTGCTGTTTTCGGTGAAGGGGGTTCCGGTTTCGACCTGAACGATTTTCAGGAAGCCGTTGTTCCCGTGGAACGCTTTGTATTCACGTCGAGCGCACGCTACGATGTGACTGATAATGTTCGCGTATTCATGGAAACCAACTTCCTCAACGCAAGTGGTACCGATCTCGTTTCTCAGTCGGGTAACGCCTTTAATACGGCGTTTTTGAACACACAGGGGCAAGGCGCCTTTGGTGTTTCGATCAACAACCCATTCATAAACGCTGGAGATAGAACCGAACTTACGGATTCATTTTTCCGGCAAGAAACGTCCCGTTTGGCAGGCGTCCAGAACACATTAGACGCCAATCAAATGCGTATTGCAGAGCTGCAGGCAATGCAGATGTTGGACGCGGAAATGCAGGGTGAGTTGGATGGACTTATCGCCGGTATACCGGCTCTTGAAAGTAATCTTGCGGCTGGGCCACAGGATTTGGACGTTCTCTTCTTGAACGGTATTAACCTCGGTCTGCTCCCGGATGCTGGTGCAAACTTCATCGATACAACCACGTACCGGGTCGTCGGGGGCCTCGAGGGCGACTTCGAAGCCGGGGAGCGCCGGTTTAATTGGGATGTGTCGATGAACTTCGGTCGCACATCGCAGGCGCGTAGCGTATCGGTTATTCGAGGCGACGCCTTCTTCAACGCCGTCAACTCCGTCAGACTCGACCAGGCAGGCCTTGACCAATTGAATGACGCTGACAATCAAACAGCGCTTCAACAAACGATCAACAGTTCACTGATAAACGTCATCCGCGATGGGCAAGTTGAATCGATTGATACAGGTGCAGCGCAGGTCGGGGATATACTGTGTTCGGTGTTTCTCGATGCACCCGGTCCCGTTGACCAAAGTGAAGGCGGGATAGGGATTTCTACTGGCAACACGCCAACTCCGAATGGAGCAGTAGCGGGTTGTACGCCGCTCAATCTGTTTGTTGGTCAAATCCCAGGGGGTAACTCGCCTGCAGCGATCAACTTCATCTCATCGCCGGCGCAGGGCTTCGGCGAAATCAATCAAACCGACTTTGTCGCTAACTTCGGTGGTGACGCATTAAAATTGCCTGCCGGGTGGTTGCAATTTAACATTGGCGTTGAGCGTCGTCGCGAGTTTGGCTCATTGCAAAATGGCGGTGTGTTGGAAGATGGTTTGTCACGTGAACCTGCAGTTGCCAGCTTCCCACAAGCAGAAGTCGTCTCCAACGAAGCGTTCGGGGAGGTTGTCATTCCCGTCCTTTCTGAAGACTTTAACCTAGGCCTTAGCTTCATCAACAATCTGAGCTTCAATGGGGCTTACCGATACATCCGTGCCCGCGGTTCTTCGGACTCAGATCAGGAGTTGTTGGGTAGTGCCCTCTCAGGCAGTGTAAACACGTACACCGCCGGCGGCGAAGTGGGCCTGTTTGAAAACCAGCTTGTTCTGCGTGGCAACTACACGCGTTCGGTGCGACAGCCATCGATTGTTGAATTGTTCTCGCCATTCGCGCAGGCGTTTGACCAAACCGGTGACCCATGTGATGTGACCAATATCAACGATGCTCCGAACACGAACCGCCAGGCCAATTGTGTGCTGGCAGCCCAGCAACTGGGCTTTACGGGAGCAGCCATCGGGACAATTGATGGTCAGACCGGTCTCATTCTCGCGCCTGGCGATAATATCTTCACGACGCCTTCGGTAAATGCTGCAATCCCGCTGCAGGCTGGTGGTAACCCGAATTTGAACTTCGAAATCGGTAATTCCTACACAGCCGGCTTCGTAGCCCAGCCTGATTTTATTCCCGGTCTTACGGTCCGGGCAGATTATATTCGCATCCTTGTAAGTGATCAAATCACACAACCTGATTTCACCTTCTTTACGCAGACGTGCTTTGACACGTCATTGGATGCTCCGGAGTGTTCGAACTTCACCCGTGTTGGAGAGCAACCCCCGACAGACGGTTCGCTTGTTGGTGGTTTTGATATCACGGGCGGTACAACCGGCTTTGGGAACACAGGAACGTTGCAGCTCAATGCGATCCAGGGGCAGGTTCGTTACGGGTTTAACGTTGCTGATGCACTCAAGTTTTCACGCCTCAACAGCGGCGAACGGGACTTTGGTGATATCGCTGTGAACGCGACGTTCTATGCCCCGCTCATTATCCGCGAAAGCGACCGTGCTGAGGTGGATTCGCAAGGACGTCCGGTGAACCTTGTTGGGTCTACGGTTAACAGTGCGGAAGAATTGCAACTGGTTGCTGATTTCAATTGGCGCTATCGCGGCTTTGATCTGTTCTGGCGGGCAACGTACGATGACAATATAAACCCTTGCTTCTTCCGGACGGCAGGCGATTGTGACGACATTCCTGAGTTTGCGTTTGTTCTCCAGCGCGATGTGGAACACGATATGTCAATCGGCTACCAGTTTACTGATTACGCCGGTATTCGCGTCGGTGTGAACAATGTGTTTGACAACGATCTTACCATTGAGCAGCAAGCCTTTGGTGGAGGCGGCAACTCGTTTGGTCGGAACTTCTTCTTCCGGCTGAACCTTCGCAACTAACCGCATCCAACTGACGAAAGAAAAACCCGCACCATCTGGTGCGGGTTTTTTTATGGCCGGCATGTAGGGTGGTCAGACCTCCACAAAAAAACGGCCGCTAGGGCGCGGCCGTTTTGATGTTTCCAGGCTTCTGGGTAACTTATGCCGCAGACAAATTCTCGTTTGCGAAGTCCCAATTGACCAGATTGTCGAGGAAGGTCGACATGTAGGCCGGGCGTTTGTTCTGGTGATCGAGATAATAGGCGTGCTCCCACACATCCATGGTCAGGATCGGGGTGCAGCTTGTATCAGTCAACGGTGTTTCGGCATTCGGTGTTTTGCGAATTTCGAGCTTGCCGGCTTTTGCCACCAGCCAGGCCCAGCCTGAACCGAACTGGGTTGCACCAGCCTTGGAAAATTCTTCCTTGAAGGTCTCATAATCGCCAAAGCTCTTGTTGATTTCATCGGCAATGGTGCCGGTTGGTGCGCCGCCGCCGCCGGGCTTCATGGAGTGCCAGTAAAAGGTGTGGTTCCACACCTGGGCAGCGTTGTTGAAGACACCGGCTTTGCTGTCGTCATTGGCGCTGTCGCGGACAATGGAGACAAGGTCGGCATTCGCATGCGCGGTGCCGTCAATCATCTTGTTGAGGTTATCCACATAAGCCTGATGGTGCTTGCCATAGTGAAAGTTCAGCGTGTCTTCGGACATATGGGGCGCGAGCGCATCGCGGGCATAGGGCAGGTCGGGAAGGTGAATAGCCATGGGGTGTCCTTTCTGATGGTCTGGTTGACGGCTGGAGGTGATATGTCAGTTTCGGGCGCTTTTGCCTAGCAGCTGTGGCCCCCTTGCGATCCGTTGCCTCAGGCATGCGTGGCCACGCGCCGCGACGCTTGGCATCCTGGTAGTATCTTTTGTACAGTTGCGCCCATAGTTTGGTTCAACACGGGCCTGATGACCTCGGTGGGGGACTCAACTTATCCACTCGATGAGGGCTGCCAAAAGAGCTAATGCCAAGAGATAGTTTTTTGCCAGCCGATCATATCGAGTTGCTATGCGCCTTACAGTTTTTGAGCTTTCCGACCATCCGCTCAACGATGTCTCGCCGTTTATAGGCCTGTTTATCGAGTGGATAAGGCGTTGTTCTGGATCTTGTAGACGCGATGACTGCGTCAATGTTTCCGCTATCGAGATAAAGTCGACAATGTTCTGCATCGTCCGCGTTATCAGCTAAAAGCCGTTTCGGTGCAGTGATTTGAATTCAAATCACGCCCATCTGGCCCCCCAGAGTTCGTTTTTTCGGGAATCATAATGAAGTCCTCATCCTGAGGAGCGTTCGTCAGCGATCGTCTCGAAGGATGGTTACGTCTCAGATTGAAACAAGCGTGCACTGGCGTCAGTTTGGTATGCTCAAGGATGATTCGAGAGCGGAGCAATACGACCCGTTACTTGACTTTATGGAGCTTGAGAAAGGCCATGAGCCCATTTTGAATCTGGCGGTCAATCTGCTCATCAAGATCGTCTGGCACTTGTCCCATCAAAACATGCGTGTGCAGAGGTTCTGTAAGAAGGGCCCCTAACTGCCAGAGCGCTGCTTCAAAATCATCCTCTTTACCAACGGCAATATTTGCTTTTTCCGCCAGGCGCTTGAGGATGGGCACGCATGTTTTGACCATCATCCGTGGTCCATTATCAAGAAACGCTTTGCCGAGTTCGGGTCGCCGCTGCGCTTCGAAGGCTGCAATCCGGCGCAAGGCAATCGCTTCGGGCGAAAAAACGCCCTCAACAAAGCGCCGCGCCAAAGTCTCTAACAGGTCATAGGGGGGCAGATGCGCTTCAAGTTCCGCAAAGTTATCGGGCAGGATTTCCTGACAGGTGGTCAGGATGGCCGCCGCGAACAGGGCCTCTTTTGATCGAAAGCGGTTATACACCGTCCGCTTGGAAACATTTGCGAGAAGCGCGATCTCATCCATGCTGGCCGCATCAAAGCCCTTGGCCAAGAAACTCTGGCGCGCCGCCTCGATGATCGCCAGTTCTTTCGCATCAATCGTCTGTTTCGGCGCGGTACACTCATCCGGGAGCGTGGCGCCGAAACCGCTAGTGTCTTCGCTGCCCTTTTTTACATCCACAACCAAATTTCCTGCCCTGTTTTTTTAGATTGAGGCGTTCTGCGCGCCCCTCTTCATTCGCAAGAGCGAAGTATACCCATAGCGGGTTCATCCTGTCACCTGAGGCGCCGTGTTCGTAAACACGGGTGTAACGCGCGGTGTTCGTCATGGTGCGCCGCACCATTTGAACAAATCTTTACCCGGCGTTTACCCTTCGCTCGCACCTATTAACCATGGGTAAAGCACCAGCCATCAATGGGTCCGATCAAAAGCAGCCAAAGCCACCGCTGGCGGCTGTTCTGCGTGCGCCCGCGCGATCCATCAGCCATCATGGCCGGCAAAGCCGAAAGCGATCAAAACAAACCAGACGGGGCGGTCGAACTGGGCGCGGTGGGCAAACCGGCCTTTTCGCCCGGTTGGCGAGCGAACTGACGGCATTTTCTTTTTGCGGCGTTGTCGGTCTTTTGCTGGCGGTCATTGTCTTCGCCGCTGATCTGCCGGACACGGATAGTTTATGGCGACCGGACCGGGCACCGCGCCTGACCATCCTTGCGGTCGACGGAACACCGCTCGACACCAAAGGAACGCAGTTCGGAGCGCCCATCCGGCTGGCGGAATTGCCGCCGCACGTCACCCATGCTGTCCTTGCCGTTGAGGATCGCAACTTTCGCCATCATTTCGGGGTAAACCCCTTTTCCATCGGCCGGGCGCTGCTGGTTAATGCCAGTAAAGGGGCCGTGCGGCAGGGGGGGTCGACGATAACCCAGCAACTTGCCAAAAACTTGTTTCTTTCCTCCGACCGCACCATCAAACGGAAGGTTCAGGAGCTTGTCTTGGCTCTTTGGCTCGAAAACCGGTTTTCGAAAGATGAGATCCTGACGCTCTATCTCAATCGTGTTTATCTGGGCGCCGGCGCATATGGCATTGACGCGGCGAGCCACCGTTATTTCGGTAAATCGGCCACCACGCTTTCACTGAATGAGGCAGCCTTGATTGCGGGGCTGTTGAAAGCACCCTCGCGATATGACCCGACACGTAATCCAGCCGATGCGGGGCGCCGGGCAAAGCTTGTTGTGGAGGCGATGGTTGACGCTGGTTTTATTTCTGCAGAACGCGCACATGAAGCAATCCGTACTCCAATCTATCTTAATCCCCCGAGCTTTACGGCCGCGGAATATTTTGTTGATCATGCCCGGCGCGAAGTGCGCCGCCTCATTGGGGACCATGATGCTGATCTGATTGTGCAGACAACTTTCGATCCTGCCCTGCAAACGGCGCTGGAGAGCGGCCTATCATCGGCATGGCAGCGTGATGATTTGATCCCGGCGGAGATTGACGTATCGCCAGAGGTGGCGGTGGTTATTGCTGATCGCGCAGGGGCTGTGCGGGCGATGGTGGGCGGGCGCGATTATGGGTCTAGCCAGTTCAATCGCGCGACGCAATCACGGCGCCAGCCGGGTTCGGCATTCAAGCCTTTTATCTATCTTGCCGCGATTGAGGCTGGTGCGCGCGCCCACCATCTTATTCTCGACGCGCCCATCACAATCGGATCATGGTCGCCAGACAACTACAAAAGTAAATTTTACGGGCAGAGCTCGCTTAGCCAGGCGTTGGCGAAGTCCATGAACAGCGCCGCCATTCGTCTGCAGGAATGGACCGGGCGCGACCGCGTGCGGCAGCGGGCGGGGGCGATGGGCTATCCAGGCTCTCTGAACCCGGACCCGGCGCTGGCCCTGGGCGTCGACGCGATTTCGCCCTATCACCTCGCCCAATCCTGGGTGCCGTTTGCCAATGGTGGGTTTCGTGCCGATAGCCATGTAATCGTCTCGGTACAGACTGTTGAGGGTATTCCGCTTTATCAGCACCGGGGCACCTATTCGGACCGTGTGGCCTCCCTCCAGGCCATTAATGAAGTAAACAGCATGCTGCGTGCGGTGGTTCAAACCGGCACCGGCAGGCGCGCCAAGGTGCCGGGCTATGTGGTTGCTGGAAAAACCGGCACAACGCAGGGGAGCCGCGATGCCTGGTTTGTGGGGCATGCGGATGGATTAGTCGGCGTAGTCTGGCTTGGACAGGATAATTATGCGCCCATGCCCGGCATCACGGGCGGGCGCGCGCCTGCCATGATCTGGTCATCGGTGATGGCGCAGATTTTACCCCTCTATAGCCCGGTATCGACAGGCGCATCCGCTGACGCCGACCCCCTGGATCGTGATAGGGTACACCCTTTCGTTCCAGCGGCTTATCCGCAGTAGCAAACCCCCCATGAGACTTTGCTAGACGACGTTTATTTTTTGTTGAATCGGAAACGTAGTCTAGATTCATTAATGGTCGCGCCTTCGAACCCAAAAACCGTGACGACACTTTTTGTGAATGCGCTCTACGCGAACGGCTGCTATGTGGCGCTTACTTGATCACTATCTGTGCAATTTTGTCTGTCCAACCGACCGAAACATCTTTACCCAGAACAATCACCGGTCTTTTAATCAGGGTCCGGTGGGTGAGAAGAAGCGAGGCTGCGTCTTTTTCCAGCAGTGCCTTCTGTGCGTCCGGGAGGGCGCGCCAGGTTGTGGACCGTTTGTTCGCAATCGCGTCTAAACCTGTGGCATCAATCCAGCGACTAAGATCATCCGTGGATAGACTGACCTCACGAATATCGTGAAACACATAGGCGACCCCTGCGTTATCAAGCGCCTTCATGGCCGCCCGGCATTTATCACAGTTCTTTAGGCCGTAGAGCTCCATTACGGTGTGTATTCCTGATCAGACATGAAGATAAACGTGGCTTCGCGGCTTTCCCGGTTGATAAAGACGTGGGTACGGTCCCATTCGACGGCATAAAACCAGGGCGACCATGCGGAGGTGGAACGGTAGCAAAGCCCGCCAGCATAATCGCCCGCCAACAAGATATCAGCGCTATCCACGGCCATATGCATGGGTGAGGTTGCGGGATCGCCATTATCACTCTTCTGTCCAGAACGGGCGCGATCAATGTTACCCGCGAGGGCGCCGGTAAGCGTAAAACAGCTTTGTACGGAGAAATTAAATCGATCCAGCTTTACCGGATTACCAGAAGATCGCCGCGCGCCGCTTTCAGCGATAACCCCCTGCCGCTTGGGCGCGAAGTCACGCTTCACTTTTGGTGGGATCAGTGTTCTGTCCGGCTTGGGAAGCGCTTTTTTGAACCGCTTGCTGCGAAACAACTCATAAAAGAAATCAATGTCTGTCAACTGCCCCCGATCCATGAACCAGGAAAGCGCAGGCGAGGCAGGCAATTTACACTGAATGGACAGAACCTTCGTGCCTGTCTCGCTGGCATCGGGCAGCATTGCTTCCAGCTTTCGCAGTGACGAAATCTCTGGACGGGTGCAGGTGAAGCGCTGATCCCAAATCTCTTCAATCTCACTGACGGGCGGGCGCGGGTTTTCCGTAGGGGGAACAAAAAGGTCGAACATCAGGCCACCTGCAATCGTAAATAATTCAATAGGTCGGTGCGTGTAATCAATCCCTCAAACGCGCCATCGTTCAGCACCACGGCAACATAGCCTTTGGCAAAGATGGGGAGCAGTTCCTCCATCTTGGCGGTAACGTCGAGGGTTTCCACGCGGTAGGTCATCGCCGATTTGACGGGGTCCTTGAACTTTTCGCGGTTCCGAACCACGGCAAACAATAAGTCTTCCTCATCCAGAAGACCCACAACGGTGCCATGCTCATCGAGGACCGGCAATTGGGAAATATCGTAAAGCTTCATCCGGCCATGGGCGATCATCAGTGTATCGTCAGGTTTTACGGTAATCGTGGCATGGTCGGAATGGCGCCGCGTGATCAGGTCAGTGAGGTCGCCTTTTGGGGGCCGTTTCAGGAAACCCTGATCATACATCCAATAGTCATTATACATCTTGGACAGATATTTATCGCCGCGGTCACAGACAAAAGCGACGACGCGTTTTGATTTCGTCTGTGCACGGCAATATTTAAGGGCCGTGGCAAAAAGCGTTCCGGAAGAAGACCCGCCTAATATCCCCTCACATTTCAGGAGGTCGCGGGCGGCCTCAAAACTCTCCTTATCAGAGATTGCATAGGCTTTGGTAATCCGGGAGAGATCAGCTACATCGGGAATAAAGTCCTCGCCAATGCCCTCCACCAGCCAGGAGCCCACCGTGTTGGGCACTTGCCCGGTATTGACGAGGTCCGTCAGGATTGATCCTTCGGGGTCAGCGAGAATGATCTCCAGCTCAGGCGCGACCCGCTCAAAAAAATGGGAAAGCCCGGCGATGGTACCCCCTGACCCAATGCCGGCAATAATGGCGTCCATATCCTCGCCCATTTGGCCCCAGATTTCCGGACCGGTGAGGTCCTCATGGGCTTGCGCGTTTGCTGGATTCTTGAATTGATTGACAAAAAAAGCGCCGGTTTCTTCGGCGAGGCGCTCGGCAACATCCTGATAATAATCCGGATGCCCCTTGCCCACATCGGAGCGTGTGAGCCGGACATCCGCGCCCAGCGCTTTCAGGTGAAAGATTTTCTCCTGCGCCATCTTGTCGGGCACCACGATCGTTAGCTCATACCCCTTTTGTTGCGCCACCAGGGCGAGGGCGAGACCGGTATTGCCCGCTGTTGCCTCAATAATTTTGCCGCCGGGAGTCAACAGACCGTCGCGCTCGGCGGCTTCAAGCATGGCAAGACCCATGCGGTCCTTGATGGAGCCGCCTGGATTTTGTGATTCCAATTTCAAAAAGAGCTGACAGGGGCCGGTGTCGATATTGTGCACCTGCACCATAGGGGTCTTGCCGATGCCCTCAAGCACGTTGTCGTAAAGGGGGCCAAAGGGTGTTTCCTGCATGATCTGCCTCACAAGGTGTGCGTGTGCGATGGTGTCCCATCGCACGGCTATCCTACCGCTGCAATAGCGTGGCGGGGCCGCGCGCCGCTGGTGTCAGGACGAGGGGCGCCGGGGCCGCGCCCGCTTCAGTGCACGGATAAAAAAGCGCCCTGGATGGAGGAGGGTTTGGATCGCGCTGTCGGCGGGCGCTATCTGCCCGGTCATCTGGGCGGCAATCATGGCGGCGCAAAAGGGCGCAGTAACAATGCCGCGCGAGCCGAGGCCTGACAGGATGAAACAGCCGGGCTGGTAGCGGCCTGCGGGTATACCCGCCGCCGTTTTTTCCGGGTTGCCAAAGCGATACCCATCATAATCAGCCCCATACGCGGCCCAATCGGGCAGCGGCCCGGCAAGGGGAAGCCTGTCTAGCGTGACACACCGCACACCAGCGCGCGAGGTCACGGCGACATCGGCAAGCCGTGCGTCCAGTGTCTGATCGAGGGCCGTGTCGAAGGCTGCGATCGCCTCAAGATTGCGCGTGCGGTTTACCTCTGTCGTGGTGACGACGTCACCCTCGTTATACGGATCATAGGTCGCCCCGATAATCGTTGCTGCGCCATCTGGCGTGGGACCGGCATAGGGGCCAAACGCCTGCGCCGGGAAATCGCCATAGGGCGTATCATAGAGATCAAGTTGACCCACTGAACCCGTGAGCGGCAAGCCCCGTGCTTCCACAAAGCGAAGGCAGTCCAGACCATTGGCAAAAACCACAGCGTCAACGGGATGCGTACGCCCATCCTGCGTTTCGATCAGCACACGCCCGTCATCGTGAATAACACGGGCTGCATTCTGCTCGCATATCGGTGTATTGCCGATCAGGTGCTTGACAAGCCGCCGGGGATCAACAAGGCCAGCCGTCTGGAAATAAAGGCCATCTTCCACGGCACGCAGGAGATGGCGCGGCAATAGGCCTGCGTCTGCCATGTCTCTGAGGCGCGCGCGTTCTTCCGGCTTCTCATGGCTGCGAACGACACCGCATTCGGTAAAAAGTGTAGGATCCTCGTCCCTATACTGATCGATAAGTCTTCGCGTGTGGAGCCATGCATGGACAAAAAAATCAGATGTGGGGGAAACAGCCTGATCAAGGCGCGGCATGACGAGGGCGGCAGGATTGCCCGACGCACCAGCCGCTATACCCGCCCCGTCAAACAGGGTGGGGCGCAGCCCCGCGGCACGCAGCGCATGGCACAGGCTTGCACCAGCGATCCCGCCGCCGATAATTGCAATCTGCGCTCCGTGGGGCAGGGGTGGGAGTGTTTCCAGCGAGGCCCAAGCGGGTGTGTCAGCATTCTGCTTTGGGGTTATGGTGGTTGCGGTTTGGGTAGCGTTAAAATGCGCGCGGATCATATGGCGTTTGCGGCCATAACCGGGCACGCGGCTGACAATGAACCCGGCACTTTCAAGATTACGGCGAATGTGCCCAGCTGCGGTAAAGGTCGATAGCGTTGTTGTTGGTATACTGAGTTTGGCAAGGGCCTGAAAAACCAAAACCGTCCACATGGCGGGGTTTTTCGCGGGCGAAAACCCATCCAGAAACCAGCAGTCAAAAGAGAGGGAAGCCTGCGCGGTCAGTACGTTTAGCCCTGCCATGACGTCACCCAGAAACAGCGTCAGCGTAACCCGCCCAAATGTCACCCGGTGAAAGCCTGCCACCGGCTCCGGCCACACGCTCGAAAGTTTTTCCGCATAGGGTGCTAATTCCGGCCAGGCTTTGGCCGCCTTGCGAAAATCATCAACCGTGAGCGGATGTTTTTCGATTGAGAAGAAATGCAGGCGCGCCCCCGGGTCATTATTGACCCCGTCCCACAATGCCCAGCAGCTTAGAAAGTTAAGCGCCGACCCAAACCCCAACTCCCCGACGAGAAACGACGACGCGTGCGCCAGCCGTTGGGGCAGGTCGTTTGCCGCCAGGAAGACATGGCTGACCTCGGCGGGGCCATCACCTGAAAAATAGATATCGTCAAATTCATCCGCAAACGGTGCATCACCGTCGGCGGGGCCATCGCAAGGCGACCCCTGAGCAGTACCATGATTGGCCGGTTGCCAGGAAAGGCGTGCGGTCTCAACCACGCGGCCTGGGCGCTTTTGTTGATTTTCGCTCACAGATGCACCGCGCCGTCTGTGCGCGCAAGGAAAATGGCGGGCATGAAAAACCTCATCCCCGCCTCCTAGCTGATCGATCAGGCTTTCGCAAAATGATCCATAAAGGACTGGAAGGCACCGCCCATGGGTGTTGTCTCAGCGATGAGTGCAATCGTTTCTTCCTGATGGGCGCGGGCTTTGTTCATGCTTTCGCGGCCAAACGCTGACGTTGCTTCTGCCGTGTTGCGCAGCCGGGTGATCCGCCCATCAACCATGGTTGTGAAAAACTGGCGTTGCAGATCGAAGATATCGCCTATGGTTTGTGCGCCCATCAGGTCCTGACCAAAGGTAACGGCGGCGCTCACGTCATCTTGCATGGCGGCAACCATGTCATCTTGCACTGCGTTGATATGGGCCGCGGTGGCGGTCATCCGCTCCTGGATGAGGACACCGGTTTCGCGGGCGTGGTCCTGAAACTTCTCGGTATGGGCCGACAGGTCTTGCGTCGCGCTCGTTAAGAACGGGGCGCCGAAGGCAAACATGTCGTCTCTTGTCGTCGACGGGACAGGCGTGCTGGTCTCGGGCTTGGGTGTAACACCCTCCGCAGCAATGCGGGGTCGCCGGGTTGTGGTTTTGCGCGTGCCTGTTGCCCGTCGTTTTTTCGCGGCCGTGGTTTTCGCTGCCTTCGTCATCTGCCTGTTCTCCTCTTCCAGTGGTGCATTCGGGTGCATCTGTTTGGCTGCAGGCCACACCCATTTTCGCGGTACTATAAATGGTGCGCCGCAACAATTACTCAGGGGCGAATTGGGTGTGACATTTTCGTAGGCACGGGTGCTCAAGTGCGACCGTGAACCCGCCAAAGGCTTCTGCGCGCGTGGACACTGTTGTAGGCTCCGGCTTGGGGACAGTGTGCATTGGGGTGCCATATGATTGGGGTCGGTCGCCTATCATCCATTGGTAGAGGACGCAGTCTGGTGGCGGGGGCTTGCGCTCAGGCGGCCACGCGCAGGACACCGTGTTTAGCGCGTTTTGTGCTGTCAGGTCTCGCGATCCTCGGCGTACTGGGCTGCGAGCCCGCCGGGTCGGGGCGACGGATCGGGCCAGCTGCCCCTCAAGACGCGCAGGTTGAGCTGTTGGTGGAGGACAGCCAATCTATCGATGAGGACAGGATCGTGCGCGGGTCCGCCCTGCACCGGGCCCTTAGTCAGTTTTATCGCTGGTTTCTTTTTTACGACAATGACCGGATCGCATTTGACGATCACCTTACCATGCTGTCGCCCGAGGCAACCTTTCAGAAAGACGATGAGAGTTTTTCTGTTCGCGAGCAGTATATCCAGCGTGCCCTTGCCATGCCGCGCTCCATGGATAGCGCGCATTTTCCCTGGCGGGTACGTGCGCAGTTCGCTGACGACAAACGCATTCGGCTCGAAGCCGATGTGATTTATCTCAACCGCGGTGCCCTGCCGGAGGGGCGGGTACATGCCAACCATCTCGCTTATAATATGCTGACCCTTGATCAGGCGCCGATGCCGGTCGTTGAGGAGATAAAGATCATGGTGGGTGACGGCGGTATCACGCCGACCTTTCGCCAAGCCTATGCGCAAAACCGCTTGCGGTCGGTGGCCCATTTCTGGTTATCGGTTCTGGACGATCCGGCCCACGATTTGGGCGCGTTGCGCACTGCCTTCAGCCCTGTTTTTACCGTTAATGTTTCCGGCAAGCGCCTGACGAATTTTGATGCACTGGCCGGCTGGATGCAGAGCGCCGACTTTGCAAAGGCGCCCACGCACCATGTGATCAGAAATTTCTCGTTTGAGGAGTTGGTTGCCAATGAATTCGAAATTGAAATGGATCTTGACCGCTATATGGTCAAAGAGGATGTCGTCAGCCACGTGACGGTTCGCCAAAATATTTTGGTGCAGGACAATCCCGGCGCCCCCTATCCATCTATCACTCTGATCACTGAGCGAACAGCCCTCGACCTTCAGGAAGAGCGGGCGCAAGCCGAGCTTAGCGTGCGGTAACAACACGCTTGGCGGCGCTGAATGTTGTTCAAATGATAATGTCATTAAAACTTTAATCAGTGTACGCTGCACTTGTTAAAAGCTGATTTTGTCTGTTCTCACGGTTTTGTGTTTAGCGTTGATTTGAATTGTCAAAGGCCCCCGGAACACAGTGCGCGCGTCTGGGCATGGTTGGCGACCTTAAATCGCAGCAGATTGTGTTCAGGCATCACATCAAAATGGAGAGAGAAAAAATGATATCTTCTTCACGGCGTATCGTGCGGATCAACACTGACGAAACTGACGGTTTCGAAAGCGCCTTCAACGGCCAGGCCTTTATTGTGGGTTCAAGGGGCTCAGTGGCCACGGACGGCCAGTCTGCGTTTGAGCTGTCGAATGCCTTTAACAGCATCTTCAACAACAATCTGATCTCAAGTGCCAACACCGGCGCCACCATCGATATCTCGGGTCGTCTCGCGCTTGTGCGCAACTTCAACGGCGCCACGATTTCCGCTGATGGCGGCGATGATGCCAATGGCACGGCGATCAACATTTCCGGCCGCGCAGCCATCGTAAACTCCGGTCTGATTGAAGCGGATTTTAATGGTGTCAACTTTACCGGTGTCGATGCACGCGGTCTTCTGAACAATAACCGCAGCGGCGTCATTCAATCGGACAGCCGCGCTGTCAATGTGGATGGCGAGGGTGTGCGGATCAATAATTTCGGCACAATCCTCGGGACCGGTAATCAACGCAATGGCACCATTTACGTGGACGACCCTGCCAATAACTATCGCATTATCAACCAGTTTTCTGGCACCATCGACGCCGGTGAGGGCAATGATGGCGCAGGTATCTCTGCATCCCTGAGCACTGAAGAAGACGTCAGTGCACGCATCGTCAATCGAGGTACGATTGAGGGGCGTGGTAATGCCGGTGCAGGCGGTGCCACCGCCGGTGACGGCATCCGCCTTGAAACCGTTCGCGATGGCGGCGCACTTGGTGCGAATACCGGTACCTTTGTGGGTAGCGTGGTCAATACTGGCGACATCTTTTCCGAAGGCGCAAACGGCACCGTTGCCGGTTTCCGGGCCGTCAATGGCGTGAATTTTCAAGGCAGCCTCGTCAATGGACGCGGCGGTGAGATCAGTGGCACGCAAAACGGTGTCTATTTCGGCACTGGCGATCACGAGGGTGGCCGCGTTGTTAATGCGGGTGTGATTTCATCGGACAGCCGTGCCTTTAATATTGATGGCGAAGGCCTGACTGTCATTAATCGTGGACGGATTATCGGTACTGGTGACCAGCGCAATGGCACGGTCTATGTCGATGAGAGCGGCAACAACTTTTCGCTGATCAACCGCCGTAATGGTGAGATCGACACCGGTGAAGGCAATCTGGGGGCTGGTTTTTCAGCAGAGATTGCGGAAGCCGGCACCGATTTTGAAATCGTCAATGGCGGTTCAATTCTCGGGCGCGGCAATGCCGGTGCCGGGGCGGCAACCGCTGGCGATGGTATCCGCCTCGAGCGCACCCGCGTTGATGGCGCCCTTGATGGCACCACCAGCGGTATCTTTACCGGCACGATTACCAATAGCGGTCTCGTCGCGTCTGAAGGCGCAAACGGAACGGTCGCGGGCGTGCGCGTGGTCAACGGCGTCTCCTTCCAAGGTGCGTTGGTGAACACCGCGTCAGGCACCATCGAAGGCGTTCAGAATGGTGTTTACTTTGGCAATCCCGTCCCTGCTGGCGGGGGTGACCATAGCGGCGGCGTTCTCGCCAATGCCGGGGTGATTGCGTCAGGTAGCCGTGCCCTGAATATCGACGGCGATGGCCTGACCGTGATCAATAGCGGGCAAATCATCGGCACCGGTGATCAACGCAACGGCACCATCTATGGTGACGAAACCGCCAACGACTTTATCATCATCAATCTTGAAGATGGTGTTGTCGATGCGGGTGCAGGAAACAACGGCTCCTCGGTCAGCCTCCAGGTTGATGCCCTCATCAACGCTATCGTCGTAAATGAAGGCGTGTTTCAGGGCCAGGGCGATAGCGACAGCGCCAATGTCATCGGCCACGGCTTGCGCTTTAATCCGTCAGAGGATGGTGCAACCTTTGGCGGTGCGGTTCTGAACACCGGCGTGATTGCGGGGTCCGCCGACAGTGCGCTTGCCAACGGCATCAGCATTGAAGGCATTACCGCCGCCGCTGTCTTTGCCAATTTCGGCACCGTCACCGGGCTTGAGGTTGCGGTGAATGCGTCCACGGCCAATGGTGTGAACTTTATCAATGGCGGTGCAATTGACGGGGATGTGATCCTGTCCAGCGCCGACGATATCTTTGTGCTGATCAATGGCGGTACGATTGATGGTGTTGTCGACGCTGGTGACGGCAGTGATACGTTGTCGCTCTCCGGCTTTACGGCTGAGGAAGCAGAAGCATTGCTGGCAAGTGATCAGTTTGTCGGTTTCGAAACCGTGCTGGTCGGTGAAAGCGCCTTTGATTTTGAAGCGCTTCAGGCGGCCATTGGCAATGAGGGCAATAGCGCACTTGATAATCTTAAGGTGCTGGTCACCGCCGCCGATGCGGCCTTCGGTACTGACAATGGCGCTATTGTCGCCTCTCTTCTGGATGCACGGATTGATACGCCTGCAGAAGACTTCCTGTTTGGATAATAAAAAAGCCCTCCCCCAGGTTTTGGGGGAGGGCACCTTTTATCGGATACTTTGACCCTTACTCAGCGGCAATTTTGTCCGCCTTCTTCCGGCTCGGTCGATTCACCATCATCTGTTTGATTTCCGCAATGGCCTTGGCCGGGTTCAAGCCTTTAGGGCACACTTGCGTGCAGTTCATGATGGTATGGCAGCGATAAAGCTTGAACTCATCTTCCAACTCATCGAGGCGTTCATCGGTGAGTTGGTCCCGGCTATCCTTGATCCAGCGATGGGCCTGTAATAGGGCCGCAGGGCCGAGATATTCCTCGCCATTTTCCTTATTGCCGTTCCACCAATAAGACGGGCACGAGGTTGAGCAACAAGCGCACAGGATGCATTCATATAGCCCGTTTAAGTCTTCGCGATCCTCCGGCGACTGTTGCCATTCCCCGTCGGGGCTCGCGGTCTTGGTTTGCAGAAATGGGCCAACCGAGGCGTGCTGCTCATAAAATTTCGACAGGTCCGTGACGAGGTCTTTGACCACAGGCTGGTGCGGCAGCGGATAGATCGTAATGTCGCCATCGCCGATATCATCCATGCCCTTGGTGCAGGCGAGTGTATTGGCGCCATTGATATTCATGGCGCAGGACCCGCAGACCCCTTCCCGGCACGACCGGCGCAAGGTCAGGCTGGAATCATGGTCGGCTTTAATTTTCAGAAGGCCATCGAGCACCATGGATACGTTGGCCACATCAATTTCATAGCTGTCAATGCGCGGGTTCTCGCCCGTATCAGGATCATACCGATAGACCTTAAAAGTGCGATAATCAGGTGCGCTGCCGTCATCATTGGCGCTGCGCGGTGCTTTATAGACTTTTCCCTTGCCGTTCACTTTCGATCCGCGGGGGAGGGTGAGCTCAACCATAGTGTTTTCATTTCCTGACGCATCCGCGCCGCATCAATCGGTGGCGGCGTGCCTGTTCGGCATATCAGGCCTTTCCATAGAAAATGTAGCAAGTCTTCTGCAAAGACAAAAGGTTACGCAGCCCAAAAAGGGGCCCTGACCCATGCGGGTCAGCGTCGCATCGCTTCACCGTGTTTGCGCGCTTCCGCAGTTTCATGTGTTGGGCGAATATTAACCCTGCTGGCCTATCTTACGACGAGCACAAGTTTTTGCACTGGACCCAGGGGGCACGATGACCATCGGCAGTCAGAAAGACATGATCAGCACCATCGGTAATAATGGCTTTGTTTCCGCCGCCGATGTGCTTGTGCTTCGCGAGCAGATTTTTGCTGACGGTATTGTTTCGCGCGCGGAGATTGGCGCGCTGCTGGCGCTGGCCGAACGCGCGCCCGATGGCGACCCGGAATGGGCCGACTATTTCGGGGAGGCGGCGGGTGATTTTTACCTGCGCGAAGAAATTCCCCACGATTACATCACCGAGCGGGAGTTTACCGATCTCAAAACGCTCGTGACCCAGTTTGGTCCCGTGGTGACGCCGCTGGTCCTGTCCATGCTGGTTAAGCTCATGGATGACGCCACGGCGACACCGCCCGGCATGACCGATTTCATTTGTGATCAGATCAAAGCGCAATTGATTGCCCGCGCCGAAAAAGAGACCAATGGCGATGTCAGGGTCACGGCGCAGGATGCGGCGCTGATCCGTAAATTCCTGTTCGCCATGGGCGGTGATGGCAATATTGCGATCACGCAAAAAGAAGCGATGCTGCTGTTTGATATCAATGACATGACCATGTCAAAGACCAATGACCCCGCCTGGTCGGACCTTTTTATCAAGGCGATCAGCAATCATTTGATGGCGCATATCGGCTATGTGCCGCCCACGCGGGAGGAGGCGTTGGCCCAGTATCAATGGATGAGCGATCACAGCGTCAATGTCGGTGCCTTTTTTGAGCGCATGATTTCCGGTGGCCTCAGCGCCCTGCGCACCCTTTATGCGCGTCAGAGCGTTGGTGATGGCGCGCATAAAAGCAACTCGATCTATGACGACGTGCTTGATAAGCGAGAACGCATGGCCCGCGAAAGCGAAGAGGTTACCCACAGCGAAGCCGACTGGCTCGCCGACCGGATCGGCCGTGACGGCATTCTCGACGATAATGAACGCGCACTGCTCGCCTATATGCGCGAGCTACAGGATGAATTGCCCGTAAAGCTCAAGGCCCTCCTCGAGCGCGCAGCGTAGGGGATTATTTCGTCGCTCCGGTTATGGGTGAGGGCGGACCGAACGATCGATTGTCCGGGTCCTGCGCCACCCACCGGCGGTGCTCGTCCTCAATTTCTTTGACGATGGGGGTCAGGTCGGTGAAATCACCATCGGTCAGGCGTTGGGCTGTGCTGGTTTCGACTGCTTCGGCAAGCAATGACGCCAATGCTTGTCGGTAGCTCGTCGCAGAGGGATGAGCCGCATTATCAAGCGAAAGAAAAATCGCCAGCGCGCGTTTCATCTGGTCTATCGCTAAAGACAGGTTTTGATCTCGCGCCTCCATGACGGCATTATTATTATACTCGACTGCTGTAGATGAATTACGCAAACCAATGGCGTGCCTTTTGATTTTCAGTGCGTCGACCGTGCAGCGGCGCTCCAGCTTTTCGTGGGCCGGGTCACCGCTTTGCCTAAACCAGTCGTGATAGATAGCGCCCAGGTTTGATAGGCGGCTAGCATATTCACCGGATCGGTCGCCACCAGGTTGCGCTTTGGCGATATTAGCCGCACGTTCGGTTAGTCGGACGGCGTCAACAAATTGCCCCTGAAAACTCTTGAGGCTGCCAAAATTACTCAACGTGATTGCGAGGCTTGGGTCGTCTTCCGCCAAATGCTGTTCTTCTATTTCCAACGCCCGTTCATAAAACCCCTCCGCTTCAGCCCAGTTTGCGCGGTCATCTTCCAAAATGGTGGCGATATTCGAAAGTGATGCGGCGATTTCGAGCGGTTCATCCGCCCGTGCTTTTTCCTTGATCGCCAGAGAATGCCGCAGCAGGGACAAGGCGCCAGCAGTATTGCCACGTTCTTGTAAATAGAGGCCAGCTTGATTGGTTAGATAGTCCAAGGCTTTGGCGACAGTCATATCCGTGGGTAGGGTTTCCACCGATATGAAATCCGCCAAGGCAATGGCGTGGGGCGTTAACAGCCCGGCCAGAGGCCAATTGTTTGGATCAAGAACATCTCCCGGAAATAGTCTGCTGATCATCATGATGGCCGCATCGCGCCATTGGGTTACATCGCGCTTTTCCTGCCCATGCCGCGCAATGGCCGCCACCAAACGGTGAAGGGACAAGGTCGTTCCATCGTCTGAGGTGCGAACCGTGAGCAATGCATAGCTGCGCAAGGCCGACAGCGCCTCCGCCAATTTATGCGTTTCGGTCAGTACACTGCGTAACGGCTCGGGAATGGTTTCGGTTGCTGCTGCGGCGGCTTGGAGTAGGGGCAGGGTCACGCCGTCCGGTGACAGCCAGGCAATCATATCTAACAGGCCCCGGGCGGCTTCACCGCCCGGTTGTTCCATCAGGGCATCAAGAGCGATGCTAAAGGTTCCATAGACCGTTTGGTTATAATCGAGCGGCGCACTGTCCGCCTGCGCAAGGTTGTCGATCAGCCGTGCCTCATACTCCGCCGGGGTGATCCAACTATTTTGTGCCAGATAGGCCCCCGCCTGTTCCGCGGCCAGCGGTAAGCCGTGCAACTGACCGGCGAGGGAGTGCAATTGCGCCCGTGTCCCCCGGCCAATGCGCTCGTGCAAATAACGGGCTGTGGTGTCATCATTCCAAAGATCAAGATTAAGGGGCCTGGCGATCTGTTCACTGAAATTTTCAAACCGGGTGGTAATAATCACCTTGGTTGTCCCACCGGGGACATAGTCTTTGACATCCTTGTCGGTTGGGGCGTTATCCAGCACGATCAAATAGGGCCGGTCCGCCGGTTGCGCCGCCAACCAGCGCATGGTGTTTTCTGAGGTTTTGCGAATGTCTCTGTCGGAAAGGGTCGCGAGGCCTCCCCCTTCAAGCTTTTCTGCGAGGTCTTCATAGGCGGACAGAATGGCGTCTGGCGTTTCCGCCGGTATCCACCACACCCCGGCAAACCGATCCAGCGTGCCATGGGCAAACACATATTCGCGTGCGAGGGAGGTTTTACCAATCCCGCCCATGCCCTTTACGGCGGTTATCGCTGTTTTCGTTCCCGCTCGGATATTTTTATCCAGCTTGCCCAGCATGGTTTTCCGTCCGGTGAATAGTCGATTGGGTGTACCAGTGACATTATAAATGGGCGGGTGGCTAGCGCTCGATGGTGATTCCTCGTGTGAAGATTGTGGTTGCGGTAGGAAAAGGCGAAAAAGTCGGATTAATTCTTTAACATCCTCTTTGATCTCTTCGCCCGTTATTTTGACGCTGATTGTTTCCTCAAGAGTTCTAACTGCCAATCCTGAAAGGTCTGCCAGCTGACCCTCGATCCGTTCCAGTGCCTCGGCGTTTTTCGCCAGCGCAATCGCGACCTCGTCCCGCTCTGTTGTGTGGGGCGATAGATCAGTCAAACCAGCGAGAATGTCCTGAAGGGTATCATCCGTTGCCTGCTGCTTCAGCACCAGCCAGATGCGAAACACGTCATCATCTTTTTTCAATATGGCGCCTAGAGACGCAGCGAATGCATCACCAAACTCTTTCGTAAAGGCCTCCGTCAACATCTCGGGAATGGCATCCCAATCGCCGAGGGTTTTGACCTCTTCAAGCGTTGCTTTGCATAGCTCGGCGTTGGTTTCTTCAACCGCGTTTCCTTGTTCAGCCGCGAGTAATCGGCTCAGCGCTTCATCAACCTGCTCATACGCATTGGCGCCATCGTCTTTTTTCGTGGCCTTTGCAATCTCTTTATCAATTGATGGGATCGCCTTGTTGAGCGCTCGCAATGCCTTGTCATAATTTTTGGTTACGGATGCATCAGCGCCGCGCCCGGCTGCGCGCCGTGCGGGGTCGGCGTCAAGTGCGCTCTCTATGGCGATGTCTCTGGCAAGTTTCGTCGCGACGATCGCCGCGTTCAGCTGGGATAGCCGGGCGGCCCGCGCGATGTGATGGTTAGGGTCAAGCCGCCCGCGCGACAGCCGGGTGTTCAAATTGCGCAGGCCCGCCATGGTGCTTTCGCGGCAGAACGTGCTGATAAATGCGCTCGTAGCGGCGCACCCAAACCACGTGGCTGAAAATGGCTCTAACGGCACGACACCCCCTGATGGCGTGGGCGTCCCGATTCGCCCAACGCGTTACGCTTACGCCATATTATCCCCACGGGCCTGATTGTCTATCCGTACCGGGAACAGAAGTGGACGCGGGACTGCTGCCATGTCCTTGGGAGCTGATCCGCATTTCCAACAATTTGTCGATGCGGTTCTGGGTTGCGGGGTGGGTGGAAAAGAGGTTATCCGCTCCCTGACCATTGAGCGGGTTTATGATCATCAATTGCCCGGTTTCGGGGTGACGCTCGGCTGTCTCGTTGGGGATTTGCGCCGCGCCATTGGAGATTTTGGCGAGCGCCGAGGCAAGCCACTCCGGGTGACCGCAGATTTCCGCACCGCGTTTGTCGGCCTCATATTCGCGCGACCGGCTGATCGCCATTTGGACAAGGCTCGCGGCCATGGGGGCGAGGATCATGATGGCGATTGAGCCAATGATCCCTGCACCATTATTGCGGTTGCCACCAAAGAACATCGCAAAGTTGGCAAGCGCCGTGATGGCCCCGGCGATGGTTGCGGTTACGGTCATGGTTAGCGTGTCGCGATTTTGCACATGGGCAAGCTCGTGCGCCATCACGCCCGCAATCTCATCCTCGGTGAGCATGCGCAGGAGCCCCGTGGTCGCCGCAACGGCAGCGTTTTCCGGGTTTCGCCCAGTGGCGAAGGCGTTGGGCTGATCGTTTTCCATAATATAAATTTTCGGCACCGGCAGACCGGCATTGATCGCCATGGTCCGGGTGCGCTCGGCATAGCGGCGCACAAGCCCGGATGCGTGATTTTCGTCAACCGGCTGCGCTTTATACATGCGCAGAACCATCTTGTCGGAGTTCCAATAGGCAAAGGCGTTGGTGACGACGGCAAAGCCAAGGGCGAGCATCATGCCGGTGGCGCCGCCCAGCATCAATCCGATGACCCCGAACAGGGCGGTCATGGCGGCCAATAAGATGCCAGTTTTGAAAAAATTCATGGGTCGATATGCTCCTGAATGCGACGCCCTGCCTCTTTTCCGGGCGCCAAACCTTCTTAGATATGTGATCGTGCTAAATGAGGTTCAATAGCGCCGATGCCGTCTGATCCGACCGACCAACCCCCTGAGACCGGTGAGACCCGTGAGGGAGCCGAGCCAGCGCTCACCGAAGCTGAGCGGCGCGCCCTTTTGCCCAAAGTCGCGCAGCAAGCCCTCGCCGAGGCCGATGCCCGGCGCGAAAAAGAGGCGAAAGCCGCGGATATTCGGACGCCGGAAAAGGGTGGGCCCAAAGGAGCCGAACCCACACGGTTTGGCGACTGGGAGCGTAATGGGCGCGCCGTAGACTTCTAAATAGAAGAAAAAATCTCATTAAAATTGACTTATCCTCATTTTGTTTCATAAACGTTCTCATGATTGCGGCCGGATTCTCCATACTCACTGACAAACGCTCAGGGCATCGACGTAGCAAACGAGGTGTTGCTGCGTTCGTTACCACGCTTGCCAGCGGCGCGGCGCTATCGGTCTCGGCGCCTGCAGTTGCCGGGAAAACCATCGCTGGGCCCATCCCGGCAGCGGTGGAGCGGGTTGTGGACGGCGACACGGTGCGGGTGCGCGCCACCATCTGGATTGAGCAGGAAATCGAAGTTGCCGTGCGCGTTGCGGATATCGATGCGCCCGAGCTTTTCCGCCCCAAATGCCCCGCAGAAAAAGCCCGGGCCCGCGAGGCGCAAGCGTTTGTGCGGGCGTTCTTTGGTGACCAGACCGTCTATCTCCATGAGATCAAGAACGGCAAATATGCGGGCCGCGTGGTGGCCCGGCTCACCGATGGCGCAGGGCGCGACCTTGGCGAAGCGCTTGTGGATGCGGACCTCGCGGTTGCGGCGAAACGCGGACAATGGTGCAAAGAAAAAGCGGGCTAGGAGCGCGTCTTTTCACCTTTTGTCATATCGGGCGGGTTATGGTTTGCGCCCGTTGAGGATCAGCCTAAAGCTCGACATCCCTCGGGTTATCGTTGACCCGATCACAAGAGTACCGCCATGGCCTCGCCCGCATCGCGCCAGACATCAGATACTGACCCACGAACCAATGACGCAGATCGGGTGCGCTTGTTTAGCGTCAATGTCGACCGCCTCTCGCAGGCGCAAGCCGTAGACCAGATTATGCAGTGGGCGGATCAAAAAACACCGCACACTGTAATTACGCCTAATCTTGATCATATGGCAAAGCTTTCGGGCGATCCTTTGTTTCAGGCTGCCTATGATGCGGCTGATCTTGTCCTTGCTGACGGCATGCCGCTTGTTTGGTTAAGCCGCCTTGAGGGGACGCCGTTACCGGAACGGGTGACGGGGTCCGATCTTATCCTGCCGGTATGCGCGCGCGCGGCCGAGAGTAACAAACGTATCTTTCTGATGGGCTCAACCGTGGAGCGCCTTAGCGCAGCAAAAGAGGCACTCCAAAACCTTTTCCCTGCGCTGGTAATCAGCGGTATTCATGCCCCGCCTTTTGGTTTTGATAAAGACAAATTGGCGCAAGAGGAAGCTGTTAATGCTATTAATGAGGCGGGTACGGATCTTGCCTTTGTTGCGCTTGGCGCACCGAAACAGGAAGTCTGGTGTCAGGCTTACCGCAAAAACCTTCACTGCGGTGTCCTGATGAATATCGGGGCGGGGCTTGATTTCCTCACCGGTGATGTGAAACGCGCACCAGAATGGATGCAAAAAACCGGCCTTGAATGGGTATGGCGCGCGGCCAGCGAGCCCGCAAGGCTAGGCCCGCGCTATGTCAAACTCCTGTGGCAAGTACCAGGCCTGATAGCGAAACACCGCCGTACACGGTGAAAATTGCTTTCTCGGTCAGGCTCCTAGATCAGGCCGTTGATCCAGCCCCCATCAACGGCAATGGCCTGTCCTGTCACATAGCTTGCGCGGTCACTGGCAAGAAACGTGACCATATCGGCAAACTCTGCGGGATCACCAACCCGGCCAAGCGGAATATCGCCCGTCACGGCGCCGTAGTTTTCTTCGCCGCCCAATAGGGCTTTTAATCGATCCGTATCGTGATAACCGGGCAGTACACTGTTCACGGTGATGCCGTCGGGGCCAAGCTCATTGGCGAGACTGCGCAAGAGGCCCGTTACGCCGGCCCGCATGGTATTGGACAGGATCAGATTATCGACGGGTTGTTTCACCGCTTGCGATGTGATCCCGATGATCCGTCCCCACCTGTTCTTTTTCATCCCGGGCAACACACCATTGATCATCCCCACGGCACTGGCGAGTAACAACCGATAAGCTGCATCCCACGCAGCCGGGTCGTGATGTTCAAAGATGCCTGGCGGCGGGCCGCCAGTATTGGTCACCAGGATATCTGCATGGCCAAACTCCGCAATGGTGCTGTCAATCACAGCGCGTTGACCATGGGGGTCGGCCAGATCGGCCTGAACGGCGATGCACTCGCCTGGGCCTGCCTCTTCGATCTCATCATGGGCAGCGGTTAAGATATCATCCGTCCGTCCACAGATGACGACGTGAGCCCCCTCCCGCGCCATGGCGAGGGCACAGGCTTTGCCCAACCCCTGACTGGAGGCGCCAATCACGGCAACTTTATTATGAAGACCCAGATCCATCGTAAATTCCCGTGGCTCCTCAGTGAGCATTATCCTGTAGAGGTTTGCTTGCGGAATGACCGTGTCAAATCCGCCGCCAGCTTGTGCCTTGCGGGCTGTCTTCAATAATCACACCAGACGCTTTGAGGTCATCGCGAATGCCATCGGCTTTGCCATAGTCCTTGGCCTTTTTGGCCGCCCGGCGTTCCGCAATCAGCGCCTCAATCTCATCATCAGTGGGCGCACCGGTGCTTTGCGGACTTGATGACTTGAACCAGGCGTCAGGCGTTTGCGTCAAAAGCCCGATCAGATTTCCCGAAGCACGCAGAACGTCCGCTTTACCAGCATCGCGCAGCGCATGGAGGCGTGCGAGAGCCGAGGGCAGATTGAGGTCATCATTCAGGGCAGCAACAAAGCCCGGGTCTGGGGCCGTTTCCTCCGCTACCGGATGGTCGGTGAGGCTACGATAAAAGCGGTCAAGCTGCGCCTTTGATTGCGCAAGCAGCGTGTCGTTCCACTCTAGCGGTTGGCGGTAATGAGCGGACATCAAGGCCAGACGGATGACCTCCCCCGGCCACTCCAGTAGCAGGTCGCGAACCAGCACCACATTGCCCAGAGACTTCGACATCTTTCCCGAGGGCATCGATAAAAATCCGTTATGCATCCAATAGCGGGCCAGCGGTGCACCATTGGCACAGCCCGATTGTGCGCACTCATTTTCGTGATGCGGAAAGCGAAGGTCCTGACCGCCGCCATGGATATCAATCGTTTTGCCGAGCGTTGCCGCGATCATCGCTGAACATTCCAGATGCCAGCCAGGGCGCCCTGGCTGCGCCACGCCAAAATGAGCCGGTGTTGCCCAACCGGGCTCATTTTCCTTTGCCGGTTTCCACAAAACGAAATCAGCCGCATTGCGCTTATAGGGCGCAACCTCCACCCGGGCGCCCGCGAGCATGTCATCGCGATTGACCTTGGAAAGGTCCCCATACGCATCATAATGATCAATATTAAACAATATATGATCCTCAGCGCTATAGGCGGCTCCTTTTTCGAGGAGCGTATCGATAAGGTCAATCATCTGCGCAATATGGTCTGTCGCAAAAGGCTCAATTGTGGGGGGGAGGGCGCCCAATGCTTTGCTCTCGGCGCGATAGATTTCCGTGTAAAGATCGGTAATTTCTTTAATGGGCGACGATTGCGCGTTCGCCGCCTTGATAATCTTGTCATCGATATCGGTGATGTTCCGGGCAAAGATGACGTGATCAGCCCCATAATGATGACGCAGCAATCGGAAGAGAAGGTCAAAAACCACGACGGGCCGAAAATTGCCCACATGGGCATGCTGGTAAACCGTCGGTCCGCACACATAGAGTGTCACCCGATGAGGGTCAGCGGGGATAAAGTCCTCGCGGTGCCCGCTCAAGCTATTGTGTAAGGTGATGGGGTGGGTCATGAGGCGCCAAAACGGTTAGGGGTAAAGCGTGCTACCGCCTTGTATGGCAGGGGGCAAGCCGCGATTTTGGGAAGGTGGCTAACCGTTCCAATGACTGTCATTTGAAAATGACAGGCTTATCTGTCATCTGAAAAATACCAACAACTTCAATATCTTAGATGTAGTAAAGCAAGTTTAACGGTCTATTGTAATGGGATGTGATTTGAAATTTGGGTAATCCGACCCCATATTTAGATCGTTCCGACTTTCGGTAATACCCGCTTTTCTGCTTTTCATAGAATTGCGAATTTACGATCGCTACTAACGATAGGACAGGCCACGATGACCGCCATTGCCTACGATGCGCCCGCGCGCGCCGATGAAATTTCACCCTCAGTCTCTTCCCAGCCCACCCGTTCCGAAGCCGAGGAGGCCGTTCGCACCTTGATCAAGTGGGCGGGCGATGACCCAACCCGAGAAGGTTTGCTCGATACGCCCAAACGGGTGGCAAAAGCCTTTGAAGAGTGGTTTGTGGGATATGAGACCGATCCCGAAACCATCCTTGCACGCACCTTTGAGGAAGTTGAGGGCTATGACGATATCGTCTTGCTAAAGGGCATCCGCCTGGAAAGCTATTGCGAGCACCATATGGCACCGATCATCGGTACTGCGCATATTGCCTATCTTCCTTCGGATAAGGTTGTGGGTATCTCTAAACTGGCACGTCTTGTGGATGCCTATGGCAAGCGCCTGCAGGTGCAGGAAAAACTGACAGCGCAGATAGCCGATACGTTAACCCGTGTTCTGGAACCGCGCGGCGTGGCGGTCTGGATCAGTGCGGAGCATCAATGCATGTCCACACGGGGTGTGCATAAACATGGTGTGGATACGGTCACAACACGGTTTACCGGCGTTTTCAAGGACGATCCGAAAATGGAAGAACGCTTTATGCGGTTGATCGCTGTATAAGCCCTGTCCTATCCAAAGAATTCAGAAAGCGGTATCCATCCGGGTACCGCTTTTTTTCAGACAAAAGGAAGGACATTGCCGCCCATGGCGTTAAAAAAGAGCCATGTGGAAATTGAAGCAAAAAGAATAGTCGCCGCCAGCGCAGCAACCCTGGCCAGTGCCGTATGATCTGGCCCCGCAACGCGGTCCATGGTCCAGCCGGCCAAGGGTGAAACCTGGATCATATGCAAGGCAAAGAAATGCGCTGGCCGCAAGTCGGCATATTGCGTTGACCAGCCAACAAAAGGCAGACCCGGCGTATCAAGCGCACCCGGCGGCGCGCCGACGAAATGGCTATCGCCGAACGATAGCGTGAACCCGTAAACCATGGTCAGTAAAGGCCCTATGAGGCATCCAAGAACCGTACCCAGACGATATCCCGTCCACTGTTTTCTTCGCTGCCGCCACAGCAGAATGGCAATAACCATGGGCAACACTACCAACAGCACCGCACCAAAACCCATGATGCCGTAAAGCACCTGCTCGGCAATCGTCTCGCTATTATAGTGCGATGCGCGTCCGCGCATGGCCTGAATGGTGACATAAACGGTCTCGAATGCGATGGCCGCGCCATAGGCCGCCGTCACACTGCCCATCAGCCAGCCGCTGCGATCTTTGGCGCTCAATTGTTGCATCAACAGCGCCAACGTAAAGCTGTGGACCACAAGGGCGATGGAGAATTTCAGCGGCTTGATCCAGATATTGATGCCGTTCAACGTTCGATCATCAACAAGCGCGGGAAGAAAGGTAACCGCCAGTACGCCGGTAATGAAAAACGCTGTCATCAGTACACTGCGCGTTGGCTTGTCCGATGCGAATGTGCCATAGAGCGGCGGAGTTGCGCTATCGGTCATATTCTGTTGTCCGCTTGTGAGCTGGGTGCTTGTGAACCGGGCGCTTGTAAACCAGGTTGGGCTCCCAGTGCCGGGTTTGCAATGGCGGGGGACCAACCGGCGCAGGCTTTGATCACCAGAAAGATAACAAGGCCGATAGGCCCCAACATAAAGGTGGCGAGCAAAATAGGGGCCTGAAGGATACGCGGTACACCGATCTTATCTGCCTCAAGGGCAATCCACGAGCCGATAAACAAATCGAAGGCAAGATAATGAAGCCAGCCCGCCGTCAACGCACGGTCATCGGCAAACAGCGTTCGGACACCCTCGATTGATGAAAAACTACCATCGCTCTGGCCAAAACTGGTCAGGATCAGCATGGCGTAAGCGAGACCCAATACACCGGGAATAATAAAATGGGGTATCCAGACCACCGGAAAAAATCGGCGCGGGAAAAACACCAGAATAATCCAGCCCACAAGGGCGAGTTGGTTGCCCAACGTAAAAATCGTTTCCGGTGCCAGCATGATCCTTCCTCCACCGGCCGAGATTTCATCATATTTGCTCGTTTGGGGCTAGGGTTGCGGGCAGTGAATTATCATCATTGTGTCTATTGAGCTGCGAGCATTTTCGCAGCATCAAGCGCCGGGTCGCGGGCGGCGAGCCACGCTTCCACGTTCATAGGGGCTTTAATATCCGGCGCAACGCCAAGCCCCCGATCAAATGCATCCGTGTCCACATATTGTATCCAGCCCGGCACGCGCATGGGAATCCTGCTGTCGGGCAAGGTCAGGGTATATAAGACCCCGGCAGTGACCCCTTCTGCACTCCCCCCGCCGCGCGAGCCCACCAAAACGACATTATCACGCTTACTCAGGGCAGAGATCAAGTGATTGCTGGCCGAGGAAATCGTTTCGTCAATCAGGATGATCAGTCTGCCACGGAACGCCTCTTTATGCGGTTTATGCACTTTAGTGGCGCCAGCTGTAACGATATTGCGCAGGCTATAGCTGGTCTCGCTGTTCTTTTTTTTCACCCACAAGCCGCTCGGCCTCAAGGCACGCTTATCCCACGTCCAGAGATAATCGCGGATACCGTCAAAATCGATGGTCTTCATCTGAACATCACGCATCACCCGGGATGGTTCCTTGATCAGCCGTTTGAACAGGCCAATGCTGGCATCGTCAGAGCCCCCGCCATTGCCGCGCAGATCGAGAATTAGGGTGCCCACTTTATCTTGTTTCAGTTGTTTGAAAATCGGGTCATAGACAACTTTTGGTTTGACCGGGTTGCGATAGTTCACAAAGGTCGCAACCTTGAGATAGCCCGTATCGGGATCAACTTTTTTGAAGGTCACGCCATCTTTAAAATCGCGCCGAAAGCGCTGGGTGCGTGCCAGATGGTCCTTCCACTGCGTAATCGTTAACCGCTCGGCGCGAACCTCGCGCGGCGCTTGGCCCGGTGCGCGCACGGTGAGCGCGACAGTGGGCTGCAGGTCCCCGGCAATAGCGCCAAAATGCTCAATGGCACCGCCCGCGAACTCTGAAGAAAAAGCCAGCTGCGGCGGTTTTGTGTGCTCGTTAAACCCATCGGTGGGGATGAGCGGGAGCCATTTTTCACTAAGCGCGTCAATGGTAATCCCGTCGATGGCCAGAACCTCGTCTTTTGCGCGAAGGCCCGTTTCGGAAACCGGATCAATGATAAAGGCGCGGTTTTCAACAAACGTCCAGCGGAAGGGCAAATAGGTGGGTACTGTTTCGCGCTTCGCGACGAGGTCGCTCGGCCATTCGGCCTTGGTGTGGTCACAACGGATCATGGCGAGGACGCGCTGGGCGGCAAGATAAAACTGCGCAATCGAAAAACCATCGTTCGCCCGCGCCTGCGCCAATAGCGCCTCCCATGCCGCATCAATTTCGGCTTGGTCGGTGTACCGGTCATAGCCGGGGTGAACCCGCTCATAGACTTCCCGCGCGATCGCCACATCGCTGGCAATTTGCGCCGCGCTCAGGCGAGTCTCACCGCTCCGCGCAGGCCGCGTGGCCGCGTCTGCCTCGGTGGCGTCTTGGGCAGTGGTGGGCAGAACGCCAAGCGGTGTCAAAATCAGAGCAAGGGGAGCAAGAAGAGCCAGTAAAAATCTGCGCATATGACGGGGTCCTCGATTAAGCCTGACACGGGCATTCAGCGACCGGTGAAGCCGGCACAAAAACGCAACAGTAGCCATAGATAGAGGGCGCCCGCGCCCTGAAACCCATCAATTTGCAGGATTTACGGGTTTTGAGCCGTTATGGGCCCGGTTTTTCGCGGTGCGCGCGCCAGTCCGAGGGCGACTGGCCACTCATCGCGCGAAACACCCGGTTAAAGGTGGCCTTGGAATTAAAGCCCGCCGCGAACGCCACCTCGATCAGTGGTTTGTCCGGCGCTTGTGCGATCAGGCGCTGGGCGTGGCGGACCCGCATGTCGTTAATGGTCTGGTTAAAACTTTGCCCCGCGCCCTGGTTGAGCATGCGCGAGATATAGGTCTCGTTGGTGGTGCGCCGCCGGGCAATATCGCCTACCGACAAACGCGGCTCCAAAAACCATTGCTCGCGTTCAATCTGCGCGATTAAGTGCGCGGCCTCGCTCTGCCAGTCTCGGGCAGGCTCGGGTTCGACCGGCTCGGCAGTCGATGGTTCCAGCCTGGGGATGGGCGAGATGGAGCTGTGCGCGGGCATTTTCGGGAAGGGCTGGGTCAGGCGGGTCAGTGCCTCCAGACACATCCACGCCACCACAGCCCCTTCGGCCAACAGGCAGAGATATTGCCGCTTATAAGAAAACGGCACAACGAATTCGAATACCAGTTCAACCGCGAACCAGCCGACCGCAATGGCGCAAATCCCCACAAAAAACCGGGTCAGCCAGTCGAGGCGATAGTCCATGGCGTCGGAGCGCGCCGCATCGAGAAATGCCTCATACCGCCCCATCAGCCGCCAAATATTGACAATGGTCAACAGCCCAAGGCCAATCGCGCCCCAGTCAAAAGCCCGCGCCACGTAGGGCGTTTGCACCTCGCGCAAGAGCGCCAGCTTCGCCGCGCCATCAAACCCGAGGCCCACAAAAAGCACCGTGTACCATGTAAACTGTGCGGCGCCGGGCACGAGCCAAACCCGCCAGCGCAGCGGCAGGGTGCCGGTCAACAACACATGAACATGAAACCAGACCAAGGGCGCGAGCAACAGCGCCAGATCCACGGGCAAAAATGTTAGCGCCGGATAGCGATCATAAAACCCGGCAAAGCCAATGATGTAGGGGATCAATTGGCCGATCACCACCAGAATGAACGCGGTCAACCACGCTTTGGCGGCGCGTTCATGGGGGCTTCGCACCAGAATAAAGGCCGACGCAAACAACACAGACGCCAGCGCAAGCATCAAGGCCGTGCGCCAGCCAAGAACGAGCGGGTCTGATAGAGCTGGATCAGTCATCGCCGCGATATGGCGGATTTTCACGCCACGGCAAAGGGGCGCGGGCGCGTATGCGGGGTCTCAATCTGACAATTGCGGGAAATGAGACTTAATATTTGCGCTGCGCTTGCGCAAACTGTATCCGACACCGTGTTTGTGAAGCCTCATCCTGAGGAGCATTGCTGCTGCGATGCGTCTCGAAGGGTGGGGTGATACTCAGGAACCTGGCTTGCGGTGATCCTTCGAGACGCCGGGCTATCGGTGCGGCTCCTCAGGGTGCGGTTTTTTGGTATACCATAGCTTTACTCCGCCGCCACGACGGTGTCCGCACCCCCGAGAAAGCCGCCGGACTGGCGGGCCCAGAGGTCCGCATACAGACCACCGGCATCGGTCAGGGCGTCATGGGTGCCTTCCTCCACAATCTGACCCTGGTCGAGGACGATAAGACGATCCATTTGCGCGATGGTGGACAGGCGGTGGGCTATGGCGATGACGGTTTTGCCTTCCATCAGGGCAAAGAGGTTTTCCTGAATGGCCTGCTCCACCTCGGAATCAAGTGCCGAGGTTGCCTCGTCGAGGATCAGAATTGGCGCGTTTTTCAGGAAAATCCGGGCGATGGCGATACGCTGGCGTTGACCGCCAGAGAGTTTGACGCCGCGCTCGCCCACATGGGCGTCGAGCCCGGTGCGACCTTTTTGATCTTCCAGCTCATAAATGAATTGATCGGCGCTTGCCCGCTCAATGGCGCTGCGGATGTCCGCGTCACTGGCGTCCGGTCTTCCGTAGGCGATGTTTTCGCGGATGGAGCGGTGGAGGAGGGAGGTATCTTGCGTGACCATGCCAATCTGCGCGCGCAGGCTATCTTGCGTGACGGCTGCAATATCCTGCCCGTCGATCAGGATGCGCCCCTTTTCCACATCGTAAAAGCGCAGGAGCAAATTCGTCAGCGTTGTCTTGCCCGCGCCGGACCGGCCCACAAGCCCGATCTTTTCGCCCGCGCCAATGGCAAGCGACAGGTTTTCGATCACGCCTTTATCTTTACCATAGTGAAAACTGATGGCGTCAAATGTGATGGCACCACCCGCCGGGAAAAGGTCGTCCGCATCCGGCTTATCGATCACGTCGACAGACTTGTTAAGCATGCTCATCCCATCATGGATGGTGCCGATATTTTCAAAGAGTGCCGACATTTCCCACATGATCCATTGGGACATGCCATTGATCCGCAAGGTCAGGGCGATGGCCGTGGCGATAGCACCCACCGACACCTGCGCCCCAAGCCAGAGCCAGATGCCAAGCGCCGATACACACGCCACCACGATAAGATTGAGCGTATAGACCAGCGATTGAAACTGCGTGACGAGGCGCATTTGCGGGTGAACGGTGTGGAGGAAATTCTCCATACCCTCGCGCGCATAGGCCCGCTCGCCGCCCGCATGGGCGAAGAGTTTTACCGTCGCGATATTGGTGTAACTGTCCACAATGCGGCCGGTCATAGCCGAGCGGGCATCGGCCTGGCGTTTGGCCGTATCGCGCAGGCGCGGTACAAAATACCGCACGATCAACACATAACAGACCAGCCAGATCAGGAGCGGTAGCACCAGCCGCCAGTCCGCGGCAAACACCAGCACCAGCATGGTGAGAAAATATACGCCCACATAAACCGCAATATCGAGCAGCTTGGTCACTGTCTCGCGCACGGCAAGGGCGGTCTGCATGAGTTTGGTGGCGATGCGCCCGGCAAACTCGTCCGAGTAAAACTTCATACTCTGATCGAGCAGCAAGCGATGCATCCGCCAACGCCCGATGGTGGGCAGATTACCGAGCAGAACCTGATGGATAATCAGGGAGCTGAGGATGGCGCAAGCGGGCAGCACGATGAGCGTGACAAACCCCATACCGGCCAGCGTGCCGCCCTCACGCGAAAGAAAGTCTTCGCGTCCCGTGGCGGAGAGCCAGTCAACCAATTGGCCAAGAAACCCGAACAGCATGACCTCGCCAACGGCAATCACCGCTGACAGAAAAGCCATGAGCAGCATCCACCCCATGGCATCGCGCGTGTAGAAAAGACAAAATCCCACAAGGTCCGTCGGCGGTTGCAACGGATTTTTGGTGGCATCGTCCGGCTGGGAAGCGCCATCACGGCCACGTTCCGGCGCACCTTCGGGAAACGGTTCCAGTTTTCCCTCAAACCATGTGAATAGAGGCGAGATCTGTTTCATGGCCGTCTTTTGCCATGGCAACGGCCGGCGTGGAAGCGGCGACGATAAGAATTATGAGCGCGGCGCGATGGCCTCTTTGCTATCCTCAAACCCCAATTGCGTCAGGCAATCGGCGATGGCTTCAAAAATGAGCAGGGTCGAGGCGTGGCGTTGGGGGTAATCGCGGATGGCGGCGAGGGCGCCGAGGTCGGCAAAGCGCGGATCGGTGGGGGCGGGGCCGCTGTCTTTCAGCATCGCGCGCATCTGACGGCGAAGGGTGAACAGCGCCGCAGGCTCTGCGCCAATGATGTTTTGCACGGTCAGGGAGGCCGCCGCCTGGCCGAGGGCGCAGGCCTTTGCCTCCAAACCGTAGGCGCTGACCACGCCCCGCATGAGCGTAAGGTCAAGCGTGAGCTCGGACCCGCATACCCGGGACAGTTTCATGGCCGTTGCATCGGGGTTTGGCAACCGCTCCGCAGACGGAATGGTTGCCGCCGCCTCCAGTATTTTCTGCCCGTATAACGCGTCCATCGCAGTCTCTTTCCGCCTCTTGCACGGCCTGCCTGTCTGCCTCGCAGATACCGTTTTCCCAGGTTTTTTCAAGCATGTGGGTGGTTTTACGGGCGTCTTGCGCGCGTTTGTGGCCGGGTCACGAAAAGTTTTGTTGACCGTGATGCGGGGCTGCGACCATTTGCGCCGGGCGTTCTGGTAATTAGTCCTCATCAATTTTGATCGCGATTATGGGCATTCACGCGAGGGTAAACATGGCGAGACCTAAAGATCAGACGCCGGTTAAAATTCTGCTCTATCGATGGGCAGGCAAATGGGGCCCCTTCAAGGTGAAAATCCCCTGCGGAGAATGCGCGCTGACCGAGGATGTCATTGAGGATACGATGGCTAATGAGCTGGCGGGCGCAAAGGTGATTTTTGAGATCAAAGACTGGCTTTCGCATTGGTGGGAGCCTCTGTTTGCCAATGGCGGCTGGCACGCGCCCATCGTCATGGTGGAGGGCAAAAGGATCAGCCAGGGAGATGCCCTAAATCGCGGTGTCCTCGCCGAAGCGGTCATCCGCGTCCATGCCGAACGATTTTCGCTGGAGGGTAATCATATCTTTGGCAAAGAAAAATGCCCCCATTGCACGCGGGCGAAAACCTATCTCGACGATGCAAATATTCAGTATACGTATCACGATGTCGTTAAGAACCCGGGCGCCATGTACGATATGCTTGCCCGGGTAAAACCAATTATCGGTGAAAAAACACCGGTGACGACGCCGCAAATCTGGCTCGATGGTCACTATGTGGGCGGCGCTGATGATCTTGGTGCGCGGCTTGGCATTGATGTGGAGCCTGATACGCGCCGTGGGCGCGGTTCGCTGTCTCCTGGTTCGCTCTGACCTTACATGTGCGCGGCCAGACAGACCTGTTTCAATATAAAGGAAAATAACGATGAAAGCGCTATCACTTCTTCTTCTGCGCGTCTCCACGGGCGGTCTACTTGTCTGGTGGGGGTTGCTGCGGCTGTTAAAACCGGCAACGGGCCCGCGCCTTTCAGGCAAATATTACAACAATCTGCTGGATGGCGAGCAGATGCAGATGATCCTTGGCGGTGCCGAGATGGCGCTTGGCGCGCTCATCATCCTGGGCTTATTGCGCTTTATCGTTTACCCGGCGCAGGCCTTGTTTTTGGGGGTATCAACAGTCTTTATCTGGAAGCACCTTGTGGACCCGCTAAGCCTGTTCCTGTGGGAAGAAGGCACACAGGCAAACCTTCTGTTTTATCCATCCTCCACGGTCTTCTTTGCCACGCTCGTTCTGTTGGCATTCAAGTCTGATGACGGACTTGCGCTCGATAGGGTGTTCTTCCGGCGGTAAGGTTCGTTACCTTTGTATTTAATCGGTATTCACGGGCAAGCGTAGCGCTGGCCCCGGGATCTGTCACGACAAACGCCGTCCTTCACCCAGAGGCGCGGAAGCGATTTGTCAGTGCAGGCAAGGCTATCCACAGGCCTGCCGCCCGGGCGAGGAAATAGAGTGAAAAGCTAAGCCATAGCCCATGATTGCCCAAAGATGATGGCAGCCACAAGCTGAGCGGGATGAAGAGGGCCGCCGCGAGGATCATGCTATTGCGCATCTCGCGGGCGTGGGTGGCGCCCACAAAGATACCATCCAGCTGGAAACATACCATCACGATCAGTGGGCTGATGATAATCCATTCCCAATACTGTCGTGCCTCGGACAAGACAGTGGTTTCCGGGACCAACATACGCACAATAGCGTCGCCGAACGCCAGATAGACGGCCACAAAGGTGAGCGCAGCAAGCGTGGCGAGGATAAAGCTGCGCCGGAGGATCAAGCGAAACCGCGCCAGCGGCCCCTCGCCGCCACCGCCTTTTTCTTTACTGCCTAGCGTTTGGCCCACGAGTGTTTCGGCGGCAATGGCCGTGCCATCAAGGGCAAGGCCCGACAAGAGGAACAGCTGCAGCAGCACTTGATTGGCGGCCAGTGTCACATCGCCAAAGATGCTGCCCCGTTGCACGAACCACGCAAAAGAAAACGCCAGCAAAAACGTCCGAAAAAAGATATCGCGGTTGACCGACAGCATGCGCACCATGGCGGTGCGGCTGGCAAATCCCTGCCAGGAAAGGGTTTCGCGGCCTTCAGGGTCCTTGACCGAAACGCGCCAAACGAGGGTGAGACTGAGGAAAAACCCCGTAACTTCCGCGATGAGCGTGCCAAGGGCAATGCCGCCGGCGCCCTGTTTCAGGGCGAGGACGAAATAGATATCAAGAATGATATTCATCAGGGTCATGATGATTGCTGTGATCATCAGATAGTCCGTGCGACCACGCGCGGTTAGCCAGCCAAAACAGGCATAAGTGGCAAGCGCAAAGGGCGCGCCCCAAATGCGGATTTCGAAATACCGACGCGCCGCCGCGAAGGTTGTTTCTGTTGCCGCCGATCCCACGGCAAGCATCTTGAAGGCGATGGCGCCGAGCGGCCCTTGTAACAGGACCATGGCCAAACCGATCACCCCGCCAAGCGCCAGAGCGCGCAGGAAACCCAGCCTAACCTCGCGAAAATCCTCCGCCCCTGCCGCTTGTGCCGTCAGGCCAGCCACACTCATCCGTATAAAGCCGAATGTCCAGTAAACGAGCGAGAAGATGGTTGCCGCCAAACCAACCGCTGCAATATCGAGAGGTCTGTCCGATTGCCCGAGCGCCCACACATCCACAATCGCCAACAAGGGCGTTACCGAGGCTGCAACCGCCGCTGGCCAGGCCAGTTTGAGGATCAAGCCATAGGTGGGATCGGGCAGGGGTGTCTTTGTCATCATCCACCAGCCGTGAGGAAAGAAACGCTGGTCATGGTCACATGAACGAGTACGGATCAATATCGATTGTCCGCCGGATTGCGCTCGGAATTTTGGTTTTGCCATGCCAGTCGCGTAAATAGGCCTGCAGGTTGAGATCACGCCGGCAACGCACGAGCATGCGCATACGCACTTCACCGTTTAGCCGGTAGAGCGGCGCGGGCGCGGGCCCCCAGATTTCAATGCCCTGCGTACGCGGTGCCGCCTGCCGCAGGGTTTGCGCGGTGGTGCGGACCTGGGTTTCGTTTTTACCGCGCAGCACAATAGCCGCCAGCCGACCAAAAGGCGGGAACAGCATGGCCATGCGCCCTTCCGCCTCAATGGCGAGAAATCGGTCGCGATCCCCGTCAATCAGCGCCTGAAGAACGGGGGCATTTGGTTGATGGGTCTGGATTAGCGCGCGCCCCGGTTTGGCAGCGCGGCCCGCGCGTCCTGCAACCTGCGCAAGGAGTTGATAGGTGCGTTCTGCCGCGCGCAGATCACCGCCCGACAGGCCCATATCCGCATCAATAACGCCCACGAGCGTCAGGTTGGGAAAGTTGTGGCCCTTGGCGGCGGCCTGCGTTGCCACCAAAATATCAATCTGGCTGTTGCGCATGGCCTCCAGCAGCGTCTTCGCCGTGCCCGCTCCTTGCGTTCGATCAGAGGACAGAATTTCCGTACGCGCATGGGGCCACCGACGTCGTACCTCATCGGCAATGCGCTCGACACCGGGGCCACAGGCGGCAAGGCTATCAACCGCATTGCATTGGGGGCAAGCCTTTGGTTTTGGGATCGAATAACCCGTGTGATGACAGATAAGCCGGTTTTCAAACCGGTGCTCCACAAGGCAGGTATCGCTGTCAGGAGCCATCATGCGGTGCCCGCACTTTCGGCAGATCGTCAGGGGCGCATAGCCGCGTCGATTCAGGAACAAAAGCGCCTGTTCCCCGCGTACCATGGTCTCGCTAATGGCATCGGCAAGCGGCGGTGCGATCCAGCTTGGTTGGCGTGCAGCAGCGGGTGGGCCTTCTGGTTGCTGACCGGACGTGGGCGGTGTTTCCCGCAAATCAATCAGGTCAATAACGGGCAGGGTTGCCGCTCCAAACCGTTCGGTCAGGGTCAGCCTGTGATAGCGGTCATCAAGCGCGTTGACCATGGTCTCCAGCGCCGGTGTCGCCGAGGCAAGGATAATCGGTATACGGTCAAGATTGCCACGCGCAACGGCCATGTCACGCCCGTGGTAAAGAACTCCGTCCTCCTGTTTGTAGGCGGGGTCGTGTTCCTCATCCACGATGATCATCTGTAGGTTTTGGAACGGCAAAAACAAGGCCGAGCGCGCGCCGACGACTAGGCGGACCTGCCCATCCAACACCCGTCGCCAGACCCGGCGCCGGGCAGCGGCCGGGACATCGGAATGCCAGGCGGCGGGCGCGGCGCCAAAGCGCGCTTCAATGCGTTTTAGAAAAGGCAGGGTCAGCCCAATCTCCGGCAGGAGGATCAGGATTTGCGCAGTGGGATCTTTGGTCAGCGCAAGCCTTGCCGCCTCCAGATAAACTTCCGTTTTGCCGGACCCTGTGACCCCGTCGATCAGGATCGGCTTAGGTGGGCCTTTTTCGGGATCGCCGGTAAAGCTGCGCAGATGATCCGCAATCGTGTCGACGGCGAGGGCCTGCGCCGGGGAGAGCGCCTTGCCGGTGCGCTCAACGTCCGGCGCGGCAAAGGGGGCATCGGGGTCAAGGGTCACAGCGGTGAGGGCACCGGCCAAGACCAGACCTCGGATCACGGCGGGGCTGGCCCCACTTTTTTCGGCAAGCGTTTTGATGGCGATAGGCTCCGCGCCGCAAGCCGCGAGGACCTGCTCGCGTTTTGCTGTCATGCGCACATCATCGGCGCCTGGGCTGGGTGTCGCGCGCCGGACCGCCGGGATACCGCGCGGGGTTGAAAGGCTGTCACCGGATCGCATGACCATCCGCAAGACTGACCCCGCCGGGGACAGGGTGTAGTTGGCAACCCAATCGACAAACCGGCGCGTTGCCGCGCCCAAGGGCGGGAGTGAAAAGCGATGCGCCACGACTTTCAGTTTTTCAGGATCAACCGGGCGCGCCGTTGCCGGTGCAGGCTCGCCGGGCGGGCGCCAGACAACGCCGCGCATGGGGCGCGGGCCAAAGGGCACCTCCACCCAATCACCCGCCGCCAGGCTCATGCCGGTGGGAACCCGGTAATCAAACGGTGCCTCCACAGGTAGCGGTAGCAAAATGCTCACCTGATTTTCACTCACCGGTCGCCCCCATGCTGACGCTGCCAGGCTGGCCCACATCGGTGATTTGTCTGTTTCCACCAGGCGGGTCCGCGTGCCCGCAAAACCCAAGCTTGATCCGTCCGGGGGTTCGGGTAGAAATATTGGGTCCGCGTCGGCATGGGTAGAGGACTTGGTCCCGGTGTTGGTGTGGACTGGGGTGGGGCGAGGTAAGCAAGGGTTATCGTCACTATGGATAGAAAAATGCGGTTATGGGTTGGCGTGGCGGTGTTTTGGTCAGCGCTGGCAGGCTCCACAGTCTTCGCAGCCCCAGCCGAAGCGAAATATAGCCTTTGCAACCTGACCAGCTACGCCATGCGTGCCGCCATTGGGTATGTGGATGGCGATCGATTGGCAACCCGCGGCTGGTGGCCCATGAATCCTGGCCAATGTAAGATCGTTCTGACCAATGATGTGGTGCCGGGTCGCTATTTCGTTTTCGGAGAAGCCATTGACGGCCATAAAGGCTCGAAACGGACCTGGTCCGGCGATACGGCCCTGTGCGTTGAAAATTCAGGGTTTTTCAATTTGCGCAATCAGGAAGTATGCCGCGAAGAACCGCAAAATCAGCGGGCCTTTATGAATGTGGAAGTGACGAACGCCGCCGATGGCACATACACCACAAATTTCGTGGAAAAAAGAACGCTGACGGTTTATTCAGCCAAAGTTGCCGGGGTGCAGCGCCTACTCTCCGATGTGGGCATGCCCATTGATAATATTGACGGGACCATGGGCAGGGAGACCCGCCGCGCTATCGCCGCCTATCGCAAGAATCGCGGCCTGCCGGACGGTAACAGCATAGATGACGAGATCATTTCCGCCTTGATAGACGAGGCAAATACCAATGATGCCAAGCTTGGCTTTTTCTATTGCAACAAATCCAGCGACGAGGTTTGGGCCGCCATCGGCTATCCCGGAAATGCAGACAAAACTTACCAGTCCGAGGGATGGTGGCAAATGGACCCGGGCCAATGCATCAAGGTCTTAAAAGGCGAATTGGAGCACGACCATTACTACGTATACGGTATTTTAGGCAGCGGTGATGCCGCCTCGCCTGATCGCGCTCTTCTGGGCGGTGATAAGCCGCTCTGTGTGAATGATGTGATTTTCAGCACCGATAGCCGGTCAAGCTGCGCGGATCAGGATCTCGATGTGGCGATGTTCAAGCGGGTGGAGATTGGCGGCTCCCCAGTGGCGACGTATGATTTTGAAGATGGCGCCTTCGCCCCGACGCCAACGCCGTAGGCTAAGATATTGGTTTGGGTTCACCCGTTTCAGGTGTGGGCGGTCCAGTGTCTTTGGACTGCTCCCCTTGTGAACAAACCGTTCGTATAAAAATTATTAGGCTGCCTCATGTCCGATCTTGCCCACGTCAATAGCTGGATATTCGATCTTGATAACACGCTCTATCCGGCTGAATGCCAGCTCTTTGCGCAGATTGATGCGCGGATGACAACGTTTGTGGAGCGCACGCTGGGCCTGTCCTACCCGGATGCCCGGAAAATCCAGAAAGACTATTATGTGCAATATGGTACGACCCTTTCTGGCCTGATGAATGAGCATGATGTGCCGCCTACGGATTTCATGGACTATGTCCATGATATTGACGTCAGCGGCGTTGCGCCATGCGCGCGGCTTGCGGCCAATATTGAAGCGCTACCGGGTCGCCGATTCGTTTTCACCAATGGCTCCGTGAAGCATGCGGAAAACGTGCTGGGACAGCTCGGGATCACGTCTTTGTTTGATGGAATCTTTGATATCGCCGCTGCGGGTTATGTGCCCAAACCAAACGCGCACCCCTATGAAGCGTTTGTTCAGGCGCATAATCTCGACCCGGCGCGGGCGATTATGTTTGAAGATATCGCTGAGAATTTGAGGGTCCCGGAAACGATGGGGATGCGCACGGTCCTGGTTTGCTCGCAAGCGCGCTGGATTGACGATGAGCCGGTCGCAAAAAGACCCGCCCATCCCGATGATCATTTTGCCCATGTGCACCATAAAACGACTGACCTTGCGGGCTTTCTCGAAGATGCCCTCCAGAAAATGGCATCTTAAATTTTCAATGCCGTTGGCCTTTGCGTGGCAGGATGGTTGAACCCAACAAGAGACACTTATGAATATCGAAGACCTGAAAGCGACCATTGAAACCGGATGGGAAAAGCGCGATGCGCTCGGTGACGTGCCGGGCATTGCAGCGGCGGTAGATGCCGCCATCGCGCTGATTGACAGCGGGGCTGCGCGCGTTTGCGAGCCGGGGGTGGACGGTGAATGGAGTGTCCATCAATGGCTCAAAAAGGCAGTGCTCTTATCGTTTCGGTTGACGCCCAACAAACTTATCGATGGCGGCCCGGGTGGTGCGCAGTGGTGGGACAAAGTTGATTCAAAGTTTGATGGTTGGGATGCCGATCAGTTTTCGCAGGCTGGCTTCCGCGCTGTGCCCACTGCGACGGTACGCAAAGGCTCGTTTGTTGCGCCGTCGGCTGTGCTCATGCCATCATTTGTCAATATTGGCGCCTATGTGGGCGCCGGAACCATGATCGATACGTGGGTCACCGTGGGATCGTGCGCGCAGATCGGGGCCAATTGCCATATTTCCGGCGGTGTTGGGATCGGCGGTGTCCTCGAACCGCTTCAGGCCAACCCGGTGATTATCGAGGATAATTGCTTTATTGGCGCACGATCAGAAGTTGCGGAAGGTGTGATCGTGCGGGAGGGGGCGGTCCTGTCCATGGGCGTTTTCCTGGGCGCGTCCACAAAAATTGTTGACCGCAAGACCGGGAAGATACACCGGGGTGAGGTGCCCCCCTACGCCGTGGTTGTTCCCGGCACTATTCCGGCTACGGACACAATGCCAGGCAGTAACTGGGGCCCCTCGCTTTATTGCGCGGTGATCGTCAAGCAGGTTGATGAACAGACCCGATCAAAAACATCTGTGAACGATCTTTTGCGCGACTGAAGCTCGGATTATCCGTGGGCGGCGTCTTCGATAGCATCGCCGGTATTTTCAATGTCACGCCCAGCACCTTCAATGGTTTCGCATGCGCTCAGCAACAACAGCAATGAGAATAGTGGCATTAGAATTTTCATATCTTTCTCCTTTTGATGCGCTAAGAACGGTTTGCTGGCATAATGGTTCCCTTTGGATGGATGCCGAGCGACGAGGCCCGGGCTACGGTGCGCGAAACCAGCAGGTAAAAGCACAGTGACCGATGGCGGTTTTACACAGATTGAGGTTGAGCCCGGACGGCGGCTGTATGCCTCAATTGAAGGGCCACCGGGAGCACCGGTAATCCTCTATGACGCCGGCGCCTATGGTATCTATGCTGACGGTTGGTGGCTGAAGGAGGCGCTGAAGGCTGACTTTCGGGTTTGCCTTTATGACCGCGCGGGTATGGGGGCGAGCGATCCTTTGCCCGCTGGCCGCACGCCATCAGCCGATTGGCATGCGCAGGAGATGGTTCGCCTTCTTGATGCGATTGGCGCCGACGGGCCGATTATCCTCGTCGGACATTCGATGGCGGGCATCCGCCTCCACGCCTTCGCGACGCTGTTTCCACACCATGTGCGCGGGCTTGTCTTTGTCGATGCGGTGTCACCGCGGGTGGCCACGGCGCCCGTCACCTATTTTGCCCATCGCCAATTTAACTGGTTGGCTAAGGCAACGGCGAAGGGGGCGTCACTGGGCCTCGGCGATATGGCATCGCGGCTTGCGCCCAATAATTTCAAGCTTCACGGCAAACCGCGTGCCGATAAGGTTGCGGCGCTCGCCAGTCAACGCCATCACGACACCGCCCGCGATGAGGTGCTCGCGATTGATCACAAGGCTGACTATCTTGATGAGGAAGCGGTGGTCCAGTTTCCCCTGGCGATTTTCGCGTGCACGCCGGTTAATGGCATGCGGGCGTCAGATGCGCAGGCCGCGCGGCTCAATACTGGTTATGGCTGGTTTGGCCATTTCCCGCGCGAAAACCATATGAGCATTCTTGTGGATGTTTACGCCGAAGCCATTGCCAATCGTATCCGGGAGATTCATCATCACACACTTGATGCAATTACCCCTAACGCCTGAGTGTTGACATCGCCGCGTCGAGACCTTTCAGGGTCAGTGGAAACATGCGATCTTCCATCAGCTCCCGGATCAACTGAATAGACCCCACATAATCCCAGCTCTGTTCGGCTGTAGGGTTCAACCAAACGGCGCGCTCATAAATCTGGGTCAGGCGCTGCATCCAGATTGCGCCTGCTTCCTCGTTGAAATATTCAACCGCCCCGCCCGGGACCGTAATCTCATAGGGGCTCATGGAGGCATCGCCCACAATGATCACTTTATAATCGTGTGGGTATTTATGCAGGATATCCCAGGTGGGAATTTTCTCAGTCCAGCGGCGGCGATTATCCTGCCACACATAATCGTAGAGACAGTTATGGAAGTAGAAATACTCCATATGCTTGAACTCGCCGCGGGCCGCCGAAAATAGCTCCTCACACACACGAATGTAAGGGTCCATGGATCCCCCCACATCAAAGAAAATCAGAACCTTGATCATGTTCCGGCGTTCGGGGCGCATCTGAATATCGAGATAGCCGGCGCGCGCTGTTGCGTCGATGGTGCCACCTAGATCGAATTCGTCGGGGGCACCCTTGCGGGCAAACCGGCGTAGACGGCGCAGCGCCATCTTGATATTCCGTGTACCGAGCGCGACCTCGTCATCGAGGTTCTGGAACTCCCGTTTTTCCCAAACCTTGACCGCGCGGCCCTGGCGCTCGCCTTGATTGCCAATGCGCACCCCCTCCGGATTATAGCCACCGGAGCCATAGGGCGAGGTACCGCCGGTGCCGATCCATTTATTGCCGCCTTCATGGCGTTTTTTCTGTTCATCAAGCCGCTTTTTGAGCGTCTCCATCAGTTTGTCCCAGCCGCCCATTTTTTCGATCTGGGCTTTTTCTTCGTCGGAGAGATATTTCTGGCTCATCAGCTTTAGCCATTCTTCGGGCACTTCGGCTGTCTCAACGCCGTCGGCGAGGGTTTCCAGCCCTTTGAAGACCGAGCCGAACACCTGATCAAACTTGTCGAGTTGCCGCTCATCTTTGACGAGGGCCGTCCGGCTCAGAAAATAGAAATCCTCCACCGCACGATTGGCGAGGTCGGCTTCCATCGCCTCCATCAGGGTCAGATATTCGCGCAAAGAGACGGGCAGGCCGGCAGTTTTCAGGGCGTGAAAAAACTTGGTAAACATGGCAATCCTGACCGGGTGACGATGGCCAAGTGTAGCGGCCTTTAGCGGAAAAGTTGAGCGGCAATAGCGGTTGGCCCGTCACAGCCGCTTAGGGCGCGTTCGCAGTGAATTGCGCCGCGTTGCCGGTGGCTCTATGAAAGACGGTGTTAACCGGTGTGCGATGCTTGCCGCGCTAGGCTCTTGGAGGCAGACCCCCATGATCAGACCACTTGTGGCTGGAAACTGGAAGATGAACGGCCTTGCGGCTGGCATCGCCGAGATTGATCGTGTGCGCGAGGCCCATCGTCGTGTGCCTGACCCGGGGTGCGATATTCTGATCTGCCCGCCCTTCACGCTGATCCATGAGGCGGCAAAACGCTGCGCCGATAGTACAGTGGGGATTGGCGCGCAGGACTGCCATCCCCAGCGTGCGGGCGCCCATACTGGCGACATTAGCGCGGAAATGCTCGTCGACGCCGGGGCAACGCATGTCATTGTCGGTCATTCGGAACGCAGAGCCGATCATAGCGAAAGTGACGATGTGGTCCGGGAAAAGGCCGAGGCCGCCATTGCCGCCGGTCTGTCGCCGATCATTTGCGTGGGCGAAAGCGCCGAGCAGCGCCAGGCCGGGCAGGCGCAGGCGGTGGTTGATGCGCAGCTTCTGGGCTCCATGCCGCGCACCAATACCGATGCGATTGTCGTCGCCTATGAGCCGGTTTGGGCCATCGGTACCGGCCTGACCGCCTCCGCAGCGGATATCGCGCAGATGCATCGCCATATTCGCGGTCATGTGAGCCGCACTACCCGCATCTTGTATGGTGGATCCGTCAAGCCCGCCAATGCGGCGGAAATTCTCGCGATTGAGGATGTGAACGGCGCGCTCGTGGGCGGTGCAAGTCTGAAGGCCGATAACTTTCTCGGTATTATAAACGCGGCCTAGAGAGCCGGGGGACAAAGCATGCGATATCTGATTGTCTTTACAGCGATTATTCTTTTATTGACGACGTTGGCCGGGTGTTCCACTTGGCAGCTTGAACGCGCGTACCCGCCCATTGGCGCCTATGTGCAAGTTGATGAGACGCGTCTCCACTATGTGGATATCGGCCCCATCGATAGTGGCAAGCCGCCCATCGTGCTTGTGCATGGGGCGAGCGCCAACCTGAAAGACATGAAAGTTGCCCTCGGCGACGCTTTGTCCGCTGATACGCGGGTCCTGATTTTTGATCGCCCCGGCAGGGGATATTCTACCCGGCCCGATAATGGCCATCTGGTTGCCGAACAGGCGCGGTTGATTCATGCGGGTCTGGAAAAACTGGAAATTGAAAAGCCGATTATCCTCGGCCAGAGCTTTGGTGGGATTGTGGCGCTGTCCTATGCTCTTCAGTATCAAGATGAAATGGCGGGTCTTGTGCTACTGGCCCCGGTTTCTCATGAATGGCCGGGCGGTGTTGTGTGGTATAATCAGGCCTCCAGCGTGCCGGTGCTGGGGTTTCTTCTGCGCCGGGCCGTTGTGCCGCTCTACGGACCGCTTGTCTTGCCGGCCAGTGCGGAAGGGGCATTCTGGCCGCGCAAACCGCCGGAGGATTATCTTGAGGAAACGGGGCTAGCGCTCCTGTTCCGGCCCAAGGACTTCAAGTCAAATGCCGCCGATATCGCAAATCTGAAACCGCAAATCGCTGATATGGTGGCGCGGTATGATGGTCTTACCATCCCTACACTGATCTATGCTGGCACCCACGATGTGACGGTGAGCCCGACGATCCACAGCTATTCGCTGGATCAGCAATTACCCAACAGCACACTGATCTTGATCGAAGAGGAGGGGCATGGTCTGCACCATACTTCCAAGGCCGAAATTCTTGAGGGGGTGCGCAGGATGCTTAATGACACGGTTCAGACGGCGCCGGTCCGTGTTGAAGAGCCCGAATAGACGGCTCGAGCGTGGGCAGAAATTCGCTTATTTCGACCTTTCCTTTCCTGCGGGCTTTTTCAACCAACACAGACTGCACGGCGACAAATCCCGGGTTCGCGCTGCGCTTGCCTGGGAATACGAGTTCCTTTTTGATGACTACCCCCTGTCCCCGGGCGTCAAAGAATAAAGACCCGGGGCCTGTTTCAACACACTCTTACCTTAAGCGGCCTTTCGCAGAGCAACACGCATCAAGAGCGGGCAAGCGCGACCGCGCGACCGCGGCGAAACGAATATCTCTTTCAGTGACTGGCTATGCTCGCTGAAAATAAGAATACTGCAGAGAGTCTACGTCGCCTCGGCCACATCCACCGATTGCCCATCGCTCAAACGTTCGCCGCCGCGGACGACAAGCCTGTCACCGGGCGCAAGATCACCGATGATCTCAATGGTGTCCCCCTCGGCAACGCCTAATGTTACGGGAATGCGCTGGGCGCGATTGTCATCGGTGATCTTGTAGACATCAATACGATCCGTACGGATATGAAGCGCATCGCGCGGTGCGGTCAGGGCAAGACGCGGTTCCGCCGCCGGGACGGTGACGCGTACAGCGGCGCCCACAAACCAGCCTGAGGCCGGGGGCAAGCTGACCCGCATCTCCAGCGTTCGGCTGATCTCATCGCCTACGGGTACGATGGCGCGGACAGTGCCGCGAACGGTTTGCGCGCCGAATGTGATATCGATGGCATCGCCCGCGCTAAGCGCTGCCACAAGGCTGGCGCTTGCCTGGGTGCGGACCTCTAGACTGTCCGTGTCCACGATGCGGGCAATCTCCGTACCCGGATTGGCAAACTCCCCCACCTGCACGGCGCGGCGCACCACGCGGCCCGCAAAAGGGCTCCTAATTTTTGTTCGATCAAGGAGAAATTCGGCCCGCTCCAGGGCAACCTTGGCGCTCGACAGTTGCTGACGCGCCTCATCGCGTTCGGAGCGCATCTGCATGAGCGATGTCTCGGACTCGCCAATATCATCGCCAAGCTCTGCAAAACGCTGATACCGATCCGCCAGAAAGGCCGCGCGGCTTGCCAGACGGCCAACATCGGCCTCGCGTTCCCGAACGGTGAGGCTGGCCGGGGCGTTATCAATCACCGCGATCACACCATCTTTTTCGACGAAATCCCCAACCTCAAGGATAGACGTGATCTTGCCACTGACTTCTGCGGCAATGCGGCTGTCATTTCGGCTGATGATGGTGCCAGGCGCGGCGGCGGAGGGGGCGAGCATGCGTTCTTTCGCCGGCACCACAACAACCTTTGCTGCGCGCCCACGCCCTCGGCCCGGCGTGCCGCCGCGCGCGGGCGGACCGCTTGGCGTTGACGCGCGCGTCGCTGACGGGCGTTTTTCTTCCTTGGGGCCAGTGCTTGCGGGCGCGGCTCCAGCTGAGGCGCCAGGTGCTGACAACCCAGCGTCGGCCCTTGGCGCAAAAATGCCGGACTTGACGACCAGCCCACCGGCGAGCAGCGCGGCGATGGCGAGCATCGGGATAATCCTGTTCATCATAGGTGCGTCCTTAGCGTTCGTTCGGCCTTGAAGGGGTGCGACAGCGTCATGGTTATCACTCTGCCGGTACGGCTTTGCCGGCGGCGAGATCAGCTTCACCGGCGCTTACATCCTTGCCGAAGTTCAATTGCAACATGGCCGGCAATAAAATCAGGGTAAAGAGCGTTGACACAGCCATACCGCCAACAATAACGGCGGCAAGGCCACGATAGATCAGACTACCGGCTCCCGGTGCCAGTAACAGCGGGAGCATGCCCATGAGCGATGTTGAGGTTGACATGAAGATCGGTCGAACCCGCAACCGCAACGCCTCATGCACCGCATCGCGCCGTGACAGGCCCGCTGCCTCTGACGCCCGGGTCTGGGAGACCAGCAGGATCGCATTGTTCACCACCAGACCAAGCAAAATGATAAAGCCAATCATGCCTAGAAGATCAAGCGGTGTGGGTGAGAAGATATCAAGGACGCGCAGGAGCAGAACACCGCCTACCGCCGCCATCGGCAGCGTAATAATGACAAGCGCCGCGTCCTTTACCGATTTGAAGAGTGCCGCCATGATTAGAAATAAGAGCATGACCGCAAGGACAAAGTTCCCACCAAGATTAACGATGGCGCGCGCCAGCGCATCGGCATCGCCACCATATTTGATCGTCCCATCGCTGGGCATCAATTCATAGATCTGCGGATTAGCTTCTGTGCGGAGTTTCTCGACTGCCGTGCCAAGGGCAATGCCTTCGGGCGGGCGGATGCCCAGGGAAATTGTCCGGCGGCCATCAAGACGGCGGATGGAAACAGGGCCCACGCTGCGCTCAAGACGGGTAAGTTCGCCGAGGGTAACGATCTCGCCTGCAGGTGTCGCAACTGGCGCAGTTATCAAATATTCTGGCTCACTCCAGGCATTGGTGCGCAAGAACATGTCGAGGCGTTCGCCACCGGTGAAAAATTCTCCAAGGAAAAGACCGTCGCCCAGGGCGCGGACATTTTGCGCGACGCCCGCGCGGGTCATGCCCACTTCGGCAATGCGGCGATCATCGGGGATCAGCCGCAATTCCGGCGAAACAACCTGAGGGTCTGGATTGGGGCGGACGGACGCGCCGGGCAGAACGGCTTTAATAATTTCAATCGCTTCGATGGCCGCACCGGCGAGCGCGTCGCCGTCGCTGGCCTGCAATTCGAGGGAGATCGATGCATCACCGCCAAAGCCATTAAAAAGGCTACCCTGATTGACAAAGGCGCGGGTGTCGGGAAAGCCGCTCACCACGTCATTGCGCAAAATGGAGATCATCTCGTTGACGCGGGTCTGGTCATTGATCCGTACGCCAAGCGATGACCAATTCGGATTGGCAAAGAAGTAATAATTGCGCAGCGATGGCTCTTTTTCCCCGGTCAGATAAGGGTCAAGCCGATTAATGACCGGTGTAAAGATATCATCTTGCAAGGTTTGGATACTGGCGCCCGAGGGGAAAGAAAAGCGCACGTCAATCTTGTCCTGCTTGACCGGCGGCAAATAATTCATCTGCGGCCAAAAAATAAAGACCAGCGCGATGGGCATGCCGATAAGCCCAACAACAGCGAAAAGGCGGTGTGCTGGTTTCGCGGTTAGGGCCATGAGGAATTTGGCAAGATTATCCCACAGCGTGCCGGTTTTTTCCGCTGACTTAGCCCCGCCCCGAATGAAGAGTGCCGCACCCACCGGCAAGACGGTGATGGCGACAAGGAAGCTGAACGAAACAGCAATGGCGATGGTCAGGGCAAGGTCCGCAAAAAGCTGTCCCTCCACATCCTCAAAAAACATGATCGGAATGAAGATCGCGACGGTGGTGATGGTCGAGGCAAAAAGCGCGCCGCCAACCTGTGCGATTGCCGTGGCGGCGGCCTCTTTCGGCTCTTCCCCATTTTCCCGGAGCCTGACAAAGTTTTCCAACGCCACAATCGCGGCGTCGAGCACCATGCCCGTGGCAAAGGCCAGACCGGCGAGGGAAATAATATTCAGGGTACGCCCGAAAAGATCAAGCATCGCCACGGTTGCCATCAGGCAGATCGGAATCGCCGCTGCGATGAGGAGCGTGGCGCGCAACCGCCGAATAAAAAGCCACAAAGCGCCAATCGCCAGACTGACACCAATCACCAGATTGCTGGACAGCAGAGCAATGGCGCGATTAATGAAGATCGAGGGATCAAAGCTTTTTTCCAGGAAAATACCGCGCGGGGCCAGTTCGGTATTCATCCGATCGACCATTTTGGTCAGGTCATTGATTGCCGCAAGCGTGTTGGTGCCTGGTTCCCGCTCGACGCGTAATGACAGAGCAAGGTTGCCATTCTGGACGACGATCCCGTCTGCATCATCGGGGCCGACGGAAACAGTCGCCACATCGCCAAGGGTAATCGGTGCGCCATTGCGATAGGCAAGGATGGTGCTCTCGAGATTATTGGCGGCGAATTTGCCTTCATAACGCAGGGTATAATCGCGCCGACCGACCTCAATCTTACCGCCAGAAACATCGTTGGAGCGATTCACCCGCTGGGCGATGTCACTAACATTGATGCCAAGCTGCGCGGCCACCAGCGGGTCAAACTCGATTTTGACGATCTGTTCACCATCATTGCGGCGCACATCCACACCGGCGACGCCTTCGATCGTTTCGAATTCCGGGGCCAGTCGTTTTTCAATGAAGTCCCCAAGCGGTATATCCAGCGGCGGTGCATCCGGCAGCATTTGTGCAAAGAGGAAGATCAGGGTTTCGGTATCCCCGCCGAAACCGCGACCCTTGCTGATGCGCGGCGGATTGGCGTCCACTGGCAAGCCATTGACCCGCTGAACGCGACTGGAAACTTCCGTGAAAGTCTGATCCATGTCCGTGCCAAGACTAAATTCCATGGTCACGCGCCCGCGGCCCGTTCCAGAGGTTGAGGTCATTGACCGCATTCCGGGGATGCCGCGCAATTCGCGCTCGATGGGCTCAATCAGTTCGCTCTCAACCTCGCGCGGGCTACCACCGCGCCAGGTGGCGGAGACGGTCATGATCGGCCGCTCGATATTGGGCAGCATCTGAACCGGCAGACGATTGATGGCCATGATCCCCATGAGCAGGATCATGGCGATCATAACCGCAACAGCAGCAGGATTATTGAGGCATTGGCGAGTAAGGGACACAAGACACCAAAACTGACAGGTTAAAACCAAGAAGGCTCGCGCAGGTCGAAAGACCTGCGCTTTTCTTATCTCTATACGCGCCGACACCGAAAATTGGTTGATTGACCGGCGTATTCCGCAGATTTACCGGCATTTGAGCCGAATTTCGACGCATGCGCGGGCTGGGTCGACTTAATCTACTAAAAAAGAGCAGATTGCTGCTCTTTTTCGGCTTGCTAATCGGGCGCGATCAGGCGCTCGCCAGTTTCAGCGTCTGCGTGCCCATAGTATGAAAAACGCGCTGGGACACCGCGGGGTTGAGCCCGTCGGCGTCACCTTTAAGGCTTTCCAGCACGGTGTGGGCGTTGAAGAAATTCTGATCTGCCGCAAACGCGCCCGGTGTGGCGATCACCTCGAGCCCGGCCTGCCGCGCTGAAAGAACGCTGGCGGCAGTGTCTTCGATGGCGATGGTATCGGCGGCGGCAATCCCGGTCGTGCATAAGGCATAGTGATAGGCCGCCGGGTCGGGCTTGCCCTGCTCCACGTCTGCGCGCGAGACGATGACATCAAAGCGTGACAGAGCGAGCGCGGCACCTGCCGCATCGGCAATAGCGTCGATATTTTCCTGATAGGTCGTGGTGACAAGACCAAGGGCGATCCCGTTTTCCAGGCACCGGGCAATCAGCGTTGCCACACCCGGGCGCAGATCAACGCCGCTTTCGCGCAGGGTTTCGCAGGCGATCTCGGTCTTGCGTTGGTGAATGTCCGCGATCTGATCGGCCGACAGGTTTGCGCCAGTGGCATCACTCAAAAGCTGCAGGCGGTCTTTGCCGCCCGTATGGTGTAGCAACGCGCTATAGGTCTCGCGGGACCATTGCCAGTCGAGACCGGCTTCCCTCATGGCCTGATTATAGGCTTGTCGTTGAATATTCGATGTTTCTGCCAGCACACCGATAGAACCCAGAAGAACAAGCTTTTTCGCCATTATCCGATCCTTTACATTTGCGTCGCCAGGCGCGACACCTTGTCAAACACGTCAATGCTACGTTTGTTGCGGCGTTCCGGCCTTGTTCGATCATTTTTTTTGGGCACACGCCAACGCCCCGTAACTTTGAAAGGTCAGTTGATGGAAAAAGTACTTGGCCTTGGTGGCTTTTTCTTTCGGGCGCGCGATCGCGCGGGCCTGCGCCGCTGGTACGAAGAGCACCTTGGCGTGGCGCAAACACCGACCGATTATGAAACGCCCGGCTGGCGGCAAAAGGGCGGGACCACCGTCCTTGAACCGTTTGCGGCAGATACCGAGTACTTTGACCGGCCCGAACAACAATGGATGATCAATTTTCGGGTGCGCGACCTCGCCGCCATGGTTGATCAATTACGCGGGGCTGGCATTGACGTTGCCGTTGATCCCGAAACCTACCCCAATGGGCTTTTCGCGCGTCTGCACGACCCGGAAGGTAACCCCATTCAGCTCTGGCAACCCATGGGTCCGTCGCTGGATGAGGAAGAAAACCGCTAATGCCAGTTTTGTCGATAACCGATAATTAGATGAAAATTCCGTATACAGAACAAACAAGGATGATTGTCATGCGTAAGACCTCTTTTTTCCTTTTGGGCGCGGCGATTGCCGTTGCAGGCTGCGGTGGTGGTGAGAAAGCCGAGCCAGAGACGCAAACGCCTGGCACGCAAAGCCAAGCAGAGGTCACCCCGCGTGATCTTTCCGCTGCGTTACCGACACCGTCCACCGGCGCGCAGGCGCCGCGTGCGTTACCAGAGATACTGTCTCTTTATACGATGGATTGCGGTACGATCTCGATCTCGGACCTTGATGGGTTTTCCACGGCTGGTGATTACAAAGATCAGAGCGATGTCTTTACCAATACCTGCTATCTGATCCGCCATCCGGACGGCGACCTCTTGTGGGATTTGGGATTACCAGCCGCGATCAAAGGGCCCGAGCCCACTGTGAATGATGTCTTTACACTGACCGTTGATGTGACCATCGAAGAGCAATTGTCCCTGATCGGCCTGACGCCCGGTGATATCGACTATGTTTCGATCTCCCACAGTCATTTTGATCATTCCGGTCAGCCGGAAGCGGCGGGCAATGCCACGTGGCTTGTGCACACGCGCGAATATCAGACCATGTTTGCCAACCCCGAAACAGCCGACAATTATGCTGGCTTCACGGGTTTTGAGCGCCAGGAGTTTACCGGCGACTATGACGTATTTGGCGACGGGAGCGTGGTGATCCTTGACCTACCGGGTCACACGCCGGGACACACGGCGTTGCAGGTCATGCTACCGGACAATGGGCCGGTCCTTCTTACCGGTGATCTTTATCACCGTACAGAAAGCCGGACGCTCAAGCGCGTGCCGCGCTTTAACAGTGATGAGGCGCTAACCCGTCAATCCATGGCTCGCTTTGAACAGCTGGCCGAAACGCTTGAGGCGTTTGTGATCATTCAGCATGAACTTGACGACGTGGAACAGCTCCCCACCATGCCCGAACCGCTGAACTAGAGCACGATCACAAAAAGTGTGATCGTCGATGGTTCCCATCCATCGACTTGTGTTCGAACGCGCGACCAATAAGAAATCTAGATTGCGTTTTTGAGTCAACAAAAAGTAAACGCAGTCTAGCGCTCTCGGTTGGGCTCTAAGGACGGTTTCCAGTTACGCTTTAATCAGATCAAAGAAGTTTGCCGCCAGCGCCTTGTCTTCGCGGAACGCACCGGTCAGGCGGCGGGTGACACAGCTTGCCCCTTCTTTATGGATACCGCGGGTCGTGATGCATTGGTGTTCGGCTTCCACCAGCACGGCGACACCGCGCGGCGCCAGCGCCTCTTCAATGGCATCGGCAATCTGGTTGGTTAGCGTTTCCTGACTTTGCAGCCGGTGGGCGTAGATATCAACGACCCGGGCGAGTTTCGAAATCCCCACCACTTTCTGCGCGGGCAGATAGCCCACATGGGCCGTGCCGATCATCGGTTGGATGTGATGCTCGCAATGGCTCTCAAAGCGGATGTTCTTCATCAGGACGATATCGTCATAGCCAACCACATCGTCAAAGGTGCGCGATAAAATCTCGACAGGGTCCTGCGTGTAGCCTGCGAGAAATTCCGCATAGGCATCGACAAAGCGCTTTGGCGTATCAAGGAGCCCTGGCCGTGACGGGTCTTCACCATAATAGGCGAGAATAGTGCGTACCGCTTCTTCGGCTGCCTTGCGGTCCGGTTTTTCAGTGGCGAGGGGGACGATATCTGCTGACATTTATGCCTCCGTCAGAGTGCGCGAAAGGTTGGCCATTTCAAGGGCGACGCTCGCCGCCTCTGCGCCTTTGTTCCCGGCTTTGGTGCCGGCACGCTCAATGGCCTGTTCAATGGTGTCTACGGTAAGAACGCCGAATGCGATGGGTATTCCGGTGTCATGGCCCACCTTGGCAAGGCCGGTGGCCGCTTCACCGGCCACATAATCAAAATGCGGCGTGGACCCACGGATGACCGCACCAATGGCCACGACCGCATGATAGCGCCCGGTCTTGGCGAGGAGCCGTGCAGTAAACGGAACCTCATAGGCGCCGGGTACCGTTACGAGATCAATCGCATCCTCACTGACCCCGTGGCGGCGCAAGGTTGAGAGCGCGCCGTCGGTCAGCTTATCAACCACGAATTCATTCCACCGGGTTGTGATCACCGCGATGGTCAGCCCGTTACCGGAAAGGGCGCCTTCTATATGACGTACCATGATGGGTTCCTTTTTTGCGGTTTTACCCGGTCACGCGGGTATCAGCGCGTTCAAACCGCCTTTTTAAGATCAAGCGGGGCTGCCTCATTGGCGCGGCGATAATCGGCAATGGCTTTGACCGAGATGATTTTCAGGCTGTGCCGGGCGGCAAATTTTTCCAGATCCGGTAACCGCGCCATGGTGCCATCGTCATTCATTACCTCACAGATCATTGCCGCAGGTGTCAGCCCGGCAAGCCTTGCCAGATCCATGGAGGCTTCAGTTTGTCCATCACGGGCCAGCACCCCGTCTTCGCGGGCGCGCAAGGGAAAGCAATGGCCCGGCATGACGATATCGTTCGGTGAGGCGGCAGGATCGATCAGGGTACGCATGGTGTGGGCCCGGTCATGGGCGGAGATGCCGGTCGTCACGCCATGGCGTGCCTCCACCGAAACGGTAAACGGCGTACCAAAGCCGGACTGGTTATCTTCCTGGGGTACCATCAGCGGCAGATTGAAACGGTCGATGAGCGCCGGTGCCATGGAAAAGCAGATAAGGCCGCGCCCCTCCCGGGCGAAAAAATTCACCGCCTCGGGGGTCACAAATTCCCCGGCAATGGCAAGATCGCCTTCGTTCTCGCGATCCTCATCATCGACGATGATCACCGTTTCCCCGCTTTTGAACGCAGCTATCGCTTCGGGGACGCTGGCCAGAATGCTGGTGCTATCTGTCATCAGGACGCTTCCTTTTTTGAATATCCGTGAGCGGAGAGAAACTCCGGGGTAATCGACGATGCGGGGCTCGCGCTCTTTTGGGAAGCCGCGTCGGTGACATGGCCAGCCACGAGTCGTTCCACATATTTTGCCAGAATATCAACCTCGAGATTGACGCTATCGCCAATGGCTTTCTGTGCAAGGATGATTTTTTGTTGGGTGTAGGCAATCAACGTGACATTGAACCAGTCAGGGCCCGTATCGACCACGGTAAGTGAGGTGCCATCAATGGCTACATATCCCTTGGTCACCACATAGCGCATCAAGGCCGGATCAAGCCGAATAGTCACCCATAGCGCATCTTGATCAGCCTGCCGATCAATGATCTCGCCCGTGCCATCGACATGTCCTTGCACATAGTGACCACCCATGCGTGTGGTTGGCGTCACGGATCGCTCCAGATTGACGGGCGCACCGTGTTTCAGGGCGCCAAGATTGGTGCGCACCCGTGTTTCCGGCGCAAGGCCAACGGTAAACGTCTCCGCATCGAACCGGGTCACCGTCAGGCAGACCCCGTTGACGGCAATTGAATCGCCAAGCACCACCCCGTCCAGAACAGTTTGTGCCCGGACGGTCAGATCAAAGCTCGTATCGGTTTGCCGGATCGCGGCAATGGTACCAATTTCCTCAATCAGGCCTGTGAACATAGCGATGCCTCCTCCTGATGAACTGGGGTTGCTTTGGATTGATGGCGAACCTGACCGCGGATCAGGATATCGCGCTCAACCTGTTCGGTTTGGATATGGTCAAGGTGCAGCGCCTCTGTCAGGCTGGCCGCGCCGATTCCGCCAAAGGCGTTTTTCCCGCCGCCAATGATCATCGGCGCCAGAAACGCCCAGACCTCGTCGATCAGGCCAGCGTCGAAAAAACTGCCCAAAAGCGAGCTGCCCCCTTCGACCATGGCGGTCGTTTCCCCAAGGCTGGTCAGGTGGCTGAGCAGCGGTTTGAGATCAATCCTGCCATCGGTGTTGGATTGTGTACGGAGAATGTCGACGTCCATGGCCTCAAACGCAGCCAGCCTTTCGGCGGGGGCCTTGTCAGTGATCACCAGAAGCGCACGGCCCGGCCCGTGAAAAACCTTCGCCATGGGCGAGGTTCGCGCCGTGCTATCAAGAACAACCCGCAGCGGATGGCTGGGCAGTTCGCGATCGCGCACGGTCAGGGCAGGATTATCGCTCACAACCGTCTGTGCACCAACGATAATGGCATCGGCCATCTGGCGCAGATCATGGCTGCGCTGGCGGGCGGCGGGACCGGTAATCCACTGGCTATCGCCGGTGTGCGTTGCAATTTTTCCATCAAGGCTGACGGCAAACTTAGCCACCACATGGGGCCGGCCTGTGGCGATTTGGTGACGCCAGGCGCGGGTCTGGGCCAATGCCTCGTCGGCGCACAGGCCCGTTTCCACTGTGATCCCCGCGGTGCGCAGAGTTGCAATACCGCCGGCTGCGGTGGGGTTCGGGTCTTCTGCGGCTATAACCACACGGGTAATCCCTGCACGGATCAACGCGGTGGCACAGGGCGAGGTTTTGCCCGTGTGGTTGCAGGGCTCCAGCGTCACATAGGCGGTTGCGCCGGTAGCGGCGTTGCCGGCTTGGCGCAGGGCTTCAACCTCCGCATGGGCGCGCCCCTTTTTGGGGTGCCAGCGGTGGCCGCGGTGCCAACCTTCGCCCACAATGCGGCCCGCCTTTGCGATCACACAGCCGACCACGGGGTTCGGCGCCGTCAAGCCCACCCCGTTTTCCGCGAGCGCCACGGCGCGCCGCATCATCTGAAGGTCAGTTTGTGTGTGGGCCATGCCCTATCACCCCGATCAAAACGCGCTATCACAATGATCAAGGGGGCAAACGGGAAGGCGTTCGCTGATCAAAGATCACCGATACGCGCACCGGTACCACACGCGCCATGCGTGCCCGGTCTGCTTCCTGATCTTCTACCATCCGGACTGTAACCGTCGGCTCTGGGTTCTCACCAGTATCCTGCATTGGGTCGCTCGCGCATGTTCCGAAGAAATCATGCCGAATGACCTTCCGCTCGCGGGCTTGTCAGTCAAGGCTAACACCTTGTCTGCATCACCGCCGGTGGGGACTTTCACCCCGCCCCGAAGATCTATGTGCGGCTCTCGCCGACCCCCAACATAGGCGCGAAAAGGCCAGGGCGCAATATCAAGGCGCTGGTCAAAATATTGGCGTGACGGTTCCGGCGCAGTGTCACCGCATCAGAATGTACCGCGCCCGTGCCGCTCTATCGCCGGGTTTATTGGGATTGCGCGGGGTCATGGCCGCTGTCCGGGGGGGCGTTGCCGGTATCGTCGCAGGTCCGCTCGCGTCCGGGTCAGACCGCTTCAGACGCCGCCCTAACCATTTCGGTAGACGCGGCGTTGCCCGGTCCAAAAGCCGGTCGAGCCATCGCCAGCGCCGCCGCCAAAAGCGAACCACACCGGGCACGGCAATGGTCAACAGCGTAAAGCTGACAATAATCAAAAAAATGCCAAAAGGGATTGGCGTGATCATGGTGACGAGCCCCACTACAAAAAGCAGGAGGGCAAGCACAATCAACAAAACTCTGACCAGTATACTCACCGGCGCAGCCCCTTTCCTCATGCGTTTGCGCGAAGCGAATTTCGCATAACGCCCTACCGAAATACCACGGGCAAAAGCCCGCGACCAGCCACCGGTCTTTGAGGTTGTATCCCCCTTCCAAGGGCTCCGGTGAAAAATGAAAAGGGTAGCAGTGTGTTTCTGAGCTGTGTCATTAAACACGGCCGAACTTAAAACTGGTCAACGATTGGCGTTGACGTCGATCGTGTTCAAGGCCGCTGGCTTTTGTGCCGCTTCATATAATTGCTGAACCTCCTTATGCTGTGTTATCTCCGTCCCACTCCGCGCGTTCTGCGCGCGATCAAAGCTGGGGAGACTATCTGTGCTGTATCGTTTGGTTGTCGTCGTGGGGGCCGCGATCATGATCGCCGCTTGCGGGGAAACTGTGATTGCAACTCCCGAAAATGATGCACCCGAATATTTCAAGCTCCGCCCTGAGGTTGAAGACGATTTCGGCTATAGGCATGCGGTGAGGATTGGCGAGATGGTCCGCGTTTCCGGAGCGGTGAGCATGGACGATGAAGGGGTGCCAACCGCGGTGGGAGACATCCGCCAGCAGATGATCAATATCTATGAGGACCTTGAGAAAATCCTGGCCCATTATGGCTGCGGCTTTGATGACGTGGTGTCGGAGAATGTCTTCACCACCGATATGGCGGCCTTTCTCGAAGTTTCCAATTATCGGAATACGCTTTATACGAACGGTTATCCCACAGGTTCATGGCTTGAGGTGAAGGGGCTTGCGCTCCCGGAATTCGACCTTGAGATCGAAGTTGAGGCCGATGGCTGCCCGTAAGGCCCCGGTTTGCAAACCGCCCGGGGATCGGCAAAAATGAATTTACCACGGGCGGGCTTTGAGGGTGGTAAACATTAGAGGGGAAACCGCGTGCTTCTGCGCCGCGTCATAGACCATGTCCGTACCCAGAATTGGACGGCGATCGGCATCGACTTCGTTATCGTCGTCGCCGGTGTTTTCATCGGAATTCAGCTCGGCAACTGGAACGAGGCGCGCACGAACGCTGCCAATGAACAGGTCGCCCTCGCGGCAATCCTCGACGATGTTGAAGAAGACCTTGTTGGACTGAATAACGCGTTGGAAGCTGCCGCGCTGGCTACCCAGGCGTCGAACTATTTGCTCGAAGCCGGAGGCCTCGAACCGCTAACGGCGCTTAAAACACCAGTCTCCGCTTCGTTTTTGGACACGGATGATATGCCCGTCGTCGATGATGGGTCGGCGGGTGAGACAAAGCCCGATCAATTATGGCGCAACATCGCGGTCCGCTATTATCCGACGCAAAATGACGCTGCATTCAGCGGCCTGGTTTCTGCCGGTGATTTGTCGCTGATTTCGGACCAGGACCTTGTTTATTCCCTCAAAAACTACAAAGAGCTTTGGGACGCGCTGGCGATTTCCCAGGCCACTACATTCCGGCCCTTCAGGGACCGGCTCGTTTTTGTGGGCCAGGAACACGGCCTCAGCCCGTTCAAGAATATCGACGAAGAAGACCTCACAAGCCTCATAAAAGCCGACCCGGCGCTTGAAGGCGCGGTCCGGACGATGCTGGAATATGGCGTACTCCATTGGCAAATACTCATTACGCTGCGCGCAGACGCCGAGGCGCTGGAGGCGGCATTGCGTGCGGCGTTGGAGGAACGGGAATGATCCTCCGCCTCATCAAAGTCCGTGTCAAAACTATGAACTGCTTTGTAAATTTTTCTTCTCGGGAGAGAGTTGGATGACGCTCGAACAGATTGCACTTATCGCTTAGATTATTGGCGTTGTCGTTGTGGCTGCGACGCTGAATTATCTGACCATCCAGGTTCAGCAGGGCGCGCAGCAAATGCGCTCAGAGTCCCGGCAGGCGCAGCTCGCGAACGATCAGACGGGGGTTTATAAATCTGTTGAGTTTCCGAATCTTGGGCGCATCGCCTCGCAGGATGAGACGCCTACCGTTGATGAGAAAACGCAACTCTTTTTCTGGATGATCGGACAGCTCCGGGCTCGCGAATTCGAGTATCTCCAGTATAAGAGCGGGGCAATGACGAAAGACGCCTGGGAGACCTATCGCGGCGTAATTTTCTTTGTTCTTGGCACGCCGAGGACCCGCGCGCTCTGGCCGCTTTGTAAGGTGTATTTCAATCGCGAATTCGTCCACATGGTTGATGATATGATCCGTGACACGCCGCCCATTCGGCTCTGGGACGAGCTCTCAGATATCCAATGACTATGGATGGACGCAATGATCCTCTGTCGCGTCGTCGAATTTGATAAACCGCAGCACGCATCGGATGGAAACGCGGTAGCCTTGGTCGTCAACCATCAATACGAACGACGACCCACCATTTGCCATCCGACATTAGCCAGAGCGACGCAGACCCCCTACCTTTTTGCTTTCTCCTCTGCGAGGATAGACGCGATGACGGCGTCAAGATCTACGGACCCATCAACTTGATCGCGCAGCCGCTGGCGCACATGGTGGGGGAGTTGATCGGGGGGGATGTCCCCCGCCGATTTTAGCGTGTCGCGGATCACGGCCCTCAGGGCCGTCTCACGGTCCGGTGTCCAGGTCGTATTCTTCGTCATTTTCACCGTCCTTTTTGGTTAGTTCAGGAGCGCACCCGCCGGTGCTTGATCCGTGGGCGTCTCAAAAACGGATGCCGTCGGTGCCGCCTTGCCGTCGATCAACAATCCCTTTTCATTGGCTGAAATGGTGAGTGTTGCCCCGTCGGTAAGATCGCCGCGCAGGATCATATCGGCGAGCGGGTCCTGCAAGTTTTTCTGGATCACGCGTTTGAGTGGCCGGGCCCCATAGATGGGATCATAGCCCGCGTCGCCGAGCCAGGTTTTGGCTTTGTCATCCAGCGTAATGGTGATCTTCCGATCATTCAGAAGCCGTTGCAGATAGGCAGTTTGAATATCCACAATGGCATTCATCTGTTCACGGCCCAATCGGTGGAAGAGGATGGTTTCATCAAGCCGGTTGAGAAATTCTGGGCGAAAATGCGCCTGAACGGCGGCCATCACCTGCGGGCGTACCGCATCCACGGATTGGCCTTCCGGTTGATTGGCAAGATGCTCCGCCCCCAGATTGGAGGTCAGGATAATCAGCGTGTTTTTGAAATCCACTGTCCGACCCTGACCATCGGTCAGACGGCCATCATCAAGGACTTGCAGCAGGACGTTGAAAACATCCGGGTGCGCCTTTTCAACCTCGTCAAACAGGATCACCTGATAGGGACGCCGGCGCACCTGTTCGGTGAGAACGCCGCCCTCCTCATACCCCACATAGCCGGGGGGCGCGCCAATCAATCGCGCGACTGCGTGCTTTTCCATATATTCCGACATATCAATGCGCGCGATTGCGGTTTCGTCATCGAACAAAAACGCGGCCAGTGATTTGGTCAGCTCCGTTTTTCCCACACCGGTGGGCCCCAGAAAGAGGAAGGAGCCCATAGGCCGGTTCGGGTCCTGCAGGCCCGCCCGCGCGCGGCGCACGGCGGCGCAAACCGCATGCACAGCCTCGGCCTGGCCCACAACCCGGTTCGCCAGATGCGCCTCCATGGCGAGCAGTTTTTCCCGCTCACCTTCCAGCATTTTGTCCACGGGAATACCAGTCCAGCGCGAGATAACACTGGCGATGGCTTCGTTGTCTACCACTTCTTGGACGAGGGCGTCGGTCTCGCCCAGATTTTCTTTTTCACTCAGCGCGGCGTCGAGTTTCGGGATCTCGCCATATTTCAGCTCCGACGCACGCGCGAGGTCGCCGCGCCGCTCTGCCTCGGCCAGCGCCTGGCGCGCCTGATCCAACTGCTCTTTAACCTTGGTGGAGGAGGCAAGGCTTTCTTTCTCCGCCCGCCAGCGGGCCGTCAGGCCAGCCGAGCGCTGCTCCAGATCGGAAAGCTCCGTCTCCAGAGCATTGAGCCGGTCTTTTGACGCGCTATCATCTTCCTTTTTCAGGGCCTCGCGTTCGATTTTCAATTGGATAATACGCCGGTCCAACTCATCAAGCGCTTCGGGCTTTGAATCAACGCTCATTCGCAAGCGCGATGCCGCCTCGTCAATCAGATCAATCGCCTTGTCGGGCAAGAATCGGTCGGTAATATAACGGTTAGAAAGGGTCGCCGCGGCAACAATCGCGCTATCGGAAACGCGCACGCCGTGATGCAGCTCATATTTTTCTTTCAGACCTCGCAGGATTGAGATTGTATCTTCAACCGTCGGTTCATTGATAAAGACCGCCTGGAACCGTCGCGCCAGGGCGGCGTCTTTTTCCACATGCTGGCGATATTCGTTCAGCGTCGTGGCGCCGATACAGTGCAATTCACCGCGCGCGAGAGCCGGCTTCAAGAGGTTTGACGCATCCATGGCGCCGTCGGCTTTACCCGCGCCAACGATTGTGTGCATTTCGTCAATAAACAAAACAATCTCGCCATTGGCGCTGGTGACTTCTTGCAGGACGGCTTTCAACCGCTCCTCAAACTCGCCGCGATATTTTGCACCCGCGATCAACGCGCCCATATCGAGCGACATCAGCCGTTTGTCGCGCAAGCTTTCGGGCACATCGCCATTGATAATACGCAGCGCCATGCCCTCCGCGATGGCGGTTTTTCCAACGCCCGGTTCACCAATCAGCACGGGATTATTCTTGGTACGGCGCGATAATACCTGCATCGTGCGGCGGATTTCTTCATCGCGGCCAATCACAGGGTCAAGTCGCCCGTCGCGCGCATCGGCGGTCAGGTCGCGGGCGTAGCGTTTGAGTGCATCATAAGCTTGTTCGGCCCCGGCGCTGTCTGCCGTACGCCCTTTTCGAATATCGTTAATGGCGGCATTGAGTTTTACCGCCGTGAGGCTGGCATCTTTCAGGATTGTGTGACTTTGCGCGCTCGCTTCAACCGTCAGGGCAAGGAGCAACCGCTCCACAGTGACGAAACTATCGCCTGCCTTTTTCGCCAGATCATCGGCGGTGGTGAAAACCTTGCCCAATTGCTGGGCGAGATAAATCTGCCCGGAACCGCCCTCAACCTTGGGCAGGCGGGAGAGCGCCTCATTAACCTTGGCAAGCGCCACATCTGGTTGTGCCCCGGCAGCGCGCATCAAGTTCGCGGCGAGCCCCTCTTCATCATCGAGAAGCGCTTTGAGCAGATGTTCGGGGGTGAATTGTTGATGGCTGTCGCGCAAGGCGATGGCCTGTGCGGCTTGGATCAGACCGCGAGCGCGGTCCGTATAGTTTTCAAATTGCATCGTTCGACCTCTGGATGAGCATCTATGGTAAAAGGCACCCCGGTACCGGCGACGCCTCTGATCCATAAATTGGGGGTCAAACGCTTGAATTCAAGATCGACTATTCGATGGCGCCGTGAGCGGGTTAGGCGTCCGCGCTTTCGCTGGCCGTGACCCGTTTTCTCCGTGTGCGGCGCACCGGTTTTTTGGGCTCTTCGGCGTCGCTTGCGGCCTCTTTAAGATCGGGCTGTTCCGTGTCAGCCTGATCCGGGGTTGCCGCTTCGGTGCTCGCGCTCGCTTTATCGCTGCCGCTCTCGGCTGCGGGTCGACGGCGACGCTTTGTGTCCCGTTGGCGCGTATCGCTTCGGGGGCTGGTGTCGTCTTGGCCAGCCTCGTTATTATCACTAGCATTGGTGTTGGCGCGGTCGTCCACATCCGGCTGGTCGGCGTCCTCGCCGCCGCTCCCGCCATTTGATTGGGTATCGCCTGACATAGTGGTATTGGGCGTATTCCCATTGGGCGGGTTTGCATTCTGGTTTTGCGTGTTTTGCGGTTGCATCGATTTGATTAAGCGAAAGTAATGCTCCGCGTGTTGAAGGTAGTTTTCCGCCTTGACACGGTCACCGGCGGACGATGCATCGCGGGCCAGCGTTTGATATTTGTCATAAATCTGGTTGGCCGTGCCCCGGATGCGCACATCCGGCCCATTGGAATCGAGCGCCCGGTTAACATTCATCCCCTGGCGGCGACGCTGATTACGCCCTCGTTTCATGTGTATTCCTGTTGGTTGCTGCCGTCTTTCATGCGGCGCGATCATGGCTCGGATTAAAAAAAGGGACCCATCCTTGCGCGATGGTTGGTGTCTCTCCGGTCTCATGTTTGGGCCGCGTAAGCAGCCCGCCAAGCCGTTTGTGAGAGGGGATGTAACGCCGTCCCAAGGTCGCTACCAAAAAACCATAGGCGCAATCGGGATCGAAGCAAAGCTTTTTTTGGCGCTAACGGGTGGCACAATCAACAACGAGGGCGCGGGGAAGACCCGCTAGATCGGGTTCAACGGCACACGCCGCGCCGGAAAAGGCCGCGCGCGCGGCGTCCACGAGAAAGTCATCCTGACCATCACCGATTTCGATCACGAGAAGACCATCGGGCGCGAGCGCCGGACCCATGCCCGCGAACAGCGCCTCATAATCCGCGCGCCCCTCCCTGTCGCTAAAAAGCGCGCTCGCCGGTTCAAAGCCGCGCACATCCACGGGTAGCGTTTCAGCCTGCGCTGGGGAAATATAAGGCGGGTTACTGACGATGATATCAAACGGGCCCGCCACCGCATCAAGCCATGATCCGATAATAATTTGTGTACGATCTGTGAGGCATAGCTTTGCCATATTGCGCCGGGCAATCTGTGCGGCAGCGCCGACGCGATCAACACCTATCCCAAGTGCGACCGGAAAGACCCGCATCATCGCTCCGAGGAGGCAGCCCGACCCGGTACCAAGGTCAAGGATGCGGCCCGGGTCACGTCTGCGGTTCTGCGCGGCGGTGATCAGTGTTTCGCTATCGGCGCGGGGGATCAGCACATCGGGGGTTACGATGTAGTCGTCCCCCCAAAACTCCCGCGTGCCCAGAATATAGGCAATGGGCTCCCCTGTTTCCCGGCGTGCGATCAGGTTCTCGAAATGGGCCAATTGGTCGGGGGAGAGCGGGGCAGGCCCGTTTGCAATCAGTTGTTCATGGGAAAAACCGGTAACGCGTTGACCCAGGACCCGCGCATCAAGCATTGGCGTTGTGCTGTTGGCAAGCCGTGCCGCTGCTGCGCGGATCGCCGTGTCAAGGGTAGTCCCCATTCAGGCGTCGGCCTCAATCATTGCTAGGCGATCAATGCGGTCCTGCTGCATCAAGGCCTCAATCACTTCACCCAGGCCGTCGCCAGTGACAATCTCGTCAAGTTTATAGAGTGTCAGATTGATGCGGTGGTCGCTCACTCGGCTTTGCGGGAAATTATAGGTCCGTATACGTTCGGAGCGGTCGCCAGAGCCGACCATGCCGCGGCGTTCCTGAGCCCGCTCGGCATCTACGCGGGCACGCTCTTGATCATAAAGCCGGGCGCGCAGGACCTTCATGGCCTTGGCGCGGTTTTTGTGTTGCGATTTTTCATCCTGCTGGATCACGATGGTGCCGGTGGGAATGTGCGTAATGCGTACGGCACTATCGGTTGTGTTGACCGATTGCCCGCCTGGGCCCGACGCGCGAAACACGTCAACCCGCAAATCTGCATCGGCTATCTCAATATCAACCTCTTCAGGTTCGGGCAGAACCGCCACCGTGGCGGCGGAGGTATGGACGCGCCCTTGCGTTTCGGTTTCTGGGACGCGTTGAACCCGGTGAACACCCGCCTCGAACTTCATCTTTGCAAAGACACTCTGCCCACTGATGTTCGCCTGAATTTCTTTGTATCCGCCAACTTCGGATTCTGACATGGTCAGGACCTCAACCTTCCACCCTTCCAGTTGGGCAAAGCGCTGATACATGCGAAAGAGGTCGCCGGCGAACAAAGCCGCCTCATCGCCTCCTGTTCCGGCGCGCACCTCAAGGATGACCGAGGAATCATCGGCCTTGTCCTTGGGTAACAGGAGGAATTGCAACTCTTCTTGCAGGCGAGGCTCGCGGTGTTTGTGCTCTTCCAGTTCGGCGCCCGCCATCTCCGCCATTTCGGCGTCATCGCCCTCGGCGAGTTCGGTGAGGTCAACAATCTGCTGGCGCACATCTAAAAGAGCGCGTGCCTTTTCAACTATAGGTCTCAGCTCGCCATGTTCCTTTGCAAGACGCACAATTTCTTCGCCGTCGCTGGCGGTCGCCATGGAGGCCTCAAGCGCCTCGAACCGCGCAATCAGCGCATCAAGTTTTTGTTGGTCGATCATAGGGGTGGGACTGTTTTAGCCATTAAGTTCGTGTTGCGTGAGGACGTTGGAGCGCTACCGTCACGCACTGTGATTGCGAAGCCAAGTCTCAAGACTGTCTTTTTGGAATGATCCCTCATTAAGGCTGGTCAGGACAAGTGCGGTTAGATCATCATTTGAGGGTTCGAACGATAAGCCATTAGCCTGCATAAAGATAATCATCGCTGCGGTCACTACCCGGCATAGTGAAACAGCGCCGTGCCCTTCGCTCGATGCAATCTACGCCGTTATTCCGCCGCCACAACGGTGGCTTCATTTTCGGCTTCAATTTCCGCAGCGCGTTTTTCCACCAGGTCCACGAGGTGATCGACAAGCTTGTCGTTATCAATGCGGTGGTCGACGTCGCCGCCGATATAGACCATGCCGTGCTCTTTGCCTGCACCGCCGCCGGTAAAGCCAATGTCGGTTTCGCGGGCTTCGCCAGGCCCGTTCACCACACATCCGATCACAGACAATGACATGGGCGTTGTGATATGGGCGAGGCGGTCTTCGAGTTTCTCGACCGTGTCGATGACGTTAAAGCCTTGCCGCGCGCAGGATGGGCAGGAGATCACATTTACGCCGCGATGGCGCAGGTTCAGGCTTTTCAGGATATCAAAACCGACCTTCACTTCTTCCACCGGGTCAGCGGACAAGGATACGCGGATCGTATCGCCAATCCCGGCCCATAACAGATTACCAAGCCCGATCGAAGATTTGATCGAGCCGATGCGCGCGCCGCCTGCTTCTGTTACGCCCAGATGCAAGGGGCAATCAATAGCCTCGGCGAGTGCGTGATAGGCGGCAACGGTCAGGAACACGTCCGAAGCTTTCACCGAGATTTTGAATTCGTGAAAGTCATTATCCTGAAGAATCTTCGCATGGTCGAGGGCGCTTTCCACCATGGCTTCGGGGCAAGGCTCGCCATATTTTTCTAGCAGGTCTTTTTCGAGGGAGCCGCCATTAACCCCAATGCGCATGGAACACCCATGGTCTTTGGCAGCTTTGATGACTTCTTTCACGCGGTCTTCCGAACCGATATTTCCTGGATTAATCCGCAGGCAGGCAGCCCCGTTTTCTGCTGCTTCGATGCCGCGTTTGTAATGGAAATGGATATCAGCAACCACGGGAATGGGGGAGGCTTTGCAGATTTCCTTCATCGCTGCGGTGGATTCAACATCGGGGCAGGAAACCCGCACAATGTCTGCGCCCGCCTCGGCAACCTCATTGATTTGACGGATCGTGGCCTGCGCATCGCTTGTCAGCGTGTTGGTCATGGTTTGCACGGCAATGGGCGCCTCGCCGCCCACGGGCACGGACCCCACCATGATCTTGCGGCTCTGTCGGCGTTCAATATCGCGCCAGGGACGGATGGACATGGGCCAGCTTCTCCAAATCAATGCCAAAATAGGGGCCGCACACTCGCGCCCCGGATCAAAGTCACCTTGTCCGGCTGGTCGCGCTTGTCAAGGGTTGGTGCGGAGCCAACCTTGTCATCCGTTTTAAGACGGGGGTCAGGCGGGCCGCTTAAACACGAAGGTGAGGGTCTGATCATAGGTTGCCACGGGCTGACCTGCCCGGATTTGCGGCGAAAACCGCCAGCGTTTCAGGGCGTTCAGGGCCGCCCGGCGAAAGCAATCATTTGACGCGGTCACAACGCGGGCGCCGGCCACGCGGCCATCGCTGGTGATGTTAAAGGTCGTATCCACCGTTTCCTGCGGGCCAGCCTGGCCCTCGCACAGGCGCGGATAGACCGGCTCAATCCGTTCGGTAATGTGCGCGATCACGGTGCCATCGGCATCGGCAAGCGGCGGGTCGGCGAGCGGGTCTGTTATCGCCGTGGGCACAACCGGAATATCTGCCACTGGCAAGCCAACGGGCACCGGCTGTCCGGGGACTGTGTCTTGCAGGGCGGCAGGACTATCGGTTGGCGCGCTCATAGCGGCGGCGTTGGTCCGGTCCGCCTCATTACGGGTTTTCGCCTCCATCACTTGCCACGAACACCACAGGATAAAGGCGATCACGGCAAAAACACTAAGAAAGGACATGTCCTTTTTCTCGGCTTCGGCGCGGACTTCGGCGGTTTCAAATCCTTTGGGGTCAACCGTTTCGGGCTTGCTGAGGCCCACATCTTCGCGGAACCGCGTGACAATGGGTGCCGGGTCGAGGCCAAGCATTTCGGCGTACGTCTTCACAAAGCCGGAGACATAGGCCCGCGCCGGGAGGAGCGAAAGATCACCTGTCTCAATCCCGCGCAAATGCTGCTCGCGGATATGGGTGCGCAGGGAGATATCTTCGAGGGTCAGCCCGCTTGCCTCGCGCAGGTCGCGCAAATAGGCGCCAGCGGTATCAAAGCCGGTATGGGTGGCAAAATCCTGCCGCCGGGCGCGGGCCTCTTCCATGTCGAGAATGTCTGCGGTGTTGCCTGGCGCCTTACTCACATCGATTGTCCCATTTTCACGCTACGTCTCCCCCGGCCCCTCATGGCCCGGAACGACCGGCTTTTGCCGTGACGAAAAAGAACCTCTCAGAATCACTTAAGAAAAGGTTAACGGCAATTCTTCCGCTTGGCGACCGCAAAGACGCGCCACTTTCCTGCGAATTATGAACGCAATGGGTTGTTGGGAGGTAAATTTTCCAGCGGGCCGAGCTGATACCGCCTTGTTGAGCCAATGGCATCAGCTTTGCAGTGTTTCCCGCACTTGTTTCCGCCCGTGCCGGTTGGTCGCGACTGTGCTTCGCGCCGGTGGGAGGTTTGTATCGCCCGGAGTGCGAAGAGTTATGGCAACGCCGGAAAATGACCCGATCCTGAATCCCGCGCCCGTAAGCGTGGACGGTGATCGTGCGCGCGGCGCAGGTGCGGTGGGTGACCAGTTGAAACATGCCCGCATCGAACAAGGTCTGACCCGCGAGGCGGTGAGCGAGCGCACACGAATCAAGCCGGGCTATATCGCAGCGTTGGAAGACGGGGACTATGCGGCCTTGCCGGCGCTCTCCTATGCGGCGGGGTTTGTGAAGAATTACGCGCGCCTCCTCGATTTGCCAGCAGATGAGCTCGCGCTCGCTTACCGCGCGGAGGTGCAATCGCCGGCCGGCAGCTTGCGCCAGGCCAATGTGGCGGTGCATCCAGCTGCGGGCGACAAGCTGGACCACGCCGCGCCACTGCAGATTGCGCAGGATAAGTCCGAAAAAATGCCCGTGCTCGCCTTGCTGGCTCTCCTAGCCATTTGCGTCTTTGCGGCGTGGGCCTTTTTCGCGCTGATCTCCTCGCGCCAGCCCGTTGAGCCTGAGGGAGCCGTGCCAACAACAGCTGAGGTGGAGCAAGGCGAGGTAGCCCCCATTGAGACACCATCAAGGGTTGGGGCGCAAGCAACGCTTGGCTCGCCGCCAGCGCCCACTGATTTAACGACGCAAGCTGATACCGGAAGTGCATCACCAACCAAAACCGCTCAGCAGACGGAGGAAATGGCCCCAACGGTCGAGGTGGCGAACGCCGCCGGGCCACGCCTCGACGAGGCAAAGACCTCATCTCCAGGGGTACAGAACACAGAGCCTTCGGCTTCTAATCGCGCGCCCGTGGCTCGACCAGCCGCGCTAATGGAACCAAGCCCATCCCTGCCGGTCCACATAGATCAACCCCTCCCCGAACCTACCGACGCGCGTGAGAGCGTCACAGCAGCAGCCACAGCGCGCGATGATGCCTCTGCAACACCTGCCACAAGCCCCATAGAACCTACCGTCCAGGACAGGCCCGCCGCATCGACGCCGCGGTTGCCGACAGTGATCCGGGGTGGAACCCCGCCGCAGGGGGGCGACAGGCGTGTGGGCCCCATCGCGCAATCGCCACGTGCCGATGTAGAGGAAACGTTGAATCAGAATAGTCCGCAAGCAGAAGACGCAGAACCCGAAGCGATTCGGAAGGGGTCAACACCAGCGCAGGCACAAGCGCGGGTTCCGGCCCTATCGTCGCCGCCCAATGACGACCCTTTCACCGTGCCGGTGACAAGCCTTGAGCGCGCGGTTCGCCAGAACCAATCTGATGTGGATACTCAAACGCCGCCTGCTGTTCTCGTCACGCCCGTATCTGAAGATGATTTAGAGACTGTAATCATTAGCCGGGCAACCTTGGTGCGGTCGGTGCCGCCGAAGTTTCCGTCACGGTGCACCAGCCGCGCGAAGCCCGTTGAAGCGGTCGAGGTCGCCTTCACGGTGTCGCCCCTTGGCGCGGTACAATCTCCCAGCGTCAAGGGGAGCACCAATAGCTGTTTTAACCGCGCTGCGCTGCGCTCTGTCGAGCGCTGGCGGTTTAATCCCAGGCTTGAAAATGGACGGCCTGTGGAAAGCCCAAGCCGGACGGCAACGGTCCGTTTCGAGCGGTAGAAAAGAGCTAAAGTACTCTTTCCCGGCGCAGATAGTTTGCAAGATCCGTGCGCAAACTATCACGGCTGCTATCGAGATTGTCGTCCATCCAGTCGCTGAGTTTGCCTGCATCAAGCTGGCGCACGAGACGGCGCAACGGACCAACGGTCGTTGCGGCCACGGAAAGTTGGTGCACGCCAATGCCGATAAGCGCACTCGCAATCAGACGATCTGAAATTTGCTCACCGCAATAGCTCACGGCGATGCCGGCCTTGCGGGCGCGCTCAACGATCCATCTAATAAAGCTCAGAAAGCCCGGGTTTAGGGGGTCATAGCGATTCGTCACCCACGGGGTGTCGCGATCAGCCGCGAAAAAAAACTGCGCCAGATCATTGCCGCCGATGGACAGAAAATCCACCCTTTGCGCAATATGGTCGATTTGCCAACCAATAGCGGGCGTTTCGATCATCACGCCGATATGAATTTTATCAGCATAGGGACGACCGCGTTTTTTGTGCCACTGTATTTCCAGGTCGAGCATATCGCGTGCCGCATCTATCTCGGAGGCGAGGGTGACCATGGGAAACATCACATGCAGATCACGGCCCGCCGTCGCCGACAGCAACGCGCGCAATTGCGGGCGTAAAAGGCCGGGCCGATCAACGGCCATGCGCAGGCCGCGCCAGCCCATGGCGGGATTGCCTTCCTTGCGCCGTTTCATGTAGTCAGCGCTCTTATCGCCGCCCAAATCAGCGGTCCGGAAAATCACCGGGCGCCCGTCGGCAAAATCCATCACTTCGCGGTAGAGTGCTTCTTGTTTTTCAACGCTGGGCAAGGAGCGTCCGATCAGAAACTGTAACTCGGTGCGAAAGAGCCCCACACCGGCAGCGCCCGTTGCGCCAAGCTGTGGCATGTCGAGCACCAGCCCGGCATTCATCATGACCGTGACGGTCTGACCATCCTGCGTCACGCAAGGCAGGTGACGTTCTTTTGCGTACCGAGCCTGTTCTTCCGACTGCAGATCGCTTTTGGATTGATAGCTTTTTAGAACATCTTGACCGGGTCGAATATGAAGTTCACCCGTTGTGCCATCCATGACGACAGCGTCATTTTCTTCAACCCGTTCAAATGCGTCGGCAAGGCCGCCAAGGACCGGGATATTCAGGGCTCGCGCCACAATCGCCACGTGCGATGTATCGGTTGCTTCGGCAAGCACGATCCCAATCAATTTGTTATGGTCATATTCAAGAAGATCAGCAGGCCCCATGGCTTGAGCAAACAAGATTGCATTGTCCGGTATTGGCCGCGGCATATCCGGCGACTCGCCGCTTAGAATACGGAGCAGCCGGTTTGCAAGATCGTCAAGATCATGCATGCGCTCGCGCAAATAGGGATCGCGTGAGCGTAGCATGCGGGTGCGGTTTTCGTTTTTGACCTGCAGGACGGCGGCTTCCGCACTAAGTCCTGAGAAAACAGCGGTACGCAGACGATCTTTCCAACCACGATCATAGGCAAACAGCCGGTAAGTCTCGAGGACTTCTCGCGATACCCCTTTTAGGTCGCGGGCGGTGATCATCCGGTCCACCGAACTGCGCAGGCGTTCAAGGCCGTCTTCGAGGCGTTTGGCCTCTTCGGCCTGATTTTCTGCAAAGACTTTATATTTAGGAATCGGCGCTTCGTGCAGGGAGGCCTTGCCGATAGCAATGCCGGGGACAACGCCGGTGCCGGTTAAAAGCTCCGGGCGGTGAACAACCTTGTCCACGGCTTCGGTTTCCTCGCGGCTCAAAAGCTCGCCGGAGGCTGCAATTTCCGCGAGCAAGGTGGCAACGGCCTGTGCCGCCCCAACCTCATCGTCGCCATAACGGCGCGCGGAGACATTCTGCAGGACAAGAACGCCGATGACTTGACCGGAACGGATCAGCGGTACACCGAGGAATGCTTTTAAGGGGTCCTCGCCCGTCTCCGGACGGTAAGCAAAGGCCGGGTGGGCGGGGGCGTCTTCAGTGATGATCGGGCGCTGACTGTTGGCAACCATGCCCACCAGACCTTCTCCCCAGGTCAGACGAGTCTGGTGAACGGCCTCGCGGTCAAGACCGGCGGTTGAAAAAAGCTCCAATTGATCGTCGGGCCGCCGCAGGTAGATCGAACATACATCGGCAACCACATGGTTTGCGATAATACGCGTGAGTTGATCCAGACGTTCCTGCGCGGTCACATCATGGGCGACCACGTCATGCATCTGTTTCAGGAGCACCGTGATCCCACGATCACCGTGCCCCCCATAGAGGGGTCTGGTTTTCTCAATACTCATGGGACTTACGCGATCAGTTCCGGTTGGGCTTTGTCGAGACCGTAGGCCTGGTGCAGGGCGCGCACGGCAAGCTCGGTATATTCAGAATCGATCAGAACACTGATTTTAATCTCCGATGTGGAGATATTCTGAATGTTGATCCCGCGCTCTGCAAGGGTAGAGAACATGATTGAGGCGACACCCGCATGGCTCTTCATACCGACGCCAATAACGGAGATTTTTGCGATACTGGGATCGAGGATCATATCGGCGAAACCGACATCAGTTTTGCGCGCGTTTAACACGTCGGCGGCGCGGCCCATCTCTCCCACATTCATTGTGAAGGAGATATTGGCCGCATCGGGCGAGCGCGATGGGCTCTGCACGATCATGTCCACATTGATGTTGGCTTCGGCAAGGATGATGAAAATAAGCGCGGCGCGGCCTGGCTCATTGGGTACAGAGATCAGGCTGATTTTCGCCTCATCGCGTGAGGGGGTGACGCCGCTTACAATTTGCTGTTCCACAATCTCATCCTCGTCACAAATAATGGTGCCACCCGCTTGATCGATCAGGCTCGCCGACGGGTCGGAAAAGCTTGATAGAACCCGTAAGGGAACACGGTGCGCCATGGCCAGTTCGACCGACCGGGTTTGGAGCACTTTTGCCCCCACAGAGGCCATTTCCAGCATTTCCTCATAGGAAATCCGGTCAATCCGCCGGGCGGTTTTCGCAATGCGCGGGTCGGTGGTGTAGACGCCGTCCACATCGGTATAGATATCACAGCGGGCCGCATCAATCGCCGCGGCCAGTGCTACCGCCGTGGTGTCGGAGCCGCCCCGGCCCAGGGTGGCGATGCGTCCATCGGGGGCAATTCCCTGAAACCCGGCCACAACCGCCACCTCCCCATTGTCGATGGCTGGGCCAATATTCAACTCCGGGATCGCATCAATCCGCGCTTTCGCGTGGTTGCCATCGGTACGAAGCGGGATCTGCCACCCCTGCCAGGATCGGGCGCGAAAGCCCATATTCTGAAGGGTCAGCGCCAAAAGCCCGGCGGTCACCTGCTCCCCGGTGGAAACGATTGCGTCATATTCGATGCCGCGGGCATCAAGGCTTGGGTCCGGCGGGCCCACATCCTCACAAAACTGGACAAGTTTGTTGGTCTGGCCCGCCATGGCCGAAACCACGACGACCACGGCTTGCCCCGCCTCAACCTCCCGGCGGACAAACCGGGCCACATTGGCGATCCGGTCAAGGTCAGCCACGGATGTGCCGCCGAATTTCATCACGATGCGGGTCATGGGCCGAGGGCGCCTTTCAAGTGTTCAGCCGGTGAGGCGGTTGTGAGCTTCAGGGCAAAACCGAACCGCAGAAAAAGTGTCTGGGGCCGCGTGGTTACCGGACGGGCCGATGCCTGCGACGCGGCGTCTGTTTACTCACGCTGGCGGGTCCTTACAAGGCGAGGGAGATGCGCTGGCCCGACGTCTCGGGCGTATCATCCCCATGTTAACAGCCAGGCAGCCTGCATTCGCGCGGGTTCCCGGCCTTTGAAAAAGGACTTTCCCCGTGACCAGCGCAGCCCCAGGCAACACCACAATCGATCCCGATGAGGTGGAGAAATTCACCAAAATCGCTGAGGAATGGTGGGACCCCACGGGAAAATTCAAACCCTTGCATAAATTCAACCCGGTTCGACTGGGTTATATCCGCGATCAGGTTTGTCACCATTTCGGGCGCACCCCCATGGATGAGTTGCCGCTCAAGGGCCTGCGCCTCATTGATGTGGGGTGCGGCGGCGGGTTGGTGGCCGAGCCCATGGCCCGGCTTGGTGCCGCCGTCACGGCGATTGATGCCGCCGAACGCAATATTAAAACAGCCATGACCCACGCCAGCCAATCGGGCCTTGAGATCGATTACCGAAATACAACCGTTGAGGACCTGGTGGCCGCCGGTGAGGCGCCGTTTGATGTGGTCCTCAATCTGGAGGTTGTGGAGCATGTGGCTGATGTTTCCTTATTCCTAAAAAGCTCTGCCGATCTCGTTGCCCCCGGCGGTATGATGGTCCTCGCCACGATCAACCGTACTCTGAAGGCTTTGTTGCTTGCGAAAATCGGCGCGGAATATGTGCTACAATGGCTGCCCATGGGTACGCACGACCCGAAGAAATTCGTCAAGCCTCGCGAGGTTGAGGCAGCCCTCAGCCGGGGGAATATGGCCATAGCAGCCCGGGGCGGGGTGAATTATAATGTGCTCACAGATAAATGGGAGGTGACGAATAATACAGCGGTCAATTACATGATTGTTGCAAAAAAGGCGAAAGCCGATGGATGATACGGTCACCTATGACGTTATTGTGTGGGGCGCATCCGGGTTTACCGGTCGTCTGGTGGCTGAGTATTTGTTTCAGACCTATGGCGTGAACCGTGAATTGCGCTGGGCCATGGGCGGGCGTAGTGCCGACAAGCTCAACGCTGTCGCCTCGGAGCTAGGGCTCGGTGCGGTGCCCGTCGTCACAGCGGACGCGAAAGACCGGCAGTCGCTTGATCGGCTGGTCCGCTCGGCCCGCGTGATCTGTACGACCGTGGGTCCCTATCAGAAATACGGGTCCGCCCTCGTCGCTGCCTGCGCTGAGGCGGGTACGGACTATGTGGATCTGTCGGGAGAACCCGCCTGGATGCGCCGTATGATTGATCAGTATGGGGCGGCTGCCGCGGCATCCGGCGCGCGTATCGTTCACAGTTGCGGTTTTGATTCGATCCCATTTGATCTGGGCGTTTATTATCTACAGCGCGAAGCCCGTAATCGGCGCGGCGCGGTCTTTGCCCATGTCAAAGGCCGGGTCAAGGCCGCCAAGGGCAAAGCCTCGGGCGGTACGGTGGCAAGCATGGTGACCACCATTGAAGCTGGCAATGATGACCCGTCGGTGCGCCAGGTGATGGTAAACCCCTATGGTCTGGCCCCGGATGATCAGGCCACGCGGCCGCGCCAACCCAATGATCAAAAGCCCTATTTTGACGAGGATGCACAAAGCTGGGTCGCCCCTTTTGTCATGGCGGTGATCAATTCCAAGACTGTTCATCGCAGCAATATGCTGATGACCTATCCCTATGGGGAGGACTTTCTCTATAGCGAAATGATGATGGCCAAGAGTAAAGGGGCCGCATCGAAAATCGCACTGGCGACGGGGCTTTTTGCCGGCGCGCTGAGTGTTGGACCTTTGCGCGCTTTGTTAAAGAAATTCATTCTGCCTTCCCCCGGTGATGGACCCACAAAGACCGAACGCGAAGCCGGCTTTTACGTGTTGCATTTCATCGGGATTGATCCCAATGGGGAGAATATGACTGCCAATGTGAAAGGCGACCGCGATCCGGGCTACGGCTCCACGTCAAAAATGCTTGGCGAGGCCGCGATCTGCCTTGCGCTCCACACGCCGAAGGAAGGGGTCAAAGGCGGGATCACAACACCGGCTGCCGCCATGGGCGACGCGTTGATTGATCGGCTCGAGGAGAGGGCAGGGTTGAGTTTTTCAATCCTCGAAACAGCGTAAAAAAGCGGCATTCCAAGTTCATTGAGGGGCTGTTCGATATCCTCCGTCCCCCAATCATGAAACCTTGGGTTCTATGCCCAGGGATTGGGAATTTGTGTTAAAGTTTCATGCGTATTCCTCGGGTGGCGCCGCACCGACCCGGGACCTGTCTTGGCGAACTCCCAGGCCAATTCGCCCGTGCCCATGCCGCTAACGCCAATCACCCTTGTGACCCACCGGGCTTTTCGATATCCCCGCCCTTATCGACCTAAAGAAACCGCGAGGAGCTGGGCATGGCGATTTCACTTTTATGTGTGGGGCTTTTGGGGGTGCTGATTTTCTTGCTCGGCTTCAATGTCTCGCGCGAGCGTGGTGCCGTGATCCAGACCCAGCATGAGGCGGAGGCCGATCCGGCATCGGGTTTGCGCAAGGCCATGCGCGCGCACGGCAATAGCACAGAATATGTGCCGATGCTGGCGTTGATGATCCTGGCGCTCGGGTTGCGTCTTCCCATCATGCCGTTTTGGATTGGCGCCATTATGGTGGCCGCTGTTGTTTGCCGCTACCTTCATGCCGCTGGCGTGTTATTGGGCGGCAGCGTTTATGAGGGCACGCCGCTAAAATTTGTGGGCGCCCTTGGTACCTATGTGACGGGGTTGGCGCTGGCGCTGATTCTCGTCGTTCGCGCAGGCCGTCTATTCATCGGCTAAAGCGGGGGCCGGCAGGTTTGCCGCTTTCCAATCCATGGCGCGGCGCACCCGGCGTTCCACCGAAGGGTGCGTGTAGAACAGCGCTTCCTGCCAGCGGGTGGGACGCGGATTTCGATATTCCGCCGTTTTCACGAGAGCCGAGGCAAGCGCGTCGGGCAGGCCCACCGTATCTAAGGAATATTGATCCGCCTCGGTCTCACCAATGCGTGTGAGCGTATTCGTAATGGGTTCGGCAATCACGCCAAAAAATCCGATGACGAACAAAAGGACCGGCAGGGTCGACGGATCGGCGATGGTACCGCGTGCGCCGAATAGGGCGGTAAAAAAGCCGAATGTTCGGTCAGCCAAAAAGAACATCACCATGGCAAGGACGGAAAAAACGCCGACGCTGCGCCACACATGGCCGAGGACATAGTGGCCAACCTCGTGACCGGTGACCGCTTTGACCTCATCAAGGGACGCTTCGCCAAGCGCCACATCGGAGATCGCGATCCGCGCGGCATCCCCCAAACCGGAAACATTGGCGGTAAAATTGTTCGACTGCCGGGAGCCATCAAAGACGAAAATCCGGTCCGCCGGAATGTCAGCATCCGCCGCAAGGGCCAGTACCGCCTCACGCACCGGACCCTCCGGAATGGGTTCGAAATCATTGAACAGGGGTTCTATATAGGTCGGCGATAATAACAACAGTAGGCTGATCAATGCTGCCGTCACGCCGCCGCCCCAGATCCACCAGAACCGCCCCGCCCGGCGAATGAGGAAATAGAGGATCACAAAGAAGAAAGCCCCGGCAACAACCCCCAGACCCGTGGCAATACCAGTTTGGGTTAGATGATCAGACAGGGGCTGGCTCGTTCGACCATACTGCGTTTCGCGCCACCAATCGGTATAAAGATCCCAAGGCAGGGATATGATCGTTCCCAGAACAAGGGTCACCATACTGATTAACGCGATACCGAGAAAAGATCCCGATCCAAATTTATCCTCCAGCTTTTGCGGAAGGCGGGAGCGGACAAGGGCGAAGGTTACAAGCGCCGAGACAATGACCCCGACGCCCAACAGGATATGATTGCCCATTGTATAGGCCGCTGCCTTTGCCAGCGCGTCAGGCCCAAGGCTATCGATATAGGCCTGCGTTGCCGCTGCCGGATCAAAGACGGGTGCTGTGCCCTGACTGACAGTCTGTGTACTTACACCCATGATAGGGCCCCTCATCTACCCGCAACCTCTTATCCATTGACTATGGCGCGAAACGACCAGCCCGCCTAGGGGGCTGCCAACCGGCCTATCGCGGGTTGATATCCGGCTATCGATTCGCGAATTGCGTTTTTGTCGGCGGTTGGTACCTTATCCCTGCATTGTCGGTGCGTGTGATGGTTGCATTCAAGGGGCGCAGGCGATGATTTGGGCGTTAAGCTGGGGCATTATCGGGTAAGACTGAAAAGCGCGGTTGGTGCTATTTGCGAACCGGGCGTTCCCGCAAGAGGAGAAACTTCATGACACAAACCGCTTTTGACACGGCGCTGGAAGATCGCACACGATCCGGCGGTGATAGCGGCGAGGAGGAATTGCGGTTTATCCGGAACTTCCACGACGTTTTTCTCAGTATTGGTCTTGGTCTGTTCGCGGCAGGGCTCGCCTTGTTCTCGATTCTGATGATCTTCAATCTCGTCGGAATTGATTTTGGTGAAGGATTGGAACGGGGTGTGCGTCAGCCCTTTATAATCGGCGGCGTTGTTTTTCTAGTTGATGCGGCGGTTATGTGGGCCGTTGGCGAGATTTTTGCCCGCACGAGGCGATTGTTCCTCCCGGCAATCGTCATTCTACTGACCTTTATGGGATTTTTGCTCACCGGCACCGGGTTGCTCTATGTGGGGATCGTTGGTGATATTGGAAACAATATCAGCGACTGGGTTAAAAATGCGAAAGTTTTTCCCCTTGTCCTGGCGGCCACAGGGACGATCGGCATCTTTCTTTACTATGTGCGCATGAAACTGCCTTTTGCCATGGGTCTTGCGGGCGCGTCTATTGCGGGCCTTGTCGTTGCCACGGCAATCTTTATTGACCCGGCAATCGTGCTGAACAATCTGGGGCTGTGGGGGCTTGGGTCCGGCATTTTCCTCTTTCTGCTTGGCGTCTATTTTGATGCCCGCGATCCGGAGCGGCGGACCCGCATTTCGGACAATGGCTTCTGGCTGCATTTCTTCGCGGCGCCGCTGATGTTCTGGTCGATCACCACTATGGTGGCGGGCGGCGGGGCCTTTTCGTCAAACGATACATTCCCGGCGGTGGCGACCTTGCTGATCGTTATCGTATTTGCGGTTATCTCTCTCTTGATCAATCGCCGCGCACTTCTGGTGGCCGGTCTATTGTCAGCGGCGGCGGCCATTGGAGTTTTGTTCTCTAACTCTGGTCTCGATGGCGCGTGGAGCATCGCAGTCACCTTGCTGGTTCTGGGCGGGGCCATGGTATTGCTCGGCGGTGGGTGGAAAACGGTGCGCCGTATTCTGATCAAACCCTTCCCTAAAACCGGCTGGATCGCCCGGGTCATTCCGCCGGGCACGGTAATTGATTAACGCGCCCGGTGGTGGAATCGGCTAACGCGGCGCATATCCTGCAAATTGTGCCGCGGGCTCAGATAGCGATTGACCGCTCCGCGCTTTTTGCCGATAGCCGACGCGGGCCACGCCTTCCCAACGGGGCGCGCCTATCTGTGAGGATAGGAGTTTATAATGAGCACAGAGCGATTAGCGGCAGCGCAAGCTGACCGCGTGCTGACTGATCTTTCAGCCGCCAAACCCGTCTTGAAACCCAACCGCCCGCATTTTTCATCGGGCCCGTGCGTGAAGCGCCCGGGGTGGGTGGCACAGTCACTGGCGACCCAATCTCTCGGGCGGTCGCACCGGTCTAAAATTGGGAAACAACGCCTCAGCGAAGCAATTGATCGAACCCGCGCCCTGCTGGAGGTGCCCGATGAGTATCGTATCGGCATCGTTCCAGCATCTGATACCGGCGCGGTAGAAATGGCCATGTGGTCGCTCCTCGGGGCGCGGCCGGTGGATATGGTGGCGTGGGAAAGCTTCGGGCAAACCTGGGTCAGTGATGCGGTCAAGCAACTGAAGCTTGACGCCCGGGTGATCACGGCGCCTTACGGGGCGTTGCCAGATCTTAGCGCGGTGAACCCGGACCATGATCTCGTCTTCACCTGGAATGGCACAACCTCGGGCGTTCGGGTGCCTAATGCGGATTTTATTGCCGCTGACCGGGCAGGGCTCACCATCTGCGATGCGACCTCTGCGGTCTTTGCGCAAGCGCTCGACTGGGCAAAGCTCGATGTGGTGACGTTCTCTTGGCAAAAGGCACTGGGCGGGGAGGGTGCCCATGGTGTGCTCATTGTTAGCCCGCGCGCTGTGGAGCGCCTTGAAAGTTACACACCGCCCTGGCCGTTGCCGAAGATCTTCCGCCTGACGAAAGGCGGTAGCCTCATCGAGGGGATTTTTACAGGCGCGACTATCAACACGCCCTCCATGCTGTGTGTGGAGGATGTGATCGATGCGCTGAAATGGGGGGCCTCCATCGGCGGGCTTGCCGCCATGCATGCGCGGTCTGATGCAAACCTGCAGGCTATCGCGGAGTGGGTTGCCCGGACCCCGTGGGTGGATTTTCTGTGTACGGACCCTGCAATCCGGTCCAACAGCTCGGTTTGTCTGTCCATTGTCGACCCCGCGGTTACAGCACGATCGGCGGATGCGCAAACCAGCTTTATCAAGGCGATGGCCGCGCGTCTGGAAACCGAAGACGCCGCCTATGACGTGGCGGGGTACCGCGATGCACCGCCGGGCTTGCGGATCTGGTGCGGGGCAACGGTGGAAACCGAAGACGTCCGCGCGCTCCTCCCCTGGCTTGACTGGGCCTTTGCCATCACGAAAGCGGATCACGCGTAACAGACCGCGTGTCGTCGATCGTCTATTTTCTATTTAATCCTTCTAAGGAAGATCCCTATGCCCACTGTTTTGATTTCTGACAAATTGAGTGAGACCGCCGTCAATGTCTTTAGAGAGCGCGGTGTTGATGTGGACTATCAGCCTGATCTTGGCAAAGACAAAGACCGTTTGCTGTCGATTATTGGTGACTATGATGGTCTTGCCGTGCGATCCGCGACAAAAGCCACCGAAGCGGTGATCAATGCGGGGCACAACCTAAAAGTGATTGGCCGCGCGGGTATCGGCGTTGACAATATCGATATCCCCACGGCGACGTCGCAGGGTGTGGTGGTGATGAATACGCCTTTTGGCAATGCCATCACAACCGCCGAACATGCCATCGCCATGATGTTTTCATTGGCGCGAAAAATTCCCCAGGCGAGCCAGTCAACCCATGCGGGCAAATGGGAAAAATCGAAATTCATGGGTACGGAGCTTTACGGCAAGACGCTTGGCCTTATTGGCTGCGGCAATATCGGATCTATCGTGGCTGACCGCGCGCTCGGTCTCAAACTTCGGGTCGTGGCGTTTGACCCGTTTCTGTCGGCGCAGCGGGCGGTGGATATTGGCGTAGAAAAAGTCGAGCTTGATGAATTGCTGGCGCGCGCCGATATCATCACGTTGCACACGCCCCTGACAGATCAAACGCGAAATATTCTTGATGCGGATAGCCTGGCAAAGACAAAGAAAGGGGTCTGCGTCATCAATTGCGCGCGCGGTGGCTTGATAGATGAAGATGCCCTGAAAGCGCAGCTTGATAACGGTCATATCGGGGCGGCGGCGCTCGATGTTTTTGCTGTGGAACCGGCAACGGATCATCCGCTTTTTGGCTATGACAATGTGGTACTAACCCCGCATCTGGGGGCATCAACGCGCGAGGCGCAGGAGAATGTTGCCATTCAGGTTGCCGAGCAGATGGCCGATTATCTCATGCGCGGTGCGGTGACCAATGCGCTGAACATGCCGTCGGTTTCGGCGGAGGAGGCGCCGCGCCTGCGTCCGTTTATTCAGCTTGCCGAGCGGCTCGGGCTTTTTGCCGGGCAATTGATTGAGACAAGCATTAAAGGGATCGAAGTTGTCTATGGCGGAGAGGTGGCGAAGCTGAACACCAAGCCGTTAACGGCGGCGGCAATCGCTGGTGTTTTGAAGCCCATGCTGTCTGATATCAATATCGTCAGTGCCCCCTCTATCGCAAAGGAGCGCGGGGTCGCCATTGCGGAGACTTATCTTGATGAGATCGAAAACTTCGATTCCATCATTCGTCTGCGGATTGTAACCGAACGCCATGAGCGGTCGGTGACCGGCGCGTTATTTGGTGCCGTCCCCCGCGTGACGGAGGTGAACGGCGTCGATATGGAGGCCGCATTTGCCGATCACATGCTGTTTGTGACCAATGCAGACAAGCCGGGTTTTATCGGCGCGTTGGGCCAGACGCTCGGTGATGCGGGCGTTAACATTGGGACCTTCAACCTTGGCCGGTCGGGCGCTGGCGAGGAGGCGATTGCTCTAATCGCCGTCGATGATGCAGTTTCGGACGGCACACTGGGCGCGGTGCAGGCACTGGAGCATGTGAATTCTGCGAAGGCGTTGGCGTTTTAATCACGGGTCTATGGTTGTATTCACTATGGGCGCGCATGGGCTTGGTGAAACAGGCTTTTAGGCGGCCTGCATTTGCTGGAATTGACTAGCCCTGATGTGGTATTCTCCTATCTAATGATAGTCCGGCGGCGATGGGAGGCCTTGATGATCGTTGGTGTACCGAAAGAAATCAAAAATAGTGAGTTTCGGGTGGGGCTTACCCCCGGTAGTGTGCGTGAATATGTGGCCCATAAGCACGAGGTTTTTGTGGAAACCGGTGCCGGCCTTGGCATTCGTGTGAGCGACGAGGATTACCGCGCGGCTGGCGCAAAGATCGTCGATGATGCAGCCACGGTTTTTGCTAAGTCGGACATGATCGTCAAAGTGAAGGAGCCCCAGCCTAGCGAATGGGAGCAACTGCGCGAAGGGCAAATTCTATACACCTACCTTCATCTGGCCCCTGACCCGGCGCAGACCAAAGGCCTGATTGAAAGCGGTGTAACCGCCGTAGCCTATGAAACGGTGACCGACCGGCGCGGCGGCTTACCGCTATTGGCGCCCATGAGCGAAGTGGCCGGGCGTCTCGCCGTGCAGGCAGCGGCCTATGCGCTGACTGCCCATCGCGGCGGACGCGGGCTTCTTGTGGGCGGGGTGCCCGGTGTGCCCCCTGCAAAAGTTGTTGTTGTGGGCGGCGGTGTTGTGGGTACCCATGCGGCGAAGATGGCTGCGGGTCTTGGCGCCGATGTGACGGTGCTTGACGTTGATATCCATCGCATGGGCGAACTTGACGATATCTTCCTGGGACGGATCAAAACGCGCTATTCAACCTTTGAGGCGCTTGATGAGGAAACCGACGCAGCGGATGTCACTGTGGGCGCGGTGCTGATCCCCGGTGCAAGCGCGCCCAAGCTTGTTACGCGCTCCATGCTGAGCGGGATGAAAGACGGATCTGTTCTCGTTGATGTGGCGATTGATCAGGGCGGGTGCTTTGAAACCTCAAAAGCCACAACCCACGAGCACCCGACCTATGAGGTTGATGGTATCCTGCATTATTGCGTGGCGAATATGCCGGGCGCGGTGCCGCTCACCTCTTCTCATGCTCTCAATAACGCAACCTTGCGGCATGGGCTTGCCCTCGCCGACGAGGGGCTAGGGGCCTTGAAGAATAACCCCCACTTACGCAACGGGCTGAACGTCCATCAGGGGCAAGTTACCTATGAGGCGGTGGCAAAAGCCCTGAACCTCGCCTTCTCACCAGCCGAAGACGTGTTGGCGGCCTGACCGGTAAAGCCTTGAAATCGCCGCAAACAAACCCCAATTCGGGAGTGAGAGAGTGCGGTACAATGACCACAGTGCGGCGTGACCGGGAGGCAAAAATGGCTTGCGAGGGAACTGGTAAGGTGATGACGGTCTCAGGGATGAGCAAAACGCTACTGCTCACAGTCATCATCGCTGTCCTGGCCTTCACCGCCGCGACGCAAGCCCGGGCGGGCGGGGCGGTCGATACGGTCCCGGGGCTCGTCGGGCACCTGATCAGCAGTGAAAAGTCACAAGCCGCCGATGATGACGAAATTGTGGAAGGTTTTCTCGCACGCGGCCTACGCATTATTGGTGCGCGCGCGCACCTTGCCTACAAAGTTGCCACAAACCAGATGGGCGCTGAAGGGCGCTTGCGCGGCACCGATAGGGGTAATGCTCACACCCGAGGTGAAACGTCACCGGAGAGCCGTGATATTTGCCCCGCACCAAAGACCGCGATGACCACAACCGATCTGCGCCGCCGTCTTGTGACTCGCAAGGTTTTTTCTTTTTAGCGGCAATTCTCCTAAAATCTTACACCATTCTAGGATAATCTGTTGAATATGGAGCGGTTTCCAGCATAGGGAACCGGCCAGGGCGCGCTTGATGCGCTCATGAAGGTGAGACAGACCCGTGACCAACGCCAATCATAACGCCGCCTCCACAGAAGCGATGGCGGCTGACCCATTGCCTTTGACCATTGGTTCGGTTTTCGATGCTCATGCACGCATCGCCCCGCATATTGCGCGCACCCCCACCCTGCGCGCTGACAAGCTAAGCCTCATGACCGGGGCGGATTTGTGGATGAAGCTGGAGTGTCTGCAATATACCGGGTCCTTCAAACAGCGCGGTGCCCTGAATAGGCTCTTGACCCTTGGGCAGGATGCGCGCGCGCGGGGCGTCATTGCGGCGTCGGCTGGCAATCACGCGCAGGGGGTTGCCTATCATGCGCAACAGATGGCCATCCCCGCCACGATCGTCATGCCCACCACAACACCCGATGTAAAAGTTCGCCAGACCCGAACGCTTGGCGCCGAAGTTGTTCTTTATGGGGATAATTTTGATCAGGCTAATGCCCACGCGGTGGAGCGGTGCGAGAAAGACGGCCTAACCTTTGTTCATCCTTTTGATGATCCGGCGGTAATTGCTGGTCAGGCGACGATCGCCCTGGAAATGCTCGACGATGCCCCCCTGCCCGATTGTGTGCTGGTCCCCATTGGTGGGGGCGGTCTGATGGCAGGCATGGCTCTTGTGCTGCGTGATCAGCATCCGGATATCGAGATCATTGGGGTACAGACGGAATTATTTCCCTCCATGGTAAATGCGCTTGATCAGGGAACGCGGCCCACAGGCGGCGATACCCTTGCCGAAGGGATTGCCGTGCGGGAGGCAGGGCATCTTACCCGGACCATGATCCGAACCCTTGTCGATGACATCGTTCTGGTGAATGAACGCTTTCTGGAAAAGGCGCTGACACTGATCATGAATGAGCAGAAAATTCTGGTGGAGGGGGCAGGAGCCGCTGGTCTAGCTGCCATGCTCTGCGACGCTAAACGGTTTGCAGGAAAACGGGTCAGCACGGTTTTTTGCGGCGGTAACATAGACCAGCGCCTTTTATCGATGATCCTGATGCGCGATCTTGCCCGGTCCGGGCGGCTGGCGCGGTTGCGGGTGCAATTGCTTGATAAGCCGGGCCAATTGGTGCGGGTATCGTCCATCGTTGCGCGCCAGGACGGCAATGTCATCGATGTGGGTCACCACCGGACCTACTCAGACCTGCCCGCGAAAATGACCTGCATGGATCTGACCATCGATACGCAAGGTCAGGAGCACCTGAACCGGATTCTCGATGATTTGCGCGGTGAGGGGTATGATGTGGAAATTGCCGCCTACTGATGAACGCGTCTTTTAAGAGGATGCAGAAGATCGCCGCCGCCAGAAACGCCCTTGCGCAAACCGTAGCGCGACCAGGATCAACCCGGAAAGCGCAAACACCAAGCCCAGTCCCGCCGCGATCCGCAAGAGCGGATTGTTGAAATCCTCACGCTCTTCATAATCCATAATGTGCAGCATCCAAAAGAAATCGAACAGACGCCAATAGTTGTTGCGCCGGGTCAGAACCTCGCCGGTGAAAGGCGAAATATAAAGGCGTGTTGCGTTAGGGTCGCGAAACTCGACCTGCCAGACCGGAGTTTTTCCGCGAAATTCCCCCGGTGTCTTGGTCATCAGCCGCGCATGGCGCACGGGCGCGTCACCGGCGTAATCCGCATTGGCAACCGCCAGGGCCTGATCTTTGCGCAGTGGACTGATCTTTTTGCCGGATATCGCGTCAAACAGATGATCCTGATTGTTCCCTTCTGTCACGTAGACCGGCTTGCCCTGAAAGGTTTGCAGTGAAATCTGCGTTGCCCCTGGGGTTTGCGCCAATATCCCGCCGGGTGAGGCATAAACCTGCACGGAAAGTTCCGCTGGGTAGACAAGCGCTGTCGTCGGTTTTGATTTGACCAGCGGGAACGGGATCCAGGTCATGATCACACCGCTCAACATCCAGAGCATCACCTGTAAACCGAGCAATAAACCGACCCAGCGGTGAAGCTGTGCAATGCGCCGCGATAGGCCCGGAAGATGGCTGCGGTTGGTCCCGCTCGCGCCCGATGGCTCTGCCAAAACAAGATCCGGGGATGACGGGTCGGTAACGGGGTCGCGGGCACTCATTGGTCCTATCCCTATTGTGCCGCTTGGGTCAGGGCCCGAATGTCGGAGGCAGTGCTTGGCGTACGCAGCACATGTTCAAACGCCGCCCAGCGGTCTTCGCCAGCGTCAACACGCGCCGCAATAAAGTCTGCGACAATCTCCTTACCCAGATTATAATTGATTACATAGCCGCGATAGGTCTCGACAAAGGAAACGCTTTGCTCGGCCCGGTCACGGCTCATCAAATTGTATTTCATAGACATCACAATAGCTTCCTCGCGCGTGATATCGCCGTCAAGATAGGCACGGGCCACATGGTTGCGCGCGTGGGATAGCCTGGCGCGCAAAGCGTTCAGAGCCGCAAGCGTGTCCGCTGCTGCGGGATCAAGCCCGGCAAGGGGGAACAGGGTTTCGCGTTCAAAGGCAATCTTTTCCTCGTCCGGAAACGCCAGATCAATTCCGTAATTGGCCGATCCCTCGGCGGTTACCGAGAGGGGGCTAAAAAGAGGGTATACTGAATATTCAATCCAGCCCTTACCCTTCAGCACATCGCGTTCGAGTAGGACATTCCACGTATGATGACCGGGATACCCCTCATGACAGCCAAGATCGACCGCGCGATCAATAATAATCGGAAAATCCGTATTGACCTGGATGAGGCTCTCAAAATCACCCTGATACCAGTTATACCCGCTCCATGATTTGTCGGTGACAAATTCCAGGCGAAAGTTTTCACCCTCCGGCAAATCATAATGGGCCAGGGTGCGGCGGCGGCATTCGGCGATGGCGGCATCAAAGACGGTTCTCAGTTTTGCCTTGGGGATCGCCAGTGTCTCGCGAAATGCGTCAACCCGCTGCGCGACGCTGCCGCTTCCCGGCAATAACTGGTCAATTTCAAACAGAACCTGATCAAATTCAGAGAGGTCATAGGCTGGCGCGACCGCATCATAGAGGAGCCGGGTTTCCTCATTAAACGGATAAAAATTGCCGCGTGTCATTTCAATACGCGTCATGGCGGCGATCAGTTGTTTTTCAAGCATGATCCGGCGGTCGGCATCGACGGTGGGGGGCAGGCCGCGCACCTCATTGAGGAGGCCCCGAGCTTGCAAAAGCAGCGTGGACAGGGCGCCGGGATTTGCCTTTGCCGCGTCGGCCCAGGCATCTGGTCCCTGATAGGCATCCACAAAGTTCTTGTCATATTGCCCAATGGCGAGCGCTAGTTTGACGAACCGTTCGGCAATATCATCGGTGGGCGCGACGGCTTCAGCGGTCAGGTCTATTTCTGCGCTATGAAGAGGTTTTGTTTTGGCTTTGTCGTCGCCACATGCGCTTACAGCGAGAATGAGACCAGCCATGATGACTGCTGAAAATAATCTGTATAGGGAATGAAACATTATACCTCACCGTCGCTATTACGGTGCGTCGTAGCATGGCAAAACCGCCGGTGCAAAACTGATAAAGCCGCATAGAAAAACCCCCGACGCACAGCGCGCCGGAGGCTTTGTCCATTTTGCGGAGAGGGCGGATTGCCCCGCTCTATCGGGTAGGTCAGGCGGCGGTACCACTGAAGGTGGAGGAGCCGAACGCGCCAAGCTTGACGTCGCCCGCAATCGCGTCGCCTTCGATTTTGCCGGTAAAGTCGAGGGTCACGGGCATCGGTGAGGTCACATTGGCAGACCAGTTGAGCGTATCACCTTCGACCTTCCCATTTTGCACCTCAACGGTACCCATGGCCCCGGACATATCGCCAGTCAGCGCATCACCATCCTGCTTCAGGGTAAGCAGGGCAGTCTGGTCGCCCATGGGGGTTTTGATTGAAATGTTCCATTTGCCGTCAACAGCCATGATTTCCTCGCGGGGTTAGATCAGAACAAAAACAAAGGCAGGAGATAAACTCTCCAGTGTACCTTCGTCGTGTGGCCGGTACTGTAGTCATTCGGCTCTCGAGTGCAACCGGGTGATGCAGGTTGTACATCTTGCCCCTCAGCCGGCAAACCCGTTCGGGTTTTGCGATTGCCAGCGCCAATGGTCGGCGCACATTTCCGCCAGTGTTTTTTCGGCCGTCCAATTCAGCTTTTCTGCTGCTAGGTGCGCATCGGCATAATTTTCCGCCACGTCGCCATGACGGCGCGGCGCAATCTGAGACGCGATTGCGCGGCCCGCCGCCACGGCAAAGGCGTCGCGTACCTGTTTCACCGAATAGCCGATCCCGGTGCCGAGATTGAAAACATGCGCTCCTCCATTGGCGCCATCCGAAAGAAACTCCAGCGCGCGCAGATGACCCCGCGCCAGATCGCACACATGAATATAGTCGCGCACCCCAGTACCATCAGGGGTCGGATAATCATCGCCATAAATCTGCAGGGTTTCGCGGCGCCCCACGGCAACCTGCGCGATGAAGGGAAAAAGATTGTTGGGAATGTCGTTGGGGTCTTCACCAATCAGACCGCTGGGGTGCGCACCCACCGGGTTAAAGTACCGCAGATTGCAAACCCGCCAGCGCTCATCGGCGCGCGTCAGGTCGGTCAGCATCTGCTCTATCATCAGCTTGGTGTGACCATAGGGATTGGTGGGCCCCGTGCGCCCGGCCTCGCTGATCGGATTGGCGTTAAGATCGCCATAGACCGTTGCCGACGATGAAAATACAAGCTGGCGCGCGCCCGCTGCTTCAAGTCCCTCGATAAGGCCGAAAGTGGCATTGATATTGGTTGCGTAATACCGCGCGGGCTCGGCCACACTTTCGCCAACCGCCTTTAGCCCGGCAAGATGAATGGCGCCTGCAGGCCTGAAAGAACAGATGGCATCGATAATCCGTGCGCGGTCTTCGGGGCGCGCAAAATCAGCCTCCACAAGGGTTAGCCGATCAGGGTCATTGACCCCGCTAATCTGACGCACACGCGACAGGCTTTCGGGATGCGAATTGGCAAAATTATCAATCACCATCAGGCTATAGCCAGCGTCAAGCAGGCTGACACACACATGCGAGCCGATATACCCCGCGCCGCCCGCAACGATAATCCGTTCACCCATGACTATTCCCGTTACTGATCGTTATTCGACTGTTACCGACTTTGCCAGATTGCGCGGCTGATCCACGTCGGTCCCTTTTGTGGTTGCCGTAAAATACGCCAGAAGCTGGATCGGAATCACACTGACCAGCGGCGTCAGCATCGGGTGCGCCGCCGGAACCGTGATCGCCGACCAGACGCCATCGCCGGCTTTGTCGACACCTTCACGGTCGCTGATCAGTAAGGCCTTGCCGTCGCGCGCCATAACCTCATGCATGTTTGAGATCGTTTTTTCGAAATGCCGGTCACTGGGCGCGATGACCACAATGGGCAGGTCCTTATCAATCAGCGCAATGGGGCCGTGTTTCAACTCCCCGGCGGGATAGCCTTCGGCATGGATGTAGGAAATTTCTTTCAGCTTCAGCGCGCCCTCCATGGCGAGGGGGAAGTTCACGCCGCGCCCGATATAAAGGACGTCGCGCGCCTCGGCGATGGACCGGGCAATGTCTTCGATCCGGTCACTGAGCTTTAACGCCTCAGTCATCAATCGCGGCAGGGAAAGGAGCCCGCGTACGAGCTCTGCTTCCGCCTCATCGGTGAGCACGCCCCGGCGTTTGCCCGCGGCGATGGCAATCGCAGCGAGCGCCACAAGCTGACAGGTAAAGGCCTTGGTGGAGGCAACACCAATCTCCGGACCGGCCGCCATGGGGAAAATTACGTCGGCCTCCCGGGCAATGGTTGATTCAGGCACATTCACGACCGCCGCGACGGCCTGGCCCTTGGCCTTGGCATCGCGTAGGGCGGCCAGGGTATCGGCGGTCTCCCCCGATTGCGAGATGAAGAGGGCCCCGCCGCCAGGTTGATAGGGCACGGTGCGGTACCGCAGTTCAGAAGCGACATCCACTTCAACGCTCAGATGCGCCCACTCCTCAAACCAATATTTGGCGATGAGGCCAGCAAGATAGGCGGTGCCGCAAGCGGAAATTGTCAGCCTGTCAATCTTTGTAAAATCCACCGCGCTTGGCGGCAGGTGCAGGGTCTGCGTTTCGGGGTCCACATAGCGAGACAGGGTATGGGCAACAACTTCGGGTTGCTCGTGGATTTCCTTGGCCATGAAGTGGCGGAACCCATCCTTATCGACAAGCGCATCGGTAGCTGCAGAGATGACGATCTCGCGCGTCACCGCTTTGCCTTTTTCATTAAAGACCGTCAGCCCGCTGCGCCTGATTTCCGCATGGTCCCCATCGTGCAGATAGGTCACCCGGTTCGTAAAGGGCGCCAGCGCAAAGGCATCGGAGCCGAGATACATTTCGCCCTCGCGCTCCCCCACGCCGTGACCAATGGCAAGGGGCGGACCCTGACGCGCACACACGATAAGGTCATCATCGCCCTCAAAGATCACCGCCAGCGCAAAGGCACCGCGCAACCGTTTCAACGCCGCCACAAAAGCCTCACGCGGTGATAACGCGTCGCTCTCCATCAGGTGGGTGATAAGCTGTGCACAAACCTCCGTATCGGTCTGCGAGGAAAAGCTGACCCCGGCCTCTGTCAGTGTGCGGCGTATATCGGCAAAATTCTCAATGATGCCATTATGGACCAGCGCGAGTTTTGGCGTGGTGTGGGGGTGGGCATTCGCTTCGGTAACCCCGCCATGGGTTGCCCACCGGGTATGACCGATCCCGGTACGCCCGCTGAGAGGGACCTCGGCCAGCCGGTCCGCCAGCGCCGACAGTTTGCCCACGGCGCGCTGCCGTTCAATCTGCCCTTCGCGGATGACGGCGATACCCGCACTGTCATAACCGCGATATTCAAGGCGCTTGAGCCCGTTTAAGATCGCCGGTGCGGTGTCACCAGACCCAAGAATACCAATAATCCCGCACATAGTTGCCTATCCAGAGTTGGGGTGATGGGAGCGTTGCAACGTACCCTTTTTTGGCTCTCTACGCGCTTGGCTCGTTGGATGCAATTTACGCGGCCCGGCTCTGCGCGGCTATCAAATCAGCGGCTTTTTCTGCGATCATTATTGTTGGGGCGTTGGTGTTGCCTGAAATGAGGGCGGGCATGACGGAAGCGTCGACCACGCGCAAGCGGTCTACGCCGCGCACGCGCAGGCTCGGGTCAGTGACACTGTTACCCGCTGGCCCCATGCGGCAGGTGCCAACGGGATGATAGATCGTATCGGCTCGGGCGCGGATATCCGCGATGATCGCATCGTCCTCGGCACTCTCTGGTAAATAGAGCTGGCCCGTGCTGAGCGTTTTCAATGCCGGGGCTTCGAACAGGCGTTCCACCTGGCGGGCTGCCTTCACGAGGCGGGTGAGATCATCGCCATCGCTCAGGAAGTTGGGGTCAATGGCCGGGGCCGTATGCGGATCAGGGCTGGCAAGGCGCACGGTCCCCTCGCTCTTGGGGCGCAGGACACAGGCATGGCAGGAGAAACCGCCACCGACGTGCTTCTTGCGGCCATGGTCATCCACAAGCGCGGGGAGAAAGTGAAGCTGCACATCGGGGATCGCCTCGCCGGGATCGGTTTTGATAAACCCGCCCACCTCCGCCAGATTAGACGTGAACGGACCATTCCCGCCGCGCCGATAGGCCAGCAGGGAGGGCAGCGCGCGTTTTACCATAGGCCAGGTCAATCCAACCGCGTCGGGGGAGGCGGAGGTGCGCAGCAGGCAATAGTCGAGATGATCCTGCAAGTGACTGCCCACGGTGGGATTATCCACACGAACGTCAATGTGCTGGTCGCGCAGATGCGCGCCTGGCCCAATACCTGACAATTGCAGCAGGTGGGGCGATTGAAAGGCTCCGGCGCTGAGGATCACTTCGCCATCGGCAAACACGGTTTGCGTCTCACGCCCCCGGCGAAACTGAATGCCTTTTGCGGCCCCGTCTTCAAACAGAATTTTTTCCGCATGCGCGTGCGTGATCACACACAGATTTTGGCGGGTGCGCGCGGGCTCCAGATAAGCTTTTGCAGCGGAACAGCGTTTACCGTCTTTTTGCGTGACCTGATAAAAGCCGAAGCCTTCACCGGTTGGTGTCGCTAGCGCCGGGCCATTGAAATCCTCAACCATGGGCATTTGCAATTGCCGGGCGGCCTCCAGAAACGCTTCACAAAGCGGATTTTTGCTGCGCAGGTCAGCCACGTTCAGGGGGCCGCCGGTGCCGTGATAGGCGTCTTCACCTCGCTCATTATTCTCTGTACGGATAAAATAGGGTAGAACATCCGCATACCCCCATCCCTCGGCTCCCAGGGCCGCCCAATTGTCATAATCGGACTGGAACCCGCGAATATAAATCATCGCATTGATGGAGGAGGACCCCCCCAGAACCCGGCCCCGGGGCTGATACCCGGTCCGGTTGTTGAGATGGCGTTGCGGCACGGTATCAAATGACCAGTTTTCCCGGGCTTTATCGCCCATAAAGGCAAAGCCCACTGGCGCGTGAATCATCGGGTTTTTATCGGCGCCGCCCGCCTCCAGCAGGCAGACGCGAACGGCGGGATTAGCGGTAAGGCGATTGGCAAGCGTGCACCCGGCCGACCCGGCACCGACGATCACATAGTCGAAGGTGCCAAGGGATGCCCCGGTCAATTGGGCGGTTTTGGTGACTTGCCTGTTCATGGAGTGGTCCCTTCCAAACCCATACCGTATAGCGTCCGTCAGCGGGGGGGCCTTGTCCAGCCTTTTGCCCAGTTATGGGGCTCGCCGGTTGGCGCTTCGTTGGAGGGGGGAGCCGCTTGCGCCTCCAAGCTTGCGCCCCCAAGCTTGCGTCATTCACGAACACCGCCTACATGGCCCAAATACCTGTCCGCATAAGGAAAACCACCATGGCTATGGTCGCCTCATTTGTTAACCAATTGCTCAGCCTTTATATCTTTGTGATCTTTGCGTCGGTGATATTGAGTTGGCTGATTGCGTTTAATGTGGTGAACAGAAACAACCAGTTTGTGGATATGATCTGGCGATTTACCACGGCGGCGACAGAGCCGCTTTTGCGTCCTATCCGCAATGTGCTGCCCAACCTTGGCGGGATCGATATTTCACCGATCATTCTGCTATTTGCGATCAATGCGCTGCAGGTCGGCCTTAATACCTATGTTTTTGCCCCGGCGGTGACACGCGGGCTTTAGAGCCCAACCGAGAACTCTAGTGATGCCGTCGGCAAACGCTATTTTCTGCGCTTCCGGTGCTCACCGACTGCATGTGCGCTGCGCGCCGGTTCTCAAAAAAGCCGTTTCGACAGACAAAACCGATTTTTCGTTTACACTCTCAGAGCGCGTTCACAAAAAATGTGATCGTCGATGGTTCCCATCCATCGACTTGAGTGCGTTCACAAAAAGTGTGATCGGTTTTTGGGTTCGAACGCGCGACCAATAAGGAATCTAGACTGCGTTTTCGATTCAACAAAAAGTAAACGCAGTCTAGTGTCCGAAAGCGCAAACCCTAAAAAATCGAGACTGCGTTTTTTAGTCAACAAAAAGGGTACGCAGTCTAAATAATCGCAAGAGGTTACGGACAGGGGTTCGGTGCTTCGCGGTGAATTTGCGTAATCCGGTCTTCAATCTCATCGGTCCATTTGATCTCCAGCGACTGGAATACCGTTTCAAGCTGATCCATACCGCGTGCGCCAAAAATATTGGATGTAAGAAACTTCCGTGTCGTGACGAACTGATTGGCGAGCGCTGAAGGATCAACACCGAGATCATCGGCAAGGGCCACATAGGCGCGGATTGCCCGCTCGGCGGCGGGGGTCTGGTAACGCTGTAACCGGCCAAAGACGGCGCCGCGTGAGCCAGCGGGCTTGCCGCCATCAAGATATTTTCCCGACAGGACGCCTTGTGCCATGGGGGAATAGGCGAGGAGCCCCACCTTTTCCTCAAACGCAATTTCCGCAAGGCCAAGGTCAAATTCGCGGCTCATGAAGTTGTAGACATTCTGGATGGACTGCATCCTCGGCCAGCCTTTTTCCTCGGACAGCTTCAGAAACTGCATGGTGCCATAGGGTGTCTCATTGGAAAGTCCCACATGGCGTACCTTCCCTGCCTTTACCAAATCATTCAGGGTAGAGAGAGTTTCTTCATAGGCCACGTAGTGATTGTCATAATGCTCATAGCCTGAGAAGGACGCGCCAAAGACACCTACCTTGCGATCCGGCCAGTGGAGCTGATAAAGATCGATATAATCTGTCTGAAGATTTTTCAGGCTACGCTCAACGGCAAAAAGAATATGCTCGCGAGACAGGCGAGTGGGCACGCCGCCGTCGCGGAACCAGTCCATCGGCGAGCGACCGGTGACCTTTGTGGCGATAATCAGCTGGTCGCGGTTGGCTCTAGCCTTCATCCAGCGCCCGATAATGCGTTCGGATTCGCCTTGCGTTTCCGGCTTTGGGGGCACGGTATAGAGTTCGGCCGTGTCAAAAAAGTTGATTCCGCGATCAAGCGAGACATCCATTTGCTCAATGGCATCAGCCTCCGAAATCTGGTCGCCATACATCATCGTGCCGAGGCACAGGACGGAGACATCAATATCAGTTGTACCAAGTTTGCGGGTTTCCATGGGTGGTATCTCCAGCGCCCCAATCGGGCGATCAAGGGCTAAGGTTGGACCGGCATTTTGCGGCCATGCGGATCAGATGCCTTGAAAATGCCCCGGTTGACCGCCACTTTATGAGCGTTGCGTCAGGAGGCAATGGTCATGAAAAAAGAAATTCTGGGGTCGGTTTTGCAAATGAATAGACGCGATCGTGCTGGCGCTTCCGTTGCCCTCTCGGCTCGCGCTACCAAGAGGGGCAAGACCCGAAAAAACGGGCTGCAGACAACGACGGCCATGGCCCTTGCCGCGGTGCTAGGCTTTTGCCTTGCTGGACCCGGACTGGGTGCGAGTGCCGCGGCGGCACCAGCGCATAGCATTGACAGTGACACGGCGTTACTCATTGCTGCGCAGGACGCCTATGGCACCAGCGTGCCGGCGGTTGATGCTGAAGCCCCCAGGAAGACGAGCCCTTGGCTGATTGGGGCCGGCATGGCGCTTATCCTCGGAGCCCTTGTTAAGCTTATCGGTGCAAACAGGGTCATGAACCTCGCGGCTGAGGCAGGGCCCGCCTTGCAAAAAACCGCAGAAACCCTCGCTGAGGCCCCGAAAGCCGCGGCCCGGGCCATGGGCGCCGCCATGACCACGCCGCTGCGTTACCTGATGCTGATTGGTGGGCTCGCTATGATCGGTTTTACGGGCATTTCCTTTTTTGATCTGGAGTGGGGCGCGGGCATTCTTACCGGGATTGGCATGACAGCCGTCACCTGGGCCGGAACCGCGCGATTTGGCGGTTTCTTCCGCCGCATTCGCGTGCCAGTTCGGGTCAACACCCCTGCTCAAAGCCAGCACCCAAGGGGCGAGCAGGCTGCAAAAGCCCGGCGTGAAAATAGTTAATCCGAAATTAACTAAGGTTTTCAATCAATTAAGGCGGAAAAACGGTTTGTTAGGCCCGCTCCGGTCTTATTTGTGCCCTAAAGCCCCTCGATAAATGGGGTATGAAGAATTCTACAGCGATACTCCCCCTGACCCGCACAACCGGCCGCAGAAAGCGCGCTTTGGTTGCTGCGCTGGCCGCTCCTCTTTTGCTGACGACGGGCTGCGTTACGGGCGCGAATGATTACAACCGCGCCAGTGTCGGTGTGCCTTCCGAAATCGTAAAGGGTCGCCTCGTGGGCCTTGAGCCCGTACGCATCAACGGCAGCCGTTCTGGTCTTGGCGCGGCGAGCGGTGCGGCGCTCGGCGGGGCACTCGGCTCCCAGGTTGGGCGCAATCGCGGCTATCGCGGTCGGTATCGAGGCAACACCAATGTTGCTGGTGCCATCGGCTTCGCCATTCTGGGCGGGCTTGTGGGCGCCGCCATTGAAGAAGGCGCAACCGGCGGTAATGGCTGGCGCTATACGATTGAACTTGAAGATGGACGGACCATCACGCTGGTACAGGGGGACCGTGATCCCATTGCCCGCGTGGGCGAACCCGTTCGTGTTGAGTATGGCCGTCAGGTGCGTGTCCTGCGCGGCTAAATCCTATTCGGTTCGCCGGTTGGCGGACCGTGTCCACATTGACGATCGGATCTTTGCATTCGGTTTTTGATACCCTCCTGTGACTTCGCCTCGTGATTGAGGCTCTGACTTCAAGCCCCGCCTTTATTGGCGGGGTTTTTTTTGGTTGGTACAGGGTTGGATATTCCCTTGCAGGATGGGGGCGGCGTACGATACCGCTTTCATCATCGCTAAAATGGTCGCCCCTCAACGCCGTTTGCACCCACGTCATCGCCGAGTTGCTTATGCCCCGCCTGTCCAAGCCGGATGTTGCTATTTCCCCGTCAATTTTATCGGCTGACTTCAGCCGTTTGGGAGCTGAGATTGAGGCCCTGACAAGCGCAAGCGCTGACGCGATCCATGTGGATGTCATGGACGGGCACTTTGTGCCCAACCTCACCATGGGGCCGCAGGTGATCAAAGCGGTGCGCGCCAACAGCCCGCTGCCGTTCGATGTGCATCTGATGATCGCTCCGGTGGACCCCTATCTGGCGGATTTTAGGGACGCTGGTGCCGATATCATCACCGTCCACCCCGAAGCCGGGCCGCATTTGCACCGCACCGTGCAAACGATCCGTAAGCTTGGCGCCAAGGCTGGTGTCGCGCTTAACCCGGCAACGCCGGTTAATGCCATTCGCCATGTGATTGACGAGATCGATCTTGTGCTGGTGATGAGCGTTAATCCAGGCTTCGGGGGCCAAACCTTTCTTTCAAGCCAGTTGCGCAAAATTGAAAAGCTCCGCCGACTGATTGAACGGACGGGCCGGTCGATCATTCTGGAGGTTGACGGCGGTATCAATTCCGAAACCGCGGGTGCAGTTATTGATGCGGGCGCAACCATGTTGGTGGCGGGCTCGGCGATTTTTCATGGTCAAGGTGCTGATTATGCGGCCAATATTGCTGCGTTACGCGGGACCGGCTTGCCGTTTAATCCGCTCTATCCGCATGCCCGCGCGCAAACCACAGCGCAGTCCTGAGAGGGAAGGGCCCGATGGCTGATACGCCCGGAGAAGATGGTAAACGCGCCCGGACCCGGCATCAGGGTCAGTCAGGTTTGATGGCCCGGGTCCAGCGGGCGTGGGGACCAGGCCCCTTGCAGTCGGCCCGCATGAAAGGGCCTGCACCTGACCGTTTACTCCATCGGCCTATTTATCCGCGTACGGTTGACCCCTTGCTTGCACGCACGCTCCTCACCGGGCATCTTGCCGCGGGTAAAACGCGTCTCAGGGCCGTTGATAATCCCGCTGCGCTCTGGGCATCCCTCTGCCAGACCGACCCGGACTATGAGGCGCTGCATCGGTTTGCCTGGCTACCCGGTCTTGCCCTGTTCCACGTGGAGGCTACCGTATCGGCCCGGCACGCGGGCAAGCCATCGGCCGAAACCATGGTGTATGAAGAGGACGGCGAGGACGAAAACGACACCCTCACCGCGCCCCAACGCCTTGCAATAGCGCTCACCACCTCGTGGCTCGATAGCTATGAGCGCTGGTCCCCTGATGCGTGGTCCGCCCCGCGGCTGGCCGATCGGCTCCTCCATCTTTGTTGCCATGCGGATCTTTTGCTAACTATGGGCGACACGTTGTGGCGCAGCCGGCTTCTCAATAGCATGGCGCGTCAGACCCGGCATTTGGCGCAGATTGCCCACAAGGGCGCGCCCGGCACACCCATGATGATCACGGCCATGGGCCTGTTGCTGGCGGGCTTATGCTTGCCCGGTTGTGCGGTGGCGGTGGAACGCGGTCAGGAACTCACCCGGCGCGAATTCCGGTTACAGGTTCGCCCCGATGGTGGGCACCTCAGCCGTAACCCCTCCACCCAGCTGGAATTAACCCTCCGTCTCAAGATGATCGCCGAGGCCTATGCTGCCCGGGGGATCGCGGTACCGGGCCATGTGCGCCTGACCCTGGCGCGGATGGCGGCGATTGTTGATTTCTTCCGCATTGCCGATGGCAAGCTCGCGGTTTTTAGCGGGGGCTGCGAAGGTGATCCGCAGGCTGTCATCGCCGCCACGCAACGCGCCGATCCGCAGACGCGGCCTTCCGGCTTTGCGCGTGATACGAAGTTCCAGCGCCTTTCTGCTTCGCGCGCCTTGCTGATTGCCGATGTGGGGAGCGCCACGGCACAGGGGCGCAAGGCGTTCGCGGGGGCGTCGTCGTTTCATTTTTCATCGGGGCGTATGCGGATCATTGTCAATTGTGGCCAGCCCGGTGAGCGTGGCCCCGATTGGGATGCTGCTATGCGTCAGGCCAGCGCCCATTCAACCTTTAGCCTTGACGGTGACCCCGGCCTGCGCGAGGGGCTCTTTGCTGGTGAGACCAATTTTCAGCGGGCGGAGGAAGTGAGCGGCTTGCTCCTCGAAATGGCGCGCCCCTTTTCCTTCCGTTTGGCGCAGGCATCTGGCGCTGGCGCCGGTACCGGCGGCGCACCCCCTAGCGAACCACGCGGCGGCATGGCCCGGGAGGGTGACGCGGCGGGTGGCGCCATTGACCATGCGCCGGGGCATTTTCGGCGTCTTTTTCTAGCGGCCGGCGGGGCTGATTTTCGCGGGGAGGATCGCCTCATGGGGCTGCCCGCCCGGTTCTGGCCCCACTGGCGGTTGCGGTTCCATCTCCACCCGACGGTCAAGGCCTCGCTCGCAAGAGACGGACAATCGGTTATCCTTGTCTTACCCAATCAGGAGGGGTGGCGGTTTCGATCAAGCTTTGCGGGGCTGAAGCTGGAAAAAAGCGTCTATTTTGGCCAGGAAGGGCGGCTGACCCACACCGAGCAGATCGTGATCGCCCCATTCTCCGAGGATGAGAGCGGGCCCGGCCCAGCCGGTGCACTGGACAGTGCGCCGTGGCGCGATATCATCATTAAATGGGCGTTTAAGCGTCTCGACGGCATATAGGTTTGCGCGCCAGCGTTTCCTGATAGTTCTTTTCGGCGTGAAGGGGTGTGTGTAATGGATTTTCTTCGGCGGCTTTCCGGCCTCGGTCCGAAACCAGCCAATGGTCCTGCCCGGTCGGGTGCCGATCGCACCACCCCGCTGTGTACCGACGATCTTGATCTGTCTGCGCTTCTGGGCCGGTCACCCCGAAAAATTGACCAGCGCGCCGCGCGCCGCCTAATCAGCGGCAAACGCGTCATGATCACGGGCGCCGGCGGCACCATTGGGTCTGAACTCGTTCGTCAGGCTATTGCTTTTGATCCTCAGCATGTGGTGCTGGTCGATAATGCGGAATTCAATCTGTACCAGATCGATCTGGAAATCCGCGAACATGGTCACACCGGGAAATTTACATCGTCCCTGACCGATGTCTGTAATCAGGAGCATCTGGGCCGGTTATTTGCCCAATGGCGCCCGGAGATTGTTCTGCACGCCGCTGCTTTCAAGCATGTCCCTATTGTGGAGGAGAACCGCTGCGCCGGGGCCATGACCAATGTGTTTGGCGCAAAGAATGTGTTTGATGCGGCCATTGAGGCGCGGGCCGAAACCGTTGTGTTTATCTCCACGGACAAAGCGGTAAACCCGTCCAGTTTTATGGGCGCCACCAAGCGAATTGCTGAACTTTACGCGCAAGCCCAGGATGTGGCGCAGAACGACACCCGCTTTGTGACTGTGCGGTTCGGCAACGTGCTTGGCTCCACGGGCTCTGTGGCCCCGCTTTTTATGCGCCAGATTGCGCGCGGTGGTCCTGTGACGGTGACCCACCCGGAAATTTCCCGGTATTTTATGACCACCCGCGAGGCGGTCCAGCTCGTCCTGCAAGCTGCAAGCCTTGATAACCGGGAGGAGAGCATCCTCACCCATGATGGCCGCGTCTTTGTGCTTGATATGGGTGAGCCGGTAAAAATCCTCGATTTTGCCAACCGGATCATCGAGGCCCATGGCCTTTTGCCGAATGAGGATATGGCCATCGAATTTACCGGCCTTCGCCCGGGTGAAAAGCTGTTTGAGGAAATCTTTCTCGATACGGATAAACTCATCAAGACCGGTGCCGACGGGGTCTTGCTTGCATCACCGGCGATGATTGATCTGCCGCTCCTGAACCCGCGTCTTTCCGATGTTGTTGAGCATGCGCTAGGTGGCAACCAGTCGGCCCTTGATGAGGCGGTGCATCATCTGGTGCCAGAATTCTCCCCGGCGGTGCAGAGCCACCCTATGCCCGGCGATATCAACGCTGCAAACCCGCAAGGGGACGGGCGCGCCGCGCGCTGACGCGCAGCGCACCTTGCGACGTCAGAATTTATTGAGGCGCAGGAGCCGTGCGCCCCTTGCGGGGACCGGAATCGGCCCATAGGAACGGGACTGTCAGGGCCCCGGCTGGGCTCTGACCTTTGCCGGAGACAGCCCATGCCCACAGCGCCTTCAGTTCCTTCCACGATTTCACTGCCAATCACGCCGGTGCGCCGCGCCCTTATCTCGGTATCCGACAAGGCCGGTATCGAAGCATTCGCCAGCGCCCTTGCGTGCCATGGCTGTGCGCTTGTCTCCACGGGCGGGACGGCGAAATTGCTGCGCGCGGCAGGGCTATCGGTATCCGATGTGTCGGACCTGACGGGCTTTGCGGAAATGATGGATGGGCGGGTGAAAACCTTGCACCCGAAAATCCATGGCGGGCTCCTCGCCGTGCGCGGGAATAGCGACCATGAAGCGGCAATGGAGGCCCATGCCATTGCGCCTATCGATCTCCTCGTTGTTAATCTGTACCCGTTTGAACAGACCGTGGCCAGCGCCGCTGATTATGATGTCTGTGTAGAGAATATTGATATTGGTGGCCCGGCCATGATCCGCGCTGCTGCAAAAAATCATGCTGGTGTGGGTGTTATTACCCATACAGATGATTATGCGCTTGTGCTGGCTGATCTGGAAGCCCATGGCGGCTTACGCGGCGTCACCCGCCAGCAATTGGCGGCGCGTGCCTATGCGCGCACAGCCCACTATGACGCCGCCATCAGCGCATGGTTCGCCGGTCAGTTGGGTGATGACTTTCCCCGTCATAAAACGGTTGCTGGCACCCACGCGCAAAGCTTGCGATATGGGGAAAATCCTCATCAGACGGCAGCGCTCTATCTGGGCGGGCAGGCGCGCCCCGGTGTCGCGAACGCAATCCAGCATCAGGGCAAAGCGCTTTCCTATAACAATCTGAACGATACCGACGCCGCTTTTGAATGCGTGGCCGAGTTTGATGCTGACACGCCCACGGTGGCGATCATCAAGCACGCAAATCCATGCGGCGTCGCCAGTGGGGCAAGTCTTTCGGATGCCTATGCCCGGGCGCTCAAATGTGACCCCGTCTCTGCCTTTGGCGGGATCATCGCGCTTAACCAACCGCTTGATGAGGCGGTGGCTCGCGCGATCATCGAGATTTTTACTGAAGTGATTATCGCCCCCTCGGTGACACCCGAGGCCGAGGCGATCATCGCTGCGAAGAAAAACCTCCGCCTCCTGACCACCGGAGCCCTGCCGGACCCGTCGGCGCCGGGAACGCTGGTCAAGCCCATTGCCGGGGGCTTTCTTGCCCAGACCCGCGACCACGGCCGGGTCAGCGCGGATATGCTGAAAACTGTTACCAAACGAGTGCCCACCGCGGATGAGTTGGCTGATCTCCTGTTTGCCTTCCGTGTTGCCAAACATGTGAAGTCCAACGCCATTGTCTACGCGAAAGATGGTGCAACGGTAGGGATAGGCGCAGGTCAGATGAGCCGGCTTGATTCAACACGGATCGCGGCGCGCAAATCTGCTGATGCGGCGGAGGCGGCGGGGGAGAGCCAGCCCCTGGTCAAGGGCTCGGTCGTTGCTTCGGATGCGTTTTTTCCGTTTGCGGATGGATTGCTCGCGGCGGCGGAAGCTGGGGCCACGGCGGTTATTCAACCGGGCGGCTCAGTCCGTGATGAGGAAGTCATCGCTGCCGCCGATGAGGCCGGTCTTGCCATGGTCTTCACCGGTATGCGCCATTTTCGGCATTAGCACTGGGCGCGCCCGCTGCGCGTCAATCCAGTGACTGGACCGCGTGGAAGTAATGATTTCCTCCATCGCCAGTGAAATGGGTCACGCGCGCAAAGCCCGCATGATCCAACAGGGCGTCATAGGCGGGTTTGCCGAGCGATACAGAAACCCGTCCGGTGAGCGTATCGCGCCAGGCCCAGCGCTCGGCAGGGGCGCTGAAGAGCAAATGCCCGCCGGGGGTAAGTGCATTTGACATCCGCCCGATCACCATGCGCTGGATGCGCGGCTTGAGGAGGAAGATAAGGCCGATGGCAATGGCGGCGTCAAAGTGCTTTCCGAAAAAATCGCTGGTTTCAACAGGTTCGCAGGCGGCACGTGCGCCGGGCACATTGTCCTTGAACGCGGCAATCATGGACGGGGCGGGATCAACCGCGTGGGGCCGGAACCCTTCGGCAGCAAGGGCAACGGCGATTGGCACGCCCGTGCCCGCACCCATATCGAGGACCCTCGCGCCTGCGGGCAAATGGCTTGTGGCCCAATCGGTGACGATTTTCGCTCCGATGTCCGAACGCGCGGCCATAAACGCCGGGGCGGCTGCCTCCCAACCTGACGTCGGGTCAGCGGCCATGATGACTAATCCCCCGTCTGGCTTTCAGTCTGGCTTTCCGTCTGGAATTTTCGCAGGCGACGATGCTGCACCGCGACAATTTGGCCATTCGCGCTAAAAATAGCGCGATTTGTACTTTATTCTGCCATGGCGGTGGGCTATCTAGTGCGGCTGCAAAACGGTTTTTCATGTATGATCGTACTATTCAAGGTTACAGCAGGACCCATCGACCATGCTTAAATTTACCGAGACGGATCGCCAGCCGCCAGAAAAGCGGAACCCTGCCCAGCGGCGCGAAGATTTCGACGAAATCTATCGCAAATTTGCCGATGGCAAGGCCGCTGAGCAAGCCTCTCGTTGTAGCCAATGCGGGGTCCCGTTTTGCCAGAACCATTGTCCGCTCGGCAACAACATCCCCGACTGGCTGAAACTCGTTGCCGAGGGACGCCTGGAAGAGGCGTATGCGGTCTCCTCGGAAACCAATGCCATGCCGGAGGTTTGCGGGCGCATCTGTCCGCAGGATCGTCTTTGTGAAGGTGCTTGCGTGATTGAACAGTCTGGGCACGGCACAGTCACCATCGGATCTGTGGAGCAATATATAACCGAAACGGCGTTTGAAAAGGGTTGGGTCAAACCGGTGCGCCCGGTGATTGAGCGCGAGGAAAGCGTTGGCATTATCGGCGCGGGCCCAGCGGGTCTGGCCGCCGCAGAAGCCCTGCGCAAAGAAGGCATCCAGGTCACGGTTTATGATCGGTATGACCGGGTTGGCGGTCTTCTTGTTTATGGCATTCCAAATTTCAAACTGGATAAGACGATCGTGACGCGGCGCGCGGACTATTTGCGCGATAGCGGGATTAAATTTGAAACCAATGTGGATATCGGGCGTGACGTGTCGTTGGCCGACCTGCGCAACCGTCACCATGCAATCCTCATCGCCACGGGTGTTTACAAGGCGCGGGACCTGACCTGCCCCGGGTCGGGCAGTGACGGTGTTGTGGCTGCACTCGATTTCCTCACCGCATCCAACCGCAAAGGTCTTGGCGACGCGGTGCCCGCTTTTGATAAGGGTGCCCTTAACGCTGAGGGGCGTCATGTGGTCGTCATTGGCGGCGGGGATACTGCGATGGATTGTGTCCGCACGGCCATCCGTCAGGACGCGGCCAGCGTCACCTGCGTCTATCGACGGGATCAAAAAAATATGCCGGGGTCCGCCCGGGAAACCGGCCATGCGCAAGAAGAAGGCATCCATTTTGAATGGCTGGCCGCGCCCAAGGCCGTGTTTGGCGATAGTGATCAGGCTCGTGGTTTGCGCGCGGTTCGCATGGAACTTGGCGAGCCGGACGCCAGCGGTCGCCGCGCGCCGGTGGAAGTTGCCGATAGCGCCTTTGATCTCCCTGCCGATCTCGTGATTAAGGCGCTGGGCTTTGAGGCGGAAGACCTGCCCACCCTCTTTGAGACGCCGGCGCTGACGGTGACAAAGCGGGGTACGCTGAAGGTTCACCCCACCTCGCTTGAAACATCGGTGCCCGGTGTGTTTGCCGCCGGTGACATTGTTCGCGGCGCCTCCCTGGTTGTGTGGGCCATTCGCGACGGTCGCGAGGTGGCGCAAAGCATGCTGGCGCATATCAATGCCCTGTCGCGCCCCGTGATTGCCGCTCAATAGGCGGTTTAGAAGGATCTGAAAACTGATGACTTCATTCCCAGACCGGTACCGGTATGAGCGCCAACGGCTGATTGATGCGGGGGCGTACGATCCGGCCAGCGAGTCCGATGCCTGCGGTGTTGGTCTTGTGGCGGCGATTGATGCAAAGCCGCGCCGCGAAATCGTGGAAATGGCTATTGCGGCCCTCAAGGCGGTTTGGCACCGAGGCGCCGTCGATGCTGACGGCAAAACAGGGGATGGCGCTGGCATTCGGCTTAACGTGCCGCAGGAATTATTCCGCGCCTATGTGGAGCGCACCGGACACACGGCGGGCGACGAGGATATTTGCGTGGGCATGGTCTTCCTGCCGCGGACGAATTTTCAGGCACAGGACGCCGCCCGAACCATCGTGGAATCAGAGATCCTGCGCGATGGGTTTTACATGTATGGCTGGCGCCAGGTGCCGGTGACAAGCCGCGTTCTCGGCAGCAAGGCTAATGCCGCCCGCCCGGAAATTGAACAGGTGCTCTTTTGCGATCCGAAAGGGCGTAGCCGCGAGGACCTGGACCGGGTTCTCTACCTCGTGCGTCGCCGGATCGAAAAACAGGCGCGCGAAGCTGGTCTCAACGATCTTTATGTATGCTCCCTGTCCTCACAGGATATCGTTTACAAGGGCATGTTCCTGGCCGCTGAGATCGATAATTTCTATACGGATTTGAAAGACCCGCGTTTTGTGTCGCGGATTGCAATTTTTCACCAGCGCTACTCCACCAACACATTTCCCGAATGGCGGTTGGCACAACCCTTTCGCATGCTCGCCCATAATGGGGAGATCAACACCCTGAAGGGGAATGTGAACTGGATGAAAAGCCATGAAATCCGAATGGCGTCTTCGGTTTTTGGCTCTCATGGTGATCAGATCAAACCGGTGATCCAACCGGGCTCATCGGATTCCGCTGCGCTTGATCAGGCGTTTGAACTCCTGATGCGGGCCGGGCGCTCTGCCCCCATGGCTAAGGCCCTGTTGATCCCGGAGGCGTGGTCGAAACGCGCGGCCGCCATGCCCGCGAACTGGCGCGCGCTGTATGAATATTGCAATGCCGTGATGGAACCCTGGGATGGGCCTGCCGCCATTGCCGCCTATGATGGCCGGTGGGCCGTGGCCGGTCTTGACCGTAGTGGCCTGCGCCCGCTGCGCTATGCGATTACCGATGACAACATTCTGGCCGTGGGCTCGGAGACCGGTATGTGCCCGCTCGGCGATCGCAAGGTCCTCACGCGCGGGGCAATCGGGCCAGGGCGGATGATCGCTATTGATCTGGAGGAATCGAAATTCTATTCCTCCGAAGAAATTGTCGATGAGCTTGCCGCAAAAAAGCCGTACACGGAATGGTTGGATAATATTACAGAGCTTGAGCCCATTATTGGGCCCGGGCCAGAGCCGCAGCTTTATCATGGCGAAAAGCTGAAACGCCGGCAGGCGGCGGCAAGTTATGATCGTGAGGTCCTCGATCTTATCCTTCGCCCCATGGCTGAAACGGGCAAAGAGGCCATCGGCTCCATGGGGGATGATACGCCCATCGCGGTTCTGTCGGAAAACTACCGACCCATGTCGCATTTCTTTCGTCAGAATTTCAGTCAGGTGACAAACCCGCCCATTGACCCCTTGCGCGAGGCGGGTGTCATGAGTCTCAAGACCCGGTTTAAGAACCTTGGCAATATTCTAGAGACGGATCATACGCAGACGGATGTTTTTGTTTTGGAAAGCCCGGTGCTAACCAATGGCATGTATAACCGTCTGCGCGGGCGGCTCGATCAAAGCATTGTGGAGATCGATTGTACCTATAATTTTGCCCAGGCGAACGGTGATGGTTCTGGTTTGAAGGGGGCGTTACAACGGATTAGGCGTGAGGCCGAACGCGCCGTGCGCGACGGTGCTGGTCATGTGATCCTCACCGATGAATATCAGGGCCCAGGGCGGATCGCTGTCCCGATGATCCTTGCGGCGGGCGGGGTGCATGCGCATTTGACCAAAACCGGCCATCGAACCTACTGCTCGATCATTATTCGGACTGCGGAATGTCTTGATGCGCATTATTGCGCGGTTCTGGTAGGAGTGGGCGCCACTGTGGTCAATCCCTATCTGGCGTTTGATTCGATCGCCATGGCTTGCCTGCCGGGTAAAACGGATCGCGAGGGCGTCAATCAATTCGCCCAAAACTACAAGCTGGCGCTGGAGGCTGGCCTTCTGAAAATCATATCCAAAATGGGGATTTCGGTGATTTCCTCCTATCGCGGCGGGTGCAACTTCGAGGCGTTGGGCCTATCGCGCATGCTGGTGGAAGAATTCTTTCCCGGTATGACCAGCCGTATTTCCGGTATTGGCCTTGCAGGCCTCGAAAAGACAACCATGGTGGTGCATGGCCACGCGTGGGAGGGGGAACAGCCGGCGATTGGCGTTGGTGGGTTCTACCGCCATCGACGCCGGGGCGAGCACCATGTGCTGGAGGCCAATCTGGTGGCCGATCTCCAAACGGCGGTGCGCACCAACGATAGCGCTGGCTATCGCCGCTATAGCGATGCCCTAGCGCAGCAACCGCCTGCGCAGATCCGTGATTTGCTCCGTGCTCGGCCTTTAGGGGCGACGCTCGCGACCGATGCGGTGGAGGCGGCCCATGATGTCCGTCGCCGCTTTGTCACGCCCGGAATGTCCCTTGGCGCGCTGTCACCGGAGGCGCATGGAACCTTGAATATTGCCATGAACCGGATCGGAGCAAAATCCGTCTCCGGTGAAGGCGGGGAGGTCCCCGAACGCTACACCCCCATGCCTAATGGTGACAACGCGAACTCCGCTATCAAACAGGTTGCCTCAGGCCGGTTTGGTGTCACCGCCAGCTATCTTAATCAGTGCCGGGAGATTGAAATCAAGGTTGCCCAAGGCGCAAAGCCCGGCGAGGGTGGGCAGTTGCCGGGCTTCAAGGTAACCGAATTCATCGCACGGATGCGTCACGCCACGCCGGGCGTTACGTTGATCTCGCCGCCGCCGCATCACGATATCTATTCGATCGAGGATCTGGCGCAGCTGATCTATGATCTCAAACAAATCAATCCGGACGCGCGGGTGTGCGTGAAACTAGTCTCTGCCGCCGGGATTGGCGCCATTGCCGCCGGCGTTGCCAAGGCAAAAGCCGATGTGATCCTGATCTCCGGCAATGTGGGTGGCACGGGGGCGAGCCCGCAAACCTCCATCAAATTTGCTGGCGCACCGTGGGAGCTTGGCCTCGCCGAGGCCCATCAGGTCCTGACCCTGAATCATCTTCGCGCGCAGGTGACCTTGCGGACCGACGGGGGTATTCGCACCGGGCGTGACGTGGTGATTGCTGCCATGCTGGGAGCTGAGGAATATGGCATCGGCACGATTTCGCTGGTGGCTATGGGGTGCCTGATGGTGCGTCAGTGTCATTCAAACACCTGTCCCGTGGGCGTGTGCACACAAGATGATGATCTACGCGCCCGGTTCCCCGGAACCGCTGATCACGTGGTCAACCTGATGACCTTTATTGCCGAGGAGACGCGAGAGATCCTTGCTGGTCTTGGCGCGCGCTCCCTGGAGGATGTGATTGGCCGGGCTGATCTCCTGGATCAGGTTTCGCGCGGTGCATCGCACCTTGATGATCTCGATCTCAACCCAATCCTGACCATGGTTGATGCGGGTGAGCGGCCCATGCGGTCAACCCGGACAGGGCGCACGCCGGTCAATGATACGGTGGACCAGGCGATCCTGCCCGAACTGGCCGCCTTTCTGGAACGGCGTGAGCGTGTGCAGGTCCGCGTGCCGGTTCGCAATACCGATCGCGCCGTCGGTACACGGATTAGCTCGCATATTGTTCGCCGGTTTGATCCTGAAACCCTCAGCGACGATCATGTTGCCATCAGCCTGAAGGGGTCTGCCGGTCAGTCGCTGGGTGCGTTTGGTGCGCGCGGGCTCAAACTCACCGTTGATGGCGATGCCAATGACTATGTGGGCAAGGGGCTTTCCGGGGCCACGGTTGTCGTCCGCCCGGCAGAGAAAAGTATGGGAACCGACGATTCCATCATTGGCAATACATGCCTTTATGGAGCCACATCCGGTGCGCTGTTCGCCGCGGGCCGGGCCGGGGGGCGGTTTGCGGTACGCAATTCCGGCGCCGATGCCGTGATCGAAGGCTGCTCGGCCAATGGCTGCGAGTATATGACGGGCGGCACGGTTGTTATCCTTGGCTCCGTTGGCAGTAATTTTGCGGCGGGTATGACCGGCGGTATTGCCTATGTGCTTGATGAACAGAACAAATTTGCCCTGAACCTAAACAGGCAAAGCGTTGCCGTACGGGTCTATGATCCGGATCAGGATGATCAGTGCGAGGCGCTGATCAGGCGGCATCTAGCGGAAACCGGCTCCCCGCGCGCTGCGGCCTTGCTGGATGATTGGCCGCAAACCGTTTCACATCTGCGGGTTGTGGAGCCTTTGGAAATGATTGCTTATCGCGAGCGATACCAGGCTGCGCAAAAGGCACGTGGCCCGTCCGCCGCGAAATCCGCAGATCGGGCCGCGAATACGGCGTAGGCATTACCCTTTGGTGCCCGTCGTCGAAACCGGCTAGGGCTCACGGCTTGATTTTTACGGCTCCAGCGGAACGCCCATACCATGGTACAACATGAAGACTTTTATCGGATCAAACAGCTGCCTCCTTATGTGTTCGAGGAGGTCAATACCCTCAAGGCCGCACTCCGCCGATCGGGGCGCGATATTATCGACCTTGGGATGGGTAATCCCGATATGCCGACGCCCGATTTTATCGTGGACAAGTTGGTGGAGACGGTTCGCAATCCGCGTACGCACCGGTATTCCGTATCGAGAGGGATAGCCGGCTTGCGCAAGGCCATGGCGCGTTATTATCGCCGTCGGTTCGACGTTGCCTTAGACCCAGATAGCCAGATTGTTGCGACCCTTGGCTCCAAAGAGGGGTTTGCCAATCTGGCGCAGGCGATAACCGCGCCCGGTGATATTATTCTGTCGCCCAATCCCGCCTATCCAATCCATGCCTACGGCTTTATTATTGCAGGGGGCGAGATTTGCGCAGTGCCTGCCCTCACACCAGAAGCGCATTTGCGCGGGCTGTACCAGGCGATTGGCGATGCGCGTAAGACCCCGCGCGCCATGGTGATCAATTACCCGTCCAATCCCACCGCGCAAACCATTGGTCTTGATTTCTATACAGAGGTTGTAGCGCTTGCCCGGCGTCACGATATTCTCGTCCTGTCTGATCTTGCCTATAGCGAGATTTATTTTGAAACCCCACCACCATCGATTTTTCAGGTGCCGGGCGCGATTGATCTGGCGGTGGAGGTGAACTCGCTCTCGAAGTCCTTTGCTATGGCAGGCTGGCGTGTCGGTATGGCAGTTGGCAATGAGCGGATGATCAGCGCCCTTGCCCGGGTAAAATCCTATCTCGATTACGGCGCCTTTACGCCGATTCAAGTGGCGGCCAGCGCAGCGCTTGACGCCCCTGACAGCGAGATTGACAAGATCCGAGCTATTTACCGGGCGCGGCGCGATATTCTCGTGTCGAGTTTTGCCGCTGCTGGCTGGGATATTCCGGTCCCTGGCGCGTCCATGTTTGCGTGGGCGGCAATCCCGCCCCAATTTCAAACCATGGGCTCCGTTACCTTTGCCAAACATCTGATGGAGGTGGCGGATATTGCTGTAGCGCCGGGCCTTGGCTTTGGCGAGCATGGGGACAGTTATGTGCGCATCGGCCTTGTGGAAAACGAGCAACGCATTCGTCAGGCGGCGCGCAATGTAAAGCGCTTGCTTGCCAGTACGCCATGACCGTCGATCCGCGAGTGTATTCTGCTCAATTTCGCAAATTTTTTGGTGGTAACGGCTTGCCCCGCGTGGAGCGATGGCGTAGTCGTGCGACGCGTCGCTAAGTTGGAAGTTGCCTCCATGTCTTTGTCGTCACACTTTGGTCATCGCGAACGGTTTGACGCGGTCCTTACGGCGGTCTGTGCGGTGTGCCGGGTGGGTATGGTGGTGCTCCTATCAGGGCAGCAAAAAAGCGGGTAAAGCTCTCATTAGGAATGAAATTCTATACACCCGCTTCCCCTCCCGGTGGCGGGTTTTTGTTATGATCCAGCAGGATGATCAGTAAACAGAGAAAGAAAATACGGTCATGAAAGTCTACGGAAAAGCCGATACCAATCCAGATCTCGTTAAAGCTGATACCGTTGCGGTCATTGGCTATGGTAGTCAGGGTCGCGCCCACGCTCTCAATTTGAAGAATTCAGGATGCACGGTTCTTATCGGCGCGCGCCCCGGTGGTGCTGGCGCTAAACAGGCGTTGGCGGATGGTCATAAGGTTGTCAGCGTCAAGGAAGCCGCCGCTGAGGCAAAGCTGATTGCAATCTTAACACCCGATATGAGCCATGAAGAAATCTTCAAGGATGATATTGCGCCGGGGCTGCAGGCTGGCGATACCATTTTGTTCGCCCACGGATTTACGGTTCTTTATGACCGCGTTGTTCCGCCCACTGACGTCGATGTTGTTCTTGTTGCACCCAAGGGGCCGGGCGATCTTGTGCGCCGTGAGTATGAACGTGGCCGGGGCGTACCCTGCCTGTTTGCTGTCCATCAGGATGCCTCTGGTCAGGCGAAGGACCGCGCGCTGTCTTATGCAAATCTAATTGGCGGGGCGACCGCTGGCGTCATCGAAACAACCTTCCGCGAAGAGACCGAAACCGACCTCTTTGGGGAGCAGGCTGTGTTGTGCGGCGGGGCGACCGAGCTTGTTACTGCTGGTTTTGAAACCCTGGTTGAGGCCGGATACCAGCCGGAAATCGCCTATTATGAATGCCTGCATGAGCTAAAACTGATTGTAGATCTGCTCTATGAAGGCGGTATCGCCCGCATGCATGACTTTATTTCTGAGACTGCGATTTATGGTGATCTCGTTTCCGGTCCTCGCGTCGTGAATGCCGAGACGAAGGCCAGGATGAAAGAGGTGCTAAACGATATTCAAAACGGAACGTTTGCGAAGAATTGGATCAAGGAAAATCAAACGGGCAAGGGGGAATATGCGCGCATGCTCAATGCTGATCTGGAACAGCCCATTGAAAAAACTGGCAAGGCCTTGCGTGAGCGGATGGCCTGGTTGCAAAAAGATCAGTAGACAGATGGGTATGCATCGTCTTATTGAAATGAGGAAACAGAGCGATGGCGTCTCCCACGAGCCTGTTTGACAAGCTTTGGCAACGCCATCTTGTGATAGCGGAAACCGATAATCGCCCCGGCGTTCTCTATATCGATCTCCACCTGATCCACGAGGTAACGTCGCCGCAGGCTTTTTCCGTGCTGGAGGAGCGGGGTCTGCCCGTGCGTCGGCCTGACTTGACCCTTGCGACCCTTGATCATTCGGTTCCCACCCTACCGGCGGGGGCAGACGGGGCATTACCCTATGCAACCCCGGCCGCGGCAAACCAGGTCCGTACCCTGATTGAAAACTGCGCAACGCATGGCATTGAACTCCTTGACCTCGGCGACCCGCGCCGCGGTATCGTCCATGTGGTGGGGCCAGAGCTTGGGGTAACCCAACCTGGAAAAACCATCGTGTGCGGTGATAGTCACACGTCGACCCATGGCGCTTTCGGGGCGCTTGCCTTCGGTATTGGGACGACCGAGGTGGGGCATGTGCTTGCCACGCAATGTGTCTTCCAACGCAAACCGCGCACCATGCGTATTATGCTGGAGAACACGCTGGCACCCGGCGTCACTGCAAAGGATATGGCGCTCTATATCATTCGGGAAATCGGAGCCGATGGCGGGCAAGGCTTTGCCATCGAGTTTGCTGGTCCAGCGGTGGAGGCGCTCTCTATGGAGGCCCGCATGACCTTGTGCAATATGTCTATAGAGGCGGGGGCGCGCTTTGGTATGGTCGCCCCGGACGAGACAACCTTCGACTGGCTCGCCGGGCGCCCATATTGCCCCATCGGGGCTGACTGGGATGGCGCACTTGCTGACTGGCGCACCCTGAAAACGGACCCCGGAGCCTTGATTGATCGCGACATCACCATCGACGCTGCTCTCATTGAACCGATGGTCACCTATGGCGTTTCCCCCGACGCCGCCGCATCGGTAAAGGGTATTATTCCGCCACAGGATGATGGGGCCCACGCCTATATGAAGACACAGGCTGACCAGCCCATCGGTACTCTGAAAGTTGATCGCGTCTTTGTGGGAAGCTGTACCAATTCACGCCTTACCGATTTGCGGGAGGCGGCGGCCATCCTCAAGGATCAGAAGGTGAAAGCGGGGATCACCATGCTCGTGGTACCAGGGTCTGAAGCCATTCGAAAAGCTGCCGAAGCCGAAGGGCTCGACCGTATTTTTACCGAAGCAGGCGCCCAGTGGCGATTGCCGGGCTGTTCCATGTGTATTGCCATGAATGGCGACCAAGGCGAGCCGGGTGATCTTGTTGTCTCTACCTCCAACCGTAATTTTGTCGGTCGCCAGGGTAAAGACGTGCGCACCGTTCTCGCCAGCCCGGCAACAGCGGCGGCGAGCGCCATTGCCGGTCATGTGGCCGATCCCCGCGATTTTCCCACTGCAGCCGTGTTGTAGCGGCCATCCCTTTTCACAGGAGGGCCACCTCGTGTTTGCCCCACTTAAACAGATCACCTCTGAAACCCTCGTTCTCCCCCAGGAGAATATCGATACTGATCAGATCATACCGGCGCGGTTTCTCACAACAACCAGCCGCGAAGGGCTGGGCAAAGTTGCCTTTTATGATTGGCGCTATGATGACGCAGGGCAACCGCTAAGCGATAGTCCGCTTAAGGATGAAAAAGTGGCGGGCCGCGCCATTCTCGTGGCGGGCGCAAATTTCGGCTGCGGATCATCGCGAGAGCATGCGCCCTGGGCGCTTTATGACTTTGGGATTCGTGTGGTGATCAGTAGCGAGATTGCCGATATTTTTTCCAGCAATGCGCTAAAAAACGGCCTGCTGCCGCTGTGCGTAGAAAAAGACATCCATGATTACCTTTTGGCAAACCCTGGGTTGCGGGTCCATGTGGATCTGGAAACCATGACGCTGACCGCTGGCAATCACACGCTCTCTTTCGAGGTTGAGCCCTTTGCCCGCCAATGCCTGCTGCAAGGGCGTGACACCCTTGGTGTGCTTTTAACCCATACGGATGATATTGCCGCCTTTGAAGCGGCGCGAGAATGAGTAGTCACAAATTATGACAAAGACTATTGTTTTGCTTCCCGGTGACGGTGTCGGCCCCGAGGTCACCAAAGCGGCCGAAGTCATCCTGACCGCAGTGAGTAACGCGTTTGATCTTGGCCTCTCCTTGCGGTCCTTTGCCTTTGGCGGCGCGGCAATTGATGAAACGGGGGATCCGCTTCCGCCGGAAACCCTGTCCGCATGCCAGAGCGCTGATGCGGTTTTTCTGGGCGCCGTGGGAGGACCAAAGTGGGATGATCAGTCTGTGCGACCTGAGACAGGGCTGTTACGCTTACGCAAGGCCCTTGATGTTTTTGCCAACTTACGCCCCACACGGATCTATAAAAGCCTGCTCAATCGCTCGCCGTTGCGCACGGTTACGCCGCAAACGGACTTCGTCATCGTACGCGAGCTTGTGGGCGGTATCTATTTCGGGGAGCGATCAGAAGGCACCGAGTGTGCGAGCGATGTCTGCCTGTATGAAGCCCACGAGGTGGAGCGGATTGCCCGCGTTGCCTTTGAGGCTGCGCAAAAGCGGTCCTGTCGTCTCGTCTCCGTCGATAAGGCAAATGTGCTCGCCAGTTCCCGGCTGTGGCGCGCGGTTGTCACTGACCTTGGGGCCCGTGAATTTTCGGACGTGGCCTTGGATCATATGCTCGTTGACGCCATGGCTATGCGGCTTATTCAGTCACCGAACGAATTTGATGTGATCGTTACGGAGAACATGTTTGGTGATATTTTGAGCGATGAAGCGTCGGTGATCTCCGGCTCAATCGGGTTGTCACCGTCGGCGTCTCTCGGGGCGACTGGCCAGGGCCTTTATGAGCCGATCCACGGGTCTGCGCCGGATATTGCTGGTCAGGATATCGCCAACCCCATCGGCGCCGTTGCGAGCGCGGCAATGATGCTGCGCTATTCTTTCGCTGCAGAGGCGGCGGCAAAGGCCATTGAGACCGCGATTGAAACGGTGATTTCTTCAGGTCAGTTGACGCGCGATCTTGGTGGCGCGCTGAGTTGTTCAGCGGTGACAGACCGGTTGCTCGGCGCCCTTGGCGATAGCGCTGTGATGTCATCCTGACGAGGAAACGCCTCAAAATATCATCCAAAGCCGGAAGTTGATGAGCGTCCTTGCACAAGGCGTAACAGGAGTTTGTACACACAATAAAAAAAGGGCGGCCCAGGGGCCGCCCTTTCTCTTTGGTAATCAATCAGTCTTAATTGATCGTCTCAATCATCCGGCTCTGAAGTTTCTTCAGGGGTGCTTTAGGACCAAAACGGCCATCGTCACCGGAAACTGCATGCTCTGAATTTGAGTCGTTGGCATTGTCGCCATACGGCACCATGGAGCCATCGCTGTTGATCATCAGACGGTCAACATCGATTTTGAAGTTCTCGGAGAAGGAGAACGGACTCGCTGGGTTGTCACCTGGTGCTGAGTTCAGGAAGAACGTGAACGACAGGTCAGATGTACCGAAGGCAAGACCTGGCGCGCCGGCTTCGCTAAGAATTGTAGCGATTGTGCCTGGCGTGATCATATACACGCCGTTGGCGCCAAGGTTTGGTACCGCTGGGTCCAGTGGCAGTTCGAACTTGTACGTATCGTCGAACTGGGCACCGTCAACAGCTGCGCCGCCGGTGGAGTTTTTCATGGTCATCACACCCTTCAGGGTCGTGATTGGCTCACCGTGACCATCGATCAGTGGCAGGTGCGACACGCGGAAGAAATTCCGTGTAGAGGCATTACCTTGACCTACCCAGTCAAACGGACCGAAGTTCTGACCCGTCAATTCCAGCTCAGTGAGATCGCCTGTTGGCAGCGGGATCGAGCAGACAAATTTTGGTGTTTTCGCACCGCCTGTGCCGCCATTGATCGTCACGCCATCACGCTCTTTACACGGCTCAACAAGGTTGAGGGTGTTCGAAGCGATGGAGATCACCTGATGGTCGATTGCGCCAGCACCGGTTGGTACTTTGATCGAACCAACAACAACGCCTTTGTCGTCAACGACATCTTCTTTGACAAATTTTGGTGTTCCTGGCTCAAACGCGGTCAACTGAACCCAAGCCGCTACGTTTTCTTCAACCATGACATCTTCGTCTGAATTGTCGTGGTCGATATCTTCAACGCGTGTTTCTGCAATGAATTCGTAGTCTTCAGGTGTCACAACAAAAGTTGCTGTACCAGCCGCGCGATCGAGTGTTGCTGTGGCGATAACGGCGCCGTAGACATCTGCGTCAACAAGGTCAACGGACTCGATACCGGTCAGGTCTTCGAATTGAAGAACCATCTCGTGCGAGACGATGTCTGTTGAGTCAACGATCCGATCAAGGCTCTCTGGATCAGCTTTCGGATCAAACAGATTGTTCCAAATGCTCAGATTGATCGAGCCAACGGTAAGCGATTGCACGGGATCATGCTCGGATGTCAGGAAGCTTTTGAAATCAGTTTGGAAATTGATTTTCGCTTCTTTGGCACCGAAGGTGAAGCCAAACGAAGGCTCACACGTCATGATCGTGATGGAGTCTGGTGCGCCAAGCGCAGCAGGGCCACCAAAGCCAACGGTTGCAAAGGCCTGAACCTGAACCTGAACGGGATCACATGGCGTCAAGATGTCCGTGTCACCGCCGGTGATCATCAGGGGCAGCAGCAAACCAAAATCGGTCTGACGGCCATTGTCACGCTGGTTTACAACAGAAACTTCAGCATAAGATTCGCCGAGGCCACCGGTGTTGGCAAGAATGTCAGCATCAAGATTGCCTTCACCCATCATGCCGTTCCGGATGAGGTCTTCACCGTTTAGCGCTGTTTTGAATGTTGCGCCGCCAACTTCCAGCTGCAGCAGGAACTCATCAGGCAGGAACTCAACGAGTTCGCTATCTGCATCGATCCGTGTAGCATTCAATTCGAAATGCGCCTCAAACGGGTGCTCTTCGGAAATGACACGCTCATTAGCAACCGCAGCACCGGTTGATTTGATTTTACCAACCGTCACGATGGGTGGCAAATCAGGGTGCAGAGGATTTGCGGTTTGGGTTTCGCGGATGATGAAACCGGGGCGGTCAATCGTTGTGACACCGGTTGTGGTGTCGATTGAGTCATCGGCGGCGGTGTTCCCGTTGCCGTTGATATTTTTCAGTTTGAGTTCGAGCTGACCAGCATGGGCAGCCGTGCTCATCACGAGTACTGACGCAGCCGCCAGCAAAGACAGTTTTTTCATGAGTTATCCCCACCATAAGTGTTACACATACTGTATGCGGGGACACTGATACTGAAATCGGTTGCGTTGTTGGTGAAACAGACAACCAGCCCCTGCACACCTTTAACGCAATAGTAATATATTAAGTTTTTGTCAATGATATCAAAAACTTGTGAGGGTTGTATTTCGATCCTGTAATTCGCGGGAATAAAATACATCAATAGATTGATTAGTTACTTTTGTTAAAGCCTTTTGAGGGATCAGCAGATAAGCCAAAATTGTAGTTAACGCACGATAAGCCCGTGTGTGGCACTTGTACGGTTGTTTCCCCTAAGGTGGGAATCAAGTGGCGGGGTTAACGCTATCGCTGCGCAATGCGTGCGCTAAATCCGCGTGCGTTTACCAATAAAAAAGGCGGGCCCGAGAGCCCGCCTTTTCCAATAATTGTCCGCAACGCTTACTTGTCGAGGAATTTCAGCGGTGTTTTTGGACCAAAACGGCCATCGTCCCCGGATACGGCGTGGTCCGAATTGGAGTCGTTGGCATTATCGCCATACGGTACCATGGAGCCATCGCTGTTGATCATCAGACGGTCCACATCAATCTTGAAGTTGGCAACGTTTACGTCGGACGTTGAGGCGATCGCCGAACCGCCACCGTTGTTCACGAAGAATGTGAACGAGATGTCGGATGTGCCGAACGCTGCACCTGGGGCGCCAGCGGCAACCAAGATGTTTGTGATGATCCCTGGTGTGATCATGTATACACCGTTCGCGCCTGCGTTTGGCACGTTTGGATCGAAGGGCAGGTCAAACTTGTACGTATCGTCGAACAAGGCACCTGCAGCTCCACCACCACCGGTCGTGTTTTTCAAGGTCATGACACCTTTCAAGGACGTAATTGGCTCACCATGACCATCAACCAGCGGAAGGTGCGTTACCCGGAAGAAGTTCCGCGTCAATGCATTACCCTGGCCAACCCAGTCGAATGGGCCAAAGTTCTGACCTGTAAGGGTCAGCTCAGAAAAATCGCCGGTTGGCAATGGCAGGTCACAGATGAACTTCGGTGTCGACGAGTCTGTAACGGTACCCTGCGTCAAGTTCGTTGTCAGATCCTTGCATGGCTCGACCAAATTCAGTGTGTTTGCGGAGATACTCACCGCCTGATGGTCAATGGCACCAGCACCGGTTGGCCGTTTTTCCTGACCAATCACGTCACCTTTGTCGTCGACGATGTCGACTTTCTCAAATTTCGGTGTGCCGGGGGCAAATGCCGTAATTTGCAGCCATGCGGTTACGTTCTCTTCCACGTCGGTGGACTCATCTGAACCGTCATGGTCGATATCCGTTACAATCGGATCATCGGCTACAAAGTCATAACCAGTTGAGAAGCTGACCGTATTAGCCGTGCGATCCAGGACGCCTTCGGCAATGACCGCGCCACCCTCAGCGGCATCGACCAGTTGGGCCGATTCAATTCCTGTCAGATCTTCGAACTGGAATGTGATTTCGTGCGACTCAATGTCTTCAGAACCAACTGTGCGGTCATCGCTGTTTGGATCAGCTTTTGGATCGAAAAGATTGTTCCAGATCGAAACATCGAATGAACCAATAGTAATGGCCTGGCGGGACTGGTGATCATCATAGGTCAGGAAGCTTTTGAAATCTGTCTCAAAGTCTACCTTTGCCTGGCCCTCATTGATCTGGAACCCAAACGAAGGCTCACAGGTCAGCAGGGTTGCGATGTCGGGTGACCCAAGGGCGGCGGGACCACCGAAGCCAACGGTGTTGAAGAGCTGGGCTTGAATCTGAATGGGTTCGCATGGTGAAAGTGGATTGTCGTCACCACCGGTGGACAGAATTGGCAGCACAAGACCAAAATCCGTTTGGCGCCCATTCGCTCGATTGATGACAGATACGAAAATGTTCGTGTCACCAATTTCACCAGTTTGATCACCACTCTCATCAGCGATGACGTCGAAGTCCAGATTGCCTTCGCCCATCATGCCATTGCGGAAGAAATCTTCGCCATTGACGCGTTCTTTCAAGACGCCGCCATTGATGAAAATCTGAGCAAGGAATTCGTCCGGCAGAAACTCAACCAGTCCAGAATTGGGATCGTCGGTGTCGATCCGGGTAAAGTTCACTTCCATGTGCGCATTGAATGGGTGGCGCTCTGTGAACGTCCGCTCCGCCGCAACCGCAGCGCCGGTCGATTTGATCTTACCGGTTGTAACGACCGGTTCCAGGTCGGGGTGAATAGGGTTGGGTGTGGTCGTCGTGCGGATAATAAAGCCCGGGCGATCGATCGTGGTGACGCCTGTGGCGGTATCTGTCGCATCATCGGCAGCGGTGTTGCCGTTACCGTTTACATTTTTCAGTTTGATCTGAAGTTGACCAGCATTCGCGGCGGTGCCGAGAACGAGTGCTGACGCGGCGGCCAGCAAAGATAGTTTTCTCATGAGTATTCCTCACTTTAAGGTTAAACACACTGGCTTGTGAGGACGGTAGACAATGCTGATGTTGGATTTCCCCAATCCCAGATCGCCTCTCGCGATCCCCCCCACAGGCAGCAAGTGAACATTTATTAACCATGTTTCGGGAAGTCAACTCTGTTCACATTAAATTAAACAATCGTGAGATTCTTTCGCGCAAATTGGCTTTAGAAAAAATCAGCGAATTCATAGGTTTAACCCAGGCCGCTCTCTTTACGCGAGAGCAAAAATCTCGTCTCAATCGCAGGTTGTATTAATTTTTTATGAAATAGCGACATATTACCGGCTGCCATAGACGTCACCGACGACCAGCCGATGCCGTCCTGAGACCAGCTATAAAATGCTAATTTTTGGTAGGGAATACAGTGATTTGGGTGGTGCTATCGCCGTTGCGTACCGTGACGGTGTCAAGGGTGATCGCTTCAATCGTCCAGCCACCATCAAGGGTTGCGCCCTCTGGATAGGTCGCGGTCGCGCGGTCTTGACCAAGAACGGTCACAAAGGGTTGCTCATCAATGGTCTGAACAGCAACGATCAGCGGGAATGACGGGGCTTGCGGCGTTGTCTCCTCCACAGTTGCCTGGCGGATGGTGGAAACATCAAAACCAAAGTGGCCCGTTTTTAACAGGCGTGCCTGATCCGCTTTGGCCAGTTGCGCAAAATCATTGGGCGCCGGTGCGGTTTGCCAGGCCTGCTCGCGTTTCGCATAGGCCCCGCCGGCGGCTAGCGCCGATAGAACACCGCCCAGTAAGCCCAACACGATCAACGCGCCACACACCAAGACCAGATTTTTAATCATTGGCCCGCCCCCCCGGTTGCCCGGTTTCACTGCCTGCCGGGGCGGCGGCGGTTTCAACGTCGATAAACGCAAGCCCAGAGGCGGTAAACGCGCCGCTATCATCCTGACGGACGGTCAGGGCCAATTCTGAAACGGGCAGGGCCGGTTTTGCCCCTGCCATGCCGCTCAGCGTTTTGATTACATCAACCGCATCGCTGCTGCGCCCAATGATCTGAAACCGCAGGGCCTTGCGTGCCTCAAGGTCGATAATCACCGGATCAACCTCAATGGTAATGCGCTCGAGTAGCGCGCGCTGACCAATTTCCGTCAGGGTGCTGCGGATTTGCGCTGCAATGATGCCGGCGGTTGGTCCCTTCCAGTAATGTGATTGCCAGTCGGTCAGGATTGCGTCGGACTGACTGACCCTTGACTGCCAGCGTTCAACATCAATACCGTCCCCATACTGAGCAAGACGTTTGGCCAGCACATCATGTTCGCCCCGCATCACGGCAACGCGGTCACCCACCGACAGGATCGCCGATAGCCCGAGCACAAAGCCGAGGGCGATCAGCGCATATTGCGTGCGCGGTGCCGTGTCGGCGAACAACCGTGACGCGCGGTTTCCAAAATCAGCCATTATCGCCTCCCGTCTCGGCGCCCTTTGCCCGGCGCGCATCTGACGATACATTCAGACTGGCATCTGAGGGGGCATCCGAGGGGGCATCGGAGTGGATAACGGCAGGCTCTTGCGGTCCCTCACTGGCCTGCCCGGCATCAAGGTTTTCTTCCCGGTACAGATCAAGACGACCCGCCGCCTCTGGCACTTTCGCCTTCGTTGTAAAGAACGCGTCATTGGTGCTTTCAAGGAAAACGTCCTCAAGATAGGGGGAGGTTTCAAGCGCGCTGGCAAGGGCTGTAAAATCCGGCGCTTCGTCCACGCGGGTTAGCACTTCAATGCCCGTATCGTTGATATTGATACTGACGATATCACCCACGTCTTCGGTGATCGACTGGGTGATCGCATCCACCACATGCAGGATCAGGGCAGGGTTATCGAGGCCGCGCGCTGTCTCAATCCGGGACTGATTACCCAGCGCCGCGGCGCGTAATCGATAGCCTTCGCGGTTTTCCTGCACGGCCTCGGCAAGGCGTTGCTGGCCCTGTTGTATACGGACCGAATAGGTGGCCGCTGCGCCCAATTGAAACGCAAGAAGAAGGCCCAGGACGCCGGCGGCGAGGCCCGCAATTTTGGGCGGTGCAAAGCTGATCGCCAGATTATCAGGGTCCCGGTCAAGCAGGGGTAGATCGCTGCGCCACGCAACCTGCTCAGGCGCAGGCGTCTCGCTCGTTGCGCCACTGGCAAGCTGTTTGCCGGCGCGCAAAAACAGCTGCCATTCCCGAGGTGCGGGCGGCTGAGGCCACCAGCGCGACGCGGTCAGCACCCCATCTTGCCAGATTTCTCCTTCCACACCATCATCACACTGAACAAGCCGGCTCCCCTCATCCATGGGCTCGCGCGCAAGGCTTTCGGGCAGGCAGCGTCGTGTGGCTACAGGGGTATCTGGATCGATCTTAAGCGTGCCCGACCAGGCCCATAACCCGGCATCGCGCGGATCGCTGCTATCCTGTTCAATGCGCATTCGGGTATTGGCAAAACGCTGTTGCTGGCGGGCCTTCAGGCGCGCCGCTTCAAGACCGCTCTTGTTGGCGGCGGCAAGACGGATCCGTGAGAAATTACAGTGCCGCCGTGCCACCAGATAAAGAACAGGCGCAAGGGCGCCGCCGGGCCTGACCGTCTGCGTCGCTCCGTCCTCGCGTACCAGTTTAAGGGTAGGCTGGAAGGATAAGCGGGATGACCGGTCCGGCCCCGTCGTTTGAGGGCGCGGTTTCGGCGTCGTTGATACCGTTGGCGTCGGTGTTGGGGGCGGCGTTGGGGTCAGCGTCTGGGTCATTGTTTGCCTGGCGGTCTTCCTCTGGCGCGGCGTCGTCGGGCGCTGGCGATCGTAAAGATGAGGTTTCGGGGTTGGCCGGGTCGGCTAGCCCGTCGGTGGGGGCAGTGGGTCCTGCACTTATAAAGGCGCGCTTAAAGGGTTTGGCCAGATGGTTAACTGATTTTTCCACCTCAATGATGCGATAAATGCCGCGTTGATCAGTGGTGGTAAGCAAAAACCTTGCCCGCGGACCGGGTCTCGGGTTGGTCAAGGTCGCGAGGCTGACCACATCGGCGCCAACGTCGTCAAACTCTTCTGTCAGGGTACCGATCAGCGGCGGCAGGGCAAAGTCAGGTTTGATGAGGGCTGTATTGCGGTCGAGCGTGGTGATTGCCATGAGGCTGTTCCAGAACCGATCACCAAGGTCTGGCGGTATGGATAAAAGCCGCGTGAGCTCGAGCACATGACGCAAGGCGGCATCGGTCGGGGGAGGGCGCTGATACAGGAGATAGTCGGCACCCTCCGCCCCCAGAAAGCGGCGCTCCTTGTCCCCATCCATGTAATCACCCAGTTCGGCGGCGAGCCGCGTGGCATCCTCGCGGGCAAAACCGGCAACCTCAAAATAAGTGATCAGTTTTTCCTCGCGCAGGAGATTGATGGCCGCGAGCCCGCCACTGTCCCGATAAGAGACAAGAACCGGCACATCGCCTGCCACGGAACGGCGGATACTACCGTCACCGCGCCACAGATCAGCCGCGACGGCGGGCGCGTTGGGATCGTCCAGACCAAGCACAAGCCCCGAGGTCAGATCAGCGATCGCACCGTCGCGCAGGCCGCCCGGCACCGCCGCCGAGGTCAGAAACCGAAAAGTCGCCTCTGCTTCGGCAGACTGAAAGGCCGCCGCCACCCGGGCCTGGTCCTGCAGCGCGCGCATATAAGCCGATGAGCGTTCGAGGGCGGCATAGGCGGAGAAGGCCACGAGCGAGATGGCCGCAAGGGTCATCAACACGAAAGGCAGAACGAAGCCGCGCTGCGCAAAGGGGTTGCCGCATGGCGGTGTTTCAGGCGGGAAGAGGGAAGTCTTCGTCATTACCCCCGCCTCACAGGAAATCGCCGGGACGAACGGGCAGAATAGGATCGCTCTCCACCGGTGCGATCAGAACGGTGCGTGTTGCGGTGGTCCCACGTGCCGCCTTTGGTCCCGTGACCACCATCTTGACCGCCAGGGGCAAAGGCGGCGTATCGAACAGCTCAGCATCGGTAAAAGGCCCCGGTTCCGGATTTTTGGCGGGGGGCCAGGTGGGGTACCAGCGACCATCGGCGCCAAGATAGGAAAATGCCCCGTCGGTTGCCGCGGGAAAGCGTTCCATGATCCATCCGGTGTCTTCGCCCCCAGCGCGCGCCGCGTAGGAAAGGGTGATCGCCCCGGAACGCTGGTCTTTCAGAAGCTCCATACTGACCACCGCGAGGCCTTGTTCGCGCTGGTGCAGCGATGCGGTGGTCAGGCCGGAGAAAAAGTCTGCCCGCCCAATAAACGCCTCTTCAGGGCGGTAAGGCCAGCCGGGCAGCAAGCCGCCTACGACAGCGCGAAATTGCTGATTGTGGACAACGCCCCCTAGCGCGCGCTCGGCGGCACCGGTTGTTTTGGCGGAAATGGCAAACCACGCGCTCATGGATTGAAAAAGCGCCAACGACGCAAGCGAGGTAATGGCAAGCGCAATCAACACTTCCAGGAGGGAAAACCCCGCCGCCCCAGCGCGTAATCGCGCGCGGGCACGCGGTGTGCAGTGCCGGGACGCAGCCGCAGAGGGTGAAAAGCGTGTGATGGTCATACTCTCCCAAGACTAGGGCAAGGCCATTAACCGGTCCCTACCCCCGTATCTTTAAGCCCGACGTTTCCCTTCAATTTATAAAACAGGCAAATGCGGTCAAGCGTGCCCGCCTTTCGCCTGATCATGAAACCGGCCTTTGCGCTGCGCCTGATGACAGAGGCGCTTGCGGACTGGTACAGCACTTGCTGTGTGGATGAATGATGGATCGAAAAATCGTGTCATGGGTGTACAATCAGCTGCCAGGGGCATACGCCGCGCAGGACAGGCGGGCGGTGTTCTTGGAATGGCCCGGTGCTGACCCAATATCGCGTGTGGCAATTTCTGGTCGCACCGGTTTTAGGGACGCGAGGGACGACGGGCGGGAGAAATATTTGTGTCAGTAACGGCGGAAAAACCTGATCTGGAACACGCAGGCCTGAATGGCAAAAAGAATGCCGCCCAGGCTTCACCAACGGCTGATGCCGGGTTGCAACTGCTCGGCGACCTTTTGGTGGCGCGCAGTCTTGTGACATCAAAAGATGTGAAGCAGGCGCTGGCCATGCAGCAGGAAGTGGGCGGGTTAATCGGTCAGGCCCTCTTGCGGCTTGGCGCGGTCACCGAAGAACGCCTGCTTGAAACGCTGAGCGACCAGCTTGCAGTGCCGATTGCCGATCCCCTGATCATGCCGGTTGATCCAGCGGCCTATCTGGCCGGAACAAAGGTCCTTGGGCTCCCCGTACCCTGGTTTGTGGCTCACCAGACTTTTGTATGGATCGACCAGGAGTTTGATGATGATGGGGCGTCCAGCGATCGTGCTGAAGCCCAAGCAGGCGACAACCCGCAGCGGATTACCATCAACGTTCTGTCCGTAGATCCCCTAAACCTCGAAGTGCGCGAGACCCTGGATGCCGTTGTCCGCGATATCGCGGTAAAGGGCGCCGTGCTCCCGGGGCCCGTTGCGACGGAAAGCGAGAATGAGGACGCCGCCCCGGCACCGCGCGCCGTTGACGTCATCGGTGTTGAGTATTTCCTCGCCAGCAATCAGACCATTGAAATGTGTCTCAGCCGACTGCAACGTCAGCAGTCGGATAGTCTTGCTGATGACGAATTTGCCGACACCATTCGCCTGCGCGAAATGGCTGAGGAGGCGCCGGTCATTGATTTTGTGAACAATATCTTTGCCGTCGCGCTGAAGGACAATGCGTCAGACATTCATATTGAAGCGTTTGAACATGCCTTTGTAGTCCGGTATCGCATCGATGGGGTCCTGCATACCAAACAGAATCGCAGCCGCTCCCAGTTTGACGCCATCGCCAGCCGGATCAAGCTGATCGCCGGTATGGATATCGCCGAGCGCCGTCTGCCGCAGGATGGGCGTCACACGATCCGCTTTGCGGGTAACGATATTGACCTGCGTGTTTCATCGGTGCCCAGCAGTTGGGGCGAAAGCATCGTGATGCGCTTGCTGCGTAAGCAGACCGAATTGCCTGATCTTGCTGGTCTTGGGCTCATGGGACGTTCGAAAGAGCTGCTCGACGATATTTTGAAGCTTCCCAATGGGGTTTTTCTGGTCACGGGGCCCACGGGGTCCGGTAAATCCACCACGCTATATCGGGGGCTCGAGCAGATCAATGATGGCTATCGCAAGATCATTACCATCGAGGATCCGGTGGAATATGACGTGGACGGTATAACGCAAATTCAGGTCAAACCTGACATTGGTTATACCTTTGCCAGTGGTTTGCGGGCCATTCTGCGGCAGGACCCGGACGTGATCATGGTGGGGGAAATTCGTGATGGCGAAACCGCGACCATCGCGGCGCAAGCGTCGCTCACCGGCCACTTTGTGCTGTCCACCCTGCATACAAACTCCGCCCTTGCGGCCATCACACGGCTGGAAGATATCGGTCTTGAGCGCTTTTTGATCAGCGCATCCGTCCGTGGGCTGATGGCCCAGAGGCTGGTGCGCCGGGTTTGTGATCAGTGCTGTGAGGAAGCCGACGCCGCCGAAGGTGAGGCTATGGTGGCGCAAGTCGTTGGTCAGGGTGCAGACCTTGGTGTGGCAGCGCGTGAACCCGCCCGCTGGGTCAAGGCTAAAGGCTGCGAGGTTTGCGATCATACCGGCTATAAAGGCCGGATCGCGATTTTTGAGATCGCCAAGATCGACGATGAGTTGCGCGAGGCGATTATCGACGGCCTGCCGCAATCAAAGGTCTTTGCGATTGCCCGGCGTCAGGGTTTTCTGACCCTGCTGGAAGATGGTTTGCTAAAGGCGCGTCTTGGCCTGACCACCCTGAATGAGGTGCACCGGGTCTGCGGCGCCGATGCGGGGTAGGCAGGCATGGCAGTAGCGTCTTTTCTCTATAAAGCCCTCGATGCGCAGGGTCAGCAAGTTGTTGGTACCCTTGACGCCAATGACGAAAAAACTGCGTTTGACCTGTTGGTGCAACGCGGGCTTTCCCCGTTTGAGATTAAACAGCGCCAGCAATCGGGTCAGGGGTTTTCATTTGGCACACGGGCGGTGCGCAAGCGCGACCTAGCGCGGTATGTGCGTCAACTTGCAACGCTTCTCAATGCCGGGGTGACCCTGCTCGAAACCATCGAGACGCTATCGCAATCCTCCGCACACCCGGTACTGGCAGACCGCACGCGTGAGATCAAAGGCGATTTGCGCGCCGGCCGCAAACTCTCCGATGCACTGGAAAGTCATATCCCGGAATTGCCAGATTATGTGGTCAAGCTTGCTGAACTGGGTGAGCTGACGGGCTCCCTGCCAAAAGCGCTGACAGATGCGGCGGACCGGCTTGATTACGAAGAAACCTTGCAATCGGAGATGCGTTCGGCGCTTTCTTATCCGGCATTTCTGGCCAGTGTTGGTGGGCTGATTGTTCTTTTGATGTTTTTGTTCGTGGTGCCGCGGTTTGCGACCCTGTTGGGTGACCGGATCGAGAATGCGCCATGGTTGTCCCAGGTGGTGATTTCATCGGGCGTGTGGCTGCGTGAAAACTGGATACTGGCCGCCATGGGCGTTGCGGCAATTGTCGGGCTTAGTCTCTTGATCTGGCGAAATGAGAATTTGCGGTCGGGCTTTCGAACGCAGCTGGAAAAAATGCCCGTGGTCGGCGGGTTCTTGACCCAGGCTGAAATTGGAAGTTGGTCGCGCACCGTTGGGGTGGCGCTGGAGAATAAAGCGCCATTGATTGATGCCTTACGCTTAGGCGAGGATGGAACCCGCTCGCCCCGCTTTGCCCGCAATCTTAGTCTGGTGCGCCGCGCCGTGCGGGCGGGTCGCCCGCTTGATGAGGCTTTATATGAAGCGCAACAGGACATTGAGCCCGTATTGATTGACTTGATCCGTACCGGGCGCAATGCCGGTGCGCTCGGCGAGATGATGACATTCGCGGCCGACATTTTTGAAAAGGAAGCCCGCGAACGCGCCAAAAAACTGACAGCGCTGACCGAACCGTTTGCTATTTTGATGATTTCACTGGTGGTAGGAACCATCGTGATTTCCATCGTCATGGCCATGACCAGTCTCTATGATATCAATGTGGGAGGATAAACCGATGATTGATCCCGAAACCGTAAAAGCCCCATCCACCGATGATCGGCCCGCTGGCGATCAGCTTGCTGATGACCAGTTTGGTCTGACCTGCGTTGCCGGTAACACCAGGGCCACGAAAACGAAGCGGAAAGCCCAGCGCGGCTATTCGCTTCTCGAAATTCTTGTGGTGCTGGCGATCATCGGCGTTCTTGCAACGCTCGTGGGGCCGCGTCTTTTCAATCAGGTTGACCGGTCAAAAATTACCGCTGCCAAAGCCCAGGCCCGGTTTTTGAAAACGTCGCTTGAGGCTATGTATCTCGATATTGGTCGGTACCCAAATGATCAGGAGGGACTGTCGCTCCTCGTCACACCGCCATCGGACCCCGGTTTGCGGGCCCAATGGGCGGGGCCTTATATTGATGGCGATCTTCCCGTCGATCCGTGGGGCAACCCCTATCGATACGAACAGCCAGGACAGGATGCAGCTGGGTTCAACCTGCGCGTGAAGGTTGTTTGTCTGGGGGCTGATAATGAAGTGGGGGGCACGGGCCTCAATCAGGATATCGAAGCCTGACCGATGGCACAGGCCTCACCCTTGGCACGCCATGCGCAGCGGCACCTTCATCAGCCGGACCAACGGGGCATGACCCTGCTGGAGGTGCTGGTTGTTCTTGTGATTATCGGCATTGTGGCGGCCACCGTCTCCCCGCCCATGGCGCGGGTGATCGAAAGCGTGCGGTTCAAGACCACCGCCGACGGTGTCGCCGAACAAATCCGGGCCTTGCGAGTTGCGGCATTGCTGGAACAGCAGGATCTGACCTTGCGCGCTCAAGCCGGGCAGGGCACCGATGACGCTAAGAACAGATCCGCGAGGTTAAGCGGGCCGGTCGGCACACCGGGACCAGGGTTGACGCTGGCGCTTGGCGGGCCAGATGAACGCGCCTTGGCCTTGCCGCCGGGTTGGTCACTCACCGGCGATGATCTTGTATTTCTGAAAAACGGGGTTTGCCTTGGCGGCGATGTGGTACTGCTGGCGCCCCGTGGGCGGGCGAAGACGCTGCAGTTCAAGGCCCCCGACTGCGCCATGGACGATCGTCCCCAGCGCTGATAGAACCACGCTTTTAGGCCCGCAGGGTCATATGCGGTGCGGTCTGGTTTCAAAGTATTAACTCTAATTCGATAGAAATTTTCAAAATTATACCAAGGGGATCGTCCGTTGCGTACGCTTGCTTCCACGCCCAGAAAATCATTGAAATTCACATTCGTGTCGGGCCTGTCGGTCCTTGCGTTAAGCGGCTGTGCCAACTCCTCGCTTTTTGAAGAACGGGTTTTGGAAGTTGATGCGCTGGCCCGCCCGGAATCGGTTCTTGATCGGCCCAAGGCCGCGTCTGGTAAAACCGACACGACGACTGGCGTGACAACAACGGCGGATGGCACGACGATCATTGGGGGCAATGGGGATAGTCGGGATAATGACAATGATGGCCCGGTACCGTTTGCAGAGCGCAGCGGCGTCAGCCGGGTCCCCAGCATCGGCGATGCCTTAACGGCGCGTGACCTCAGCCGCGGCGGCGATGCACCGGCCTTGCCCAAGGGCGATATCAATATCGCCGTGCCGCCGGCTTCCCTGCCCAACTTTATTGATGCCGTATTTGGCGGCCTTCTTGATGTGCCTTACGTGACCGGTCCCGGCATCGCCAATCGCTCGGACGTTGTGCAGTTGCGTTCGTCCGGTGAAATGGCGCCGGAGACCTTTCTTGATCTCGTGGGCATGGCGCTGAAAGATTACGGCGTGCGGATCACGGCGGAAAATGGTGTCTTTCAAATTCTTGAGGATCAGGCGTTAAAAGCGCGCACGCCGCAATTCATCAAATCGCGAGCAAAAATTTCGACCCCCGCCAATCTGCGCCCGGTGGTGCAGTTTGTGGAACTGAACGCCATTGATGCCAATGATATGGCGTCAATCCTTCGTCAGGCGCTGGGCCGCAATTCTGATGCGGTGTCCATTGAATCAGCCAGCGAAACCAACTTTATCATCCTGTCGGGCCTGCCCGGGGATATCGAGACCGCTCTCGATATTATCTATCAGATGGATGAACTTGATTATGCGGGTACGCAGGTTCAGCGTTATTCCCCCGCTTTTTGGAACTCTAAAGAGTTGCAGCAGGAAATGCGCACCTTGCTGGAGGCGGAAGGCTGGCAGGCCAGCATCTCCGCCAGTTTGCCAAAAACCATCCTGATGCTGTCAGTTGATTATTCCAACGATCTGATGATTTTCACCCGCTCGCGCGAGGCCCGGGCCCGTGTGAATTACTGGCTGAAGGAACTTGATCAGCCTACCCCGCAAGGCGACATCCCACAATTGTTCGTATACAGCGTTCAAAACCTTGACGCCAATCTCCTCGCCGCCACCGTCAATCAGGTTCTGACGGGCCAGGGTGGTGCGGCCAGTGTTGGCCGGCCCAGTAATGTGTTGAGCGGTCAGGGCATTGGCGCCGGCGGCAGTTTTGGCTCGCAGGGCAACATCAATGCACGCGGCACGGCCAACGCCGGTGGCAATAACGAAGGCTTGCCCAGTGGCGGCACCCGGCTTGTGGTTGATACCATTGGCAACCGGTTGATCTATTCCGGCACGGCGAGCGACTATCAACGTCTGCTCCCGCTATTGCGTCAGCTCGATACACCGCCTGCGGAGGTTTTGATTGAGGTCACCATCGCCGATGTGAGCCTCAATAGTGGGATCAATTTCGGCGTCGATTGGCAGATCAACAATCTTGGCGATCCAGATTCGAACCGGCGCACGGGCGAGCGTGAGGCAGGGCGCGACGGCGCGGGCGCCGGGCTCAACCTGTTCGATAATCCGACCAGTGCCATCGCTGGCGGTGGTGGCGGTCTGGTCGCGTCTATTGCGAACAATAATTTTCAGGCGAGCATTGATGCTGCCGCTAACAACGGCGATATCCGCATTTTGTCCACGCCGCGCATCATCACCCGGTCAGGACAGGGTGCACAAATCCAGGTGGGTGCCGACGTGCCGGTCATCTCCAGTCAGGGTGCCGCCAACGTGGACCTGGGCCAGGGGCTGTTGGGTCTTACGAGTATTGACTATCGGTCAACTGGTATCCTGCTTTCCATTGAGCCGATCGTGTATGGCAATAACCGGGTGGACCTTACTGTCAGTCAAGAGTTGTCAAACTCGTCGGCTGGCACAGTGGCAGGCATTCCAAGTCCAACGTTTTCGAACACCAGCGTATCCACGGCCTTATCGTTGGAGGATGGCGCGACGGCGGTAATCGGCGGTCTCATTCAGGAAACGGCTGACATCACCACCAGCGGGGTGCCGTTCCTGAAAGATATACCGGGGCTCGGCAATCTGTTCTCGACCACCAGCGAAGACACCTCCAAGCGGGAAATTGTTATCCTGATCACCGCCTATGTGCTGC
>JBCBRS010000003.1:0-234382 GCA_039819545.1 Pseudomonadota bacterium | reverse complement strand
GCCGCGATCTTCCGGTGTGGCAAGGCGGTTGCCCGCTGTGTCGAACAGGATGGGCACGCTGCCGCCAGACGAAAAGCCGTTCAAACGCGGCGGATTTAACCCGAATTCAGGTGTGTTGAAGAACGCCGACGCACCGACCGCAATGGCGCCATTGGCGTTGGCATGGCCAATCAATGTTGGTGAGTTGGTTGTGTATTCAAGGAAGGTCGCATCGCCAGAGAAGTCGATATATTTTAGTAGATTATCACGGTTGCCAGAGAAGCGGACAATCGCGAATTCGTATTGCTGCGTACTGCCAGTTTCATTGGTAAATTGAATAATTTCGAGGGCATCGCTTGCGTTGCTTGAAAGCGAACTCGCAACAATATTGTCCGTACCCGCCTCAAACAGGTAGATATCATAATCACTTGTGGCGCCCACCCCGCCTGAAGATGCAAAGGGTTCATCATACTGAAATGAAAGACTAAGTGTTCCGCCATCGGACAAAGACAATAGCTGGCGCGTATCGACGCCGACACCGGGGTCAAAATCATGCGCGAAACCACCGAACTGTCCGCCCTCTATGAGACCGGAATTACGGAATGTGGCTTCATAAGAGTCCGTACCCGAATTACCCGCAGAAGAGAAGAAAAGCACACCATTGGCTGCCACGAGATCTACAGCCTGTGCGATGGGCCCGTCCTGATAGAAAGGCTCAGAAAAATAGACCACATCATCAATGATGATATTGGCCCCGGCATTGGCAAGGTCGATAATACCTTGCGCAAAATTGGCCACACCAAGAAAGGCCGAGTCGAACAACAAGCCTGCGCCCGGTGCAATATCATGGATGAGTTGGAGGATTGCCCGACCCTCATCGCTGCCTTCTTCACTTGCCGGAAGCTCATCAAGAATGGTGATGTTTGCAGGCAGATCGCCCGACGCCACGTCAGCTGCGAAGCCGTTGAGATTATCAAAACTGTCCGACAAAACCCCAATCGCCGATCCAGCACCATCAACACCGAACAGCGCGCGGGCTTCATCAGCTCGGGCAGAGGCATCAGCCTGGGTAACAACACTGCCCGCATTGGCGCGAAACGGGGTTTCACGCGCAGAAATCAAAATCTCGATATCTTCGAGGGCAGACAAGGCCGAAACCGGTAATAAACCGGAGACAACACTGGCGAATGCAGCGCCGTTGGTCAGGCCAAGATCAGTGAGGATCGCGAGCAATTTACTGGATTGCCCGCTAGCCGCCACCGCATCAATGACCACATAACCCGCTTGGCCCGCATTGGGCACCACCACCGACGACGTGCTCGAATTGCTCAGGGTAAAAAGGTTGGTTGACAGCTTAGTCGTCTTGGCGGTTAGCGCGGTGCCAATCGCATTTGAATTTGTACTGGCAAAGCGCGCATCACTGACGCCATTGAAATCAACTGTTTGGAGCCCCATCACTATTCCCTTATCATTGATTAAGCAGCGCTGACCAAGACCGGCAGCACTCTTTTGTGTTCACATACCCACCAATTGAGGCGAAAGCTTGCAGAGCACCACGATAATTGCAAGCGGGCCGCAGGTTATGGTTGTGAATTCTGGCTCGAAAGACACAGGGCCGTCGCGACGATGATGACCGAAGGGCCGCAGGGACCCCGTCGCATTTTAGTCACACCCAGCATGGGGCCCGCCCTTGCCATGGCTGCGCCATTGGATTGATATCACAATGAGAGATATTGAGGGAAATTGACCATGACCAGAGATCACCGCGCCGCGCTCATCAGACCTATTTTGCCTGTATCCACCCAAACGCGAGCGCCGCATCAGTCACGGGCTCTCGTCAGGGCAATCACGACCGGCGTTGCCTCGGCGGTCCTCGTCGGCGCCCTGGGCCCGGCTTTTGCGCTGGCTGATGATGACAAGGATAAAAAAGAGCCCAAAACCATTGAGAAAATGGTGGAAGATTTCGACCGAATTGACGGGTTTTTTACGCTCTACCGCGATCCCGAGACCGGCGATCTCCTGATGGAACTGTCCGACGCCCAGTTAGGGCAGGAGTTTATCTCTTTTTCTTACGTCGAAAATGGGGTGCTCGATGCCGGATTTTTCAAGGGCGCTTATGGGGATCAGCAAATACTTGAGCCGCGTCGCTATTTTGATAAAATTGAGTTTGTCGAAAAAAGCACAGCCTTTTATTTCGATCCGGCAAAACCGATCTCGCGCGCCCGCGACGCCAATGTTTCGCCCGCCATCGTGGCAAGCCTCGATATCAAGGCAAAAACCGAGGACGATACAGGCACGCGCTATCTGGTTGATGCGAGCGATCTGCTGCTGACCGAAGCGATTCAACAGCTCAAGCCCTCCCCCAACCCGGACCGGCCCCCCAATGCGTTCTCTCCGGGCGACATCTCAGGGGGCAAATCCAAATATCACGAGATCCGCAATTATCCTCAGAATACGGATATCATTGTCGACTATGTGTTTGAGAATAAGTATCCGTCCAACCAAGGCGGTGATGCAGTAACCGATGCCCGCAGCTTGACCATTCAAATGCAGCACTCGTTCATTCAGATGCCCGATGAGGGCTATACGCCTCGCCTGGACGATTACCGGATTGGTTATTTCTTTGACAAAGTTACGGACCTGACGGGTGATGAGGCCGCGAATTATCGTGACCTGATCAATCGCTGGCGACTGGTCAAGAAAGACCCGGCCGCGCCCCTGTCAGAACCGGTAAAACCGATTACCTGGTGGATTGAAAATACAACGCCCACAGAATATCGCGATACGATACGCGATGCAGTTCTTGCTTGGAATCTTGCCTTTGAGAAGGCGGGGTTCAAGAACGCGGTGGACGTGAAAATTCAACCCGATGACGCCGACTGGGATGCGGGTGACATTCGCTACAACGTCCTGCGCTGGACGTCATCACCGCAACCCCCTTTTGGCGGTTACGGGCCCAGCTTTTCAAATCCGCGCACCGGCGAACTGATCGGTGCCGACATCATGCTGGAATATGTGTTCATCAAGAACCGTATGCAGATCAATGAGGTTTTTGACCTTGCCGCCCAACAAACATCGCTTGGTGAGGCTCATCACGATCATGGCCATGGCGCACCCTTCAACGGGAATAATGACAAGGCGATTTATTGCTCCGCCGGCCATGCGCTGCACCTGAATACATTGTTTGGTCAAGCGATGCTGACCGCGCAGGGGGCAGATGAGGCCCAAAAGGATGAGCTTATTCGTCAGAGTCTCTATTACCTCTTGCTCCATGAGGTTGGTCATACACTTGGCCTAAACCACAATATGAAAGCGAGTGTACAATGGGGTCCGCGCGAGGTGCATGACGCAAGCGTGACCAAAGGCGCGCCCACCGGATCAGTCATGGACTATCCCGCGATCAATATGGCACCCTTGGGCGTCGCCCAGGGTGATTACTATATGCAGCGCCCCGGACCCTATGACGATTGGGCCATCGAGTTTGGATATCGTCCGGATCTTGATCAGTCAGGACGCAAAGCCCTGTTGTCGCGAGCCGGTGAGCCCGGGCTTGCCTTTGGCAATGACGCCGATGATATGCGCGCGCCCGGCCGGGGGATCGACCCCCGCGTTAATATCAACGATATGTCCTCAGACCCGGTGGCCTATGCGATCGATCGCATCAGGCTCGCGAAAAGCACCATATCAGAACTGGTTGGTCGCTTTGACGACAAAGACAGCTGGCAAAGTCTAGTACAGGCCTATCTTTTGACCTCAGGCCAGCATAGCGCCATGGCGCAAGTGATTTCCCGGCAAGTGGGCGGGGTCTATGTGGATCGTCAGTATCCAGATCAGCAAGCCGAAGCTGCTCCCTATCAGCCCGTGCCGGTAGAAAAACAACGTGCCGCGATCGAAGCCCTCGCAAAATATGTTTACGCAGGCGACGCCTTCATCCCACCAGCAGACCTCGCTGCACGCCTACAACCGCAACGCCGGGGCTTTAATCTGTTTGGGCAGACCGAAGATCCTAAAATCCATGAACGTGCCCTGAACATCCAGATGGGCACCCTTGCGCATCTTCTGAACCCGGTCGTCCTTGACCGGATGAACAACAGTGCGCTCTATGGCAATGGCTACAGTGCCACCGATATGATCCTTGATCTGAACGATGCAATTATCGGCGATGACCTGACAAAGTCGCCAAACAGCTTCCGCCGGGCCTTGCAGATTGCCTATACCCAGCGTCTGGTGGGCTTGCTTGGGGATGAAAAGGCCAGTTCCCATGCCAACGCCGTGGCCCTCGCCGGGCTGACGGATATCAAGTCGCGCTTTGGACTATTCGACTTTAACCTCAATGCCGCCACGCGCGCCCACCGCGCCCATATCAACCGGATATTGAAATCTGCTGATATTTAATGTCTCAACAAAAAAGAGGGTAGCGGATTAATTTCCGCTACCCTCTTCAGGCTGTTCAAATCACTCAGGGGGAGAGATCAGCGCTTCTTCTCAAGGCTGTGCACCTTCAAGGTCCGGGTCGCTGTGAGGATTTCTGACAGAAAAAAGCCGAGCGCCGTAACCAGCATGGCCATGGTTGCCACGAAAAGGATGGCCAGCAACAGAGACGCATCAACTTGCATCAAACCACTGATGAATAAGGTGGCCACCACGGCACACGCCATGAGCGCGGCAAACGTCGCGCACATGATCGCTGCATTGGCACTGGTAATCCGCTGGCTAAGGGCCCGCAGCTCCGTATGATGATCATTGGTGAGTGCTTGCGGATCTGTTGTGGCGGCCACTTCCTCCAGATAACGCGCGCGATCAACGACGCGGCCAAGCCGCAAGGTTGCAACATTGATGAAGGACCCAATAGCCACGAGGAGGAAGACGGGCGCGAGGGAGAGCTGAATGATCTCACCCGTCGTCTGCACATCATTGATCATGGATTTTGCGCGCACGCCCGAAGGCGGCGGTCCGGCCCAAGGTCAGCTGCCACCAAACATCTTCCAGAGCGTCCAGAAGCCCCAAGCCGTCAGTCCGGTCAGCAGAAGGAGAAGCGGAATGAAGAATACCCGCGTAATCCGGATAAACATTGTTTCCCAGAAATCTTTCTGCTGGGCAATCGCCGCCTCGAACCACCAGCGCGGTTTTTGGCGCGGCAACTGGGCCCGCGTGTACGGCATGATCGCCAGCACCTGCACGCCCCGGCCCTTCCAACGCTGGAAAGCCTTTTTCAGGGCGCCGGTTACAACCGAGCCTTCAAAATGACGCCGCAGATATTTCCAGCGGTGAAAATCGCCATGGGCCAGCGAGAATTCCACATCGAGCGCAATGGGCGCCGCCTTATCGGCTTCGCTATCCTCATCAATACGGATAACATTGAACGGCACGCCGAAACCGCGCAGGTAATCCTCCACATCAGCGGTGGTTGCCGCCTGATTGGTGCGGTTAAACTTGATGATCATGCGAATGCCGCGCGTTTCCTCATCCTTTGGCTTTAACCGGTCTGCCGCTTGCGCCTTGTCGAGCGCATCATAGACGCGTTTGCGCCAATAGCGGGTTTTCGCATCCGTGGTGCGGTAGGCATCTTCGAACCGGCTCACATCGGGGTTGCGATGCACCACGAGGAAGCGCGTATCGAGCACCGGGTTATCGTCAAAATCCGGATCAATGATCACATAGTCCGATGACATCATCGCCACGGTGAACGGTAGCACCACACCAAAAAGCTGAGTGCGCTGCTGCGACTCGCCGGTCATGGAACTCACATAATGGGCCTCGCCGGAGCGTGGATCGAAAAACGTATTGATCTGACGACTTGTGTTGAGCGAGGCGCGGGCCCGGCGGGCAAGCTCGCGGTGCGGCTCGATGGCCCGCGGCGTTTCCGCCAATTCCACGCCGATGGAGCGCAAGCCATCCAGCTTGGATTTACACCGGCGCATCGCCTCCGGCCCCGAAAAGACCATTTCCAACCGGTCACGCAACGCCATCTGGGTCGCGTGGTCAATTGCAAGCCCGGCGCGGAAGCTTTCGCCCTGGCCCTGCACATCCATATTCCGTTCAAAACGGGTCTTTTCGTGATCGCCCCAGGACCGGCGATCATGTTTCAGAACCGCCGTAAGGGCAGAGCCCGGATGCGCCGATTGCGCCAGTTCAAGGACCTGGCTCTCATGCACCGCGAGGCACATATTGTCGCCGGCGTGATACTGCTCAACGCCCATAATGCCCACGAGATTGCCAAGCGCGCGCAGGGTCTCGTAGTCATAGCCGAAATTGGGGTCGTAAAACGGCACCAGCGCATAGTCCGCTGTGCCTGCCTTGACCGCCATCAGCGCCTGTTCCTTAGAGCGCAACGGCAAGCGATGCTCTGTAGCCGAAAAGTCGAAATCGTCCTCGGCACGCAGGTTTAGATTGTCCTGATCCAGCGAAAAGTTCTTGCCCGCGGTAACGCCGCCATCGATGACCGGATATATGCGGTTTTGGTAGCGGGCGCGCGCATTGCGTACAAAACCTTCGGTAGCAAGGTAGCCAAAGCCATATTCCTCGCCAGCAAATGCAATCCGGGGCGGACGCTTGCCCGAGCCAGAACGCTTGTGCTTCCCTACTCTGTCTTTAAAGGCGCCCTGGGCCTCTTTCGAGTCCCAATCCTTGCCGTCAAACCGTCCACCGTCTGCCATTGGCGATCACCCGGAGCCGCATACAAAGCGGCCCTCCCAAAACCTTGTCGAAAGATTAACCCGCACAACCGCGTTAGGAAAGGGCGGAATCACGGGATCGCTGTTGCGTCAATACCACGCCTCTGGCGCCGGCCCCCGTGGCAAGGGTTTGAACACGGCACACTCAATCCAGGGAATTTGCTGGCATTGCCAGGCTAAAACGCTAACAGTGATGGCTCGGACGGGTATGCTGCCCGCAGGCGCTAGGCACGCCCGAAACGCCTGACTGCGTAATGACCAACCCTATCCCCGAAGATGCTGGCAATACCGGCATCGCCGACGCCAGCGACAGACACACCATTATCACTGCGAAAACAGCCAAAGTGGCAAAGCTGGCACCTGATAAGAACCTCTTCATTTCCACCATCAGCCACTATCTTGCCCATTTTTGGCTCAGCGCGGGGGGATGGCGCATGGTTGGGGACTGGCCAGACCTGCCCAAAGCGGTGCTTCTGGCCGCACCCCATACGTCAAACTGGGACGGCTTTAATATGCTGGCGGCGGCCGCGTATTTCCGCATCGATCTGAAATGGATGGGGAAAAAAGAGCTGACCACGGGCCCGCTTGGTCGTTTTGTGCGGGCAGCAGGTTGCGTGCCCGTGGACCGCGATGGACGCCATGACATGGTCACGCAAATGGCGAACGCCCTGAAAGCGGCGGAGCACATGATCCTGGCCATTTCACCGGAGGGGACCAGATCCAAGACCCCCGGCTGGCGCAGTGGTTTTTACCACATTGCGCATCAGGGGGGTGTACCGATTATTTTCAGCGTGCTTGATTATGGGACAAAGACAATCCGTATCAGCGGTTATCTTGAGCCCAGTGGCGACTATGAGGCCGATCTGAAAATCATCCGCAGCCATTACCAAACGGCGCGTGGTAGGCTCAATGATCGGTATACATCGTAGCTTTTTACAGGATGTATTTCGACAGATCGAGGTTGCGCGACACCTCGCCCAAGTGATTTTCCACATAGGCTGCATCAATTTCAACGGACTGGCCGGTCATATCGGCGGCTTTGAATGAGAGCTCATCCAGAACTTTTTCCATCATTGTGGCAAGCCGCCGTGCGCCGATATTCTCCACCGCTCCATTCACCGCCGCAGCCACATCAGCCAGCGCATCAATGCCGTCATCGGTAAAGGAAATGGTCAACCCTTCTGTTGCCAATAAGGCCTCATACTGACGGATTAGGCTTGCCTCTGTTTCTGTCAGGATACGGCGGAAATCATCCCGAGTGAGCGCCTGTAATTCCACGCGGATTGGCAATCGACCTTGCAATTCCGGTAACAGGTCCGATGGCTTTGCAACACTAAAAGCCCCCGAAGCGATGAAGAGAATATGATCGGTTTTTACAGGCCCGTATTTCGTGGAAACGGTTGCGCCCTCAATCAAGGGAAGCAAGTCGCGTTGCACCCCCTCGCGCGAAACGTCTGCCCCCGACCCACCGCGCTCTGCGTTACGCGCGATTTTGTCAATCTCGTCCAGAAAAACAATGCCTTCATTTTCCGCCAACGCCACGGCATCGCGGTTTAGACTTTCCTCATCGAGGAGCTTATCGGACTCATCATTGACCAGCGGTTCAAACGCCTCCTTGACCTTGACGGTGCGACGGCGCGTGGGGGCACCAAAGCTTTTGCCTAAAAGGTCCGAGAGATTGATCATTCCCATCTGGGCGCCGGGCATGCCCGGAATGTCGAAGCCCGACATGGGGCTTGTTGTTTCCCGCAAGTCAAGCTCAACCTCGCGGTCATCGAGCGCGCCGCTGCGTAACTTTTCGCGAAATTTTTCGCGCGTTGCCTCTGTGGCATTCTCCCCGACCAGTGCCGTCACGACACGGTCTTCCGCTTCGGCATGGGCGCGGGTGCGCACGGCCTCGCGCTTTTTCTCCCGCACAAGACCCACTGAAATTTCCACAAGGTCGCGAATAATCGAATCCACATCGCGGCCCACATAACCCACCTCAGTGAACTTTGTGGCTTCGACCTTCAGGAAGGGCGCGCCCGCGAGTTTCGCCAGTCGCCGCGAAATTTCCGTTTTACCGACCCCGGTGGGCCCAATCATAAGGATATTTTTCGGCGTAATTTCCTCACGCATGGCCCCTTCCACCTGTTGACGGCGCCAACGATTGCGCAAGGCAACCGCAACCGCACGCTTGGCATCCGCCTGACCCACAATAAAGCGATCAAGCTCTGAAACGATTTCACGGGGAGAAAAAGCGGTCATAGATTTTCCGTTGATTGGTGCGTGTCTTTGGACGGGCCACACAAATAGGCCTCGGTCTTAGCATTAGCAACGCCGGCACGCGGATCGACGGCTAGCGCGGCGAAGACGTTCGCTTGCGTTTGATAAACACATAAAACGCCCCGTCGCCACCATCGGTGTTTTTGGCCGTGGCGACCCGGGTGATCTGCTCGCGCAGGGGCGATTGCTCAACCCAGGTTAAAAACCGCTCCCGCAAGACACCGCGCGCGGCAGGCCGGTCAAGCGCCACAGGGCTGCGCGCTATGGATTGCTGGCGCTGAAACCTGTCGAGGGGTTTGCCCCCTTTACCGGTGATCACGAGGACACAGTGTAACCCGCGCCCGTGAGCATTACCGATAAACTGCTTCAATCGCTCATGGGCAACACTTTGGGTCAAGCCATGAAGATCAAGGGTTGCGTCGATCGGCTTACGCCCCCTACGGACGAGTTTTTCCAGACGCGGGTCCCCGGCCTTCGTCTTGATCGGCGCCGATATGGGGGCGGTCAGCCCCATTGGCGACACCGCATCGCGCAAAGCACCCGGGAGTTGCCGTGGGGTATAGCCCGGCGAGGGAGACCCCGGCGAGTGTGATGAACCGTTGGAGATCGGCGGCGTTGCGAGCAGGTGTCGAGAGTTGTCCTTGCTGGCAGCTGAAGGCGATGTTTCTGAGGGCAAATTTGACGATGACGCTAGTGCTCTGTGTACAGAGTGTGTAACTTTTTCCCACAGACGCTTTTCTTCCCGGCTGAGGGTGCGCGGCGGTTTGGTGCGTTTGGATTTCGGGGCGTGGTTCACGGGCCAGCCCCCCATGCGGCCACAGCGGGGCGCGGGATCAACGCGATGAAGGAGGTTTGCGCACGCATTGTACCCGCCGCCACTTTTGCCGCTGGCCCCCGCCCCCAAAACACATCACCGCGCACAGGCCCACGGATTGCCCCGCCGGTATCCTGTGCGATCATCAGTCGACGGACCGATTCGCCTGCGCCATCTGTCCCATCGGGAGCGTGATCATAGCTGACCCAGATGGGGGTACCCATGGCGTGATACCGCCGGTCCACGGCCAAACTGACCGATGGCGTCAGTTGCACCCCTTGCGCACCGAGCGGGCCAAGACTTGGGTCAGGGAGAGTATCCAAGATCCGAAAAAACACAAAAGAAGCATTTTCTTCACGCAGTGCGCGTGCTGAAGCCGGGTCGGCGTTTGCCAGCCAATCGCGAATAGATTGTAGACTGACGGTTTCGCGGGTCAGAATACCGCGCTCGATCAACGGCTTGCCGATGGCTGTGTAAGGATGACCATTTTGACCGGCATAGCCAACCCGCATGATCCGCCCGTCCGCAAACTTCAACACGCCAGAGCCCTGTATCTGCAAAAAGAAGGCATCGTCAGGATTGAGCCAGGCAAGGACCGCTGTCGTTTCTAAAAGCGCACCATCATTGATTTCGGCCCGGCTTTCAAACGGCATTAGCCGTGATCCAGATAACCGGCCCGCCAAACGCGTACCGGCGAGATCTTCGCGAAATCGCCCCAGATCAATATCGACGAGATCAATCGGCCGCGCATAAACAGGCGCCGAAAAAGCCTCCGTCGGCTGATCGCTTGCAGCATAGACAGGCTCAAAATAGCCGGTCAGAAGACCGGTTTCATGGGCAGGAGCGCTTGGCTCAGGCCGTGTGAGTATCCGTACAAAGACAAAATGGTCCTCAAAAAAGGATCGCGCCACCGCAGGCGATACGTTGCTATTTAGCGTTGCCGCGGCGCGGCAGGCCGGGCGCCAGTGCGCGAGGGTGCCGGAGAATTCAGCATCGCCAATACGAGCCTTTGCCAGAGGACCGACAGCGGCAACCGGGTTTGCCGGCGTGTCATCGCTGCGGTTCGCGTGTGCTGCGCAGGACCGCAGAAATGTGTCGATAGCCTCAAGGGTGTTTGCGTCCGTCCAACCCGGAACATCAGCGGGAGCCAAAACCTCAAAATCAAAATAGGCAGGTGTTTCGTCGACAGCACTTCGCGTGCCCGGGCCCGCCGACAGGGTTGGCACCACGGCATACACGCTCAGCACAAGGAGGATGAGGCTGGCGGCAAAAAAGAAAAGTGCGGCCAGCGCACCCAATCGACCGGGCCTTGCAGCGTTCTGAGAAAAGATCGGAATCATGGGCCATCACCGGCGCGTTTAGCGGCACCCGCCATGCCCGGCAAAAATCAGGCAGCAGAGCCCGTTGCCACAAGAATCCAGTTCGGGTCACGACTGGAGCGCTTTCGCTCAAAAGTCCAGCGGTCCTTCACAAGCTCAATACGGACCGGATCGCCTTCGACCACATTTCCGTCAGCATCTCGGGTGACGCGAACCTGATTTGACGTGAAATCAGTTACGGCAACCAGCGCATCATCGCGCACGGTGGCGTTAACGATTTCCGCTTTTTCGATACCGACAAATTTTACATCCATGGCGTGGCCCGCCGACGTGCGGCTAGCAATTGCGCCTTTGAAGGCACCCGCGACATTATTGGACAGAAACTGCGAAATGCCGGAGACGTCATCGCGGGCAAACGCGTTGACAATCATTTCGTACGCGCCCTTGGCACCATCGAGAAACGAGCGCTCATCAAAATGCGGGTCCGCTTCCTGCAGGGTTTGGGCGGCGGGCGATATTGCCCTGACGGGAGCCGGGCGCTCGTCCCTCGCGTTATCAATGGCCATGCCTGCATCAGCGCCAGTGGATGTATCAGGGGTGTCCCCTTCTATGCCCTCACGCGATGCCGCGTTTCCTGAAAGCGTGCGCCGGAGCGCCTCGATTTCTTTTCGGGCATCGGATTGGCCGTCTGATTCGCCGGAGTTTTCGCCCAACGCAGACAAGAGTTTGAAAATGAAGAAGGCAGCGATGCCAGCAAAAATCAAAATGACAGGATCCATGGGGCGTTCATGATCTTTCGTAAAAGTGGGCTCGAAAACCTTAATCTATACGCGCGACCCTTTATATAGGATGTATCCACGAGAAATCACCCGCTTATTGCGTGGCCCCTTCAATCGCGAGCCCTGCCCCATGATCCTCCCTCTTTTAATCTTATTGTTTCTGATCATGCCCGTGGCCGAAATTTATGTGCTGCTCAGTGCGGGATCACAGTTTGGCGTCCTGCCGGTGATTGCCGCGTGTATTTTTACCGCGGTCCTCGGCGGGGTCCTGCTGCGCATGCAGGGCGTCTCAGCCCTGCACAAGGCGCAACAGTCGGTGCGCAGCGGCAAGGTCCCAGTGGAGTCAGCGGTGGATGGCGTTTTACTGCTGGTCAGCGCCCCTTTCTTGATGACGCCAGGATTTCTGACCGATGTGGCAGGGTTTTTATTGCTTGTGCCAGCGGTGCGCCGCGCCATTGGTCGCGCCGCCTTGCGCCGCCTGAAAGCTAAAATTGATCGCGGGGAGGCCCGCGTGACGATTAACCGTTTGTAGCCAAAGCAGCACCATGGTGGTGCTCGGCGCGCGCCTCTCGCTAGCGCGCTGCACGCGGTGCGCAGAGTTGCCTTTTGCCCGGGCCCGTGTATGCACAGTGTCCCGTGTTTATCAGCGTCACAGGCCCGCGAGCCTGCCCAGAAAAACAAGCCGAAAGAGCCAGAGAAATGTCAGAAACACCCAATACCAGCGCCGGCGCAGACAATGGCGCACAGGCCGGTCCAATCATGCGGGTTGTTGCGCAATATCTGAAAGATATGTCCTTCGAAAATCCCAACGCCCCGGCAATCTATTCGGAGATGGCCGCCGCGCCGCAGATTGAAGTCAATGTGGACGTGAGCGCGCGCACCGTGGGTCAGGATCATTATGAAGTAGAGCTTTCCGTTGCCGCCAAGGCCGAGCACGAAGACAAGCCCGTCTTCGTCGTGGAAAGCACGTATGCGGGTGTCTTCCTGTTACAAAACATTCCGGAAGAACACCTTGAGGCCGTTATGGTTGTGGAGTGCCCTCGCATGCTGTTTCCGTTCTTGCGGCAGATTATCTCTGACGCTACGCGAAACGGCAATTTCCCGCCGCTGATGCTGGAACCAATCGATTTCATGCGTATTTATGAACAAAGACAGCTGGCCGAGGCGCAGAATGCCGGTGCCAGCGGCGCGGCAAATTAAGGTCGCTGACGAAAACACCAACCGTGCGGTATTGCGCCATTGCGCCGTGTTTCAGGGCTGGTTAGAAGCGCGGAAAAGACTGTGTGAAACGCCGCGCTTGCGGCGTCGATGACTTCGCCGAGGACACCATGAACGATCCCCTTTTCGGAAACAAAGCGGCGGCTGCCGTCTTGTCAGCGCTTTTGCTTATTGTTGGCCTCCCTGTTGTGGCACACAGTGTTTATGCTGGTAGCAGCCATGGCGGCGGGCACGGGGGAGATCACGGTGGTAAAGAGGCCCAAGTTTTTCCTCAGTACCCTGTGGAACTTGATTTTGGTCCCTCTATTGTGGTTGAGACCAAAGTCGCTGATCTCGGGACGATGATGGCCAGTGCTGAAACAGCGCGCGGCGAAAAGGGCGTGCGTGCCTGCGCCTCCTGCCACAGTTTTAACGAAGGCGGTCCGCATCTTCAGGGACCAAACTTGTGGAGTGTGATTGGTCGTCCGATTGCCAGCGCCGAAGGGTACGGCGCCTATTCTTCAGCCCTTAAAGGCAAGGGGGGCGTGTGGACCTACGAGGCAATGAGCGCCTTTCTATATAACAGTCAGGAATACGCACCCGGCACGGCCATGAACCAGAAAATCAAGAAAGACGCAAAGCGCGCCGATATTCTTGCCTATCTGGGATCTTTGTCCGCTGACCCCATTCCCTTTCCTGAGCCCGCCCCCGCAGAGCCAGAAGCGCCCTCTGCAGATCCGGCGGGCGAGTAACGCCCTTGCCCACTGCGCACGCTGACGATGCTGAAAACCTAATCAATCATGCGCTGGTCATCGGCGCCAGCGGGGGCGTTGGTGCGGGATTTATCGAGGCCCTGGCGCATCAAAACGTCAGCGTAACGACACTCTCTCGCTCAGCCGATGGCTTTGATCTTGCGGACGCCAATTCCATTGAAAAAACGGCAAAACGATTTGCCGATATGGGCACCACATTTGATCTTATCCTTATAGCATCCGGCATTCTTGATGTGCGCCAACCAGATGGCCAGGTCGCCGGGCCAGAGAAATCCTTTCGCGATCTCGAAAGCGATAACGCCATGACAGCCTTTGCGGTCAATGCCCTTGGCCCAGCGCTGGTTTTCAAACATTTTGCCGCATTGATGCCGGCGCGCCAACGCGCCGTCTTTGTGGCGCTATCCGCGCGTGTTGGGTCCATCGGCGACAATGGGCTTGGCGGTTGGATGTCATACCGGGCGAGCAAGGCGGCATTGAACCAGTTCATTCGCTGCGCCAGCATTGAACACACGCGGCGGCACAAGGATCATCTCGTGATCGCCATGCATCCAGGTACCCTGCCCACCGCGCTCACCGAGAAATATGCCAAGGGCCGCTATACCGATGACCCAATGGATGCAGCAAACCGTATGCTGACTGTTATTCGTTCATTGACCCCGGCACAAACCGGGCATTTCTTTGCCTATGATGGCACGCAGATCGTCTGGTAAGAGCTGCGGTCTTTCTCGGCTCCGTTGCCCGTTTTGCCGATGAAGAAAGAGCATTGTCATGGCTAACCCTGGCCCCGCACTTATTCCTGTTCTCGGCGATCAGCTTTCCATGTCATTGTCGTGTCTGGCGAAGGCCGACAAAAAGCGCGACCGAATTTTAATGTGTGAGGTGCGCGACGAAGCCACCAATGTGAACCACCATAAAAAGAAGATTGCCTTTATCTTTTCGGCCATGCGCCATCACGCACAGGCGCTAACTAAAAAAGGCTGGGCCGTTGATTACATTGCTTATGACGATCCCAAAAACACCGGCAGCTTTTCTGGCGAAATTGCCCGCGCGGTAAAACGCCATAAGTCAAAGCGCATTGTTACCACCGCTGCAAGTGAGAAACGGGTGCGTACAGATCAGTTTCAATGGGAAGACTCGATTGGCGTGCCGGTCACTGTTGTTGACGATGATCGATTCATCTGTACCCAGTCTGAATTTGCACGCTGGGCCGAAGGCCGCAAAAGCCTGCGCATGGAGTATTTCTATCGGGACATGCGACGCAAGACCGACCTCTTGATGGATGGCGATGAGCCAGCGGGTGGCCAATGGAATTTCGATAAAGAGAATCGAAAAGCCGCCAGCGATGATCTTGAGATGCCACCTGTCTTTCGGGTGAAACCAGATGCCATCACGAAGGACGTTCTTGCTCTTGTGGAAACCCATTTTGGGAACCACTTCGGAACGCTGGAGCCCTTCTGGTTTGGCGTTACCGCTCAGCATGCGGACAAAGCGCTCAATCACTTTGTTGAACGCGCGCTTCCCTTATTCGGAGACTATCAAGATGCCATGGTGGAGGGGGAGGCATTTCTCTACCACTCCCTCCTGTCTTTTTACATCAACATTGGATTGCTTGACCCGCTGACGGTTTGCAAGGCGGTGGAACAGGCCTGGCAAGATGGCCACGCGCCGATCAATGCGGCTGAGGGCTATATTCGCCAGATCATTGGCTGGCGTGAATACATGAACGGTATTTACTGGCTGCATGACGACGCTGAAGCGGGGCACAGCTATACCGCCAAAAATTTCTTTGACGCCGATCGTCCGCTCCCTGATTTTTTCTGGACAGGTGACACCAATATGGCCTGCCTGCGCGCCGCGATTGGCCAAACCCGTGATGAAGCGTATGCCCACCATATTCAGCGGCTGATGGTGACGGGGCTGTTCACTATGCTTATCGGGGTGGACCCGTTTGAAGTCCATGAATGGTATCTGGCGGTTTATCCCGATGCCTATGAGTGGGTCGAGGCCCCCAATGTCATCGGGATGAGCCAGTATGCCGATGGCGGACAGTTGGGGTCAAAACCCTATGCGGCAAGCGGCGCCTATATTGATCGGATGTCGAACTATTGTAAGGGTTGCACCTATAAGGTGAAAAAGAAAACCGAGGACACGGCTTGTCCTTTCAACAGTCTCTACTGGGACTTTCTTGCCCGCCACGAGGACAAACTAAAAGGCAATCCGCGGATGGCGCAGATGTACCGCACCTGGGCCCGGATGAAACCGGAAAGCCAGAAAGCCTATCGCGACCGGGCAGCGTGGGTCCTTGATCATATCGACAGCCTTTAGGCGGTCTGTCCCTCACATCTTCAGGGCTCTAAGGCCCCGCTCTCTCATTCCACTATTCGATCCCCGAGTGTTCCCTATTGCTTGCGCGGTAGCGGGGGGCTGATTCTCTGCAACAGTACGGTCGGCGCGCTGCGACGACCGCATTTTACACCTCAGCGCCCTTCCTTTGCCGGCTGAAGGCGTACGCAGTGCGCAAAAATTTCATCGTACAAACAATGCCTTAGCCAAGGTTGCGCACGCTGTGCGCATTTTGCTTGACACCCCATCGTTTTTGCGACAGTTATATGACAGTTCAGTGACGAATATATTTCAGTCTTGTGACGGCGTCTCATTCAGCTCTCGCCCACCGCGAGAGCCGGCGCGCTGGCCAGAAGACCGGCCACAAGCCAACAGGCCTAAAGGGGCCGAAACCCAAAGGAGAAAAATAATGATAAATACGATTAAAATTCTCATCGCATCGATTGCTATGACTTTCACCGCGCTCGGAATGACCGCAGACGCGCTGGCCCGCGACTTCGGCCCCATGCCGGTCAATTATGAAGAAGGAGCCGAAACCTATATCGAGTCCCGATTGAGCAATGCGCGCGGCGCGCGTGTTGAAGTGCTGAGCAGCCCCTATCAGGTTTATTCGACCCTTGCGGGTTATGAAGGGCTTCCCTGCTGGGCGGTGGATGTTCGCGTGAAGGCACGCCAACGCTCCGGCGGTTATGGTTCATATCAGCGCTACACCGTTCTGTTTCACAATGGTGAGGCCATTGCCCTGAAAAGCGATGCGCGCCGGGTTGTGCGGGCCGAAGCTTAAACCCGATCAACACCAGATTTAATGCTGAGAAAAACCCCCGCAAAAGCGGGGGTTTTTCTTATTGATTGGTCCGCAATTGAAATTCGGATAAAGCAAACGCTTGAAAACCCCTGCCGCCGGACCCGCCCCCATGCCCGCACCCGCGCACCCGCGCATCGCCACTATTATTGTAAACTATCGTGCCGGCGCGCTTATCACAGCAACCCTGTCGGCGCTTGCAGCCCAACAGGCGCCCTTTGGCGGCCCCATCATCATTGTCGATAATCAGTCTGGCAATGGGGATGCAGAACATCTCGATACCTTTGTGCACGAAACGCGCTTGCCCGTTAGCGTGCAGGTGATCTGCCACAACCAAAATGCCGGTTGGGGCGGTGGCAACAATGTGGGTCTGCGCACACTTATACGCGACTATCCCGATACGGAGTATGTGCTATTTCTCAATCCCGACGCGCGCCTGGAGCCAGGCGTCCTTGAGGCGTTATACGCAGCGCTCGCGCAAAACGAAAAGGCAGGGTTTGCGGGGTGCCGCATTGAGAGTGGGGCGGGGGATCATCAAAGCGCTGCGTTTAGATTTTACACCGCTTTAGGTGAGTTTGAGAGCACCGTAAAAACCGGACCCTTTACAAAGATATTCGCAAACCGCGTTGTTCCGTATGCGCCGTTGCGCGAAACTACATCGGTAGACTGGGTCAGCGGCGCCGCATTCCTGGCAAGGCTCGATGTGGTGCGCGCCTGCGGTCTGTTTGATGAAGGGTATTTTTTATATTTCGACGAGACCGACTTGATGAAAACCGCGCGAAGCAGGGGCTGGCATACGCTCCACGTGCCAGCCGCATGCGCCATTCACGAAGAAGGATTTTCAACGGGCACCAAAGGCGGCGTGAACGCTGCTACCGCGTTATCGCCACATTATCTGCGATCACGCAATTTCTATCTCAAAAAACACCATGGCCCCGCGAAACGCGCGCTGCATGATTTTGCCTGGCTATTGGGGACAGCGCTCTATTGGGTCCGCCTTATCGTCACCGGCAAAAATGCCGACGGTCCGCACCAGCACATGCGTGATTTCCTCGCCCATTGGGGTAAATCGGAGCGGCTTTTATAGCATCTCCTTTGGTGGAAACAGGGTTTCAAACTCAAACAAAGATGCGTCGGCCAAATGGGACGGGCGCGCAGTTTGCAACGCGCGGAACATGACCTCACGCTGGTTCGGGCGCTTCGCCTCCCACGCGTTGAGCATCTGTTTCATGGCTGCGCGCTGTAGACCGTCCTGCGCACCACAAAGCGTACACGGAATAATCGGATATGCCATAAGGTGAGCGAATTTTTTGATATCGCGCTCGGCACTGGTCAGTAATGGTCGCAGAACCAGCAAATCCCCCTGATCATTGATCAGTTTGGGTGGCATTGCCGCAAGCCGCCCGCCGTGAAACAGGTTCATCATAAACGTCTCGAGCGCATCGTCGCGGTGATGGCCAAGCACGATGGCATCGCACCCTTCCTCCCGGGCCACACGATAGAGAATTCCCCGGCGCAGCCGTGAGCACAGCGCGCAATAGGTTTTGTTTTCCGGTACTTTTTCGGTGACAATTGAATAGGTGTCTTCGGTGATGATCCGATAGGGAACATTCAGGGCGGTCAGATAGGTGGGCAAGACTTCCTTCGGGAAACCAGGTTGGCCCTGATCGAGATTGCATACCAGAAGGTCGGCCTTTAACGCTCCTTGCCATTTCAGGTCGAGCAGGACCGTCAGGAGAACGTAGCTGTCCTTACCCCCTGACAGGCAAACCAACCACTTTGGAACACCGCTTTTGTTTCCCGGTTTGCATTCGGTCAAATTATAACGCGAAATTGTATCGAGCGTATCACGGACCAACCGTTTACGGAGCTTTTTGAAGGTGACGCTTGGATCAATGGGCGCATAAAGCCCCGGCAGGTTTCCTGCTCCTGATTGCGCCTCGGGCTCAGGCGCCATCTTTCCAGTATCGCGTGTACCGCGTTCAGCGTTCATCAAAGTGGGCATCGAGAAAATCCAGAAAGGCTGGCCAGTCTTCTTTGACAACGCCATGCGTGCCCGGGCGCATCCATAGGGACAAAGACGCCTCCGGCATGAACGGTTTCAGGCGACGTTGTCTCAATCCGGCTGCCGGATCATAGAGCTTGTAGACCGGGTCGGCACCAATCGCTGCTTTCAAGGCCCCATTTGGGTCGGACCACACATCGCGGCGCGCATTGCCGAGCAATACCGGGCGCGGCGCCAGCAAGGCGAGGAGGTAATGCTGATCGATAGGCATCTCCCCCTCCCTGCCCGCATAGGACGCATACTGAGGAGCAAACCAGTGCGGGTAGCTATCGGTTATTTCCTTGATGGACTCGCCTTTTTTTCGGCGGTTGAGCGACGCGCCGCCGGTGCCGGATTGATGAGAAATGACCGCCGCCACACGGTCATCAAATGCACCCGCCAACAGCGCAGCCTTTCCATACCGCGAATGGCCATAGGTGATAAATCCGTCCCGCAATACCCGTTCATCACGATCCAGAACATCGATCGCCCGCGAAAACGTCCACCCCCACGCGGCAATTGCACCCCAGCGGGTCGCATCGTCCTGATGGCCAGCTGCTAGCTGATTAAGTGCCGTTAGACCGGCGCGGGCGCTATCGGGCACAATCTCGCTCGGATACATGACCGCCAGCGCATAACCGCGATCAAGGATATCGGCGGTTGGCGGCGTTGCCACATAGCGCCCAAAGATAAATTGGGCGATGCCGCCGCCAATCCCACCCATGCCATCACTCGTCCCCGAAGGGCGGGTGATCTTGGGATGACGGATGGCGACCCAGCGTGGTGAAAAATTTTCCAGCAAGATAACCGGGGCCGGGCCCACACGCTGATTAGGAATGACGATATTGATGAGGAACTGGCGGGCCTCCACCGCCTCACCGTTAAACGTGGCGGTGGCCCGCACCACATATTCTTCCAGCGTCCCGCGCCCGCCGAAGACTGCCTCGTCGAGCACATCATGGCGCAAAACTGTGATTGCCGCGTCGTCCGGCAGATAGCCAAAGACATGCGCCTGCACTTGCTCGCGCGCAAATGCCTTACCCTCGTCCTCCCACCAGGTCTTTGGGTCCTCATTGCTCGGTACATCAAGGATCGTTGGTGTTGCTGGCGCACCCTTGGGCGACAGATCAGCCCAGGCAAGCGTTGCCTTCACACACCCGCCCAACAAGAGCGAGAGCAAGGCCAAAAAGAGAAGCTTCAAACCAGAAATGAGATTGAGTGTACCCACTGCGATGCACCTTTTTTGATCGCTACCGCGTTGCGGCTTCAATCCTAGCTTTAGCCACCGGCGGACGCAAACACGCCCGGCGTTAAATCCGTTCAAATGTGAGATAGGTTGCAACCCGGCCCTCACGAAGGGCCTTTGCTTCATACCGGGTTTGCGGCCAGTCATTGGCACGCGTCGTCCAGTCGGCCATGTCACTGGCCGTCCAGCGGAGCGCCGGTTCGCCGCGCGCATGCATCAACGTCCATGTGATGTAATCGGGAATGTCTGACGCAACCCGCAACATCCCTCCCGGTCGCAGCAGCCGCGACGCATCGTTAAAAAACCACCGATTGATAACACGACGTTTGTGATGGCGAGCCTTTGGCCATGGATCGGGATGTAAAACAAAAAGCCGCGATAGCGATCCAGCCGGTAATCGCTCCATCAATGGCCTCGCGTCACCATGGTGTATACGGACATTATCAAGCCCTTCATCGTCCACATGCACTAACAGTTTCGCGACACCATTAATAAAGGGCTCAGCCCCGATGATGCCGACATCGCGGTTGTTGGCGGCCTGCCACGCCATATGCTCACCACCGCCAAAGCCGATTTCCAGCCATATTTCAGACTGACCAGAAAACATCGCCACAGGATCAAGGGTACCCTCCGACGGCACATCAACACGAAGCGACGGCAACAGCGTATCCATCAGCGCGGCCTGACGCGGCTTTAACGGCTTATCCTGCCGCCGTCCGTAAAGCCGTGGGATATAAGAGGAACGAGAGTTCATGAACAGTGTTTAACAGGAAACCGCGCTGGTGATGTAACCGCGAAGGTCAGAAAAGGGCGATCAGGTGTTCTTTTTGCGTGCATCCCGATAGCTCTGATTTTTTTCTCGAGGGCGCCTATATATTTTTGAAACAAACACGGTACAGTTTGCTCGTAAAGTTTCAAACTGAACACCAATTTGGATAGAGGTTTCCCATGACGAAGATCGAAGGCTCCGCTCTTTTAGTACCTAACGTTGAAGGGTCCGCCCTGTAGGCCCCTGAGTTGTAAGGTACAGAATTTTCAGTAATTATACCCCCTCTTGAGGGGGTTTTTTTATGGGTAGCGTTCTCAAACAAGTGCACCTGCGGATCGAAATCCTGTTTTTCGGTTTCTTTATTGTAACGCTTTTTCTCGTCCTCGCTATTGCCTGGCTATCAGTCCCCGATTTGTGGACAGCTCTTTACTCTGGTGATAGCGCAGCCCGTGTGAAAACCGTTGGCACCCTATCCACTATTATTATCGCGTTTGCTATTGTCGGCACCGTTTTAACAGCATTCATTGCCTACCGTACAAGTACGAAGACAGCAAAAGTCCAAAAAACCATCGATTATATTTATCGTCAGTCACACGACAAAGATATAATTGAACTATTCGATAGTATCCGTCACATCAAACGAAACCTGCATGCGAAAGAGCTTCGTATCAGTTATGATATCATTATCCGGGAGGATAAACGATTGCGCGAAACGCTCGCTGAAAGACGGGTCGCCGACATGCGCAAGAAAAGTGATGGCGATTTCATCATCAACTTGCTCAATTATTACGAGACTTGGGCCATCGGCATCGAGACAGGCGCACTTGATGAGGATGTTTTGAAGTCCTGGTGGCGAACGAACTATGTCCGCGACTGGTCAACATTCAGAATATTCGTCATTGGGTACCGCGATGATGTGAAAAACCCGGATGCTTTCGAGAAGTTTGAAAATCTTGCAAAACGCTGGGCACTGACCACTGAAAAAACATCCCTGTGAACCGGGGTCAGCGTTCGACTTCAAATATCCCGGCTTTTGTCTTTCAATTCCTCGATCAGCTCGCGTTGTTGTTGCTGGGCTGCGCTGTCGCCGCCGCCGAAGATAAGGGCGCCGGAGGAGTAGGACGAGCCGTAGGTTGAGACGAGATTGACGGTCTGACCGATGCCCGAGGCAAAATCATCAAGGGTAAGTGACCCGAGGGGGTGGATGAAGGTGGACCAGACAACACCTTGGGCAACAGCGTAGCGCGCATCGAGGGCGCTATCAAAATTCGCCTGCATCAGGCGCACCAGCACTTCGTCGTTAATTTCGCTCACCCGCACAACCGGCGCCACGAGACGCATGCGGTTGGCATTGATATCGTAGACGAGCGTTACCTCAACACCGGCAACCCGGAACAGTGCTCCTCGCGCAGAGAACTCCGCACCAGGATCAATACGTCCAACGGCATCACGAAGCCGCGCAGCAGCTGCAACGGCGGCATTGCCCAGTGCGTCCGCCTTATCCCTTGTATCGGGAATGTCTGCGTCCGCACCAGCGAGCGGCGGAAGCGGCGTCGCCGTCGCCTCATCCTGAGGAGAGTGAGCACGGGCCAGTTGGGGCGACAAGCCATGAATGGCGACCATGGTTACCGCAAGCCAAAAGGATATTTTGCTTCGCATGAACATTTCTGTCTCCGGCATCAACAATACCACCGGCGAAAGAAAAGCCCAGTGCGGACGCGATCAAGAATGGGTGTTCGTCAAGCAGGGAGACCAGCGGCTTGCCCAGCCCCCCGGTGCGCTCACGCGGAAAGGGCCGAGCGTAGCGCCTCCACGAGGTCCGTGCGCTCCCAGGAGAAACCACCGTCTTCGTCAGCGGTCCGGCCGAAATGACCATAGGCCGCCGTCCGCGCGTAGATTGGCCGGTTGAGCGCCAAATGCTCGCGAATTCCGCGCGGCGACAAGTCCATGACATCGGGCAGCACTTTTTCCAGGGCCGCCTCGTCCACGTTCCCTGTACCATAAAGGTCCACATAAACCGACAATGGCTTCGACACACCGATGGCATAGGACAACTGGATCAGGCAGCGATCAGCCAATCCGGCGGCCACAACATTCTTGGCCAAATAGCGCGACGCATAGGCCGCTGACCGATCAACCTTTGTTGGATCCTTACCGGAGAATGCGCCGCCCCCATGGGGTGCCGCCCCGCCATAGGTATCGACGATGATTTTGCGTCCCGTCAGACCGGCATCACCATCGGGCCCGCCAATGACGAAATTGCCCGTGGGGTTTACGTAAAATGCTTCTTCTGGCGGCATGCCCATATCGCCCAGCACATCTTTCACAATGGGCGCAACGAGCGTGCGGATATCGGCCGGGCTATGGCCTTGTTTATGCTGAGTTGAAACGACGACCGACGTGACGGCCACCGGTTTGCTGTCTTCATAGCGCAGGGTGACCTGGCTTTTCGCATCCGGTTCAAACTCGGGCCGCTCCCCAGATTTGCGAAGCTGTGCCATCCGTTTGAGGATCTCATGGGAATATTGAATGGGGGCGGGCATCAGCGCCGGGGTCTCATTCACCGCGTAACCAAACATGATGCCCTGATCGCCAGCGCCTTCATCCTTGTTACCGGCGGCATCCACCCCCATGGCAATATCGGCTGACTGTTCGTGGAGGAAGTTCTGGAAATTCGCCGTTTTCCAGTGAAAACCATCCTGCTCGTAGCCAATATCTTTCACCGCCTCACGGGCCGTGTGCTCCATCTCGTCAGCGCTCACTTTTTCGGCGCAGCGTACCTCGCCAGCGAGCACAATCTGATCCGTTGTGGTCAGTGTTTCGCAGGCAATACGAGAAACAGGGTCCTTGCCCAGAAACAGATCGACAATCGCATCGGACACCCGGTCACAGACTTTGTCGGGATGACCCTCGGAAACGCTCTCGCTGGTAAACAGGTATGACTGGCGTGCCATGGCTGCGCCCTTTCATATAAAGAAAAGTTTATGTGTTAAGCGCGGGCTTGTAACCAAATGCCGCTGCGGTGTCCATGGCTGGCAAGAGTGAAATCGCGTGCTTGTGCATATTCTTTTGCGGGTGCCGCTGGGGCCGGTAATCTACAGTCTTGCCAGGGGGAGCGGTGCCTTGTACCGGCTGGCGTCATGCCGTTTCTGGTTACCAAGCTGGCCGGCGACGACGGCTCACGCACACCTCTGAATTGCATACCAAGGCTTGCCACCCATGCTTCCCATCAGCGCTGCCGAAAATGACGCCGACAATCGAGCCACCATTGTGGGCTTTGTGGCGATTGGCAGAAACGAGGGGGACCGGCTGGTTGCGTGTCTGGAAAGTCTTATTGCCGCCGCGCGCGGAATACCAAACGCGCCGGCCGATGGCCAAGCAATCGTCTATGTGGATAGCGGGTCAACCGACGAAAGCGTGGCGCGCGCCCGGGCGCTTGGCGTCAAGGTCGTCACGCTTGATCCCCAACGCCCTTTCACCGCCGCCCGCGCGCGCAATGAGGGCTACGAAGCCTTAATCGACGCTGTGCCGACGATTACCCATGTGATGTTTATCGATGGGGATTGTGCATTGATACCCGGCTTTATCGAGGCTGCACTTGATCCTTTTACGGCAGATGCTGACAGGCCAATCGGTCTTGTCACCGGCTTTACGCGTGAGCGTTATCCGGAACGCAGCCTCTATAACCGGTTTTGCGACATCGAATGGCGGGGGCCGGTTGGGCAAATTGAGGCGTGTGGCGGCATTTTTTTGGTCTCTACCCAAGCCTTTGAAGACGCTGGTGGCTTTAATCCTACCATTATCGCGGCGGAGGATGATGAGCTTTGCATCCGTCTACGGAGGAAGGCTTTTACCCTATTCAGGGTTAACCGCGATATGTGCTGGCACGACGCGAACATGACGGGCTTTGGCCAATGGTGGCGCCGGGCGGAACGAGCGGGCCATGCCTTTGCGGGTGTTGGTGATTTGCACCCAGGCTATTTTGCAGGCGCCCGTCGGCGAGCGCTTGTCTGGGCCGGCATCGTGCCGATCATGATCGTTATCGGCCTTGCCGCCATCGGCCCGGCCGCCCTCACTCTCCTGGCGCTTTACGCCCTTTCATTCTGGCGCACGCGGGCGGGCCTAATTGCCCGGGACATTGAGGCACGCGCGGCGACGCCCTATGCCGGGTTTCTGGTACTGGGCAAGTTTGCCAACCTGCTGGGGATGGTCCGCCATTGGTGGCACCGATGGCGCGGTCAAACTGTTGACATTGTTGAGTATAAATAAAGGCCCAGGATGTACCTCGAACAGTGCGACGGGAAAGGACCCATCACCCCATGACCAAATCATCGAGTGCCGTTGCGCTCTTAGGAGCAGGCTATATTGCAAGCTGGCATGCCGAGGCCCTGAAGCGGGTGAAGGGCGCGCGGGTGAGCGCTGTTTGCGACCTATCTCAATCTGCCGCCGAAAGTCTCGCCGAAACGCTGGGGGCAAAGGCTTATTCCAGCCTTGATGATCTCCTCGCCCACGATCCGTGTACCGCCATTCACGTTCTGACGCCGCCGCATGCGCACACCGCCCCGGTTCAACAGATTATTGAGGCCGGCCGCCACTGCTTTGTGGAAAAGCCATTTTGCCTGTCGTCGGAAGAAGGCGAAATGCTAAGTGCGCTCGCCCGGGAGAAAGGCGTAAAGCTCGGCATCAACCATAACTTCATGATGCTGCCCGGCTATGAGAAGATGCGCCGCGATATCAAAAACGGCAAGATTGGTATGCTCGACAGCGTACAGATCAATTGGCGTTTTCCTCTGGCCCCGTTACGCGCAGGGCCTTTTGGACTGTGGATGCTCCGCGAGCCCGAAAACCTGCTTTATGAGATTGGCGTCCACGCCTTCGCCTTTGTGGCTGATCTCTTCGAGGAACTTGAAAATATCAGCGTGCGCCTGCGCCACCCCATCACGATCCCCGGTGATATTACGCATTTCCAGGGCTGGACCATTACCGGCGATGCTGGCGCCACCCAGGTGACCGTCGATCTCTCCCTGATTGAAGGTTACGATGACCGGTCTGTCAGCATACGGGGTACCGGTGCGTTGGCGAAATATGATTTTGCCGAAGATAGCTATGTGATCGAAACGGCACCCATGCAGGATATTGTCACGGGCCCCCTCGCGCTTCAGGCCGGTCAGGCAGCACAGGCCACAAAAACCGGCGTCATCAATGCGGCACGGCAATTGACCAGCCTCAATATGCTTGCCCCCTTCGGCCTGAGCCTAACCAAATCCTGCGCAGCATTTTATCAGTCCGTACACGCCAATACGCCCATGGATGACCGGCTTAGCCCGGCCCATGCGATCGCAACGCTCAACCATCTGGAGGACGTGTTGGATGTGGCGCGGCCCAGTCTTGATGCGGCGCAACCCAAATCATCTCCGGTGAAGACCGATAGCACTGCAAAGCCGACAGTGTTGGTAATTGGCGGGACAGGATTTATTGGCCGGGCACTGTGCCATGCGCTGGCCGACCAGGGCCACGCCGTTCGGATTTTTACCCGTGGCCGTCTGAGCGGTTTTGACCGGCCAGACGGCTTGATCTCCGGTTACACCGGCGATCTGAAGTCGGAAGACGCCATGCTGGAGGCGTTGACCGGTATACAGACCGTCTTTCACCTCGCGAAGGCGACCGAGAGCACGTGGGAAGGATATCTGGCCAATGATGTGGGCGTGACCCGGCATATCGGCCAATGCTGCCTGAAGGCGGGTGTCAAACGGCTTATCTATACCGGTACAATCGCGAGCTATGATGCGTCTGACATTGAGAGCGTGATCAGCGAAGACACGCCGTTTGATCAAAACCTCGAAGAGCGCGATATTTACGCCCGTTCCAAAGCCCGGTGTGAAGAAACGCTATTGACCATGCACCGGGAGGATGGCTTGCCGCTGGTCATCGTCCGCCCCGGGATCGTTATTGGTAAGGGCGGCCCGCTCCAGCATTGGGGTATTGCCATGTGGCGCGGGGCAAACGCCTGTAAAATGTGGGGGAACGGACGAAATCACCTGCCCTTCGTCCTTGTCGATGACGTCGCAGCTGGCCTTGTTGCTGCCATGACAACCCCGGACATTGAGGGTCAGTCTTTTAACCTGATCGGTGACCCGATGCTTTCTGCGCGTGATTATTTCGACGAAATCTCACGAGCCTATGGCGTTAGAATGAACAATCAAGCCGTCCCAACCTGGCGGTTTTTCGGTGTTGATCTGGGTAAATACTATCTCAAACGCTATGTAGCGGGAAAAAAATCCATCACCAAACCAACGCTGCGGGACTGGCAAACCCGCGAGCAGAACGCCCGGTACGACAACACCAAAGCCAAGACCGCCCTTGGCTGGACCCCGGAATCCGATCGCGAGCGCTTTATCGACCGCGGCATTAGCGGCATCGCGCTGTTTGGTGTCGAACGCGAGGCGATGGTTGCGCCAAAAGTCGCTTTGGCGGGTTGATCAGGCAGAGACTGCTAGACCAAGGCCGCGGCAGTCATTGATGCCTTGCCCGCCCTTCCCTTGTCTAACTGTCATCCGTGGCCTACCTCTGCCCCCATGGAACAGCTTGAGCCCATATCGCTGACACAGGCGTTGATCCGCTGCCCGTCGATTACCCCGGCGGAAGGCGGCGCGCTTGATTTGCTTGAGCGGGTCTTGAGTGACCTTGGCTTTGATGTCTCGCGGGTCTTGTTTGAGGCCGACGGCACACCGCCCGTTGAAAACCTTTATGCGCGGATCGGCACGCTGGGCCCTCATTTTTGCTTTGCGGGGCATACCGATGTGGTCCCCGTCGGTCGCCGGGAACGCTGGTCGCGGGACCCCTTTGAGGCATCGATTGCAGACGGCATTCTCATGGGCCGCGGCGCCGCCGATATGAAGGGGGCCATCGCCGCCTTCGTCTGCGCCGCACAGGATTATCTTGCCGCGCCCACTGAGACACCCACAACGGGGTCCATCAGCCTCCTGATCACTGGCGATGAAGAAGGCCCCGCGATTAACGGTACCCGAAAGATGCTCGACTGGTTGAAAGGCCGCGGGGAGAAAATCGACCATTGTCTCGTTGGGGAACCCACCAACCCGGAAGCGCTCGGCGAGATGATCAAGGTGGGTCGACGGGGCAGCATCAATGCCTGGCTGACCATCACAGGCAAACAGGGACATGTGGCTTACCCACACCGGGCGGCAAACCCGCTGCATGCGTTGCCGATCTATCTGGCGGTGCTGACCGATGACCCGCTGGATGAGGGCTATGCGCGGTTTGACCCCTCAAGCCTTCAGATTACAGAAATCGAAACTGACAATCCCGCCCACAACGTTATTCCCGAAGATGTGCGTGTTCGCTTGAACGTGCGGTTTAACCCAAACTGGACGGGTAAAGACGTGGAAGGATGGATCCGCCGCAAATGCGAGGAGGCGGCACACAAAACCGGTCTCGCCTTCACGCTGGAAAGCACCATATCGGGCGAAGCGTTCCTGACCACCGATGATGATTTTATCCAGGTCCTTACCGATTGTGTCGCGGCGCATACCGGCCGCACACCGGCGCTTTCCACAACAGGGGGCACTTCCGATGCCCGTTTCATCCAGCGCGATGCCCCGGTCGCGGAGTTCGGCCTTGTGGGCGCTACCATGCACCAGATTGATGAGCGGGTTTGCGTCGGCGATATCGAAAGCCTGAAAGCGATTTATCAGGACATTCTGACCCGGTACTTTTACCAATATGGGCGACACGGATGATTTCCGTTCCTTATTTTATGCAACAGGTGCAAGGCTTTTGGGCCATGGCCTTTGATCGGCCCGACTGGCGAAACCGGTTGAGCCTCGGTGCCGACGACGTTCTGGCGTCCTTTTATACAATTGTGCCCGCCGCTGCCTTTGTCGTGATCGGTGCACTGATTGAGCCACGCCTGATCAGTAGCATTGCAAATGACCCTGATATTGTCTCCCGAATGGAGAGTTATGGGATGGCCGTTCTTGAACCGGCTCCCATCATTCCTCGAATTTTGATTGCGATGCTTCTGTTTGGGATCGCCTGGTCGCTAACCCTCGGTATTCTGATCAGGATTGCGCGGCGGCTGGAGGGGGACGCTGCCATGGGTACGATGATTATCGGCTATAACTGGCTTCAGTTTTACATGCGGGCCCTGGCTGTCCTGCCGTTCATCGTTTTTTGGGTAAGCGCCAGCCCAGAGATCATGAGCGTTGTTGTGCTGCCCTGTCTTGCGCTGAGTATGGTCCTTCTATGGGGGATGCTACGCCGGGCTTTACCCCGCACCGAGTGGACTGTCATTGTGGGCATTATCATCTGTATGGGGATTGTTTACCTGATCGCCGGCTTTCTGGCGTCGATGATTGGCCTGTTATTCTATACCCCTGCCCCGCTCAGGGTTTAGGCCCAGAACGCATTCACAAAAAGTAAATGCAGCCTAGCCACCTCCTACGGATAATCAGCTTTTACAAAATAGAGCCCATCGGGCGGCGCAACAGGGCCGCAGCGCGTGCGGTCACACGCCTTGAAAGCAGCCTCGAAGTCCGCCGGTGACCAGCGCTCACGCCCGACCATGACGAGAGAACCGACCATAGAACGCACCTGATGGTGCAAAAACGACCGCGCGTGACAGGTAACCTTAACGATCTCGCCCTGCCGCGCCACCGCAATGGCGTTCAGGGTTTTAACCGGGCTTTCCGCTTGACACTGGCTCGCCCGGAACGTGGTAAAATCGTGACGCCCCACAAGACACTGCGCTGCTCGCGCCATCAGCACCACATCAAGGGTCCCGATAACGTGCCAGGCGCGGTTCCGCGCGAGGGCAGCGGGCGCGCGCCGGTTCAAAATGTCATACCGATAATGTCTACCGGTACAGCTGAACCGGGCATGGAAATCATCGTCTGCCACCACAGCATCACGGATCACAATGGGCGCGTCGCCGAGGTGAAAGTTCAGCCCGTCCCGCACTTGATCGGCCCGCACCGTTTTTTGAATATCCACGTGGGCGACCATTTCCGTGGCGTGCACCCCCGCATCGGTTCGCCCTGCCGCGCCGAGCGTTACCGTCTCCCCGCAAAAGGCAAGTACCGCCGCCTCCACACAGTGTTGGACGGAGGGCGCATTCTTTTGGCGTTGCCACCCGGCATAAGGCGTGCCATCAAATTCGATCAACAGCTTGTAACGGGTCATTGGGGGCCTATTTCAACGAAAGCGCCGAATAGGCTGGGGTAGCGAAAGGCCAGAAGGATGACAACTGACGCGCAGACAGACGAGGGAAACCTGTCGCTCTGGGAGACGATCAAGGCGGAGGTTCCCTTCTTGTTGATGATCGTTGCGGCAATCTTTGTGTTTCGCGGGCTGATCTACAACATGAATTACATTCCCAGCGAAAGCATGCAGCCAACGCTGGAGGTGGGTGACCGCATTATTGTGAACAAGTTCGCCTATGGGTATTCGGGCCACTCAATCCTGTTTTCGATTGTCCCTACCCTGCCTGGCAAATATGGCCGCCTGTTTGGCAGTCTGCCGAAGCGCGGTGATGTGATTACCTTCAAACACCCGCGTTCAGGAACGATCTATATCAAACGGGTAATCGGGCTGCCCGGTGACCGCGTTGAGTATCGTGGTGGCCGGCTCTTCATCAATGGCGAAGAGAAACTGCGCGATAAAATCGACGAAGTCACCTATCGCCAATATAAAAGCAGCATCCGAAAAGCAACGCATTATCGCGAATACATCTCCGACGACAAAGCGATTGAAATTTTCGAATTCGGCGATAGCGCAACCCTCGATAACAAGGGCCCCTTTATCGTGCCTGAAGACAATGTGTTCGTGCTGGGCGATAACCGCGATAACTCTGCGGATAGTCGCGATTCCACGGTGAAGGGCGTTGGCTTTTTGCCGGTAGAGCGCATTCTTGGTCGGACAGAGCGCGTAATTTTCTCAAACTATCGCTGCAAAAAAGAAGAGGGCTTGCGGTGTGCAAAGCGGTCTTTCTTTATGCCAGTGAAGTAGCGCGGCTTGCCAATAGTGTTTTGTCTGCGAGAGCGATCCCGCGTAAGAAGGTCGCAACCGGCTGGTGGGACCGGCCAGGGCGTTGAAGCCGCTCCAAGGCGATAGCACCGTCCTGACACTGAACAAATAAAGTGTCGTTCTTGACCCTGATCATTCCCGGTGGGCCTTCTATTGTCACGTCTGGCGCGGGACGGGAAAACAAGCACTTAATGCGCAAATCCGCGCCCGCTTCCTGTGGCAGCGTAAACCACGCGCCCGGCGCCGGCGACAGACCCCTGATATGGCAATCAACAGTGCGCACAGGCTGGCCCCAATCAATTTGGGCTTCGGCCGCGTCGATTTTATGCGCGTAGCAAACCCCATTTTCATCTTGCGGCGTGGCGCTGAGCGAACCGCGCTCCAGAGCCGCCAATGCCCGTAGGGCCAGCTGCGCTCCAACTTGGGCCAACTGCGCCTCCATTGTGCCTGTGGTATCGGTATCAGCGATGGAGACCGTCTCTGACAAGAGGATCGGGCCTGTATCGAGCCCTGCCTCCATTTGCATCACCTGCATCCCGGTCTCACGGTCACCAGCCATGATCGCCCGGTGAATTGGCGCCGCCCCCCGCCAGCGCGGTAAAAGCGATGCATGCAGATTAAGACACCCCAGTTGCGGCGCTGCGAGGATCGCCTTGGGCAAAATCAACCCATAGGCAACGACGATGGCCACATCGAGATCAAGGGCTGCGAAAGCGTCGCGATCCTCCGCTTCCTTAAAGTTCAGGGGTGTACGGACGGGAAGGCAAAGCGCCTCCGCCTGCTCATGAACCGGCGTGTTACGCAGTTTTCTACCGCGCCCCGCCGGGCGCGGCGGTTGGGTATAAACGCACGCAACCTCATGGCCGCTAGCCACAAGGTCACCGAGAACCGGCACGGAAAAAGCCGGCGTGCCCATAAAGGCCAATCGCATCCCCTGATCCTTTTTCGTTGAGCAAGCGCCGTGCTTTACGCGGGTTCGGCGAGCTTTTGATCTTTTTTGATTTTCTTCAGGATGCGGTCGCGCTTCAGCCGCGATAAGTGATCGATGAAAAGGACCCCTTCCAGATGATCCATCTCATGCTGGATACAGGTGGCCAGAAGTCCATCGGCCGCAATCTCCTGCGGCGCGCCCTGGTAATCGAGATATCGCACGCGGCAGGTGGCAGGCCGGTCAACGCTTTCGAAATAGTCCGGCACCGACAAGCAGCCTTCCTCATAACTGGCGAGGGTGTCCGCCGGGTCAAGGATTTCCGGATTCACAAAATAGAGCGGCGCCGGCGGCTCCCCCTCCCCAGCCAAATCCATCACAATCACCCGCACTGGCACCCCGATCTGGATAGCGGCGAGCCCAATTCCTGGCGCATCGTACATGGTCGCCAGCATGTCATCCATCAGTGTGCGCACCGCATCATCGACGGTGTCCACCGGTTTGGACACCTGGCGAAGACGAGGATCGGGGGCGGTGAGGATTGGTCTAATCGGCATAAGACTTGAATTATGAAGGGCAAATCGGGACGTCAAGGGCCGTTCGCGCCCTTTCGAGGCCTCGGTTTTTAAGATAATGTCATCGAGGGCCTGCGCAAGCGGGAATAGGGTGTGGAAAATCGGCGGCCATGGGCCGCGAGGGCGGGTAGAATGATCTGGACGCGCATGGCGTGGGGGGCACGCAATCGGCACGGCAATCGGGTAACACCCGCCACGCGCTTCGGTTTGTGCGGGGTTGGAACCCTTGCAATCGCGTGTCTCATATTGGGATCCGGCGCGGCGCCGGCTATGGCCGCCACGATGCCAGTGGCGTTCCAATCTGGGACGCTGGCCGTGACCAGTGCCAACAGTGCGGGCAATGAAACGCAGAACGACAAACCCGCCATTCCATCTACGGGTGGCGGCATCGGGGCACCGCTTGTCAAGGATCGCAATGTGAGACTGACGGCTGCGCCGCTGACCACCGGCGTTGCGCCGGGGGTGAGCATACTCCCCGTCGGCTTCACCGCGAACACATCCGCGACCGCGACGGTTGTCCAAAGCGCCGATACCGCCGCCAGCCCTGTGGCACCAACCTTAAAAGAAAACGCCGTGGCGCGTACTGCGGTCGCTGAGGCCGAGACCTTACCACCGTCTGAAAACGCGCCTGAAAACGCGTCCGATAACGCGGCGTCTGAAACCAATTCCGCACCCGCGACGGGGGGCCAGACAGCAGATGCAGTGTCAACACCCGGCGTGACAGCCGCGCCCGCCGCACCAGCTGCCGTCCAGGAAAATCCCGCCACCACGCCGGGAGATTTTATTCCGCCCTATACGGAAAATCTCGATGCTGTCAGCAACGAGCCTCTTTTTTCGCCGCCGCAAACCCTCGCATGGATCATCGCGTTAATCGCGCTCGGACTGTTTGTGGCCTTGTTTGGCTGGTTCGTGCGCCGTCTCGTGACGAATGCATTGGAGGCTGACGAGCCCTCGGGCGAGAGTATCTTTCAAACCACGTCGGATCAAATGTATCGGTTTGATGATGAGGACGATATGGCCCCGACCGCAGAGCGCCGCTCACGTGAGGATGGTCGAGATGATCTTCATCGCCCGTTAAATGCCGCAGACTATGATCACGAGATGGAAGAAGAGGATACACTCTTTGGCGATGCCATGACGACGGGCGACCGCGACGAAGACGACGACGGCGCTATGCATGCCGACGAGGAGGATGAAGCGCCGCAAAAACGCGGGCTCATGTCATGGCTCTTTAATCGCCGCAAAGACACGATAGAGGACGACTTTGACAGCGATGATGAGGAAAGCGCGTTTATCGATGTTGAAGTGAATCCGGCAGACAGCGACGAGGGCGACGGCGCCGGAGAAGAGCCCGGCGAGATTGCCGAAGTGCATATTCACCATGCCATTGAGGCAGCCGACGATATGCAAGAAGAGGACGGGCAAGCCGATGAACGGCCTACACAAGTCCCCACACCGGCACCCGCACCAGAGCCAATTGCCGCGCCCACGGTTCCGCAGCCAAAACCGGCGCGCCCGCCCGCAACCACCCCGCTGAACGCGACCATGTTTGCCAATAATCAGCAGGAAGATGAAACAGGGGCCGCGCCCGATGATAGCGCTAGCACCCGATCCTATCTTTTTATCGATACCGAAACAGCGCAATCCACCCCGCGCCCGGCTCCTCAACCGCAAGTGGAGCCAGCGCCAATTCCCACCCCGATACAAACCCCGGCCCCCGGAGCGGGCGCCCGGCGCGATAGCGAAACCGAACAAATGCTGCAGCGTCTTGAAAAACGTCAGCAAGAGACCGGTGAAGCCATCAGCGACTTACGGCAGAAATACACGGCACAAGCCCAGAAGCTTACCACCGAGCTCGGAAACTTCCGGGCACAGACCAACAGTTTTCAACAATCCACAAATCAGACCCTTGAAAAACGGTTTGCGGCGATCTCCACCACCCTAGAGCAAGGTCTGGCGGAAACACGGCGGCTAACCGACGAAAAGATCAACCATGTTTCGAAGCAGGCCAGCGAAATGAGCACCGAGGATCTCGAAAAGAAACTGCAGCATCTCGATGAGCGCTTTACCTCACAAGCGCGCCTCACCGATATGAATTTCGGCAAGGTCATCCAGAAGCTCGATGGCGCCGCAGCGAAATCGGCACCCCCTTCTCAGGATACCGCCCTGTTGCGCGCCATGCAGTCATCGCTTGATGAGAGCAAGTCGATGCTCAGCAGTTTTCAGTCTGATACGAAGCGAACCGCGCAAAACGTCTCGGATATGGGAGCGCGGCTTGCCCGTTTGGAGGCAGAGCTGTCAGAACAACGCAGAATGGTCCATACCCTGATCGATGAGGTGGCTGCACGCCCGGTAGAGGCGCCAATAGAACCAAGTGAACCGCCGACCCCCGAGCCCGCAAGCACGCCAAAGATGGACGCTCTTGGCTTGTTCGCGCCCGCCGCGGCAGACCCGGCATCTGCAACCGTGGCCCCATCGGCCGGCAGTGGAGATCAGCAATCGCCCCGTTTCGAGCCGCAGCCGCGCGCCGAGCCGACGCCGGAACCAGAGCCATCGCCCATTGAGCGCAGCGTTATTACCGTGGATCTTGACGAGCCTAAATCGTTCCGAGAAGCGCGGGTCCCCGCCGGGACTGCTGTCGCCACCCCCGCACCCATAAATGGGCATGACACAAACGCCGAGGCGAGCCCTTCAGAAGACGTCGATATCACGCCCATCCTCGTGGAACCCGCAAGCGTTACCCGCCAGCAGGTGTCACCACCCCCGCAGGACGGGCCCTTAAGCTTCAGCACATCAGAGGCAACGGGCGAACAGACAGCTGTTCAGACCCCCTCCGCACCGGCGGCGCCGAAACCCTTGCGTATTCCAACCGAAACGAAACCCGATAGCGAAGGGAAAACGATCCGCCCCCTGACATTCGGGTTTAGCTCTTACGACAAGAACGCAACCAACCGTTAGCCCGAAACACGCGTCTTTGTGTTGTTCGCAAAACGCGCCGGTTTTCGCTGCGCGCGAGCAAATACAAACCTGGCCGAATTTGCTAGCCTCTTTGTGTATTCTTGAGAGAGGGTTTTCGTCATGGTGAAGGCAGCAAATAAGACAGCGCCCACAACGCAATCCGTTGACGCGTTTGTGAAGGCGGTGGAGCATGAAACCCGGCGGGCCGACGCCCTAAAATGCCTCACCCTCATGAGAAAAATCACCGGTGAAGACCCGGTCATGTGGGGCCCGTCCATCGTCGGATTTGGTCAGTATCATTACAAATATGAGTCTGGACGCGAGGGTGATATGCTCAATGTGGGTTTTTCACCGCGCAAATCATCAATGGTCCTTTATGTTTTGGGCAGCCTTGGCGAAGATGAGCCGCTGCTCAAAAAACTAGGCAAATACAAGACTGGGCGCGCCTGCCTCTATATCAATAAGCTGGCTGACGTCGATATGACCGTTCTGGAAAAAATCATTGCCAAATCGTTCAAGCGTACCAATCAAACGTACAACGGCTAACGTCACCAGATCTTCTTGAAAGCTGTTGCCCATGCCGGTTTCACCGTCCTTTACCGCCGCCACGCCGTTTTATGACCTGTCGCCAGATGATGGCGCGCCGTTTTTTGATGCTGTGGAACCCGCTGACTTTCCGGTGCTGACCTTACGCTACCGAAATAATGTGGCCGCCCAGGCGGTGGGCCTTTCGACACTGACAGATGAAGAATGGCTGGCCCATTTCGGCCAGTTTGACCCCCTTGGTGGGGCGCAAGAAAAGCCGATCGCCTTGCGCTATCACGGCCACCAGTTTCGTCATTATAACCGCGATATCGGTGATGGCCGAGGGTTTTTGTTTGCGCAGCTTTATGACGAGACCGGACGATTGCTGGATATCGGCACCAAGGGATCGGGGCAAACGCCCTATTCGCGAAGTGGCGACGGGCGGCTGACCCTGAAGGGGGGGGTAAGAGAAATTCTGGCAACCGAAATGCTGGAAGCGCTTGGCGTCTACACGTCGAAAACGCTGAGTGTGATTGAGACCGGAGAAGCGCTTTATCGCGGCGATGAGCCGTCGCCCGCACGGTCTTGTGTATTGTGTCGCCTCTCCCATGGGCATGTGCGCTTTGGCATGTTTCAAAGGCTCGCCTATGAGCAAGACGATAGCGGCATTGAAAAGCTTGTGAACTATTGCCTCACGCATTTGATGCAAGGGGAGAATGCCAACGGCGATACTGGGCAGATTATTGGTTTTTTTGATGCCGTTATTCGCCGCAGCGCAAAGCTGGCGGCAACTTGGATGGCGGCTGGCTTTGTTCATGGTGTCCTGAATACGGACAATATGAATGTCACGGGCGAAAGCTTTGACTATGGCCCGTGGCGGTTTCTCCCCACCGCCGATCCCGGCTTCACGGCGGCCTATTTTGACCAGACAGGGCTTTTTGCCTATGGCCGCCAGCCCGAAGCCGTTGGCTGGAATCTCGCCCAGCTTGGCGGCGCGCTGTCGCGTATCGCCCCCGTCGAGGCTCTGACGCAAAGCCTGTCGGCTTACCCAACCCTCTATGAACAGTGTGCGGAAAAAGCCTTTGCCCGGCGGTTTGGCCTTTCCAGTTTTGGGCAGCCGGAAATCAGCGATGAGAGCCCGGTGATGAGCCTTCTCAAATGGACGGGGGAGACAGGCGCCAGTTTCGAACACGTCTTTTTCGACTGGTTCGCGCGGGGCGGGGAAGCGGGCGGCACGCATGATGAAAGCCCGCAAGCGGGCCTTTACGAAAGGCAGGATTTCGCGCCCATTCGCCAAGCCCTCGAGAGCGGTACGCCAAGCCCTGACGCCGCCCGCGCCCATGCCTATTTCGACCGAAGCGCGCCCGTCACCCTGCTCATTGACGAGGTAGAGGCGGTGTGGGCGCCGATTGCACAAGACGATGATTGGTCGGCCTTCGAGAAAAAAATCGCCGACATTCGCCTTATGGGCGAAGCGCTGGCCCTCGCAGCAATGCCGAGCGATTAAGGCCGCCGACGATCAGAGTTGTTGCGCGATTGCCGCACCATCGGCCCATTGCCGCGTTGGTGCGGCGACCCGTGCCCGGCTTGTTTGCAGGGCCCCAGACCATGGGTTACCATTGGAGGAAATGAATTGGGTCCCCGAGGGCCCCATCAGGGGATCATTGTGGAATGACATCTGAAGTCTGTTTGATGAACCGCAAGACGGTGGCCATGGCGTCTGACAGCGCCGTGACGATTACCGGTCCTGGCTTTTTGAAAACCTATCAGTCCGAAGACAAGCTGTTCCCGCTGGTGGAAGGTGCCCCCGTTGGCGTCATGATCTATAACAATGCCGAGATTATGTCGACGCCATGGGAGACCGTGATCTCACTCTACCGCGATCAAATGGGTGGGCGAACCCTCGACACGGTTGAGGCCTATGGCCACGACTTTATGGAATTCCTCTCTGGAAACCCGGAGTTGTTTCCAGCTGATCATCAGGACACAGAATTCTTCAAAACCATCGCAGTTGTCATGACCCTCGTTGCGGAGGATTTTGACGAACAGATTGAACATTTCAAACGCAATCAGGAAGGGGCCAGCCTGCGCGACCACCTGTCAGCGATTTTTGAATTTGTTGTGGGTGAACTTCACACCAGCTATCAGCAATACCCTGACGGTTCTGCCCGAGGTGATCTGCCCTGCTTCCCGAAAGGCATGGATCAACAGGTGCGCCGCCGTTATGCCGGAGAAATTGATCAGCTGATTGAAAGCCTTATCGGGGCCCTGACGGCAGAGCATCCAGCGCTTGCCGTTTCAGAAGAGACGCGAAACCGATTGCGCGATATTGCGGTTTTCAGCGCCACACGCGATGCGTTTTTTGAGAACTATACCGGCATCGTGGTGGCAGGCTTTGGCGCGCGCGGGCAATTCCCGCAAATGCGCTCGTACCTGACGTCAAGCGTGGTGCTTGGTATTTTGAAACGCAAACAAGATCGCGCCCGTGATATGAATGCTGATGCGGGTCCCGTGGTTGAGACGTTTGCCCAGGACCGAATGATCCGCACTTTTCTCACCGGCATGGATCCGTACTTGACGCGCTTTATGTATGGGGAAACGCTAGAGTTATCCTTCCGTATCGTGACGGATGTTATCCGCCGTGTGCCCAATATCAGCGATAGCGAACGCCAGGCCATGTTCGACGATTACTCCCGCAACAATCTGGGCTTTGCGATCCGCGAATTTTTTGGCGCCGTCGCCAATTATCAGGAGCAGGTGCACACGAGGCCAATCTATCGCGCCGTTGGTGTACTTCCCAAAAAAGAGCTCGGCGAAACCGCTGCCGCGCTGATCAATCTCAATTCATTCCAGCAAAAAGTCATGAACTCCATTGAGACCGTCGGCGGCCCCGTGGATGTGGCTGTCATTACGCGTAATGGCGGCTTGGAAATGATGAAGCAAACCCCGCACAGCTGAGGCACCCCATGTCTAATCGGTTAAAACAGATTTGGTCAGGCTTTGAGCATCAGACCACACGCACCCTAACAGGGCACGGCGTTGACGACATTCACGTGCCAAGCCGCCGCGAATGGCGCGCCAATGACACCCGGTTTCTTGCCGATGATTTTGAGGCCCCGGCGGACCGCGCATTTTCGGCATTAGAGTACAAATTGGAGATGCAAACAGCGCAGCTCCGGAAAAAAGGCAAGCGCAACACGGGTACGGATCAATTTGGATACGGACAAAGGTCGCGCTATATAGCGGAAAATGATGCGGCGCCGCACGGCAAGGATGCGCCGCTTGGTGCCGGTGACCCCCGGCAAGCCTTACTTGCCTCCTTGCAGGCGACAGACTTTCGGGTGTTGCGTCGGGAGATCGCCTACACCCCCGGGTTCAGTGGGACGGGCCGAGGCAAAGGTAAAAAGCGTTTGCGGACACCGCAAAAACCCGGGCAACGCAAAAAGTTTCTGGGTCTTTTTTAAGGGCTATCACCTCGCCCGCCGCAAGGACAGCTTAAGCCCCATTAAAGATCAGCATCATGATCAGTGTGTAGATAGCAATTGCCCCAGCGATTACTGCCGGGTAAAAGCGGCCGCCGAGGGAGGCACGCGTCTGTTCGGCAACCCGGCCCATCAAGTCGGGCCAGGTGTAAGAGACAAAATCGCCTTGGGACATGATCGTCACGACCTTACCATTCTGATCAACAACCGGCAGATGGCGAAACCGCTCATTCGACATCATCCTTAGCCAGTCGATCAGGTTATCATCCGCGGTCGCCACCTTTACCTCGTTGGTCATCACCTCTGACAAGGGCGTTGTGGCGGGGTCGAGGCCCTTGTTGACGACACGGCGCATAAGATCGCGTTCGGTGAAAATGCCCAGCAGACCATCCTGATCATCAACGATCAGGCTCGACCCATAATTCCGGGTGGACATCTTTTGCACGGCCGAAAGCACGGTCTCCGACGCAGGGAACTTCAGGATATCGGTTTTCTGACGGTACTCAGGACGATCTTTAATCAGCATGGCGCAGCTCCTTATTCAGGGTTCAGAGCAGGTAGGGGGACCAGACGACAACCAGCACCAATAGCAAACCGCCAAGGCGCGTGCTCAGAATGTCTTACGCAACCTGCGACACTTTGGTGCACATATGGACTTCTTTTCCCTATCGCATCAAAGACACGGGCGTCCATGCCGCACCGCAGCATTGCTATTTGCGATAATCCAGCGGCGGGTCACGATCACCAAGCAGGGATTGATAGCGATAGTTGTCGCCCCGGGCTTTCTCAAATTCGGCCTTGGCTTCAGCACGAAGGGTCTCATCGGTATAAAGATCAATAGCCGTCAAGGTCAGCACCTGCGCAGCAAGGTTTGCGCCTTTGAAGCCGATTGACATTCCGCTAGCCGCAACCGCTTGCCAGGAATGGGCAGCTGTGCCGGGAACCCAGGTCGCTGTCCGAACGCCAACGGTTGGCACGGCGTATGATACGTCGCCCACATCAGTCGATCCATACCCCAGCGACTTGTTGTAGGGTTGTATCTGTGTGGCAGTCAGGAGCGAGGGACGGTCCGCATCAAAACTCTCTGCAAGTTTGGTCGCAAATGCCTCTTCTTCCGCCGAATAGCGAACACCCCCGACCATGCGCAAATTTTTGTCCATTCTTTTTGCGAGGGTCTCGTTCACCAGCAGCGGATTATTACCGTGGATTACTTCCCAGGTCACTTGTGTACCGGTGCCCATGGCTGCACCGCGAGCAGCGTCCTCCACCCGCGCCCAGATGGCTTCCACACCCGCAGCCGCCGGATGGCGCACATAATAAAAAACCTCAGCAAAATCTGGCACCACATTCGGCGCCACACCGCCACTGGTGATCACATAATGGATACGCGCATCTTGCGGGACATGCTCACGCATCAGATTGATCATCATATTGAATGCCTCAACCCCATCGAGCGCAGAGCGCGCCCTTTCCGGTGCCCCTGCGGCGTGGGCAGACTGTCCTTTGAACCGAAATTTTGCAGACCGATTGGCAAGGCTTGTGCGGGCCGCGGCGGAGTTCTCGTCATCCGCATGCCAATGAAGGGCAAAGTCCACATCGTTAAAAAGACCCTCACGGACCATGTAGACCTTGCCGGAGCCCCCTTCTTCGGCAGGCGTGCCATAGAGCCGAATGGTGCCCGGCGTTCGCGTTTCTTCCAACCAGTCTTTGATTTCAAGCGCAGCGGTGACGGAGCCCGCCGCAAAAAGATTATGGCCACAGGCGTGACCGGCGGATTTGTCTGAAATCGGTGCCCGGCTTGGCGCTGCCGACTGATTGATACCGGGCAGCGCATCAAACTCCGCCAGAACCGCGATCACTGGCCCCGGTGCGTCACTGGCCCACTCGGCCACAAAGGCGGTGGGAATATTGGCGACACCAGCGGTAACCGTAAACCCAGCCTTGCTCAGCGTTTCCTGCAACAGAGCCGTCGATTGATGTTCCTGGTAGCCAACCTCCGCCCAATTCCAGAGATTTGATCCGATGTCCGCCGTCAGGTCATAGCGTTCCTTCACGTCCGCAATGACCTTGCTGGGCGCTGGGGGTGCTTTTTCTGCCGCACGAGCAGTGGCGCCACCACCGGCGATTGACGTTCCGGCCGCAACCAGCGCAGCCAACAGAGATCTGTAAGTCTTGATACGCACGCTCATCATCGGGGCTCTCCTTGCTTGTTCTTTCAATGATAACCCGCTTTGTGGTCACAGACAAAAGGGCAGGCGACTTGCAGGGCATCGGGGCCCATGCCAGAAGCGGGGAGGAAAGACGTCAATCGAAGAGGTGCCTGCAACCGTCTGCAACGCTTTTTCTGCGCTTTTGGTGCGCATGTTCCTTCCCGACACTGCCTGTGGTTTGGCGAAAATCGCTTGTGACAGGTTGAAACAAATTTCCAGTTCGCCTGTGAGAAAAAAAGATCGCGCCGACATGTTAAAGCTCAAGGAATTTCTGATCACAACGCCCATGGGCGGGCCGATCAAACGGCTGGCGGGGACCACAAAGCGCCGTATAAAGACAATCCGGCAGCCGGAGCTAGACGGTTTTTTCCGTGATGACGATTACCTGGATCAGGTCCTATCGACATTAATTACGGATGATGCCCGATGTGTCGATATAGGCTGTCATATTGGTTCGGTCTTGAAAACGTTTTTTGACCATGCCCCCAACAGCGCGCACATCGCCGTCGAACCGGTGCCGGCAAAAGCAGCGTCCTTGCAACAACGCTTTCCCAAAGCCATTATTCACCAGTGTGCGCTCGCCGATAAGCCGGGTACGGCGGAATTTTTTGAAGATACTAAAAACCCGGGTTACAGCTCTCTCATTAAGGGACATGGAACCGAGGGCAGCATCGCGTCCTACGCGGTCCCCGTTCGCACGCTTGACGATATCTGTCAGTCGGCGGTCCGCCTTGATCTCATCAAAATAGACGTGGAAGGCGCGGAGCTCAATGTTCTTCGCGGCGGTGTCGACACGCTGGCAAAACATCAACCCGTTCTGGTTTTTGAATGCGGGCCTGTTGATCAAACGCATGACCACCAGGTCGGTGATGCGCTCTTTACCCATATCAACGATACGCTGGCCTATGACGTTTTTGGCGCCATTGACCTTGTCTTTGGGCGCCCGCCCCTGACCCTTGCGGAGTTCCGACGGTATCGCACCTATCCCTTTACGGCGCTGAATTTTGTGGCAAAGCCGCGACGTTAAACGGGTCTAAAGCCAGCCCTTTAATTCGCGGGCGACCAGGGTTTCTAAAAGCGTCGTCATCTCCGGCGTGTCATTGAGGCACGGGATAGCCGTAAACGCTTCACCGCCCTCCATAAGGAAGGTATCGCGTCCCTCCATGGCAATCTCTTCCAGGGTTTCGATACAATCAGCCACGAAACCCGGCGTGATTACGGCAAGACGCTTCACGCCTTCATCGGCCGCCCGGACAATTTCGTCATCGGTACTGGGCCCCAGCCATTTTTCCGGACCAAACTGCGACTGAAAAGCGAGGGTCGCAAATTCTTCCGACCAGCCCATGGCTTCGCGCAGCAGACGTGCTGTCTTGGCGCAATGACAATGGTAGGGATCACCCTCGCGGAAATACCGTTCCGGCAGACCATGGAACGACAAGATAATACGGTCCGCCTCAAAATCTTCCGTAGACAGATGACGCCGCGTTACCGCGGCAAGTGCATCGATATAGGCAGGCTCATCATGGAAAGCCGGGACGGTGCGCACAGCCGGTTGCCATGCCATAGACATCAGTGACCGAAAGACTTCGTCATTGACCGTGCCGGTTGTTGTTGCCGAGTATTGTGGATAGAGCGGCACAATCAAAATCCGGCTGCACCCCTGATCCGTAAGCGCCGCCAATCGGTCGGCAATCGATGGCACGCCATAGCGCATAGCCCAATCAATAACGACAGGCGGTTTTTCCTGCGCGGCGGGGGCTGCATCAACACTATGCGACAAATGATCGGCCTGCGCGCGGGTGAAAAACCGCAGCGGCGATTCATTGGTGTCTTCACGCCAGATTTTTGCGTACGCCCGGCCGGTTTTCGCTGGCCGTGTATTCAGGATGATCCCATGCAATAGCGGCATCCAGACAAGCCGTGGGTAATCCACAACCCGGCGGTCAGATAAAAATTCCTTAAGATATTTGCGGACCGATTTTTTATCGGTGCCCTCCGGTGTCCCTAGATTGACAAGCAGCACCCCAACCTTTGCCGTTGGCACCGCCGGATGATCCGTCGGCGCTTTGGGGCTGAGGCCACCACGCGCACCGTCCACAGCGTGCGTTTCTGGCGTAAGGGGCCGTGCGTCAGCAAACGCGTTGTCTTTGGTTGGTGCATTCATCATCGTTATTCCTACCGCCACCGATGAGAAGGGTCGTCAACATCACCGGCCGGGGCCAAAAGTCATAGCGCGCACAAGATCGAAGACCAAAACAGCATATGTGCAGCACCTGTATTGTTCGCACGACGCCGCCCATTGGATCAATCAGCGTCCCGTCATGTCGCGAATGCCAGTAATTTCTTCGTAAAAACAGAGCCCTATCGTGAGACTGCCGATGTCACGAGCCTGTCATATAAACCCGCCAAGGACACTATGGACGCCGTATTTCATCGGCTGGGGCACCTAGAGGGATAATCCCATGGAAATCGATATTGGCTTGTGGGCGGCGGTCGGGTTTTTCCTGGCCGCATACGCAGTTGTGGGGAACGACGCCCTTCAAACGCTCGGAACATTTATCAACTCCAATGATCATCTCCACTGGACGGTCATGTTTGCCTTCGCGGCGTCGATCCTCGTGGTCGTTTTTTATTGGGGGTATTTCGGCCTTAATCTCGATCTTGCGACCTTTTCCTTCACTCAGGGTACGGTGGGTGACACGTCATTCGGACGGCTGAACAATACGGCAAAATATCCGATATTTGATCCGCAATGGTATCACGCGCTACCACCGCTGACTCTGCTGATCCTGACGCGGTTTGGCATTCCGGTTTCCACCACGTTTATGGTGCTATCGATTTTTGCCACCATGTCGGGCCTGAATTCCATGTTGGTGAAATCGCTGATCGGCTATGGCCTTGCCTTTGTGGTTGGTGGACTTGTCTACGCTGCCCTCGCGCCCACGATTGAGCGCTGGTTTTTGAAAACAGTGGATAATCAGCGTGCGACCCACTGGGTCATCCTGCAGTGGACCACCACCGCATATTTGTGGGGTGTCTGGCTAATGCAGGACTTTGCAAATATCTTTATCTTCCTGCCCCGCGGCATGAATGCTGATGGCACTGCTGCACTCAATTTTTGGGAGGCAAGCGCGGGTATCGCCGGTATCGTGCTCCTGCTTGCCTATACGTTTTGGAACAAGGGCGGACCGGTTCAGCGAATCCTCCGCTCAAAAAGTAATGTGCGTGACATCCGGTCGGCAACGATCATTGATTTCACCTATGCCTCGCTTCTATTCTTCTTCAAAGAGCTGAACGATATTCCCATGTCCACCACCTGGGTCTTCCTGGGATTGATTGCGGGCCGTGAATTTGCCATTGCCACAATTGACGCTATCCGCAGCCCAGCGGCCACCGCCCGTATTGTGGGTTCCGACGCTGCGAAAGCCTTTATTGGTCTGGTGATCAGTGTGGGTCTTGCTGTTGGCCTGCCGCCCGCTGCCGATTGTCTTAGCGATCCAGGCGGGATGGGCTTTGGTCAGTGCCTGGAAGTGCGCTTTAGCGAACGGATCAGTACGGGCGAAACCTGATCGCGGTAGGGCGCGTTCAAGCCCGCCAGAACGCCGGCGAAAACAACACAAGAATTGTAAAGAATTCCAGTCGTCCAAGCAGCATGCCGCCAGCGATTAGCCATTTGGCCCCCGGTTCAAGCGAGGAGAAATTCCCTGCTGGGCCAACCACATCGCCTAACCCCGGACCCACATTGGCGATAGCGCTGCCCGCCGCGGAAATCGCCGTGATGGTATCCATCTCAAACCCTGTCAGGAGCACGGCAAGCGTGGCAAAGGACGCGAAGTACACAAAGAAAAAGCTCAGTACCGAAATAAAGATATCCATCGTCAGTGGACGCCCATTATAATGCATCACCGCCACCGCATGGGGGTGAGAAAGCTTCCGCGCATAAAGCCGCAATGCCGCCAGCGCCACCTGAAACCGGAAAATTTTCAGCCCGCACGATGTGGACCCTGCGCATCCCCCGATAAACATGATGCAAAAGAAGAACCCCACCGCAAATGGGCCCCACAGGCCATAATCGGTAGTGGCATACCCTGTACCCGTCAGGATCGAGACCACATTAAAAAACGCCAGCCGAAAGCCAGTAAAAAAATCCGCTCCCGTCGCCTCGCGAACCTGAAAATACATGACCGTTGTTGCGAGCACCACAACAGTGAGAAAGAACCGGATTTGACTATCGGTGACGAGGCGCCCCCAACTGCCCCTGAACCAGGCGGCAAGAAAAATACCGAACGGTAAGCTACCGATCAGCATAAAGATCGTAATGATGATATCGAGCGGCGCACTGCCCACGCCAATAAAAGCCCCAACCGAAGCATCGCGCGTAGAAAACCCGCCCGTCGCCACCGTTGTCATGGCGTGATTAACCGCATCAAACAGCGGCATGCCGAAAACAAGAAGCAGAACAAAACACGAGACAGTGAAAAACACATAGATGCCGGTGAGGGACACGGAATATTGCGCGGCATTGGCTACAAACTTTTCGCGCGTATCCCAGGCTTCTGACTTGAAAACCTGCATCCCGCCTACCCGCAAGGCCGGCAAGACCGAGAAAGCCATGATGATAATCCCTACACCGCCATACCATTGGAGCATGGATCGCCACAGGAGCGCACCGGGCGGGGCATCATCCAGATTGGTGATTACAGTGGCACCCGTTGTGGTCACGCCGGACATCGCCTCAAAAAAAGCATCCGTATAGGAAAGCTCGAGCAAACCAATGGCCAACGGCAGAGCAGAGAATACGGCGAGGATCAGCCAACTGACCGCCGTGAGCAAAAATCCCTGACGGATAGAGATCGTGGCGATGCCACCCCAACTGGCCGCGGCCAGCCCGCCGCCCAGCGCCATACACACAAAGGCACTGACCGCGAAAGCATTCCAATCTGGCCGATGAGCCGGATCGCGGGCGAACAAATCCACCGCCATGGGGATCAACATGGACGCCCCAAGAAAGGCCAGCAACGCGCCAGCAACCAGAAAAACGGGCCGAAAATCGGACATGGGTGCTTATACTGCTGCCCGGTAAATCAACGACAAAAAACTGTGAGAAGGAAACCAGGTCGTCAAACGCGAAAGCGCGTTAATAAAAAGTGTTATCTTCGATGGTTCCCATCCATCGACTCGGGTTCGAACGCGCGATCACTCAAGAATCTGGACTGCGTTTTTGAGTCAACAAAGCGTAAACGCAGTCTAGTGAACGCGACGCTGCTCATGGGGGCTGTCGAGAGAAAAGGCCGGGATCGCCACATCGAATAGATCGCCATTAACCGCCTCCATATGATAAGTGCCCACCATGAAGCCGGAGGGCGTCGAAAGCGGCGCACCCGAAGTATATTCAAACTGGGTTCCGGGCTCAATCAACGGCTGTTCGCCCACAACGCCCTCGCCCATCACTTCCTCGGTGCGGCCGACCTCGTCGGTAATCTGCCAATGACGCGCGCGCAGGCGCACCGGCTTTTCGGTCTGGTTGGCGATCCGCACGGTGTAGGCCCAGACAAAATGGCTGGCTTCAGGATCCGACTGGTCTTCGAGAAAAGCTGGTTCCACGGTCACATGGATGCCGTTTGTCTCACGTTGATAAATCGTCGATTGCACATCCATGACCCATACCCTTACAAACCCACGGCGATCAGTATCGCCGATTTACCCGGCGCTGTGCAATGCCCGATCCAGGGCTGCGGCAAGATCAGCCCAGAGATCCTCCACATGTTCGAGACCGACCGAGAGCCGAACAAGACCGGGTGTCACCCCTTGCGTAAGGCGATCGTCTTCACTCAGGCGCGAATGGGTTGTGGTCCAGGGGTGGGTTGCCAAACTCTTTGCATCACCAAGGTTATTTGAGATATCAAACAAGCTTAACGCTGATAAAAAGGCGAAGGCGGCGGGCTGACCCCCAGCAAACTCAAGGGTCAACAGACTGCCGCCACTCACCATCTGGCGCCGGGCAATGGTGGCCGCAGTCGTATCGCCAAGGCCAGGATAGGTCACGCGCACACCAACCTTGGCGGCTCCATGCACCCGGCGCGCCAAGGCCCCGGCGGATTCACTCATGGCATTGACCCGCAGGCCGAGCGTTTCGAGCGACTTTAACAGCACCCAGGCATTAAAAGGGCTGAGCGCCGGGCCCGTATTCCGCAAAAAAGGCTGCAGCGTCTCGGTGATAAACGCTTCGTCATGGCTAAGGATCGCACCGCCGAGGACACGGCCCTGACCGTCCATGTGTTTGGTAGCCGAATAGACAACAATGTCTGCACCCCATGCGAAGGGCTGCTGGAGAATTGGCGAGGCGAACACGTTATCAACGAGAAGCCGCACACCCCTTTCATGGGCGATGCGAGCGATGGCCGCCAGATCGAGGATCTGTAATCCCGGGTTGGACGGCGTCTCCAGAAAGAAAAGCTTTGTCGTGTCGCCACAAGCGGCCGACCATTGGTCAAGGTTAGTGCCGTCAATAAAGGTGGTTTCGATACCAAAGCGGGCGCAAAGATCGTCGGCGACGTAGCGGCATGAGCCAAACAATGCCCGCGAGGCAACCATATGGTCGCCTGCAGACATCTGACATAAGACCGCTGCGGTCACGGCGGCCATGCCCGTTGCCGTTGCCCGGCAATAGAGGGGCTGGTCCAGACCGGCCCCTTCCAAGGCGGCAAGCCTGTCTTCAAACATCCCTACGGTGGGATTGGAAAATCGCGAGTAAATGTACCCCGGATCATCACCGGTAAAGCGCGCGGCGGCCTGCTCCGGGCTGTCATACGCATAACCCGAATTCAGGAAAAGCGCTTCACTTGTTTCTTGAAAAGCCCGGTTCGTACCGGCCCGCACAGCGATGGTTTCGGGGCGCAATGCGTTGGATGGTTTTTTTTGGGGGGGCGTATTCGCCATGGGTGGTTATCCTGAAAAAACCGGTGCGCCTGCCCAGCGGCTTAGCACCAAGGTTCTCCGGTCTTTTAGCGGTTATGACGCGCGCGCGCTTAAAACTGTCGCAGCCGCAAGCCGACCGGCCCAAACCCTGCGAGAGACGAACGTGGGCTTAGGCTTTGACAGCCAACACGTCAATGCTATGCCCCGGCCAGCGCGGTCCACCATGACACCACCAAAAGGGCGGCCCCGGGATGATAAACAATGTCCACAGCCTCTGAAGCGGGCGTTTTACCTGCCGAACTGATCAGCACCTTGATTGAGGACGGGTCAATCCTGCCGGGAAATGGCCAGGTGGCGCCAGCACAGATTCAACCGGCAAGCCTTGATTTAACCCTTGGGTCGAAAGCCTGGCGGGTGCGGGCATCGTTTCTGCCTTCGCGCCAGCGCGGTGTGGCTGACTGTCTGACTGATGATCTCCTGATGCAGGAATTCTCTCTGGCCGACGGGGCGGTGTTTGAGCGTGGCTGCGTTTATCTCGTTCAACTGAACGAGAGCCTTCGTCTTCCGAACACGCTCGAAGGATACGCGAACCCCAAAAGCTCCACGGGGCGCATTGACGTGTTCGTTCGTCTCGTCACTGATCATACTGCTAGCTTTGATAAGGTCTGCGCAGGCTATTCAGGTCCCCTCTACGCCGAAATCTGCCCCCGATCTTTCTCCGTTTTGGCCCGTCAGGGGGTCAGCCTGAACCAGTTGCGATTCAAAACGGGGCCCTGTGCCGTTGAAGCTGACGCGCTTAATCATTTGCATAGAAACCACCCCCTAACCGATGACCCAGAGCCTGATTTTCAAGGGGGATTGGGGGTACGTGTGCAAATTGGCGGCGCACCGGATGAGATTATCGGGTATCGCGCGCGGCGCCATTCCGGCCTCATTGATCTGGAAGAGATCGGTCAGTTAAGGGCGGACGATTTCTTTGAACCCATCACCGCACCGCAAAGCGGTTTTATTATTCTTGATCCGGATGAATTCTATATTCTCGCCTCGCGCGAAGCGCTCACCATCCCGCAACACCTCTCTGCCGAGATGACACCCATTAGCCCCGGCTTGGGGGAGTTTCGCGTCCATTACGCCGGCTTTTTTGACCCCGGCTTTGGCATTGAACATCCGTCGCGCGGGGTCCTTGAGGTGCGCAGCCATGATGCGCCCTTCGTCCTCAGGGATGGCCAGTTGGTGGCAAGGCTTGTTTATGAACGCATGCTTCAACCGCCCAAAAATCCCTATGGCAGCCGCGTGCGATCAAACTATCAAGGACAAGGGCTGAAATTGTCGAAGCACTTTAAGGCCTAGCGTGCGTCTATTCTTTGTTGAATCAAGTACACAGCCCAGGGTTTTTGGGGTTCGCGCGTTCGAGCCTAAGTCGATCGATGGGAACCATTGAAGATAACACTTTTTGTGAACGCGCTATAGCCTTACTCAGTAAATCCGTCCCAGAAGCTTTTAGCCTTTTGGAAGAAATTGTTCGACTCCGGACTATCGCTCCCGGAGCATTCTGACTGGAATTCACGCATGAGTTCTTTCTGACGGCTTGTGAGCTTGACCGGTGTCTCGACGCGAATTTCCACATAGAGGTCCCCCCGTTGTTTAGCATTCAACTGAGACATGCCCTTACCGCGCAGACGAAAGCGTTTGCCCGATTGAGCGCCCTCGGGGACCGTGATTTTGACGCGGCCCCCATCTATCGTTGGTGCCTCTACATCACCGCCAAGAACAGCCGTTGCCATGGGCACCGGCAGCGCGCAGTAAAGGTCTGGTCCATCGCGCTCAAAGAGTTCGTGGCCAAGGACGCCCACAAAAATATAAAGATCGCCTTCAGGTCCACCGCGTGGGCCTGCTTCGCCCTCTCCGGAAAGACGGATACGCGTCCCATTCTCGATTCCGGCAGGGACATCAACAGACAAGGTTCGTTGCTTGGTAACCCGGCCTTGCCCATTACAGTTTGTGCACGGATCAGCAATGATTTTCCCGTCACCCATACAGGTGGGGCATGTGCGTTCCAGCGTGAAAAAGCCCTGTTGAACGCGAACCCGGCCCACACCGTTACAGGTTTGGCACGTCACAGGCGACGAGCCCGGTTTTGCGCCTGATCCGTCGCAAACCTCACAGGTAACGGACCCCGGGACGGTAATGGTCGTTTTCTTCCCCTTGAAGGCTTCTTCGAGGGAAATCTCCAATTCGTATTTTAGGTCTGCGCCGCGTGCGGGGCCCCGGCGGCCCCCGCCGCCACGACCACCGCCCATAAAGTCGCCAAAGATATCCTCAAAAATATCCGAAAACGCCGACGCGTTAAAACCCTGGCCAGCACCCTGACCAAACCCACCGGCACCGCCTTTGAAGGCATCGTGACCATAGCGGTCATAAGCAGCGCGTTTTTCTTCGTCGGATAGAACCTCATAGGCTTCCCCGAGGGTTTTGAAGTTTTTCTCCGCTTCCGGATTATCCGGGTTACGGTCAGGATGCCACTTCATCGCACTTTTGCGAAAGGCAGACTTGATTTCCGCCTGGCTGGCGTCGCGGGCAACACCAAGTACGCTATAATAATCCTGAGCCATAATTGTTCCGAGGTAAGGCGGTTGCGTCACGCGACACCACTGAAAAGCGGTAGGCTGACGATTAAGACCTTGTTTACGTTTTGACAGTGGCCGCAATAAAATACCGGAAGGGGTTTTGCCCCCTCCCGGTTAATGTCATTGCCGCGCGCTGATGTTAGCTCCGGTTCTCGTCGCCGTCGACTTCTTCAAAGTCGGCATCAACAACATCATCATCGTCGTCGCCGCCCTTGAGGCCTTCTTCGAAGCCACCTTCGCCGCCTTCAGCGCCCTGCTGGCTCTGATACATGGCCTCACCAAGCTTCATGGATGCCTGGGCGAGCGTGTTCGCTGCGGTATTAACGTCTTCCACGCTTGAATTTTCGTTATCGAGCACTTTGCGCAATTCAAGCGTCGCGGCTTCGATCGCGGATTTATCTTCGGGGCCAAGTTTATCGCCATGCTCACCCAAGGACTGCTCCGTTGTATGAACAAGAGCTTCCGCGCGGTTGCGGGCCTCCACGGACTCGCGGCGCTGCTTGTCTTCGTCGGCGTTTGCCTCGGCCTCTTTCACCATCTTATCGATTTCGTCATCATTCAAACCACCGGAGGCCTGGATACGGATCGATTGCTCTTTATTCGTGGCCTTGTCTTTCGCTGACACATGGACGATGCCGTTTGCGTCGATATCGAAGGTCACTTCAACCTGGGGGACGCCGCGCGGTGCGGGCGGAATGCCCATGAGGTCAAACTGGCCAAGCATCTTGTTATCTGCGGCCATTTCTCGCTCACCTTGGAACACCCGAATTGTCACCGCTGACTGATTGTCTTCAGCAGTGGAGAAAACCTGACTTTTCTTGGTGGGAATCGTCGTGTTGCGATCAATGAGGCGCGTAAAGACACCGCCAAGTGTTTCAATACCAAGCGACAGCGGCGTTACGTCCAAGAGAAGAACGTCTTTTACATCGCCCTGCAGAACACCGGCCTGAATCGCTGCGCCAAGGGCCACAACTTCATCGGGGTTCACGCCTTTATGGGGCTCGCGGCCAAAGAAGGTTTTCACCGTCTCCTGGACCTTGGGCATGCGGGTCATTCCGCCAACAAGTACAACCTCGTCGATGTCGCCCGAGGTGAGGCCAGCATCTTTCAAGGCCGCCTTACACGGATCAATCGTCCGTTTGACAAGGTCCTCAACAAGGCTCTCAAGCTTCGCGCGGGATAGTTTCAGGTTGAGGTGTTTCGGGCCAGAAGCGTCTGCCGTGATAAAGGGCAGGTTCACCTCATATTGTGAGGTTGAGGAAAGCTCTTTTTTGGCTTTTTCGGCTTCATCTTTCAAACGCTGAAGCGCCATTTTATCCTGCTTCAGATCAATGCCGGATTCTTTTTTGAACTCTTTTGTTAAATATTCAACGATCCGCAAATCGAAGTCTTCCCCGCCGAGGAAGGTGTCGCCGTTGGTCGCCAACACTTCAAAAACACCGTCACCAATCTCCAGGACGGATACGTCGAACGTCCCCCCACCAAGGTCAAAGACAGCGATTTTCTTGCCGTCTTTTTTATCAAGGCCATAGGCAAGAGCGGCGGCTGTGGGCTCGTTGATGATCCGCAACACTTCGAGACCGGCAATTTTACCGGCGTCTTTTGTTGCCTGACGCTGGGCATCGTTAAAGTAGGCGGGAACGGTGATTACCGCTTGGGTAACCGTATCGCCCAGAAAATCCTCAGCCGTTTCTTTCATCTTTTGCAGGATGAAGGCCGAAATCTGTGATGGGGCATACTTCTCGCCGCGCGACTGTACCCACGCATCGCCATTATCGGCCTTGATAATGTCGTAAGGGACCATGCCTTTGTCCTTTTTGACGGTCTCGTCGTCAAACGGTCGGCCGATCAGGCGTTTAATCGCAAAGACCGTGTTCTCCGGATTCGTCACCGCCTGGCGTTTCGCCGGTTGACCGATCAGCCGCTCACCGTCTTCAGCAAAGGCAACCACGGAAGGGGTTGTCCGCGATCCTTCGGCATTCTCAATGACCCGCGGCTCTTTACCTTCCATAACAGCAACACAGCTGTTGGTCGTGCCCAGGTCGATCCCAATGACTTTAGCCATTCTCTTCTCCTCAAACCCTGTCCGTCACAGGGGAAATTGGCTTTTAAATCTGCCCCGTTGCGTGCCCCTGGCGTAATAAGCCCAGTAGGGCATCACGGGCGCAAAACGCGCGCAGATAAAGACCACACACCCTGATAAGTTTCAGTTAATGCTAACGCCCCGGCGATCACCAATGCTGAAGGCTTCAGATTTTGACGCCGGATTGTAATGCTGTCGGGGATATAGGTTGCCGCAATTCCCCCTGCAAGCGGCTGATCAGGGCGAATGTGATTTTTTCCCACGCCGCCTGGTGCGGTCCGGCGCAAGCCATGCTGGCATCCTTTCTCAATCAGAGGTTTGCGGCACAATAGCAATGCTGGCGCAATACTTAACCCGGATTTCACCTTCTTTGAGTAGCATTCGCTGAACGCAAAGCGCCCGACGTGGGCGTCATCGCAAAATCATAGAGGGAATGTTGGGGATGTCTCACCGGCCAGTATCGACCCATAAACCAGCCAATCGAAATCGGCGCTTGCGCGCAGCAGTTAGCCGCTTGCCCATACTTTTGGCGTTTTCCGGCATCGCAGCCTGCTCCTCAACCACGGGGGTTGTGAATGGTCCCTTTGCCCCGCCGCTCGTGGGCAATGAGGGCACCGTGCCCGAGCCTAATGAAAACATCACCGTTCTGTCCGCCGCGTCCCCGGCGCGGTTCTCCGCGCGCGATCAGCGCTTTGAGGTGGCGTCTGCTTTTATCACCGGCCGACGCAATGAGGTGACGGGGATTGAGACTGTTTCCTCCAGCCAAACCACGTTTGATGACCCCGGCGGTATTGTCGATTTTGACCGCAACACGGGAAGTCTGACCTTTGACCTGGCTCAAGACAACGTGCGCATCACCGACACAATCGGCCCGCTTCTCCTATTTCGGCCCGACGAAGACGTCGTTGGTTTTGAAAATCCGGTAGAGGCAATCACCATTTCTTCATTGCCTGAGCGGTTCACGAACTTCTTCCCGGGCAATGTGGTTCTGCCCAATGGCGCGACTTCCGTTGAGGAGTTACGAAACAATCCGGCAGCGGTGGATGTGCTTGTGCGTGATCTGCAGGAAATTTCTAACGACAACCCATCAATCCTCGGCTCCACAATCGGTCCCATGGCGGCGGCATCGCTTCTCGAAGCGTTAGGGGAGTTCAGTAATGCCATCTTTGATGCGGATTTTATTCAGCACGAAGGCTCCAATGGCGGCTTTTTCTCGCCACTCAAAATCCGGGGCAACAATCCCGGTGTGGAACCAAACTACGCGTTTCTGGGGCTTTGGAATGTTTTGCCGGTCAATAATCCAGATACGGACGTCACGTTTGGCGCGAGTGTATTCGGTATCCAGACACCCGTTGAAGAAGTCCCCAATAATGGCACCGCTTCTTATGATACGACCATCGGTGGCTACGTGCAGCGCGACGGCGACCGCGTCTTCCTGACCGGAAGCGTAAATCTTACGGCAGATTTTTCGGCACGCCGGGTCAATTATGACGTTCTGACCATTCTAGGCACCGCCGACACCGATGGCACCACCCTCTTCACACCGTTTGTAAATCTTGCAGGGTCAGGCGTTATCGAGGCCAATCGCTTTGACGGTACCCTGGTAGGTACTGACGACCGGTCCTTGCGCGGCACGGTTGATGGCGCCTTCTTTGGACCACGTGCCGCCGAAGTTGGTGGTACCCTACAGTTTGGGAATGACGATATCCAGGCGGTCGGCGGGTTCGTCGGTACACGTCAAGGTGATGATATCAATTAAGGAAACCTAGCCTGGGTATTGACATCGTATATCCGGGCATAGGCGTCTTTCGCCCACATCCTAAAATGTTCGTGTAATGCCGATATTCGCCCGGTGTCGATCAAAGTTGAACCGGTCGATGGTCGAATTATTGCGGATGTATTCATAGCTGAAGACCGGTGCGAAACCGTAAAGCCGCCAGTCACGCTTGGTAATGAAAACCGATGCACCGTAGCTCCAGTCTGAACGCGGATCGAAGTCGGGGTCCGTATCGTCAAACGGGCGATAATAGAAATTTGGCCCGGCCTCTGCCGTAATCCCCCAGGGAAGTTCACGCCGATAGGCGGTGCGCACCTGAAAAGTCGTATTCCGTAGGCTAGGGGTCGCGGTCTGCTCGCGCGTCACGGTAACGGTTGCGCGGGCAAGGCTACGCGCTGTCAACGTGCGTTGAAGCGTGGTCCCAAAGAAATATTGCGCACCATTGCGTTGCACATCGCGGTCATAGGTGACCCGTGCTGCACCCAGACTCGTTTGGAACGCCGTGCGCCGGTTCAATCCCTTTTGCAAAACGACCCGCCCACCGGCAGTGTAGTTAAAGCCTCGACCGCCAAAAACACGGCGACTGGCATTCGCGAGGACGCTCAACGTGAACCCCTCTTTTTCATATCGCGGCCCCACCTCTGCGGTTAGGCTCAAATCATCGAAAGGCCGGTTTGAATAATCCGTAAACGCACCGCCAGCCCGCCCCTCAAGACGCCAATGCTTTGACAATCGAGGAAAGACCTCAGCGACCGCAGCGACGGTGAAGCCGATCCCAGACCGCGCCACACCGTTTTCATCGAGCTCAAATGGAATACCGTTCAATTCGATTGTGGCGTTGCGCGGCCCGGCTGAAACATTTGTATCCGGTACAAGATTAGCCCGCGCATTAACGCGCCAGACCTTGCGTTTCTCAATCAACCACAAAAACATCTGAATGTTCTGGCGCGCGGCATCACTGATATTCCCGGCAAGGGCAAGACGAAAATGATAGGCCGCTGCCCGGTCCTGCCGCGCCCCGAAGAGCGCGCGAGCAAGCTCTAACCGGACACGGACGACCTCAGGATGCTGATCAAGCATGGTCCGGAAAATCTCAATCGCGGCTTTGAAGGTACCGCGCTCCAACGCCAGGAGGCCCCGTAGGAATAAAAGCTCATTCTTGTCCACAGTGTCAGCGGGGACCTGATCAAGCGTGTTGAGGACTTCCTCGGCAAGATCGAACTTGCGATCAGCGATCAGTTTACGGGTAAGCTCGATACTGGCCGCCGGAGATAGCCGCAATTGCGGCGATGGACCCTCACGCAGCACAGACGGCACCGCTGCCGCTACCCCTACCGACAACGGGACGAACAATGCGGCAAACCCCAAAACTTGCGCGCGTCGACGATGATGGGAAAAGAACGGATTGATGCGCACTGTAACCATAGCCGGATAACGACTGCCCCTTTACGCCGTGCGGGACGGTCAGGCTGAAGAGCCCGCAACACGGCCCCATCAGGTCTGGTGGATTATGGTTAATTTCCGGTTAGGCAACCGCGTTGATGAGACAGCCCCCGCGGCTAGCGCTGCGTAGCCTGGGGGAGAACGCGGCCGCACAAAACGTCCTGTACCGCCCGCAACCGGCGGCTCGAGCTGCCGTCAAGCCCATCGAACAAAAGCGCCAATTGCCGATCATTCACGAAAACAGGCAGCGCGTTCAACTCATCAAAGAAGGCAAGGCGTTCATTCTTCTTGCGCAGGCTCGCCTGACACAAATCTGCATCCCCATCAAAATAGATCAGATGGCGGTCCGCGCCGAGTTTGACGTCAAGCGTAAGCAGACCGTCAAAAAAAGCACCCAGTAGGAAAACCGGTCTGACCCCAAGGACACTATCAAAGGCAATGTTAAGGCGCCCTCGCCCCTCCTCAACTACGATGCCACGATTCAGCGGCGTGCCGAAGAGGGAGGACCCATCGGCAATCGTCAGTTCGCCATCAAAGGCATTGGAAAATACGATGGATCTGGCGTTATCGTAAAAATCAACGCTTAACAGCTCAGCCTTTGCGCGGCGGGGCAGGTTTAACTGCAAGCCGTGGACTTGATGGCCAACAAATTGCGCCCGTTCCACGCGAAAGCCGTTCGACGGGTAAGCGTCATCAAAGCTGATACCGCGCAAATTCCGTTCAAAGAGTACCTGATCCGTGGCATCCGCCGTCACGAGAATGCGCCCGCGGAAAGGCCGGGAAAACCGCGCCTTGTTTGCCGACGGTGTTGGTGCCTTTAATCCTGCACCAATGGTTGGTCTAATCCCGGAGGGGCGCTCAACCGCGCCAAAACCACCGGCCGTCAGGCGAATGGCATCACCGTTTTCGATAAAGGCCCCACCATTGACTGCAAGCCCGGGCGCGTAAGCCGAAACAATGGCGGCGTCCTCAATCATCACGCCAACGCCGTTATTGAAAAAGCGTGCGCCCGTAAGGGCATTGACCTCCGCCCGGCTATTAAGCGCGACGGCCAGTCCCTGAAGGCGAACACCGGTAAGCCGAATTGCCTTGGACGCAGCCGCAACGATGCCCGTGCCATTGCGTGGATTACCGGGCAAGCTCGATTCCATCACGCCGGCAAAGATACCGTGTTCGTCATAATTGCTGCCGGTAAAGTCAAGAGCGGCGGTCGCCCCAACCTCAACGCCCACAATGTTACTATCACCAAGGTCTATCCGTGTATTGATCAGTTTTAGCGTGCCCTTACGCACATCAACACAAGCACCGAGTGCACCATCATTGGCAAGAAAGGTAAAACCCTCAATCGTGGTGGTCACATCACTGAACCGACGACCACCGCGCGGCGCAACGGTGAGGCAATTTTGCGTGTCCTGGCGCACCGCCACCGTGCCCCCTGCATCGGCATCGGCCGCACGAATAGTAATATTCGGGGTACGGACAGAAAACGGATCTAGCCAGGCTCTGTTGCGATCACGGTACACAATGACCCGGCCGCCTGGGCGCGTATTGTCAATGGCACGTTGCAAGGACTTATGGTTCCGATTGCGATCGGTCACAGGCAAATGCGGGTCGTAAATAGCCTCGGAAAGACAGCGCCCGCACGGCACTTCAAAACGCGGACCCTTCTTTCGCGGCCCGTCGCCGCGCGGCGGGATTGGGCGGGGATTAATCTGGGCGTGCGCCGTCGTCGATAATTTGAGGACAGATGGCGTGCCGGGGTCAGCGAATAATTCAAACGCAGCCAGCACAGCCACGACGGCAACGAACGAGATGCGCCAATCAGTAATCATCACGATGCCCCCTTTATCGAGCCTATTGCGAAAACCCGCGGGGACAAATGTCGTTCAGTGTGCGCGCGGCATTCACATCACCGCGCAGTGCCGCCCGTTCCGCATTAGTCAGTTCCCTAATTTCCGCTTCGGCATTGACCATGGAATTGATGAAGCTTTGCAGGATACGCGCGTCAGATTCGACAGCGAGATAGAATTCGCGGTCCGGACCCTTATCAGCATTCTGAATAAGCTGCGGCAAATTTCGTGACAGTTTGTTCACCAGCCAGTTGGCATAGGCAAGATTGCGTTCGAACACCGTCCCGTTGGCATACCAGCCCGCCAGCAATATAGTTGTGTCGTCTTTACCAGCGTAGCCTGATGTGCAAATCGCAGCCCGCGCCTCCGGATAGGTCATCCACCCGGTGGTTCGCCCCTGATCACAGGTGCCGTCGCTTGCTTTTGGATGCCAAAGACATTGGAAATTTTTCACCGCCTCCACGGTTGCGGTATTGTATTCGAGGCTGCCAATGGTGTCTTCAGGGCCCAGCTCTTCCAAATCTTTCGCATTGTATTGATCGAGGCTAAAAAGCGCCTTTTTGATCCAGTTAATCTCCACATACCCAAAACTTTCCCGCAATGTCCGCAGGCTGTATTTTAACGAGCGCGTTAAGGCGCGCTCCTCGGCAAGGAGCGCTTTGACCGGATCAACCTTCTCTTTGCAATTACACAGGGAAAAGCCCTCGGGCTCTACCTGTGCTGCTGCCGCAAATGCTGCCTTGATGAGCGCGGGCTCTGGTTTCGACGCGACAGAACTTGGCGCTACCACCGGTCTGACCGTGTTACCAACGACAGCGGGCCCCGATGGCGCCGTCGTCGAACAGCCTGCCGCCGCTAATCCGAGGGACACAAGGCTGGCCATACCAACCACCAGGCGGGGAAACCGCCAATGCCTATTCCCCAAACGCTCTTTCATCACAAAGACCCCACAGCCCAAGCCGTCTTGCACGGTAGGGCTGAAAGTAAACCCAAAACCCATCGCGAAACAACAGCCCTGATGTTGTCTTTGAGGCACGCATGGATCGTCTTTGTTTGTCACAGATGAAATTTGTTCTTTTTTTGTTCCAGCCCATGGTGTAGGCAAACGCCCGTAGGAGGTCTCGCCCCATGGTTGCACAGGTACAAACATTTGCGTTTCACGGCGTGGAAGCCCGGCCCGTTACCGTCCAAGTCCAAGTGAGCGGTGGAGCCAATGGGTTTGCCATTGTCGGCCTGCCCGATAAGGCGGTGTCAGAGGCGCGCGAACGCGTGCGCGCGGCGCTGACCGCAGTGGGCCTCGGCTTGCCTGCCAAACGCATCACGGTCAATCTGGCGCCGGCGGACCTTCCCAAGGAAGGAAGCCATTTTGACCTGCCCATCGCGTTGGCGCTGCTCATGGAAATTGGCGCCATGCCGCGCGATGTGGCGGACGGCTTTGCCGTGATGGGAGAACTTGGTCTCGACGGGTCGATTACAACGGTCACCGGGGCCCTACCCGCCGCCGTTGCGGCCAATGGCAAGGATCTCGGCTTGATTTGCCCGGCTGCGGTGGGCGCGGAGGCCGCCTGGGCCGGGGATGATTTTGATCTGTTGGCGCCGGTTAGCCTGATCCAGCTGGTCAATCATTTCAAAGGCAATCAGGTGCTGTCGCGCCCGGAGCCAGGGGGATTGGCCGCTGAGGCCATACCGCCGGATATGATCGACGTGCGCGGACAGGAGACAGCCAAGCGCGCCCTAGAGATTGCGGCGGCGGGAGGTCATAACCTTCTGATGGTTGGCCCGCCCGGTGCAGGTAAATCCATGCTCGCTGCTCGATTACCGGGCCTGCTGCCCCCCCTTACCGCGGCGGAGATGCTCGATGTTTCCATGATCCACTCCATCGCAGGATTACTGGATCAAGGGCGTCTGACGCGTGCCCGGCCGTTTCGCGCGCCGCACCATTCGGCCTCCATGGCTGCGATGGTTGGCGGCGGCATCAAGGCGCGCCCAGGCGAGGCATCACTCGCTCATCACGGCGTTCTGTTTCTTGACGAACTGCCAGAGTTTTCCAGCCCGGTGCTCGATAGCCTTCGTCAGCCCCTGGAGACCGGTGACGTGCTGATTGCCCGGGCAAATTTTCATGTGCGCTACCCCGCTCGGTTCCAATTGGTGGCGGCAATGAACCCCTGTAAGTGCGGGTATGGCCGGGCCAGCGGCAACAATTGCGGGCGTGGACCCAATTGTGAGGCGCTCTATCAGGCGCGGGTGTCCGGTCCCCTGCTCGATCGGATGGATTTGTCGGTCACCTTGCCAGCGGTCGCACCGGGTGATCTGTGCGCGCCGCCCACCGGGGAAACCAGCGCCTTGATTGCCAGCCGGATTGCCGCTGCAAGAACACGACAAACCCAGCGGATGGCCGCGCTGGCCAAGGACGGCGAGGCCTCTTCATCATCAGGTACCAACGCAAGTTTGCCGGACGCGCTGCTCGCGAAAGTGGCCATACCCGATGCACCGGGCCAACAATTGATGAGCCGGGCAACAGAGGCGCTAAACCTCTCGGCCCGCGGTTATCATCGCGTTTTGCGGGTTGCACGAACCATTGCTGATCTGGATGGGTCCGAGGCGATTGCTCGCCAGCATCTTGCCGAGGCCATCAGCTACCGCCAGTCAAACCATACCGGACGCCCCGGTGCCCCGGCCCTGGAAACAAAGACAGCCGGTATGACCAAACCCTGGTGACGGGCGATTGGCGCCAGAAGGCGAGCACCCTGTCCCACTTTGATACAGAAAAGAGCGCTACCTAATCTCAAATTCAATTATCCGGCTCGCAACCGTCTTTTCATTACGGATCAGGGAATACCGTGCCTGGTAAGACCCCGGCGGCCAGCCATTGGCGGGCGCGCGTCGCCCGGAAAAGGCAAACCAGCTAATATTGTTCTTTTCAAGCTTGGAGGTCCGATCATGGATCATGGCCCCCTTGGCGGTGCGCACAGTAAAATGCTGCTCATCGCCTTTCTGCGTGCCATAGCTGTCGACCCAGACAACGAGCGCCGGACTATCACTTCGCAAAGCGGTCTGGTCATACCGCCCGGCCCGCGCCGCCGCTTCTGTTACAGCTTCGGTGGCAATACCCATGGCCAGAATACCTGTCGGCACGTAGGTAAATTCATCTAGCGCCCTAGCTGACCAAAGGGGGGTCCGCGCTCCGCTACAGCCATTTACCAAGGTCGCCCCAGCGTCCGAGGGTGTGCCAGCGTCGGTTTTTGCATCAGGTTCAGACCCGCGTCCTGGGCTTGGAAGCCCCACAAAAGGGTCCACCGGCCTGCCGCGATAGCGAACTGCAAACTCCACATGGGGGAATTCGGTGCTACCCGAAAGGCCAATCTGCCCCAAAACCGTCCCGCGCGAGACTCTGTCACCCGGCCCGACCACAATCGAGCCTTTCTTCAAGTGGCTATATTGCGTGACCCAATCTTCACTATGGCGGACCACGACGCCATTGCCCGCTTCGCGCCCTCTCACCGCTTCCAGACCGATTTCGCGCACTGAGACATCCGCCATGCCGTCGCGAACCGCCTCAACCACGCCGTCCGCCGCCGCAAGAACGCTGACGCCTGCGCGCATCTGAGACAGGGTTGCGGTGCGAAAGTCCGTGCCGATGGCGCCGTCATAGCTGAGCCGCCCGCAGCCATGGTCAAGACGGCCTGGTCCTGGATCAAGATCGACATATTGCTGAATGAGGCAGGTGCCCGGGACCATTGGGTCAATTGTACAATCCACTGGGCTATCAAACTGAGGCAGCGTGGATGGAGATGGCTCCACATCTGGAGGCTGTGCCCAGACTGCGAAACCGAAACACGCGGCCTGAATGAGGCCCGCTGCCGTAACGACCGAGCCAAGGAAGGGACCAATAACGCCGCAGCGACGACGCAGATACTTACCGGTATCAAACCTCATTAAATCCCTATGTCGTTTCGATTTCAGAATGATAAATCCGGCTATTGGCGGCCCGACTTGGATCAGATACGTGCCGGGCCCACTTTTTCCTTAATCATCGACTTTTATCGTTTCGATCGTCAAATTATCATTTGTATAGATGCAGATTGACCCCGCCACAGCCATGGCCTTTCGGACAATGGCTTCGGCATCGAGATCTGTTTCATCAAGAAGCGCCCGGGCGGCGGCGCGGGCGTAGGCACCGCCCGATCCAATACCGGTGATGCCATGTTCAGGGTCCAGCACATCACCAACACCGGAAATTGTAAGCGTCACCTGTGCATCGGCAACGATCAACATCGCTTCAAGCCGTCGCAAAAATCGATCGGTGCGCCAATCCTTCGCAAGCTCTACGGCGGCCCGGGTCAATTGTCCGGGATATTGTTCCAACTTTCCTTCCAGCCGCTCCAACAGCGTGAAGGCATCGGCGGTTGCCCCGGCAAACCCCGCGATGACCTTCCCGCCACTGCCGATCCGCCTTACTTTCCGCGCATCTCCTTTGACCATTGTATCGCCAAGGGTCACCTGCCCATCACCGCCCACGCAAACCATGTTGCCCCGGCGCACCGCCAGAATTGTTGTGCCATGCATCTCAATTGCCATATGCTCTCCTCAGGCTAGGACGGGTTAGACGACACCGTCCAACACTCGTGATGTGATACCCTAGTTTAGGGCGCCTGCCGAGGACCGGCAGGACCAGAATTGGGTGAAAACAAGGGGGGTCAGAAAGACCGATGAAATTTGTGAGACTGCTGAGCGGCGCGGTGGCCTATACCATTATTTTGCTGGAGGTTTACTCCGGTGCGATCCAAGGACCTTTATGGTGGGTTTTGCCCGGTGGTCTGGTTCTGTCGTTGCTGATCGCAATCCAACTTCAGTATGACGCAAGGGCGGGCGCCGACGACCGCAGCAACCCGCTGATCAATGTGGCCCAATGGGTCGGCACACTGGCGTTGGCGTTTGGAGCCTCCTACGTAGCAAACTATTTTGGTCGCGAAATGATCCCGTGCGAACTGTTGAAACTGGATGGCTGGACAGGGCCAGCAGACATCATGCGCCAATGTGGCCGCTAAGGCCCTGGCTTGCCTGCGGCAAGCAACCGGTTGGCATTTCTTGATAAGTATGCGCTAAGCCACCGAGAGACGCCAAAAAGAGAGCACCCGCATGCGCAGCGCCACCATTGATCGACAGACAAAGGAAACGGATATCTCCGTCAGCCTCACCCTCGATGGTGAGGGCAAATACGATGTCGACACCGGCATCGGGTTTTTCGACCATATGCTTGAGGGGTTCGCGAAGCATTCTTTGATCGATTTGACGGTGCGGTGCACCGGCGATCTTCATATTGATATGCACCACACCGTCGAGGATGTGGGCATTGTGATGGGCCAGGCCACTGCCGAGGCCCTTGGGGACTGCAAAGGCATCCGCCGATTTGGCAATGCCTACATCCCCATGGATGAAACCTTGTCGCGCGCGGCGCTGGACATCGCGAAGCGGCCATACCTGATCTGGCGGGTTGATTTCAAACGGCCAAAAATTGGTGACATGGATACCGAGCTTTTCAAAGAATGGTTTCACGCCTTTGCCACCAATGCCGGGCTCTGCTTGCATGTGGAAAACATCTACGGTGAAAATACGCATCATATCATTGAGAGCTGTTTCAAAGCGACGGCGCGCGCATTTCGCCAGGGTCTGGAAATTGATCCGAGGGCAGGGCAGGCCATGCCCTCAACCAAAGGCATGTTGGGGAGCTGACCGGGCAGCCCGCGCCTTACCGACTGCGAGGCAGATTCCGCTTTCTTTCCGCTAGCGCCCGCGTTACGGCAACCCCATGACCGCAACACCAACGACCATAGCCATTATCGACCTCGGTGTGGGCAATCTTCGATCCGTACACAAAGCGGTCGAACGCGCCGCGAGTGATCGCGGGCTTGCCGTAAATGCCGAGGTCACGCGGGATGCTGAAGACGTCGTAAACGCGGACCGGATTATTCTGCCCGGTGTTGGGGCATTTGCTGCCTGCATGGCCGGGTTTAAGGCCATCACCGGGCTGCGCGCGGTTCTCGACCAAATCGTCAGCGAGGGACAAAAACCTGTCTTGGGAATCTGTGTCGGGATGCAGATCCTGGCGAGCCGCGGTCTTGAGTTTGGGAAAACACCTGGCCTTGGCTATATTCCCGGCACGGTAATGCGCATCGGCGAGGAGGGCCAGTCAGTCCGTGTACCGCATATGGGCTGGAACGCGATCAAAATCCTCAAGCCCCATCCGGTGTGCACGCCCGCACCAGGGCTTGACGGTGCGGATTTCTACTTTCTGCACTCCTATCATTTCGCTGCGGAAAACACCGACGCCGTGGTCGCCACCTGCGCCTACGGAGCGGGAGCACCGTTGAACATCATGGTCAGCCGGGGCAACCTCTTGGGCGTTCAGTTCCATCCGGAGAAAAGCCAGGCGGCAGGCTTGCATTTTCTCAGCAATTTTCTTCAGTGGACGGTTGATTGCCCATGACCACGCTTACCCTTTATCCAGCCATCGATCTCAAAGACGGCAAATGTGTGCGTCTCCTCCACGGGGAGATGGATAAGGCAACGGTCTATCACGAGGACCCAGCGGCGCAGGCAAAAGCCTTTGAAACAGCAGGCTTTGATACTCTTCATATCGTTGATCTTGACGGTGCGTTTAGCGGCGAGAGTGAAAACCGGGCGCGGGTCCAAGACATTATTGCCAACACGGGCGCGCGAACCCAGCTTGGCGGCGGTATCCGCACCATGACCGCGGTGGAGGGCTGGCTGGAGGCTGGTATTGGCAGGGTCATCCTCGGCACCGCCGCTGTGGAAGACCCCGCATTCGTGCAGCAGGCTGCAGCCGCCTTTCCTGGCCAAATTGTCGTGGGCATCGATGCGCGCGATGGCCGGGTGAAAACCGCTGGCTGGGGAACAGACACCAGCTATACGGCAACTGACATTGCACGCCGGTTTGAAGACTACGGCGTTGCCGCGATTGTCTTTACCGATATTGGTCGCGACGGTGCCCTCAGCGGGGTCAATGTGGAGGCCACGGCCAGCCTGGCAAAAACCATATCGATACCCGTGATTGCCTCTGGCGGTGTTGCGTCCACGGAGGATATCACCGCCTTGCGGGGAGCGGGAACGGCAATTGAGGGCGTCATTATCGGCCGAGCCCTTTATGACGGGCGCATTGATGCGTCTACGGCGCTGAGGCTTGCAGGTGAGGCGCGCGGCGCATGTTGAATATCAGGATCATACCCTGTCTTGATGTGAAAGATGGCCGCGTTGTGAAAGGTGTCAATTTCGTTGACCTGAAGGATGCGGGTGATCCGGTGGCGGCTGCACTTGCCTATGACGCCGCTGGTGCAGATGAGCTTTGCTTTCTCGATATCTCAGCAAGCCATGAGGGGCGCGGGATCCTGCTGGATCAGGTGGCGCGCGTTGCGGAGCAGTGTTTTATGCCACTGACGGTTGGTGGCGGTGTTCGGAGTACGGATGATTTCCGCCGTCTGTTAATGGCCGGCGCGGACAAGGTGTCGGTCAATACTGCTGCCGTCAATGATCCCGATCTGGTCCGCCGGGCCGCGGAACAGTTTGGCGCCCAATGCGTGACCGTCGCCATTGATGCGCGCCAGGTCGGGGAGGGGCGTTGGGAAATCTTTACCCATGGTGGGCGCACCCCAACCGGTATTGACGCCATGGCGTTTGCGCGCAGGGTCACGGCGCTTGGCGCAGGCGAAATCCTACTCACCTCCATGGACCGTGATGGTGTCAAAACAGGGTATGATTTGAAGCTGACCCGCGCCATTGTCGACACTGTCACCGTGCCGGTGATTGCGTCGGGCGGCGTCGGCAGCCTTGACCATCTCGTTGATGGGGTGCGTGTTGGCGGTGCCAATGCGGTATTGGCAGCCTCCATTTTTCATTTTGGAACCCACTCCATTGCCGAAGCACGGGCAGCCTTGCGCGCCGCTGGTCTGCCTGTCCGTCAGGATTTCATTTCATGAGCGTACCCAAAGACCTCACGTCAGAGGATCTCGCAACCCTTGCCCGGCTTACCGAGACCATAGAGGCAAGACGCAGTGACCCCCCCGATGCGTCTTACACCGCGGCTCTTTTAGCGAAAGGGACCGCGCATTGTGCCCGAAAGTTTGGGGAGGAAGCCGTTGAGACCATTATCGCCGGGACAGATAAGGATAAAGAAGCACTATGTAACGAGGCAGCGGATACGGTCTACCACCTTCTCGTGCTGCTCGCCGCGCATAACCTGTCTCTCGGTGATGTAACAAAGGTGCTCGCCGCGCGTGAAGGCACGTCCGGTCATCACGAAAAGGCAAGCCGGCCAAAATCGTAAAGAACGCTGGCTACCGCGATAAAAGCCAGGCTTTTAGAAGCTGGATACCTTCAGCGCCTAGAAAAACGAGCAAGACAACCCAGGCCAAACCCATCAGCAAGCCGAGGATCACCAAAAGCCCATCGCGCTCAATCAGGCCAATGGCCGCAATCGCAACACCAATACCGGGCGCCGTATTTGTTGAGGGCAGGGGCACGAGAATTGACGCACACGGAATAATCAATAATGCTCCGATGATGCGCACGCCAAGCCCCTCAGTCAGGAAGGTCAAGCGCGGATAGGCAAGGCGTTCAAACCATCCGATATATTTCGACGCCCGGCTGATCACGCCTTCAAATTGTGCCACTGCAAACGACCGATTGGCGAGGCGGGTGGGAAACCATGGATGCGGCCGCCCGGCGGCGAGCTGCGCCGCAAGCGCCAGCATGGGCAGGGCAACAAGTTGCGGTAACACGTAAACAAAAGGCAGACAGCACGGTAATGCCAACAGCAAGAGCAAAAATCCGTAAGATCGTCGATCCATCATCGCCACAAGGGCGCCAAGGGTGACGCTTGCGTCGCCAGCCCCTTCGCCTCGGTCCGATCGCGGATCGCTGGGTGCCTCATCGCTTGAAGACCGCGCGTGTAAGCCTCGCAGAAGCGATAGTAAAAAAGCTGACGCGCCCTCGTGGCCGCCGCGCCCTGAGACAGTATCGGTAAGGGGGTCAGGCGCGCGATGCTGGGTCATAAAATTCTACAATCAGAGCCGTGGTTTGAAGACGGCGGCAGTCTTGACCAAGCCGCCTTATTTTTTTGCTACCAATTTAGCCTGTGCCCGGTATAAGCAATGCCGCGTAGTGATAGCGACGCAAACCGCACACGTATGCCTATGGGCGCCCCTGTGGCGGAATTGGTAGACGCGCTTGATTCAAAATCAAGTGTCTTCGGACGTGCCCGTTCGAGTCGGGCCAGGGGCACCATGCGTTTCACGAAGGAAAGGTGCCGCCCTCTTTTCCTAAAATTAGACGGCGGACCCCATCAAACGGCGACAGACATCATCAAGCTGATCAAGAGAAAGATAGGAAATGGTCACCGCGCCAGCGCCGGACTTCTGGTGATCAATCGAAACGCTCAAGCCCAGCGCCGTGGCAAGATCAGTCTCCAGACGCCGGGTATCAGCATCCTTGTGACCGGCTGGCGTGGGCGTCGCCTTCCCCGTTTTTGGCGGTCGGTCGGCGGCGGACTGATCCGCTTTCACCAAACTTTCAGTTTCACGCACCGAAAGACCGCCCGCCACAACCTTGGAAAAGACGGCTTCCGGCGCCTCGCTTGAAAGAAGGGCCCGGGCATGTCCCATACTGATGATATCTGCACGGACAGCATTTTGAATGGTTGCTGGTAGATCGGTGAGCCGCATCAAGTTGGCCACATGGCTGCGGCTTTTACCCACGGCACGGGCAATCTGCTGCTGTGTCCGGCCATAGGATTGTGCCAGATGGTGATAGGCATCCGCCTCCTCCATCACATTGAGGTCGACGCGCTGGATGTTCTCGATCAGGGCGATCTCTGCCGTTTCCTGGTCCGTTAGGGTACGGACGATCACCGGCACCTCGTGAAGTTGCGCCTTTTGGGCGGCGCGCCAGCGCCGTTCACCTGCAACAATTTCGTATTGAATGCCGTCTTTGTTCTCTCGTGCAGGACGAACAAGAATGGGTTGCAACAGACCTTTTTCGCGGATTGACCCGGCAAGGTCGGAAATGGCATCAGCGTCAAAAATCTTGCGTGGCTGATCAGGGTTGGCCCCAATAAACTCAATTGGTACCTGCCGTTCTCCGCCGCTGGCGCCTGTATTTTCTTCAAGGCTCGTATTCACCGTTGCCGGTTTTTCACCAAGTAATGCGTCAAGACCGCGACCAAGACCGCGACCGGCTTTTGCACCTCGGCCTGACGATTTTGCGGTGGCAGGAGACGTGGATTTTGGAGACGCAGAAGCAGCCATGGGATGTTCCGTTGTTAATGGTGTCAAGCGGCGCGGCGCGTACGCTCACGCTGCAGGATTTCACTGGCAAGCCGCAGATAGGCCTGGCTGCCGGGACATTTAAGATCATAAAGAAGAGCGGGTTTACCGTGGCTGGGTGCTTCCGAAATACGAACATTGCGCGGGATCACGGCATCAAAGACCTTATCGCCCAAATGGGCACGTACATCGTCCGCCACCTGATTGGACAGATTATTGCGCTTATCAAACATGGTCAGCACGACACCATAAAGTTCAAGTTCTGTATTGATGCGAGTACGGACGGTTTCGATCGTTCGGAGTATTTGCGATAGCCCTTCCAGCGCAAAGAATTCGCACTGCAATGGAATGATCACGCCATTCGCGGCAACAAGGGCATTTAATGTCAGTAGGCTGAGTGATGGAGGACAATCGATGATCACATAGGTGGAGGGCTCTCCGGTTTCCCGCTGGGCCGCCGCCACAAAATCATTGATGGCATCACCCAACCGAAAGTGCCGCCGGTCCACATCGGCAAGCTCGAGCTCTGCCCCAGCCAGATCAACCCCTGCTGGCGCGATGACCAGCCCGGGTATGTCCGTTGCCATGACCGCTGCGTCGAGACGATACCCGTTGGTCAGCACATCATAGGTGGTCACCCGCCTGTCTGCCGCATCAATCCCCAGACCGGTTGAGGCATTGCCTTGCGGGTCGAGATCGATCAGCACAACGCGCTCGCCCACGGCCACCAACGCGGTAGCCAAATTGATGGCCGTTGTTGTCTTGCCAACCCCGCCTTTCTGATTGGCGATGGCAAAGGTACGCAACGCGTGGGTCATCCCTGATTTGTTCTCCGGCGCCGTGTGTTTCGCGCTGATCGTGCAGACGTGTTTTGCCAGCTAAGCTGATCAATTATCAGAATGCACGCATCGGCACTGGTCATACTTTTCTCCCCGGCACATGTGAACTGCCAGCGTTTGCGCGCTTGCGTCAATTCATCTTCCGCGCGCGCACCCTTAGGAAAAATCAGGCGGGTATGGCTGGCGCACAGAGGATGGGCGTAGTCGAACAATCGGACCAGAGGTGCCATGGCCCGAGCCGTGATACCATCGAGCGAAGGGAGGGATGTGAGGGCCTCAACCCGCGCAGTTTCAACCCTCACATTGCCCAGCCCAATGGCATTTGCAGCCTCCGTGAGAAACCTTGCTTTTTTGGCGATACTTTCCACGAGAATAAAGCGCCGGTCAGGCTCTGAAAGGGCCGCGAGGATTAGCCCCGGAAACCCCGCTCCCGCACCCATATCAAGAATCGTTTCATCGTCAGCCCTCAAGAAACGGAAAAGTTGCGCGCTATCGAGAAAATGACGGTACCACCGCGTTTCAATCGTGGAGCGGGCAACAAGATTATGGGTTTTGTTGGTCTCGACGAGGAGGCGATCAAACCGATTCAAGCGATCCATCACAGCACCATCGAGAGATAAGGCCTCTGCGAGGTCATCGGCATTAAAGAGCATAGAAAGTGCCTCGTCCACAGGCGGGGCCGAAGGCGATGCTGTCACGACGAGACATTCCCGCGCGTAAGGGCCGCGCGTGCTTTGTCACCACGTTTCAGCGTTGCAAGCACCAAAGCAAGCGCAGCAGGGGTTACGCCCTCCAATCTTGCGGCTTGTCCAAGTGTTCCCGGCCTGACTGTCTTCAACCGCGTACGGGCTTCGGTGGAGAGGCCACAAATTGCATCATAATCAAGGGTCTCGGGTAGGGGATGTTCTTCATCCCGCTTGAAGGCAACGATATCGGCCTCCTGGCGTGCAAGATACCCGGAATAGAGTGCCTCAAACGCCAGTTGTTCGCGGATGGTCGGCGCCATTGCTTTGAGGGTTGGAAAATGCGGCATGAGCCGGTCAAGGGTTACGTCCGGCAACGACAACAAGTCGATTATCGAGCGCCGTCGGCCATCCTGGTTGACCTTCAGTCCTTTTTTTGCCGCCTCATTGGGCGTGAGCAGGGTTGACCTGGCCCAATCCTGCGCTTGCGCGAGGGCTTGATGTTTCACGTGGAACAGGTTTGCGCGCGTTGATCCTACCAGGCCCCGCTCAGTCCCTATCGGCGTGAGGCGCTGGTCGGCATTATCAGCGCGCAAGGTCAGTCGATACTCCGCACGGGAGGTGAACATCCGATAGGGCTCTGACACACCGTTATTGATAAGGTCGTCAATCAGCACGCCGATATAAGCTTGTGACCGATCCAAAATAAACGGCGCCTCTCCCGCCGCGAGTAGCGCCGCATTCGCCCCGGCAATAAGCCCCTGGGCAGCGGCCTCTTCATAGCCGGTGGTGCCGTTGATCTGCCCTGCGAGAAACAGCCCCGGGCAACGCCGAGTCTCTAACGTGTGATGAAGGGCGCGTGGATCGATATAGTCATACTCAATGGCGTAACCCGGCCTGAGGATTTTAGCATTTTCCAGCCCATGGATCGTTGCAACGAATTGCGCCTGAACGTCCGCCGGGAGCGACGTCGAAATACCATTGGGATAAACCGTGTGATCATCCAGACCCTCGGGCTCAAGGAAGATCTGGTGCGCATCGCGTTCACGAAACCGGACCACTTTATCTTCGATAGAAGGGCAATAGCGCGGCCCCTGACCTGAGATACCGCCCCCATAAACCGCCGACCGATCAAGATTGTCTTCAATAATCGCGTGGGTCTTGGCATTGGTGTGGGTGATGCCACAGGCGATTTGCGGCACACTGATTGCGTCATTGAGAAAGGAGAACGGCACTGGCCGCGGGTCCGCTGGCTGCGTTTCCAGCGCTGCCCAATCCACGGTCCGACCATCAAGCCGGGCGGGGGTGCCAGTCTTAAGCCGGCCCATCGAAAACCCGGCGCCATAAAGCTGATCAGAAAGCCTCACCGCTGGGGCTTCCCACGCACGTTCCCCTTGGGCACGGCCAGCGGGAATCCGCTCAGTTCCCATGTGGACGACACCATTCAGGAATGTCCCTGTGGTTAAAACAACCGCGGCAGCGGGTAGTCGGGCGCCACTGGACGTGGAAACGCCAATCACTCTTTCGCCCTTAAAAAGGAGCGCTTCGGCACCGTCCTCAACCACGCGGAGATTGGGCTGTGCTTCGATTTCTCGTTGCATCGCCTGCCGGTACAAGCGCCGATCTGCCTGTGCCCGGGGCCCTCGCACAGCGGGGCCTTTCGACTGATTGAGCATCCGATACTGAATGCCCGCCTGATCAATCACCCGGCCCATCAAGCCATCAAGCGCATCGATTTCTCTCACCAGATGCCCTTTGCCGAGCCCCCCAATGGCAGGGTTGCATGACATTTCACCGATGGTCGATTTCTTGTGGGTCAACAAGATCGTCGGCACGCCAAGGCGCGCCGCAGCGGCAGCTGCCTCACAACCGGCATGCCCTCCGCCGATGACAATAATTGGGTGCTCAGGGGCCAATCCCATGACGTCTCTCAAGCTGTTTGGTCTTGTTCGCTATATAGGCGAAGACACTGAGTGTTTCACGTGAAACATGGGCGCACGCACTTATTTTCCGATGCAAAAATTGGAGAAGACGTCACCCAGAACCTCCTCCACATGAATTTTCCCGGTAATGTGATCGAAAGCGCGGGCTGCAAGACGAATATCTTCTGCGGCCAGTTCCGGGACCTTATGTAAATTTTCTTTGGCTCGCCCTAATGCATCGCGCGCCTGACGAACGTGGCTCACATGACGCTCACGGGTCAGGAGGGCGGGGCTGCCCGCTGTCTCGTTAAAGTCTTCCGCAAGATAGTCGGTGAGGGCGGTAACGCCGTCGCCAGTTTTCGCCGATAGGGTAAGCAACGCGGTCTTGGTCTGTTTTGCCAGGGCTTCTGCAGCGCTTCGAAGCGCGCCTGTAATCTGTTGATCGGCCTTGTTGAGCAAGATCACATCGTCCGATTGCAGCAGGTCGATTGTTTCACGTGAAACAGTGAAGTCAGCTTCACTCGCATCAACCACCAGCACCCGCCGATCCGCTTCCTGCGCACAGACCATCGTCCGGCGAATACCCTCTTTCTCAATCGCGCTCTCAGTTTCCAGACGAATACCAGCGGTGTCAGCAACGCGCACCAACTGTCCGGCAATCTCCAGGGGCGTTTCCACAATGTCACGGGTCGTCCCTGGCTCATCGGAGACGATAGCAAGGTCAGACCCAGCCAGTCTGTTCAGCAGACTTGATTTCCCGGCATTCGGCGCCCCAATCAACGCAATGGTAACACCCTCTCTCACACGCAGGGCATAATCGGCTGTCTCTAACGCCCGCGATAATGTCGCCGTCAGGTGCTCAAGCGTTAGGGTTGCTGACCGAATAACGTCGGCAGGGACATCCTCTTCATCAGGAAAATCGATATCCGCTGCGATGGAAGCCAATATCTTGATAAGATCCGTGCGCCATGCCGTAGCCTGATCCGACAACGCCCCGCCATACTGCCGCAAGGCTTGATGGCGTTGCCCGTCCGTCTCGGCGGCCAACAGATCGCTAAGCCCCTCGGCGGCCGCCAGGTCCATCTTTCCATTTTGCAAGGCTCGTAAGGAAAATTCACCAGGCTCTGCCAACACGCACCCCGCTTCTTCCAGGGTGCGAAACAACGCCCGCGCAACGGCTGGCGCACCATGGAGGTGAAGCTCCAGGACGTCTTCGCCAGTAAAACTTGCCGGGCCTTGAAAATATACCATGATGCCGTGGTCAATCACCGATCCATCATGGGCATGGATCACGCGGTGATGAGCCATACGGGGCACAAGCGGTTTGGTGGTCAGGGCAGAGACGAGATCTGCAACGCGCGGCCCTGAGACACGAAACACCGCAACACCAGCGCGCCCGGGCGCGCTCGCCCGCGCAAAGATGGTTGCCCCAATCTCCGTCATCATGCCTATTTCTTAGATTTTTCGTCCGTCGTCGCGGACTTCATCGCCGCGCCCATAAGCGACTGAAACTGCTCAAAACCGCGACCGCTCATGTCCATCCACTGGGCTACAAACCGTTCGGGGTCGGCCAATGTATCGAGATTTTCTTTCGCACGCCGAGCCATTTCATCAACCACAAGATCGTTGATGCTGGATACGTCGGGTAGACCGAATAGCCGGCGCGCCTCCTCGGGGGTGCAGTCAATATCGATTGTCATTTTCATGCAACGCTTCTCCTTTACGCCCCTATACGCTACCAAATGGGGAACACGCAATTGGGCTTATCTCATGACAAAAAATTTCATCTTTATGCTGACTATTTTGATGACTATGGCTGTGAGTGCATGCTCACAAAAAACTGGCACGGCGCAAACCAACGCCCGCACCCAATTGCCAAGTGCAGATATGGGCTGGCAGATAACGCCAACCGATGATCTCAATGGGTTTTTTAACTGCCTCGACGAAAATAATCTGAGTCTCATTTCCGCGCACCGCGCGGGGCGGTATCCCGGCTATCCAGAAAATTCTCTTGATACGGCACAATATGTCTCGAACCTAATCCCGGCGATCCATGAAATTGATGTGGCAACCTCAAGCGATGGCGTTTTGTTTCTGATGCACGATGATGGGTTGGAGCGGACAACCACGGGCACCGGGCTGGCAAAGGAAATAACCTGGGACGCCATCAAGACCCTCAAACTCGAGGATGATGAGGGTACGGTGACCAACTTTAACCCGCCGACTTTGCGCGCGTTCTTGCGCTGGGCAAAAGGGCGCACGCTGGTTCAAATCGATTTCAAACGCTCAACCCGCTTTGAAGATGTGATCACCATGGTTGAAAAAGAAGGGATGCAAGACCGCGTCATTTATATTGCCTACACGCTCGCCCAAGCGCGCAAACTTCATCGGCTCGCGCCGAGTGCAATGATTTCGGTCTCGGTGGATACAATCTCAGAGCTCAACAGCGTTACAGCCGCGGGCATTCCCGCCGATCGGCTATTGGCCTTTACTGGCACGCGTGAACCAAAGCCGCGGCTCTTTCGCTTTCTTGACCAACAAAATGTAGAAGTCATCTTTGGGACACTCGGCGGCCGTGATGCCCTCGACAAGCAAATTGCACGGTCGGGAGATGACAGTATGTATACCGATCTTTCAGAGCAGGGCGTGGATATTCTTGCCACTGACCGGCCACTTGAGGCTTATGAGGCGCTTGCCGCCACCGACCGTGTTCCCGAAAGCGCTATATGTGGCATTTCCAGAGGGTAACGCCAGACGATGTTACTTGGTTTACTTGGGTTACTTGGCGCACGCCCGTTGCCAGGCCTCGCGGCCTGTGGCGCGTTTGAAGTAGGTGTTGACCGTTTCACCAAAACCACCAGCGTTCCGTGTGATCTTCATCAAGAAGAGCACATAGGTCACAGAGATATCCGCCAGCGAAAAGTCACCTAACAAATACTCTTTCGACCCTAGCGTCATATCCAGATAAGCCACACAGGTTTCCATTTCCCCCGCGGCCCACTTGGCAATGGCTGGGTTCCGATGCGCTTCTGGCAGGAGCGCGGTATGGGTGATGAGCATATTGACATACCCGCCCATGCCAGCCTCACCGAAATACATCAGCTGTAAATAGTCTGCGTAGTCAGCGTCACCAGCGCTGCGCGTCAGATGCGTACCACCATGCCTATCGGCGATATATTGAGTGATCGCCACAGACTCGGTGATCTTCACATCGCCATCGGTGAAACAGGGCACTTTGCCCAGAGGATTGATTGCCCGATAGGCGTCGGTCTTGATTGCGCGGGTGTCAGGCCCCTCGTCAATCAATGTGTAATCAGCCCCCAATTCCTCCAGAAGCCAGAGCGGGCGAAGCGAACGGGTATTTTTCACATGATGAAGGGTCGGCGCCATGACAGTCCTCTCACTGCTTCACAAACAATGCCCAAGCGTGACTGCACTATTGGAAATTGTCCACAAGCAGATGCAGCCCATAATCATGCGTATGCGAATCAAAAGGCTTGCTAATGCAAGGGCCGCTTTTTTTTGTTCCCGTTTTGCGGCTGCGCACTTGATTGAACGCGGTCATCACCGTCGTCAGCGAGAGACTTAACGAGATCGAGCAATTTGCGGCGGACATGGATGTCTTTAATTGCGGAGAAGTACCGGCACAGCCTCATGCCGTCCGGCGTGGTGAGCAGGGCCGCCACCTCATCTGCGCTTTTGTTCAGCCCGCTGGGCTTGCGCAGATCTTCATAGAAATACTGAACCGGCACATTGAGGGCGCCCGCCAATTGAAAAAGACGGCTGGCACCAATTCGGTTCGAGCCTTTTTCGTATTTCTGGATCTGCTGAAATGTTAGCCCCACCGTTTCGGCAAGTTTATCCTGGCTAAGGCCCAGCATGAGGCGGCGCATACGCACGCGCGCGCCCACATGGACATCCACCGGATCCGGAGAATTCTCTGTCATATCCACCCCACATGGTACCTGACAAAGACGCCCCACGCGTCTTGAATTCTTAAGTCTATCACCAAAAGCCAGCGCAATAAAATAGCCACGGGCATCACCCGTGCCGTGACGCCCGCACCACCATGCCCATCCCGCCAATGAGGACCATGATAACCATACCCCACCACAGGCCATCGCCGACCCGGTCATAAAGCGGGCGCGCAGAGCGCGCCGGCAAAGCGGACAAGACCACCCCAGCCTCATATAGGCTAACGCGTTGGCGCACCCGGCCATAGCTATCAATCATGGCGGAAATCCCTGTATTTGCCGACCGCGCCATGGGCACACCGCTTTCAATTGCCCGTAACCGCGCCTGATCAAGATGCTGTTTGGGTCCAGCATTATCCCCGAACCAGGCATCGTTGGTGCTGGTGATCAGCAGATCGGGGCGCACCCCACGTGGATAAAGCGCGCCAGGAAATATCGCCTCATAACAGATTAGGGGTGCGATCTTCAGGTCCGCCACCTCAACGATCGCCGGACCCGATCCGCGCGAAAACCCATCCTGCACCGGCGCCAGTTGCGACAAGCCCATCGCCGTCAACACGTCTTTCATCGGTAGATATTCACCAAATGGCACCAGATGATGTTTGTCATAATAGCCGGTTACGGAGGACGTTCCTTGTCCCGCCGCCGGAGAGATCACTGCAATTGTGTTGTAGAACTGCGCCGCCCCCGACGACGGGTAGGACCGCCGAAGGGAGCCCGCAAAAGTCACCGTCTGAGGGCCAACTGCCGCACCAATTTCACGCAGAACGCCAGGCTGCTCGCCAACCCAGGGCACTGCATTTTCAGGCCAGATCATCACGTGACGGATCGCACGCCCGCCATTCTCGCCCATCAACTGTTTGTCAGTGGCACGCGCCGACAAAGACAAAAGCCTATCGAAGTTCTCGCGCCTTTTTGCGGGATCGCCCTTATCTTTCTGAGGAATATTTGGCTGAATGACGGATATAAAAACATCCTTATTATCGGTGTCCGGTGTTCCACCTAAACGAACGATCCCGAACAAGGCCAGCATCACGAACCCTGAGACGCAAACGATCAACCCAAAGGGCAATCGCTGACGACCACTCAGGTCCAACACAGGGAGAAGTGAAAGGAGGGTGAGTACCAGACTTAGACCGTATACCCCGTAAAGAGAGGCGGTTTGCGCAAGCGCGGGATGAACCATCATTGACTGTCCCAAAAGGTTCCAGGGCAGTCCGGTGAGAACATGGCCGCGCGCATACTCAAAAAAGCTGATCAAGCCCCCAAACAGTAGAATTTGTCCACCCCGCAACACCCAATCATCAGTACCCGACGCTTGGGCACCTCCCTTGGCGAAGGGCTTCGTCACCATCGCAAAACTCAACGCTGGCAAAGCAAAAAACAGCGCCAGAAATCCCGCAAAAGACGGGATTGCAATGGGGATCATCCACGCGAACTCAGCGGCACGCACGAGAAACGCAAACCCCATCCAGTAAAGACCGGTGAGAAAATACCCAAATCCAAACCACCAACCCGTCAAAAAAGCTGACCGTTTCGCCTGCGTCTCGTCCCTTGATCCTTCAAGCAATAAAAAGAAACAGCAAAGACCGACGATCAATAACGGCAAAAGATAATAGGGTGCCATCGCAAGGGTACACCCAACCCCGCTCGCAACGGCAGCCAGTGCTCGTTGCCATCCGCGCAGCGCACGAAGCGACGTAGCCCAGTGGAAGACACGCCTGCGTACGCCACCCGTACGCGTCACATTTGTGCCGATTGTCATGGGCCACACTTTACCTGATGTTGTCGGTGATCTGCTTAAATGCTCAACTTAAAGGCGTTGATACTGCCTTTTGTGGGTTGCTGTCATCATTATCCGCCTGCCTGCCCATCGGGGCCGTAGCGGCGACGGGCATGGGTTCCGATACCGAAGCCGCCGGTCTTGTCGATGATCGCTTGATATGAAGTTTGCGGATACGCCGCTCGTCAGCATCAGTGACTTCAATTTCAAGACCCGACGGGTGGGTCATGATTTCACCGCGCACCGGTATCCTGCCGCCCAGCGAAAAGACAAGACCGCCAAGAGTGTCGATATCTTCATCATCAGCCTGCAGGGTTAACCCCGTGATGGTCTCCAGCTCTTCAAGCTCAACACGCGCGTCAGCTTCCCAGCCCCCCGCTTTGCGTTCACGCACCAGCGGACTTTCATCTTCGTCATGCTCGTCATTGATTTCGCCAACAACTTCCTCAATCAGATCCTCAATGGTGACGAGACCATCCGTACCGCCATATTCGTCGATCACCAGCGCCATATGGATGCGCGATGCTTGCATACGCAAAAACAGGTCAACAACCCGCATGGAGGGCGGTACATAAAGGACCTTGCGCGTAATGGACTTGAGCGTTGGCGTTTCCCCAGAAGCATCCTCGGCGATCAGATCCGCGCCATCGGGCGCATTGGCCATAAGCGAGACGAGATCCTTGATATGAACCATGCCTTGCGGATTATCGAGATCATCGCGAAAGACCGGCATGCGCGAGTGACCCGCCTCAGAAAACTCATTGAGAAGCGCGCGCAACGGCGTGGCTTCATCAACCGCAAATATATCGGCCCGCGGGATCATCACTTCATTCACGCGCATTTCATCAAAGGCAATGACGCGTTCGATCATTTCGCGGCGGGTACGCGGCGCATTCACCGTGAGCCCATCAATCGTTTCCCCGGCAAGCGTGTCCATCAGGCTCGACGCCTCGATGCGTCGCCCGCCAATCAAAGATTTGAGCTTGGAGAATAAACCGGCGGGACGCTGGTGGGGCTCACCAGAGGAGCCAGCGGTTGTCTGCGCCGGAATGATGCCAGTCCGATGGATTTGGCTGATGTCGTCGGTTGGGCCGCGCTCGGCCATTATTTTTTACTCCCCGCCTCTCTCGCTGACTCCCATTGGCTCACTATCGGCATAGGGATTGGCGATGGACAGCGTTTCCAAAATCTCGATCTCCAGCGTTTCCATCTGCACTGCATCGATGGCATCGATATGGTCATAGCCGCAAAGATGTAAAAGACCGTGAATGATCAAATGCGCAAAGTGGTGACCAATGGGCAACGCCCGTTCAGCAGCCTCGCGGGCACAGGTCTCATAGCCAAGTGCAATATCGCCAGCATGACCCCTGCTTGGTGTCCCTGGAAAAGAGAGCACATTTGTTGCCTTGTCCTGCTGGCGATACCGGGCATTTAGCGTGCGCACCGCTGCGTCGTCAGTACACAAAACGCACAAAGACCCGTTTAGTTTTTCGGCCTGTTCAACCGGCAGTACTTTTTGCACGCCTGCATAACATGACCGGGCCAGGGCCTCGGCCGCGTTGTCTTTATCCCCCACCGCCTGATCCCACCGGGAATCCTCTACGATGACAGCGAAATCAGCATCTTCATCAGTAGCGACGCCATCGCCAACGTTTGGTGGTACCGGCAACACGGTCATGAACTCGGTTTTGATTTGGCGGCCTGCTGACGGTCATAGGCTTTGATGATCCGGGCGACGAGCGGGTGGCGCACCACATCGCTTGCCTCGAAGGTGACCCGGCCAACACCTTCAACACCATCCAGAATATCGAGGGCATCCACAAGGCCTGACCGTTCCGCATGGGGTAAGTCACTCTGACTGGGATCGCCCGTTACGATCATCATGGCGCCTTCGCCAAGCCGGGTCAGGAACATTTTCATCTGCGCAACCGACGCGTTCTGCCCCTCATCCAAAATAACGGCTGCCCGCGCCAGCGTTCGACCGCGCATAAACCCTATGGGTGCGATTTCAATATCGCCCGCAGCCAGACGCCGCTCCACAAAATCCGTATCCATCATATCGTGAAGGGCATCATAGAGCGGACGCAGATAAGGGTCTACTTTCTCCTTCATGTCGCCAGGTAAGAAGCCAATCCGCTCCCCGGCCTCAAGGGCCGGGCGCGTCAGAACAAGGCGTTCGACTTCACCCGATAAAAGTAACCCAATGGCATGGGCAACCGCCAGATAGGTCTTGCCCGTTCCCGCCGGACCAACCCCAAAGACCAGATCATGCTCACGCAATATATTGAGATAATGGGCCTGATTTTCTGTCCGGGGCAGGATCATCCGCTTCGGCGTCTTGATGGCAAGCTTTGATCGATCCCGGGTTAGCGCTGCTTTTGGTAACGCCATATTGGCCGCTGCTCGTATATCTTCAGCTGTCACGGCCTGACCGTCCTCCAATTGCGCATAAGCACTTTGTAAGGCGGCAACGGCACTGTTTCGCCCGGACTCTGGCCCTGTTACCGCAAACCTGTTTCCACGAGGGTCGATCCGCACACCGAAGATCTTTTCAAGGATCAACAGATGCGCATCATGCTCACCGGCAAGCGCAGCGACCCGCTGATTATCGTCAAAATCAACATGAATAGTTTCCCCCGACAGGGTGGCACCAGGGTGCTTTTTCAGGGCTTTCGCGGCGCTAAAAGGTTCGTTCAAAGGTGTCTTCACCGTCCTGCTGGCCTTTCGAAAAACGCTACTGAAAAAGTCCTTATTTTTCGTTCAAACGCGAGCGTGCTGTTCTTTTTCCACCAGCGCGGCATCAGTGCCAGAAAGCGCATTGGTCGTCACTCCGTCGATGCGGACGGTACCGATTTTTCCGATCCAGATTTCAGGCGCCGTCACATGCACACTTTGCAAATACGGCGACCGACCGATCAGTTGACCAGTATGTCGACCTGATTTTTCAAACAAAACCGTCAGCGTTTTACCAATCTGGGCGCGGTTGAAGGCCTGTTTTTGCGCCTCCAACAGCGTCTGCAGGCGGGCAAGGCGCTCATCTTTGACCGGCTCGGCGACCTGTTTGGCCATGGCAGCGCCGGGGGTGCCGGGCCGGCGTGAATATTTGAAGGAGAACGCTGAGGCGTATCCAATCTCTGCGACGAGTGCCATGGTCGCTTCAAAGTCTTCATCGGTCTCACCGGGAAATCCCACGATAAAATCACCTGACAACGCAAGGTCGGGCCGGGCGGCGCGCACCCGTTCAATTTGGGCCACATACTCCGCCGCGGTATGCCCGCGATTCATGGCCTTCAAGATCGCGTCGGATCCGGTCTGGATTGGGAGGTGTAGATAGGGCATCAATTTGGGCTCTTCGCCCAACGCCTCAATCAGATCATCGCTCATGTCCCGGGGGTGGGAAGTGGTAAAGCGGATGCGCTCGATGCCATCGATACGGGCTAGATGGCGACACAAATCACCAAGACCCCAAATGTCTTTTGGTATGGGGGTCATTTTGGTATCGATATCACCTGAAGGCGCCGGTGATTGCCACGCATTCACATTCTGGCCAAGCAGCGTGATCTCCCGCACCCCTTGGCTGGCCAGGCTGCGCGCTTCGGCGCTAATCGCATCGACTGCGCGCGATACCTCCGCCCCGCGTGTGTATGGCACCACACAGAACGTGCAGAATTTATCGCAGCCTTCCTGTACCGTGACAAAGGCGGTTGGCCCCTCAACCGCGCGGGTTGCCAGTCGGTCGAATTTCTCTTCAACCGCAAAATCGGTTTCAAGAACCGCGCCCTGGTCACGGGCCGCACGGGCCAGCATTTCCGGCAGGCGGTGATAGGCCTGGGGCCCGAAGATCATATCCACCTGCGGTGCCCGTGCCTTGATCTCCGCGCCCTCGGCCTGTGCCACACACCCCGCCACCGCGATCGTCAATGGCGCAGCGCTGCCTGCCTGTTTCTGCTTTTGTTTTTTGAGGCGTCCTAACTCAGAATAGACCTTTTCGGCGGCTTTTTCCCGGATATGACAGGTATTGAGGATGACAAGGTCAGCCCCCTCAGGCTTGTTCACAGCCTCATAGCCAAGCGGTTTTAACAGCCCTGTCATGCGCTCGCTGTCATAGACATTCATTTGACAACCATAGGTTTTGACAAAGACGGACTTCTTTGTCGGTTCGACGATGGGCTCCGCATCACCCACCGGCATGCTGGCATTATTTCCTGTTACTTTTTCCATGACGAAAACCACATTTGTTTGAGCGCGGTGCTATACGCTCTCTATGATCGGTTTGCAAAAACACGACGTGATTTAACGCGTGGCCAGGTCCTTGGTCCCTGACAAAACGCAAAGAAGGGCCGCGCGCGTTTCAGCCAGCGTGCAATCCGTGCGGATCACATGGTCGGCGCGCGCCCTCTTTTCCGCGTCCGGCATTTGCTTGGCAAGGATCGCCTCAAATTTCGCCGCACTCATCCCCGGACGGGCAAGAACGCGTTCCCGCTGCACTGCTGCATCCGCCGACACAACGATGGTCTGGTCACAACTGGCGGCAAATTCACCTTCAAACAAAAGCGGGATATCTAACAGACAGCGCGCAAAACCCTGACGCTCCACTTCTCGCAAGAAAAGCGCCCGGTCCACCGCAACCAGCGGGTGTATAATCGCTTCGAGCTGTCGCATTTTTTTTGGGTTACCGAGGACCAGCGCGGCTAGCTTTGTGCGGTCTACGCCAGTCGTGCCCACCGCACCGGGAAAAACCGCCTTTAATGCACCGGCGCCGCGTCCATTTTTACCATAGAGCCGGTGCACCGCAGCATCCGCATCCCAAACAGGCACGCCCGCCTCGAGCGCCATCTGCGCAACCGTGGTTTTACCCATCCCGATAGATCCGGTCAGACCGATAACGAAGGGACCCGTCTTAGCGGTCCCCTCAATCGTTAGCAGAAGATGGGCGTAAAGATCATCATCAAAAGCTTGCTCTATCCCGAACCAGCGATGATGGCCTGGCACGGCCTGGTGCACCAGCATGTGCAGTCCATTGAACGTGTGTAATCCTCGCGCACCGGCTCTGCGCAAAAAAGGGGTTTCCAACGGATCATAAACAATGTCCGCAGCAATCGCGGTGCCCGGTACGGCGCCAAACTCAAAGGATAGTGGCGGTTTATTCCGCATACCAAGCGATGTGGCGTTGACCACAAGATCAGCTTCGATGTGTTCTCTATCCTGCCATTGGACCACACGAATGGAGGCCTGATCGTCTTGTTGCGTCAATAACGATGCCAACACTTCCGCCTTTGCACAGGTCCGGTTGGTCACGATGATTGTTTTAACGCCGGCAGTAAGCAGACCAACACCCACGGCTGAAGCCGCCGATCCAGCACCCAATATGAGGGCTCTTGACGGTGTGGCGCTGTGGTGTTCGCGACACTGCGCGCGCAAGGCAGCGGCAAATCCATAACCGTCCGTGTTCGCTCCTTCTATGCCACCTTGTGTAAAGGTCAGTGTGTTACTGGCCTTGATCAACTTACTTGTGGTGTCGGTTTGTGTGCCAACCCCGAATGCACGGGCCTTGTGGGGCATCGTCACATTCACCCCGGCAAAACCTATCTGGCGAAGACCGTCAAGCGCTAGGTCAAAATCTGTTTGGGTATCAGAGACTCTGATGGGCAAATAAACGCCTTCAATCCCGGCCCGGTTGCACCAGTAATTGTGGATCGCGGGGGACAGTGATTGCGCGATGGGATCACCAATAACACCGGCCATTGTGACCGTGCGCCACGCCTCTTCCAGCGCGTGGGTCAATGGGTGCATATCAATCATCAGTATGCGATAATCCCGTGGGCGCGCAAGACAGGTAAGAGCGGCGTCAACGGTAAGCCGAGGATCGTAAAATAGTCGCCCTCTATTTTTTCAAACAAGCGGGCGCCTTTGCCCTCCAAGTGATAGGCACCGACACTGGATAAAACGGCTGTCCCCACGTCATCAAAATATAGTTCAATATCTTCAGATGTCAGGGTACGGATGGTAAGATCAGCGGTACCGATGCCTTCATAAATGGGCTCACCGTTTTTTAAGATGGTTGTGGCGTTCATGAGCGTATGGGTTTTACCCTGCAGTGCCGCGAGCCGGTCTTTTGCCTCTTTGAGGTCGACCGGTTTATCAAATAAGGCGTTGTCAAAAATCAATATCTGATCGGAGCCTATCACCAACTCACCGTTGCAGGGGGCGATGGCCTCAGCCTTTGCTCGGGCGAGGCGCGTGACAATAGTCTTCATACCAGTCCCTGTGGCCAAGCCCGCCTGTTTAATCGCTGCCTCATTGGTTTGCGTCGGCCGACTTTCAAATGGAATGCCCGCATTACTCAGGATTGTCGCGCGAATTTTGCTCCCGGACGCTAAGACGAGCCGATAGGTCATCATTTTCCTCGCTGGTCAGCGCGCGCAGAAAGCTTTGTGAGGATTTGCGCGGCTGTTTCCTCAACGGAACGCCGGGTGACATCAATGACTGGCCACCGGTGTTTGGCAAACATGCGTTTTGCTTTCAACAATTCTGCTTTGATGGCGGCATCATCGGCGTAGGATGTGGCGTCGTGCACATTCATTGCACCGAGCCTATTTTGGCGAATTTGTTGCAATCGGTCCGAGCTCGCGATCAAACCGACAATCAAAGGCCGGGTCAGAGAAAATAACTCAGCCGGTGGATCGCTGGTTGGCACAAGCGGCACGTTAGCAGCCTTTACACCTCGATTGGCGAGATACATGCAGGTTGGCGTTTTTGACGTTCGGCTAACCCCGACCAGCACCACATCCGCGGCATTCAGATCCCCGGTCATCTGTCCATCATCATGGGCCAGCGTATAATCCAGCGCCGCTATGCGCTTGAAATAAGCGTCATCCATACGATGACGCGCACCCGTGTCCAGCGTTTGCTCAAGACCCAGATAATCCGAGAACGCGCTGGTCAGTGGGTCAAGAACCGACACAACCGGCAAGTTCATTTCACTACATCGTCTTTCAAGAAACCGCCTGAGCGCTGGGTTCACAATGGTATGGAGGACGAGACCGGGCGCCAATTCGATACCGTGGATCGCTTTTTCAAGCTGCCTCTTTGTGCGGATGAGGGCGTAGATATGCTCAAAAGGCGTTGCTGCGGCAAACTGTGATGCACTTGCCTTGAGCATGGTATTCAGCGTTTCTCCTGTGGAGTCGGACAAGAGATGCACATGGAAATATGTTGCTACCGGCGCGCCAGCAGCGGATTTTCCATCCTCAAAAAACGCTTTGTCTGGAGAAGTCGGGTTATCCACGGTCCATCCTGTGGAAAGTCATAGCAAATTTCACGGTCTTTGGGTCTTACCGGCTTTTTGGCTATTTTGTCCAAGTTTTACCGGTCTTACCCCCGTTGCGTTCAACCTGTTTCTCATCAGGATAACGGTTTGGCATTTTTCCCAGATCTGGGAAAAGTCTTCCCCATATTCCCCACACGCAGTATTTCAATCGCGCTTTCAAAATGTTAGCGACTTGTCTGGCGGAAGGTTCTGCGTCTTTTCTCCCCAAACTCTCTTCGGGTCACCTTCACCATCGGGGATAAAATGGTAGCGCTGGATTTTCCCCGATATCCATCTCAATACCCTTATTAACCTTTTTTTAAGATTGATTAAAAGAAAGTGAACGTCGTGTCGGTTAGCCCAGCAACACCGCAAACCTCCCGATTTCTGGCGACCCTCTATGGACGACAAAGCGAGCAACGACCAATCTGGTTTATGCGCCAGGCAGGTCGGTATTTACCAGAATACCGAGCCGTCAGAGCCAAGGCAGGCTCCTTCCTTGATCTGTGCTATAACCCAGAACTGGCGTGCGAGGTCACCATCCAGCCTATTGATCGTTATGACCTTGACGCTGCTATTCTCTTCGCAGACATCCTCCTCATCCCTGATGCACTTGGTCAGGAAGTCTGGTTTGTTGCCGGTGAAGGGCCCCGTCTGAAGCCAGTCATAACACCGGATAACCTTGCATCCTTTCGGGACCAATATGATCCTTCGGTGCTTGATCCGGTTATCGAAACTGTCCGTTTAACCCGTCGCCGATTGCCAGCAGAAAAGGCGCTCATTGGATTTGCCGGCGCACCGTGGACCGTTGCCACCTACATGCTGGAAGGTGGGCCGTCGAAAGATCCGTCTGCTCTGCGTCAGACTTATTACCGACAACCAGATTTTATGACGGCGTTAATCGATCTCCTTGTGGACGTGACTGCAGACTATTTGATCCGTCAGGTTGATGCCGGCGCAGACGCTCTGCAGTTGTTCGATAGCTGGGCACAGGGACTACCGCCTGATCTCATGACGCGTCTGTCCTTGGAGCCAATGGTTGCCATTGCGGACAAGGTGCGTGTGAGACATCCGCAGGTGCCCTTTATCTTTTTTGCTAAAGGCGCGGGGATAATGCTGACACCGTTTGCAGAGCATACCGCTAGCAATGCTGTGGGGATCGATTATTCGGTACCACCGGAATGGGCCCGCTGGCATTTAAGCCCCCATGCTGTGGTACAGGGTGGCCTTGATCCGCTGTTGGTGGTGTCAGGTGGTAACGCCATGGAAAAAGCGGCAACGCGTTATCTTAAAGCGTTCTCTGACGTGCCGCATATTTTTAATCTTGGTCATGGCTTTGTGCCCGAAACCCCGCCGGAAAATGTGGCGACACTCGTCGACATTATTCGCAACTGGTCGTAAGCCGAACCCATGAGTTTTCTCGCCAATCATGCGCAATGGATTAAGGTTGGCCATCTCGCGGCTGTAATCGCTTGGATGGCGGCAATGCTCTATTTGCCGCGTCTTTTTGTCTATCATCACCAAGCAAAACCGGGCGGGGAGGCAGAAGGGTTCTTCATCAAAATGCAAGGGCGGCTTCTCAAAGGCATTATGACGCCAGCCATGCTCGCAACGTGGGGTTTTGCCGTTCTGTTGATGATTGCCAACACAACCGTTTTTTCCAGCGGCTGGTTCTACGTGAAACTCATCAGTGTTGTGGCCATTACAGGTATTCACGGGTTTTATGCCAGCGCACGGAAAAAGTTTATGGCGGGCGAGCGGCCCCGAACGGAAAAATTCTGGCGCATGATCAACGAAGCACCTTTTGTCCTCATGTTTGTGGTGCTGATTATGGTCCTCGTGAAGCCGTTTTGATGAGACCCTGGCTCAAGCATGGATTGACGCTTCCGCCAACTTTGGGCTAGTTTTCAACGAGGAACATTCGTTCCGCTTTTTTTCCACTGCCAAAACAATCACCTCATGCCTGTGCCAAGCAGAGCGTAGATCCGATCGATTGTCGGCTAAATCTCCCTCGAGACACCCATGTTGCCCAAAACCATGACTCTGGACGAGTTGAAGTCCAAATCGCCTACTGACCTTTTGTCATTTGCTGAAGAGCTGGAAGTTGAAAATGCTTCGGCGCGGCGAAAGCAGGAATTGCTTTTTGAAATTCTAAAAGAGCTGGCGGACCGTGAGGTAGAAATATCTGGCGGCGGTGTTCTGGAAGTCCTCCCCGATGGGTTTGGTTTCTTACGGTCGGCTGATGCAAACTATCTCGCTGGCCCCGATGATATTTACTTGTCGCCGCAGCAAATACGGCGCTTTGCTTTGCGAACAGGCGATACTGTCTTTGGTGAAATTCGCAGCCCCAAAGATGGTGAGCGGTACTTCGCAATTACAAAAGTAGCGACCATCAATTTCGAGGAGCCCGAACGCGCCAGGCATAAGGTCCATTTCGACAATCTGACGCCTCTTTATCCTGAAGAACGGATCAAGATGGAGGTTGAAGATAAGCCGGGCAAAGACCTCTCGTCTCGTGTCATAGATTTGGTCGCCCCGCTCGGAAAGGGGCAGCGCGCGCTGATTGTAGCGCCGCCGCGTACTGGTAAAACCGTCCTTCTACAGAATATTGCTCACTCTATTGCAGCCAACCATCCGGAGAGTTTTCTCATCGTCCTTTTGATTGATGAGCGACCGGAAGAAGTAACGGACATGCAACGCTCCGTAAAAGGGGAGGTTGTTTCCTCAACCTTTGATGAACCTGCAGTACGCCATGTGCAGGTTGCGGAAATGGTCATCGAAAAAGCCAAGCGTCTGGTGGAGCATGGGCGTGATGTGGTGATATTGCTGGATTCCATCACACGACTGGGACGCGCCTACAACACCGTTGTCCCGTCCTCAGGCAAGGTTCTCACTGGCGGCGTTGACGCAAACGCGCTTCAACGGCCAAAACGGTTCTTCGGTGCCGCTCGGAATATTGAAGAAGGCGGAAGCCTGACCATTATCGCGACCGCATTGATCGATACTGGCTCAAAAATGGACGAAGTCATTTTCGAAGAATTTAAAGGCACGGGTAATTCCGAAATCGTCCTTGATCGGAAGGTTGCTGATAAGCGAACGTATCCGGCTATGGATGTGGCAAAATCTGGAACGCGGAAAGAAGATTTGCTTACCAGCAAAGCTAATCTGCAGAAAGTGTATGTTCTGCGTCGTATTCTCTCGCCCATGGGGACCACCGATGCGATTGAGTTCCTGATCGACAAACTGAAGCAAACGAAGTCTAACGAGGACTTCTTCGATTCAATGAATACGTAATCCCGATGGATTGCCGATAAAGCACAGTTTCGCTTTGGGTTATCGGCGCCAATAATCGCGATACGACCTTTGAGCGTCGATTACGAACTCGTGGTTTATAAGAGGAGTGCCGGTCTTAAAACCGAATGCCGGTTTCGATGACTGCGGTAACGGCATCTTCAGGTCCGCCGATGACTGTCGGTTTCTTGGAGTCCACATACTGCGCTGCAGCTCCAATGGTGATCCCGCGGCCAAGGAAATAGGTAACGCCAGCTTGCGCTGACTGCGTGTCTTGAAAAAGGAGTGGATCGGTTACCGGGTTCCGGGTTGGACCGATAAGGTTGGCCTCAGATTTTCCGTACCCCAACATAAAGCCCCAATCACCGGTCTTATAGGTGACACCCGCATCAAAGGCGAAATAATCATCGTCATTGTTTTCGGTGAGCAAAGTACCGCCATTGGATGTCTTGAAGGATCCTCCAAGCGTCAGTCCCCTGAAGGCCAGGTTAAGCCCGAGCGAATAAGACTGATAATCGTCAAAAACAGCGGGCCCTAGATTTGTATCTTCCTCGGCCGTAACCACACTAGCCCCAAATCCTATGAAGAGGTCTTTTTGACCATCGGAACCGAAGTCCAGACCCTTTTGATAGAAAAAAGCGCCTTCGAGAACATTTTCCCACCGCGAATTGGTGGTGAACAGAGGGTCGGTAGAGAGCAATAACCGTTCATCTTGTGGGGCACACAGATCATCACCGCATTCTGCCAGTTGCGGTGCGTAAGAAACACCAAGCTGCAGACCGCCGACGATACCGCCAAGGAAGTTGGCGGGCGGCAGATAGCTTATCTTGGTGGCGTAACCGGAAAAATCATTGATGGTGTGAATGTCGTTAAGCCCGCTAAGGTCTGTACGCCAGTTGTTCACGTTCACCGACTGAAAGATTGTAGGCGCTGTGACCGCGAATTGCCGCGCAACGCCCTGATCGCGGCCCACAACAACTTTGCCAAAGCCGCCGCGTGCATAGCCAAAAGCGCCTTGAACAAATGCATCGCCCGATAGCGGCCCAAGACCCCGCGCCCCGCCAAACAAAAAACCGGATCGGCGGCCGGCGCTGAATAACTGCCCTGGCTGGTCCTCGTCGTACCGACCTTGGATGACGGCGCCGAGTTCAAGGCCATTATCAAGGATGGTGGACGCCTTGAGTTCTACTTCGGCATCAATGTCACCGCGAGCCTCTCCGCCTTCGACGGCCCCTACAACCGCTGAGGCTTTTCCAGAGAGCTCGACTTTGACCGCATCGCTCAGAGCGCTGGAAGATTGATCCGCGTCCGACTGGGCGTTGGCCGGTAGGACCACAAGAATTAAGGCGCAGGACGTTAAAAGCGCGCGGATACCCACCAAAAGATAGCGACCGGCGTCAGCGCAAATACTGGCCGATTCCTTCTCCGTCTCGTGATGAGCAAAAATGCCCACGACCCTACATCCTCATTGTTGCGCGGGTGTCAGTCCCCCGAGCGATGGCTCGCATTATAGCGTTCAAGCTGACCTGCGAGTTATTAACAATCTGTCCTGAACCGGCACAAACTTTTAATAAGCCGCCAAGCCTAACAATTAGTCACATTCGGGTGCGTTCACGCGAACCTCCCACTTCTTCCTCATATCGGCGCAGCTTTGCCCAAAGGCAATACACGCCAGCCTTAGGATACGCACACGCAACGCCAAACGTTGCGGCCATACCGCTACCCGCTTTGTCCACCAACTCCCCACATGAACCACCCCAAATGGTTCAGCTGCCTAACAGCGTGACGCCAACGTGCCGTTCCGGGCATCGCGCGTCAAGAATGCGAGCGACGAACTGGCGCGTTTCCGGGTCTAATGGGGCGGTTTGCGCTGGCCATTGTGATGGTATTACCACGTTGTTTTATCACATAACATTTCGCCAGCCGGATGACTCTGGTGTGGTAGCACGAACGGGCGTCCGGTCGGGCAGACCGGGTCGGTGTTTTTGGCGGGGATGAAGACAACCCGTTGCAAAGGATCAGTGCGCAGATTAAGGACAAAGAGCTGAATTTTAATCGGCACGGCTCAGGGGCCTCGCCACAGGACATCATCTTTATGACCATTACCAAGACATCATTTTTCGGGTTCGTTGCAGCATTAGCGATGGTGCTGTTGGCCGCGTGCGCGGGTGGGGGCAATGATACGCGCAACCTGCCTCTGTTCGGGGCTGCCTCGTCGTCAAAGGCGGGCGTACCCACCACCGTAAATCGGTATTTGTGGGCGGCGTCGCTGGAAACGATCAACTTTTTGCCGGTGACCTCAGCTGACCCTATCGCGGGACTGGTTCTCACGGACTGGTACGTGAATCCGGAGACCCCTGACGAGCGTTTCAAGGTCAATGTTTACATTCTTGATCAGGCGCTTCGCGCAGACGCGCTCCGCGTCTCGGTTTTTCGCCAGTCCTTGACCAACGGTGCATGGATCGACTCGCGGGTGAACCCGGCAACATCGCGAGAGCTGGAAAATGCCATCCTGACCCGCGCGCGCCAATTGCGGCTCAATACGCTCGATCAATAAGCCAACTGGACGCGCGCATTTCGGGTGTCCGCTTCTTGTCGCGCCCATACTTCTAGCAACAACAAGCGAAGCTGATATGGTTTCGTAGCCGAAATGATATTATGACCCGGTATAATCCAAAAGAAGCTGAGCCGAAATGGCAACAGCGCTGGGCCGAGGCAAACGCCTTCAGAACAGCTGACGATCCCGGGAAAGAAAACTATTTCGTTCTCGAAATGTTCCCGTATCCCTCGGGGCGCATCCATATGGGGCATGTGCGAAATTACGCCATGGGCGATGTGGTCGCGCGGTTCAAAAAAGCGCGTGGGTTCAATGTGCTCCATCCCATGGGGTGGGATGCCTTTGGCATGCCAGCGGAGAACGCCGCGATGCAAACCGGCGCCCATCCACGCGAATGGACCTACGCCAATATTGATGCCATGCGCACGCAGCTTCAGGCCATGGGGCTTGCTATCGACTGGGCTCGCGAATTCGCAACCAGCGACCCTGACTATTATATCCACGAACAACGCATGTTTCTCGATTTTTGGGATGCAGGCTTTGTGGAGCGGCGCGAGAGCGTTGTGAACTGGGACCCGGTGGATCAAACGGTGCTTGCCAACGAGCAGGTCATTGATGGCAAGGGCTGGCGTTCTGGCGCGCCGGTCGAGCGACGCACCCTGTCGCAATGGTTTCTGAAAATTACCGATGCGGCGGAGGACCTGCTGGACGCTCTTGACGATGGGCGTCTTGGCGGATGGCCAGAGAACGTCAAGCTGATGCAGCGCAATTGGATAGGCAAGTCAAAAGGCTGCAAACTCCAATTCAATTTTGCTACCGAAACAGATTTGCCGGCACCCCTGGCGGACGGTTTGTCGGTCTACACAACGCGGCCCGATACCTTGTTTGGGGCTTCGTTCTGCGGGGTTGCGATCGATCATCCGCACGCCCAGTATTTTGCTGACCAGGATCCGGCGCTCGCCGCTTTCATCAAGGAATGCCAGGCTGGTGGTACGTCGGAAGAAGCCATCGAAAAGGCAGAGAAACGGGGCTACGCGCTACCGGTCTCGGTAACCCACCCGTTTGATCCAAGCCGCACCCTTCCGGTCTATGTGGCGAACTTCATTCTCATGCACTACGGAACCGGTGCGATTTTTGGCTGCCCGGCTCATGACCAGCGTGATCTCGACTTTGCGCGCAAATATGATCTCGACGTAACGCCAGTGGTGCTCCCGCCTAATACTGCGCCAGACGCCATGGTCATTGACGACGAAGCCTACACCGGACCGGGCACGCTCTTAAACTCCGATTTCCTAAATGGGATGACCATTGATCAAGGGATCAGTGCGGCCATTGATCGACTACAGGCTGCGGGACAGGGTGAGGGTCATACCAACTTTCGTTTACGCGACTGGGGGGTGTCTCGGCAGCGCTACTGGGGCTGTCCGATCCCGGCGATTCATTGTGACGACTGCGGCGTTGTCCCGGTCCCGGCGGCAGACTTACCGGTGACTTTGCCCGATATTCCCGCCAGTGAATTTCAGGTTCCGGGTAACCCCCTCGACAGGGCCGATGACTGGCGGCTGGTGCCTTGCCCCAAATGTGGTACGCCCGCGCGCCGGGAGACCGACACCTTTGACACATTTATCGATTCCTCCTGGTATTTTGCCCGGTTTACCGACCCCAAGTCCGCCAGACCGGTGGACCGGGAGGCCGCTGACCGCTGGTTGCCAGTGGATCAGTACATTGGTGGGATTGAGCATGCGATCCTGCATCTTCTCTACGCGCGCTATTTTACGCGCTGCATGAAAAAACTCGGGCTCGTCGGTGTTGACGAACCCTTCGCCGACCTTTTCACGCAAGGCATGGTCACCCACGCCACTTTTCAATCAGCGGATGGCGACTGGTTGCTTCCCGATGATGTGGTCGTCGAGAATGGTCAAGCCAGGGACCTTGCCACCGGTCGCCCGGTCTTTATGGGCCCGGTCGAAAAGATGTCGAAGTCCAAAAAGAACGTTGTCTCGCCGGAGGTGATTGCCACTGATTATGGCGTTGATGCAGCGCGGTGGTTTGTTCTGTCCGATAGCCCGCCTGAGCGCGATGTGGAATGGACGGCCAGCGGCATTGACGGCGCCTGGCGGCTCATGGGGCGTATCTGGGATACGGTCAGTCCCCACGCTGGTGCCTTTGCTGGATTTGATCCGCATACGGTACCCAGTGACCTCAACGAGCACGATATTGCCCTGCGCCGGGCTACCCACGGCACGATTGATACGATTACCGCTGATATTGAGCACTTCCGGTTCAATAAGGCGGTGGCGCGCATTTACGAATTTTTGGGCAAGGTACGCAAAGCAAGTAAGGTTTCGGCTTGGGTTCGGGCTGAGGCCCTGTCTGCGCTTTCGCGCCTGATTGCGCCCTTTATTCCTCACCTTGCTGAAGAATGCTGGGAATTATTGGGGGGCACGGGACTTGTCTATCAGACCGACTGGCCGACCGCTGACCCTGATCTGTTAGTAAGTGACGAGGTCAGCTTGCCCGTCCAAGTCAACGGCAAGAAACGGGCTATACTGACGGTTTCTGCTGATCTTGATAAGGATGGGATCGAAGCCGCCGCCCTTGCCGATCCCGCCGTGATCCGTCACCTTGAGGGCAAAACAATTGTCAAAAAAGTTATCGTTCCCGGGCGGATCGTGAATATCGTCGTAAAATAGAGCACAAGAACAATGCAAATGGCCAATATCTGTCAACGGAATGTCTTTCGACTATTCACTGTTGCTCTTACAGCAGTCCTTTTGTCAGGATGCGGATTTCAGCCATTATATGCAACCCCTGATGGGTCAGGAAGCCACCCGATCTTGCGGCAGATCAATGTGGATACGATTGTCTCCACTGGCGATGCGGGCGAGGGAAATCTCGCCGTGCAGCCAATTTTGCGTAGTGCGCTGGAAGATCGGCTTCTGGTGGGTCAACTGACGTCGCCCGAATATGATCTCAAGGTTGAGGTGACACCGCGCGCGCGCCGCGTTGGTGTTCAAATCGATGCGTCCGTCAGTCGTTTTAACTATCAGCTTTTTTCCCGGTACCAACTTGTGCACCGGGCGACGGGCGCGCGGATTATTGGTCGGCCCAGTGCCATTTCCTCTTTCAATCAAGTGACGTCACAATATTCATCCTTGTTCTCCGAACGCACAACGGTGGAAACAGCATCTAAGCGCCTGGCAGAAGAAATTGAGCGTGATATCCTTTTTCAGTTCAAAGATTTGATGAAACGGATCGACGAGGCGAAGGAAAAGAATACACCGCGCCCGGAAGACCCGCCAAAGTTCGAACGCGATCTGGAAGATCGGAATTTCGATCCGGATTTTGACCCTGAACTAATCCCCGGGCGCTGATCACCATGGTTGCGCTGAAAGGCAAAGCCATCACCGGCGCACTGGCCAAACGCGATAAGGCGATTGCGGCGTTTGTTGTGTACGGGCCCGATCAAGGCCTGGTGCGAGAGCGTGCGAAGATCCTCATCGCACAGGTTATTACTGACAGCAGCGACCCATTCAATATGCTTGATCTGACCGATGCGGATATCAAAACCGATAGCGCGTGGCTGACCGATGAGATTTGCGCTTTGTCTTTTATGGGCGGTGAGCGCGTCATCCGATTACGGGCCCATGGGGAAGCGGCGGCACCGGCGGTCGTCAATCTACTCACTGCGCTTGATCAGGGTCATTTGAAGCCAAATGGCATTGTGATCGTGGAGGCGGGTGATCTTGGTCCCCGCTCGGCTCTGCGCAAAGGCTTTGAAAAGGCAAAGGCTGCCGCGGCAATGCCGTGTTACGTGGACGGGCCAGCGGTCACGCGCAAATTGGCCGAGGAAATGGCGACCGCACACGGACTCAAGTTCCACCGTGATGCGTTGACCCTGTTGACGGCGACCTTGGGCGAGGACCGAGCCTTGTCACGCATGGAAATTGAAAAGCTCCTTCTCTTCAAAAGTCCGGGTCCGGACCATGACAAGGGAGTGGGGGAAAGTGATGATAACGAAATCACTGTCGCCGATGTGAAGGTATGCCTGGTGGATAGTGCCAGCGATGACCTTGATCGGGTCTTTGCCGCCTGTGCCGATGGTATGCCGGGTCCTCTTGCCGCGGCTCTATTTCAGTGCACCACAGCAGGAGCAAACCCGGTGACTATTCTGCGCGCCCTCCAGCGGAGTTTTGCTCGGCTAGAAACTGCGCGCGGCTATGTGGACAAGGGTCAGAACGCCAATGAGGCAATGAAGCGCTTGCGCCCCCCGGTCTTCTTTGGTGAACAGGATGCCTTCCGCCAGCGTCTAAAAGGGTGGACGGGCAGCAAGCTGCAGGTTGCGCGTCGTCGCCTTATTGAGGCGGAGTTTCAGGCAAAAAGTACAGGACTTCCGCACCGGGAAATCGTAGAGCGAACGGCGTTTCAGCTCTGCGCGCTTTTCAGGCGATAAGGCCTACAGTACCGGGACCTCCATTGCGCCGGTGTCCTTTCCAGTGTCCCGTAATCGCCTGTCCTGTTTTCGCAGGAAATAGAGAATGATCAACGCCGGGATACCAAACATGGCCGTATAGGCAAAAAACCAGGCGTAGCCCGCTGCATCAACGATAAAGCCAGAAAATCCGCCTACGAACTTTCCAGGTATGGCGTAGAATGAGCTGAATAACGCATATTGGGTTGCGGTAAACGCTGTATTTGTCAGGCTCGACATATAGGCAATCAAAACCGTGCCCGCATAGCCATAGGCGATATTATCGATCACCACCGCCGTGGCGAGATAGGCATTGTTTGCTGGCATCACGGAGAGCCACGAATAGAGAAGGTTGGTTACCGCTTGCACCACCACACCGATGGCGAGCCCGGTAAAGACATTTAGGCGGGAGATAAGCAGACCGCCGATAAAAACCCCGCCCATGGTTGCAAAAAACCCTGCCCCACTGCGGATCAAGCCAATGTCCGTCTTCGAATACCCGATATCCACATAAAGTGGCCCAGTCATAAATCCCATGACAAAATCGGGAATCCGATAAATGGCGATAAAGCCGAGGATGGTTAGCGCCACCATGCCATAACGCTTAAAGAAATCAGCAAACGGACCAATGATTGACTTCTGTATTGTGTCGCGCACCGAAAGCCGCGGTGGTGGCTCAAAGGTGCGCACCTCAACTTTCGGCCCGAAGAGCGCCATCATCAAACCGATCCCCATGAGAGCGGCCATCGCCTGGTACATCACTGGAAAGCTTGTTTGATCCGCAATGATCAGCGCGCCAGCGCTCGCCATTAAAATGCCGGTGCGATAGCCATATTGGTACATGGCAGCCATAACGCCTTGCTCTTCATCCGTAGCGGCCTCAATGCGCCAGGCATCGACAGCGATATCTTGGGTGGCGGCGGCAAAAGCGATGCCGATGGCAACGAGCGCCACATAAAGGAGATCCGTAGCCGGATCGGCAAAAGACATGGCGAAGAGCGCCGCCGCAACACTGATCTGCGCCACGGCCATCCATGCGCGCCGCCGACCCACCCATCGTTCAAGGATCGGCACGGGCGCGCGATCGAGCAGCGGTGCCCAAACGAATTTGATTGTGAAGGCAAAGCCGACCCATGCGAAAAGGCCGATCTCACTTTTGCTCACATCGGCTTCGCGTAGCCAAATTGAGAGCGTTTGAAAAATCAGATAAAACGGCAGCCCGGATGAAAAGCCGAACACGAGCATCACGAGACTGCGGGGCCGCAGGAAGGCCATTACGGAAGCGAGCGTAGACTGCTTAGGCTTATCGGCGTGTTCAGATTGAGGGTCGCTCATTCATTTGTCCGTTATTGTCTTATGCCAACGCTAGGGGGAAAATCAGGGGGAAATTAAGGCTTGAGCTGCGCACGGCATCCAAAGCGGCTCAAAAGCCGGGGTCAAACCCGTTGAGACAGCTTTGCGTATTTGTAGGCGGAGCGCTCGTGCGCGCGGCGGAGCCTTCCACGGCCTGTACGGTGCGATTACCGCGATTGTCGGGATAAAGAATAACCAGGAGCATGCAATCAGCGCCGGCATAGCGCCTGATCTCGCCGCTGCCCTCGCGGATTATACCGATGGGCGCAGCGCCGAGGAGGGCGTCGGCAGTTTGTGCGTCGGCACCGACAAGATCACCGGGCTGAAGACGCGGGGTGACGGGTGCAGGACTTGCGGTGGCATTATTTGGCGCTGCGCTGACGGTCGGTGCTGCTGCGGCGCTCCCTTGTTGATCATCGCCCGTACCAAGACGCAAAGGGATCTTCGGCAGGCCGCCACACCCCGAAAGACTGATCCCAATCGCTATCAAGGCCGCGCCCGCAATTGAGGGTCTTTTCCTGGTCACTGCCTGCATTGAAGTCGCTCCGTTATCCGTCATTATCGATACAAGGCTTCGGGCCGGGTGCCAATCGGCGCCGCTGCTGCGCTGTCGCGAGGCGGAAAGTCTTCGCGTCTTTCAAACCCTTGCTCTAAGCGCACCGACTTTCTATAGACCGCAGGTTCTGTAAACATCCCCTTTAGCGGGTACCCCCCTGCCTTGCGCTGCGCGTATTCGGGCGCGCCGCTTATCATCTGAAAGGTCACATCATGTCATTAGCCCCGTTAGACGTTGTCGGCGTGGGGAACGCCATTGTTGATGTCCTGGCAAAATGCGAGGAGGCGTTTCTTGCGCGCCATGCCGTCCCCAAAGGCGGCATGATCTTAATTGATGAGGATCAGGCCGAGGGGATTTATGGTGAGATGGCGGAAACAGTCGAAGTCTCTGGCGGCTCGGCGGCAAACTCAATTGCGTGCCTTGCGTCCCTCGGGGGGAATGGCGGGTTTGTTGGGAAGGTTGCCGATGACACGCTGGGCAAGACGTTTACCGCGGATCTGCGCGACCAGGGCGTTGATTACGCAACACAGCCGCTGAGCGATGGACCCGGCACCGGGCGATGCCTGATCAATGTGACGCGTGACGCCCAACGGTCCATGGCAACCTATCTCGGGGCTGCCGTTCATGTGACCCTGAATGACATTGACGAGACACAAATTGAACGCGCGGCCATTACGCTTTTTGAAGGCTATTTGTTTGAGCAGCCGGTGGCGCGTGAGGCTTTTGTCAAAGCTTGTGCTATTGCTGAGGCGGCGGGCCGGCGCACCGCGCTTACCCTGTCTGACGCTGGCTGTGTCGATCGCCAGCATGATGTGTTGAAAAGCTTTATCCCGAACCATGTGGATATTCTGCTCGCCAACGAAGTTGAGGCCCAAACGCTGTTCGAAACCGACAACCGTGATGAGATGATCCGCCGGGCCCCGAACTGGTGCGCGCTGACCGCTGTAACGCTGGGCGAAAAAGGCTCTTTAATTATCCCGCGGGGTGGCGACGCCATAACCGTTCCCGCAATCGCACCGGCGCAGTTAGAAGATACCACCGGGGCCGGCGATGCGTTCGCTGCTGGTTTTCTGTTTGGCGCTGCGCGCAATTTTGAGCTCCAACGCGCGGCGTCCCTCGGGGCTTTGGCCGCGAGTGAAGTCATCAGTCATATGGGCCCGCGCCCCGAGCAATCGCTCAAGGCGCTTGCCGAAGAAGCCGGTCTTTAGTCAGGGGCGGACCTTATGAAACGATTTCTACTCGCAGCGCTTGGCGTTTTCGTTGTTCTGGGTGCCATTATCTTTTGGCGTGGTGAGGCAATGTATATGGGCTGGCGCGCCCAGGGTGCGGAAAAACAGTCTCTCGCTGCAATCAAAACCCTCCTTGCACCCCATATTAAAGTAACGACGCCGCCAGGTCCGGGCCCGCATCCGGTGGTTTTGCAATTCCATGGCTGTGCCGGCGCGCGTCTGGCTTTTCAGGAGATGTACGCGAAAGTCGCCAATGAGGCCGGCTATGCCGCTGTCATCGTGGACAGCAATCGGCCACGCGAACTCAGCCGCGAGGCGGCACTCGAAAAAGTATGCACTGCAAAACTGTTGATCGGGATTGAACGGGCGGGCGATGTGCTTGCCGCCATCGATCTGGTCCGCGATCGTGATGATCTTGATACGTCTAATCTGGTGCTAACCGGCTGGTCCCACGGCGCTTGGACCATCATGGACTTTCTCAGCATGGATGTGCGTAAAGCCCCCCCGGCCTCCGTTGACGCACCCTATAGCGGAAAGCCCATCAAGGTCGCGGGCGCTGCGCTATTTTATCCCTATTGCGGCTTTGGGGCGCGCAGCCGCCGTCATTGGTGGACGCAAGAAAACACAGAAATCCTATCAAGCCTTGCTGGTGCCGATACGATTGTCAATCACACCGAATGCATCTCGTTGCTTAATAAAATCAGTACTGGCAATAAACTACCGCTAGACCAGAAGGTCTATCCTGATACGGAGCATGCCTTTGACGATCCGTTTATCGAAAGCGATTGGCAACACTGGCATCACCCGGCCCATATGCGCGATGCCCTGGCGCGCTATCGGTCTTTCCTCAGTACGCTTTATGCGCAGGATCAAACAGCGGTGGAGCCGGAGGCCAGTGGTGTTTGAGGCTGACAAGGTGTCGCCATGTGACGATCCGCCGGGTGCCTCACCGCTGGCAGCCTTCTAGATTTGAGCCATGAGTAGTTTCGGTATCACACACAAAATGTCGTCATTGGGCTTGTCTACCTCTTTTATTGAGAAAGCCTTGATTGCGGGTTTTGCGGTTAGTGCCTCCTTGCTGGCGGGCGCCCATATTTTTCAGGCGCTGGGGTATGAGCCCTGCGATCTTTGCCTGGACCAGCGCGAAGCCCATTGGACGGCCCTCGCCATCACGGCGGTAGGTCTTGTGGTCAGTCGCGGGTTTAAGGCCCCCTTGTTGGCAGCGGCGGCAGTGGGGACGGCGGCCCTTGTTTACGGATTCGGTGCGATGCTTGCGTTTTACCACACAGGCGTCGAGTTTCACTTTTGGCCCGGCCCGGCAAGTTGTTCGGCATCCAAAACAATTACCGACATTGGGGGGCTATCAGGTGGCCTTGATGGTTCAAAACCGCGCGTGTCCTGCGACCAAACGGGGTGGGCCTTTTTCGGGGTAACGATGGCGGGGTATAACATGCTTTTTTCCGCCGGGCTCTTTGCGCTTACCACGCTTGCCACTGCGGGGGCTTTACGCACGGCACGTGTGAAGGGACGGATGGTTCAATGAGCGAGCACGATGCCGATTTTGAGGGCCCGATCGCGACTGTTTTGCCAAAACCGGGCTCAAAACGTCGCCGCCTTAAAGAAATGCTGCGCGTTGATCATGCCGGGGAGCATGGTGCGGTCCAAATTTACCGCGGTCAGCGTGCGGTCTTTGATCGTTTGCCCCACAAACAGGCGACCGCACGCCTTCTCGAAGAGATGGAAGACGGTGAACAGCACCATCTGGACACGTTTGACCGCTTGCTCGCTGAACGTGGCGTAAGGCCCACATTAGCCTCTCCGTTTTGGACGATTGCTGGCTTTGGTCTGGGCGCGGTCACGGCGCTGATGGGCGAAAAGGCGGCCATGGCCTGCACCGAAACGGTCGAGGATGTCATCGAGAAGCACTATGCCGAACAGGCGGTAGAGCTTGCCACCATCGATCCGGATCTTGCCGAAACGGTGACCCAGTTCCGCGAAGATGAACTCGGCCATAAACACACCGCCGAAGAAAATGGTGCCCTTGAAGCGCCCGCCTATATGCTGATGAAATCCGTCATCGGATTTGGCTGCCGCGTGGCGATCAGAGTTTCTGAAAAGATTTGAGTCCAGACTGCGTTTACTCTTTGTTGAATTAAAACCGCAGTCTAGATCTTTTAGGGTTCGCGGGTTCGAACACAGTTCCAGTCTAAACGTGTATGACTAGAAGCCATTTGCAGAGCAAATCGCGCACCGCGATGGGTTGGAAAAAGACGATCGTCAGTAGACCTTGAGCCGCCAGCGGGACAAGTGCTCACCACGGTACGTAGAACACATCCAAGAAAAAATGTCGGTCATCAGGCTATTTGTGTAAAAATCTAACCTGGGATCTGGCTATCGCGCGCGGATAAAATCTCTGATTTTGGGTTGGATTTGCGTGCGCCAGCGTGAGCCGTTGAAGACGCCGTAATGGCCCACACCTTTCTGGATATAGTCAATTTTCATTGTATCCGGAATATTTGTGCACAGATCATGCGCAGCCTGGGTTTGACCAATACCGGAGATGTCGTCCTTCTCTCCCTCCACGGTCATCAGCGCAATATCGGTGATTGCCGCGGGGTCAATCCGCTCGCCGCGATGCATGAGCGTGCCTTTGGCCAATTTGTGGTCCTGAAACACGTCCCTGATCGTTTGAAGGTAAAACTCTTCGGTTAGGTCGAGAACGGCGAGATATTCGTCATAGAACTGACGATGCTTGTCTGCGCCGTCGCCATCGCCGTCTACCAGGTGCTGAAAATAGTCATATTGGGCATTCACATGCCGCGACGAATTCATCGACATAAAAGAATAAAGCTGGATAAAGCCCGGATAGACCCGTCGCATCACCCCTGGATAGGGGGCGGGTACGGTGTAAATCATATTGTTTTCAAACCACTCAAACGGGCGTTCCTGTGACAACAGGTTGGGCACCGTGGGCGAGCGGCGGGTGTCGATGGGGCTGCCCATTAAGGTCATGGAGGCGGGACGCGCCTGATCATTATCTGCAGCCATCAAAGCACTGGCCGCCAGCATCGCAGGGCCCGGCTGACAAACCGCTAGTGTGTGTACCCCGGCACCGGGCGCCAGCGGTTTTAACAAGCGCAAAAAGTCGATGAGATAATCGATAAAATCGTTGAGATCGAACCGACCTAACGTGATCGGCACACTGCGCGCATCGAGCCAATCGGTAATGTATACGTCATGTTCGGGCAGCATTGCCTCAACCGTACCGCGCAACAAAGTGGCATGGTGGCCAGATAGCGGTGCCACAATCAGTACGGCCGGGTCCGGTGCGTCGCTCGCCTTGGTGTTGCCGCTGCTCTTTGCCAAGCGCAGGGCATCGGCATCGCGTTTGAAATGGAGGAGGGAGCAGAAATCTTTCCGCGCAAAGGTCTCCACCGTCACGGGAACGGATCTGCCATTAACCTCGGTGCTGTCGATCAACCAGTCAGGTTTGGGATAGCGCCGGGTCGCGTGTTCAAAGACTTCCAGCGCCGCCGCCGCTGACCGGCCAAACCAGGTTTCTGCCGCAGGGTTCAGGGGCGAGCGCCATAGTTGGGAACCTAGACCGGCGGCAAGGCGCGCCGGTGAAAACGCGGTGATCCCCATTTCAAAGGCTGAATACAACATCGACTTTTGCCCTTTACCGCAAGACCGACCCCCGGACGTGGTGCGCGGCGCGTGCCGGTGGAAGCGCCAACCGGTTTTGACACCAGCGTTTGTCCAGAGTTTTCACCACAGCTCCTACTGGTAGGGCTGATCGTAAGCGAGCGCAATATAATAGAGGATGAAGAGGCTGCCCTTCAGCGCCAATTTCGCGCGGAATTTCAGCGGCCGTCATAATCGTGCTGCGGATACCCTAACCGGCTTTACTTCCCCTAAAGCATAGGCCGGATCAGGGCGGCGAGGGTCTGGGGCGGCAGGCTATCCTTAAACGCAAATTTTGGCTCACCCGTTTCGCTAACGAAATAAAACAGACTGGAGTGGTTAATCGTATAGCCAAGGGCCGAATCGGGTAGTTCCTGGCGACTTGCGTAAACCTTGAAGCCGTCCTTGGCCTCCTCGATGGCGGGAGCAGGCCCGGTCAGGCCGAGGATACGCGGATCAAAGCCCAGATAGCTTCGCAATACCTCGGGCGTATCCCGCTCTGGGTCCACAGCAATAAAAAGCGGCTGTAGTTTTTGGGCATCTTCCCCCAACTCATCGAGCATCACACTCATCACACCAAGAGCGGCTGGGCACACATCGGGGCAGGCCGTAAAGCCGAAATAGATAAAGACAGGTTTGCCCGCGAAACGCTCCTTCGTGGCGGGAACGCCGTTCATGTCGGTCAGGGCATAGGCGCCGGTAAAAGCATCGGAAAGGGCGATTTTGTCGGCGTTCGCCGATGCGCCTTTCTTTGAAACTTCCGGCGAACATGCAGCAATGATCATCATCGCTAAGCCTGCGAGAGCAAGCCAAAACCCTGTCTTTGTACGTATTTGCATGGGTGTAGTTGTCACCTCGTCAAGCGCCTTGGCGGTTTGTGTCGACCATGGACCTAATATTGCGGGGCGCGCGCGACAAGCGCTTAGCGCTAGAAATCGGTTTGTTAGAATGAATGCACCTTCTGGTTCCTCTTACGCGGCTCAGCCTTCTGAAGATGAGGGCACGCTGAGCAAAGCCTCTACTGGGTCGTTTGGGCTGACGACACACCGGATGCCCGTGCGACCCTTGGTGGAGGCCATTCAGGGCTCTGCTTTTCTGGGGCAATTACGCGGACCAATTCGTCTACGGACACTGACGACCCTGCGTTGGCTTGCCGTTGCGGGTCAGACGGCAGCAATACTGACAGTGCATTTCGGGTTCGGGTTTGAGGTACCGCTCGGGCTTTGTCTGACCATTATCGCGGCCAGTGCCTGGCTCAATATTTTTACCATCCTGCGATTTTCACCCCAGCGGTTTTTGTCGGACCGTGAGAGCGGGCTTTATATCGCCTTTGATATCGCCCAGCTGTGTGCTCTGTTATTCTGTACGGGCGGATTGCAAAATCCCTTTGCGGTGTTGATCCTTGCCCCTGTCACGATTGCGGCCAGCGTGCTGCCGTTGCGCCCGGCGTGCGTTGTCGGCGTGCTGGCGCTCGTGGGGCTTGGCATACTCGCGGTCTTTCACTTGCCATTGCCATGGACCGTGTACGGCGCGTTTTCCAGTCCCAAAATTTACCTGATCGGGGTGTGGACCGCGCTGTCCTTTTCGGTGGTATTTTTTGCCATCTATGCCCATCGCATCGCCGTGGAGGCTGCCCGAATGCGCAGTGCCCTGACCGCGACGCAAATGGTCCTATCGCGTGAGGAGCGGCTATCGGCGCTGGGCGGCTTGGCGGCGGCGGCCGCCCACGAGCTTGGCACACCGCTCGCAACCATTCAGGTGACGGCCCAGGAGATGGCCGAGGAGTTGGCTGGCTCGGCAACTGCCCTTGATCAGCAAACGTTGCGGGAGGATTCAGAGCTTTTGATCAGTCAGGCCCGGCGTTGCCGCGATATCCTTGGCCGCTTATCAAGCCGCGGTGATGAGGGCGATGCTATGCATGATCGCATCCGCCTTGATCATGCGTTGAAAGAGGCAGCGGGTCCGTTTCTTGACCCCAAGAACAGCACTGATCCAGCCATCGAAATTGTCGTCATGGCGCGCAATGAAAACGGCGAGGCAATAGACCCCCCGGAATTGCTGCGCCGCCCGGAGATCATTTACGGTTTGCGTAATATTATCGAAAATGCGGCCGGGTTTGCCATGAGCAAGGTTGAAATCAACGGCACTCATGGTGACGGGCAGATTGCCGTGACGGTGAAAGACAATGGGCCCGGCTTTTCGCCCGATATCCTCGCACGGCTGGGCGAGCCCTATATAAATCCGAAAGCCGCCAACCAGCGTACACGAAGACATAACGGATTGGGTCTTGGCTTTTTCATTGCAAAGACCTTGCTCGAACATACCGGCGGCACCGTGGTTTTTGGCAATCGCGACACCGAACGGTCAGGGACGACGCGTGGCGCTCAGGTTCGGGTGCAATGGCCAGAAGAAAACTTGCTTTTTCCGGACCCGAAACGACAAGCCTGACGCTCATTCTGACCAGACTGTGCCCCGGCAGGAAGGACCAGAGGCTGGAGGCGGCGGGAAACGTCATCTCTTGCGAAAAACAGGCTAGGAAATACCATGACCTCTTCCCTCGGCGCCGTCAGCAGCGCCCCTCACCCGGATCACAACCCCGCCGACGCCAGTATGGCGGATGATAGTCTTTTGCCGTTGCCCGAGGATGCCACGGTGCTGATTGTTGATGATGATGAACCGTTTCGCCTTCGCCTTGGCCGCGCCATGGAAAAACGTGGCTTCACGCCAATTTTGGCGGCGGGCGTGCGCGAAGCGCAAACCCTGGTGAAGGAAAAAGCGCCCGCTTTCGCGGTGCTGGACCTTCGGCTTGAAGATGGTGACGGGCTGGAAATTGTTCAGACAATTCAGGATGCGCGCGATGATTGCCGGGTGGTGATCTTGACCGGCTATGGCAATATCGCAACCGCCGTGGCGGCGGTAAAAGCGGGGGCGCTCGACTATCTGCCAAAGCCTGCGGACGCCAACGATATTGAAAAGGCACTGCTCGCCAAGCCAGGCGAACGGCCCGATCCGCCCGAAAATCCAATGTCGGCCGACCGTGTGCGCTGGGAGCATATCCAGCGGGTGTACGAACTTTGTGGCCACAATGTCTCAGAAACCGCCCGCCGTCTTGGCATGCATCGCAGGACCCTACAGCGGATCCTGGCGAAGAGGGCGCCGCGCTAACGGCGGTTGATAACGACGCCTAACGCTGATGAGCACCTGAGGGTGCTCTGTGTGATCAGTGGAGAAAAGACGACCGACTGCCCGAGAAATATCGGTGACGTGTGTGGATTGCACGACGAGCTGTCCACACACGCACTGTTTTCGTTTCTCGCTACTGGCAATTCCTGCTAATTTACCCTCGACGCCTGGAACTCATACCGGGCACGCATCCAAGCAGGGGTTTTATCGTGAAAACATCACCATGGTTGAAAACAGCCTCCAGTATCTTGCTGGCAGGGTTACTGTCCGCGAGCGCCTTGGCGCCGGCAGAGGCGCAATCGCGGCGCCGGGGGGCAAGCACGCCGCCGGCGGCCAGCGTCGATATTCCCTATGAAAAGTTTCAGCTTGATAATGGCCTAACCGTCATCGTCCATGAGGACCGCAAGGCGCCGGTTGTCGCTGTTTCGGTCTGGTACAAGGTTGGCTCAAAAGATGAGCCCGAAGGCCAGACAGGGTTTGCGCATCTTTTTGAACACCTGATGTTCAATGGGTCAGAAAACTATGATGATGAGTGGTTCAAACCGCTGCAGGAAGTCGGGGCCACCGGTCTGAATGGCACCACCAATACGGACCGCACGAACTATTTTCAGACGGTTCCAACGCCGGCCCTTGATCGCATTTTATGGCTTGAGTCTGACCGTATGGGTCATTTCATCGGGGCGGTGACGCAAGACAAGCTCGACGAACAACGCGGTGTGGTACAAAACGAAAAACGTCAGGGTGAAAACCAGCCCTATGGCCGCGTCTTCGGTCACATGCTGGAAAACCTCTTCCCGCCGGGTCACCCCTATTCACACTCCGTGATCGGATCAATGGATGACCTGAACGCGGCGTCGCTGGAAGATGTGCGCGAATGGTTCGACGCTTACTATGGGCCATCCAACGCGGTGGTTGTTCTGGCCGGTGACATCGATGCGTCAACCGCCCGCGAAAAGATGAATACCTATTTCGGGGATATTGAAGCGGGCCCGCCGGTTGAGAAATTTGACAGCTGGGTCCCGCGCCGCAATGCACCCACGAAACAAATCATTCAGGATCAGGTGCCCCAGTCGCGGATCTATCGCGTGTGGGCTGTGCCACAGGATACAGACCCCGTTTCCAACGACCTGTTCATTGCTGCTAATATTCTCGGTGATGGAAAAAATTCTCGTCTGTATAAAGATCTTGTTTATGACCGGGAGATTGCCACCGACGCGGGTGTCTTCAGTCTCGAACTTCAGATGGCCTCAATCTTTGGAGTCTTTGTGGATATCAAACCGGGTGAGAATGTGGCCGATGTTGAGAATGCCGTGGATAGCGTCTTGGCGGAATTTCTCGAAGATGGCCCAACGCGCGAAGAAGTCTCCCTCGTCTCCACGAAAACGATCGCAAGTACCATTCGCGGTTTGGAGCAGGTTGGCGGTTTTGGCGGTAAAGCAGTGACGCTTGCCCAGGGCGAGCTTTATGCTGGTGATCCTGGATTCTTCAAAAAAGAGCTTGATCTCCTCGGCAAGGCAACCCCGGCGAAGGTGCTTGCCGCATCGAAGGCCTGGCTAGGCGATAATTACCATCAGATTACCTATGTGCCGTTCCCGGATTACAAGACCAGCAGTGCAGGCGTTGATCGCAGCACCGGCATGCCAGCGGTCGCCGGTGAGACGGCGTTGTCCTTCCCGGCCATTGAGGAAGCAACGCTGGCCAATGGCATGAAAGTTGTTCTGGCCCAGCGCGATACCATTCCGGTTGTCAACGTGGCCGTTCAGTTTGATGCGGGCTATGCCGCCGATGCGGGGGGCAAGCTTGGATTGGCAAACTTTACCACCAGCATGCTGGAAGAAGGGGCTGGCCGGCTTGATGCACTCGGCTTTAGCGCTGCGCTGGAAAAGCTTGGCTCAACCATTTCCGCCGGGTCCAACCTTGATACCACGACAGTGCGTTTATCGGCCTTGAAGAATAATCTTCAGCCCTCACTGTCGCTCCTGTCGGACATGATCCGTAAGCCAACTTTTGAAGCTGATGCAATTGAGCGTACGCGCAAACAATTGCTAGCGGGCATTGCTCAGGAAAAAGCCAACCCCACCGCGATTGCCTTGCGTCTGCTTCCCCCCTTAATGTTTGGCGAGGGTCATGCCTACGGTATTCCCCTGACCGGTTCAGGGGATGAGGCAGCGGTCGCGTCGATTACCCGCGATGAGCTGGTGGGCTTTAAGGATCAATGGATGCGTCCAGACAATGGCACCATCTTTGTGGTCGGCGACACAACCATGGCGGTGGTCAAACCGCTTCTTGAGCGTAGTTTTGGTGGCTGGCGTGCTGGCGGTGAAAAACCGACAAAAAACATTGCCAATGTGAACTTGCCTGATACGCCGCGTGTTGTGCTGGTAGATCGTCCGGGTTCGCCGCAATCGTTTATCCTTGCCGGCCATGTGGCTCCGCCCACTGGCGTCGATAACAACATCGCGATTTCTGCCATGAATGAGATTGTTGGCGGGGGCTTTAACTCGCGGATGAATACCAATCTGCGTGAGGACAAAGGCTGGTCCTATGGCGCCCGCACGGTGCTTGTGGGGGCCAAAGGCCAGCGCCCGTTTGTGCTTCTGGCACCTGTGCAAACCGACAAGACCGGCGCCTCCATTGCGGAGATTAAAAAGGAGTTTACCGACTTCTTCGGTGATCGTCCGGCGTCTGCGCAGGAGTTGGAACGTGTGAAGCTCGACAATGTCCGCTCATTGCCCGGTCAGTTTGAAACCTCCGGTGCGGTGCTGGGGTCGCTCCTGTCCTCGGCGCGCTTTAACCGGCCGACAAATTATCCGGCAACGCTGCCTGAAAAGTACAGCGCGCTTGATGTGCCGCAAATCAGTGAGGCGGCGGCGCAAGTTCTGCGCCCGGACCAGTTGATTTGGGTCATCATTGGCGATGCCTCAAAGATCGAAGAGGAAATTCGCAATGCAGGGATCGGCGAGGTTGAGGTCAAGGCGCTCACCGATCTGTAGGCCCGAACACTCCAGCACTCCACCTGGAGCGTGTACACAAAAAGTGTGATCGTCGATGGTTCCCATCCATCGACTTGGGGTCAGACGCGCGAACCCTAAAAAAACTAGACGGCGGTTTTGAGTCTACAAAAAGGGTACGCAGTCAAGGATTGAGAACGCGCAGATGAGAAACCATCTGCGCGTTTTCCTTTATTCCCTCGCGTGACATCGCCATGATGAGCGCCAGTGCCAGTTGCGAAACCGATTGACCGGTTCGCTTATTCGATGGGGTGCTGAAAAGACCCTGCAGCCGCTTGTGGGCATGCCGTGCGCGCACTTGGCGCGTGAGTGTGCAGGAAGAATGCGCGAGGACCCGCCATGACTGAAACAGCTGACGCCACTTTTACCGGTACCGGCGAAACGCCCGACCATCTAAAATTCGATGAGGAAAAGCTTGCCCGCTATCTGGGCGATGCCCTTCCCGATTTTGCCGGTCCGCTGACGGTAACCAAGTTCAAGGGCGGCCAGTCAAACCCCACCTATCTTCTGGAAATACCGGGGAAATCCTACGTGCTCCGGCGCAAACCGCCCGGCAAGCTGCTGAAATCGGCCCATGCGGTGGACCGTGAATATCGGGTCATGACCGCATTGGGGCGCCGAAATTTCCCCGTGCCGAAGACCTACCTTCTGTGTGACGATGAAACGATTGTCGGCACGGCGTTTTTTGTGATGGAGCATGTGGATGGGCGGATCTTCTGGGACGCAACAATCCCGCAACTGACCAAGGCTGATCGTACCGCGCTTTATCTGTCTATGGCGGACACGATCGCCGATCTGCATCAGACCGATATAGAGGCGGCACAGCTTGCCGATTATGGCAAGCACGGCGACTATTTTGCGCGGCAGATTTCACGGTGGTCTCGTCAGTACAAAGACAGTGAGACCGACACGATTGAGGCGATGGACCAATTGATCGACTGGCTTCCCCATCATGTGCCCGCCGGTGATGAGACGGTCATCGTTCATGGTGATTTCAGACTTGATAACCTGATTGTTCATCCGGACCGGCCGGAAATTCTGGCGGTGCTCGATTGGGAGTTATCGACCCTAGGTCATCCGCTTGCGGATTTTACCTATTTCCTCATGACCTGGAACTTTCCGCCCTCGGTGCGCGGTGGCCTCGTGGGGCTTGATCTTGAAGCTCTCGGCATTCCCACCATTGAGGCGATGACCAATCGCTATTGCCAAAGGACCGGGCGCGAGGATTTGCTCACCAGCCCGGCGGAACTGAATTTCTGTTTTGCCTACAATATGTTCCGCCTCGCCGCGATTGCGCAGGGCGTTTACAAACGAGGATTGCAGGGTAATGCCTCGTCCGATCAGTCCACGAAGTTTGCGGCGCAGATACCGGCTCTTGCCGGTCTTGGTTGGGAATATGCCAAAAAGGCTGGCGCGAAGGGCGGTGCTGAGGCCTCAGCGACGGTGCCGGTCTAACGGTTCGTCGCATTTTCGCCGGTTCTGGCCGTGAAAATCCTTTCAATTCATTGACATGCGCCCCGCGCATCTCAACCTTGACCACACGGACAAAGGCGAGGGGCGCTGATGTTACATATATCAAATCTATCACACACCTATCCCAACGGGGTGCGGGCCTTGAACGGCATAACCCTTGATGTGCCAAAGGGCATGTTTGGTCTGCTGGGCCCGAATGGCGCCGGCAAATCAACGCTGATGCGCTGTCTTGCGGCTCTGCAAAAACCGTCGGCGGGGACGATGCAGTTCGGTGCCATCGACGTCTTGCGCGAGCCCGATGCTCTTCGTCAGGTGCTTGGCTATTTGCCTCAAGATTTTGGCGTTTATCCGCGGATCTCAGCGCAGGCCATGCTTGACCATCTTGCGGTTCTCAAAGGCGTCACCAATGGTCGCGAACGCAAGGCGCTGGTTGCTGAGTTATTGCGGCAGGTAAACCTCTATGATGTTCGCAAGAAATCACTGGCCGGTTTTTCCGGCGGAATGCGGCAACGCTTTGGCGTGGCTCAAGCGCTGATCGGCAATCCGCAACTGATTATTGTGGACGAACCAACGGCGGGCCTTGACCCGCAGGAGCGCAACCGCTTTCACAATCTTCTGTCGGAGATTGGGGAGAACGTTGTCGTCCTCCTCTCCACCCATATCGTATCCGATGTGGCCGATCTGTGCGCCAACATGGCAATCATCGCTAAGGGTACCATTGTCAGCCGCGGTGCGCCAAGCGACCTGGTTGCGGAAATGGCGGGCAAGGTTTGGCAAAAAACCATCAGTAAAGACGAGATCGAAACCTATCAGGCGAAATTCAATCTCCTCTCAGCGCGTCTGATCATGGGCGATACGGTCATTCGTATCTATGCAGAAGAAAATCCTGGCAACGGCTTCGAACCCGTAACCGCTGATCTGGAAGACGTTTACTTCCGCAAGATTTTTTCCGGTGACGAGCGCCCGGTCACGCAGGCTGCGTAAGGCGCCGGTAACGCGGCCCTATATCCAAGGTCGCCTGGGTGGCTATTTGATTAAGAGGGTAAGGGAACATCATGTTGGGCAAAATCGCGGGTTTTGAGACCCGTTACCAGATCACCTCACCCGCTTTTATCATCATTTTCCTGCTGTTCTTCCTGTTCAGCTTCGCTGCTGTTTCGCTGGATGAGGTGCAGATTGGTAGCGGCGGTAATGTGAACGCCAATGCGCCTTTCGCCATTACCTTCGCGACAATGATTATGTCGCTGTTTGCCATTATTATCCCCACGGTGTTTTTATCGAGCAGTGTCCTGCGCGATAGCGCCAGCAAAATGGATGGCATTCTTTTTTCCACACCCGTGAAGAAGGGCGATTACATGCTGGGCCGCTTTAGCGGCGCTTTCATCATTGTGATGCTTGCCTTTGCCAGTGTGCCCCTCGGCCTCATGGTGGGCAGTTTTATGCCGTGGCTTGATCCGGAAACGCTCGGCCCCTTTCGCCCCGTCGATTATCTCTATGCGCTTTTTGTAATTGGTCTTCCCAATATGCTTTTCGTTGGGATCCTGATGTTCGTGATTGCTAATGTCAGCCGATCTACGCTCGCGACCTATATCGGGCTTGTGGGCTTTTTTGTCTTATATCTTGTTTCCGAAAGCCTGCCCGACAAGCTGGAGTTTCGGACTATTGCAGCGCTCAGCGATCCACTCGGCGGCGCGGCGTGGGGCGAAGCAACCCGTAATTGGACAGCCTTTGAACGGAATACAAAACTGGTGCCGCTAGAGGGTTTGTTCCTCGCCAACCGGGCGCTCTGGTTTGGCATCAGCATTTTGCTGCTGGTGGTTAACTTCTTGACCTTCTCCTTCCGCAAGGCTGGCAAACAGGCGGGCAAGACCAAAGATAGGGGAGCGGCACGACCCCAACGCTTTTTGCCGACCCGTGTTGTTCTGCCCAGGGTCACGCAGAATTTTGCCAGTGCACGCACAGCGCGCCAGCAATTTTTCGCCCGCACGCGGTTTGAGGTGCGCGCGATCTTTTTCTCTATCACCTTCTGGGTATTGATCGTTCTTGGCCTCAGCCTTGCTCTTCTCAATATTCTTAATACGGAGGAGATTTTCGGCACGCCCGTACTCCCCGTTACGCAGAATATGGTCAGTGCCATCGTCAGCGGTTTTGGCTTTGTGCCTTTTGTGGTGGTGATTTTCTATGCCGCCGATCTTGTCTGGCGCGACCATGGCGCAAAGATGCACGAAATCGTTGAGTCGGCGCCAACCCCAAGCTGGGCGTTTATCTTTCCAAAGATTTTGGCCATCGGGCTCGTGGTGCTTGTCCTGTTTGTGTTTTCGGCGTTGCTGGGCGCGGGTTATCAGATGGTGGCAAGCTCCACCGCAATTGAGTGGGACCAATATCTCATCCGACTTGTTTACATCACCGGATGGCCTTTAATTTTGACGGCTATTCTTGCCGTGTTTTTTCAGGTTTTGTTCAACAACCGCTATCTCGGTTTGCTGGCGATGCTGGTCTTTTACATCGGTATCCTGACGCTCGGAAATCTGGGTTTTGAGCACAATCTTTATCAATATGCGCAGACGCCTGGTGGTGGGTACTCCGATATGAATGGCTATGGCCATTTCCTCGGGATCCGGACGATTTTTAACGTCTACTGGACGTTTGTGGCGATCATCCTTCTGGCCCTGTCTTATGGGTTGTGGTCACGCGGCACGCTCACGGCGCTGGGCAAGCGGATCGGCGGGCTTGGGGCGCAGCTTGGTGTGGGATCATCGGCGCTGATGGGTGTCAGTGCGATCGCAGCGATCGCCACAGGCGCTTACATTTTTTACAACACGAATATCGTCAACGACTACCGCACCTCAAAAGATGAGGATAAGCTCGCCGTTGATTATGAAAACCGGTATGGGGCGCTCAAAGAGGTTGCGCAACCAAAGATTATCGCGGTTTCCACCAATGTGGATATTTTCCCCGCCGCGCGGAGGGTCGAGGTTGCGGGATCTTATGTGCTTGAGAATAAAACCGATTCTCCGATTGACCGGGTCCATGTGGAATATGACTCGGGCCTTGAAATCCCATCACAGTCCCTTGCGGGGGGCACCATTACGGAGCGCGATGATCTGCATAAGGTCTATTTTTACGATCTTGCAACGCCCATGGAACCTGGCGAACGCCGCACATTAAGCTTTACCACCCGTCTTGCTTATGAAGGGTTTCGCAATAGTCGCAACGGCGTCACCGTGGTGGAGAACGGAACCTTTGTTAACAATCTGGATATTATGCCGGCGATTGGCTTTCAGCCGGGGCGTCTTCTCACGGATCGAAATGATCGGCGAAAGTATGATCTTGAAGAGATCGACCGGATGCCCAAGCTGGAAGATACGCGTTTTCATAATCAAAATTATTTGAGGGCCGATTCAGACTTCGTTACGTTTGAGGCGACGTTGAGCACGGCCGAAGATCAGACAGCAATCGCACCAGGCTATCTGGAGCGGGAATGGCAGGAGAATGGACGGCGGTATTTTTCTTATAAAATGGACGTACCAATCCTAAACTTCTTCTCTTTCCAGTCGGCGCGGTATGCCGTGCGCGAAGACAAATGGAAGGACGTGGCCATCCAAATCTTTTATCATGAGCCCCACGCCTTCAATGTGGACCGTATGATCGAGGCGACGAAGAAATCCTTTGATTACTTCACGGAGAATTTCAGCCCCTTCCAATACCGCCAGATGCGCATCCTCGAATTTCCCTATCGGACCTTCGCGCAGTCTTTCCCGAACACCGTGCCGTTTTCGGAACGTATTGGCTTTATCGCCGATAATACGAACCCCGATAAAGTAGATTCCACCTTTTACGTGACGTCACACGAGGTTGCACACCAATGGTGGGCCCATCAGGTGATGGGCGCTAATGTTCAGGGCGGCGCTATGCTTGTGGAGACCTTTGCTCAGTACTCAGCCTTTATGGCTGTGGAAAAGGAGTTTGGCCCTGAACATGTGCGTGATTTTTTGACCCTTGAGCTTGACCGCTATCTGTCCGCGCGCGGCACTGAACGTATTGAGGAGCTACCTCTCTACCGGGTGGAAAATCAGGGCTATATCCACTACCGCAAAGGCTCGCTGGTGATGTATGCATTAAAGGATTATGTGGGCGAGGCGGTGGTCAACCGGGCGCTTCAGCGGCTGATTGCGCTGCGGGGTTTTCAGTCGGCGCCTTACGCCACCAGTACCGATTTCCTGAAAATTCTGCGTGAAGAGGCCGGGCCGACGCATGATGATCTCATCACGGATCTTTTTGAGAAAATCACACTTTACGATCTAAAAGCAGAAAGCGTTGAGGTGGAAGAGCGCGACGATCAACGTTTTGATGTCACGCTCACCTATGATGCTAAAAAATTCTATGCTGATGGGGTGGGCGAAGAAACGTCGGCGCCGATCACCATTCCCATCGATATTGGCGTCTTCCTGAAAAGCCCTGCGGATAGCGATTTTGAGGCGGATGATGTCCTTTATCTTGAAAAGCACACTGTTTCGGAACAGGATCCCACAATAACCATCACGGTGGACAAGCGGCCAACGCACGCCGGTATCGATCCCTACGTGAAGCTGATTGATCGAGATGCGGATAATAATGTGATGCGGGTCAATTAAGGGGGTGAGGGGTGAAATGCTCGCAGCCCTCGGCGAAAACCCTAAGAGCCCAACCGAAAAATCTAGTTATGCCGTCTGCAAACGCTATTTTCTGCGCTTCCGGTGCTCACGTACTCCATGTACGCTGCGCTCCGGTTCTCAAGAATAGCGTTTTCGACAGGCAAAACCGATTTTTCGTTTAGACTCTAAACAATCTAGACTGCGTTTGTGTTTCAATAAAAGTAAATGCAGTCTCGTTAAATCTGCACTCTAAAATATAAAATCATCCGCAGACAGATCACCCTGACTGATCCCGTCAAGGAAGATACGATCCTCATTGACGACGATGGCCAGTTGGGTGGTAATCCCGCCGCCAGGATCGATCGTGCTAAAAACCTGAATATGGTTAGCCAGCAGATCAGCAAAATCAGTGATCGCTGTAACCTGTGACAGATCAATTAGGTCAGCGCTAATCCCCGTCGTTGCGAGGTCGGTGATACTGTCGCGGCCAAAATCGTCAGCGAAAATAAAGACGTCACGGCCCTGACCACCCGTCAGTTGATCGTCACCGGTGCCACCAAGCAAAGTGTCATTGCCCGCGTCACCGATCAGCGTATCGTTCTCAATCAGTCCTGTGAGGCGGTCATTGCCAGTACCGCCCACCAAGCTGTCGCCGCCCGCTGCGCCGGTAAGCCGATCATCGCCCGGCCCCCCGAACAGCGTATCGTCGCCGGTGCCTCCGCCGAGTTGATCATCGCCCGATCCACCGCGCAGGAGATCGTCGCCGCTGAACCCTAAAATTACATCATTGCCCAGCGCGCCAATGGCGGTATCATTGCCCGCCAGACCTTGTAGCAGGTCATTCCCGTCTCCGCCGTCGAGCAGGTCGCCGAGATTACCGCCGGTCAACCGGTCATTCCCATCCCGCCCAAACAGCGTATCTGCGCCGGTGCCGCCGCGCAGCTCATCATTCCCGTTGCCGCCATCGATAAAATCCTCACCGCTATCGCCCACAAGCGAATCGTCGCCGGCACCACCCACCAGGCTATCGTTACCGGCCTGACCGTTCAGGGTATCGGCTGCGCCAAAACCCAATACGGTGTCGTCACCAGCAAAAGCCCGAATAAAATCGGGCTCCGGCGTGCCCTGCAAAGAATCGTTCTCCAACGACCCTGACACGGTATCTGCAATTTGCAGGATGTTTGAGCCAGGAACCGATTCAACGAGCGTAAAGGCACCATTATTTATCGTCACGTTACTGAAAACCTCACCACCAATCCCGGTGAGATGCCGTAACTGTAAGACGGTTCGGTCGCCGACGATCGCAACGCCAATTTCGCCAGGTGCCAGGGTGTTAATCGCGGGATCGTTTGAAAAAACCGGAATTGACCCAACAAAATCAAACGTTGTTCGAGACAGATCAATTCGATCCCCGAGCGAAAGATCCATAATGATTACACCGGCGAGGGGCAGGGCCGACGCGACAAAGCTCAAAGCTTGACGTTCAAAGACAAAGACATCGTCCCCTGCACCACCTGAAAGTTCTTGTGATGTGGATCGGTTCGGCGCGAGGTCAGCTCGGCCGCCGGTGAGTGTGTCATTTCCACTACCCGCGATCACATTCCCATAGCCAATTCGAAACCCTATCGGACTGGAAGGACCGCCGCTTAATAGATTCAGGTTGATCGTTGACCCACTAGCGTCGACTTCGATTGCTGATCCTGCGATCAAATCGATCTGTTCAACATTTGCAATGGAGATCGATCCAAAGGACGCATTGCTGTTGCCAAACGAAAGGAGACTTTGAGCGCCGTTAGCGGTAATCAGGACTGGTGAAAAGATGGTCGAAATCCGAAGAACATCAAGGCCCAAACCCCCATCGACGCTGTCGTTTCCGAAAACAGAGTTGCTGATGTCACCAAAAATTGTGTCGTTACCAGCCATGGCCACGACATCATCGTCGCCGGGGGTCAAAGTCAGGAAATCGTCGCTATTGGTACCTGGCATAGAACACTCCGGAAATTAGGGTAGAGGTACCGTAGTAATTTGCTGCTGCTGCTGCTGTCCATAAGAAAAGCTTTTGCTCAAAATGAGTTGATTGAGCCAAATCAAACTGACCATCACCAACACAAAAAGGAGCCCCTGTGCCAGTCCATTGCGCTGGCGGCGCGTGCGAACTGCATTGGCCGGCTTGTTCAAAATGGCGCTGATTTTGTGCCGGGCTTCGCTCGCGTCGAGTGAAAAGAATTCACGATTGGTGCGTACACGGTATTTGTCCAGCGCGCGGTGGAGGCGGCGTTCGTCGCGGGCCACATCTCGGCTGCGCCATTTGCCCACCAGCCGGAATGGCGCCGGCGTCGCTGTACCGTCCAGTTGCGCCATCCGCGCTTCCACGGACCCTGTGGTCAGACCGATTTTTACAAGGTCAGGAAATGAGGGGTTCACAAGGCAATAAATCCAGCCATTCTGTGGCTTCGTGTTGCCTTTTTTTCCTTTGCCTGCCTTGGCAATAATGACCATCGAATCACCGCATTCTCTGAGCCTGAAGACTAGCAAAAACGGGTTAATGCCGGCTTCGTCCCAGACTCGTGTTGCTATTTTGTTCTAGCGCCCATATGATCTTTGTGAAAGGGATTTCACCATGTTTGACAGTACCCGGTTCGACACCACAGCGCCTGACAGAGAGGTCGACGGTGCATTCCCCGGGAAGGACAGTGCGGGAGTAAATCTCGATCTTTTTGTGGAGGATGCCGAGATCGCGGAAATCCTGCGCGAGAAGGCGCCCGGGCGCGAGCGGGATCAGTTTGCCTTGGCCGCCCTCAAAATCGGTATCATTGCATTGCAACAGGCGGGCAGCCGAATTGATGCCGCCAATATCCGCCGCGAGGGTGATCGCCTGATGGAAAGTCTCGGTACGGCGCTTTCCGGTCACCGCGAAAGCCTGGTGGCCGATGTGGCCCGGGCGCTGGGCGATTATTTTGATCCCAAATCGGGGGCCCTCACCCAGCGGGTTGAGAAACTGGTGCAGGAAGGCGGGGATATTGAGCGGGTCATCCGTGCCCAGATTGGCGGCGATGGATCGGCGCTAGCGCAGACCCTGCAGGCGCAAAACTCACCGCTACTGGCGCTTCTTGATCCGTCATCGGAAAAAGGTCTTGCCGCTAATTTGGCGAAGTCTGTGGACAGCGCCGTTGCGACCCAGAAAGAAGCGATGTTGCGAGAGTTTTCGCTTGATAACCCTGCCGGGGCCTTGTCCCGGACCTTGCGGGAGCTTGGGGAAAAGCACCGGGCGACGGGCGCGTCGCTTGAAGAACAGATCAAAGCGGCAGTGGCGGAATTCTCCCTCGATAAAAGCGATAGTGCGCTTTCCAATCTGGTGCGCCGGGTGGAACAGTCGCAGCGCCAGATCACCGATGAGTTTTCCCTCGATAAAGATGGATCAGCCCTTGCGCGCATGCGCCGCGAGTTAACCGCGCAGATCACGGAACTTGCCAAGTCCCAGCAGGGTTTTCAGACTGACATGGTTGCCCAGTTGAGGGAAATGGCGGCGCGCAAGGCCGAGAGCCTGCGATCCACGACCCATGGTCTTGATTTTGAGGACGCACTGGCGGCTCAGTTGCGATCAATGGTTCAGGGGCGCGGCGATCTGGTAACCGCCACGGGTAACGCGACCGGGCGCATCCGCAATTGCAAGAAAGGCGATATGGTCATTGAGTTGGGCCCGGACCACGCGGTTGCCGGTGGACGGATCGTTGTGGAGGCGAAACAGAATAAAGCCCTCGATTTAGCAGCAGCCCGGGCCGAGATTGAAGAGGCGCGAAAAAACCGTGATGCGGGCGTCGGTGTCTTTGTGTATTCCGCGCGGTCGGCGCCAGCGGGGCTCGGTCGGCTCAGCCGGGTGGGGCAGGATGTGTTTTTGATCTGGGATGCCGATGATGCGGGCAGTGATCTGGTGCTTGATGCCGGGGTGTCCCTTGCCACGGCGCTCTTGGTCCAGGGAGCGGCAAAGCTTGCCGATCAATCAGCTGATTTTGCGACAATCGAAAAGGCGTTGCTCGCCGTTGAAAAACAGGTGGGCTATCTCGACGAGTTCGAAAAATGGGCGGCGACCATCGACAGCACGACGGGAAAGATGCGCGAGCGGACCCGTAAAATGCGCGATGCTTTATTGCGGGAAATGACAGTGCTGAACGATAGTATTTCGGCTGTGAAACAAGCTGTGGCCCCTGAATAGGCAAGACGTTATTTGGGTCTTTCCCCAAGCTGCTATTCGCGTGATACTGCCAGGGGACGCGGCAAAATGCGTTGGATAGGATAGGGGACTGGGTATGTGGTGGGCAGCACTGGCGGCGAAGGCGAAAGAGAAGACGCAAGCGGTAAGCCCGCCGGTTTCTACTCGCTTTGCTGACGACCTTGAGACCCAGTTTACCGGGGCGCAAACCGATCTTGGGACCGCGCTGGAAAAGGCTGCCGATGCGGCTCAGAGCCGTCAGGACACTCTGCACTATGGCAAGCGCCAGTTAGCGCGCGCAATCAACCGCGATGTCAGTGCGCGTGCGCAGGTTTTAGCGCAGGAGGGGCGCCTCTTTATTGCGATTGTTTGGCTCGTCACTGCCGTGCTGCTCTTTATCAAGACCGCACAAGGTCCCGGCGCTGGGCTCAACGCTTCTGGCAGCCTGCTTGGCTGGTTGCCGGTGGCGGATGCTGGTGCATTGGCGCAATTGTTCCTCGTGGTTGGCCTGACCGCACTTTTTGTGGGCGCGGCCCTGTGGCTTTATTTCAAGCGACGACCGGATGATCGCCGCCCGGTCAAACGTCAGGCTGATCGGTTGGGCGCCGATATCGCAGCCGAGGCACAGGCCCTCGATGCTGACGTTGCCTTGCTGACTCAGCCGATCCAACAGGGGCAAGGGCTCTCCAAGGACCTTGAGGCACTGGCAAAGGCGCAGCACAAAGTCTTTGAAGTGCAGATATTCTTTAAGGAGCTATCCTTTTTGGTGCCGGAAAATCATCGCCAATCCATGGTTGATCTGCGGCGCTACCTTTCCGGGCGGACAGAACCAGCAACGCTGATCGTCTTTGCCGTTGGTCTCATGCTGGGTCTCGTCACGGGTTGGCTTGCTTTTGCGGAGCGCGGGGTACCAACAGGGCCGACACCAGACATCATGCGCTACCCGGTTTTCTTTATGCTTTTGATGGGCGGGGTCAGTGTTTACGCCGTCGCCGGTCTATTGAGCAATCTGGTGTCCGGCTTCAACCAACGCGATCAGGACAGGGCGGTCGAGGCGGCGCTTGATGGGGTGCGTAGCGCCTATCTGGCCAATAATGGCCCCCGCCTTGATGATATTGTCCGCCGGGTTGATGACGCGATGGCCGTCACGCGCTCGCGCGCTGCGGCTCTGGAAAAAGCGTCCACCAAACCGGCAAAACCCCCATCGACCGCGGCGGCACCCGAGGCCGTGCTTGCTGGCGACCTTCAGCCTGGCAGCTCAGACCATTGGCAGCCCACAAGCGAAAAACCGGTTTTTGTGGAGACGGCTTTTGCCGCCAGCCCGCGACCCTTCCTGCGCGACGGTGATTCGCCGCCGGAAACGTCAAAAATTGAGGGCCAGCCGTCGCGCCGGCGATTACTCTGGTAGCTGCGCACGGGTGCTGCGCAGCGGTGGCCGTGAATTTTCGCGCCGGTTTCACACTGTGGCTAAAAAAATTTTGACGCGACCGAGGCGAAATTCGCCCCCGAAACGAAACCGTAAGATGTGCTGATCGGGTTCGGCGCGTTAACCTTCATGATGCACCAGGTGCGCCCTGTTAAGAACCTGTTAGCAAAAAAATGACAACCCGGTAACAACTTCATATTGACGATGGGGGTGGTGTCGATCACTATATGTTGTGTCAGCAAGCGAGCTGGCTTCCTTTCGACCTTCACCGTGCCGGCGTCGTCTTTAAGAAAAACTGACGCGCTAAAGGGCCCCTTGCGCTGCTTAATTGCGCTGCAAGGAAAGATGTTTTGCGGCCTCGTACATTGCGCGGGGCCATGCAGAGGCAACCCCAACGCCAAATCGGTGGCGGCGGTCGAAAAAAGGGTGAGCGCGTTGTGTCCAGGCTCACCGGTGAAGCCCGCCGGGGAAACTGGCCAGAAGACAAGAGCAAGGACAGGGTAATCATGACTTTGATGGACGCGGCACAAAAGCAGGCCCACGGCGAGGACCAAGACACATCCCTAACGGCGGTGGAAAAAGCGCCGGTTGGTCTCTATCGCCAGAGCAATGACGGCAAACCTGACTTGAAAGTCGTGCGTGAGATTGAGATTGATCACACCCGCGACGCGCTCCTGACCGATTTTGGCAAGACGACCATGGAGGACCGCTACCTGCTTGAGGGCGAGTCGTTTCAAGATATGTTTGCCCGCGTGGCGCGCACCTATGCCGATGATGCCAACCATGCCCAGCGGATTTACGACTATATCTCGCGGCTTTGGTTTATGCCAGCAACGCCTGTGCTCTCCAATGGCGGGGCAAAACGCGGCCTGCCTATTTCCTGCTTCCTCAATGGCGTCAGCGATAGCCTCGACGGCATCGTTGGCACCTGGAATGAAAATGTGGCGCTCGCCTCCAACGGTGGTGGCATTGGCACCTATTGGGGTAATGTGCGTTCCATCGGCGAAAAGGTAAAAGGTGCGGGGGCCACGTCGGGGATCATCCCGTTTATCCGCGTCATGGATTCCCTGACCCTGGCAATTTCACAGGGGTCCTTACGCCGTGGCTCGGCGGCTTGCTATCTCGATGTTCACCACCCGGAAATTGAAGAATTTTTGGAAATCCGCAAACCCTCCGGCGACTTCAATCGGAAATCGCTGAACTTGCATCACGGCATCAACGTGACCGATGAGTTTATGCAAGCCGTGATGGACGATGCGGAGTTCGGCCTTAAAAGCCCCAAAACCGGTGACGTGATCCGCACTATCAATGCACGCAAACTCTGGCAGAAAATTCTGGAGATCCGTCTACAGACGGGTGAGCCTTATCTTTTGTTCTCTGACACCGTGAACCGCCAGATGGCCAAACACCAGCGTGACCTGGGCCTAAAGGTTTCCACCTCTAATCTGTGTTCGGAGATTATGCTCCACACGGGCAAAGACCATCGCGGCGAGGACCGCACGGCAGTGTGTTGCCTGTCCTCAATCAATGCTGAAAAATATGACGAGTGGAAGGACGACCCACGCTTTGTGGAAGACGTGATGCGTTTTCTCGATAATGTCCTGCAGGAATTTATCGATACTGCGCCCGCCTCCATGGCCAAGGCTGTTTACTCGGCTGCGCGCGAGCGGTCGGTTGGTTTGGGGCTGATGGGCTTCCATTCGTTCCTGCAATCGAAAAACATCCCGTTTGAAAGTGCTATGGCAAAATCGTGGAACATGCGGCTGTTTAAACATATCCGTATGGGCGCTGACGCGGCCTCGGTCAAACTCGCCGAAGAGCGCGGTGCCTGCCCCGACGCAGAAGAGGTGGGGATCAAACAACGCTTCTCCCACAAACTGGCGATTGCGCCGACAGCCTCCATCTCGATCATTTGTGGTGGCGCGAGCCCGTGTATTGAGCCAATCCCGGCTAATGTGTACACGCACAAGACACTGTCGGGCTCCTTCACCGTGAAAAACAAGGCGCTGGAAAGTCTTTTGGTTGATAAAGAAATGAACACAGACGAAGTCTGGGGATCAATTCTCGAAAATGAAGGCAGTGTCCAGCATCTGGATGGTCTGACGGATGAGGAAAAAGAAATCTTCAAGACGGCCTTTGAGATTGATCAACGCTGGGTCGTGGAACTTGCGGCCGATCGCTCGCCATTTATCTGCCAGGGGCAATCGGTCAACGTCTTCCTGCCGGGCGATATCGATAAGTGGGACCTGCACATGCTCCATTGGACGGCATGGGAAAAAGGGGTGAAGAGCCTCTATTATTGCCGCTCAAAATCGGTACAGCGCACATCCTTTGCTGGCGGTGAGAAAAAGGTGAGCACGGACGATATCCAAGCCAATCTGGAAGCTGCCGCCGCAGTACGTACTGACTATGACGAGTGCCTAGCTTGTCAGTAAAAGCGCCCCCCGCGCTGATGATGCAAGAAAAGACTTCCCAGAAAATCGGGAAGTCTTTTTTGATTTTCTTAACCTTTGTCAACGCGCACGATAGGTCAGATCAAGAAACACGTCTTCGAGGTCGGGTTCAACCGTTGACAGATCTTGGACGCTGATCCCGGCGGTGGAAAGTTGCGCCAGGATATCACCCACCTCGCCTTTGCTCGGTTGATAAGGGATGGCAAGCCGTCCGTCGTCGCGCTGTTCAATGGTAAAACCGGTGAGAACGGGGATGGTTGTAACCGTCTTTTCCGGCGTCACCACAAGGGTCTTGCTGTCAAAGGAGGCGATGAGTTTTTCGGTTGGTTCACAGGCCACGAGTGTACCCTGATGAATTATACCAATCTGATCACAAAGCTCTTGTGCTTCTTCCAGATAGTGCGTGGTCAGAACGATGGTTGTGCCGGCCTCGTGCATTTCCATGACGAGATCCCACAACTGCTTGCGTAATTCGATATCCACACCGGCCGTTGGCTCGTCAAGGATTAGCACTGGTGGTTTGTGCACCATGGCTTTGGCAACGAGCAGGCGACGCTTCATGCCGCCCGACAACATCCGCACATAGGCGTCGGCTTTATCTTCGAGGCCAAGGGATTTTAAAATGGCCATGGTTTCGCGCCGATCGCGGGGGACGCCAAAGAGGCCAGCTTGTATCTCCAGCGCCTCTTTCGGCGTAAAGAAAACATCGGTTGTGATTTCCTGGGGCACCACGCCAATTGAGGCGCGGGCTTGGCGGGGGTTCTTATCGATATCGAAGCCCCAAACCGTTGCCTCGCCGGCGGACTTGTTGACGAGCCCCGCCAGTATATTGATGAACGTAGATTTTCCCGCGCCATTGGGACCGAGCAAGCCAAAGATCGACCCCGCCTCAATCGTCAGGTCGATGCCTTTCAGGGCCTCCTTGGCGGGGGCCTTTTTGGTAGCGGCGTATGTTTTGCGTAAGCCGCGTGCCACAATGGCGTTCGGGCGATCGGCGGTAGGGGTGGGTGTGGATCGGGTCATACCCCGATATTGGCGACGGGGCGTCCGGGGTCAAGCAGATCTCGTCATTACCCGTCCGCGCTCACCGGCAATTGAGAATTCTACTTTGCCCCATAATGCGCTAGAGGGGGTAAACTGAGTAGCGCCACTTGCCGGCGCCGAACGCTGACCCATAGAGCCCCATGACCGACGCCCCAATGCCCCCCTCACAAGCCGCCGATCCCACCGCCCCGGAAACCATATTTGTAGACAAACACCGGATCAGCTGTGACGGCGGCGGCGGTGCCCTTGGTCACCCGCTTGTCTATTATTCACTGGAAGACGGCGAAGCGGTTTGCGGCTATTGCGGGCGCCGATTTATCTACGATCCCGATAAAGCGGCATAGGTCTTTTTACGATACAGGGCGGAATTGCCTTCGCTTGATTGCGCCCGCTTTGGTGCCGGGGATCTATTGATCGCCAATAATCTCGTCCACAAACTCTAGGGTCTCAGACAGCATGCGTTTGCGTGTTTCGGCGCCGCTGAGCCAGTGGTCTTCGCCCGACAAGGTAACGAACTCGACTTTTTTGCCTGCGCTTTTCATCGCCTGTTCCATGCGTCTGGATTGTCCGTAGGGGACGACGGTGTCGTCTTTTCCGTGGATGAGGAGAACGGGCGCACGGATCTTGTCCACCTGTTCCACCGGTGAAACCGCAAGAATAGCTTTGCGATCCTTAAATCTGTCACCAATTTGCGCCTGCCAATAGGCAAGCGAATATTCCCCTGATCGGAAGCCTTCACCAAGAACGGACATCAAGTCAGTGACGCCGTTGACACTGATCGCACAGGCGTAGAGATCTGGCGTCAGGGTCGCACCGGCAAGCGCGGCATAACCACCGTAACTGGCACCGGCGATACAGACCCGCGCAGCATCTACCGTTCCCTTGTTAATCAGGGTACGAACGCCATTGGTGATATCGTCCTGCATCAGACGCCCCCACTGGCGCCGCCCAGAGATGCGGAATTTGTACCCATAGCCGCTGGAGCCACGAAAGTTTGGCTGATAGACGGCATATCCATTGGCCGCATAAAAGGACGCCCACCAATCGAAGGCTTGGGTGTCGCGTGAAGCGGGTCCACCATGGGCAAGAACGATCAGGGGCAGGTTTTCGTCCGGCCGATTGGCGGGTTTTGTCAAATAGCCGTGGATGGTCGTCCCGTCCGGCGCGGTGTAGTCAAATTCCTCCCGAACAAAGTTGAGGTCTTCAAGCCACGGATAGGATGATCCGATAACGGACAGTTCCTTGCGTGTGGTGTCATAGAGATAAAAGCTTGTCGGCTTATTGGCGTAGTCGGCCTGCACGATCCATCGGTTTCGGGCGGTATTATAGGATGTAATCGTCGCAACATCGGCTTTCAGGGCTTTTTTCAGCCGACCACTGATCCCGCGGAAAGCGTCATCGAAATAATATTCCTGGGGAAACTCTTTCGTGATGGCCGTGCCAATTACCCGGCCCGTATCGAAGTCATATTTGACACGTGAAATGTCATAGGTCTCGTCGCGATAGAGGGGCTCTCCAATGGCGCCAGTTTTAAGATCCATCTTATACAGACCGGTTGTCCCTGTGCCCCTGACAGTTGAAACAACGGCGTGGGCCCCATCGAAGGACAAACCGTAAATATTGAAGGCGACGCCTTGTCCGGGTGTTTCTTCGTAGCGCTTCAATTCTTTGCCGCGCCGTGTACTGGCATCAAGGACGACCCGGTCTTTCGTTCGCTCGTCAACATCAATGCGTAGAACAGGAGAACCATCGGCGCCCACAACCCAGTCATCGGTCTGGGGTTTGCCCCGTGCAAAAGCTTTGGGCCGACCGCTTTTCAGATTAACCTTGTAAATGCTATATCCGCCGAGTTCGCGGCCGCCGAGGCGTGATGGCCCAGCGCCGCGCTGCTCGAGCCCGGAGTCTGGCTCAAGCTGAGCGATGAGGACATGTTCCGGATCACCGGGCAGGCGATGCAGCAATTGGCCAGACGATAGGATGCGGCTGAATGCCGGGTCGGTGGCAAACAGAATTTTCGCCGAGCCGGTATTCGCGTGGAGTGAAAAGTACCGGAAATATTCATAGGTTTTGAGCCCCTCAACCGTGTTAATCCGCGTTGATGCTGACACGAGGACGAGGACGTAGTCATTACTGGCCCAAACAAGGTCTCGGCCTTTATTTTCACCCACGGAGATATAGGTAGGCTCGTCGCTGTTTCCGCCAACGGTATAAATGCCGATCAAGGTTTGCGGTCCCCGCGACTCAAGCATTGCCACACGTTTACCATCCGGCGAGATCACGGCCTCACTGATATACGGCAGTGCCCCAAAACTTGCAGCATCTGATTGTGCTGCGGCTGGCAGGGCTACGACAAACCCCAAAATAGCCCAGCAAGCCAAGCGCGTATGCACGGCAAAAACGAAGTTCCGCATCATCACAAAAATCCCCTTGTCATCCCTTGGGCTGGCCGAAATTACGGTGCCCGATCCCTATTGCGGTTAAGTCCCGGTAGCCTTTCCCAAGGCTCCTATCCTTCTATTTTTTTCTATTCTATTGAAAACCATTATAACAAAGGCGGCAAGACTGTTTTACGCCGCATCCTCACCCACAAGGATCTCGCGTTTACCGGCATGGTTGGCAGGCGAGATAACGCCTTCCTGCTCCATCTTTTCGATCAAGGAGGCTGCGCGGTTGTAACCGATTTGCAGACGGCGCTGCACATAAGAGGTCGAGGCCTTACGGTCGCGGAGCACAACGGCCACGGCTTGATCATAGAGTGCATCACCCGAAGAGGTGTTGCCGCCCACATCGAGCCCCGGGATGGCGCCGTCCTCACCCTCTTCAAGCTCGGTAACTTCCTGAACGTAAGAGGGTTTGCCCTGTTTCTTCAGAAACTTGACGATTTTCTCCACCTCATTGTCGGAGACAAATGGTCCGTGGACCCGGCGCAAGCGCCCGCCGGCGGCCATGTAAAGCATGTCGCCTTGACCCAGCAGTTGCTCTGCGCCTTGCTCCCCCAAAATCGTGCGGCTATCGATTTTTGAGGTGACTTGAAAACTGATCCGGGTGGGGAAGTTTGCCTTGATCGTACCCGTGATCACGTCAACGGATGGGCGCTGGGTTGCCATGATCAGGTGAATACCGGCGGCCCGGGCCATTTGCGCCAGGCGCTGAACCATGCCTTCGATGTCTTTGCCCGCCACCATCATCAGATCGGCAACTTCGTCAATAACAACCACGATAAAGGGCATGGCCTCGAAGTCGAATTCCTCGGTCTCGTAAATGGGTTCGCCGCTGTCGGCATCGTAGCCGGTATGCACCGTGCGGCTCAGCGTCTCGCCATTCTCTTCGGCCTCGGCAACGCGTTCATTGAATCCGGCAATATTCCGGACCCCAAGCTTTGACATGCGCTGATAGCGCTCTTCCATTTCGCGAACGGTCCATTTCAGGGCAACAACAGCCTTGCGCGGGTCGGTCACGACCGGTGCCAACAGATGCGGAATTGAATCGTAGACGGACAGTTCCAGCATCTTGGGGTCAATCAGGATGAGCTTACACTGGTCTGGTGACATGCGATAAAGCAGTGACAGGATCATGGTGTTGATCCCCACAGACTTACCCGAGCCCGTGGTGCCTGCGATCAACAGGTGGGGCATGCGGGCAAGGTCGGCAAAAACAGGCTCGCCGCCAATATCCACGCCTAATGACAGGGTCAGGTCGGCCCGCGACTGCTCAAAGTCCCGTGTTGAAAGTTGGGAGCGCAGATAGACGGTTTCACGATCCTGGTTCGGCAGTTCGATGCCGATGACGTTGCGTCCGGGCACCACGGCAACGCGGGCGGCAACGGCGCTCATGGAGCGGGCAATATCGTCAGCAAGACCGATTACGCGGGAGGATTTGACCCCCGCCGCTGGCTCCAATTCGTAAAGCGTGACAACAGGTCCGGGGCGCACATTGATGATTTCTCCGCGGACCCCAAAGTCTGACAGCACCGTTTCCAGCATACGGGCATTTTGCTCCAACGCGTCATCAGAGATCACGGTTTTTGCGCGCTCGGCAGTCCTGGCGAGAAGATTGAGCGGCGGTAGCTCATAGGAGCCTGGCTGGAATACTGGCAGGGCGTGTTGAGCCTCACGGGTTTCACGGCGACCAGGTTTCACTTTGGGATCGGTACGGATGATTTTCCGTTTGGAGGCAAGGCTCTCGCCACCGCCGGGCAACGCGCCGGGAATATGGGTCGGTATGTCGTCTTCGGGCTGGTCGAGGGTACCAACAGCCAGCGCCTCATCCTCATTCCCTGACCCGTCATCCGCAATTGCGGCCAGTTGGTCTTCGTCGTCCATATCAACTTGATCAAGAAGATCGCGTAGTTCAGCATCAGCCATTTGACCGGCGCGCTGCCCAGTCTGCAATCTGGTCACGAGGGCGGCTGTGCGTGTGGCAATACCCGCCACCATGGTTTCAATGAGACCGGCAACGGCCTCTGCGCGCTCATGGGTTAATCCGCAGACAACCGGAAAGATCAGGACGGTGATGATACCAAAGACAAACCCCAGAAGCACGGCCGGATAGGGCGCCGGTAAGGGCGCTGTAATCGGCCCCATGATACCGCTTAAGAGGCCAGCAACGCCGTCCCCCAAGGCGCCGCCTATGCCAACGATAAAAGGCCAATCGGCAGGAATAGGCAGTGTCGCGCCGAGGCCGGCTGCCGTGAGGAGGCTCACCGGGAAAAGCGCGATGCGCTTCAGAACAACCAACGAGGTCTCGTCGGGCGTACCGCGGGTGAACGCATAAACACCCCAGATGATCAGGGGGGGGAAGATCAGGAAGACCGCGCCGCCCAGCGCCTGAAGAAGGAAATCGCTAATCGTAGCGCCGCCCGCCCCGACAAGATTTTTCACCGGCGCGTCGGTGGCGGTATTCCAGGTCGGGTCAGATATGGAAAAGCTCGCAATCGCGACCAGAAGCCAGACGGCGATAATCACCAGCGCCCCGCCACCCGCGCGCATTAGGGCCCGGCGCATCACTGCGCGCAACCGATCAAGCGCCCCTGTGGGCTGGGCCGCATATTGGCTGCGCGATTTGCGGGTCGTTCGGGTACGACCCGGTCTGCGCGGCGCGCTCAGCGGTTTTAGATCAGCTGTCAGCGGCGGTTCGGATCGTTTGGGCATGGGCGCACGCGTGACTTTGACGTTGATGATCATTGAAACAAGAGGGCCGACCTCGCCGGTGCGGCTGCCTGATGGGAGCGACTGTGCCACGATGAAACAAACAAAGGGTTAACGCGCGTTAACCCTTTGCCTTCTGACGGCATGCTGTGGGGTAGGGCGGCGTGTCTACCAGCCGCCGCCACCACCACCGCCACCGCCGCCGCCGGAAAATCCGCCCCCTCCAGAACCGGAAGTGCCGCTCGATTGGGGGACGGCGCTGCTGGCGCCGCTTGAGACCGATTGGATCATGGCGGCATTTAATGCCTGCGGGGAAAGCCCGTGGTGGCCTGTATGCGTTGATCCCCAATGGGGCTGATAGTCATCGGCCTCCTGCGGTAGTCGGCGTTCGAAATGTTCGCTCCACGGCTTTTCAACATTCAAAGCAATCGCATAGGGCAGAAAGCGTTCGTAACGAGCCTTTGTTAAAACGGGCGGTGCTGTCAGTCCGGTCTCATCGCTTTGCGCCTCGGCCATGTTCAGATGTTCTTTTTCAGCGGTCTCCAGATATCTGCGAAACCCTTCGATATGGGTACGGATTTTCTGCCCACGATAGGTCGGTGCTGGCATCAGATAGAGGAAAAGGGCATTGATGCCAGCAAGCGCCAGCAAGGTTGCAGTATGCCACGGCGTCCAATTCAGTGTCAGAGCAAGCGCGATTGCAATCGCAATAATCGAGAGCGGTATCGCAATCGCTGCATAAATGGCGTTATAGCGGAAATAACGCTTCCCATAGGAACGATCTAATTGAAAAAAGTGGCTGTTTGAAAACCCATCACGCCATTGAGGATGTTCGCCGGAAAACTCTGAACCAGTGTATTGAATTCGCGCACCGCCCCATTAAAAAACCGGCGCGCCATTTCAATTTTATCTTCAGTCTCCAAAAGCGCCTCCTGCAAAGCAAGAAACTGCTCACTGGCGCGCAAGTCTGGATAGGCTTCCGCTACTGCGAACAGTCTTGCCATGGGTACGGATAGAGCTGTTTCTGCAGCCGCTCGTGCGGCCCTGTCGTCTCCTGCGGCCAAAGCGCGGGTCCGCTCGCGGCTTACCTCTTCAAACAAGGTCTTCTCGTGGGCGGCGTAAGCCTTCACGGTACTCACGAGCGGCGGCACAAGATCAGCCCGGCGTTTGAGTTGGACATCAATATCAGCCCACCCATTGGTGACCATCTCACGCCTTTTGACGAGCGTGTTGTAGAGCGCAATCAGACTAAGCACAAAAGCGATGACGACTGCTGCGGCGATAAAGAAAACCACCATAGATTTGCCTCAACCCTAGAGTCTAAACGAAAAATCGGTTTTGTCTGTCGAATAGGATCACTGAAAACTGGGATCAGCCTTTGGGAAACTCCGGGTACGCTTCCATGCCGAGCTCGGTCCAGTCGAGGCCTTGCATTTCGTCTTCTTGGGACACGCGGATGCCGACAGTGTATTTCAGGACCGTCCATACCAAAATGCTCATGACAAAGACGAAAATGCCAATAGACACAATACCGGTCAATTGGGCCAGTACCGTCGCTTCCGGATTGGGCCAGGCAACAACCAACGTACCCCAGATACCGCAAAAAAGATGCGCCGGGATTGCCCCGACGACATCATCGATTTTCAGTTTATCCAGGACTGGAACGGCGACCGTGACGATAACGCCGCCAATACCGCCAATAAATATTGCCTGCCATATTGCCGGTGAAACGGGATCAGCGGTAACGGAGACCAGCCCACCAATGGCGCCATTCAGCACAATCGTCAGATCCACTTTCTTGTAAAGAATCTGGGTCAAAATGAGTGCAACAACCACACCCCCGCAAGCGGCCATATTCGTGTTTACAAAAATCTGTGCCACGGTTTTGGCGTCATCGACGGTCCCAAACGCCAATTGTGAGCCGCCATTAAAGCCAAACCAGCCTAGCCAGAGAATAAAGGTGCCCAGCGTTGCGAGCGGTAGATTAGATCCTGGTATGGGGTTCGTCCGCTGGCCAATAAATTTTCCGCGCCGGGGACCCAGCATGAGTGCCCCCGCGAGGGCAGCCCAGCCCCCAGTGGCATGAACAAGCGTTGAGCCTGCAAAATCCACAAACCCGCGCTCCAGCAACCAACCTTCTCCCCACTGCCATGAGGCCTGGATCGGATAAATCAGCCCCGTGAGGATTGCCACAAAGACCATAAACGGCCACAGGCGGATGCGCTCGGCAAGCGTACCGGATACGATCGACGCGCACGTTGCCACAAACACCATCTGAAAAAACCAGTCCGAGTGCGCCGCATGGGCCGTCTTATCGAGGTCGCTTGCCCCGCCCCAGATTGCTAGCCCGCCCAGGAAGCCACCGGGTTCGATATCATAGATAAGATTATAACCCACCAGCCATACCATGAGACCGGCAACCGCATAAAGGCTGATATTCTTGACACAGATGGTTGCGGCATTTTTGGCCCGTACGAGGCCAACCTCCAGCATGCAGAAACCGGCGGCCATGAACATGACAACCATACCGGCAACCAGAAACAGGAGGGTGTCGAACAAAAAGGCTGTCTGCGCAGAAATGCTCGCGAGATCGATGGCGGCTGTCTCGGCTGTCGGTGCGTCTTGTGCCAATGCTGTTCCGGGCATCAGCACGACAATCAGTACCGCTAGAAAAATCCGGTTGGCACGCGCAATTGATATCCGCTCTTGAAGCGTATTTAACCCCATGATGTTTCCTTTTTTAGACTGATGTGCCCACGGATAATCTGTTGACGGCGCTGACCACCGCTTCCAGTGAGGCGGTAATGATATCGCGGCTGCGTCCAGCGCCAAAGGTTTGGCGATCTTCGTTTTTCAACTCCACATAGGCCATGGCCCGGGCGTCGGCGCCTGCCTGCAACGCGTGCTCTTTATATTCGCAAACCTCCAGCGACAGGCCGAGGACTTCGTTAAGCCCAAAGACAAATGCATCAATAGGGCCGGTGCCCGTTCCGCTGGCTTTCACCGGCTTGCCGCTAACGATAAGCTCGGCATCGACTTCAAACCGGTCATGGTCAGACCCGGATTTTGTCAATTGATAATCGGATAGGCCCACATGGGCCAGGTCTTCACCCTTGAGATACGCCGTCTTGAACTCTTTCCAGATAACACCCGCTTCAACCTCGGCTTCTTCGCGCTCGGCGCGGGCCTGAACCATCCGACTAAATTCGATCAGCATACGGCGCGGTGGCTTCACGCCATAATCGCGCTCCAGCAAAAAGGCGACACCCCCTTTGCCGGACTGGCTATTGACCCGGATCACCGCCTCATAGCTGCGCCCCACATCTTTTGGGTCGATGGGAAGATAGGGGACAGCCCAGCTGCGATCATTAGCGGTCTCCATGGCCGCAAACCCTTTTTTGATCGCATCCTGATGGGAGCCTGAAAATGAGGTATAAACAAGCTCTCCCGCATAGGGGTGGCGCGGATGAATTGGGAGTTGGTTGCAATATTCCGCCGTCTGAACAAGGCCGTTGATATTGGAAAGATCGAGGGCCGGATCAATCCCTTGGGTAAAAAGGTTGAGGGCGAGCGTGACCACATCAACATTTCCGCAACGCTCGCCATTACCAAATAGCGTGCCCTCAATCCGGTCGGCGCCAGCCAGTAAAGCAAGTTCGGCCGCACCAACGCCCGTGCCCCGATCATTATGGGGGTGCAGAGATAAGATATAGGCCTCCCGAGGACCCACATTGCGATGGAACCATTCAATCTGATCCGCATAGTGATTAGGTGAGGCCATCTCCACGGTAGCAGGCAGGTTGAGGATCACCGGATTAGAGGCTGTCGAGCCAAGTTCGGTCATGACCGCTTCGCAAATTGCCTTGGCAAAGGGTAATTCAGTGCCAGTGAAGCTTTCAGGAGAATATTCAAACCGCACCTTCGTTTCGGGCACGCGTACCGCGCCCTCCCGGCACCAGCGCGCGCCGTTCACTGCAATTTCAATAATCCCATCCGTATCAAGACCAAATACAACCCGGCGTTGCAGGGTCGAAGTTGAATTGTAAAAATGCACAATGGCCTCGCGGGCACCCTTGATGGCGTCAAAGGTCCGGGCGATCAGGTCTTCACGGCATTGGACCAAGACCTGGATCGTCACATCATCGGGAATTTTGTGATTATCGATCAGCCAGCGGACAAAATCAAAATCGGTTTGGGAGGCGGCGGGAAAACCCACCTCAATTTCCTTAAAACCCATGGTCACCAGCGCTTCGAACATTTTGCGCTTGCGGTCATGGCCCATGGGCTCGATCAGCGCCTGATTGCCATCGCGTAAATCGACGCTGCACCAAATTGGTGCTTTGGTTGTCTTCCGGGTTGGCCACCGGCGATCGGGCAAGTCGATGGGGGCAATGGGATGATATTTGCCGGCAGGCGGCTGGGAGGAAAAAGACATGTGGTGTTCCGGGCTGAAAAGGGCGCCTGTCGATCCGGTGTTAATGATGACAACTGGGCCGGAAAGTAGCGCGTTTCTTTAGAAGATAAATCCACTTTTCCGCTTGATCTGGCCAGAAAAGTTAACACTGACGCAAAAAAAGACCATCTGGGCGCGCCTTACGCGGCCGGATGGCCGGTCATAAGTCGCCCGCACCCCGGCGTCGTATCAGGGGAGCGCAAACGGGTGTGTCGCGCAGCATGGAAGATCTCAGCCATCCGGTGAGCGTAAAGAAGACCCGTTAAATTGCAAGAATACACCAGGGCGCCATACCGGTGATAAGCGAAAGCGGGCGGAGGCCCTTACCAAAGCCGCGCGCGGGGGCCTTCGCTGGGACGATAGGCGCATTGGCCGTGGGCCGTCAGCGGGGCAGCAGGTCTTTACGCCCGCAAGGCCATGGCCCACATAAGGGTTATGACCAAGACAGAGTTTGACATCATTATTGTGGGCGGCGGTCTTGCCGGTGGGCTAACGGCGCTTGCGATTGCGCGTCAGAACCTTGCCGTGGCGCTTGTCGAGGGGCAGCCGCCAGACGCCCTTACCGACACAGCCTATGACGGGCGCACCACGGCGATTGCTTATGCTTCCATGCGGCTGTTTCGACGGCTTGATCTGTGGCCCGCAATCAAGGATGTGGCCGAGCCAATCCGCGATATTCTGGTGACGGATGGGGATCGCCAGACGCGGTTTCGCGATGGCGGTCTGTCGTCTTTTCACATGCATTTTGACAGTCGCGGTCTTGCCGGGGACCAGACACGCGATGAAGAGACACCGCTTGGCTGGATCGTTGAAAACGCGCCCATGCGCGCCGCCATCTTTGAGCGGATAAAGACCCATGCCAACATCACGCTGGTTGCGCCCGCGCGCCGGGCCGCTACAGCGATGACCGCTGGCCGTGCGCGTGTTGATCTGGAGGATGGGCGGGCCCTGACGGCGGCGCTGATCATTGCCGCTGATGGCAAGCAATCGGCCCTGCGGGCGGAGGCGGGCATCCGCGTTAATCGTTGGCAGTATGATCAACTCGGCCTCGTGGCTACGGTTGCCCACCAGGTTCCGCATGACGGCTTTGCCCAGGAATATTTCCTGCCCAGCGGGCCCTTTGCGATCCTACCCATGACCGACACTAAAAAGGGTCGCAAAACCCTGCACCGGTCGTCGCTCGTCTGGACGGAAAAAAAGCGCGTGGCCAAGGCGCTTGTGGGGCTTGATGATGCGCCGTTTACGGATGAACTTCACACGCGGTTCGGGCCTTATCTTGGTGCGGTCTCGCTGGCTGGCCCGCGTTGGTCTTATCCCCTATCTTTCACGCTATCGCACCTGTTTGTGGCGCCGCGTCTGGCGTTAATTGGGGATGCGGCCCGGGCCATTCATCCGATTGCCGGGCAAGGGTTTAATCTCGCGATCAAGGATATCGCCGCCCTACATGACGTGATTGCCGAAGGGCGCAGCGTAGGGCTCGATATCGGGGCGCTTAATGTGTTGGAGAATTACCAGCGCTGGCGCCGATTTGATTCGGTAAGCCTTGCGCTTGGTACGGATGTTTTGAACCGGCTTTTTGGTACCAACAATGGCGCAGTGCGGATGGTCCGCGACGTGGGTCTTGGTCTTGTCAATGCGGCCGCGCCCCTGCGAACCTTTTTCATGCGTCAGGCCGGTGCCGATGTGGGCGATTTGCCAACCTTGTTGCAGGCTGACTAAAGGCCTTTAGCCTTTCAGGACAAGCGCCCTATCCTCCGTACCAAAACTACTCAGTTTCGACAAATAAGACATACCTAGCAGGTTCACATTGAGTTTGTCGTCGGGCATGACGAGCGCGTCAATATCGGTGAACGTCAGGCCGTCCACATCCACATCGTCGAGAGAAATGCGGGCAGCCTTTGCTTTGCCGTTGGCGGTGGAAATTGGCACGGTAAAATCGCCGCCGGAAAGATAGACGCCGGCGCGCCGTGCATCGCTTTCGCGGAGCGCCACAAAGGACGCACCCGTATCAACGAGAAAAGACAACCGTGCGCCGTTGACGCGGGCATCGGTATAGAAATGATTATTGGCGGCGGCAGCAATTCGCACTTCGCGGGCGTAATAGCGATTTAGTTTTTCCCGCTGGGTTTTGGCCTTGGCTTTTTCCTCTTCAGACACATCCGCAAAATTGCGGGTATGGGTTTGCGGGCGGCTCTGCCAGGCATTGAAGGCGGCAACACCGATCAGGAGAGCGATAAACGCCGCGAGGTAATCGTTTCGGAACATCGGCGCGCACCCCCTACTCAAAAAGAAGAGCGTAGGGGAAATTTCTTAACAATCTGGCGAGGTGATAGGGCGGGATCAGCCGGTTTTCGGCGGGCCAAATACGCCCTCGAGAACGCCGAGATATTGGTCGAGAAAGGCCGTTTCGGGAAAGTCCGCACCCATGGGCAAGCTGGCATTGGAAAGCCCGCTTGCGGCAATGGCAATGATTGCTGCTTGACCGCCCATCACCAGGGCCGACCGCCAGTGGGGCGGGCTGCCCTGGTGATGGGCGGTCATAGGCTTGAGGCCAATAAACCGCTCATAGATCCCTCTGAGCGGTGTTGCGAAAAAGACAAGCGCCGCCGACCCTGCACCCCCCAGCGCCATTAAGCCGAGCATCAGATCGCCATTTGCCGGCGCGCCAAGAAAACCGTAATGGGCACCCGCAAGGACAAAAAGGACGACAGCACCGAACGGGATCCAGAACACACCGGCCATGACAACCGCGAGGCTGGCCACGCCGAGGACGCCGCGGGTTACCCCATACACCATTGCGCCGAAAGGAAAGCGTAGAGGCAAGCCCATCATCCTACCGCTCCGTCAGTTTGAATTCGATCCGCCGGTTTTGGGCAAGCGATGCAGAATCGATACCGCCCACAAGGGGATAGGTCGACCCGGCGCCCGTGGCGAGAAGCCGCCGGGCCGGTACGCCGGACCGGGTCAGATAATTGACAACCGAGATCGCGCGCTGCGCCGATAACTCCAAGTTTGAGTCAAAGAACTGGCGGCAGCCCGGGCCGAGCCGTGTCGCATCGGCATGGCCATCAACGCGCAGGACCCAGTTTAGGTCGCTCGGCAAATCGCCCTGAATCTCTTTTAGCGCCGTGGCCAGTTTGGTGAGTTCGCCCTTGCCCCCTTCGCCAATGGTGGCAGAGCAGGAACCGAACAGAATATCACTTTCGAAAACGAAACGGTCACCAACCACCTTGACGTCAGCCCGGTCGCCAAGCGCTTCGCGTAACGCCTCGAAAAACCGCGAGCGCACTTCCTGCAACTCAAGAACTTTTCGAGAAAGCGCCGCGTTTAGCCGTGAAGACAGGTTCTCGATTTGCGCCTGTTGCTCAAGGTCCTTTGCCTCTGCGGCGTCTAGCGCTTCCTGCAGGCTGGCAAGCTGTCGGCGCAAGGCTGCGAGTTGGGCGTTCAGGGTTGCAATTTCGCTTTTCTGATCGTCGGTGAGCGCGCGTTCTGCTTCCAATTCCTCGGCGCTTGCAGCAACGGCGGCGGTGCTGGTGGCGAGGGCTGCCGTCAGACCGGCCAATTCCTCGTTTTTGGCGCGGATTGTATCTTCCAGCGACAGGATCGTGGCGTTGAGGTCGGTGTTCCGCTTTCGGGCGAGGCCCAACTCATCGTTAAGGGCATCAATCTGGGCGATCAGCCGGGCAAGTTCGGAGTCTTTGTCTGAAAGCTCGCGTTTGACGCTTTGCAGGCGGTCGCCGAGATAAAACTGGGCCACCACAAAGATCGACAGGACGAACATCATCACCAGCAGCAATGTGGACAATGCGTCCACAAAGCCTGGCCAGATATTGCTCTCCGAGCGGTTTCGCCGGCGCGCCATGCCCCTTTACTCCCCGCTGCTCAGCCGAACAAGGGTACGGTTTAGCGCCCGAATTTCCTCTTTGATTTCAGTGGACTGGCCCGATTGGGCCTTGATCTGGGTTTCGGTGTTGGCGGCCAGCGCCGCCTCCAGGCTTTGCAGGGCAGCAAGCATTTCGCCATTATCCAAGGCGCGCAGATTGGCATTGGTCCCGCCGCCTGCCGCGCCAGCGCTAACCGACGAAATGCCGGATAAATAGTCTTCAAGATCGGAATAGAAACGATTTTGCGCCTGCCCTGCCTGCAGGTCCAGAAAGCCGATGATCAGGGAGCCGCCCAATCCGAAGAGCGAGGACGAAAACGCCGTCCCCATGCCTGACAAAGGCTCGCGCAGGTTGGCAATCAGCTGGCCGATGGCGTCTTCGGCGGCGCCGCCGGTATTGGCGAGACCGCTGATTGTATCGGCAACAGAATTTACGGTCTGGAGAAGGCCCCAAAACGTGCCAAGCAGGCCGAGAAAGACGAGCAGGTTTGAGATATACCGGCCCATCTCGCGCCCTTCATCCATGCGTGTCCCGATGGAATCGAGCATGGCGCGGGAGGTCGCAGGGTTCAAAAGACCACCCTGTTTTTCCCAGTCCATGAGGGGGCTGACGATCCCGCGGATCAAGCTTGGCTCCCGGGGCAGGCGCGCGCGACTGGAGTCCGCGGCTTCCTGAAAGCTTTCCACCCAATTGACCGCAGAGCCGATCACCATGGGCTGACGTAAATTGAAGATGATCCCCACAACCAGCACAAAAATAATGATGCCGTTCAGGGCGATATTGGCATTGAAGGCATCGACCAGCAATTGCGATGGCTGCGGGCTGAACGGTGACAGATAATAGACAACTGCGCCGATGATGAGCAGGAACACCAGCATGTTGAAGACATAACCGCCCGGCTTAGAAAAGCGGATTGCCCGACCAAATTTACGCGCCATAACTGCCCCATCGTAATGCTTGTCCGGCGCCCGTCTGGCGGCGCGCGGCCCGATGCCCATCGCTAAACATTATCATAAAAATATCAGGCGTTGATAGACTTTTCGCGCGGTATAGCCGGCAGTGGCGGGGCGTATTTCTGCCCGTAAAGAGGTTTTCACCGCCGGGCGCGTCGAAACGGCAACACGTATGTCTGCTTTCGTTTGGGCTGGCGGTCACCATTCCGGGGCTCAATCAATCGTGGGTATGCGCTTATTCCCGTGACGCGCGCGGCATCGCCGCCGCCATCGCAGCGGCGACCAGACTGGGCTGGCAGCAGCTTTTCAGGTGTACGAAGCCAGCGTGCGCGGCGTTGATCCGGTGCGCAAGTTGGCGATTGATCAGCTTACAGACCGGTTTTAAGCTAGGGAAATGCAGGCGCGTTTGCGGCCGCAAACCAACCCAAGAAGGCCGTATTTACCCTTGGTGAAGCGTTGCTGAAAGAACCGACGGCTGTTCGTAAACCCACTCGGTATTTTATTGATGCGCTGCACGCCTCATAGCGGTATCTGCAAACACCATTTGCGGACTTATGGTGGGCAAAGAATACGTCACACAATCAGGGTGCTGATGATCCCGCCAGCGGGACCACCTTTTTTCATCCGCTGAAGCCTGTCATCCGATTAGGTGATGCCGCCTCACGGCTTCAGAGTCCGACTTAAGCAGCGTTAGAGTGCCAATCGATAGCCGCCGCTCTCCGTAACGAGGATCGTCGCATTGGAAGGCTCGGGCTCAATTTTCTGGCGTAAGCGATAGACGTGCGTTTCCAGCGTGTGGGTGGTCACACCGGAATTATATCCCCACACCTCATCCAGCAGCACATCGCGGCTGACGGCCTTGCCGCCGGCGCGATAAAGAAACTTCAGGATTGACGTTTCCTTTTCGGTCAGGCGGATTTTCTTGTCTTCCTGTGTAACCAGCATTTTCACCGCCGGGCGGAATTCATAGGGGCCCACTTTGAAGACAGCATCTTCACTTTGTTCATGGCTGCGCAAATGGGCGCGAACCCGTGCCAGCAGAACCACAAATTTGAACGGCTTGGTCACATAATCATTGGCACCCGCATCAAGCCCAAGAATAGTGTCGGCTTCGCTGTCGGCACCGGTCAGCATGATGATTGGTGATTTGAACCCATTTTTGCGCATGATGCGACACGCCTCACGCCCATCCATATCGGGCAGACCCACATCAAGCAGCATCAGGTCGATATGCGCTTCTTCCTTCGCGGTTTCGATGGCCTCGTGGCCGGTGGCCGCGCAGGCTACGTCGAACTCGTCGTTCAGGTTAAATTGATCCAGCAGGGTCGAGCGCAAAAGCTCGTCATCATCCACCAGCAAAATTCGTTTGGCTCGGGCCATCGACACTATCCTTTTTATCCCGCCATCCACGGGTACCATGCGAAATGTCGGTGCGGTAATCAACATTTCTGCAACGCGTTACATTGGAGTGATGCGTTACCTCACCGCGCGATCAAACGGAAAAAACAGCTTTTCACATTCGGGTTAGAAGGAAGTGAGTATGCGGCCCTCATTGCGTGTATGGTTCTGGAAGATTTCTCTTAACGAGAGATCGGGGTGCGGAAGGGTGATGGCGGGCTTTCGAGGTTAGAAAATTAACTATGAGTTCAGAAATTCTGATCACGTCAACGGGTCTGACCTTTCCGCCAGTGGGTACGGTCCGCTGCGCGCTGGGCCCGGCCGGGATTACGCTGAACAAAACAGAAGGCGACGGCGCGACACCGGCGGGCGCCTTTGCCTTGCGCAAGATTTTGTTTCGGGCTGACCGGTTAGCCGAACCGACAACAGCGCTGCCGACGCAAGCGATTTGCGAGCACGATGGCTGGTGCGATGATCTCGGCGATCCGAACTATAATCGGCCCGTGACGTTGCCCTATGGCGCGAGCGCGGAGCGTTTGTTTCGCGATGATCATCTCTACGACATCTGCGTGATCCTTGGGCACAATGATGACCCGCCGGTGCCGGGCGCAGGCAGCGCAATCTTCTTCCACCTCGCCCGCGCACATTATCAGCCTACGGAGGGGTGCGTTGCTGTCGCGCTTGACCATATGATGGCGATACTGGCAGCCTGTTCAAGAGATACCGTCATGCGAATTGTGTCGTAGTGCACAGCGCGCATTCGGCCATCAAGATGGCGTCCCATGTCACGAGCGGGATGCGTTGCGCCGTTCGGACTGTTGTCGTGCTTATTTTATTCGTATGCGTCTTTTATTTCTCTAGCCGGGGGCCAAAGACTGCGGTTCCGAGCCTTACATGGGTAGCACCCAGTTTGACCGCATCAAGATAATCCGCGCTCATCCCCATGCTTAACTTTGGCACATCGTTTTCTTCGGCGAGCCGGGCGAGGAGGGCAAAGTGCGGGGCGGGAACCGCATCAATCGGGGGAATGCACATAAGCCCCGCAATGGTCAGCCCAAAGTCGCGGCGACACTGCTCGATAAAGGCGGCGGCGTTCGCTGGGGTGACGCCAGCCTTTTGTGACTCTTCGCCGGTATTCACCTGAATAAACAGGGCCGGGCGGCGCCCCTGCTTTTGGCCTTCTTCGGCAAGCGCTTTGGCGATCTTCGGGCGGTCCACGGTTTCGATCACATCAAATAGCGCCACCGCCTCCTTTGCCTTGTTTGACTGTAAGGGCCCCACAAGATGCAGGACCACGTCAGGAAAAGCGGCGCGCAGGGGGGGCCATTTGGCGGTCGCTTCTTGCACGCGGTTTTCACCAAAGACGCGGTGCCCGGCGCCTAGCGCCCGGCGAATGTGGTCCGCCGGGTGCTTTTTGCTCACGGCCACCAGCGTCACCGGGTCGGTTTGGGCATCGCGCCCCGCCACTGCCATTGCCTTCGCGATTGCGGCATGTTGGCTGGCAAGCCGTTCGGCCGGGTCAATCTCAGCGGTATCTGTCGGCGTGTGCGTCATGGGTCCTGTCCTTGCGCGCGCGCGGCCTCTTGCCGGGCCCGGTGATCCTCCTCATGGTACGCTGATGGCAAAAAATCCAGCGACACCGGGGGGCAAAATGTCCTGCGCGCCTTTTTCGTCCAGCCTTGATCGCCTCATGCGCCGGGCCCGCCAGTTGGGCGGGGGCCATGGTCTGGTTCACGGGCGTGCTTACGGGCAGGCTTTTCCTTACCGTCTGCTGGTGATGAGCGATGCGCAGCGCCTGCCGGGGCTCGGCCAGCTTATTGCGCAGCTTCCCCGTGATAGTGCCGTCATCTTTCGTGACTATTCCGACTCCGAAAGGACCATGATGGGAAAACGCTTACGGGCCTTGTGCGCGCGTCATGCGGTGGGCTTTCTTGTGGCTGGTGATCCGGGCTTGGCGCGGCGTCTGGGCGCTGACGGGCTGCACGTGCCGGGCTGGCTTTTGCGTCACCCCGGTCGCTGGTCCGGGGTCGCCCGCACGGTAACAGCGGCGTGTCATAGCCTCGCGGATATAAACCGGGCGGCCCGGGGCGGTGCGCAAGCGGCTTTGCTCTCTCCGGTTTTTCCGACCCAAAGCCATCCCGGTGCGCCAGCGTTGGGGCGCCAGCGTTTTCTTGCCTTGGCGTCACGCGCGCCGCTGCCGGTTTTTGCCCTGGGCGGGGTGACGGCTGACAATGCTGCGCGATTGCGCGCCACCGGCGTCGCCGGGCTCGCGGTGATCAGCGCGGTGCAGTGACGTTACCGTTCCGTTAACCACACCGGTTCTAGAAGTGACGGGAAAAGGTTGTTGGCGGGAATAGGCATGCGTCGCTGGGAGTTTAAGCGTCCAATTTTAGGGCGGCTGGTGTGGGGCTGGCTTGGTTTCGGCTTCCTGTCCGTCGTCGTGGGCGGATGGCTGTTCCTGGGCCCGTCCGACCGGACGGAAGTTGGCAAGATTGCTCTTGATATGGATCGCGATCTTAACCGCCTTGCCCCGCCGGAACCGCTGCGCCTGTCCCCGCCATCGAGTGCGGCATCTGTTGCGACGGGCGCAACCGTGACGTCAGGCGATAATGCAGCCCAGAGCCGTGGCCTTGCTCCGGCGGCGGTGGCGCCCACCTTTGCCAGCGCCGGTCCAAAACAAATCTCGGTCCCCAAAGACGATGACAGCACCGGCGCCGCTGACGAGACCGATGAAACGGCGATCGGTGTGGTGGACGGTGCCCCGGGGCCAGCCGACCAAGGCGTAAGCAATCGTTTCAAAACCATCGCCGTCGCCGAAGATGCTGATAGCAGTGGCGCGCCCGGTAGGTTGCTCATCACCATTGATGGACGCGACGTTGATGCGCCAGCCGATGCCGCCTCTGACGGCGTGGTACCGCAGCGCTGGGCGCGCGAGCCCTTGCGCACTGCAAGTTCGGCCCTGCTTCAGAAGACCGAATTCGGGGCCATACCGCGGATAGCAGCGGATGGCCGCCGGCCGCTCGAATGGTATGCCCGGCCCTATGAGGGTAACGGCCCTGCCTTCGCCATCATTCTCACCGGCCTCGGCTCCGATGCGGTGATAACACGGGCGGCCATTGAAAGCTTGCCCGGCCCGGTGACGCTCTCTTTCGCGCCTTATGCACGAGAGGCGGCAGCGATGATGGATCTGGCGCGCCAGCATGGGCACGAAATTATGCTTGATCTGCCCTTGGAGGGGTATGGCCAGGATGCTGAACGCATTATCGGCCCTGCCGGGCTTCTAACGTCGCGGACGGCCAGCGACAATGCAAAACGCCTCGATTGGATCTTGTCGCGTGGTCAAAGCTATATCGGTCTGACCAACTATCAGGGCGCAAAATTTACCGGCACCCCGGCGTCCATGGCCCCGGTTTTGAACAGGCTGACGGCCCTTGGCCTTGCCTATGTGGATGACACGGGTATGACCCGCGAAGGCGACACAACAGCGCCAACCGTCATCCGCTTGACCGGTACAGACGAAGCGGCCTTGCGTCGGAAGCTCGGCAGTCTGACCGGTGCAAACGCACCGTCCGACCGGGTGATCATCAAGCTGCCCGCCAATACGAACGCTGTCGCTGCCCTTAACCAGTTTCTTGGTGGTCTGACCGAGGCTGACCGCGCGCTTGCCCCTGTCTCTGCCCTTGTTTATGGACCAAGCCGTTAAGGCCAAATCCCTCTCTGTCATTATTGGCTCATCCTTCCGCGATCAATTTTTCCGCGGTCCCTTGCGAGCGTGCCCATGTTTTTGTCGCCTGAACACTGTGCCCAGTACCGCCCGAATGTGGGGATCATGCTATTCAGGGCCGATGGCCGGGTATGGCTGGGCCGTCGGCTTGGCGGGTTCGATGCCCTTGATCCTGAAACGCATCACGGTGGGTATCGCTGGCAGATGCCCCAAGGCGGCATTGATGCCGGGGAAAGCGTTGCGCAGGCTGCCTTCCGGGAACTGAAAGAAGAGACCGGTACCGACCGGGCAGACCTCTTGATGATCACGCCCGGCTGGCTCGGCTATGATTTCCCCCCGGCCTACAAGCGCAAAAAATGGCGCGGACAGCGCCAGAAATGGGCCGTTATGCGGTTTACCGGCACCGATGCTGATTTTGACCTCGCCGCCGATGGTCATCCCGAGTTTGACCAGTGGCAATGGGCGGACCTTGACGCCATAAGCGATCTCATCGTGCCCTTCAAAAGGCCCGTTTATGAGGAGCTGGTCACCGCGTGCGCGCCGCTGGCAGCGTTGATGCGGGCTGGCGGGACGCTGAACCATGGCTAAGGGGACGCTTCGCCAGAATAAAAGGCGCGTCCAGCGGTATGACGCGAGAGGCCTGCGCTGTCCCCAGCCGGTTATCCGGATGGAGGCCATCTTGCGGGGACTCGATCCCGGAGACGCAGTCGAAATCATAACCGATGATCCCATTGCGGTGATTGATATTCCCCATTTTTGCCAGATGGGTGGTCATCGTGCGGTCCGCGACGGGGCCGCAGAACAGCACCTGAAAGCCGAAAGCGCCGCCCGGCCTCTCGCGCCGGAGGCGAAGGTCTGCGTTTTTCGGGTCACAGCTGGCGGGAAAAGCCGTTAATCCGGGGGGCAGTCTGGCCAGAGCCGGCGCCAAGCCTACCCGCTGACTGTTTGATTGTGTTAGTTTACCATTTGTTAGGGTTGAAAAAGTCTTTGCAATCTCAGCATCGATTGTGAACACTCCCCGTTGGCGGGGTTCAGTCTACGACAGCGCCCGACCGGGCACAGGGCCCAAAAAGCCCGTGAACGCTCGGTAGGGCCGGAACGAGTTCAGTGTTGGCTTCGGGGAAAGCCGCTTTTTGGGGAGACGAACAATGGGACCAGGGGTTATGAAGAAAAAGCTGTCTGTTCACGCCACACTCGCAATTGCCTTGGGCGCCGGTTTCATGCTGGCAGCAACGCCCGCCCGCGCTGATTACCGCGAGGGCTTGCAAGCCTATATGGCGGGCCAATATCAAAAATCGATCGACACCTGGACGCGCTACGCCCTTGCCGGGGACATCCGCTCCAAAAAAGTGCTCGGCGATATTTATTCCGGCAAAGCTCTTGAGGGGACGAGCAATGCGGCCTCACCCCTGGAAGAGATCCCGGTTAATAACGTCCAGGCCCTTCTCTGGTATACGCTGGCCGCCTATCACAATTTCTCCAGCTTCCAACAACCCTCTTCTCTTGAAGTGAATGACAAAATCGTGGCTGAGCAGCGGTTGACGGATATCCGTTTCCGGATGAGCTCTATTGATGTGGCGAAAGCCGAAAAACTGGTGGCTCAGAAGTTTGAATCGGGCACCGCCTTTGACCTTTATAATCTCGGCCTGATGTATCAACGCGGCGCCGGGGTGGCGAAAAGCAATGTGCGTGCTCTGCAAATGTTCCAACTGGCCAAGGAACGCGGCGTGGGTGAGGCAAGCGCTGCGTATGAATTCCTCGAAGGGCTAATGACCGCCAAAGAAATCAAAGTGGCCCTCGAAGTTGCTGAGGTTTGGCAGCCGCCTTTGCCCATCGAATTTACCGGCAAGACCAAACAACAGCGTGAGCTGGAAATTGCCCGAAAGGAACTCGAAGAGATTAAGCGCGCCCAAGCGCTGGAGCGGGTTGCTGATATCGATGTGGAGCTGATCCAACGCTCGCTGAATGCGCTCGGCTTCCGTGCGGGTTCGGTTGATAACAAGTTGGGGCCAAGCACCCGGTCGGCCATTCGCCGCTACCAATATTCCACGGTGGCAAAAGACCCCAAGATTAGTGAGGCGGAAAAACAATCCATCGTCACCGGTTCTCTGACGGCGCTGCAAACCGTCGATATCTTTGCCAAGGCTGCCAAGAAGGGCCATCCGATGTCGCAATATGTCTATGGCATTATGAATACGCGGGGCATCGGGGTTGATCGAAATGGGACGATTGCGGTTGAGTGGCTTGAAAAAGCTGCCGATCAGAATCTTGCCATTGCCCATAATGCTCTCGGCGTGATCTTCCGCGACGGTACCACTGGCTTGAACGAGGTGAAGCCGGACCAGGCGCGCTCAGCCTTCCATTTTTCACAGGCGGCAGCGCTTGGCTATAAACCGGCCAACGCGGCCCTTGAGCGGCTGAGCTTTGAAGCGCCGCGCGATATTCAGTAAGGGGATAGTAGTGATGCGTATGACCTCCATGAAAAAATTGACGTTGAAAAAGGCCATCTTCGCTGCCCTTGGCACGACCACTTTGCTGATTGCTGACGCGGCTTGCGCGCAGTCGCTTGGTGGGTTCCCCATCCGTGAGCCTGGGGCGCGGTCCGGCGGCAAAGCCAAAGCGACGAAGAAAGACGAGAAAAAAGGCCCGCAACAGATCATTGTGGATGCCAATGGTCCGGGTCCGTACAAAAGCATTAACGCGGCCATTGATGCCGTGGCTGAAGGCGGCGTGGTCTATGTGATGCACGGTGTTTATAATGAGAGCATCACCCTGAAAAAATCGATCTTCCTACAGGGTGATCGCGGACCGGGCCCCGGCATTCAGATCAACGCCCCGATGAACGAGCCCTGTCTGTCATTTCAGCCAAAAAGCCCGGTGTCCCATGCGGTGGTGGCGAATGTAAAATTCTCTGCAAAGATCAATTCCGGCGCCGAGGCCTGTGTGAATGTACGGCGTGGGGTGTTTACGCTGAAGGAAAGTGATGTCCTGGGCAGCGGTGTACGGCCGGCAATTAAAATTTCCGGCGGCACTGTAACGCTTGAGAAAAACCGGATCGCCGCAGGCTCCGAAGGCGTTTTCGTGGATCAAAGCCACAGCCTGTCGCAAAGCTTTATCATCGATAATCACATCAACCGGAATAAAATCGGTGTTGATATCGCGTCGGGCAGTTACTCCGACGTGGTTATCGCAGGCAACGAGATATTTGATAATCTTGATAGCGGTGTGAAGTCTTCTGGCTATGGCGGCGCCAAGCTGATCGGCAACAAGATCCGCAATAACAAAGGCGCGGGCGTTGTTCTGGATAAATACTCCAAATTAAGCCTGATCCGGGCCAACGACATCATCCAGAATGAGGGCGATGGCGTTGCGATCCCGTTTGGGGCCAACTCAATCATTGAAGACAACGACATTGTCGGGAATACCGGCCTGTCGATTTATGTGCGTGATGGGTTGAAGCCAAAGGTCACCAACAACTTCATTGATAACAATTATGGTGACGGCAAGCGCCGGAAAAAACGGCGCAAGAGAAATCGCCGCGATTAAAGTTCAGAGTTTTCCATGAAAATCCCGGGTTCGCTTAAAGGCAATCCCGGGATTTTTTATGGCGATATGGCGTGTCGTGTTTGGCAACGGGCGATGGGTTTGGCGCACTCTTAGTGCACCAACGCGGGGTCGCTCTAACGCTTCCGCGCAGTTTGTGAGTTATCAGCATACAGCGCAGATCAGGGTTGTATCGCGGTGTTGACACCGGTGCTGATCACCGTCCTTACATCCTCGATGTCATGCATATGGGGTGTGTCGCCCGACCGGTCATTCTGATTAGCCCAGCACGACGTGGCTTAAATATAGGGCGCGCTGGCGACACTGCCCGTGCCACCGGGGGCCCTTTCACCCTTTTCTTGGGGTGCTGACTGTAACGACATAACGTCCCCTTGCGCGAATGTGAGTGGACACAAGAATATCGACGATTACATTTGTGATCACGTCCAACTGCGACCGCCAAAAGGAGCTTGCTCATGTCAACGCCCGTCACCCCCCGCCAGTCTCTCCCGTTGCCAGTCCGCCGTGTGCGCCAGCTCGTTTTGAGCCTTTTTGCCGCCACGGCGCTCGCCGCGTGCTCGACCATCACGCCCTATCAGGCTGCCGACGGTGGCCGCTATGGCTATTCTGAACAGCAGATTGAAAGCAATAAATTCCGCATTGTTTTTAGCGGTAATACCCTGACAGACCTGTCGACGGTGGAAAACTATGTGCTCCTGCGCGCGGCGGAGCTTACGCTCGCCACGGGCGATGACTATTTCATCACGTTGGGCGCCAGTACCGATGTCGACCGTAGCTTCCGTTCCAATGGTACGGTCTTTGGCGGCGCGGGCTTTGGCCGACCCGGTTTCTTCTATGGCGGCTTTGGCGGTTTCGGCGGCGGGTTTGGCAACACAGCAACCACAACGCGCGAGCGTCAGGCCTACACCATCGGGACGATCATCGAGACTTTCAAAGGCACCAAGCCGGCCGGTGTCGGTACTGCCTATGACGCCCGCTCGGTGGTCAGCAATATCGGCCCATCGGTGGCACGCCCTCAATAAGGACGCCGGGTAGTCCCGCCGATGTCGGGCACCCCGTCCGGTTATCATCACCATCGTTCAAGACGCTACCTTGCGCCCCGGCGGTGAGGCGTCTTGAGGACCCTACCGCCAGATTTTCTTGCCGCTGCCGGGCAGACCCAAATCCGCCCACATAGCGTCGACTTTTTCAATGACGGCATCGCTCATGCGAATTTCCTCGCCCCATTCGCGGGTCGTCTCCGGCTCAATCTTGTCGGTGGCATCAAGACCAATTTTAGAGCCCAAACCGGAAACGGGCGATGCAAAATCGAGGTAATCGATTGGCGTATCCTCCAAGACGGTGATGTCACGCGCGGGGTCCATCTTGGTACTGATGGCCCACATTACTTCTTTCCAGTCGCGGGTGTTGATGTGATCGTCGACGACGATGACCCATTTTGTGTACATAAATTGGCGCAGATAGGACCATGCCCCCAGCATCACCCGCTTGGCATGACCGGGGTAGGCCTTCTTCATACTGACCACTGCGATACGATAGGAGCATCCCTCCGGCGGGAGCCAGAAGTCAGTGATCTCCGGAAACTGTTGTTGCAGGAGCGGAATAAAAACCTCATTGAGCGCTTCCCCAAGCACGCTGGGTTCATCCGGGGGGCGCCCGGTAAAGGTAGACAGGTACAGTGGTTTCTCGCGCATGGTGATTGCACTCACCGTGAAGACGGGAAAAGGTTCGACCGAGTTATAATAGCCCGTGTGGTCGCCATAGGGCCCTTCGTCCGCATACTCATCAAGAGATACTGTCCCCTCAAGGACGATCTCAGCCTCGGCAGGTACTTTGATCGGCTGGGTGATACAGTCAACGAGCTCCGCTTTCTTGCCGCGCATCAGACCGGCAAACTGATATTCTGATAGCGTATCGGGCACAGGCGTCACAGCCGCGAGAATAGTGCCGGGATCGGCGCCAATAACGGCAGCGGCGGGTAAGGGTTCGCGTTTGGTTTTTCCCCAGCGTGCGTGGTGCTGGGCACCGCCGCGATGCTTAAGCCAGCGCATAATCAGCTTGTTGCGCCCCAGCTTTTGCATCCGATAGATACCAAGATTAAAATCATCTTGCTTATCAACAGACGGCCCGCGCGTGATGATCAAGGGCCAGGTCATCAACGGCGCCGGCTCCCCCGGCCAGCAGGTCTGGATCGGCAACTGGTCAAGATCAACATCTTCGCCGCGCAGCGTGACCGCCTGACAGGGCGCGGTCTTGCGCCTGGTCGGTTTCATGGCAAGGACGGTCTTGGCCAGCGGCAACATCCCGAGCGCATCTTTCAGGCCGCCTGGTGGTTCGGGCTGGCGCAAAAAGGCGAGGGTCTCACCCACCCGGCGCAAGGTTGCCTTGTCCTGATCGGCGTCTGGCCGCGATGCGGCCCCCGCCTGGGCATTGGGCGCGGCAACCCCCATGGTTACGCCCATGGCAACCCGCCGGACGGTCCCGAACAGATTGATCAGTACGGGAATGGGTGAAATGGAACCATCCTCACGAACCGGCTGCTCAAAAATAACCGCCGGGCCACCCTCCGCCAGCAGGCGTGTTTGAATTTCGGTCATCTCTAGCACCGTCGATACCGGGTGTGATACCCGCACCAACTCGCCGGCCGTCTCCAGCATGGTCAAAAACTCGCGCAGGGATTTGTACGCCTTAGCGGGGGCTGGGTTGGCAGGGGAGGCTTTGGGGTCATCGAATGCGGACATGGGCGCGGAGGGCTCCGTTCAGAGGATTGGATCAGCGTCTTCTACCCCAGACCATCCGAAAATCCACGCGACCCAGCCGCACGCGGGGGAGAGAAACTTGACGTCGTGTCTGGGTTGATCGGTGTTGTGCCGAGTGTCCGCGTCTGCTCTGACCGAGATTTTCCTAGCGGTAATCGGAGCCGTTAGCTGCCACCTTACTCACAATCCCGACAGGCGCTTTACCAATGCCTATGGTGTGCCTATCTTAATGATGTCGGGGTTGTGGTTCGCCGAAGGCGCGCTGCACGGCGCGCAGGGTGGGCGCGGAGAGCGAAACCAGAGGCCATGCTGCCAATATTTCATCAGATTGCCGGAATATTTCTGATTGTCATCGGGCTTGTGGTGCTTCCCCTGCCCATTCCGCTTGGCTTGATTATGATCACGCTCGGTTGTGCGCTGCTGGCGCCCTATGTGCCGTATGTGCAGCGTTTAATCCGGGGGATGCGGCGCAAATGGCCGCAGATGAATGCGCAATTATTGAAATACCGCCATCGCCTCCCGCCCATCATGCGCAAGACTATCGACAAGACCACACCGGAAGACATGCCCGCCGAATAGGGTTCGCGGCGATGATGGGCGCCGCGAACAAGCCGGTTTTGGTTATTCCTTATCCGCCGGGCTTGGCAGCACTTTGCCCCAACGCCGATGGAGCCAGAGCCACTGGCCCGGACGGGCTGCAATTTCATTCCCCAGCGCCTCGTTGATCTGTGTGGTGACGGCTCGCACATCGTCGGCCATGGAGTCGGTTGGACTTACCTTCAAAGCGCTGTGGGCTCGCATGGTAAAGCGCACACCCGGGTGACGCTCCACCGTCACAGGGATCAGGGGCAATCCGTAATTCAGCGCCATGCGTGCCGCCGCCGGGGCCGTGGGCGCGCGATAGCCCATGAAGGGGACGCGAACACCGGCCGTAAACTTCTGATCCATCAATAGGGCAAGTGAATAACGCTCTTTCAGCGCATCAATGAAAGCGCGCGCGCCTTCCGGGCCCTTTGGAACCTGGCGGTGGCGCACGCTTTTGGCGCGTTGTTCGACGATCAGACGGTCCACCAACGGGTTATTGGCTGTCCGGTAAATTATCGCACACGGAATATCCACATAGTCACAGGCAATCGACATCACTTCCCAGTTGGCAAAGTGGCCGGTCACGAAAATCATCTGTTCACGGCGCGCCAGATGGACGAAAAAGTCATCGCTTACCGCCAACTCAATTCGCCCATCGGGCGCCGGTTTATAGTGCGACAGTGTATCTGCCTGTTCAGGCGTGACGCGCCCATCGCGAACAAGTCGGCTTAGCCGTTCCTCCATGTTGGCGACATCCCAGCTGGGGGCAAAGCGATCAAGATGCACAAACTCGGCACTCGTACGGCCAAGATTTTCCCACACATCGGCAATGGTCCGGCGTACCTCTCGCCTTGACCAGTTTGGATAGACCAGCCGCAGATTGTCTTCCCCGCGTTTGGATATGGCGCGCAATACCGGACCCAGCAGCCGCAGTCCCTTCCCCGCAAGCCATGACGAAGCCGATAGCCCCATGACCCGGAAAAGCGCAAACAGCAGACGTATCGCGGCATATTCAATGCGGTGGACAAGGCTGGGGGGGCGAGCGGCCATTGAAAGGGGTGGTGCGGCAGGTGGTGTGGGGGACGGTGATGACATGGTCAGTGCGGGGTGCGGCGCGCCGTTACAAGGGTTATGATGACACCGGTCTATGGGCGTTCTGCGGCAGGACCGCAAGGCAGCGATCAATCAGGCCGTCACAAAGAATTGTCATGGATACAGGGAGCGTGTCGACATCAGCGGCGACAGCACTGGGAAGGCGCACATGGTCCTTCTCCGTGGTGATCAGCCTTGCGCCGTGACGCTTCGCCGCCCGCCGCAAGGTTCTGATATCATCATCATTATACGGATAGTGATCAGGAAAGGCGATGAAATCAGCAATCGTCGCCCCTGCCGCGTGGAGGGTCTGGCGAAACCGGTCAGGATTGCCAATACCGCAAAAGGCAAGAACCGGGCCGTCTTGTCCCGCCCCCATCCACGCCTCGGTAGGGGACAGCCAGGCTCGGCCCGAGAGGCGCCTATCTGTCAAGATACGTATCAAAGGTTCAGTGCCAGTCTTAGGAAATTCATCCGTCCCGTCTTGCGTAACAAAGACCACCGCATCCGCCCGGGCGGCGGCGTCTGCAACCGGTTCGCGTAGTGGCCCCGCCGGAAAGATCTGAGCGCGGGCCGGGATTGGTACGGGCACGAGCAGGATAGACAGGTCTTTCGGCAATTGTGGGTTTTGATAACCATCATCACACAGAAGGCAGCGAGCACCGTGTGTGGCGGCAAAGTCTGCACCCGCTTTTCGGTCGCGGGCCAGCCACACGGGCCCATGGCGCGCAAGCAGTAACGCTTCGTCGCCAACCATCTCGGCCGTATGCGTTTTCGGGTCTACGCGCACGGGCCCCGCCAGGCTGCCACCATACCCGCGGGTTAGAAACCCTATCGCGTCGTCGTTTCCCAGCCGGTCAGTCAGCATACGGTATAGCGCAATCGCAAAGGGTGTCTTACCCACACCGCCCAGACTGGCATTCCCGATACAGATGATTGCACAGGTTCCCAGCGGTTCCGGTTTGATGCGGTGCATGCGCGCTTTGCTGATCGCGTGATAGAGCGTGCCGAATGGGCTGAGGGCTGTGGTCACCAGCCGCGCTGCCAGCGTCTCTTCGCGCCAGAACCAGGGATCACGCCACATATTCGGGACTAGCTCCCGGTTGCGCCGGTAAGCGGTGTTGGCTTTGGTTCGGCGGGGCAGGCGAGCGTAATCCCTTCCATCAACTCGCCTGTAATATCGCACAGGATGCGTTCGGCATTCTCGATAGCCGTGCCGCGCGCCAGTTGCGCCATGGCCTGGCGCGTTTTGGTATCACTGATCAGCCGTTTCACTGCCGCTGCAATATCGCGGTCATTGCGCACCAAGGCCGCTGCCCCGGCCCGGCGCATATCGCCATAGGTCTCGTTGAAGTTAAAAATATGGGGCCCATGTAGAATTGAGCACTCAAGCCGGGCCGGTTCCAACGGGTTGTGCCCGCCCTTGGGGGTGAGCCCGCCACCAACCAGCGTAATATCGTTGAGACGATAGAATATCCCAAGCTCACCCAACGTATCAGCAAGATAAACATCCGTAGAGGGACGGATCGCGCCATGGTTCGCCCGGCGCACAACGCTTAGCCCCTCGGTGATTGCATCCTGTTCGATATCGGGGCCACGCTCGGGGTGGCGCGGGGCAATCATCGTCAGAATACCCGGAAACTCGGTCTGCAGAATTTTATGGGCATCGAAGATCATGGCCTCTTCGGAGGGGTGGGTGCTGGCCGCGAGCCAGACCGGTCGCTCACCGATCTCGCGGGCAAGACGGTCGGCCTCGGCGGTGTCCCCCGGCAAGGGGTCGGCGGCGTGCTTGAGGTTGCCAAACAGCATCACATCGCGACCCGATAGCTTGCGTAACCGGGCAGCATTGTCCCTGTCCTGTGCGATGATCAGATCAAAGAAGGATAAGAGATGGTGAATCGCCCTCGGGCGTTTTCGCCAGCGATCGAATGAGGTCGGAGAGACCCGCCCATTAACAATCGCCATCATGGGTATGCGGGCCCGAGCCTCATGTAACAGGTTGGGCCAGAACTCTGACTCCACAAACAGCGCCACATTTGGTCGCCAATGATCCAGAAACTGACGGATAAAGGGCGGATAGTCCACGGGTATAAACTGGTGAAACGCCTGCGGGGGTAGCCTGTCGGCCATCAGCGAGGCTGATGTGGTTGTCCCTGTTGTCACGAGAAAATGCAGGTCCGGCCGTATATGTCCCAATCTTGCCACCAGCGGGAGAACAGACAACGCCTCGCCCACGCTGGCCCCATGAATCCAGATCAGATTGCCAGGCGGGCGTTCCGTACACGGTGCGCCGAGCCGCTCATTCAGGCGCGCGGCGTCTTCCTTACCGGCATCAAGGCGTCGGTTCAGCGACGCGCGTGCGAAACTGCCGGCAAAGCGGGTGGCAAACCGGTAGGCACCAAGGGTCCAGGGTTCGCCGTCCCCCGGTTGTGGGTGGGGCGCGGCGGCGTCAACTGGCTTGTTGGTTTTTGCGGCGTCAAGCGTCTCGGCGTCGCTATCGCTCGCCCCATTGGGGGGCGTATCGTAGGCCGAGCCTTCCGTTGCTGCGCCAGGCGCCTTGCCGTTGGGGCGGCCATAATGGGCAGCGATTTGCGCGCGGACGCTCGGCCCCGGTGCCGCCGGGGGCTCATTGATGATGTTAGGCGTTTGCGTCGGGTCCATGGGCCTCAATCGGTATGGGTCGGCGGGGTATGGCGCTGCACGCTGGTGCCCCCAATGCCCCTGAGATGGGTATCAGCCTGTGCCGTTGCGGAATTTATGGCTTGCGTCAGCCGGGCACAATCCTCCACGCGCGTATTCGTTTCGGCAGCAGCCGCCATGGTCAGGGACGGTCCAATCCACGCAACCACGCGGGCAAAGGGCAAGGGCAACTGCCCTTTGTCCCAGCTTTTGAGGTGTAGTGCCGGGCGCACCGCGAACCCGATAGGCACGATCGGGGCTGCAGCTCGGGCGGCGAGCCGGATCACGCCGGGTTGCGCCTTATGGGCTGGCCCGCGTGGGCCATCGGGCGTAATCCCCACAAAATCGCCCGCCGCCAGACGGTCCAGCATCTCCAGGGCTGCCGGCACGCCGCTTTTGTCTTTAAACGGTTTTTTCGGATTCGCGGCGGATCCGCGAATAAAATGCAGGTTCGGAATATTTAGACCCCTGATGATGATGTCCCCGTCGCGGTGGGTTGAGGTCAGCATGTGGAACGGCGCCGGGGATTGCGGGGCAAAAACCATCGCCGTCACCAATCGCCCATGCCAGAACGCAATCAGCTGGCCGGGCACGCGCCCATCTTCCACATTTTCGCGCCCGACAATCGATACGCGCACCGTATGACGGACAAGCCAGACATAGCCTGCAATCAGGCGGGAGAGGAAAACGCCCCCAAGGCGGGATTTTGCGAGAGATTTGAACACAAAAAACGATGTGCCTTTTTTGGCGGTCAGGCGAATGCCCTGCAGCATGCAATGTCGGGCAGGACAGGTGAAGTGTCCTGGTTTTGTCCTAGCAGACGAAGACGCCCAGCGAAACAAGACGCAATGACGATCAGCTTGCAGGCCGCGGTTCGTAAACCGGCGCGGTCGTTAGCAAGGGGTGGAACCAGTTAACCAGAACAGGGTAACACCCTTGGATATGTCGTCGCCTTCCTCAAAAGCCTCTCCCTCCACCCGTGCCTTGATGGTTCGGTTGTGGCGGGAGTTTCTGTCGCGCTACGCCGGGCGGCTGGCGCTGGCATTTCTGGCCATGATCATCCTTGCCGTGACGGTTAGTTTGATCCCCCTGATTATTGAGGCGATCAATGGCGCGCTCCTTGCGCCCGGCGACACCTCGGTGAAGGCCACATCAATGCCGGGCCCCTCCCTCCTGTCGCCTGATCTTGATACGCTGATTGCGTGGGGCCCTTTTGTGTTGCCGCTGGTGGGGCTTGTCTATGCGATTGCGCAATATACCCAATCGCGGCTCAGCCTTGGTGCTGCCTATGATACGTTGCGCGATATTCAGGGGCGGTTGTTTGATCATTTTCTGACGCTTGATCTGTCCCAGCAACGGGCCGAAGCCTCGGGCGCTCTTGCATCGCGTTTCACGAACGATATTCAGATTATGCGCGAAACCCTGACGCGCTTGACCAATGGCGCACGCGATGCCTTGCAGGCCGCAGGATTGATCTGTGTCATGATCTTTTACGATGGATATCTGTTGCTGGCGATCGTGGGGGTTTATGCGCTTGCCGCATGGCCCCTGGCGCGGCTTGGCAAATCCCTGCGTCAGGCGGCAACGCGGGCACAGGCCTCAACCGCTGATCTTTCCGCGCAACTGGTCCAGCAGGTTACAGGCGCCGCCATGGTCAAGAGTTACCAGCTTGAGGACCACCAGCGGGCTCGGCTTGGCAGTTTGTTTGATCAGCGCACCGCAACCCTCAAGCGCGCTGGCTTTTTGCGCGCCATGAATGAGCCCCTGATTTTTTTTATTGGCACGATTGCCATTGGCGCCGTTGTTATGATCATTGGCTTGCGGATAAAAAGTGGTGCGCTTGATGCGCCAGGTGTTGCGGGCTTTATCGTTGCGCTGCTCCTGCTATCGCAACCGGCCCGGGGCCTCTCCACGCTTTACGCGGTGGTGCAGGAGGGGATGGCCGCCTTTGGCCGTGTGACCGCCATTCTTGATCGCGAACCGCGTCGCGAGGCAAGGCCCGGCACCGCACCCCTGACCGTGACTGACGCCCGGATCGAGTTTGAGAATGTGTCGTTTGCCTATGAGGGGCAAGGGGACGCCAATGAGCCTATAGCCAGTGATCCCAGTGCCAATGGTCCTGACGTCAGTGATCCTGACGTCAGCGTTCTCACCGATCTGTCCTTTTCGGTATTGCCTGGACAGACCGTGGCACTTGTCGGCGCATCGGGTGCCGGGAAATCGACCGTGCTTTCCCTGCTCTTGAGTCTCTATGATCCGGGTGCGGGAACGATTAAAATCGACGGGCAGGATCTTGGCGGTTGCACCGTAGACAGCGTCCGACAGGCGATTGCCTTTGTCAGTCAGGACCCGGTTCTTTTCCAGACAACCATTGCGGAAAATATTGGCTTTGGGCGCGTAGGCGCGGCGCGTTCGGCGATTGAAAAAGCGGCGCAGAACGCCGATGCGGACCAGTTTATTCGTGTTCTGAGCAAAGGGTACGATACCAGCCTTGCCGAGGCGGGGACGAGCCTTTCGGGCGGGCAGCGTCAGCGCCTTGCGCTGGCCCGTGCGTTTTTGAAGGACGCGCCGATCTTGCTGCTCGATGAACCCACGGCTGCCCTTGATGCTGCCTCAGAGGATGCGGTGAAAGACGCGCTCACCCGGTTGACCCACGGACGCACAACGGTAATCGTAGCCCACCGGCTCAGCACCATTCAGGATGCCGATCTGATCCTGGTCATGGATGGTGGGCGCATTGTCGAACAGGGTACCCATCAGGACCTCAGGGGGCAAAATGGACCCTATGCAGACTTTCTCCAGAGGCAAAGCGCTGAAGCGGTAAGCCCTATTCGCGGTTAAGCACCCGGTCGGTCAAAAACCGGCCCCACCAGGTAGACAGAAACGCCGCTTTGATCGCGGCAGGGTCATAGTCATGATCAACCCAATGCAAAAACGCGTCGTGGTCATCAAGCGCAATGCCCTTCTCGCGCGCATGGCGCAGATAAAGGTCAAAAGCGTGGTCAATGACGCCGGTCTTGCCTTGGCGAATGTGGCCATACCGCCAGGACAGGTGATCCATCGCCTTGTCCAGCGGCATGCCCATCTCAAAAAAGCAATAAAGAACCGCCATCATGCCAGCGCGGTCGGCGCCGGATTTACAATGCATGATCGCCGGATAGGTGATCGATGAAAAAAGTGCGCGTGCACCGTGAATAATCGCCGGTGTTGGTGCTTCGCGTGAGTAGGCCTTGAAGTTCACAAGCGTGAGGTTGAGGCGGGCGCAGGCTTCGCGCTCCAGCACATGGTGGCCCGCTGGCGTTTCCCCGCGCAAATTGATCACGGTACGGATCTGGTGACGGTCACGCCAGCGCTTCAGATGATCCGGAGACGGTTGATAGGTTCGCCATAACCGGCCGGGATCAACCGTATGGGTGTTATCATAAAATAGCCGCAAGGCACCATGGTCGCCAACCATGAGAGCCCGCCAGGCGGCGCGGCGTTCCGCTGGCGAGTTCAGGTCAGAGTCACTGAATGCGCGGCCCATGACGGTGCGTGCCTAGAACTTGCCGTCACCATCGGGATCAAGCAGCTTGTGCATGTGGACGATGAAATAGCGCATATGGGCGTTATCCACCGTCGAGTGCGCTTTTGACCGCCAGGCTTTTTCTGCCTCGGCATAGTTAGGGTAGATGCCCACCACATCAAGTTTGTCGAGATCGCGAAAGCGCACCTCTTCAAGATTGTCCAGCTCACCACCAAACACGAGGTGGAGGAGTTGCTTATCCATGCTTCCAGTCCTTCCGGCACGTAAAAATGCTAATCGCCCGCAATTGTCATGGCCGGGATCAAGAGGCTTGGCGCGTTCGTTGACCCCCGAAATTCCAGGTCATTGGCGGGCACCAGGCTGGCATACATCTCCAGAATGTTGCCCGCAATGGTGATTTCGCTGACCGGGTGGGTGACCTCGCCCTTGTCAATCCAAAAGCCTGAACAGCCTACGGAGTAATCGCCGGTGTTGCTATTTACCTGCGGCCCAAACATGTCGGTCATCAAAAGACCGGTGCCTGCTTCGCGAACGAGATCATCAAAGCTGTGGGTGCCCGGTGCCATGGTCAGGTTTGTTGTGCTTGCCCCTGGCGGGCCACCCGTGCCGCGGCTTGCCCTGCCATTGGGGACCAAATCAAGTTGGCGCGCATGAGCTGCATTCAAGAGCCATGTTGTCAAGATGCCCTTGTCGATAATGTCCAGCGGTCCGTTCGCCACGCCTTCGCCGTCAAAAGCGCGTGAGCCCATGCGCCGGGGCAGGTGCGGGTCATCGGTAACCATCACGTTTTTTGGAAAAATTTGTGTACCAAGTTTATCCTTTAGAAAGCTCACGCCCCGGGCAATGGCCGATCCGTTAATGGCGCCGGCAAGATGACCAAGCAGCGAGGCTGAAAGCCTCTTGTCAAAGAGTACCGGGGCCGTCTGGCTTTTGATTTTGCGCGGGGAAAGCCGGGCCACGGTGCGTGCACCGGCTCGCGCGCCTATGGCGTCGGCGCTGCGCATATCCGTGCTGTGGGTACGGCTGTCATAGTCATAGTCGGTTTCCATACCGCTATCGTCCTGGGCAAGAACACTTACGGATAGGGAATGGTAAGACCCGGCGCTGCTGCCCAAAAAACCGGATGTCGTTGCGAACCAGGATTGCCCCTCGCCGTAGCTCGCACTCGCCCCGCTGGAATTACTGACGCCCTCGACATTGAGGGCGCTGGCTTCGCAGGTCGCGGCGAGCTCCTTCAGTTGCTGCGTATCGGGTTCAGCGAAATCACCCATATCAATGTCTTCGAACGGTGCGGTGGCAAGCCGGTCGGCCGGGGCAAGGCCGCACCACGGGTCCGGGGGCGCGGTCCGCGCCATATCCACACAGCGTTCGGCCAGGTCTTTTAGCATTGCTGAGGAAAAATCATTGGTGGAGACGCACGCCTGACGATTGCCCATAAGCACCCGCAGTCCAAGGTCGCGCCCTTCCGACCGGTCAATTTCCTCCAGCTTGCCAAGACGCCAGGTGACCCCGCTCGATACCGAAGAATAAACCATCGCATCGGCGCCCTCGGCCCCGGCGGCCTTGGCATAGTCAAGCACGGTTGAAAGTACCGCTTCGGCCTGATCAGTCTTCATGGGGTTTGCGTCCTTTGCCCGTGGTCACCAAAACCCCTCGTTTAGGCGGTTCCCGGGGGCATGGCAACGCAGCGGCAAGGCAGAAGGACGCGGATCAAGTCCCCGGGCTGGCAGCGGAGCCGGCGAGAAGGCCGCCATCAATGGTAATTTCCGCGCCGGTCATATGGGCGCCGGCGGCGCCAAAGCGTTTGGCAATGGCATAGCCAAACCCGTGTGCGGCGCCAGTGATGACGCAAGTCAGGGCATTCAGTCACTTCAAGGGTGATTTTCCGGTGTTGGATTGGAAAAGGCGCTTGGGTGCCTGTTGGGTGCCTGGGGGGTGCTTGTGGAAGCGCTTCGGCGGTTTACCGTGGCTGGCGGTGTCCTTGATCCATCAATCCAACGCCTCTGATATTAGTAACGTCATCACAAATCATCGCCATGGCAGTCAGGTAACGAACAAAAATAATAACGCGCCGCCGGCAAGTATATCGACCGTTGCGCAGAATGGGGCGTACCAGGACGGTATCGTAGCGCCAAACCGTCCATTGTGGTGAAGAAGATCCCATCCCGCATGGGCCATGATGGCAAGCGGGATTACGAAAGGAAAGCCACTAATGCCCACAAGAGCCGCCAGGGCATAAAGTGCGAAGCCGCTGCATTCCGCCGCCCATGCTTGTCTGCGACCATCACGCAAGGCAAAGGCCAGGTAAATCGCGGCAATCACCACAAGGGTCACTGCCGCGAACAAAACCGAGTATGGGCGCGGCAAGATAAAATGCGCCGGCAACAAGAGTGCGGCGACAACAATGCCCATGGGCACCGGATAGGCCGTCAACAAGCGCAAAGGTGTCGCCGACCGCACCGTTTTTTAACCCTCGTCTTCCTTGATCTGGGTTTGGATATAGTTCTGCTCACCAACTTTTTCGAGCAGCGAAAGCTCCGTCTCCAGAAAATCGATATGCTCTTCTTCGGACTCGAGGATGCGCACAAAGATTTCCCGGCTCACAAAGTCATTGACCTTTTCGCAATAAGCAACGGCCTCTTTATACAGCGGGTGGGCGCGGTGCTCTGCCTTCAGGTCGCATTCTAAAATCTCTTTGACGGTCTCGCCGATCATCACCTTGTCGAGATCCTGAACATTGGGCAGCCCATCAAGAAACAGAATCCGTTCAATCAATTGATCCGCATGCTTCATTTCATCAATGGATTCATCATATTCGATTTTGGCCAGCCGCTTCAGGCCCCAATCTTTGTAAATCCGAGCGTGCAAAAAGTACTGGTTGACCGTGGTCAACTCCAGCTTCAACGCCTTGTTCAAATAATCGATTACGTCCTTATCGCCCTTCATGGACCGCTCCTCATACACGAATAACCATCGGAGCGGACATGCTGCTCGCCCCGATAATGCGCTATCGCGTATTCAAACGATTTGTACAAGAACTATCTTTGCGAGCGCTTTGCACTCTCGCTCGCAACTGGGCGTTTTATTCGGCGGCAAGTTTCATGGCGCCCGCGTCAGTCTTGGTTTCCGCGATCATAGTGGCAACTGCTGAGAGGCATTTCCCGCATTGCGGCTTGTGGCCACAGGCACGAAAGACATCCTTCACATGACGCGTCTCCTCGGAGATGGCCGCAGTCATGGTTTTGTCGTTAATCGCGTTGCACAGACACACATACATTGGCGACGACTTTCGCAAAGGGCGCGCATCAAAGCGCTACTGAGAATAAATCGCAATATGGCAAATTGAGAATGATTGTCAATACGATTTTGCCGGTATTGGGGCATTTTTGGCGACGCGAGAAGAAAAAGAGGCTGGCTGTTTTGCCACTTCTACCGTTACGGTGAAATTGAAAGCGCCTATTTGCATTGCGAGGAGTTTGATCGTGCTTACACGACCTCTTTTTTCTTCCCTGATCGTTTCGCTTTTTATCGTCCTGCTGGCTGGTTGTGCATCCGTCGCCGCCCCGCGGGTAAGCGAGGACGCAAGCGCCTTGCGCAAGGGCACCTATGCGCTCGATCCCGCCCACGCATCGGTCCTGTTCAAAATCGATCATTTGGGCTTCTCCACCTATGTGGGCCGGTTCGAGCGGATTGACGCCACACTCGATTTTGACAGCAAAAACCCGGAACGCGCTGACGTCGAGGCGATCATCGATATGACCAGCCTTGATATCGCCAATGATGATTTTGCTGACACGCTGATGGGTCCCGACTGGTTCGATGCTGGGCAGTTCCCGCAAGCGCGTTTTGTCTCCCGGGAGATTGCCGTGACCGGTGACACCACAGGCGTGATGACCGGCGACCTGACCTTGAAAGGCGAGACCCGCCCCATCCGTCTTGCCGTCACCTTCAATGGCGGCGCCCGTGACCTCTTGCGCGGGGCTTACGTGGTCGGGTTTTCGGCCACCGGTACCTTTGACCGTACAGACTTCGGTATCTCGAAGTTCAGCGGTCTGATTACCGACGATGTGGCGATAGAGATTGAGGCGGAATTTGTGCGCCAGTAGCTGGAGCTTATTTCAGAAACGGCGTGTGCCAACTATCCGGTACCGTAAAGCCGAGTTTGGTGAGTTTTGTGACCTGGTCGGCTCTGATGGTTTCTGCGCCTTCGGCAAAGGCGGGCGGGACCGCCATGCTGGTCGACGGGTTGACCGTTTTGCCAAACCGATCTTCCCGGTAGGCATGGGCTTTAATATCCAGGAAGGTCTCAATGGCGCGCAAGGTGTCGAGTGGTTTTTCTCGCACATCCTCAAAAAAGAAAAAGCCAATTTCCTCCGGCGCCAGGTGGGTGCGTAGCCGTGTGATAGCGCCTGCATAATCGGCATGCTGGCGATTACCCTCATCTTTCAAAAAGCTGGTGAGGGCGTCTTCGTCAATCGTGTGAAGCTCATCGCCGCGGCCTGCAAATTCGTAGGAGAATTTGAGCTGGCTCCATAACCGTTTGGCCGGGTGCCGCATGGTGTAGATTGCACGCACGGTTTTCGCGAGGCTGCGCACATGGCTCCACCCGGCTCCATCAAGGGTCATATAAAGATTGCTGAAATCGGCCACATAGCGGGCCGATGGCTTTATCGTGCTGCGCGCAGCGAACAAATCCGTATACCATTTATCATCTACGGTGGGTGCCAGATAATGACTGGCGTACCAGGCAAGATTGCGTTGCACATGGGCGTTGAGGCGCTCTGGCTTCAGGTTGCGCACAACGCGCTGGTACCGGTCGGTGCGGTGGCTGAGAGACATATAGCTCTGCGCCGCCGGATCAGCGAAATAATGGATTTCTTTTTCGGGTGAAAAATAGATCGCGGGGTGGCCGGCGAGGTTTTGGTGAAGCCAGGTTGTGCCGGCCTTCATGGCCCCAACGCTCAGGAAAAGGCGATCAAGCACCGGTGCAGATCAGGCTTTGGTGTCGAAAATCTGACCGGCATCGCTCTCCTGGTCGATACCGTCAGTGGCGGGATCATCTGCAGGCGACGGAGCCGCGTCATGGTCAGCGGACTGCGTTGCCGCAGGTTTTTCCTCAGCGCCGCCGCCAAGCGAAACGGTAACCATGGCCGCGCGCAGGACACGATCGCCAATTGTAAAGCCCGGTTGTGCCACATCAACAACGAACCCCTGCGGGATGCCCTTGCCCGGCACCTGCGCCACCGCCTGGTGCAGGTTGGGGTCAAATCGCTCGCCTTCCGGAAAGACGCGAATAATGCGGTAGCGCTCCAGAACCGTCAGGAGCTCTTTTTCTGTCATGCGCAGGCCAGTAACGAGGCCGGGTATCGCATCCGGTTTAATGTCGGCTACATCATCGGGCAAAAACCGCAAGGCGCGGTCGAAATTATCCGCCACCGCCACGAGATCACGCGCCAGCTCGGCAATCGCATATTTGCCGGCGTCTGACTTTTCTTTCTCAGCCCGGCGCCGGGCGTTTTCCAATTCGGCGGCCAGTCGTAAGAACCGGTCATTCAGCTCCGCAATCTGGGCATCTTTTTCGTCGATCAACGCAATAAGCTCGCTATCGGCTTTTGCGCTGTCGCGATCGTCGCCTATGCCAAACATGTCGTCACCGTCCTCGCCCGTTTCATCTGCCGCCGCCTTATCAAACAGGGCTTCATCCGTTGTCAGATCATCGTCGGTATGGTTTTGCCCGTCATTGGGGGGATAGTTGCTGTCGCCCGTGCCTGCCATGTGTTTCAGTCCTTGAACCAATGTCTTGCTGGGCGTCTTGCCCGACCTCTATTTTGGGTGCGCGTTGGTCCTGGCGCGGCACACCCTCATCGAAATGATCCCTGCATGTACGCGCGCCAGACGCCAATTTCAATGGCGCTCATTTCAACAAGCGTGAAACCATATCGGCGGTATAATCAACGATGGGAACGACGCGCGCATAATTCAGGCGGGTGGGGCCAATCACCCCCAGAACCCCAACGATATTGTCTTTTGAGTCCCGATAAGGGGCCACCACAACGGAGGAGCCAGAAAGAGAAAACAGTCGATTTTCCGAACCGATAAATATGCGCACACCATCCCCTTCCCGCGCGGCACTCAACAGATCGATCATCTCCTGCTTGCGTTCGAGATCATCGAACAGCATGCGCACCCGTTCGAGATTATCTGCGGCATGCTCATCGATCAGCCGCCCGCGCCCGCGCACAATCAGGCTCGCGGACTTTGCATCCATCTCGCCGGTACCGGTCACGGTGGCGACGCCATCACGGACCAGTTGGGCGGTGAGGGTGTCAAGTGCAGCCTGGTCGGTCTCGAGCGCTTTGAGAATATGCGCCCGTGCCTCGCCCAGGGTCTGGCCGCGCAACCGAGCATTCAGATAATTGCCCGCCGTGATCAGTGAGGCAGGCGGCATCCCGGCAGGAATATCGATCACCCGGTTTTCCACATCACCATCTTCAAAGACGAGGACAGCGAGTGCTTTGCCGGGCCCAGTGCTCACAAATTCGATATGTCGGAGCGGCGCCTCAACCTTTTCAGTCAGCACAAGGCTTGCGGTCTGGGTCAGCCCGGAAAGTTTGGCAGCAACGTTTTCCAAAACGGAGGAGGCAAGGGCGGTGGGGTCATGCCCACCCTGCAAGTGGCCGTCAATGCGCGCGCGGTCCTGATCAGACAGATCGCCAACTTGTAAAAGGCTGTCGACGAACAGACGTAACCCAAGCTCCGTGGGCAGACGACCGGCAGAAATGTGCGGTGCATGTAAAAGCCCGAGATCGGTTAGATCGGCCATCACATTGCGGACGGTCGCGGCTGAGGCATCAATCTGGGTATCCTGGCTGAGCGTGCGTGACCCCACCGGCTCCCCGGTGGCGATATAGGTTTCCACCAACCGCTGAAAAACGGCCCGCGCGCGCGCATCAATATCCGATAGATCGCTCATGGAAGGCAGATTGGCGAAAATGACCACAACTTCAAGGGCGTTCGATCTCGACAGGATCGGTGACGCCCGTCTAGGTAGGCGTCATTCAACAATGGAGATTTTCATGCGCCCGTCCGGCAGAGCGTTTAACGAATTGCGACCCGTCACCTTGGAGGTCGGGGCGACGAAACATGCGGAGGGCTCGTGCCTGATCAAATGTGGGGACACCCATGTTCTGTGCACAGCAAGCTGGGATGAGACAACGCCGCCATGGCTGCGTGGTGGCGGCACAGGCTGGGTTACGGCGGAATATGGAATGCTGCCCCGCTCCACCGGCGAGCGTATGCGCCGGGAGGCCAAAAAAGGTCAATCGGGCCGCACGCAGGAAATCCAGCGGCTAATCGGGCGATCCTTGCGCGCTGTCGTGGATATGAAGGCCCTGGGCGAGCGGCAGATCCTGATCGATTGCGATGTGCTGCAGGCCGACGGCGGAACACGCTGCGCCTCGGTCACTGGGGCTTGGGTCGCGCTGAAACAGGCGTGCGATTGGGCGGTGACCCAAGGCATCATCACGAAAAGTCCGATTGTAGACAGTGTCGCTGCCATCTCCTGCGGGTTGACCCAGGGCGCACCAGTGATGGACCTGGATTATGCCGAGGATTCAACAGCGCAGGCCGATGCGAACTTTGTGATTACCGGCACGGGCGGGCTGGTGGAAATTCAGGGCACAGCCGAGGGCGATCCGTTTTCTGAGGAGCAATTTCTGGCGCTCCTTAGCCTTGCCAAACAGGGCTGCGCAACCCTCACGGACCACCAGTTGGGCGCGGGCTAGCGTCTTCGGCAGACCGCCTCAAACGCTATTTGCCGTAGTGCTCGTTTTAGAACCGAAATCTTAGGCCACCAACAACTGAGACCGTGCTGATGGTGTCTTCGACGGTGGCGCTGAAACCGTCATTGGCGAGGAACCGGCGGTCGAAATCGGCATTGTAAATACGGGTGTAACGGGCCTCTGAATAAAGATCGAAGGCATCGTTAAACCGGAAGCTGATGCCCCCCGCCATGTGGGTGCCAAGGGCGGTGTCTTCTCCCTGAACGGCAAAATTGGGGGCCGAAAGCGCGGCGGGAAAATATTGGATATCGCTGTCCAGAAAGACCGCGCCAATGCCGCCGCCGATATACGGCACGAGCACCTGGTTTTCGGAAAATTTGATATCGGAATAATTGTTTAGATAAAGCGCGGTGCCCGACAGCTGACCGCTAAAGCTTTGCGTGCCGCTGTTAAACGCACCCCTCTCCACCGTCTGGCGCAAGGATGAGCCCTCGATCTCAATCCGGGGATGGAAGACCCCGAAAACCTTGAAGGGTAATTGTGCGCCCACCGCGCCGCCAAAGGTGCGGTCGCTCCCAAAATCCACGTCGACCAGCGCCGGGCCACCGGTAACACCGGGCACGCCGGCGGCAGGGTCCTGAATGCCTTCAAATTCGGCGTCCTGGCCAAAATTGATGCCGCCAAAACCGGAGATGTAAAAGCCGCCCTTTGTGGGATCAGTATCAAATACGCCAGCGCGCGCATTGGGGGCTGCGACAAGGGAGAGGGACAAAGCGGCCATCACGGCACCGCGTAGATTTCTTGAAAATGACATGGCGAAGGGTCCTCAGCTAAATATTGATGGCTCTGCATAATTCAGTGACCGATCACGTGCGTTACACAGGCCGGTGAGGCACCGTGTTGTGAGACCCCCGTGAAGGGGGCGTGAGCGCGGGCAAACGGCTGAAAAAGCTCAGTTGTTTCCTGACAAATGCAATTGCAAATCTGAAGAAGGCTGCATATATCTGCAGCAACTGAGGGTTGGGTTTCGCCTTATAGGATGACCAATGCCCGCCCTGATGCCTCATCCTTTGTCGGTGAACGGAGAGCCCGCATGCCCAGTCGCTTGGTGGTGGCAAAAGAACTGGCCGAAGTCTTTAAGGTGCTGGCCCACCGGGACCGCATCCGCATTGTGGAGATCCTTCGCGTCCGCGAATTTGACGTCAATTCAATCAGCGACGAGTTGGACCTACCCGCCACGCGTATATCGCAACATTTGTCTCTCATGCGCGCCCACCGGCTCGTGGAGGAGCGGCGCGATGGCCGCCATGTTTATTATTCCCTGGCACAGCCCGACCTTGCCCACTGGATTGTTGATGGGTTGCAATTTGTGGAGGCCCGGGCCGCCGCCGACCAGATTAAGCCGCAGACCGTTGATGAGGTTAGAAAACTGTGGGTGAGCGAAACCCTTACGACCGATAGCCCTACCGCTGCCCCCGAATCGGGGGTCGCGGACCCAGCTTTACCGAACACCCAAACGGGTCCCTCAAAGTGAAAAACAGTGATCTGCATGAACCCAACAAGCCCGCCAAACCGTAACAAAATCAACATGTAACAGTGGGGTATGGCCGCACCTTTGCGCGTTGCGGGCAAAACTATAGCGCACCGCCTTTATCCAGCCGAACCGTTCACTCCAAAACCCGTAAGCACCCGTTAGACACGCCTCTGCACGACTGGAGGCGGCGTAACCACACCGATCAGGAGATCTTTCATGGCAAAATACTTCGACACCTCGCACCTGCGCGGTGATATCTTTGGCGGTATTACCGCCGGTATCGTGGCCCTGCCGTTGGCTCTTGCCTTCGGGGTGCAGTCGGGCCTACCGGACGGTGCGATCTACGGGTTGTGGGGCGCGATCCTCGTTGGCTTTTTTGCGGCGCTTTTTGGCGGTACCAACACGCAGGTTTCTGGCCCTACCGGCCCGATGATCGTTGTTTTTGCCGGCGTGGTGGCCAGCATCGGCACCGATAGTTTGCCGCTTATTTTTGCGGCGGTTGTTCTCGCCGGTCTGATCCAGATTGCGCTCGGGGTCTTGCGGGTTGGTCAATACATCAACCTTGTGCCGTATCCGGTGGTGTCGGGCTTCATGTCAGGGATCGGCGTGATCATCATCTCGTTGCAATTGCCGCGCTTTTTTGGGCTGACCCCAGATGAACCGGGCCCAGTGGGCGCGTTGATGTCCATGCCAGCGGCCATCGCCAGCGCCAATCCCGTCGCTCTACTTGTGGGTGGATTAGCCCTCGCGATCATCTTTTTGTGGCCCGCCAAAATCGCCAAATGGATGCCTGGCGCTTTGGCGGCATTGATCATCGCAACGGTTCTGAGCGTTTTTGTCAAAGGGGCACCCTTGCTTGGCAATATCCCTGTGGGCTTTCCCGATCTGGTCATACCGCAACTTTCCATGCCGGAGCTGAGTATCATCGTGAAGGCCGCCATCACGCTGGCGCTTTTGGGCAGCATTGACAGCCTCCTGACCTCCTTGGTGGCGGATAATATGACCCGCACCAAGCACCAGTCGAACCGGGAATTGATTGGTCAAGGCATTGGCAATGCCGTTGCCGGTCTTTTCGGGTCGATCCCCGGTGCTGGGGCAACCATGCGGACCGTGGTGAACATTCGGGCCGGCGGTGTGACCCGTCTGTCGGGAATGATCCATTCGCTCTTGCTGCTCACCATTGTGTTGGTGGCAGCACCGTTGGCCGAGCAAATCCCCCAAGCGGTTCTGGCCGGTATTCTGTTCAAGGTTGGCTACGATATCATCGACTGGTCATACCTGCGCCGCGCCCACAAGGGCCCGCGTTGGGATTTGGCCCTTATGCTTTTGGTTCTGGGTCTGACGGTCTTTGTAGATCTGATCACGGCGGTTGGTGCCGGGGTTGTTCTGGCTGCCCTCGCCTATGTGAAAAAGATTGCCGATATCCAACTTGTCAAAGTGAGTTCCGGTGACGCGTCCCATTCTGACGAAGAGCGTGCCCTCCTTGCAGAGGCTGGCGGTAAAGTGACCCTTTTCGACTTTGGGGCACCGTTGAGCTTTGGTGCGGCGGCAGAACTCGGTCACCATGTGCGTGAGCATACGAGAGAAAAGGTCCAGTCGCTGATCCTCGATTTTTCCAAATCACCGGATATCGATTTGTCCGCGGCGCGGGCGGTGGAGACCATTGCCTGTGACGCGCGCGAAGCGGGCAAGCGGGTCTATCTCACCGGTATGACCGAGTCCGTGAAATCAATCCTTGCGGGGCTGGAGGCTGACCACTGCGTGCCGGGCGATACCCGCTATGAAAACCGCCTTGACGCCTTGCGTGACGCGGTTGCCAAGGTGCTGGAACCGGCCGCCGACACCAATACCGGTGGCGGCGCCCGCGCCCCCGCCCCCGCCCCAGCCCAATAGGGCGCACCGCGGCATCATTCGGGCGTGAAAAAAGAAAAGACGGGGCGCTTCTGGGGCCCCGTTTTTTTGTGCAAGGCGGGCTTGATCCTCCCGCTTGATAGGCTTGGGGTGTGCCCGCTTCACTTTCGACCTTCACCCGGCACCCGCAATATGGCACATCTCTCGCACGGCGATTTCACTGCACCGGGCCGCGAAACCGCTTTATAATCGCTTCACTTGATAGAGCCCGGACCCGACAGGGATAGGACGTGCATTATTTCGACGATTACGCACAGCCCCCGTTTGGCACAGTCTAGGGCACGCTCCGACCGGGCGGATGGCCTCCAGAACGCTATGGCGCGGACATTGCCGGCCGATGTGCCCGCGCGGCTGCCCGAAGACGTGGACGATCCGCGTCATATCATCGACATCCTGCTCGAAGAACGCTGCCAGTCGATGCAGAAAGATTTTTTATGGCCGCTCTATAAGGCCGTGCTTTATCCTCTCTTGCGTCATGGGGAGGCGGTGAAGATGGCTGATGCTATCCATCCGCTCACCGCCTGCGAGGCCTTTACCCATCTCAGCGATATTCTTTCCCTGTCGCTCATAACCCACGGGCTCGAGACCGTGCCGCGCACGGGCCGCCTGATCATTGCCAGCACCCACCCCACGGGCATCGCCGACGGCATTGCCATGTTTGATGCGTTGAAAACGGTGCGACCCGACATGGCGTTTTACGCCAATCGCGATGCCATCCGCGCCGCCCCGCAATTCCGCGATATGATCATTCCGGTGGAATGGCTACAGGAAAAACGCACCCGCCAGCGCTCGCGCGAGACGCTCGCTGCCACGCGTGCCGCCTTTGACGAAGGCCGCTGTCTAGTGATTTTTCCTTCGGGCCGTCTTGCCTATATGAATGAAGACAAAGTGCTCACCGAACAGGACTGGATGACCTCGGTGGTCAGTCTTGCGCGCAAATATGAATGTGACGTGGTGCCGGTTCACATGGCTGCCCGCAATTCATGGCTCTATTACTGGTTTCGAAATCTGGGCCCAGAATTGCGTGACATTACGCTCTTTAACGAGCTCCTGAATAAAAAACGCAAGCGCTTTACCCTGACTTTTGACAAGCCTATTGCGCATACGGACCTGTCAGGTGATCCGGAGAGTCTTACCCGCGCCCTGCGGGCCCATGCGGTGCATAACATTCCTGCCAATGTGCCGTGGCAACGCCCCGCTGACACAGCGCGTTAAACAAAGCGGTCATGCGGTTTATCTGGTGAGCGTTTGTTGGCGCTCAAAATTTGTAGCCCAAAGTCGCGCGGATCACATTATCTGAATTCACACGGTCCGCAGGCGGATCGGTTTCAAACCGATAGTAATGCGACAGACCGGCGGTAAAACTGCCCCACAGGGTTGCGTTTAATCCGTGTGTCGCCTCCAACGTTGTGGTCGCGTTGGTATAGGTGGCGGCAATGTCGGAGGTCAGGGTCAGCCCCTCGCGGATGGCCCAGTCGAGGTCGCTTGCGGCATAGAACGCAAACTGGTTCTGGCGTGTATCGTCGGCGTCGATCAGGGATATTCGATAGCCGGGCCCCGCCTCAACTTTCCAGGTAAACGGATCGGACTTGGCGATAAAATAGCCGACCCCGCTATTGGCGGCGACCCGGTAATCAAACCCCGAAAACTCATCTTCATCATAGGCAATGCGTCCGAATGCGTACCAACGCTCTGCAATGGCATAATCGAGTTTGTAGCTCGCGCCCCATCGCTTTTGGCTAAGCACTGAATTGGCCTCACCAATATCGATATAGGCCGCCACATTGTGCGTGAATTTGCCGGTGATCCGGCTGGCGTTAAGGGCAAAACCAACCGCTGCATTATCGGCATTCCCTGAAGCCGTTACCGCTGCGAGGTTAACCGAACCCTCCCACGGTGCCAGGGCAAATAACCCATAGGACTTTTGCACCTCGTCTTTATCAGCGTCCTCATCAGCAGCGTCATTGGCCTCGTCACTTTCACTCTGTGAGCTGACCTTTGCTTCGTCGGCGTCCGTTTTTTCCGGCGATGCTGCGGCTGCTGCTACGACACCATCTTGATTGCTCGGGTTGTTAAGGTCTGCGAGAACCGCGTTGCCATAGGTATCAATGGCGGCGGCAAAACTGGGCAGGACATCGCGGGCGGCGCTGATCACGGCGACGACGTCATCGGCATCGCCGTTACGGGCGGCTGCATCTATAATATCACGGGCAATGGCCGGGACTGCATCGGTTTGAATAGGGGCGTTGGTCTGGATGGTGGGGAGTGCGGCGGCTGGTACGAGTGTTCCCATCGCGGCAGCGGCGATCGCCGTCGGCGCGATAGAACGACAGGCCCGAACGGGACGCATTGAATTCAGGAGATTTGTTCGTGACAACTTCATTGCTCTTGCCCTTTTCTGGGTACGGAACAGCTATTCCACACCTTGGTTTAAGAGCCGGTTAACCACGAATATCGCCAAATTCGGGGCGCAATTGCGCGCAAAAAAAGAGGGCCCAGCTCGACTACTGGGTGGGCTATCGCGGCGCTTGACGCGGCGTTCCGGAGAGGGTACCTCCCCTCCTCTCAGAAAAACCGGGCGGTAGAAACCGGGGCAAAAAAGGACAGCGCGGTACACAACATGGTGCCGCCAATGAAAGGTCGATCCCATGTATGCAGTCGTAAAGACGGGCGGCAAGCAATATCGCGTCGCCAAAGACGATATCATCAAAGTTGAAAAGCTGGCCGGGGACGACGGGGAAACCGTTGTGCTCGATGAGGTGCTCATGGTTGCGAATGGCGGCGATGTGACCGTCGGCGCGCCGCTCGTTGATGGTGCCAGTGTGGCCGCCGAAATCCTCGAGCAGGGCCGCGCGAAAAAGATCATCGTTTTCAAGAAACGCCGTCGTCAAAATTATCGCCGCAAAAAGGGCCATCGCCAGCATCTGACGGTGCTGCGCGTCACCGACATTCTGACCGGCGGGGCAAAGCCGAGTGCTGTCAAAAAGACTGCGAAGCCCGCGCCTGCTGAAAGCGCCGCTGCGCCAGCGCCAGCAGCGGAAGTTGCCCCAGCCGCAGAAACGGCGCCCATGACCTATGAGGCGCGGCCCGACAATGCCGACGATCTGAAACTGATCAGCGGTGTGGGGCCAAAACTCGAAGAAACGCTAAACGACCTTGGGTTTTATACTTTCGAACAGATTGCCGGTTGGACCCCTGAAAATGTCGCTTACGTGGATGCGCGCCTGAAGTTCAAAGGCCGGATTGAGCGGGACGATTGGATCACCAAAGCAAAAGACCTGGCCGCGCAGAAATAAGGCGCACCCTGTTGAATTAAACGGCCCGCTGGGCCATTTCTAAGTGTCGGCGTTGCGATTGTGAACCAGCGCCCCTGAGTGGAGACGATACCCATGGCCCATAAGAAAGCCGGTGGCTCATCACGAAACGGTCGCGACTCCGAAGGTCGCCGCCTTGGTGTAAAAAAATTCGGCGACGAGCATGTGATTCCGGGCAATATTATTGTGCGCCAGCGCGGCACGAAATATCACCCGGGCAACAATGTGGGCATGGGAAAAGACCATACGATCTTTGCCATGACCGAAGGCCGGGTGCAGTTTCGCACCAAAGCCAAAGGCCGCACGTATGTGTCGGTTCAGCCCTTGGCCGCTGCCGCTGAGTAAGACGCGACGCTGCGCGCTTGTTATTTGATCCCGCTGGCCTAGGCTTGGGCAATGGGGTCAACACCTGACATTTTAGAAGACTACGCCACCACGCCGGTGCCCGAAGACAAGACCTATTCGGGCGTGCGCGTGGGTTTTGTGCTGGGCGGGATCGGCATCGCCTTACCTGCTCTGCTCAGCGGGGCGGAGGTGGGCCGCGCTCTCGGGTATACCCAAAGCCTGATTGCTTTTGTGGTGGCCGGTACTCTCGTAACGGCCCTGGCAATGGTGAGCGGCTTTGTGGGCATGCGCTCGCGGCTCTCCACTTATATGATCCTGCGGTTTTCGTTTGGGCCCACCGGCGCAAAGCTGGTGAGCTTTACATTCGCGCTTTCGCAATTTGGTTGGTTTGGGGTCAATGCCTACTTCTTCGGGATCGCGGCGCAGGTTGCGGGCGAGAGCGCCCTTGGCCTGTCCCTCGGCCTTGCGCCCTATATTGTCGGCGGCGGGGTTTTGATGACGCTTGCAACGCTCTTCGGGTTCAAGGCGCTTGATCGTCTGGCACTGTTTGTCTTTCCGGTAATGCTCACCACCCTGATGGTCATGATTGCGTGGACGTTTTCGCTTGCCCCGCTGGCAGCCATTGAGGCTGTCGCCGGCACGGGCACGCTTTCCTTTGCGCAAGCGGTAACTGCGCTTTCCGGCGGTATCATCGTCGGTGTACTGCTAATCCCTGATCTGACGCGTTATGCCCGCGGGCCCGTTGATGTATTGATCGCGGTTCTGATTGCGCTCGCCTTTATTGAGCCAATTGTCCATCTCGCGGCCTCGGGTGCCGCCATTCATCTGGCGGCAACGGATCCTCTAACGATTATGCTGGCGCTGGGCTTTGGCGCCTATGCTCTTTTCTTTTTGCTGTTGACCAGTGTCACCACCAACGCGGTAAATCTTTATGGGACCGGTTTGTCCATGGCCTCGATCCTGCCAGCCGTCCCGCCATGGATCTTCGTGCTTGTCACCGGGGTTGCGGGCACCGCGTTGGCGCTCGTGAATATTGCGGACGTCTTTATCGACTTCCTTGTCTGGCAGAGTATTCTTTTTTCTTCCGTACTCGGTATTTATGTGGTCGATTTCTTTTTCGTCCACCGACAGGACTATACGCTCGATAAGTTGAAGAGGCTCGCCCCGGTGCGGCTTGATGCGCTCATCGCATGGGCATCCGGGGCTTTCGTTGCCGCGCTCACTTACCGCGAGGAATTGACCCTCACCACCATGCCTAACCTTGATGGCGTTCTCGCAGGTGGCCTCGTTTATTTCTTACTGCATCGTCTTCGCCACCGAACCCAGGGAGGCAATCGTGCGGCTCGGCATTGATGTGGGCGGTACCCATACCGATGCGGTGCTGATGGATGACGGCGTGCTCCTCGCCAAGAAAAAGGCCCTGACCAGCGCTGATATTACCAGCGGCGTTATCGGCGCCGCGCGGGCGGTACTGGACCTTGCGGATGTTGCCGCGATCGATATCCGTATGCTGACGGTAGGGACAACCCAATTTACCAATGCCGTGGTAGAACGTCGTCGTTTGACGCCTGTCGGTGTGTTGCGGATCGGGGCACAGTCCTCTCGCGCACTGCCCATCGCGGCCAAGTGGCCCGATGATTTGCGCGCGCAAACCATCGGCCTGACCCGTATGATTGACGGGGGCCACAATTATGACGGCACCGAAATCGTTCCCCTTGACCGCACGGCGCTTGCCGCTGCAATCGGTGATTTTCGCGGGGCTGGGCTTCAGGCTATTGCGGTCACATCGGTTTTTGCTCCTTATACAGATGTCCATGAGGCGGCAGCGGTGGCGGCGATTCGCGAGGGCCTGCCTGCTGCCCGGATCGCTGTCTCCTCACGCCTCGGGCGGTTGGGACTTTATCAGCGGGAAAATGCGACGATCTTGAACGCTAGCCTGCTCCCGTTTGCGGATCAGGTTGTGGACGCCTTCCGGGAAGCGTTTGCGTCCCTCAATATTCGTTGCCCCCTCTTAATCAGTCAAAATGATGGTACGCTGATGAAGGCTGATCACGCAAAAACCTTCCCGGTAATGACCTTTTCATCGGGGCCGACAAATTCGATGCGGGGGGCTGCCTGGCTTTCGCAGGTTGATACGGCGATGGTTGTGGATGTGGGCGGTACAACCTCCGACATCGGGATGTTGATGGACGCTTTTCCGCGACAGTCCGGCACAGCAGTAAAAATCGGCGGGGTCCTGACGAATTTCCGTATGCCTGATGTGCTGGCGCTTGGGCTTGGCGGTGGATCCGTTGTTGCCTGTGACGGGGCACAGGTTGGCCCGCAATCGGTGGGCCACGACCTTGTACAAGAGGCCCACGTTTTCGGTGGTAATCAGCTGACTGCCACAGATATCGGGGTGGCCGCCGGGCGCGCCACTGTGGGGGCGACCGACCGGGTGAAAGCGCTTGATCCCCGGTTGGTATCCCGGGCGCAGGCCACAATGAAATCGATGCTCGCCCGTGCTCTTGATCAGATGAAAACCAGTCAGGATGACCTCCCTCTGATCGTGGTGGGTGGGGGCGGCTTTCTGGTGCCCGATGATTTGCCGGGCGTTTCCCAAATAATCCGGCCAGCCGATGGTGACGTGGCGAATGCCATTGGCGCCGCGTATGCGCAAGTCAGCGGGGAGGGTGAAGCCCTTTTCCAACGCTCCGGCACCAGTCGGGAGGACGCCTTGGCGAGCGCGACGCAGACCGCCCGTCGGCGCGCCCTTGCCGCCGGGGCCGCGCACAATAGTCTTAACGTGGCAGACATCACCGAAACGCCGCTGACCTATACGGATGACCCGGGGGCTACCATTACGGTCAAAGTCATTGGCGATGTTGATCTCGACCGCCAGCAGGTCTCGGAGGCGCCCCCATGTTGATCCGCGCTGAGGACATTCCGTTGATCGCCCTAGGCGGCGCATTTTTAGCCACTGGCGGCGGGGGCGATACATTGTTGGGCGAGATTATTGCTGAAGATAAAGTTCGGGCGGTGGGCACCGTCCGGCTTGAGCCCCTTGATCGGTTTACGAAGGATGACCTCATCGTTGCTATTGGTGGTGTGGGTTCGCCCACAATCATGCAGGAAAAACCCATGAATGGGCACGAAGCTGTATGGGCGCTGGAAGCGTTGGAGGCCGTGCTTGGTAAGCGTGCAAGTGGGGTGATCGCTTTTGAGGCAGGCGGCATGAACGCGCTGGTCCCCTTTGAGGTTGCGGCAGATCGCTGCCTGCCCGTTGTTGACGCCGATGGTATGGGCCGCGCCTTCCCCGAACTGCAGATGGAGAGTTTTTCGATCTATGGGGTGAGCGCCACCCCCATGGCGATGGCCGCAGAGTTGGGTGACTGCATGGTCGTTACCAGTGCGCGCAGTCCAAAGCTTGCCGAAACGCTGGTTCGGCATTTTTCAGTGGCCGCAGGCAGTGGGCAGTGTATCAGCGCTGAGCATGTGATGGACGGTGAAACGGCCCAGCGGGTTGCAATACCTGGCACGATTTCTTTGTGCCGCGATATTGGCATCCTGATTGATCATCATGGTACGGATGTTGATGGTTTTCTGACAGCGCTTAGCGCCCGCTTGCGCGATACCCATTATGGCAAGGTGGTCAAGATCGCCGCTGGTAAGATCACTGATCTAAGCCGGGAAGTCCGTGGCGGCTATGACTTTGCAACGATTGCGCTCACGCCCCACACGGTGGTAGGCGATTTTGCGGCGAGCAAGGGTGAGGCCATCACCATCATGGTCAAGAATGAATATCTCCTCGCCCACCAGGCCGGTGTGCCCCTTGCCACGACGCCCGACTTGATTTGCCTGCTGGATAGTGAAACGGGCAGGCCGATAACGGCTGAAACGCTGCGCTATGGCCAGCGGGTCGCGATGGTGGCGATTGGGGCGCCGGCCCTCATGCGCACGCAAAAGGCGCTGCCGGTCGTGTGCCCGCGTGCTTTTGGTTTTGATCATGACTATTGCGCGATTGAAGCGCTGTACCCTGATGATATGGCACAATGATACCGCCCGGCACGTCAGCAGCACAGTTGAATTTGTGCGACTTAACGATGGCCGATGTGCCTGCGTTTTACCACGCAGGCAATGACTTCGATGTGGTCAAAATGACGGGCACGTTCCCCTGGCCTTTCACTGTGGACTTTGTGGAAAAACGCATTGAGCGGCTCACAAACCTGTCGCCAGAGACTGGAAAAGCCTTTGCCCTTGTCGCCGAAGGCATGTTTTGTGGCTCCATTGGGCTTTCCTTGCTGCCGCCTGCCAAGCTCGGGCCTGCTCGCTATACATTGGGGTATTTTTTGGCGCGGGCTGCCTGGGGCAAGGGTTTTGCGACGCAAGCTTGTCTTGACGTACAGACATGGGCATCAAGAGCGCTCCGTAAGCCAATGATTATTGAGGCTGGTCACTTTATCGATAACCCTGCCTCTGGCAGGGTGCTGATAAAAGCCGGGTTTATCCAAACCGGCGAAATCAAACCGGTTTTCTGTCAATCGCGGGGTGTTGATGTGCCCTCGGTCGAATATGAATGGTCGATTATGTGAACAAAATCTGTCTCAAGGTACCGAGTTAAGTAAGATGCAGGTCTCGGGAAATTTATTGGCCGTAGAGGACAGAAACGTCGCAATGGGCGTGATAAAAATTTCGTTACCCACGCCGTTTGGTTTGCGGCTGACTAAGATATGCGGGATACTGACCATCAGCCTGATGCTGTACCGTGATTTTGATTGAACAGCCGGCCAAAACCGATAGGCTAAACGCCAAAAAAACCACGGCATCCGCGGTAAGGTGAGGGAACCATGACATTAACAGGGCTCGATTTATTGGTCGTTGGTATTTACGCTGCGGGTCTTCTCGCCATTGCGCTGTGGGTTTCGCGCGAACCGGCGGGGGAAACCAAGGACACGGAAGATTATTTTCTGGCGGGCAAGTCGCTGCCGTGGTGGGCGATTGGCGCGTCATTGATCGCGGCGAACATTTCCGCCGAACAGATTATCGGTCAGTCGGGACAGGGCTATGTTGTTGGTCTCGCCATTGCCGCCTATGAATGGCAGGCGGCGCTGGTCCTGATCATCGTGGCGGCGTTCTTCCTGCCGGTTTTCCTCAAGCGCGGCATTTACACAATGCCGCAATTTCTTGATCAGCGGTATGGCGGCGGCGTCAAGGTACTGATGAGCCTGTACTGGATTGCTCTGTATACGCTCGTTAATCTTACAACGGTGTTGTGGCTGGGCGGGCTCGCCGTGCAATCGCTAACCGGTCTTTCAATATTCTGGTCCATGGCGGCACTCGCCGGGTTTGCTAGCGTTTATTCCCTCTATGGCGGGCTCAAGGCGGTTGCGCTCACCGATATTATTCAGGTTGTGATCCTGATCCTTGGCGGTATTGCCATCACGTGGATATCCCTGTCCATGGTAGGCGGGGAGGCTGGACCGATTGGGGGGGTGAAAACGCTCTACACGGACGCCAGCGGCCACTTTAAAATGATCCTGTCAAAGGACCATCCCAGCTATGGTGATTTGCCGGGGATCTGGACGGTGCTTGGTGGGCTATGGGTGCTGCATTTCAGTTATTGGGGATTTAATCAGTATATCATCCAACGCGCCCTTGGCGCAGAAACCCTGGGCGAGGCACAAAAGGGTCTTGCCTTTGCGGCGTGTCTCAAATTCCTGATCCCGATCATTGTGGTCATTCCGGGTATCGCCGCATTATTCCTGACACAGACGGCGTATGGCCCGGTGATTGATCCGGCGCTGCTAGATCCGGCATTATGTGCCGATGCCAATAGCCCGGCCAGCTGTGGCAAGCCTGATCGCACCTATGGGGTGTTGATGAGCTTAATGCCTGCGGGCCTGCGCGGTCTTGTCTTTGCCGCGCTGGTGGCTGCTATCGTTTCGTCGCTCGCCTCCATGGTCAATTCAATCGCGACCATTTTCACCATGGATATCTACCGTATGGCGCAAACGGGGCGGTCCCAACATCACTATGTGACCGTGGGGCGGGGTACGGCATTATGCGCCATGGCGATTGGACTCCTCGCGGCGCAACCCTTTCAACAGGGTTTTGAAAGCGGCTTCCAAACCGTGCAGGAATATACAGGCTTTATCGCGCCCGGCGTCGTTGGTGTTTTTCTGCTCGGCTTTTTCTGGAAACGCGCCAATAGCGCTAGCGCGTTTGCTGTTCTGATCGGCTCCATCGCCATGAATGTGATGCTCAAATTCTATGCGGCCGATATGCCCTTTGTGATTCGGGTATGGATCGTTTTTCTCGCGTGTGTGACGCTGGGGGTGGTGACCGCTTTGGCAACAGGGCGGACGGATAATTCGCGCGCTGTGGATCTGTCAGGGATCAGCTTTGCCACATCGCCAATCTTCAAACTCGCCGCCCTTGCCGTGATGATAACCCTTGCGGGTCTCTATGTGGTGTTTTGGTAAGGCGCCCGAGGCCCCGCGCATATGACGAAACCTTCGGTGGAAAAGGCGTTTCCTGATACTCAAAGCGAAAACTGGAGCGGGCGATGCGATTCGAACGCACGACCTAAACCTTGGCAAGGTTTCGCTCTACCCCTGAGCTACGCCCGCTCAACTGGGCTATGGTGATAGCGGTTCGGCATCAAAGGGGGTGAATACCGAGGCGCTATATAGACGTGCGCAGATTGCCGATGCAAGGGAAATTCTGGCCGGTTCATCTGAAAAAAAGAGGGCGAAAAGTGTCGCTAATGGTTTTCGGTGAGGGACCCCGCCTGCATTCTGATTACCGCCAGTGTTCTTGCCCGTCCAATCGGTTTGGGTTACCGGCTCTTTTCCCGAGCAGGCTTTGTCGGCTGCCGGGCTGAAAGGGGCGCGCAGGTGTCACTCGCCTATCTCATGAACAGCTATCCGGTGCCGAGTGCCACTTTCGTGCGCGATGAAATCGCCGGGCTTGAGGGGGCGGGCGTGACGGTGCAGCGGTTCGCGGTGCGGCGATGGGCGGGCACACTGGTTGATCCCCATGATATCGGCGAGCAGGGCAAAGTATCTTACTTGCTCGACGGTAACCTCGCAGGGCTCTTCTGGGCGGCCCTTGCAGCGTTGGCGACGGGACCGCTGGCCTTTTTTCGGGGGTTAGGTCTGGCCCTTGCACTGAGGCGCCGGGCCGGGCGCGGAACGGTGCGCCACATCGCTTACTTTTTGCAGGCGGTCTATTTTCGCCGGGCCGCCCGTGATCGTGCCGTTACCCATGTGCATGTGCATTTTTCCACCAATGCGACCGCGGTCGCCATGATCAGCGCGCGGATGGGTGGGCCCGGCTACAGTTTTACCGTCCATGGACCCGATGAGCTTCTGGATCCGGCGGGCTCAAGCCTTGCGCAGAAAATCGCCCATGCCCGGTTTGTGGTGGCGATTACGGATTTTTGTCGGTCACAGCTGGTCTGGTTTGGCGGGCATGATGCTCAAGCCAAGATCAAGGTCATGCGCTGCGGTGTCGATGTGGACGCGATCGCCCCGCGCGGGCCCATTGAGGCTGATCTTCAGCATTTTGTCTGTGTGGGTCGTTTATGCCCCCAGAAAGGCCAGACGGCACTGCCCGCCATTGTGTCCCGGTTGCGGAAAAATTATCCGGAAATAGCGATCACGCTGATTGGCGACGGGGAAAGCCGCGCGGCGGTCGAAGCGGAGATTGCCCGCCACAATGTGGGCATGCATTTCAAATTCCTGGGTTTTTTGCCCCACGCTGATGCCATGGCCCATGTGGCGCGGGCGCGTGCGTTTATCCTGCCCAGTGCGGCGGAGGGGTTACCGATCGCTATCATGGAGGCGCTGGCTCACGGTGTGCCAGTGATCTCAACCTATATCGCGGGTATCCCGGAGTTGCTTGATGAAACCTGTGGCTGGATCATCCCGGCGGGCAATGAGGCAAAGCTGGAGGCCGCCATGGCCGCCGCGCTGGCTGCTCCGCCGCAGACGTTGAATGCCATGGGTGCACAAGGGCGCCGCCGGGTCGAGGCATCGCACCGTGCGGACCAGCTAACGCAAAATTTGATGGCGGCGTTCAGTCCTTATCTTGGCCCCCGCCCGGATGCTGACTAGGCGCGTGGCGGGCTATTCTTCTTCCCTTGAAAAGGCGCGGGCGGCGCTCTTTGCGCACCTTGAGTCCAATGGGATTGAATACGAAACGATCCAGCATTCACCGATCTTTACGGTGGCGGAGGGGCGGGAAATTAAGGCCACCATGCCGGGGCGTCATACGAAAAATCTGTTCCTGCGCGATAAGGCAAAGCGCTTGTTTCTCGCCGTTGCCCATGCTGATACCGCCGTCGATCTTGTGGCGCTCGGCAAGGCAATGCGGGCGGGCATTGCCGCGGGTAGAGAGCCTGGCGTGCGGGGGCGACTTTCCTTTGGTAAACCTGAAACGCTGTTGGCGGTTCTGGGTGTGCGCCCCGGTTCGGTCAGCCCGTTGGCGTTAATCAATGACCCGGACCACGCCGTTAGCCATGTGTGGCTTGATGCGGCCTTGATGGCGCCCGCAAAATCTCACGGCGTGGAGGCCGCGCGCCTTTGGGTCCATCCCCTTGAAAACACAGCCTCTACGGCCATATCCCCGCAAGGGTTACGGCGCTTTCTTGAAAGCCTTAGATGTGCCTATTCAGTGGTAGACCTTGCCAGTCCGCAAGCCGCCGAAGACGAAGCGGGCGGGTCGGGGGTCTAGCCTGAATTTGGGTTGGCACAAGGCGCAGTACCCTTGAGATAATTGGTCAGCCCGTGGATAGTAGCGTGACAAGTGTCCCCAACCGTCCGCAACTGGGGCAAAAGCGGGGACTTTCAGGACAGAAACTATGTCAATATTTGGAACAGGCAAACCACGATCCGGCCCAACACCGCATGAAGCGCCACAGGGTGGCACGCCAGCAAGCCCCCTTGCGGGAATTGAGCCTGCGCCCGTTGGCGGCGGCGCTGATCTGATCGTAGACGGCACTGTGGAGACCTTTGAGGAGGTCGTGCTGAAGGCATCCGTTTCGGTGCCGGTCATTGTAGATTTCTGGGCGCCATGGTGCGGGCCGTGTAAACAGCTGACCCCCGTTCTCGAAAAAGTGGTGAAAGCGGCAGGCGGCAAGGTGCGGCTTGTGAAGATCGATATCGACAAGAACCAGATGCTGGCCTCCCAATTGCGGGTGCAGTCGGTGCCGACGGTTTATGCCTTTTTCCAGGGCCAACCCGTTGACGGGTTCATGGGCGCCGTACCCGAAAGTGAGATTACTGCGCTGATCGACCGGGTCATTGCCTTAGCGGCCAATGGCCCGGCCCCCGGTGGTCAGGCGGCGCCCGATCTGGACGCGCTGGTTGCCGCGGCAAATGAAGCGTTTAACGCGGGCGATGTGGCCACCGCCGCGCAAGCCTTTGCCCAGATTGCACAGCAGGACCCGGCTCATATGGGCGCGCTCGCTGGCTTGGCGCGTTGCTATGTGGCCATGGGCGAGACCGAGCAGGCAAAAGCGCTCCTCGACAGTGTGCCCGATGACAAGAAAAATGATCCCGCAATCACCGCGGTCAAAGCGGCGATTGCTTTGGCGGCCGGGGCCGAGGCTTCGGGCGATCCTGCCGCGCTGCAAGCGCAAGTGAGCGCCAACCCTGATGATCATCAGGCGCGGTTTGGCCTCGGCGACGCGCTGATCGCCCGAGGCGATATGGCCGGTGCCATGGACGCGCTGCTTGGTGTTATGGAACGCGCGCCCGATTGGGATGACGGGGCCGCGCGTAAAAAACTGCTCACCGTGTTTGAGGCGCTGGGGCCCACCGACCCGCTCGTGAAAAAAGGGCGCCGACGCATGTCGTCGCTCCTGTTCTCATAAGGCCAGCGCCACTCACGAAATGGATAGACAATGAGCAATCAGCAGCAAGAAAATCGCGCCAATGCCGGGCACATGCCCGAAACCATGCCGATCTTTCCGCTCGGCGGTGCATTGTTGCTGCCCGGCGGTCAGTTGCCGCTCAATATTTTTGAGCCGCGCTATCTGCGGATGGTTGATGATGCGCTCGCCCGCCACCGGATGATCGGCATGATCCAGCCGCGTGAAACCAGCACGAACACCGAAAAACCACCCTTGTATGGGATCGGCTGTGCGGGCCGTTTGACGGGGTTTAATGAAAGCGATGACGGGCGGTACATGATCACCCTGACCGGGATCCGCCGCTTTCGGGTTGCCGAGGAATTGAGCGTGGATACGCCTTACCGTCAGATCACTGCCGACTGGGTCGACTTCGCCGGGGATGGCACGCCCGACCCCACAGCGGAGATGATCGACCGCGAACGCCTGCTCGCGGCCATGGAAATGTATCTTGATGCGGAAGGTCTGAAGACCGATTGGGATGCGGTGGAAGAGGCGCCAAGTGAGGCGCTCGTTGTCTCTCTAGCCATGGGGTGTCCCTTTGCCGGTAATGAGAAACAGGCATTGCTGGAAGCTGGTGACATGGCAACACGGGCCGAATGCCTGATCGCGTTGATGGAAATGTCGAGTGTTGACGACACCAAATCCGACACCATGATCCAATAGCGAGGGCACATACGGCCATGACGAGCGATGTTGAAAAAAGCCCGAAGGAGCCCGGTATGGAGGGGCAGGATATCGACCCCCGACTGCTGGAATTGCTCGTCTGCCCGCAAACGCGCGGGCCGCTTGTCTATGACCGGGAAAAGCAAGAATTGCTGAGCAAAAATGCTGGTCTCGCCTATCCTATACGCGATGCGATCCCGATCATGCTGATTGATGAGGCCCGCAGTCTGAGTGATGCCGAGATCAATGCGCTCTAAGGCGCGCCGAACGCCCTCTTTCCTGTCGCACTCCGCCGTTGCTGTTGTCCGCGTGGCCCGTTAAGCAAAGTCTTCACGTGCAATGCCCAACTGGGAAGGATGTGCCTATGACGGACCGCGAAGAATGGCCATGTTGAGTGCGCTGGAGCAGGTGCCCGCCCGTGATTTGGAGGAATGCGCCAGCGCCGAAGAAGCGCTGACGCATCTCGTCACGCGCTATGAAGCGGCCATAAAACAAATCAGTACCCGGTTTGATGCTTATGTGGCAGGAACCCTCGCCGACACGCCAACGACCGATGAGGCGGGCGATGCGCACGCCACCTATCCTTATCTGTGCGCGGTGGTATCGGCGGAAAAGTCGACGCAGACGAGCAAGCTAGCGCTGGGCGGGGTTGCCCGGCAAAGCATTCATGGCTGCGCGATCACGCGCCCAGCGCTTTATTCGGAATTCTTCCGCGATCAGATTGACCGCATCATCAAGCGCTTTGACGCCCGCATCTTTGTTGGTCAGTCATTTATACGTATACCGCTGACCTTTGCGCTTGAGAAAGCAACGGCTGCGCTTACCGCTGATATGCGCGGTGATCTGCAACAATATTTCTCGATGCCAAATCTTGTCTCCACCAATGACGATATTGTGGATGGACAGCGGATATTACAGCGCACGGGCGCGATGCCGCTAACCCTGTTTTCCGCTGAACGGGTTGATTATTCTTTACACCGCATCCAGCATTATACGGCGACCCGGCCGGCGCATTTTCAGCGCTATATTCTGTTTACAAACTATCAGCGTTACGTCGATGAGTTTGCTGACCATGCCAAGGCGCAGGTGGCTGCCGGCAAAGCTGATGCCTATGTGGAGCCCGGTGATCGAATCCACAAAAAAGATGCCACCCCAGATACACCGCCCCTGAGCAAACTACCGCAAATGCCAGCCTACCATCTTGTTCAGGGTGCACATGAAGGGGTGACGCTGGTCAATATCGGTGTGGGTCCTTCCAACGCTAAAACCATCACGGAGCATCTGGCTGTTTTGCGGCCCCATGTGTGGTTGATGATCGGCCATTGCGGGGGTCTGCGCCGAACACAACGGCTTGGCGATTATGTGCTGGCCCATGCGTATCTGCGCGATGACGGGGTGCTTGATGATGTGCTACCGCCCTCAGTGCCTCTGCCCACCATCGCCGAGGTGCAGCTTGCCATGACCCGCGCGGTGCAGGAGGTCAGCGGTGTTGAGGAATCGGAGTTAAAAGAGCATCTGCGCACTGGCACCGTGGTCACGACTGCCGACCGCAATTGGGAATTGCGGTTTGAGCAAAATGCCGTGCGCCTGAACCAGGCGCGGGCCATTGCCATTGATATGGAAAGCGCAACCATTGCCGCCAATGGCTACCGGTACCGGGTCCCTTACGGTACCTTGCTGTGTGTTTCCGACAGACCGCTCCATGGTGAGATCAAACTGCCGGGGATGGCCGATGCGTTTTATCAGGAACGGGTCAGCCAGCATCTGGATATTGGTTTGAAGGCGATTGATCTTTTGCGGGTGGAGGCAAAGGCTGGCACCCTCCATTCGCGCAAATTGCGCAGCTTTGACGAACCCTTGATGCGATAAGGAAAAGAGTATGGACGGCGAAGACCGGCAGCCCCCAGCCCCCACGCGGCACGAAATCGAAACCCTTTTCAATCTGCCCTTCGCGGTTTTGATTTATCAGGCGCAGACGGTTCACCGGCGGCATTTTCCTGCCAATCAGGTGCAAGCCTCGCGCCTGACATCCATCAAAACAGGTGGGTGTGCGGAGGATTGCGGCTATTGTAATCAATCGGCAAAATTCGATACCGGCTTGAAAGCAACCAAGTTGATGGCGGTGGATGCGGTGGTGCGCGAGGCAAAAGCTGCCAAGAAAGAAGGCGCTTCGCGTTATTGTATGGGCGCGGCCTGGCGCTCCCCGAAGGCCCGCGACATGGAAACGCTCACGATGATGGTCAAGCAGGTCAAGGCGTTGGGTCTTGAAACCTGCATGACGCTGGGGATGCTGAGTGATGAGCAGGCCGGACAACTCGCTGATGCCGGGCTTGATTACTACAACCATAATATCGATACGTCACCGGACTATTACCCGAAAATGGTCTCAACACGGACCTTTGAAGACAGGTTGGAGACGCTTGGCCGGGTGCGCAAGGCCGGGATGAAGGTGTGCTGCGGCGGCATAGTGGGCATGGGCGAAGCACCGGAAGACCGCATCGGCCTGCTCGCCGCCTTGGCGGGAATGACGCCGCCACCGGAATCGGTGCCGATCAATGCGCTGGTCCCCGTGGCAAATACACCGCTTGGTGATAGTGAGCCCGTGGACCCGATTGAGTTTGCCAGACTGATCGCCGTGGCCCGGATTATCATGCCAACCTCTTATGTTAGGCTTTCTGCGGGGCGTGAGCAGATGAGCGATGAGGCGCAAGCCTTGTGTTTTCTGGCAGGGGCCAACTCAATTTTTATTGGCGATCGTCTGCTTACAACAGACAATCCGGGTCAGGATCAAGATGTTCAGCTTTTTGAAAAGCTGGGTATCACTCTGGTGTAACATCTTTATTCGAAGACACGCTGCATAGAAACGGTGGCGCTTCCCGGTTTCAGCGGTTTGGGTTGATCCGGATGCGGCGACCATGCGGTCAGATAGGTAACCTCAAAAAGGGTGGGGTCACCGCGCGCTGCAAGCCGGGATAAGGCGTCTGCCACAACGCTGCGGGTAAGGGGCGGCACCGGCGGCGTCAAGGCGCTTGTTTCTCCCATCGCCCGTAAATCTGTAAACAGACGATCAGGGTTTTGATAGGTGACGCGAACCGGGTCGATATCGGTTACGGGCAAGGTAAACCCGGCGCGGCTCAGCGCGTTACCCCATTGGCGCACATCGGCAAAAGGATAAACCCGTCGTCCTGCGCCAGAACCTTGCGCGGTTTCCGCCTCAAGAAAGGCCTGTTTCACGGTTGCAAGCGTTTCGCCGGAAAAAACTGCCGCGATAAAAAGCCCATCAGGTTTTAGCGCCTGGCGATATTGGATCAGTGTACCAATGATATCATCGATCCGGTGCAAGGTCAGAAGGCTTACCACAAGATCAAATGATTCCGGCGCAAGGGGCAATCGATCTTCATCGGCCACAACCGGCCCGGTCCCGGTGCCCGCCTCGGGCAAGCGACCGGGCGCATTATCCAGGACAAGGGGTCGCCCAACGCCGCATTGCGCCGTCAATAGGTTGATAAGGTCGCCGGTACCGAAAAAGGCCGCCTTGGGAAAAGATCGCATTACCGTTTCCAGACGATCAACAATATCGGCCATGGCGCGGCGATGGAGAAAATCTGCATCCTGAAAGTGCCGGGCACTGCGCGCGCGATGGTGGCGTGCGCGGGCACGGTCAAACAGGGCAGACGGTCCTTCAGGCGCTGGCTTTTGTGGCGGTGTGGGCGACATGGGCAGGGTGGTCCCCAAGGGCGGTAAAGACCCCTTGTGGTGCCTTTGCGGCGGCGTAAACTCAAGGGGTGCTGTTGTCCTCTTCCTTTCTTTTCGCGCCAGCCTTGTGGACGCGCCTGCGCCGCCTCGGCCGCGCGGCGATTGATGTGCTGGTGCCGCCTCATTGCCCGGTCAGCGGCGAGCCGGTATCGGCGCCAGCGCTCCTGAGCGGGCCCGGCTGGCAGCAGCTTGGGTTTATTGAGGCGCCCTTTTGTCCCGGCTGCGCGGTGCCATTTGCCCTTGATCACGGGCCTGGAACGCGGTGCGGACGCTGCGTGGGGGCAGCGGGCGGTCTTGATCAGACCCGAGCGGCCCTGCTTTATGATGACACCAGTGTGCCGCTGGTGGTGGCCTTCAAACATGGCGACCGGACTGATTACGCTCCATTGCTCGCGCGGCTGATGATCCGGGCGGGCCGTGATCTTTTCGCCCCGGATGCGGTCCTGATACCGGTGCCCTTGCATGTGCGGCGCTTGCGGGCACGCCGCTATAATCAGGCGGCGTTGCTCAGCCAGCAGGTGGGTGCCGCAACGGGCCTCGCAGTGGACGTGCAAAGCCTGATCAGGCACCGCAATACCCCGCCGCAAAAAGACCTGTCCCCCGACGCGCGCCAACGCAATGTTGCCGGGGCCTTTGCCGTCCGCGACGAAGCGGCGGACGCCATCAAGGGGCGCCATGTGATCCTCGTGGATGATGTTTATACCACGGGCTCAACCCTGTCGGCCTGTGCGAGTCGGTTACGCCGCGCCGGGGCGAGCCGGGTTGATGCCCTTGTCCTTGCCCGGGTTGTCAAAGGTGGCGCTGCGGCCATATAGCCAATGGGGACCATTAGACAGGAAGACCGCCATGCAGCCCGTGACTATTTATACCAAACCGCTTTGCCCCTACTGCTTCCGCGCCATCGGGCTCCTGAAGAAAAAAGGCGTCGCGGTGACCGAAATCTCAGCAGCCTATGACAAGGCCAAGCGCGAAGAGATGTTGGCGCGCAGCAATGGCAAGACGACCTATCCACAGATTTTTATTGGCGACACCCATGTGGGCGGCTGTGATGATCTGGTGGCCCTTGATCGAAACGGGAAGCTTGATCCGCTCCTGAACGCAGCCTGACCCGCGCTGTCCCGAGGATCATGCCCGTGAGCAAAGACACCGCGCCCCCTGATCATCCGGCCTCTGCTCAATCGCAGACAACGGGGTCGATCATCCGCGCAGCCTGTGTGCAAATGCGCAGCGGTCTTTCGCGGGAGACAAATACGCGTGAGGCTATTGCGCTGATCGAGGCGGCAGCCAAAGACGGGGCAACGGTCATCTCCACGCCGGAAATGACCAATGTGGTTGACCGCAAGCCCGCGCGGCTGCTGGCTGATCTACCGACGGAAGAAAACTTGTCCGAGATTGAGGCCTTTGCTGAAACGGCGCGCCGTCTCGGTGTGTGGGTCCACGCGGGCTCTTTCGCGGTGCGGGCGGCTGACGACCCTGAACACTCCAAAGCGGCCAACCGGGCTTTTCTGTTCTCGCCGGCGGGGGCGGTGACGGCCTGGTATGACAAGCTGCATATGTTTGACGTGTCGCTCCCCCATGGGGAGACCTGGCGCGAGTCCGCAGTTTATGAGCCTGGTAGCCATTTGGCGATGCCGGATATCGGGGCGGCGACCCTCGGGCTGTCGATCTGTTACGATGTGCGCTTCCCGGCGCTTTATCGCCAGATGGCACAGCAGGGGGCGGAGGTTTTCTGTATCCCCGCGGCCTTTACGCGTCAGACGGGCCGCGCGCACTGGTCAGTGCTGTTGCGTGCCCGGGCCATAGAGTGCGGTGCTTTTGTTCTTGCCGCGGCGCAGGGCGGTGACCATGAGGATGGCCGCGAAACCTGGGGCCATTCCATGATCATTGATCCGTGGGGAGCGGTTCTTGCCAGCCTCGACCATGATGAACCCGGCTTTATTGTGGCTGATCTCGACATCAGTCAGGTTGCGATGGCGCGCCAGCGGATACCGAATTTGGCGCTTTCTCACCCCGCGCTGGCGGGGTCCTGACAAGGCTCATGAGCGTCTTGGCGCTGTTTTGCCCAGTCAAACGCCCTTGACGGGCGCAGGCCGCCAGCCAACATTACGCCTATGATAAAATATCAACTTCAATGTGACCGCAGCCACGCCTTTGAGGGCTGGTTTCGCAATAGCACCGATTATCAGGAGCAGGCCGACGAGGGTCTGCTCGAATGTCCCGTATGCGGATCGGAGGCAGTGTCAAAAGCGATCATGGCCCCGGCGGTGGCGCGCAACCGCGCGGCGCCCATTGGGATGAGCGACGGTAAACCCGTTATCCCGAACCCGGAGCGGTTGCAGGCCGTGCGTAAGGAAATCATGGCCGCCGCCGAACGTGCGCGCAGCTATGTGGAGAAGAATTTTGACTATGTGGGCGAGGCGTTTCCCGAAGAGGCCCGCAAAATCCACTACGGCGAAACGAAAGAGCGTGGCATTTATGGCGAGGCCAGCCGCGATGAGGTGCACGATCTTGCCGAAGAAGGCATTGAGGTGAGCCCGCTTCTGCCCGCCCGGAAAAAACCTGAAGGCAAAAGCGGCAAAGCCGAAGTGGTCAAGAAAGACCCCACCCGTAAATTGAATTAGAGCGCGTTCACAAAAAGTGTGATCGTCGATGTTTCCCATCCATCGACTTGGGTTCGAACGCGCGAACCCTAAAAAATTGAGACTGCGTTTTTGAGCCTACAAAAAGGGTACGCGGTCGAGGGTCGTGCAGAACGGGCCGCATTAGTCCTCAATATCCTCGGTACACGGTATATCCCGATCTTCGTAGACTTTGCCCATATGCGGTTCATTGCGCGCTTTGGCGAGGTCTATCTGAAGCTGGCGCTGGGCAAAGCGGGTTTTTTGATCGACGCTGCTATCCGCATGGCATTTGGGACAGGACACCCCTTTCACATAGAGGGGGGAGTTCTTTTCCTCAGGGCGCAGGGGCATGCGGCAGGCGTGGCACATATCGTAGGTGCCGGGCACAAGATCATGGGTGACGGAAACCCTGTGGTCGAAGACAAAGCACTCCCCCTCCCACAGGCTTTGCGCTTCAGGCACCGTTTCCAGATAGCTCAGTATACCCCCTTCCAGGTGATAGACCTCATCCATGCCTTCGCTCAAGAGGAGTGACGTCGCCTTCTCACAGCGGATGCCGCCCGTACAGAACATGGCGATCTTGCGCCCTTCGAGGTGCTCGCGGTTTTTCTCGACCCAGGCCGGGAAATCGCGAAAGGATGTTGTCTGCGGATCAACGGCGTTTTTGAAGGAGCCCACCGCAACCTCAAATCGGTTGCGCGTATCAATCACCAGAACGTCCGGGTCGCTGATCAGATCGTTCCACGCCTCGGGGGCCACATAGGTGCCAACGCGGTCGGCGGGCCGGACGGTGGGAACACCCATGGAGACAATCTCTTTTTTCAGCCGCACCTTCAGCCGGTAAAACGGGTCCTTGTGGTGAAAGCTCTCCTTGTGGGGCATCGCCTTGCACCCGGGCAGGGTGCGCAAGGCGGCCAGCATTCGATTAATACCCGCACGAGGCCCCGCAATCGTGCCGTTAAGGCCTTCACTGGCGAGCAAGATGGTGCCTGTTATGGTTTCATCCTCGCCAAGCGTTGTTAGCCGGGCCTGATAATCGGTAAAATCAGGCAGGTCGGTAAACTGATAAAAAGCGGCTATGACAAACGCAGACATGGGCAAAGCTCAGTTCAACAGGGGCTCGGCATCCCTTTGTGAAAATTTAGCCCTCCCTATAGAAATGAAAGCGGGTGCTGGCAATTGGGCGGGCCCGCGCCCCTCGACGAATGGGGATCGGCGCGGTAGGTCGGGCCATGGTTTTTGTCATGGGATTAATATCGCTGCTGGTTACGGCGGGCTTGATGGCGGCCTATGGGCGGCGTGCGCGCACCGTTGTGGTGCGCGACCCGTTGGCCGATGCCATGGCGGAATATGAACGTCGCCTGGCCGATACCGACAAGGATGTGGCGCGCGGCACGCTGACAGCGGCGGAGGCTGACTTCGCCAAAGCGGAAATCGGACGTCAGCTTTTAAGCCAGAAAAAAGTGCTGGAGAAAACCGATGGCGAGGCGGTGCTCTCAGGTCAGACGATGGCTCAAAAACGCGGGGTGATCGATGCGATTGTCTTGCTGACCATCGCCGTCTTACCGGCTGTGGCGGGCGTTCTTTATTGGCAATTGGGGAGCCCCGGCTTTGCGGACCAGCCTTTGGCGCAAAGGGTAACGCTCGCTAATCCGCAAACACAAGCAGCCGCATCCGGATCTGCTGCGGACCTGGCCCCTTTAACGCCAACGCAGTCGTCGTCAGATCGCGACGAACAATTGCGGGTTTTCGTGACGGAACTGGAGGCGCAGCTTCGGGTGACACCCGGTGATCTCGATGCCCTGGCCCTCCTCGCGCGCAGTCAGGAAGCGCTCGGCAACCCGGAAAAAGCGGCACAGGCCTGGCGTGCCTTACTGGCCCGTGAGGCGGATAATCGCGACGGCCTATGGTTTCTAGGCCTGAATGCGCTCGCCCGCGGTGATGTGGCGGAGGCGCGGGCAAGCTGGACTACCCTGCGCACGCAGTATGATCCGGGTACGCAGGATTATGACTTACTGACACAGGCGCTTGCTACGCTCGACGCGCCAGCGGATGCGCCTCTTGACTCAAAAGATGACGGTTAACAACGATCAGTCGTCATCCTAAAAAGACATAAGCTGACTGGTGAAGGCGTTACCGTCTTTGTCGCGGATCGCAACTGTCACTTTACGCTCGGGCCAATCAATATCGAGTGTGCCGAAATTTGCCTCATAAATCATATCGCCGAGACGGTGGGGGCCCGCTTCCATGCGCGTTTCACCGCGTTCAGCCCGCCAGCGCGATGCTGGCAAATTGATTGAGCTTGAGGTGGCTTCCATCAGCGCGAACGCCGTCACATCGCTGCGCGCATAAAGGGCAGCGGCGTGGCGGTCACCGGAAAGGATAATGGTATTGTCAGCCCTGGCAGTAGCCAGTGCCCGATATAGTCGGTCGCGTTCGCGGGGCAGGGTGCGCCAGGCTTCCCAGCCATGGCCGTCGGCATGGACCTGAATGGATGAAACAAGAAGCCGTAAGTCCGCCGGCTTCTCCAACTCCTGGGCAAGCCACGCCCATTGGGCTGCCCCCAGCATTGTCTTCTCATCATCCGTATCAGGAAGATATCGCTCTTTACCCGGCGCACCGCGCTCGTCGGTGTCTTTCAGGTCATCGCGAAAATAGCGGGTGTCGAGCATGATGATCTGGACCGTGCGGCCCTCGTCTCCAATCATCCAGCTGTCATAAATGCCCGGGCGTTGCCGGCGCGGGCTATCGGCGGGTACATCCCAGACATAGTTGAACAGCGCCTGACTGCTTTGCTTGTACGGATAGGTTGTCCCGGCATCGTTCAAGCCGTAATCATGATCATCCCATACCGTGAGCATGGGGGCGGCGGCGCGTAACCGGGCAAAAGGCGCGCTTTGCGCAAGACGCATATAGGCCGCTTTTAACTCGGGCAGGGCGGGGTCGTTGGAACGCACATCTCCGTAGACATTATCGCCGATATAAAGCGTCAGGTCCGGGTTTGCCGCCACCAGGGCGTCCCACATGGACTGGTCCTCATTCTGCTGGGCGCAGGAGGCAAAGATAATCCGGCTCAGCGGTGCCGTCTTATCGAGCGGCACCGATGCCATGGGAACTGCACGGATGCTGCCACTGGCTGCCTCAGCGGGCACATTTTGGGCGGTTAGCGGGGCAGAGCCGGCCAATGTCCCCGTCTGCTGAGTGCTCGCACAACCGGCAAGCAGCGCCCCGGCGCAAAGCGCGGTACCGAGGGCGGAGGAAAAATACTGGCGAAACGTCATGAATGGCTCCCGAGTAGCGCGTTGAACAGGTCCCGCTTGCCCATTGGTCAATGCGAAAGCGGACACTTCGATTAAGAAGACCGGCGGCAGGTGCTAGCCTGATCAGGTGTCAATCGCGTGACACTGACGTCGTGCTGTCTGGGTCAGGTCTGAAGTCGCCTGTCATCTCGCTCGCCATAAAAATTGTCGCCGCCCATGCCGCCACATTTTGCGCCAGCGCCGCCGGGTCAACCTTGTCGAGCGTATCCTCCGGTGTGTGGTGCAGATCAAAATAGTCCGACCCATCCTGTTTAAGCGTCAGGACGGGTACGCCATTAAACCGCAAGGGCAAAACATCTGGCCCACCGCTGGCTGCATTGTCACCGGGGCCAACGCCAATCCGCCGCAACATGCGGGTCATGGTGGCTGCCTTGCCAAGGTCTTCCTCCCCGAACCGGGTTTGCAATTGCCAGATTGGCCCGGCGCCAAAGTCACTTTCAAAGGCAAGCATGTGGCGATCCAGCGTGTCTTTGTGTTGCTCGGCATATGCGCGCGCACCAAGCAGGCCAACTTCCTCCGCACCCCACATAATAACCCGAATGGTGCGGCGTGGTTTACCGCGCAGATCGCCCACGAGTTTTGCGGCGGCGACGGTTATGGCGACACCGGCGCCGTCATCAATGGCCCCCGTGCCAAGGTCCCAGCTATCAAGATGGCCACCCACAACAATCAACTCATCGGTTTGCCCGGGTATCTCGCCAATTACGTTCCCGGAAGTGACTTCGGCCTTGGTTTCGACACCAATATCGAGGAACATCTCCACAGCGCCCGCATCTGTTTCCTCTGCATACTGAAGGGCGCGGGTCACCTGATCAGCGTCCACATTGGAAAGGGCGACGGCCGGTACTTTCGGAATACCATCTTCATACCGCATATTGCCGGTATGGGGACTGCGCCGATCATGGTCTGTACCCACTGATCTGATGACGGCGGCTAGCGCGCCGCGTTTGCCAGCCTCATTGGCCGCGCCAGAGCGCTTTTGAACGGCCCAGCCATAGCCCGACCCATCTTGCGTTCGAGTCATTTTCTCATCAACAAAAATGATCTTGCCGGTAAACCCGTCCATGGGGGCTTCGCGCAAATCCTCCAACGTCTCGAACCGAACAACCGTGCCGCGCACGCCGCCTTTCGGCGTTGCGACGGAATTGCCCAGAGCGGTCACATGCAGATGTTGGGGAAAAGGTGCATGGATCGTCGCCTCTTCGTGGGTGCGTGCCCAGTAGGGCATGGTAAAAGGCTCTACCCGGACATTCTTGAAGCCAAGAGACTTGAGCTTTTTGACGCCCCAGTCGCGGGCCCGTGCCTCCGCGTCGGAGCCACCAAGTCGGGGGCCAATCTGCGTCGTCAGACTTTCCAGCACCCCATAGGCGGTTTTATCGGCAAGGCCCCTGTCAATCAGGCGGTTGACCGTTGTCTTTTGTGCGTCTGACAGGGCGTATGGCTCAGGGGGTGACGCCTCTTGCGCGTGGGCAGGATCGGCCATCAGTCCTAAGCACAGGCTTGCGGCCGCCAGGCTGATCGATAGAGTTTTGATCATGGTTGTATAAATCCTAAAATTGATCCTTACGCCGACGAACCTCGGCAAAGACATCCACATCATTGGCGGCGTCCATGCCGATTGCGGCGCGCAAGGCCGGGTCGGCGGCGCGCAAAAACGGGTTGGTCGCGCGTTCAAGGCCGACTGTTGTGGGTACTGTTGGGTGGTTGTGCTTGCGTTTTTGTTCAATCTCAACCATGCGGGATTTTAACGCGGCGTTTTCCGGGTCCACAGTGCGGGCAAAAGCGCCGTTGGCGAGCGTATATTCGTGGGCGCAATAGAGCTTTGTCGCCGCCGGCCAGTCAGCAATAGCAGACAGGGAGGTGAGCATTTGCGCTGGCGTGCCTTCAAACAAACGCCCACAGCCGAGCGCGAAAATCGTGTCACCCACAAAGGCGGCCCCGTCTTCTTCGAAATGGTAAACAATGTGCCCGGCGGTATGCCCGGGTGTGTCGAGGACAGCGGCAGTGCTCTGTCCCACTGTGATGCGGTCGCCGGTGCCCACAGCGCGGTCCAGCCCGGGTATGCGCGCGCGCTCCGCGCGCGGGCCAATAATTTCGCAACCCCATTGGTCTTTCAGGGCGAGGTTGCCTCCGGCATGGTCAAAATGATGGTGGGTGTTCAAAATCAGGGTCAGCGTCCAGCCGCGCTTTTTCAAAACCTGATTGATGGCCTCCACGTCGGGTGTATCAATGGCCGCCACAGCCCCGGTTTTCTCGTCATTGATCAAATAGCCGTAATTATCCTGCAAACAGGGGAATTGGACGATTTCAAGGGGCATTGATCGATCTCCGTGTCAGGCCGCAGTCTTTGAAGCAGTCTTGGCCACAGTCTTGGCGGCAGTCTGGCGCGCGGGGCCCGTGGCCGGACATTAACGTTCTGGCATGATAGTCTTGTCAGGCTCGAATGCCTAACGGAACAACGATCTATGCGCACGGATATTCTCGATCTTCATCATTTCTACGAAAGCCCCCTGGGCGGGCTGGCGGTGGCCAGTGTCGCGGCGCCCGTTAAGGCCGCGTGGGGGGAGGCGGCGGGCCTGCGCATGGCCGGTTTCGGGTTCGCCGCGCCGTATCTCGCCCTGTTTCCGCAAGCGCGCGCGACCCTGGCACTCGCGCCAGATGCCCAAGGGGTTATGCGCTGGCCCGTCCAGGAAGACGGCGAGCCGGGGGGCAGGAGCCAAGGAAATCGCGCCGCCGCCGGACCCCTTAAAAACCGCGCATGCCTGGTGCATGAGGGGTTCTGGCCGCTGCCCGACCGGTCGGTTGATCGTCTTCTCATTGTTCACGGTCTGGAGGAGGTGCGCGATGCGACCCGTCTCTTACGGGAGGTCTGGCGCGTCCTTGCCGATGACGGGCAGTTGATCATTGTGGCGGCGCAACGCCGGGGCCTGTGGGCGGCGTTTGATACAACGCCCATGGCGGCGGGGCGGCCATGGCTGCGCGGGCAGCTCAGCCGCCTGCTGGAGCAGTCTCTGTTCGCGCCGCGCCTATGGCACCGTGCGCTGAACTTTCCGCCGATTGCCCACGCCTTGGCTTATCGGATGGCGCCATCGCTGGACCGGATTGGAAAGACGGTTTGGCCGGGCTTTTGCGGCGCGCTCGTGGTTGAGGCTGAAAAAAATGTCATCCAGCCCGTGAAAGGCACGCCCGCGCGGGTGCAACGGGTTGTGCGGCCAAGGGTGAGCGGGCGATTTGCCCCGCGCCCTGCTGCCGCATCGGCTTTGGTCTCGGCGACTATCGGTACGCGGCAGACGGATGTGCCCCCTACCGGGTGAGAACAAACAACCCTTCCGGGGCGATGATGTTGGTGAGGCCAACGCGGCTAGCATCAAAGGACGACAAGCCCCGTATTGACGAGCCCGCGAAGGCGGTGTCAATCTTGATTGTGTGATCCGTACACAGGGTAATAAAATCTCTAATCGTGCACAGATGAATGTTTTCAGTCTCAAACCACTCGGTGGGCAGCGCGGCGGACCGTGGCATGCGGCCTGACGTGATAAACGATAGCCGCAATGACCAGTGACCAAAATTTGGCATGGAAACGATCACCCGCCGGCCAATCCTGAGAGACTGGTTCAAGACTGAAAGCGGCGCGCGCATGGCCTGGATGGTTTGGGTCAGGATGACCACGTCGAATGACTGGTCAGGATAGTCGGCAAGGTCCGTATCGGCATCCCCCTGAACGACCGACAGACCGCGCGAGACGCACGCAGCAACCTTGGCGGGCGCCAGCTCCAGCCCTTGCCCGCGAATGCCGCGCGCTGTCCTGAGGGCCTGAAGCAACGTCCCATCGCCGCACCCCACATCAAGGACGCGCGCACCCTCCGGCACGAGATCAGTCAGGACGCGAACCAGTGCCGGTTTTTCACTGGTCGGCTCAAGGGCGGGCATAGAGGGTTCCTTTGTCATGCGAGCCCCACATCGCGCGCAACGCTGTCTAAAAAGCCCGTTAGCACATCATCGAAGGCCGGTTCCGGCAACAGGAAGGCGTCATGGCCTTTATCACTGTCAATCTCCACAAAGGAAACATCATTGCCCGCCGCATGCAGGGCACGGACGATCGTGCGGCTTTCCGCTGTGGGGTAAAGCCAGTCCGACGTGAACGATGCCAGCAAGAATCGCACATGGCTGTCACGGAAGGCATCGGCCAGCCGGCCCCCGGCACGCGCGGCGAGATCAAAATAATCCATCGCCCGCGTGATAAAGAGATAGGCATTGGCATCAAAGCGATCCACAAAAGTCATACCCTGATGGCGCAGATAGCTTTCAACCTGAAAGTCCGCATCAAAACCAAATGTGATCGCTGTTCGGTCCTGCAGCCCACGCCCGAATTTCCGGTTCAGGGCCGCTTCTGACAAATAGGTGATGTGTGCGGCCATCCGTGCGACGGCGAGCCCTTTGGATGGGCTGTCGCCGGTGCCGTGATAGGCCCCCATATGCCAGTGCGGGTCCGCCATGACGGCTTGGCGTCCAACCTCGTGAAAGGCGATATTCTGGGGCGTATGCCGGGCGGCCGTGGCGATGGGTGCCGCAGCGTGAAGCCGGTCCGAAAAGCTTACGGCCCATTCCAGAACCTGCATGCCACCCATGGATCCGCCAAGTACCGCCAGAAGCCGATCAATCCCCAGATGCGTTACCAGACTTTCCTGAGCGCGCACCATGTCGGCGATGGTCAGTACGGGAAAGGTCAGGCCGTAAATCTTGCCATTGTCCGGGTTTTCACTGGCTGGGCCCGTGGTGCCCATGCAGCCGCCGAGGATATTGCTGCAAATTACAAAATACCGGTCAGTATCAATGGGCTTGCCGGGGCCGATTAAATGGTCCCACCAACCGGGCTTGCCGGAGAGGGGGTGTGTGCCCGCGGCAAATTGATCACCGGTAAGGGCGTGGCACACAAGAATAGCGTTGTTCGCCTGTTCATTCAGCGTACCCCAGGTTTCATAGGCAATGGTCACACCCGCCAGGCTTTGCCCCCCGTCGAGCAACAGAGGATTAGGAAGCGTGTAAGCATGCGAGGGGCAGGCGGGTTGGTCGGAAGCGTGCGTCAACGGAACACCCTTTGCCCGATTTGAAACAGGATGGTGCGACTGCCCGAGTGAGTCTGACCCGGTGGCCGCTTGCATGGGGGCAAGGCCGCCAGCTATACCACCGGCTATCGGGTTTTCAAGAAAGGACCTGACCGGCGGTTTTGGCTGGTTGGACGTATCATGGTTGTGCCTCTTTCCCCTCCGCCATTATTATCTACCGATGACCCCGTCTCTGCAGGGCCAATGCCGCGGCCGGGTGTCCTGGCTATTGATCCTTACGTGGGCGGTAAATCGAAAACCGTTTTTGATGGGCAGGTCTATAAGCTCTCGTCAAATGAATCCGCCCTTGGGGCTAGCCCGCACGCTGTTGACGCCTATCGCAGCGCGGCAGACACGTTGGCGCTCTATCCTGATGGCGGCGCGACGGCCCTGCGCGAAAAGATTGCCGAGATCCATGGGCTTGATCCGGCCCACCTGATTTGCGGTGCCGGCTCCGATGAGATCTTGCAGCTATTATGCCGCGGTTATCTGACCGATGGTGATAATAGTGTTCAGTCTGCACACGGATTTCTCGTCTATGCCCTTGCCGCCAAGGCCTGCGGCGCTGAGGTTCATTTTGCGCCGGAAACCGATTTACGGGCGGATGTTGATGCGCTGCTAGGCGCGGTGGATGATCGAACCCGTCTTATCTTCCTCGCTAATCCCAACAATCCCACGGGCACGTGGTTACCGGCTCATGAAATTGAACGGTTGCATGATGGATTGCGCAACGACATTATTCTCGTTCTTGATGCGGCCTATGCGGAATATATGGATGATAAGGCCTATGAGGCGGGCGCGGCGCTGGTCAAGGCCCATGATAATGTCGTCATGACACGGACATTTTCAAAGATTTATGGCCTCGGTGCCCTCAGGCTCGGCTGGGCTTATGGGCCACCCGCCATCATTGATGCGCTCAATCGTATCCGGGGGCCCTTCAATGTATCCACTGCCGCACAAAGTGCGGGGGTAGCCGCCATGGGCGATCAGGCATTCGTCCGGGAAAACCGGGCCCATAACACGTCTGAACGCGCAATCATGTTTCAGCGCCTGCAGGGGCTGGGGCTTAGCGTCGTGCCGTCAGCGGGGAACTTTCTGCTGGTGCGCTTCCCCGATGAGGTTGGTAGCCGCGCCCAAGAGGTCCATGCCTGGCTGATGGAGCGCGGTGTGATTGTCCGGACCATGGATGCCTACGGACTTACAGACTATCTGCGGATTTCGGTGGGGCCAAGCGATGCTAATCGGCGCGTTCTTGATCTCCTTACTGAGAAATTTCCTGGCGAGAGCGCTCCGTGAGCCCTCCCTTATTTGACCATGTCTGTGTGGTGGGCCTTGGCCTGATCGGCTCCTCGCTGTTGCGGGCGATGCGCGCGGCTCGTCTCGCTGATCGCACAACCGGGTTCGATCTTGATCCTGCGATTGGCACGCGGGCTCTCGCTCTCGATATTGTCGATGAGATTGCGCCAAGTCTTCGCGATGCGATGGCCCAGGCTGATCTTGTGATCCTCGCAACCCCAGTTGGCGCGGTTGATCATCTGTGTGCTGAAATTTCACCGCACTTAAAAAGTGGTGCCATCGTCAGTGATGTGGGCAGTGTCAAGACCGGTATGGTGACGGCAGCCCGGCACCTGCCGGATGATGTCTTCTGCGTTCCGGCACACCCTGTGGCGGGTACGGAGCAATCAGGTCCAGAAGCGGGTTTTGCCGATCTGTTTCGCGACCGCTGGTGTATTCTGACGCCTCTGCCGCGCGATGATGCCCCTTACCGCGCCGCACTCTCGCGGGTGGAGCAGCTGTGGCAGGCCATGGGTGCGCTAACAGAATGCATGAGCGCCGACCATCATGACCTCGCCCTCGCCATCACATCGCATTTGCCGCATCTGATTGCCTTCACGCTGGTGGGGGCGGCCGACGATCTGGAATCGGTGACAGAGGCCGAGATTGTCAAATATTCCGCGGGCGGCTTTCGGGATTTTACCCGAATTGCCGCCTCCGACCCCGTGATGTGGCGCGACGTTTTCCTGCAGAATAAAGATGCGGTGCTTGAGGTGCTGGGCCGGTTTACCGAGGAGGTTGCGCTCCTCCAGCGGGCGATACGCTGGGGTGATGAGGAAACATTGACCGCCGCCTTTACCCGCGGGCGGGCCCTGCGCCGTGCTATCGTTGATGCAGGTCAGGAAACCGATGCGCCGAATTTCGGGCGCGATCGCTAGCGGTCCGGCCCGTCGCGGGCCCCTCCCCAGTTGGCCGTGCAGCACTGCCGTATATTGCAGTCGACTTTCCTGCAAAACTGCGCAACAATTTGCAAAAAATTGCAGTTGGAAACAACGCAGCGACGGATAGTCCCCAGGCAGCCCTCTGGCGGGGCGGGACCGTTCCGGGAAGGAAACCGAGGCCATGCAAAAACCTGCCCTGCGCACCCCTCAGATTTTGAATATGTGCTTTGGCTTTTTTGGCATTCAGGTGGGCTTCGCCCTGCAGAATGCCAATGTCAGCCGTATTTTTCAGACCCTCGGCGCTGATCTCAACGACATCCCCATCCTGTGGATCGCGGCTCCGCTCACCGGCCTCCTGGTCCAGCCGATCATTGGATATATGAGCGACCGCACCTGGGGCTGGCTGGGACGGCGGCGTCCCTACTTTTTCTATGGCGCGTTGGCGACGACATTTGCGCTTTTTTTCATGCCTAATTCGCCAACCCTCTGGGTTGCCGCCGGTATGTTGTGGATCATGGACGCGGCCATCAATGTGACCATGGAACCATTCCGCGCGTTCGTTGGCGATATGCTGCCCGAGCGCCAGCGCACAACAGGCTTTGCCACACAGACCTTTTTTATCGGCTTTGGCGGGGTCACTGCGGCGGTCTTGCCTTTTGTGCTGACCGAATGGTTTGGGGTGGCCAACACGGCGCCGGCAGGACAAATCCCACCATCGGTAAAATATGCCTTCTATTTCGGCGGCGCCATGGTGCTCACGTCGGTCATGTGGACGGTCTTGACCACAAAGGAATATTCGCCGGAGGAAGTTGCCGCCTTTGAAAAAGCATTAGCAGATCAGTCGCCACAGGCTGCAGCCGCGGAAAAAAAGACGCCAAAAACAGCATGGTACCGCAATGGTGGCACCGTTCTCGTGGTCAGCGGTGTGCTGACGGTTCTGGTGGCGCAGTTTTCGTTGGAAAAAGAGCTCTATATTCTGACCATCGGCGGGGTTTTCTTTGGGCTTCTGCAAATAGCTGCTGGTCTTCTTGCCCAGCGTAATCAGGTTGATAACCCGTTTTCAGAGATTATGGGTGATCTTTTCACCATGCCCCGCACCATGAAACAGCTCGCTGTCGTTCAGTTTTTCTCCTGGTTCGCGTTTTTCTCCATGTGGATTTACATGTTGCCCGGTGTTGCGGCCTCTCACTACGGCACACTTGATCCGACATCGGAGATTTATAATAGGGCAGGGAACTGGGTCGGTATCCTGATGGGGGCAAAATTTGGTATTGCGGCTTTGGCGGCCTTTATCATCCCCGCCTTTGCTGCACGTACCAGTCGAAAGATCACTCACGCCCTATGCCTGACCTGTGGCGGTTTGGGGCTTGCCAGCGTTCTTATTATCCGTGACCCCGCGTTCTTGTGGATTTCCATGGTAGGGGTTGGCATTGCGTGGGCGTCAATCCTGTCGGTTCCTTACGCGATTCTGTCTGGCGCTTTGCCTTTGAAAAAGATGGGGGTCTATATGGGCATCTTCAATTTCTTTATTGTCATCCCGCAATTAACGGCGGCCAGTATTCTCGGGCTTTTGGTCACGCGTTTGTTTGATGGGGCGGCAATTTATGCGTTACTTGCCGGTGGCATCAGCCTTGGTCTTGGTGCCATCGCGACCCTGATGGTCGATGATAAAGATGATCAGTACACAACGGTGGAGGTCAACAGCCTGACGGCCCCCGCTGGGCCGCAGCCGCGCCCCGTAGCAGGAGAGTAAAACGACCCGTGACAGAACACAGTAATGGGCGCCAGCAACCGGCCCCACCCCCAGCGGAGCCGGATGCCCGCAATGTGCGGCTTGAAGATTTGGCTGCCCTCGCGGGCGTATCAACGGCAACAGTATCACGCGCGCTTAACAATAGTCCGCTTGTGCGCGAGGCAACCAAGCGGCGTATCTGGCAATTGGCGCGCGAACATCATTATGCGTTCCGCCCGCAAATGCCCACCATGCTATCCTCAGCTTCGGCTACAATTACCCTCGCCATTCCAACACCTCTGGGCCGGGAGGGTAGCCGCGCCGATCCGTTTTTTATGGAGCTGATTGGCGGCGTGGGGGAGGCCGCGCGTGCTGCGGAGTGTGACCTTGTGATCTCCCATGTGGCCCCGCAAAACTTTGACGATTTGTCTGCGCTCATCTCCTCCAGTCGGACCGAAGGGGTCATTTTTCTGGGGCAAAGCTTTCTGCATGACCGTTTCAACCGGTTGGCGGCGGCGGAAAACAGGTTTGTTGTGTGGGGCGCGCAATTGCCCGGTCAGGAATATTGCTCCGTCGGCAGTGATAATGTGCGCGGTGGGCGCCGGGCCACGGCGCATCTTCTGCGGTTAGGCCGTAAACGGATCGCTTTTTTTGGTGACCGCGAAGCGCCCGAAGTCCGCCAACGCTATGAGGGCTATTGCCAGGCCCATGAACAGGCAGGCGTCCCCGTCGACCGAACACTGGTCTCATCGGTCCACTTTGAGGTAGAATCCGCCGCCGAGGCTGTTGAGCGCTTGCGTGGCGGCGGTATTCAATTTGATGGGCTGTTTGCGGCGAGCGATCTGATTGGTATCGGCGCCGTTCGGGGGCTTATGAAACTTGGCATAAACGTGCCAACCGATGTATCGGTTGTGGGCTATGATGATATTTTGCTGGCCCGATATTCCTCGCCGGCGCTATCAACAATTTCGCAAGATATGGCAACTGCCGGGCGACTTTTGGTGTCTAAGCTGATCAATTCGAATAATAGTTATGAGATACCATCAGAACGTCTGCCTACAGAACTCATCGTTCGCGATTCCTGCGGCGCTTAAACGCTATGTGCCCCTTTATGGATCGGTTTGGATAATAATCCCGCTATAGGGTGGCAATTCACGAGGGCATGCCGTTAGTGCAGCCTCGAAACCTGTCGCCAGGACCGGTTGGCCTTTCGCCTGAGCAAATGAGGGCAGTGTCCGTGCGGTGGCCCCCAGATTGAACAGGCAGGTGAGGTGCTCACCGTCATGGTGCCGGGTAAACGCAACGATATCATCTGTCTGCAGATCGATAAACGCAATATCACCAAGCCTTAGGGCCGGCGACGTCCGCCGAAAAGCCAGCATTGTGCGCATCTGATGCAGCGTCGAGCGCGGGTCCGCTTCCTGCGCGTCAACCGCCAGGGGGCCGTGAGCATCATCAGTGGGCAGCCAGGCAGTGCCAGTGGAAAATCCGTAGAACGTATCGCGTTCACCGGCGCGCCATGGGATAGGCGTGCGCGCACCATCGCGGCCGAGGGTCAGCGGCCAGTTTTTGATGGCTTCAGGGTCCTTCAAATCCTCAAAGGCCACATGCGCTTGAGGCAGGCCAAGCTCTTCGCCCTGATAAATAAAGACATTGCCGCGCAGGGCGCATAGAAACAGGGCGTAACAGTGAGCCGCCGATTGGCGATCCTCAGCCAATGCCCAACGGCTCACGGCGCGCGGTGCATCGTGATTGGAAAACGCCCAGGATGGCCAACCCTCGCCCGGCTGATTGCCCCACGCCAGAAGCGAGCTTTGCGCCGCCTTGGAGCAGAGGTCCTCTGCATACAGAAAATCAAAGCTATAAGCTGAATGCAGCCGCTGGTCATCGGCGGTAAACGCCTTCATCTCGCCAAGGGGGTCTGGCCCGCCAATCTCCGCCACGGAAAAGATTGCGGTATACTCATCCATCACACTGCGTACGCGCTCCAGAAACAGTGGGATATCAGCGTGTGACTGGTTGAAACGGTGCTCCTGAAAGTCAAAGGGCCGCGTGGGCTGGCGGCCTTTCAAGTCCGCAGGCGGATTATCGGTGAGGGCCGGGTCATGCATGGCAAAATTGATGGCATCAAGACGAAATCCATCGACGCCCCGATCAAGCCAAAACCGCGCAACGTCAAGCAACGCCTCCTGCACAGCCGGGTTATGAAGATTAAGGTCAGGCTGGCTCGTCAGAAAGTTATGCAGGTAATATTGACCGCGCCGACTATCCCACGTCCAGGCCGCGCCGCCAAAGACCGATTGCCAATTACTGGGCGGGGACCCGTCGGGCTTTGCATCGGCCCACACATACCAGTCTGCCTTGGGATTATCCCGGCTCTCGCGTGATGTTTGAAACCACGGGTGGGCGTCGGAGGTGTGAGAGTAAACCTGATCAACGATCACTTTAAGGCCGAGGCCATGGGCACGCGACAGCAAGGCATCAAAGTCCGTCAGGGTCCCAAAAATAGGATCGACGTCACAATAATCTGCCACGTCATAGCCATAGTCATTCATCGGCGAGGTAAAAAAGGGCGATAGCCATACCCCGTCAACGCCAAGGCTCGCAATATGATCGAGTTTACTCGTGATCCCGGGTAGGTCACCGATGCCGTCGCCATTGCTGTCCAGAAAACTGCGTGGATAGACCTGATAGATGGCCGCGCCCTTCCACCAGGGGTGCGCTGCAAGCGGACAGGATTGGTCGGCCCGTTGATCCAAAGCGACAGGTGCCCGGTCGCCCATCGGTTCTGCGTTCCTGGGCGTTTCTACTTTGATTTGCATACAACATATCCGGTTGGCGGCAGGGTGATGGCGTAGCTACCCCGTGCTAAGACCTTTGGGCGGCATGGTCCGTGTAATGATTTCCAGCGGGTTGATCGCGGGTCGACGGTGACGTTTACGGTGCGGGGCGTCATACTAAAATTAAGGGCCACAAGAATTTCGTGAAACGCTGTTTCTGCCGGCGCGGCCGCATGATCCGGCACATGGCTGACCACAAAGGCCCTTCCTTCTTGCGTGTTGGCTTCTTCTTCAGCGAGCCTGACGATCTGATGACCGTGGCGCAGCAAGGCTTCTCTTTTGTAGAGCGCGGCCATCTCGCGGAAAGCTTTAAACAGCGGATGCTTTGTGTTGAAATTCGAAATGGCCGTGGTGTCCGCGGTACCGACGAGAATATTGTCGTTATAGCTCGCCACGTTGCTCGCGAACATATCCTCACGGGAAGCCTGATCGTTGCCATCGCCATTAAAGCCTTGCTCATCGCCATAATAGATAACGGGCACACCGCGGAGGAAAAACATCATGGCGTGGGCGAGGGTGGTTCGTTTTTGAATTTCTGTTTCTGTCAGGCCGTCGGTCCCCTGACGCACAAACATGGCAAAACGGCCCATATCGTGGTTTCCGGTAAATACCGGTAAGCGACGCGCGGCGGCCCGGCCCCCCGCATAAAGACCATCAACATCAAAAAGACGGGCGAGCGTTTTCGTGGGAGCGCCATTGACGATCACATCACGCACCGTATTCTGAAATGCAAAATCGAGCACCGTGGGAAAGCCGTTCTCGCGCGTGTGACGGGCGAGACCCGCAGGGTCGGGGTCGTACACCTCCCCAAAGATGTAGAAGTTTGGAATGCCTTGCGTGGCGGCATGGTCCTGCATGGCTTTGTTAAAGACGCGCCAGAATTCCGGGTTCACATGCTTTGCGGTATCAATGCGAAAGCCGTCAATGCCAAACTCCGTGATCCAGTCTTTGAAAATATCAATAAAGCCCTGAAGGACACGCGGATCCTCCGTCATCAGATCATCGAGGCCGGCAAAGTCGCCATAGGTGACGCTTTCGCCTGTCCAGTGGGAATTGCCGCGGTTGTGATAATAGCGCACCTCATTGAGCCAGGCGGGCACTTTTACCGTTTCCTGCCCCGCTGGCAGGTAAGGCGTGTACGCAAAATCGTGGCGGGTCAGGGCCTCAAAATTTTTCGCGTTCTGAAAAGGCGTTTGATCACCCATAAAGCCGCTATTTATCGGGATGCCTTCGGTAGTCGCGCGTGTGGTGTACGGATAATCAGCCTTTGACCGATAGGTGCATTCCCCCGTTACTTTATCCTCCCCAGAATAATCGGGGTCGTGACATTCCCGGTACGCTATAATATCGGCTGTATGGTTGGTGATAATGTCGAGATAGATCTTGATGCCCCGTGCATGGGCCGCCTCTACAAAGGCCTTCAGGTCGTCATTGGTGCCGAAATGCGGGTCAACCTGGGTAAAATCGGTGATCCAGTATCCGTGATAGCCGGCTGATTCCTGGCCCGGCGCGCCTTGCACGGGATTATTCTTGTAGATCGGGCCAAGCCAGATTGCCGTTGCGCCGAGGTCCTGAATGTAATCCAGGCGCCGGGTCAGTCCTTTCAGATCGCCGCCGTGGAAAAACCCCTTATGGCTCGGATCAAACCCATGGGTCAGCCGGTCCCCCTCCAGACCGCCGCGATCATTGGCGGGGTCACCGTTCTCAAACCGGTCGGGCAGGATGAAGTAAACAACCTCATCCTCCGGGGGGCGGTCCCGGAACGAGGATGATGCCTGTGCCATAACGGATGTCTCACCGACCATCGCCAAGATCGCGAATTGACCGGCAAGCAACAGCCTTATTGCCCGTGAAGTTCCCATCTCAAACGATCCCTTCCGTCATCGCCAATATTCACACCATAGTGTGTTTTCTTCGCGTACGATAGTGTGTAGCACATCAATTTTGCATAAAATTACATCTTGGCATGTGGTAAATTTACCAATTCAAGGTTTCACGGGCCATATCAGAAAAATCAATGAAAACAATAAAATACTATGTGGCTAGGCGTGGCCTTGCCGTGGCCATGGCCAATTTTCGACAATTAGCAGCGTGCGCAGCATTTTTTACTTGCAACATCTTGTAGCATATTTCAGGGTTTGAATTACAAGGGTACGGCCTGTTTGGCATCTCCTGTTTTGGGAGGCCGACCGCCGATGCTCAAGGTGTCAATCATAAGGCATCAAGAGGCGACCTGCGCGGGCGATGCGGGCAGGCATTTGAAGACTGGGAAGGAACGAATAATGACCAAACTGGACAGACAGGCGAAAAAGAGATTTTGGCTTTCGACATCATCAGCGGCGATTGCCCTTTTCGGGATGTCGCTTGGCCATGGCCCCGCGCTGGCACAGGAAGCGGCGAACGCGTCTGCTGCAGACGATGAAATCGACACGATTGTGGTAAGTGGCTTCCGCCGCAGCTTGGAAAACGCCATTGCCAACAAGCGCGATGCAGACACGATCGTCGAATCGATCAGTGCAGAGGATATCGGGCGGTTGCCGGATATCTCAATCGCTGACGCGCTGGCGCGCTTGCCGGGGATCACGTCGCAACGCACAAGTGGCCAGTCGAGCGCCATTAACATTAGGGGGCTCAGTCAACAGCTCACATTTACAACGCTTAACGGTCGTGAGCAGGTAACGCCAAACGGTAACCGCTCCGCGGAATTCGAGCAGTTTCCGTCCGAATTGATTTCGGGTGCCGAGATTTACAAGTCTCCGAAGGCGTCGCTTCAGGAGGGCGGCCTGGCTGGTACCGTAGCCCTGCGAACAATTCGTCCGCTTGACCTTAATGACCGGCGCGTAACGATTAATGCCCGGGGGAGCTATAATACTCGTGCTGACGAAGTTTTCGACGCTGACGATTTCGGTTATCGCGTAAGCGCCTCTTACGTCGATCAGTTTGCAGACGGCAGGTTCGGAATTGCCTTAGGATATGCCCGTCTTGTTCAGCCGGACGTTTCCACGCGTTTTGTGGGCTTCGATTATGACGGATTCGCGCCTAACGATTTCAATGGCGACGGGCAAAACGACAATGTGTCCTTCGGTTTCGAAACTGAACATCAGGGTGGGTCCGATACCCGCGACGGTTTCATCGGTACGTTTCAGTTCCGACCGACCGATACCTTTGAGTGGGCAGTTGACGCCTATTATTCCACTTTTGAGTCCCAGTCTTTCGGCCGCGGTATTCGGGTCATTGGTCCGCAAGCGGCAAACTTTGGCGCGCCAAATACAACGGTCACTGACCCCGTTGTCGTGGGCAGCGCTCTTGTGGGGGGAACGTTCAGCCGGAATGTGCCCGCACCGACCGACCCTGCAAATCCGAGTCAGTTTGGATTAACCGCTCAAGGTATTAACGATAACAACTTCGATGACAACGAAACGATCTCGATCGGCAGTAATTTCAAGTGGCAGCAGGAAAAATGGACAGTCTCCGCTGACTTTACGTATTCGCGTGCTCAAAGCGACTTTGCCAATGAGGTCTCTGCAATTTTGCCACTAACCAGCCTCACTGGCGGGGTGCCGGGTGTTTCCAACGATCTTGAAAGCACGCCGGTGCTTAATGACGACCTGACAATCAGCTACCTTTTACAGGGTACAGACATACCAATTGTGAATTTTTCGCAGGACTTTACCAATCGATCCGACCTATTTTTAAGCCGGTTCGGCGTGTTTCCTTTTAAAAATGATGACCAGCTGTTTGCTGGCGCTCTCGACTCCGAGTTCGAGACCGATGCAATTTCGTTTCTGCGATCTATTGAAATGGGTTTTCGATATTCGCAGCGTCGCGCGAGCCAGTTTCGGGAGTCAGCGGATTTTGGCAATGACGCTGGGTTTTTCCAGTTTGCCGGGAACGCGTTCACACCCATTGCATTGACTGAACAGAATTCTCAGGTGAATTGCTTCCAGGGCGAATTCGCCGCAAACGGCTTTCCTTGCTACCTGGTGATCGAGGACCCGCGCTCCCTCGTTGAAGCGAGCATCGGGCCCATTGTGGCCGATCAATCACAAGGCTTCACACAAACGGAATCCTTTGAAGTCGCTGAAGATGTTATTGCCGGGTATATACAAGGCAATATTGAAACCGAACTCTTCGGCGTTCCGTTGGTTGGTAATGCCGGGGTGAGGATCGTTCAAACTGATCAACAATCCGTCGCTATCTCGCCAGGTATTCCCTCAGGAATTAAATTCACAAATTTCCTCCCGTCGATCAATTTAATCTTTGAACTGACCGAACGGGACAAACTGCGGTTATCCGGGTCCCGTGCCCTGTCGCGCCCGCCAATCTTCCAACTCGGTTCCGGGTTCAATATCAGCTTTAATATGACAAACAACCGCTTGGAGGGCGGTGGCGCCGGCAATCCGACCTTGCGGCCATTTCTTGCAAATCAAGGTGACATTTCTTACGAGCATTACTTCGACAATGGTGGCATATTTACTGTTGCGGCATTCTATAAATCGTTGCAGTCATTTATCGTTTCGGAGACCGACCCAACGTTTGATTTTGAACCTGTGTTGGGCGTATTCTTGAACTCACTTAATCTCGATGATGCGAACGATGCAGGGCAATTAGAGCAATTTATTGCTGCAGGCTCACCCCTGATTGGTCAATTTGGAGCCCCAACCAATGGGGAGGGCGGCTTTGTTCGGGGTATTGAGGTTGCTTACGCTCAAAAGTTTGACTTTCTACCAAGCATCCTGAGTGATTTCGGTATTACGGCAAACTATTCCTATACTGATAGTCAGATTGATTTTGAAGCATCCAATAGCGGTCAAAACTTGAATTTACCGCTTCCCGGCCTTTCTGATCATGTGGCGAACGCCACCTTGTTTTATGAGAAAGGTGGATTTGCAACACGCGTCGGTGTTCGATACCGCTCTGAGTTCATTTCACCTCAGATCGGTATCAACCAGCAACTGCCGTTTACGGATGACGAGTTTGTTGTGGACTATCAGGCGTCTTACGATTTTACGGATGGGCCATTAGGCGGCGTTACGTTGCTGTTTCAGGCTAATAACGTAACAGACGAACCCGTTGCAACGTTTTTCGGCCAACAAGCGCAAACCGGCACCGTGCAATTCTTCGGGCGGCAAATCTTTTTCGGCGCGAGCTACCAATTTTAGGTCGCGCTGAGACCATTCCGATTTAGCCTTGCAATAGGGGCTGGAAGCACCATCGCCATTATGGTGCCCCAGGATCGTTACCCAGACGATGCCATGTGAGGCCCCAGTGGTCGTGCGTTATTTTGCGGTTTTTACAAAAAATGGAAATGTGATTCCAATTTGATTCCAGGGAAATAAGCGAATGAAAGCAATAGTATTGATATACTTAAACGAGGTGCGTCTACCAATGACGACAAGGCTCGAAGACAATGTCAGTTTCTTGTAGTCGGTAAAGCGCCCGCCGACACTTAGGGCAATTCAAAAAACAAAAGGCAACGGAAAGAGAAAAACAATGGAGCAGGTCACCACAAAGCATCGTTTTGTGCAGCGATCTGGGGGGGCAAACGTTGCGTCTTTATGGCGTAGGTTCGCGTTTTTTTGCTGTCTGTTTGCCTTTCCGATAGGGGTGGGTGCCCACGCAAAGACAGTGACGGCGACATCGCCGGATAAGGCGATTACGCTGGAGATATCCGATATTGGTGGATCTCTGCAGTACACGGTGGAATTTGGAGACGAAGTGATCGTCGCCCCCTCCCGGTTGGGTCTGCTGTTCAAAGATCATCACGGCTTTGACCGTGAGCTGAAAATCACGCGCGTTGAACGCACCAAGCAAGATACTCTGTGGGAACAACCGTGGGGGGAGCGTCGCTTTGTCCGCGATCATCACCGAGAGGTTGCTATTGAGGTAAAAGCCACCAAAGGCCCCGAACGGATGATGCGGCTGCGATTTCGCCTCTTTAATGACGGCATCGGGTTTCGCTATGAGGTGCCTGAGCAGGATTATTTCGGTGAGGTCGATTTGATCGATGAGCGCACGCAATTTGCGCTGTCGCCGGAGGCAACGGCTTGGTCAATCCCGACGCGCGGGTGGAACCGGTATGAATATCACTATGACGAAACGCCAATCGCCGGCCTGACCAGTGTACACACGCCCATGACATTTCGAACGTCATCGGGGGTGCATGCGTCGATCCATGAGGCGGCGCTGGTTGATTACGCCGCCATGTCGCTGAAGCCCGTGCGCCCCGGTGTGCTGAAGGCCGATCTTTCTCCGTGGTCAGATGGTATCCTCGTTAAAACGCAGACACCGTTCCAGACACCGTGGCGAACCCTCCAGATTGCACAAAAGGCAACCGGTCTGTTGAACTCTGACCTCATCTTGAACCTGAATGAGCCTAATGTGCTCGGCAATGTGAGCTGGGTTGAAGCGGGCAAATATGCCGGTATCTGGTGGGCTATGCATGTGCGGGATCGCAGCTGGGGCAATGACACAATTCACGGCGCTACCACCGAGGAGACCAAGCGCTATATGGATTTTGCCGCCGCCAACGACTTCATCGGCGTATTGGTGGAGGGCTGGAACATTGGCTGGGATGGGGACTGGTTCAACAATGGCAATCTCTTCAACTTTACAAAAAGCTACCCTGATTTCGATATTGAAGAGATTGCCGATTATGGCCGGAAAAAAGGCGTGCGGCTGATCGGTCACCACGAAACGTCCGGCGATGTGACCAATTACGAGGCGCAGCTTGATGATGCCTTTGATCTTTATGCTGATAATGATGTGAGGGCGGTAAAAACGGGCTATGTGGCCGATGGTGGCGGTATCGAACGGATCGACGAAAATGGTATCCGCCAATATGAATGGCATGACGGCCAGTTTATGGTGAACCATCACTTGAAGGTGGTGCGTGAGGCGGCAAAGCACAAAATTGCGGTCAACCCCCACGAGCCGATCAAGGATACGGGCCTGCGCCGGACCTACCCCAACTGGGTCAGCCGGGAGGGGGCACGCGGCAGCGAATATGACGCCTGGGCGGTGCCATCCAATAAGCCAGAGCACACCGCCATCCTGCCGTTTACGCGCATGTTGTCCGGTCCCATGGACTATACGCCGGGCATCTTCGACCTGACTCCCAATGAGCGCGCACCCTTACGCGCTGATATGCGTCGTAACAGTATAGAAAGCCGAATACAGACTACTCTTGCCAAACAGTTGGCGCTTTACGTGGTCATTTATAGCCCGATCCAGATGGTCGCTGATTTGCCGGAAAACTATGCCAAACACGCTGACGCCTTTCAGTTTATCAAGGATGTGCCCGCCGACTGGTCGCAGTCCATAGCGCTGAATGGGGAGGTTGGCGACTTCGTGACGTTCGCGCGCAAAGACCGCAACAGCAACGACTGGTATGTGGGTACCCTGACCGATGAGGAGGCGCGCACGATCACGATACCTCTCCACTTTCTTGACGAGGGTACGACCTACCGCGCGCAACTGTACCGCGACGGGCCTGATGCCAACTGGAAAACAAACCCCTATGCCATCACCATTGAAGAGCGTGTGGTAACGCCAGCCGACACCTTAACCCTGCCGTTGGGCGCCAGTGGCGGCGCCGCCGTGCGGCTTGCGCCCCATCCAGCACGCACGGGAAAGTAATCGCAATAGTCGAAAGCTTGGCAACTGTCTTGCGCTACTGTGATCCCAGCGCGCCCTGTCACAAAAATCATCAGTATAGCAGAATAATGGGTGAGGTTTTGTGGTGAGTATCTTGTCTCAATCGTAGTCGATTACTATCCTTCGAGACGATCGCTGACGCGTGCTAATTAGGATGAGGTTTTCGACCCGAATTCAATCGAATGCGCTCCAGCAAATATTCAGTGCTCATCTTAAAGTAAATCGCTTGGGTCTCAACCCTCTCGGTACGATCTGTGCGGTTTGACCATTGATGCAATCCGCCAGCATCTCCCCGATGACCGGTGCAAACTTAAAGCCGTGACCGGAAAAGCCGGTGGCCAGGATCAGGCCACGGTTTTCCGGGTGGGGGCCCAGGATAAAATCGGTATCCGGACTGGTTGTGTAAAGGCAGGTGCTGGCCGTTTCCTCCGGGCCAAGACTGGGCAGGTGGCGGGTAACCCACGGCGCCATTTTTTTCCGGTGCTGCGCCAAAAGCGTGTCGGCATTCGCGTGTGGGGTATCCACCGTCATCCCAAGATGGTGATTACTGACCTTGACCTTGCCATCAAGCGCAGGAAAGCCATAGAGCCAGCCATCCGTACCAAGATCAATACAGAAAGGCCTAAAGCCAGCGGCAAGCGTGTGGTTTTGTCCGGCCCTATACCAGTGCAGACTTCGGCGTTCGAGGATCGTGGGTATAGGCACAAGGTGGGGAAAAGATGTTTCCATGAACGCGCCAAACCACGGCCCCACGCAAACAAAGAGCAAAGGCGCCTCAAAACTCTCCGTCTGGGTGCGAATGTGAAAATTCCCTGTCGCCGTGTCGCTGACGGACAGGGGCTGATTGAATAACAAGCTTGCCCGGGCGCGCTGTGCCACCTGGTGAAGGGCGCGCACGGCTGGCTCACAGCGGACAAACCCGGCGGCGCATTCAAGATAGGCTTGCCACCCGTCTTGTAACGGTTCGCCCGATAAAAGGTTGGTATCAAGAGTTTCAAACGGTAAATCATGACGCGCTCGCGCTGCATTCAGATCCCGTAGCAATGTGGACGTTGGCCCGCCCAGATAAACAATGCCGCTTTGATGGAAGAGGTCCTCGCCGGTTTCCGCCTCCAGCTCTCGCCAGCCGTCAATCGCCCGCTTGATCAGGGGCACATAGATTTCCCCCTCCACATAAGCGGTGCGTAAGAGCCGGGTTTGCCCGTGAGAGGATCCGTGATGATGCGGCGGGGTATACTGATCAAATCCAACGACGTCTAGGCCGCGCCGGGTCAGCGCCGCCGTGACTGCAGCACCCATGACGCCAAGGCCCACCACTAACGCATCGGCGACGCGCTGTGCCATATCAGGCGTCAACTTCCTCCAGGCGCACCTTATGGCCCCAGAGACGCTCAATATGACCCATCACAGTGGATTTGGTTTTTGGGTCGAGTTTGCGTCCACGATAAACCAGATGGTTCAGTTTCAAGGTGCGATCCCCGGCGAGGTCAGCACCAACAACCTGAATGTTCGGCTCGTGCATGCCCAGATCATACATGCTGGCCAGGCGTTCGCGCACCCGGCGAAACCCTCGGTCATTATGGATCGCCGAAATCTCCATGTGGTTTTTCTTTGCATCATCCTGAATGGCAAACATCCGAAACTCACGCATCACAGTGGGCGACAGATATTGCAGGATAAAGCTCTCATCGCGATAGTTCGCCCACGCCTCTTTCAGGACGGCGCGCCAATCTCCCTGCCCGGCGATATCGGGGAACCAGGCGCGATCTTCTGCGGTCGGCGCCTCGCAAATGCGCTTGATGTCTTCCATCATGGCAAAGCCAAGGGCGTACGGGTTGATGCCGGAATAGCGCTGGTCATCAAAACTTGGCTGAAATACAACCGATGAATGGGAGTGAAGGAACTCCATGACCGCGCCTTCGCTGATCTGTCCGCGATTATAAAGCTCATTCATGATGTAGTGGTGGACAAAAGTCGCGCAGCCTTCATTCATCACTTTGGTCTGCTTTTGCGGATAAAAATATTGCGAGATATTGCGGACGATCCGCACCAGCTCCCGTTGCCATGGGCGCAGCACGGGGGAAGCTTTCTCAATGAAGTAGAGAAGATTTTCCTCCGGCAATTTTATATCGCGTACGGATTGCTGGCGCTCTTCGGCTTCGTCCTCATCTTCCTCGGTCAGGGGCAGGGTGCGCCAGATATCGTCAAAATTCTGCCGCTCATGCTCGGCGCGGGCGGCCAGCTTGGCCAGCTTGTCAGCGTCGGAAAGACGCGGGGGTCGGTTATAGCGGAACACGCTCTGGTCCATCAGCGCATGGGCGGAGTCCAGCGTTTTTTCAACGTCCTCAAAGCCATACTCATCTTCGCACCGCGCAATATATTTCTTTGCAAAGTCGAGATAGGAAAGAATGCCGTCGGCATCCGTCCACTGACGAAACAGATAATTATTCTTGAAAAAATGGTTATGCCCAAAGCAGGCATGGGCCATGACCAGCGCCTGCATCGTCATCGTGTTTTCTTCCATCAGATAGGCAATGCACGGATTGGAATTGATGACGATTTCGTAGGCGAGGCCGGTATACCCTTTCTGATACATCGTCTGATCCCGGCTGAAATGCTTGCCAAACGACCAATGCTGATACATGAGCGGCATGCCATGGGACGAATAGGCATCAAGCATCTGTTCCGACGTAATGATCTCAATTTGATTTGGGTACACATCAAGTTGAAGATCATGAAGGGCGATATCCTGTATAGCATCGAGTGCGTATTTGAGGGTATCGAATGTCCATTCAGAATCGTCATAAAGCAATGTGGAGGTTATAGCGGCTTGGTTCATGGATTTACACTTAAATTAGTGATCTGTCAGTCGCGATGGAAATTTGATGGTTCACGCGCCGAGACGAGGCTACGAGGGAGAGCTATTGATACATTTTGCGATATTTCGACAATTAATCATTTTCCACCTATTTAGAGTTAAATTTAAATTTACCAGATTAACCAAAGAATGCTCAGTATACTAACGCCCCAGGGTAATACTCTGAAAACCCGTTGATCTTTTTTTCTCAACATATATGCTGCAGCCCAGAAAGAGAGTGGGCCTGCGCCGAGGTAAAAGTAAAACCAGGCATCTAGCTTGGTAAACATAGCGCTTCTCCCTAGTAATCCACCATAAAGCGCTAGCGGTAGTAATAGCAAATATGTGAACGGCACGCATAACAATCCCGCCCACAAATACATACCGACGACGTTTGGACTGGCACGAGTTCTTTGCGTCATCACCCCATTTCCTTATCTTTGGCAAACAGCTCCCGAAATACCGGGAAGATATCCTGCGGGCGGGCGATGCGAGTTTGCGCAAAGTGACCCCACAAGGGGGCGAGGTTGCGGTAAGCGCGCCAGAGTTCTGCGCCGCTGTCGCTGTCGGCAAAGACCTGTAGCTCGCGTTCATCGAGAATTTCAATATAAGCATAGTACTGACTAATCGGCATAACCTGCTCGTTCAGCATTTCCACACAAAGTTGCGCGTCACCGGACTGCGTATAGCCGTCGGAGGCCTGAGCCACATAGATATTCCATTCTGCGGCGGAAAATCGGTCCTTCTGAATACGGAGCATTTCTTCAAGCGCCGTTGAGACGACCGTACCGCCGGACTGGCGCGAATAGAAAAAGGTTTCTTCGTCAACTTCCTCGGCGTGGTGCGTATGACGGATAAAGACAACCTCCAGCCGCTCGTACCGACGCTTCAAAAACAGATAGAGCAGCATGTAAAACCGTTTTGCGAGGTCTTTTTCGCGCTCGCCCATGGAGCCCGATACATCCATGAGACAGAACATGACCGCTGCTGTTGTCTCCACCGGTGTAGGCTCAAACGCATTGAACCGCACATCAATGGGATCAATAAAGGGCGCCCAGCGGCGCTTTTTCTCCATCTCATCGAGCTTGATCAGGAGCGCTTTTTTCTCTTCGACTTCGGCGGGGCCCGGCTGGGAAATTCGTTCCAACGCGAATAGGCGTTCTTTTTGGGCGTTAAGCTCCTTGGTGGAGGGGCGCCCCAGCGCCAGCCTTCGTCCATGGGCATTGCGCATGGTACGGATCAAATTCATATTGGTGGGCGCGCCCGCCACGGTAACGCCCGCTCGGCGGAAAGCGGTGGATTTAATCTCCTTCAGGGACCGTTTGACGAGATTGGGCAGTTCCAGGTCCTCAAAAAAGATGTCGAGAAATTCTTCCTGGGTGAGGGTGAATTCAAAATTGTCCTCGCCATCGCCGCTATCGCTAGCCTCTTTGCCCTGTCCCTGTCCGCTCTGTTTCGGTGGCTTTTTCACCCGGTCGCCAGCGTCAAATTCCTTGTTGCCGGGGTGCACGCCTTCGCGCTCGCCGCTATCGCGCGAATGGCCGAATTTTGGTTCGGCGGTTGATTTCGACGGGATCTTGATTTTCTCACCCTTGTCGAGATCAGAAACCGACCGGTCCCGGATGGATTTATTCACCGCCTCTTTGATCTGCGCGCGTGCCCGCTTCAGGAACCGCTGGCGATTACCAAGCGATTTGCCCTGCGGGTTCTTGCGGCGGTCGATGAAGTGCGATGGGGTCATGGTGTAATTCGTGTTTCGTTGCCGCCCTTCGAGACGCCGTTGCGCGGCTCCTCAGGGCGAGGGTCTACATTTGTCGAAGTCCTCGAAGCCTCATCCTGAGGAGGCCCGAAGGGCCGTCCCGAAGGATCAATGCCAGGTTCGCGAAGCCCACACCGCACCCACCATCACCCTGCCTTGTTCACGCGCATATACCACTCAACCAGGCGTCGGACCTGGCGCGGCGTATAACCGCGCTCGGTCATGCGACTGACAAAGCTTTCGTGCTTTTCTTCGGTGTCGCTATCTTTTTTGGAGTCAAACGAGATTACCGGCAGGAGGTCCTCCACCTGGCTGAACATGCGCTTTTCAATCACGTTGCGCAGTTTCTCGTAACTTGTCCATTTGGGGTTCGCCCCTTCATTGTTGGCCCGGGCGCGCAGGGTGAATTTCACCACCTCATTGCGGAAGTCCTTGGGGTTGGCGATCCCTGCGGGCTTTTCAATTTTTGAAAGCTCCGCATCAAGGGTAGCGCGGTCAAGGAGTTGCCCGGTATCGGGGTCCTTGAAATCCTGATCTTCAATCCAGGCATCGGCGTAGGCGATGTACCGGTCGAATAGATTTTGTCCGTACTCGCCATAGCTCTCCAGATAGGCTTTCTGAATCTCCTTCCCGATAAACTCCGCATAGCGCCCGGAAAGTTCACTCTTGATGAAGTCGAGATATTTTTTCTCCGTCTCTTCGGCGAATTGCTCCCGCTTGATGGCGTTCTCCAGCACATACATGAGATGCACGGGGTCCGCGGCCACTTCATCGGTATCAAAATTGAAAGTTGAAGACAGAACCTTATAGGCAAACCGAGTGGAGATGCCGTCCATGCCTTCATCAATGCCGGCGGCGTCGCGATATTCCTGATGGCTTTTTGCCTTGGGGTCGGTGTCCTTGATCTTGTCGCCGTCATAGACGCGCAGCTTGGAATAGAGATTGGAGTTTTCATGCTCGCGCAGGCGGGTCAGGACCGAGAACCGCGCCAGCATATTGAGCGTCTCGGGGGCGCATTGTGCGCTCGACAATTCCGATGACGACAACAGCTTTTCATAGATGCGTTCTTCTTCCGTGGCGCGAAGGCAATAGGGCACTTTGATCACGCAAATTCGGTCAAGGAAGGCTTCATTGTTTTTGTTGTTGCGGAAGACCTTCCACTCACTCTCATTGGAGTGGGCAAGGATAACGCCGTTGAATGGGATTGGCCCTAAACTCTCCGTACCCACATAATTGCCTTCCTGGGTTGCGGTGAGGAGGGGATGGAGCACCTTGATGGGTGCCTTGAACATTTCCACAAATTCCAGAAGGCCCTGATTGGACATGCACAGGCCGCCGGAATAGCTGTAGGCGTCGGTATCGTCCTGACTGAAATGCTCCAGCTTGCGGATATCAACTTTGCCCACAAGGGCGGAGATATCCTGATTGTTTTCATCGCCAGGTTCAGTTTTTGAAATGGCAACCTGCCGGAGTTTGGAGGGGTAGAGCTTGACCACCTCAAATTTCGAGATATCGCCGCCATATTCGTCGAGGCGTTTGACGGCCCATGGGCTCATCAAATCTGTGAGCCGACGTTTTTCGATACCGTATTTTTCCTCGAGCAAGGATTTTAGATCATCGGTTTGAAACAGGCCAAGCGGGCTTTCAAATACCGGAGAAATCTCATCGCCCGCCTTCAAGACATAGACGGGATGCACCTCCATCAGGTCTTTGAGGCGCTCGGCGAGGGAAGACTTGCCGCCCCCCACGGGCCCGAGCAGGTAAAGCACCTGGCGTTTTTCCTCAAGACCCTGGGCGGCATGGCGGAAATAGGCAACGATCCGCTCGATCGTGTCTTCCATGCCGTAAAAGCCTTTGAACGCGGGATAGTGACGGATTGTCCGATTAAAGAATATCCGCGACAGACGTGGGTCTTTTGAGGTGTCCACCATTTCTGGTTCGCCAATGGCGGCAACCATGCGCTCGGCGGGCGAGGCATACATCATCGGGTTATCGCGCGCGGCGAGGAGATAATCGCGCAATGACATGGCTTCGTGCTTGGTGCGTTCATAACTCTCCGTAAAGAGATCAAAAATATCCAGTCCGTCGCTTGTCATGATGTTTGCCTTTACTGTTACGCCTGTTGCCCATGCAAAAAGAAAAAAGAGCGTGCAAAAACAGCGCCGCCGAACCGGGGCGCAGCCACATTGATGAAAGAGAAAAGAGCGCGCCGGGTGCGGTCAAGAAATCGAAGCGTGCAACCGATGGGCAGAACCGGCAGACCAATTGTGAGGTGGCCGATACTGAAAAGACGATGTGTAAGGTTGATGCGCAATGGCATTGAATATCCTCGTCGGAACGGGTTTTTCGTCAACACTGTCTTACTTTAGGCTTCGGGTCGTTTGCTCGTGGTCGATAGGCTTTCTTACGTTAACCGGCGTTAGAACGGGGAAAAACCGCTTTGGGCCCCTGAAGCGAGGCAATGGGCGAACCAGTGAGGCGCGGCCGCATAATCCCCTCCGCTATTCGGTCCTTAAAGCATAATCCGGGCCGATTAATTTTCCGTCATCCGATGGATAATATAACGTAAATCGGGCAAAGATACGACATCGCATTCAATAAACCGTGTGCGTTCTTTTTGTCGCGGGGGCGCTTGCGCGTTCTGGTTTCACCGGTGATGGTAGGCAAGGCGCGCAATATTGGCAGTCTTGAGGTGTGGCTGCTAATCCGGGCCTGTTGTCACGGGTCTTGTGTTATCCGTAAAATGAGCGACGCACAGCCGTTCCCGCATGCCTCCAAACGAAAGAGATCCCCATGACGTTGCTCCTTGGCCAAACCGTTCCCGACTTCACGCAAGAATCAACGCACGGGTCGATCAGTTTCCATGAATGGATTGGTGATCAATGGTGCGTTCTGTTTTCTCACCCGGCGGACTTCACGCCGGTTTGCACCACTGAACTGGGGGCGGTGTCGAAATTGAAGGACGAATGGGCAGCGCGAAATGTCCAGGTTCTTGCGCTGTCGGTTGATCCGCTTGACGACCACAAGGCGTGGATCAAGGATATTGAGGAAACCCAAGGGGCGGATATCTGGTACCCGATCCTTGCCGATGGTGACCAGAAAGTGGCCACTCTCTACGGCATGATCCACCCCGATGCGGCGGCAAATATCACCGTGCGGTCTGTCTATGTGATTGACCCCAACAAGAAACTTCGCCTGACACTGACCTATCCGCCGTCAACGGGCCGTGATTTCCGGGAAATTCTGCGCACAATCGATAGCCTGCAATTGACCGACGGATACAAAGTTGCAACGCCGGTAAATTGGCAGGACGGTGATGACTGCATTATCGTGCCGAGCCTGACCGATAAAGCGGAAATGGATCGTCTGTTTCCGAAAGGCTACACAGAAATAAAGCCATATCTGCGCGTCACGCCCCAGCCCAACAAATAGCGTGTTCAACGATGCGGTTCGCATCGGTCTCATGCGCTGGCTTTTTCCCGGCGGGGTAGGACCCAGTCGGGGCGCGGGAAGTGGCAGGTATAGCCATTGGGGATGCGCTCAAGATAATCCTGATGTTCCGGTTCGGCTTCCCAAAAATCGCCCACCGGCGAGACTTTGGTAACGACCTTGGCGGGCCAGATACCCGATGCATCCACGTCGGCGATGGTGTCGAGCGCAATCTCTTTCTGGCGCGCGTCGGCATAATAGATTTCCGAGCGATAGGACACGCCAACGTCATTACCCTGACGGTTCAGGGTTGTTGGGTCGTGGATCTGAAAAAAGAACGCGAGCAGGTCGCGATAGCTCGTGATTGACGGGTCGAAGATGATTTCAATCCCCTCCGCATGGGTCCCGTGATTGCGATAGGTGGCGTTGGGGACATCGCCGCCGGTATACCCAACGCGCGTCTTTAAGATGCCCGGCCGTTTGCGGATCAGGTCCTGCATGCCCCAAAAACAGCCACCAGCCAGGACGGCGCGTTCGGTTTTCGGGGAAGTTGTGTCAGCCTCGTTCGTTCCGCTCATGGGTTCACTCCTTGCGATTATTGGCCCGGCGCGCGCGTTCTGGGCCGAGACATTTTTTATCGATATGAGAGAGCGGAGGCGCGGTTGCAAGCGCGGCGCGGTCGACGAAAGGCAATCGCGTCCACAATGGTGAGGGGCCGTTGAGGCCCAACTGCAGGAAAATCAGCCGTTAGCTCACGAATATGCTAAGCTATGCGTTATGACGACGGCACCAAGATTGCGACCACTTGACGTGTATTCGGCGGCGGATTGGGCGCAGCTGCGCACGCGGCAATCGTGGCGCGGGCTCGCGCTTGTGGCCCATGCCTGGGGCTTGATTGCCCTTGCCATGGGCCTCGTGGCTGTGTGGCCGAACCCGGTCACATTTTTGCTGGCGGTGATGATTGTGGGCGCGCGCCAATTGGGTCTTGCCATCCTGATGCATGAGGCGGCCCATGGCGCCTTGCATACAAACCCGCGGATCAATGATGGGATCGGTCATTGGCTCTGTGCTGCGCCGGTGGGCGCGCACCTAAAAAGCTATCGGTCTTACCATCTCGCTCATCATCGTTATGCTCAGCAGACGGAGGATCCTGACCTGCCGCTGACGGCCGCGTTTCCCGTCAGCCGCGCCAGCTTGCGGCGTAAAATTTTTCGCGACCTGACCGGTCAGACGTTTGTAAAGCAACGACTGGCCAGCCTGAAAGCGCTTCAATCACACGCCGCGGATGAGCGCCAGCAGGCGGGCGGCACCGCCGAGCGCAACGCGATTGTGGATAGTCGCCGGGGTCTGCGTGACCATTTGATGTTCAATGCAGTTTTTGCAGCGGCGCTCACCGTGGCCGGGTATGGATGGCTCTATTTTGTTGGCTGGCTTGTGCCCATGGCCACGTGGTTTCCCTTAGCCACGCGGCTGCGCAATATTGGGGAACATGCAGGCCTGCCGAAAAGCGATGATCCGCTGGCCCTTGCCCGCACAACGCACGCCCGCTGGTGGGAGCGCCTTTTCATAGCGCCCTATTGGGTTCATTACCATGCGGAGCATCACGCCTTCATGCATCTGCCGTGTTATCGCCTGAAACAAGCCAACGCGCTTTTACATCGGAACGGCTATGGTGCCCGTATCCCGGAGGCGCGTGGATATGGCGCCGTGCTCGCCGATGTGGTGCGCTCGTGATCGAATTGCGGTAACGCTCACGGCATTGATGTTCCAATGACCCGATGGGCGCTTGGTATTGGCGCCCGCGCCTCTGAATGAGAGAAACCATGGCCTCCTCTTCCGCGTCCACCCCTAACGCCACCCTTAATCGCAGCGCAGATGAGTATCTCGCGCTGTACACTCAGGATCGCTACAATGCGCCGTTGGCGCTCTATACCGGTGCGGCCTTGCATGCGGAGGGTCGCCTTGAGGAAGCGCTGGCGGTCTGGACGTTTGGCGATGATGCTAACCCGGTGTTGCGTACCATCCGTCTGCATCCGCAAGCCGATGAAGCGATGCGCACCCATTCGGCCCTCGCAGATCAATGCATTCGTGCGCATTTCACCGGTATGCACCGCGAGGCTGTTGAAGCAGCCGAGGCGCAAAGCGGTGAAAAATTGCCCCGTCTGCACAGGGCGGTCTGGACCCATTACCATCAGGGTGGATTTAAGTTTGGGGCACCGCTTCATCGGCCACAGATTTTCTATCTCCCCGACCTGCCGGCAACCCCCACTGTTGCACCGGAAACGGTGCCCGGTTTTGATCATTTGCTGGACGCATTTGCGGCAATTTGCGCTGAGTACGAAGCCGCTATGACTCAAGGTGCTCAGGGTACCCCCTATGTCCATGCCGGTATGGATGAAGAGAAATGGACCAAGCTGCGTGGCAGCCATGATTGGGAGGCGATCTATCTTTATCTCAATGCCGAAGAAACGGCGGATACGGCGCGCTTTCCAAAAACTATTGAGGCCCTGTCATCGATCCGCCTCGTGGAAAAACGCGGTAAGCCCATGGAGGCGTTCTTTTCTGTTCTGAAACCGGGCGCGCATATCCCGCCGCATTTTGGGCTTACCAATTCCCGCATGACGGTGCATATGCCCCTGATCGTGCCAAGCGACTGCGCCATTCGCGTGGGGGAGAGTACCCATCACTGGCAACCGGGTGAGGCCTTCCTCTTTGATGACAGTTTTGAGCATGAAGCCTGGAACAAATCGGGGGAGACCCGCGTGGTCCTCATTTTTGAGGTGCCCCATCCCGATCTCAGCGACCTTGAGCAAGAGACGATTACCCAGATCTATGAGCGCTTTGACGCGTGGGTGGCGAGCCGGTTTTCCATCCTGGGCGTGCCCGCTGATCCGCCAAGGGCCGGTACATAATGGCCCATCGCAGCCTCCTGGCTCTTAGCGCGGCGGGCGGTTTTCTTAGCGTCGCCATGGGTGCATTTGGGGCCCATGCCTTGCGATCTAGCCTGTCGCTTGAGGCCCTTGGCTGGTGGGAGACGGGGACATTCTATCTTCTGATCCACACTGTTGCAGCCATGGCCTGCGCCACGGCGACGTCTGTCCCGCTTATCCGGGCTGGTTTCTTTTTGATGATTGGGGGGCTGATTTTCAGTATCAGTCTTTATGGCCTGGCCCTGGGCCTGCCGCGCGGCGTCGGCGCCATCACGCCCGTTGGCGGGGTCCTTATGCTGGCCGGGTGGGGTGATATCGTGTTGAAAGCCCTGAGGCCCGGTTAGCGGCTTTGCGCCAAGCCCACAAAAATAGGGGGGCCACCTTACGGCAGCCCCCCTTTGTCGGTCTCCTGATACGCAGGTTTCATGCTAAGGACACGGGTCTGTTACCCCAATGAACAAAACCGGCCCGGCGCACCCGCTATGGATCGATGACAGGTGCGCACCACGTGTCAGGCGCGTACAATTGCGCCCTTTTTGCGTCGCATGGCCGACAAACCAGCCAGACCGGTGCCAAAGAGGAGGAAAGCAGCTGGCAGCGGGACTGGCTGGAGATCAATATTCACATCACCGATCAGGTTTTGTGCATTCAATTGGTGGCAAAGTGCGTTCGTGCACCCATTATCCGTAAACAGAGAGAACCAGACCGAAGCGCCAAGGTTACCATTCTTGCCATTGGCACCTTCGCCAAATTGCAAGGGGAACGTCATGGAGCCGGGGCGGTTCTGAACACCGAAGTTCACACCGGCAAGGGCGCCCGTTCCGGTAAAGCTACCGCCCTCAAGATCAAAAAAGCTGAAGCTACCGGTATCGATAGGACCACCATTGTCTGTGTAAGCACTATCACGCAATTCGCGCTTTACGCCGGAGGCGCCGACACCATCGCGTTGGCGGAAATTGAACGTCACGTCAAAGGCGTAGTCCATATCAACCTGGTTGACGATTTTACCGGTCAACGTGGCGTCGCCATTGTCCATGACTTCAAAGCGGCCATTCCAGACGAAATCGAAATCAGCGCTGTTGCTGTTGCCGGTCAGCGGGGTGCCCGACACGCTGCGAAAAAAGGGCAGCCAGATCGAGTGATCGTTATTGTTGTTGGCGAGCGTCGGGTCACTCACCGCAGAGCTTGCCAGATAAGAAATGGCGTCAGCGCGCGCGGCATCAACATTCATCGTTGCTGCGCCAAAGGCGACTACAAGGCCCGCGCAGAGGGAAGAAAGATGTTTCATTTTAGCACTCCACAAGGGTAAACAAAGAGTTACCGCGATAGAGTGCAATCAGCGGGCCAGTCTTAGGATTGTGTTAGGGTTACCGGGGGCGGGTTGGCTCAAACTGGCGCTCTTTTGCCGTGTTCCGTGGGGCGCGGATTTCTGCTACGCCCGCGCTCTATGGAAAAAAAGAAACTGATTATCGGTATCGGCGGCGCCAGCGGGGCGATTTACGGCGTCCGTCTGTTGGAGGTGCTCCGGGCTGATGCCGGGGTTGAAACCCATCTGGTCATGACCAAGACGGCAGGTCTCAATTTGCGTCTCGAAACCGACCGCACCGGTGAGGATGTCCAGGCTCTTGCCGATCAGACCTATAAGAGCGGTGATCTGGCAGCAGCTATTTCCAGCGGCTCGTTTCGCACTGACGGCATGATCGTCGCGGCGTGTTCCATGCGTCTTTTGTCAGCGATTGTGCATTCTCATACCGATGATCTCGTCAGCCGCGCCGCCGATGTGTGTTTGAAAGACCGGCGCCGACTTGTCCTGATGCCGCGAGAGGCCCCCCTTCACCAGGGCCATTGCAAATTGCTCTATGAGGCGGCGCAGCTTGGTGCCATCATTGCCCCGCCGATGCCCGCCTTCTATAACAAGCCGTCCACAATCGACGACCTGGTTAATCACACTGTTGGCCGCGTCCTTGATTTGGTGGGCGTCGAAGCAGGGTTGGTGGATCGCTGGGCGGGCGCTGCATCCTGAAGACCATGAAAACAGAACCGGCACGCGAGGCGGTCAGTCTCGCGAGGCATCGGCAGGGATGAGGGCATCGCGTGAGCACAGATTTTATCGGCATTGTCGGTGCGTTTTTTCTTCTTTTTGTGGCGTTCCTTTTCTCCACGAATAAACGCGCCATCAATCTGCGCGTGGTGCTGAGCGCGTTTGCCTTGCAGATTGTGATTGCGGCGTTTGTTCTCTTCACGCCTGTTGGCGTGCGGGTTGTGGAGGGGCTTTCAACCGGGGTCTCGGTACTGCTCGGTTATTCGACTGACGGCATTGAATTATTGTTTGGCCCCCTTGCCGATGAAAAATCGATCGGCACCATCTTCGCTGTGCAATTGCTCCCGATCGTGATCTTTTTTGCGTCGCTGATGTCGATCCTCTACCATTTCCGGATCATGCCGTATGTGGTGGCTGCGATTGGCAGCTTCTTGCGTCTGGTGATTGGCACGCGGCCGGTGGAATCGCTGAATGCCGCGGCAAACATATTTGTGGGCCAGACAGAGGCGCCGCTGGCGATCAAGCCCTATCTCGACAAGGTGACGGGGCCGCAGCTCTTCACGATTATGGTCTCGGGCCTTGCCTCTGTGGCGGGCACCGTTTTGGCGGCCTATGCAGGTATCGGGATCAAGCTGGAATATCTGCTTGCGGCCAGTATTATGGCGGCCCCTGGCGGGTTGCTCATGGCCAAGATCATCATGCCCGACGGGCCGGATGCGGATGAAAATGCCCTGCCGGTCAGCGCAATCCTCAAGGAAAAATCACCGCATACGAATGTTTTTATGGCTGCTGCCATGGGCGCGACAGACGGGCTCAAGTTGGCACTGAATATCGGCGCGATGCTGATCGCGTTTGTGTCGCTCATTGCGCTTGCCAACGGCATCATTGGTGGTCTTGCCGGGCTTGCGGGTATTGAAGAGCTGACTTTGCAGAAAATGCTGGGCTGGGTTTTTTCCCCGGTGATGTTCCTGCTGGGCGTGCCATGGGTCGACGCACAGGTTGCGGGCGGGCTCTTCGGGGAGAAGCTCGTTCTTAACGAGTTTGTTGCCTATTTCCATCTGATCGAAATTCGCGACACACTCCAACCGCGGAGTGTTGCCATCATCACCTTTGCGCTGTGCGGGTTTGCAAACCTTCTTTCCATCGGCATTCTTTTAGGCGGGCTGGGCGCGCTGGTGCCTGACCGGATGAGTGAGATTGCGCGTTATGGTATGCACGCCTTGCTGGCGGCGTCCCTGTCTAACTTGATGAGCGCAACGCTTGCGGGGCTCTTGCTACGCTTATAAACCACACAAGCAATAGCCAATCATCACGATACGGATTTTCCTTTTTCCCAAAGGGTTTCCTGCACACCGGTTCGGCGGGCCTCGGCGCGGGCGGCAATGAACAGAAAGTCCGACAGACGGTTCAGATATTGCCGCGCAAACTTCACATGATCCTCTGGCTCCTGATCAAAGGCCACAAAGTCGCGCTCCGTTTCGCGCGCTTGCGTACGGGCCACATGAAGCCACGTGAGGAGCGGGCTACCCCCCGGTAGAATAAACTCTTTGAGGGGCGCCAACGCCTCATTCATCGACGCGCTTGCCTGATCAAGCCGCAAGACATGGGCCTCGGACAAAAGTGCGGTGCCGGGGAAACACAAACAGCCGCCCAGATCAAACAGATCATGCTGTACCCCTTCAAGGGTTTCGCGAACCGCCTCGCCCGGCAGGTGGGAGAGGACAACACCGATCCAGCTATTGAGGCTATCAACGCTGCCAAGGAGCCCAACGCGTGCGTGCGTTTTTGGCACGCGGGTCCCATCGCCCAGGGATGTCTCGCCCTGATCCCCGCCCCGCGTGGTAATAACTGTCAGCCGGTCGGTCATGATCGTCTCCTCGCTACGCTTGCGGTTTTCTTTGTAGAAGATGGCAGCACGAAACTGAAGGGGCATTCATTGCACCAAGCGGTCTCAGGCGATCAGCCGCCCCATCAAGCGCACGCGCGGGATCAGGAGTTCGATGGCCCCATCATCGGCAACCCGTACCTGACCACCCTGTTCTTCCACCAGAGCACGCGCCAAGGGTATCGCGAGGGACACCGGTTCGGAGGTCTTGCTATCGCCGAGAAGCGTTTTCGTCATACTACGGATCAACCGGGTTGGTTCGACCGGGTAGGCTTTGTCCAACGGTACAAAATGTTGATCTTGTCGATGAAGGGCAGGGGCAAGCCTGTCGAGTTCGCTTTCATAATGGCGCTTGATTGCAATCACCACGCCGTCATCGGCACGGCCCGCCGTCAGGCAAAGTGCCGGGTTTGCGACGGATGTATTGGCGTTTCCGAGAAGGGCATATGTGGCAAGCCTCAACGCCAGCGACCAATGATCGGGATTGCCGAAAACCTGCTCCCCGCAAAGCCGGTCAATGTCCATGGGCACTCCGCCCGCAAGATGCTGATATTGACCGGCCACCATTGTGGCCCGCATCATATCGTCAACATAAAAAAGCTGATCGCCCGGGGCCGTCATGCGCTCGCGCGGCACGTGCGTTGTTTCAAGCGTTGACGGCGTAGCGCTGTTCAGGGCTAACACCGCCCGACCAATATCCAAAAGGGATGCGGTATTGCGTATACGCTCGGACGGTATCGGCTCAGCGGTATAGAGCGAAAGCCGGTCCAGTAAGGCGTTAAAAAAAACCTCGTGGCAGGCAGCGCGATGCGCCTGTGCCTCGATTATTGTGTTTGCCTCGGCCAATGCGGTATCGAGGGCCTGCGTGCGCCGGGCAACGCGGCTTTCAAGGCGTTCTGTGTAGATATTGATTTTCTTTCGCGCATGGATGGCGGTGGAGATATCAATGGCAACGCCGCGAAACCCAGAAAACGCCCCTGTGTGATCATAGAAAGGCTCACCAGAAACGCCGTACCAGCGGGGCTGATCGTCTGTCATCGCCATTTCGATCTGCAGATCGCGAAACGGAACGCGGGCAAAAAAGGCTTTGCGCAGCGCCGTGCGGGAGGGATGGTTGAGCCGCGCGAGGAGCGCTCGTGCATCAAACGGCTGTGAATTCATGGCATTTGCGCGTTCCGTGCGCGGGGCGGATCCTTCTGCAAACAGGGGTGCAGGCAGGCGAGCGGTGCGTCCGCCAGCGTCAATGGACCAGATGAAGTCACGCGTCGCCGCCAAATATTGGGCGAGATGCGCGGCTGACCGGTCGCGGGCGCCGGCAATGTTGAGAATTTCGCGGCGATGTCGGCGGCTCGTATCGCTCATGTCGAGTTGGATCAGGGTCGCCAGATACACGCCAAGGTAGACGAGGATTGCAAGAACCGACAGCCGCGGCTCCCCCGTCTGTAGCAGCAATAAAAGTGTGGGCAAAAGAGCAAATGTAATCCGTACACCATATTGCAGGGCGTTGCGCCCGGTAATGGTGACCAGCGCGAACCCGACCATGCTTTGCCAGAGCAGGATTACCGCCAGAAATTTGTCCGTGTAAGCATTCAGGAGAAAGCCACCAGCAATCCCCGCATAAAGGGTGACCGGATAGGACAGAAAATAAACCGCCCGCTGAAATCGCAAGGTGGCGTGACGCGCAGTCCGCCTGCGGATCACCTGCCAGAGAACGGCGCCGCTCACGCTAATAAGGAAAATGGGTGTGAGGGCCATGGCCGCGAGCGCAATGCGCGCCTCGCCAAAGCCGCTCAGTGTCAGCGCCGTTACGATGGCGATAAAGAGCAATGCTGTCCCGGCCCAGTGCGCAAATCGCTCCATCTCGGCAAGCGAGCCCGGTTTATAGCCAAAAAGCCGGAAGAAAAGACCGCGCCGGGCCCGTGTCGACCCCGTAATTTGCGCTGGCGTGTGGGCGTTCATGACGGGAGCGTCCTTGTTACCGATAGCAGTGCGTGTACCGTGCCATGCAAAATCACCGCCAATCCTGTCTTGAGAGCCGAGCCAGACGGCCAGAGTCCATCTTCGGTGAGCGTTGTTTTTTTGTGCTTTCGAGAGCGGATCGATTTTGCTGTCAGCCCCCAAAGCGCGTTCAAAAAAGTGTAATCGTCGATAGTTCCCACCCATCGACTTGGGTTCGAACGCACGATAGGTCAAAAAATCTAGACTGTCTTTTTGATCAAACAAAAAGGGTACGCCGTCTAGTCTTCTTTCAAATCTTCGCGTCGTTTTGCGTCATAGACCTTTTGTTGCTTGCGATAGCCGCCGGAAAAATCGTTCAAAACCCCGGCGAGGTTGGCAAGCCGGGCATCTTCGTCGATCAGCTTGAATTCAGCGGCCAGCGCTTCGTCCCGTCGAAACGGGATAATATGCATAAAGGGCGTTCCGGCTTTCATCTTCACGCTCGCCTCGTTGCTTTGCCAGCGGCAAGGCGCGTGGACCTGATGCCAATGATCCGTATTCACCACACCGCTGACCGGTTCCAGCGGCAACGTCTGGTCTTTGTCGTGCAGGCTGAAAGGCAGTACGAGGATGGACCATCCGGGCGGTGTTTCGATTAACCACGGGCAAATCGGTTTTATGATCAGCGGCATGCCTTCTGGTGGTTCTAAAGGGGTGACCCCTTTTACCTGATCGACGCCGTGATGTTCGAGGGGGAAGGCAGCGTGCGCTGTGCGCCAGGACAGTTTTGTACCTTTTGGGTCCCGTACGGGTTGGCCGTTCACACCAACGCTCACCCGTTCAACCAGAACGTCCGTCCACAGCGGAATAATGTACCCCAAATGCAAATAGTCATGGATCGCTGGACAGGATCGCACCGTACCCCCCTGCTCCAGCCCCTTTTCAAGCCGCCCGGCTATTGATGTCTTCCAAGCTGGCAGGAGATCACCCGCAGGCTTTGGTTTCAGGCGTGGGTCATCGATAAGTATTTTGCTCTGTACATTGAATATAATTGTCATCATAGGGCCTATTTGCGGGGCGTATGCGAGCCGTCGGCGCAGTCTCTTGTTGGTATCCAACAGCAGTTGGCGCAAATGAAGCATCGGGTGGCGGCACATGCAAGCAAAGGTACCTTTTCCAAAACGCGCCAATCGCGGTCATTGCGCTGGGGCGAGCAAGGGGGGATAGAAGAGCCATGGTAACGATCGCGCAATTGATCCCGACCCTTGATGAAGGCGGGGCGGAGAGAACGACGCTTGACGTGACCGCGGCGATTGTCGCGAACGGCTGGCGGGCGGTGGTCATCACGCAAGGCGGGCGTCTTGTCCCTGCGGTAGAGCGGCTGGGCGGTACGGTCATTACGGTGCCGGTGGCGAGCAAAAATCCATTTGTGGTTCGGCAAAATGCGGCCCGGTTGGCGGCGCTTAAAACCCGCGAAAAGATTGATCTCTTTCACGCCCGGTCACGCGCCCCGGCCTGGAGCGCCCTTTGGGCAAGCAGGCGAACCGGCTGCCCGTTTGTGACAACCTTTCACGGGGCTTATGGCGCCCGTGGCGCCTTAAAGCGCCGCTACAACAGCGTGATGGTGCGCGCCGACACAGTGATTGCGAATTCACACTTTACTGCGGCGGCCATCGTCTCCGGGTATGGCGATCTTGTGCCCGATCTCGCGCGCCGCATGGTGGTCATTCCCCGTGGCGTTGATCTTGCATCTTTTTCGCCAGGCGCGGTGACGGCGGAGCGGCACAAGGCCCTTGCCGGGCGTTGGCATCATGCGGGCCGGTCCAGCGCACCCGATACGACGCCTTTCGTAATTTTGATGCCAGCCCGGCCCAGCGCGTGGAAAGGCCACGAAACGGCGCTCAAGGCGCTGGCGAGGATGAAAGCGGTCATGAATTTAGCCAGCCGACCAACCGCTGCTTTATCTAATGACGCGATAGCGAAAACACAGGCTGGCCATGGGCCCACTTTCCGGTTAATTTTTGCCGGTGGTAGTGATGGGTCGGCCGCTTTGTCTGGGGACAGGGCGCATGCCTCAGGCTTGGTATCAAAACATGCTGAGTTCGAGGCGGCACTAAAGCGGTTGGCAAACGATATTGGGGTCGCAGACTTGGTCCATTTTTCCGGACATGAGGCGGATATGCCCGCGGCTTATGCGGCGGCGGACGCGGTGATCATGCCGTCAACCCGCCCGGAGGCGTTTGGCCGGGTGGCTGTGGAAGCTGGCGCCATGGGTGTGCCGGTCGTTGCGAGCGACCATGGCGGTGCGCGCGAAACCGTGCGCCATGGCGAGACCGGTTTTCTTGTTCCCCCGGGCGATAGCGATGCCCTGGCCGACGCGCTTGCCGCGCTTTCTGCGATGACCGCACCGGCACGCCAAGCCATGGGTGATGCGGCGCGAACCCATGTGACCCGCCATTACTCCAGTGCTGCCATGACGTCTGCAACGCTCGCTGTTTATGCGGCTGCCCTGTCAGGCAACCCGTCATCTGCAGCCAATTCCCACGCAGGAGCGTAACGGGCCGTGGCATCGCAAAAAAACAGCCGTATTCTGGTCATCATGACCGATAGTCTTGCCAGCTTCGTGGCGAGCGAGCCGATCTTTGACGAGATCCGCCAGGCCCATTCGGGGGCAACGATCTCCCTTTTGACCACCAAGGCGCTCGAACGACTTGCCCGCTCTGCTCCCTATTTCGATCAGATTGCCGCAAGCCCGCCTCTGCACGACAAGGCGACCCGCCAAAACCTGATCAATCAGGTGCGCAAGACCCGGTTTTCCAAAGTCTATGATCTCAGCGGTGGGGAGGTCTCGCGGCGGCTGTCCGCGGGACTTGGCTGGCGAAAACCAAAATGGGTCAGCATGAGCGGCGGGCGCACCGATCGATCCTTGCGCTCCGGTGTTGATCGACTTGGCGATGTGGCAAAATTCTGTGCGAGCGGTGATCTGACGGCCCCGTCGCGGTATCCGGCGCTCGGCTGGTCACTTGATACGCGCAAGGACAGCGCTAACATGCAACCGTCCTGGTACGGGCTGAATAGTGCCTATGGCCTGTTGTTGGTGAGCCATGACAGCCGCCAGCGGATGGACGCCAGTCAGTATGCGCAGCTTGCCAATCTGATGTCAGCCGAGGGCATCATCCCTGTTCTTCTCGGGGATGCGGCACTCAATGATTTTGGCGATGACATTGCCGCCGAGGCACCGGACCTTGTTGATCTCACGGGCAAGTCTGACCATCTGCAGTTGGCCTCGCTTGCGCGCAATGCCAGTTTCTTTGTGAGCGATCTGGCCGATGAAATGTATCTGGCGTTGAGCGTTGGCTGCGATGGTGTCCTTGTCACGCCGTACGAAGACCGTGACTTGCCAGTATCGGGGCGTCACGTGGTGCGTATCGCACCGGCACCGGGCAGAGCCGGTGATGTGGACCCCCGGCAGATTTGGCAGACAGTCCGCAATATGGGCCTGCATAAAAAGCCCTTTGCGGGAAATGCCCGCGAGCACGAGGATCAGGCGCGTATTCGCCGCTATGCCTCATAGCTGACGCCGTGGCGTGGATTGGCAACTGGTGATCCAGTGCTGCAGATGTGACGGTAAAATCCATCAGATTTATGTGCCTTGCGGCATTGCGGGGGGTGGAATTTTAACCGACACCCCCAATAGTACAGAGTAGGAATTTTTTTATGCGTGCGTGGCCCGGCTTCTTGACCTGTCCCAACGCCTCCACACCATGAGGGACTTATGAACGATCCGGTTGCCATGTATGAGAATTACCTCACGCCGATGGTGATTGAGCAGACCAGCCGCGGGGAGCGATCCTACGATATTTATTCCCGGCTGTTGAAAGAGCACATCATTTTCATTGCGGGTCCCGTGAACGATGCCATGGCCACCAGTGTCGTGGCTCAACTTCTGTTCCTTGAGGCGGAAAACCCCAAGAAAGAGATCAATCTTTATATCAATTCGCCGGGTGGGTCGGTGTCGGCGGGGCTCGCCATGTATGACACCATTCGCTACATCCGCCCTGCGGTCTCGACGATGTGTACCGGTATGGCAGCATCCATGGGCTCGCTCTTGCTAACGGCGGGTGAGAAAGACATGCGGTTCTCGCTGCCCAACTCCCGAATTATGGTGCACCAGCCATCCGGTGGTTTTCAGGGTCAGGCCTCGGATATTGAGCGCCATGCCAAAGATATCATTGAGGTCAAACGTCGGCTCAATGAGATCTATGTGCACCACACGGGCCAGAGCTATGAGACAATCGAGGAAACGCTTGATCGTGACCACTTCATGACCCCCGATGAGGCGGTGAAGTTCGGTCTCATTGATAAAGTGTTAACCGAACGCACGGCACCGGTAAGCGAAGAGTAAGGGGCGCCGCCAGGGTAGGGGGCGCAGGTCGCGACTGGCATTATATCTGCACAGTGCCGCCAACGGCCGATCAGCCTGCGGGTTCCAGTTCGGCTCACAAATGCGGTGCACAGGACGGGGCTTCAGTGAAATGCCTGGAAGGCAACGGTCTTGCCTAGACCTTTGTAAACCTTCTTGTGCTGATATCGATAGACCGTCATATTATGGCGGAGACGAACGGCGCGAGGGCGCCACAGAGGAGTATGGTGGTGAGCAAAGTTAGCGGAAAAAGCAGCGGCGGCGGTGACGGTAAAAATACGCTCTATTGCTCGTTTTGCGGGAAAAGCCAGCACGAAGTGCGCAAGCTGATTGCCGGGCCCACTGTCTTTATCTGTGACGAATGCGTTGAGCTGTGCATGGACATAATCCGGGAGGAGTCAAAGTCGTCCCTCGTGAAAACCGGCGACGGCGTGCCTTCTCCGCAACAGATCAACAAAGTCCTCGACGATTATGTGATCGGTCAGGCCCACGCCAAACGCGTGCTCGCGGTGGCGGTGCATAACCATTTCAAACGCCTCAACCATGCCGGCAAGGGCAATGATGTGGAATTGGCGAAATCCAACATCCTGCTCGTTGGTCCTACCGGCTCTGGTAAAACGCTCCTTGCCCAAACGCTGGCACGTATCCTTGATGTGCCCTTTACCATGGCCGACGCCACGACGTTGACCGAAGCCGGGTATGTGGGCGAGGATGTGGAAAACATCATTCTGAAGCTGTTGCAGTCTGCCGACTATAATGTGGAGCGGGCCCAGCGCGGGATTGTGTATATTGATGAAGTCGACAAGATCAGCCGCAAATCTGAC
>JBCBRS010000002.1:0-318171 GCA_039819545.1 Pseudomonadota bacterium | reverse complement strand
TTGACCCCGCTGCCCCTGCACGCGGCGCGCCAGCGGGGGTTTCGGTGGGCGATATCCTTTCGGCACTTGCGACGGCAACGCGCACGCGGCTTTTCGGGCTGGTCCAAGGCGCACGGCAAGAGCCAGCGCGCGGCTGGCCCACGCTCAAGCGCTGGTGGGCGATCGATGAGCCCCGCCTTGTTCTGTTCACGCCGGTTCTGCTGGGCATTGGCATTGCGCTCTACTTTATGATGCCGCACGAGCCGTCGCGTGTTGCGGCGGTCAGCGTACTTTTCTTGTCGGCGCTCACGAGCGGTTGGCTGCGCTGGCGCCGGGCGCCTCCTGTCTTTATCCGCGCCGCGCTTTGCGTCTGTCTTGTGGTCGCCGGGTTCACCTGCGCATCGATCCGGACCCATCATATTGGCGCACCTGTTCTCACACGCGAGGTTGCCTTTGCCGATATCACCGGGCGTCTGATCCAGCTTGAAAACCGCGATAAGGGATGGCGGCTCACTGTTGCACCCAGCACAATTGAGGGGGTGACGCCTGATAAACTCCCGGCACGCATTCGCGTGACCTGGCGCGGAGAAATGGAACCGCTTCTTCCCGGTACTGACGTTATACTCCGGGGTAGCCTCTCACCGCCACCTGCACCCGTTTTACCGGGAGGGTTCGATTTTGGTCGCTATCTTTACTTTCAGAAGATCGGGGCCGTCGGTTTTCTGGTGCGCCAGCCAGAGACAGGTGGGCAAGGCCCCGCCCGTCAGTCCTGGGCGGCTCGTATTGAGATCCTCCGTATGCGCCTTTTCCGGCATATTCGAGCGCGGGCACCGGGCTCTGGCGGGGATGTTATTGCGGCAATTGTGACTGGTAAGCGTGAAGCAATCTCAAGCGATGCGGAGCAAGCGTTGCGCGACTCTGGTCTGGCGCATTTATTGGCCATTTCCGGTCTGCATATGGGTCTTGCCACGGGCCTAGTATTTTTTGGCTTACGGTTTGCCCTGGCGTGCGTTCCGCGTCTTGCCTTGCACTGGCCAACCAAAAAACTCGCGGCCATCGGCGCGCTGGTAAGTGGATTTTCCTATCTGGTCATTTCCGGCGGCGCGGTTTCTGCGCGGCGCGCCTTTATCATGACCTTTATCGTGTTGATCGCGGTGTTGCTTGATCGCAAAGCCTTGTCCTTGCGCAATGTCATGATCGCCGCGACGGTTGTTTTGGTGACGTCGCCCGAAGCGCTTCTGCATCCGGGTTTTCAGATGTCGTTTGCGGCGGTTACGGCGCTCGTTGCTGTTTATGAGGGGTATTCGTCGCGGCGTCGTCACCGTGATGCGACCGGTCTGGCGGATAGGGTTCGCGCTGGCCCGCCGCCGTCGACAGGCAAACAATCGGTGCTGAGGCGCCTCGGGGCCTATGTGTTGGGGATTGGCGTGACCGATACTATTGCCGCCACGGCGACCATGCCCTTCGCGCTCTTTCATTTTCAGCGTACGGCGCTTTATAGCTTGCCTGCGAACCTCGTTTCTATGCCGATCATGGGTCTTTGGATCATGCCGGCGATCCTCATTGCCATCGCCCTGATGCCTCTGGGCCTTGATGGAATGTTCTGGCGTTTATCGGCCCAAGGGATTACCGCGATTATCTTTGTGGGTCAGTCGGTTTCCCATTGGCCTGGCGCGGTTTCGATGATCCCGGCGCAGCCGGGAGCTTGGCTGGTGGTGACCACCATCGGGGGGTGTCTTCTCTTGCTCTTGCGCGCGCCATGGCGCTTTGCGGGTTTGTTGGCGATCCCACTTCTGGCCAGCCTTCTCATGGTCACAAGGCCGCCTGCTCTTGTGATGGCCGATGATGGCCTTAACAGCGCCATCATCACGGCGGACCCGGCGCGTCGCGTTGGTGTTTTTAATCGGCAGCGCAGCCGGTTTGCCGTTTCCAATTGGCTTGAGCTTGTTGGTCTTGACCCGGATCGTCAGCGGGCGTCGCCGATGGGGGATGTTGCGCGATGCGACTCAAGCGGTTGTGTGGGAGAAATTCGTACCGGCATCCAGGTGGCGGTGACGCGCACGCCGCTGTCCCTTGCTGATGATTGCGCGCAGGCCGATCTTGTTATTGCGCATTTTCCCGTGAACCGCCGCTTACGCGGTAACTGCGCTGCGCACTTGATCGACCGGCGCGATAGCTGGAATGCCGGTGCCCATGCGGTCTGGGTTACAGGACAGGGCGCTCTACGGGTGCGCACAGCCAACACCCGGCGGGCGGGTCGGCCCTGGGCGGCAAGATAGGGCCGTGTCCTTGAACCCGAAAGCGGCGCTGGCGATTTACCGGGGAACCGTTTATTCACCTGGCAATACCTTATTTTGATGGGGCCGAATGAGCTCGACTTTGCAATCGCCTAAACCGAACCTGGGACTTGAGTTAAGGTTGACGGCTATCCACCCAGGCTGGCGCGATTTCATGGCCCGGGAAATGGAAACGCGAGACTTTCAGGCTTTGCTGAAGCGTCTGAGAGAGGCCGTTGACGGCGGTGTGACAATTTATCCGCCTACGGAAGAAATTTTCCGTGTCTTCAGGGGTGCAGGCCCTGCGCAAAGCCGTGTCGTCATTCTGGGCCAAGATCCCTATCACGGGCCGGGCCAGGCTATGGGGCTCTCTTTTTCCGTCCCCGACGGTGTGCGTGTACCGCCCTCGTTAAAAAACATCCTGAAGGAGGCGGGCGGCGGGTCTGGCGACATCGTCACCAATGGGAATCTGAGCCGCTGGTGCGAACAGGGCGTCTTCCTGCTCAATGCTGCCCTGACCGTGGAGGCTGGCAAAGCGGGCGCCCACGCAAAGTGGGGGTGGCACGCCTTTACCGATCGGGTCGTTGCCGAAATCAGCGCACGCTCACCAGCGACGGTTTTTATGCTGTGGGGCAAGCATGCTGAAGGTAAAGCCGCGCTAATAAGTGCCGGAAAACACCTTGTTTTGACCGCGCCGCACCCGTCACCCCTTTCAGCCCATCGGGGCTTCTTGGGATGTGGACATTTTGAAAAGGCAAATGCCTGGCTCACGGCAAAAGGCTACGCGCCTATTCGCTGGTAGCAAAATAGTAGGTATGCTAATTATTCAACAACGGAACCGATCCGCGCGATTTTAAGCGTATTGGTCTTACCTTTGCGGCCAAAGGGATATCCAGCAACCACAATCATCCGCTCCCCAACGATACCGCCCACGCTTACCGCAAGGCTATCGGCCTTGTGGATCATTTCATTAAAGTCTTCAATATCATCGGTGACGAACGGCGCCAGACCCCAGAAGAGACAAAGCTGGCGCGCAACCCGTGCGTCAGGGGTAGCCGAGATAATGGTGCACCGCGGACGATCACGCGATAAGCGCCGTGCCGTGGAGCCTGTCTTTGTGTAGGCAACGGCCAACTGGCACTCTATGGTCTCGGCAATCGACCGGGCACTGAGGGTTATGGCGTCTGCGGTGGTCTGGTCGCGCCCTGCGCTTTCGACCAGTGTGTAGGAATGGCTATCGGGGTCTTTTTCCGTCGCAGCGATGATCCGGTCCATGATGGCGACTGCGGACGCTGGGTGGCGACCCACAGCCGTTTCCGCCGAGAGCATAACCGCGTCAGCCCCCTGGTAAACCGCATTGGAAACGTCGGAAGCTTCGGCACGGGTTGGCGCAATCGAATCAACCATGGATTCCAGCATATGGGTGGCAACAATCACGGGCTTGCCAGCGGCCCGGCACTTGCGGATGATCTGGCGCTGGATCAGGGGCACATCTTCGGCGGCACACTCCACGCCGAGGTCGCCGCGTGCCACCATGATGGCGTCAGACCGCTCGATAATCGCATCAATATGGTCAACGGCTGATGGCTTTTCTATCTTGGAGATGATCCCGATCTCATTGCCCAATAAGACCCGCGCCTCGTCAACATCCTCTGGACGCTGAACAAAGGACAGGGCGATATAGTCAACGCCGATTGCCTTGGCATGCTCGAGATCGGCGCGGTCTTTTTCTGTGAGCGCTGAGATGGGTAATTGCCGGCCCGGGACATTGATGCCTTTTTTGTTGGTGAGGAGACCGGGGGTATCGGCGCGGGCAGTGATTGCGTCGCCGTCGCGCGCGGTGACGGTGATTTGCAACTTGCCGTCATCAAGCTTGAGGATATCGCCAGGTTGCAACACATCCAGTAATTCTTGATGGGGGATGCTAATCACATCGGGCTGATCGGTAGCTGTTGCATTGATCAGCTTGTATTCATCACCATAGCCCAGTTTAATGCCATCATCTTTTAAGATCCCGGTACGGATCTTTGGGCCCTGCAAGTCGGCGAAAACTCCGATTGGCGTCCCGCTTTCAGCCTCAAGGGCCCGCAACGCTTCCGCCACGGCTCTCGTTTTTGCATGATCGCCGTGGCTCATATTCAGGCGGAAGGTATCGACGCCAGCCTTATGCAGCAGCGCCAGCATGGCCGGGGACCAGCTTGCCGGTCCGACGGTGGCGACGATCTTACAAAACCGATTGCGCATGGGGGCATCCTCCGGTGCTCTTCATGCGAAAGAAGCTGGCCCGATGCGCCTCAGAAATCAATCAGGAGGATGGCTTGCGAGCCGGAAAAAGAGGCGAGGGTGAGCCGTCTACGCTAGGATGGGGCGCGGATGGGGGATGGACCACACCTGTAAGGTCCGTGTCATACGGGTCGGCGGACACAATAATCCGTTCACGGTTTAACGACGGCTTGAGCAACCTTGATTGACGGATTAAGCGGGCTGTGTCGGCTATCGCAGAGGGGAACGGTTCTTAACCATGAAGGAAGAAGCACCGCCCTGGCCGTTGGCGTCACCATTTGATGCTGCCCGCGGCGGGAAGCCGGAAGTTTGTTCGCCGAGGCTTGCGGCCCGCGCGGTGGGGCGAACCAGGGCGTCATCGAGGGAAGGCACGGCCGTTTGTGGTTGCGCTTGTTCAACAGGGGCGATGGCTGGGTTGGAAGCCATGGACGTGGTTTCCGTCGGTGCGCCGTTTGGGGCGGAAGGCGCTGGACGCGGCGCCGAGCGACTGCCGCCGGAAGGGCGGTCAAAGGCGCGTGCAGCGTCATCCGACAGCGGATCATCGGAATGGCGGCAATTCCCGTCAAAATGCGCGCCTGGCTCCACTGAAAGCGACGAGTGCATGATGTCACCTTCGATATGTGCCGTTGAGGCGAGCGCCACATTGCGTGCGCGCACCATGCCTTCTACACGGCCACGAACGGTTACCGCTTCGCAGGCCACTTCGCCCTTCACGGTTGCCTTTTCCCCGATGATCAGAGACGCCGCACGGATGTTGCCGGTGATATTGCCGTCAAACTGGACTTCACCGGTGGAAACGAGGTTACCCTCGAGCACCACGTCGGTGGAAATGAGAGAGGGGACGCCGGGAGACTTCATGCCACTGGACCTTTTTGAAGAAGACTTCGCATTTGCGTTCTGGCTTGTGCTGGCTTGTTTTGAAATGGTTTCCTCGGGTGCTGGCCCGGTGCCAACCCCGCCGGAAGATGCTTTTTTGGACTTAGCTTTCGAAAACATATCGCCCTGCCTCGATAAACCGCGCAGGATTTTGCGGCTTACCCTTATAATGGATTTCGTAATGAATGTGCGGTCCTGTCGAACGCCCACTCGACCCCAGTTCGCCTACCTTATCATGAAGTTTGACTTTTTGGCCCTTTTTGACCGAAATTTTTCGCATATGGGCAAATCTGGTCATAAAGCCATTGCCATGGTCAACCTCAACCGTTTTGCCATAGCCTGGACGCCAGCCAGCATAGCGCACGACCCCGCGCGCCGTTGACGTGACGGGCGAGCCATAAGCGGCCTGAAAATCAAGGCCATTATGGGGGGAAAGCTTCCCGTGGAAGGGGTCGCGGCGAAATCCGAACGGGCTGGTAACGCGCCGGGCGCTGACGCTGGGCGAGGAGAGCGGGATGCGCCCGACCGCCGCCTTTAGGTCCTCAAGCTCATTCAATACGCTAATCGTGCGGTTCACCCGCTGGATAAAGACCGGCGAGGCGGTGTCGAGATTGGCAATGTCGATAAAGGGGCCACCTTGGGCAAAAGCGGTGTTGGCGATTTTGGGCGCGGTCAGGAATTTCGTTGCCTTGACGCCCGTGGCGTCGAGCACAAAGCGCAGTTCGTCGGCCTCGCGCGAGGCGCTTTCTTCCAGTTCGGCGAGCAATAAAAGCTGTTCGGTATAAAGGCTCGTTGCTGCTTTCTCGAGCTCTTCGACCGCGCCTTCATTGCCAGCGGTCGGGTTCACGTCGATTTGGGTGGCGCTGGCTTCCTGGCTTGCCTTGAACTGCAGTTTGCGGGTGCGTGACTGGCGCGGGGTTGGCTCCCCGGGCTTCACATCGACCATAACGCGGTTGGCATTCTTCGGTTTCGCCCCGCTCGGCGTTCCGGCCTCTGCCAGGCGCTCCGACAGGGTAACGAGGCTGTCATCCACGTCAGATTTGCGCGACACGGCGGTCCGCAGCATTTGGTGGCGCCCGGCAAGCTCATCCATCGCGGCCAGCATATTTTTCTGCAGTTGTGCGTTCTGGATATTCAATTCATCGTAGGCGCGGACCTGCTTAAGCATGGTGCGCGAGTGATTATTCGCCATCAGGCGAAATTCCTGTTCTTTTGCGACGATGATTTGTTCTTTGAAAACAACGTTGACAGTCGCATAGGCAATCCAGCTCAGCGCTGCCGTCGCGACCAAGGCCAGGGCAATCTGCGTTTTCGACGACATGGAGATGAAGTGAACAACGCCGTCGCTTCGGTGATAGATCTGCCGCTCTTTGAAAAAGCGTCCGAACGAGCGTTTGAATTGACCCGACTTACGGTTCATGCGCCGACTGAGCCCCTTAACCCTACAAAACCAAAACGCCGCCGCAGGCAGGACCGTTGGCGTTGAACCAGTTCAGCCCTCCCACAGACCCGATTCAGATGAACCCCGCCCACGTATAGCACCGCATATGTGAACATTTCGCAACCACATTGTTACAGGATAACCTTAGTTTTTTTGCGCGCGCGCCAGTTGACAGACCGAGTAATCACCAAAGCGGTGCAGGCAAAATGGTTAATGGTCTCCGTTTATTTGGTTGATTCCGTCCCCTGACGGGTCAACGCGCCGTAAAATGCAAAATCCAAACCGGCTTCGGCGCGCCCTTTCACATTAAAGGGCGGCTTGAGCCGCCCCTTGAACCGTTCCAAGACGAGGCGGTGAAAGGTCTCCAGGGGCGCGTGACCTTCATTGGCACAAACCGCTTCGAACCAGCGCGTACCGATTGCCACATGGCCAATTTCGTCGTCATAAATGCGTTGCAGGACGCGCGCGCTATCCGGGTCGCCATTGGCGTGCAGCTTTTCAATCATGGTCGGGGTTACGTCGAGACCACGGGCCTCCAGCACCATGGGCGCGATAGCAAGACGAGCCAACACGCTGTCGGCGGTTTGCTGCGCTGCATCCCACAGCCCCGCATGGGCCGGGAGGTCGCCATAGCCCATGCCAAGCTCGGCCATGCGCGCGGCTACCAGCGAAAAATGCAACGCTTCTTCACGGCCGACCTGCAGCCACTCATCGAGAAATGCCCGCCAGTCCAGCCCCATGGCGGCGATGGCCGGAGTGAAGCGCACGGCCATATCGAACGCAAGATCAATGGCATTGAATTCAATATGGGCAATGGCGTGGAGCAAACCGGCGCGTCCGGCGGCCGAGCCCAGGCGCCGACGTGGCACATCGGCGGGCCGCACCATTTTCAGGGCTGCGGGCCGTGCCGGCACATCAGGAATTGCAACGGGCTGAGGCCACTGCGCGAACGGCTCGGCGCTGGGCGCGTCTCCATGGGCTGTCCGCAAGGCGGCCCACATGTGGGCACAGCGAGAGGCCGCCGCCAGTTTCACCGCTGGCTCCCCCGCTGCCAGCACGCCAAGGCAGTGCACGCCGATAGAGCCGAGAACACCGTGGCTTAAAGTCTGCCGGTCGGCGCGCGCTTCGTGCATTCGCTATCCTTCTCGCTGTGCGCTTCAAAGGGCTTTCGCCGCTTCCAAAACCGCCGCCACATGGTCCTTGACGCGTACTTTGCGCCAAATCTGAACAATCTTGCCGGTGCCATCGATCAGGAAGGTTGAGCGGTCAATACCCATATAGGTTTTGCCATACATGCTTTTCTCAACCCAGCTGCCGAATTTTTCGGTGACGTCGCTATCGGCGTCGGAGGCGAGGATAATCCCAAGATCATGCTTGGCTTTAAACTTGTCGTGCTTAGCCACGGGATCCTTGGAGATACCGATAATCTGTGTATCGGCGGCGGCAAACTCATCGAGCAACTCGGTAAAGCCAATGGCCTGTTTCGTACAGCCGGGCGTGTCGTCCTTGGGGTAGAAATAGACAACAACATTCTGACCCTTGAAGTCTTTCAACGACACCGTGCCGCCGCCATCGGTGGGCAAGGTAAATGCCGGAGCCTTTTTGCCTTCTTCGATTGTCGCCATGGAAATCCTCCTTAAGATTAGCGCTGGGTATGTTTGACGTACCCATTTGTCTTTCGTGACACAATATGAAACGCTGGTAGAAAGAGCGTCTTGCCGCGGCGTTTTGACGTTGGCGCTGAAATAAGCTGTAGACAGAGTAATCGCGTGAAAAAGCCTAGCTTGCGTCTCTTTGCCCTCATCGGTCTCGAAGTGATTGGTGCCGCGTTGGCGATTGTCCTCGCCTTTGGCGGGTGGATGGTCTGGCAGGCGGAGCGCGGCGACGTCGATCTTGCAATCCTGCAGCCGGTCATCCACCGCGCTGTGGAGGCCCGGTTGCCCGCACCCTTTGATGTGCAGACCGGGCGCATCCGGCTCCATAGCCAAAGGCAGAGCGGGCGTACCGGCTCCTCGCGCTATCGCATCACCATCGACGACCTCAGTGTTCGCCATCGGGAGGGAACAGCTGCGGTGTATACGCCGCGGCTTGTTTTCTGGCTTGATAAAAGGGCGCTGCGCGATGGCGCCCGCGCGCTGCGTCGGCTTCATTCGGATCAATTGGTGGTGACCGTTTCGGAACAGGCATTTGACAACGTTCAAGCGCCACAAGGCGCTGATCTGCCTGCGCTCACAAAGATCATCAGTCAGCTGAAGGATGCCGCTCTTGAAAGTGCGCTTGAGGAGGTTCGTATTGATGAGATTGACCTTGTTTTCTCCTCTGCGCGAAGCCAGCTGACGGTAATGGATGGCCAGTTTGCCTATAATAAGGCTGCGTCACTTTTTAAGCTTTCCTTGCCTGTTCAAACCGGGGCAGCAGCGGGCGAGCTATCCGTCCGTATGGGGCAGAAAGAAAACGGTGTAACAGGCACGGGGTCAGGGCAGACTCTTCGTCTCACTCTTTACCGGTTTCCAGCGGCATCCGTCATTGCGCACTTTGCCAGGACTGGCAATTTTCCGCTCTCCGTACCGATCACAGGGGATGTGACCGCAAGGTTGACGCGTGACGGCGCGATAACCGACGCTGCGTTCAATCTCACCGGTGCCCCGGGAACACTGCAGGCTGGCGCAACTGAGATGAGGGTTGAGGGTCTTACCGCCATTGGTTCCTATAATGATGAAGACCGTAAAATCACGCTTGATCGCTTTGACATATCCAGCCCGGCACTGACCACCGCGCTTAGCGGCACGGCAACGCTGAACCCGGATGCGGTGGGCGTATTTTTTGATCTGTACGCAACGCAGACGCGCCTTGTGATGCCGAGCTTTTTCGCTGAGCCATTTGAGGCCGACACGATCAAAGCGGTGGGCACGTTTCACGGGCGCCGGCATATTGTTTTCGACCGTCTGGCCGTTGATATCGGGGATATCGGATTTGCCGGTGCGTTCGCGATGCAAAACCACCTGGCTGAGGACGGTTCCGCGCAGTCGCCCGGCATGCAAGGGGCGTTGAAAACCACGGGCCGGATTGACAAACAGCGGCTCATGGCGCTGTGGCCCTTGACGCTTGCGCCGCGCGCGCGTAGCTGGGTCAATTTGCGTATTAAAAAGGGGTATGCGGAAAATCTTGATTTTTCAATCGATATGGGGCCGGGTGAAAAGTCGAGCCTGGGCTTTATTCCTAATGATAGCCTGTCGCTTGATTTCGATGTCGCTAGTGTTGAGGCGGAAATTATCCCGGGTATGACCCCGCTGCGGGGCGCAGGCGGGCGCGGTCGTCTTTATGGGAATAAACTCGAGATTGACGTTGATCGCGCCAAAGCGGGGCCGGTTCAGTTTTTCGCGGGAACCGTTGAGCTGCCCCAGTTCTCGCCGCGTGGTGGGGGCCAGGTTTTCTCATTTTCGGCACACGGTGACGCGGCCGACATGATGCGTCTTATCAACGAAAAACCGCTCTCGCTTCTCGACGCATCGGGGCTCCAGCCGGCACAGATTTCCGGTGATGCCGAGGTGACGCTTTCTGTGACGCGCCGGCCCGACTGGATGACGGACAAACCCCGGTTTAGCTATGAGGGCGCAGCGCAGTTTGAAAACCTGATTCTACTGGAAGCATGGCAGGATCTTGATCTTACCGATGCCGCCGGGACAATGGCCTTATCGGATCAGGGGCTGTCGATATCGGGCAATGCGAAGCTTGGCGTGACGCCAGTCAATATAAGCTGGTCTCAGGATTTTACGGCCACGCGCGATCCGTCTCGCTTGACCCTTTCGGGCCGGTTTGATGCGTCTACGGCAGATTTGCTGGGTATTCCAACCCGGTCGGTTCTTGCCGGGCCGGTCGATCTGGCGGTTGATGCGCGGGGGCGCTATCGCACGTTTTCGCGGCTTGATATTGCGGCTGATTTCTCCGACGCGACGCTCACCCTCGATGATCTTGCATGGCGCAAACTGCCTGGTGTGCTGACGGCTCTGAACCTGACGATCCGGTATGACGCTGATGGTCGGCAGACGGGGCAATTGTCCGTGGACGGCGACGGTCTTGATATTCAGGGGACGTATAGCCTGTTTGCCAATGGACGTCTTGCCAGCCTGACCATGCCTGTGGTGGCGATTGATCGCTATGCGGATTTTTCCTTTGAGGCAAGCCGGGCGCGAGGTCAGGCGCTGGAGGCGCTGGCCTCTGGCACTTATATCAATCTTGGTCCTGTTGTCGAACGGTTCCTTGCGAACCCTGACCTCGGTAGCGGCCGCGATCAAGATACGGACGATCTGACCACGATTGAGTGGGGCCGGGGCATGAATGCGCGGCTGCGGTTTGATCGGTTGGCGTTGCGCAATGATATTGCGCTGTCCGATGCCGCGCTTGATCTGGTCCATGATTCCGAAAAATTAACGGTCCTCAACCTGTCCGGCTTCGATGCGGACCGCAGACCGCTGTCGGTGATACTCTCCACCGATGAGCGTGACACCGGCGTGCCGGCAAGGCGCACCGTCTTGGCCGAGACCACGAATATCGGCGATCTCATGCGCGGTATCTTCGGGCTCACGTCGCTACAAGGCGGGGCCGGGCAGATGACGTTGACCCTTGCCGACACGCCAGGCGGGCCCATCGGCGGGATGTTGGCCGCCCGCGGGTTGCAGGTTGTCAATGCCCCGATGCTGGCGAAGCTTTTTGCCGCCGGGTCGTTTGAGGCGCTCGCCGATTTGATGAGCGATCAGGGCATTGCCTTGCAATCGGTTGATGCGCAGTTTGCGATAAGCGACGGAAAAATCAGGATTAGGCAGGCCAATGCGGTGGGCCCGTCCGTGGGGTTATCAGCGGCGGGCGTTATCGGTCTTGATGGGACGGGCGTGGCGCTTGCCGGCGCTTTGGCGCCGATCTATCAGATCAATGCGGTCTTGGGAAATGCGCCGCTGATCGGCCCGCTCCTGGTCAACCGCAAAGGCGAGGGGCTGCTTGCGGTATCCTATGAAATTACGGGCGAAGTGATGGCGCCTCTTGTGACGATCAAACCCTTGTCGGCGCTCGCCCCCGGTGTCTTGCGACGGGCTTTTGAAAATGACGAATTTATACCCGAGAACCCATAAAGACCGCGATCGGATCAGTTTGCGCAAAGACCGGTTGGACTATGGCGTACCGCCCGGGGGCTGGCGGGTGAAGTAAAGGGCGCTCGTGTCATAGCCAAACCCCATCAACTTGCGCAGGGCAAGTTCACGCTCGCGCGGGGCTAGCGTTGGTGTGCGCGCGAGGATCCAGAGGAATTTGCCCGACGGCTCACCAACGAGGGCAATCTGGTAGTCCGGGTCCACATCTAAAATCCAGTAGTCGCCCCAGAAGGGGCCGAAGAAACTGACCTTCAACTTCGCATTGGTCTGTGTATCAACAATTTTGGCTCGGCCGACGGCGCTGTCCGCTGGCCCATCAATGCCGCCTTTGCGGCAGGTATTGACTACGAGGAGAAGGCCATCAGGGCGCCGGTCATATTGTGCGGTTACGCCTTCACAATTTTTCTCAAATCTATTGGGTAGACGCGCAATCTCGTACCAGGTCCCAAGATAGCGATCGACATTGACCTGCGCCGCCGTCTCCAGGGGTACACTCGCATCCCGATAGGATGGCCCGCCCAGACAGCCCGCAGTCAACAGCACCGAAGTGAGTAACCAGACGCCGGGCAGGACGGCCCGTTTGACCCGGGCAAGGGGGGACGGAATGCCCATAAAATCTCTCCGCTTTGCGTCACCGATCGAGCGATTGCGCCGGTGTGGAAAGCCAGATATGTACGGCCTTCGCTGCCGGGTGCCAATGGCTGAAAGACGGTTTCGTGGCCCCGGCTTACAGAGGAAGAGAACGGTGACGTCAGAAGACAGCACAGTACGCGAGGTTGATCAGGAACTCGCCGAAGAACGCCAGATGAAGGTGATCCGCCAGATTGGCCCGATCCTGATCGGTGTGGGTGTTGCCATCGTCATGGCCGTGGCCGGAATCCAGATTTTCAACGGCCAAAAGGAAGCTGCCGCAACAAAAGGGGCGCTTGCCTATCACGGCGCTTTGCTGGCTCTGGAAGACGCGCCCGAGGCTGGGGAAGAGTTGCTTAGCGCGGTAACACAAAGCGATGCGCCGGGGTATGCGGCACTCGCCGCGTTTCAACGCGCGCCCCTGCTGGTCCGTGATGGTGATACGGCGCAAGCCTATAAGCTATACCGTGATGTGGTGGCCAATGAGGCGGTGAGTGATGGTTTGCGCGCCCTTGCGCGGCTGCGGGCGGCCTACCTGTCGCTGGATACGGGCGGGCGCAAGGCCGTTGCCGAGGATTTGGGCGACCTGCCGAATGCGTTGAGCCCGCTTGGCTATTACGCCCGTGAAATTGCGGCCCTCGCGGCAATCCGGGATGAGGATTATGATGCCGCCATCGAGGCGTTTGATTTTCTGGCGCTTAACCCTGATGTGCCGGCAATCCTGAAATCCCGGTCCCGCGAATTTGCCGTGGTCGCTCGCGCAGGCCGCGATGGCGCCAATATCTCCGGTAAAACGCGGGTTGAGGATTTGCTCCAGACCCTCGGCACCGACCCGGCAACCGGGACGACAGAGGAGGAGCCTCTTGATGCTGGCGCTGGTGAGAGCCCTGCTGATATCCCCGTGCCCGGTGACGGGGAAACAACGCCCGGCGCGCAAGTGCCGCCGGTGCAGCCCGGTGATGCCACTGAAACACCCACCGAGACCGAAGAGCCAGGGCGCTAATCCTTAAAACGAGGGCTCACCACAAAATAGGCATGGTTGACCGCTAGGGCTGTGGTTCTGGTCCGTCGCGCAGCAAAATTGTACTTTGCGTCGGTCCGTGCTCAATAGACGGAATGGTGGGCCAATCAGGCGCCCATCCGTTAGAATTTCAGGCAAGTCTCCCATGCGTTTTTCTTTTCTTTCCTCTCGCCTTCTCCCGGTCCCGGCGCGCCCTTTGCGCACAGCATTTGGCGTGGTTGGTCTGGTGATGGTGGCGGGCTGTTCCGGTGGTCCTCTGGGCGGCGGGCTTTTTGGCGGTGACGACACCACCGAAATTGACCTCAATGATGACGGGCGGATCCCGGTGCTGGCGCTGGAAGACATCGTCAAGGCCGATGCCCGGTATGCGGGCCTGTCCGTCAGTACACCGCCATCTTATGTAAACAATTCCTGGCCCCAACCCGGCGGCGAAGCCGATCACACCTTGCACCATCTCAGCGCCGAGCTTGGCTTTGATCTTGCGTGGCAGGCCGACGTGGGCAAAGCCTCCAACCGGCTGGAACTCGTGCTCGCACCGCCGGTGATTGCCGACGGGAAAGTCTATGTTGTTGATGCGGAAGCAAAGGTTAGTGCCTTTGACGAGGAAGACGGTTCCCTCGTCTGGCGAACCGAACTGACTCAGGATGTGAGCGAGCGCTTCCGGCTTCAGGAAATGTTCCAGCGTCCCAAGGCGGCGCAAGAAGGGTTTGGCGGCGGGGTCGCGTATGAAGGCGGCACCATCTTTGTAAGCTCTGGGTTTGGCTTTGTTGCCGCGCTCGATGCTGAAACCGGTGAGCAGCAATGGCTGACCAAAACTGATGCACCAATCCGTACACCGCCCACGGCCTATCGCGGTTCGGTTTACGCCACCACAATCACCAATGATTTCTTGTCCTTCGATCAGGAAACGGGCGAGAAAAATTGGAACTTTCAGTCTTTTGAAGAGGCCGCTCGCATCCTGTCCTCCTCCAGTGCGGCGGCGGCGGGCGATCTTGTGGTCGCGCCCTTTTCTTCCGGCGAGCTTGTGGCTTTTCTCACGGAGAATGGTCGCCCGCTTTGGACCGACTCGCTGGTGCGGAATGCTCAGCTTACGGCGCTTTCTACGCTCAACGATATTGCGGGCAGCCCGGTCATCGACCGCGGCCTTGTCTATGCGGTGAGCCATGCCGGCCAACTGGTTGCGATCGATATTCGTTCCGGTGACCGCGTCTGGGCGGTTAGCGTTGCCGGCTTGCAGATGCCGTGGGTTGCCGGTGACTTTATCTATCTGGTGTCCGTGGATTCAGAACTTGTCTGCGTCTCTCGCGAGCACGGGGCCATCGTCTGGGTCTCGCAATTGCGTAAGCATGAGAAAGTCAAAAAGAAAAAAGGGCGGATCGCCTGGGCCGGGCCAGTGCTTGCCGGGGACCATTTGGTGCTCGTTTCATCCGCAGGCGAACTGGTCAAGGTTGCCCCCACCGATGGCGAAATCATTGAAACCAAAAAGATCAAGGAGGGCTCGCTTGTCTCTCCGGTGGTGTCTGGCGAAAAGATCTACGTGCTGACCCAAAAGGGCAAGCTGCGCGCCTACCAATAATATCGCCCCTGCACGGTCGAGGGTCAGGCCCATCGTGCGAGGCTAACCCCTTCTGGAGAATGCCAGCCATGGCCGCCAAAGTAGCGCTCATCGGGCGGCCCAATGTTGGCAAGTCCACGCTTTTCAATCGTCTGGTGGGCAAACGTCTCGCCCTTGTTGATGACCAACCGGGGGTCACCCGTGACCGGCGCGAAGGGCTCGCGCGCCTGGGCGATCTTGATTTTCTCGTTATCGATACACCGGGTCTGGAAGAGGCACCGATTGACGCCCTTGAAGGGCGAATGCGTCAACAAACCGAAATCGCCGTGGACGATGCCACGGTTTGTCTCTTCATCATTGATGCCAAAGCCGGGGTCACCCCGATGGATGAAAGTTTTGCCGGTCTTTTGCGCGCGGGCGGCAAGCCGATCATTCTCGTGGCCAACAAGGTTGATGCCAAACAGGCTGATGCCGGTTTTTATGATGCCTATGGGTTGGGTCTGGGCGAGCCGATTGGTCTGTCTGCGGAACATGGGGAAGGCTTGTCTGATCTTTATCAGGCATTGGAACCCCATCTGACCCCGCTCGCAGGCCTGGAGGAGGAAGAGGACAGTGTCGCGTGGGACGATCCACTGAAACCACTCCGTGTGGCGATTATCGGGCGACCCAACGCCGGGAAATCAACCCTCGTTAATCGGCTCATCGGCGAAGACCGCATGCTGGTGGGCCCGGAGGCCGGTATAACCCGCGATGCTATCGGTATTGAATGGACGTGGTCCGGCGAAGACCGCGACTGGCCGGTCAAACTCTATGATACGGCGGGCATGAGAAAACGCGCCAAGGTTCAGGAAAAACTCGAAAAGCTGTCGGTAGCGGACTCAATTCGCGCGATTGTCTTCGCGGAGGTTTGTGTGCTGATGTTCGATGCGCTGACCCCGCTCGAAAAACAGGAACTGACACTCGCGGATTTATGCATGCGGGAGGGACGGGCGCTTGTGCTGGTGGCAAACAAATGGGACCTCGTGGTAGACCGTGACGAGGCTTTTCGCGATATCCGCGAGCGGGTTGATCGTTTGCTGCCACAGGCACCGCGCGTGCCGATCATCCGTTTGTCGGCGAAATCCGGTCTTGGCGTCAACGGCCTGATGCCAGCGGTGACATCGGTCTATCGTGACTGGAACGCCAAAATCAAAACGCCTGACCTTAATGATTGGCTGCAAGAAGCAACAGGTCGGCACCCGCCGCCTGCCGTTTCTGGTCGCCGCATCAAATTCCGCTATATCGCGCAAACAAAAACGCGGCCTCCTACCTTTGTGGCGCAATGCTCGCGGGCTGATGATGTGCCCACGTCGTATAAGCGCTACCTTGTCAACTCAATCCGTGAGGCTTTCGATATCCCGGCGGTCCCCATCCGGCTTATTCTGAAAAAACAGGATAATCCGTATGAGAACAAAAAGAAGAAGCGTTAGGCGCTAAGGAATAAGCGAAAAGTGAAGGAGCAACGTGTCCTGCCTGTCGCTGAAATTATCATCGGAGATAATGAAAAGGTGCGTTTTGCCTTGATCGGTGCGTAGCGTCAGGCCTTCAAAATTATCAATGATATCTGTATCGTCAAAGCGCGCGAGCTCGCTGGGCATGGGCAGCACCGGGATATTGGGATCAAATCTGTCGATCACCGAGAGTCTGATTTGTTGTCCGGTTGTGCGATCGTAATGACGCTCAAGAAAATAAAGATCGCCATTGTGGTAGGCGATCTCCGTAATATCAAATGGCGGCGTTCGTTTGATGTCGACAGATGTGTCCGGGTCGAGATAAAGCCGATGGATGTCCGGTGCGCCAATTGTGTTCTCTGCACTGACGAGAAGGGTACCATCGCCAAGCCGGGTGACGCCTTCAAGGGACTGGTTGGACTGCAGAGCGGAGACCTCTCGATAGTCGGCAACGTCCCGCTGGTAGCGGAAAATGCCGGTTTGATCTTTTTTGTGGTATTCCACGCGCGGTTCGCGCTCGAAGGACACTAGAAATCCGTCCTGGTCGCGGTGTAAGCCTTCGGCATCGCTCCGGACACCGCTTAACGCGCGGCCTGTTTTATCGGTGAGCGGCGCCATGCGCGGCCGCGTCAGGTCTGTCAAGCGCCCCCTCTCATCGAATGCTATCTGTGCGGTCAGCCAGAACCCACGGTCGGACAGCGCAGTGAGGGTTGAACCATCATCAGCCAGGTGAAGACCGGAAAAACCCCCGAACGCAGGATTGTCGCTGGTGAGCCGCAGCCCCCCTCGGTAAATCAGTTTTCCTCGTCTTGGTTCAGTGCCAATCGCACCGTCGGGCCTCAGAGGGATTGGTGACGACGAAATCTGAATAGGTGTCCACACACCCACAGGCAATGGCGTTCCCCGCCGGTCACCGAAACCGTGCCCGTGGAAATGATACGCGACGGCAGCAAAGAGCGTGAGCACACCCGAAAATAACAAAAGGAATAGCAGGCGCGCGCGCATAACGACTATCGACCACCGGGTGCGCCAGGCGGCAATGCCCCTTCGTCGAACAGTTCCGCCAGCTTATCGACCATGGCACTCCCCAATTGATCGACGTCGGCAATCGTCAGGGCACGGTTGTACCAGCGCGTCACATCATGACCGATGCCGATGGCAAGAAGCTCCACCGGTGATCGGGTTTCGATATAGCTGATCACGTCGCGCAAGTGACGTTCCAGATAAGCGCCGCCATTGGCTGATGAGGTTGTATCATCGACCGGCGCACCGTCGGAGATAACCATCAGAATACGGCGCGCTTCGGGCCGGGCGATAAGCCGGTCATGGGCCCAGAGCAAAGCCTCGCCGTCGATATTCTCTTTCAGGATGCCCTCTTTCATCATCAAACCCAGGGACGAGCGTGCCCGGCGCCAGGGGGCGTCAGCGGGCTTGTAAATGATATGACGCAAATCATTGAGGCGGCCGGGTTTGGCCGGGCGATTGTCATTGACCCATTTTTCGCGCGCCATGCCGCCTTTCCATGCCCGGGTCGTAAAGCCCAACAGTTCAACCTTCACCGCACACCGTTCCAGCGTACGGGCCAGAATATCGGCGCAGATCGCGGCAATGGTGATGGGGCGCCCGCGCATGGAGCCTGAATTATCGATCAAGAGCGTGACAACGGTATCGCGGAATTCCTGATCTTTTTCCTGTTTGAACGACAAGGGTTGCATGGGGTCGATCACCACGCGGGCGAGACGGGCCGCATCAAGGACGCCTTCGTCAAGGTCAAAAACCCAACTGCGATTTTGCTGGGCCATCAGTTTGCGTTGCAGCTGGTTGGCAAGGCGCGAGACAACCGTGTGGAAACTTTCCAGTTGGCGATCAAGGGTCCGGCGCAACCGCTCCAGTTCCTCGGGGTCACACAGGTCCGCGGCATCCGCAATTTCGTCGAATTCAGTCGTATAGGGACGATAGACTTCGCCCGTATCTCCCGATTGTGGCATCCGCCCCACAACCGACTGGCCGTCTTCCTCCGGCTGCTCGTCATCATCAGAGGAAAAGTCATAATCCTGTTCGGAAAGATCGGCCTCGCCATCGGCAGCATCGTCCCCATCGGGCAGGGCGTCTTCAGGGTTTTCCGCCGTGGGGTCGCTATCCTCATCATCCGGCGTCTGATTTTTCTGGTTTTCTTCGTCCTCGTTTTGCTCTTCGCTCTCGGCGTCTTCCTGCTCCTGGTTGCCCTCTTCCTCATCATCAAGATCAAGATCGCGCAGAAAGTTACGGGCCAGGGCGGCAAACGCTTCCTGATTATCCAGGGCGTTGATTTTTGCGAGTGCGGCAAGGCTTTTTCCGGCTTTTGCATCAAGCTGCTTTGCCCAGAATTCCATATGGGGTTCGGCAGATTTCGGCGGGGCCCGGCCCGTCAGCGCTTCGCGTACCTTCAGGGCCGCCACATCGGCAAGCGGGGTCACGTCATTGTCGCTGCGATTGTCATAGTCTTTTTGCGCGAAGGTCTTCTCAAGCGCAGCGGCGAGGTTGTCTCCCACCCCGGCGAGGGCGCGCGTGCCGAGGGCTTCGACTCTGGCATTTTCGAGGGCCGAAAAGACAATGCGTCCTGCCGCATTTTTGGGCATGAGCCGGGCGTGGGCGCTGGGGTCGTGATAAGCCATCCGCAGGGCCGCTGCATCCGCTTCCCCCCGGGTGATGGCAGCCGATTCGTGGGTCAGAACGCGCTCGGGCAGGGGTATGCGGGCCGTCTTGCCACTCACATGGGGGTGGTCGCCACCAAAGCTTACTTCCGCCTCATCGGAGGCAGCGATAGCCTTGGTCGTCTGGAGGAGGGCGCGTTTGAACGCCTCACGAATTTGTTCTTGCCGGTTCATCGGGGGACCATACTGCGCTGGCGAATATTCTCAACGGGTTGACGCTGATCGGTGGGCCCGCTCAGGTGTGACTTTTTTTCTGTTTTAGAGGGAGTGGAAGGGAAAAAACTGGCCATGACGGCGCTATCGATATTCGGGGACGTGAGGGGCCCATGCGCAGAGCTGGCCGGGCGGGACGTTGCACTCGGCACCGCGTTGGCTGCGATCCGTGTGCCCCATATTCGCAAACGGTCCGAGGGGTTTGGCGCCCTCTTTCGCATCATTGTGGAGCAACAGGTGTCAGTGGCGAGCGCTCAAGCGATATGGGCGCGCTGTCAGGCCGGTGTAAAACCAATGACCGCCGCCCGTGTCCTGGCGCTTGGGGAGGCGCAGTTACGCACCCTTGGCCTGACTCGGCAAAAGGCTCATTACGTTTATTGTCTTGCAGAGGCGGTCAAGGCGCGGCGGTTTTCATTTGCGGCGGTGGCACGGGCCGATGATGACACTGCCCGCGCGCTCCTCACCAGTCTGAAGGGGGTCGGCCCGTGGAGCGCGGGCATCTATCTTCTGTTTTGTGAGGGGCGGGTGGATATCTGGCCGCCGGGCGACATCGCCATGGAGCATGCCTATGCCCATGCCGCTGGTCTCGACCAGAAACCGGCATCGGCTGACCTGAATGATATTGCCGAAGGCTGGGCACCATGGCGCGGTCTCGCGGCGCATATTTTGTGGACCTATTACGCCCATATCCGGGGGCGCGACCCCATTTAGAGCGGGTACGCCGTTCGGCGTGTGGTGGCCGGCAGATATTGCGCGGGGCTGCGTTTGCGTTAGGCTAAGGGCGTGGGCAACGTAACGGGGTATCCGATGGACGGAGAAAAAATCGCGCTTTCGAAGCTGTTTGTGGATCGCACCTGGCGGCTTTACGAGAACAAAAAGGGCGGCGGCGTCCTCTTTTCGGTGCATTTTTTATGGGACATGCCGCCAGAGGGCATGCGCCGGGCCAACGAAGTCAAAGTCAAATTTGATGGTACGACCCAAGAGCTTCAGGTGGGCGAAGCTGTGGTCCGCAAAGCTTATAACAAAATCGATATCGACCCGGCCGGTGGTAACGCGGTCATTGATGTACAGATGATCCCCATGAAGTAGGCGGGTAGAATTGGAGAGTGCTTGAGCCTCGACCCGTTTTCGCCTAACCCAGCGCCATGACCCGCGTTCTCATCACCTCCGCCCTGCCTTACATCAATGGCATCAAGCATCTCGGCAATCTCGTTGGCTCCATGCTGCCCGCAGACGTTTATGCCCGCTTTTGCCGGGCTCGGGGGCATGAGACCGTCTTTATCTGTGCCACCGATGAGCATGGGACGCCCGCCGAATTGGCGGCTGCTGCGGCGGGGATGCCGGTGGCGGATTATTGCGCCGCTCAGTATGAGGTGCAACGCGCAGCCGGCGAGGCCTTTGGGCTATCCTTTGATCATTTTGGTCGGTCGTCCAACCCGGCGAACCATGCCCTCACCCAGCATTTTGCCACTGTGCTGGAAGATCATGGGCTGATTGAAGAGCGCACGGACCGGCAGGTTTATTCAAACACTGATGCCCGGTTTCTGCCCGACCGCTATGTGGAGGGTACCTGCCCTCATTGTGGGTATGAAAAAGCACGCGGTGACCAGTGCGACAGTTGTGGGCGATTGCTTGATCCTATTGATCTTATTGATCCGTACTCGGCGGTTTCCGGGTCCCACGATGTGGAGGTGCGCGAGACACGTCACCTTTATCTGCTGCAATCAAAACAACAGGCGCAGATTGAACACTGGCTGGCTACAAAAGACAGCTTCCCGACCCTAACCCGCTCAATCGCTAAAAAATGGCTGAAGGAAGGGTTGCGGGACCGGGCCATCACCCGCGATTTGAAATGGGGCATCCCGGTGATGCGTGATGGTGCACCGCGCCCTGGCTATGAGAACAAGGTCTTTTACGTCTGGTTTGACGCGCCCATCGAATATATCGCCGCAACACAAGAATGGGCCGCCGCTAACGGCGACGACTGGCAACGCTGGTGGCGCACCGATGCGGGTGCACAAGAGACCCGCTATGTGCAGGTCATGGGCAAGGATAATGTGGCGTTTCACACGGTATCTTTTCCGGCAACCCTGCTTGGCTCCGGAGAGCCGTGGAAGACTGTCGACACACTGAAATCGCTCAACTGGCTGACCTGGTATGGTGGTAAGTTCTCGACGTCGGAAAAGCGCGGTATTTTCATGGATCAGGCGCTTGACTTACTGCCGCCCGATTATTGGCGCTGGTACCTGATGGCTAATGCGCCGGAGTCCGATGACACCTCCTTTACGCTGGAGCATTTCGTCAGTGTCGTGAATAAAGACCTGGCGGATGTGCTGGGCAATTTTGTCAACCGGATCACCCGATTTTGTAAGTCAAAGTTTGGCGAGAAAGTGCCCGCAGGCGGCACGGCCGGCACCGCAGAAGCCGACCTCATTGCCCAACTGGATGCGCGACTAAAGGCCTATACGGACTATCTCGAGGCGATGGAGTTCCGTAAGGCGTGTACGGAGCTTCGGGCCATGTGGGTTGCCGGGAATGAATATCTGCAGACAACAGCGCCCTGGACAGCATTCAAGGCAGACCCCGATCAAGCGGCGGTCAGTGTCCGCATGGGCATGAACCTGATCCGTTTTTTTGCGGTTGTCTCCGCACCGATCATTCCATTTACCAGTGAAAAAATGCACCGGACGTTCACCGCGAATGATGGAGTAATCGAAGAACTCAATGCTGCGTGGCCAACCGATTGCGCCGCCGCACTCTCCACGATTGATGCAGGAGCGGCGTTTTCGCCGCCCGATGTTTTGTTCGCCAAAATTGACGACGAGACGGTTGAGACCTGGCGCGCACAGTTTGGCGCGCCGTAAGGCGGCGGCGCACAGAAAAGGGGCACCGATGTTTATCGATGCCCCGATCAAGATTTACTCGATTTCTTGAGTATTACCGAACCGGAACAGGCGGCACTGGCGCGGGTGCTGGCATAGGCTCTGATGAAGGTGCTGGTACGGGTTCGGCGGCGGGAGCTGGGTCCGGTACTGGTGCGAGGATAACCGGCTCTTCGTTTTCTTCTCTTTCCAGGCGTTCCAACTCCCGGCGAAGGCGTTCAATCTCGCGTTGGCGCTCGGTTGCGGCGCGCTGTTGGCGGTTTTCGGCATCACGCACCGCGCGTTCGGCGCGTTCAACCATCTGGCTGGCGCGTTCTTGTGCGCGCGCCACCATTTCCTCGGCCCGTTCCTTCGCTTGCTCTAGTCTTCGTTGCTCCTGCGCGGCCTGACGGTCCCTGCCTTTTTCCATCGCCTTCAGGCGTTTTTTTATTAGCAGCGACTGCTCGACGGCGCGGCGCTTGTCTTTTTCTTCTACTTTGAAGAGTGGCTTTGATGACTTCTGACAGATGACCTGCACCGTGCCATCTTCACCGTAATCAACGCGCAGGATAAGGCTTGCATCCTTATTGCGATCTTCCTGACATTGATTAAGAACGATGCTCTTGCCATTGACGATCAGGTTTTCACCGTCCCGTTCAATCCGCAGATTTTCTGAGTTATCGATACGCAGGATAGTCTTGTCATTGGTGCGGCTGAACGTGAACGGATTGGCCTTCCCTTTTGAGGTTTTGGCGCTGTCGCCCAGTTGCAAGGTCAGTTGATCGGCGTCACCGGTCATCATACGCAGGACATTGGAGTCGGAGAGCGCATCACCGATCAGGCCCTCTACTTCATTTTCAATCACAAAGGCAACGCGGTCGCCTGCTTCTTCAATCGCGCCCTCAATACCTTCTATATAAAAATCAAAATCGAATTCGAGATCGTCAAACCGGTCTGCAAAGGCGGTGAAGTCCATCTCGCCCACGGCGGCGAGCGCGTCTTCAATCTGCGCCCGGTCGATGACCTTACCATTAATCGTGATGGTGTCTGTGTTGCCGTCAATATGGAGGGAAAATGATTGGTCCTCGCCTTTGCTAGGGCCAGTCGTTTTCGGCGTTGCCACGGTGGGTTCGTTATTGCTGATCACCGGTTCCGGGGTGCTCTGGGCAGCATGGGTATAGTTTGCCGTGAGGCCAAGACCGACGGTCAATGCCGCCAGCGCGGCGCCAGCCTCCACGCCGCGATTTCGATTACCACTGGATTTAATCAGCATAAGACGCTCCTTCACTTGGGTAGATGAATGCTGGTGGATGAGAGAGGGCGCCGGCAGGGCCCGCATGGCGGTCATATGGTCGGCGGCGAGCCGGGCCGATTTAATCAGGGCACTGCCATAATCCACAACACGCCCCTGCGATGACCCTTTCTCGCTCGCATACTGGTCCGGTGCCGCGTGTTGCGTATCGCCCGACGTCTGGTTTGCCGCTGTTTGCGCAAGGTAACGCAGAACGCTTGCGTCACAGGCTGCCTCCTGATCGGTACGGAAGGGTCGCCAGCCCATATGGATCGCTGGGTTATGCCAGTTGACCGCACGGAAACACAAAGCCGCGAGGGTCACCCATAAATCGCCGCGCCGCACATGCATGCACTCATGTAAAAGGATCATGTGTTGCTCATTGGCCGTGTAAAGGCTGTCAAATTGCGCAGGCAGAATGATCGTGGGGCGGATCAATCCGGTGACGAGCGGCCCAGTGACGAGCGGCCCTGTGACCAGTGTCCTCGTGATTGTGGGCGGTGATGACCATGATTGCGATGATTGCGCGGTACAAACCCGCACGTCGATGGGGCGTTTGATCTTAAGATCGGCGCAAATGGCTGCGACCTGTTGGCGTAAAGCCGGGTCCGCCCGCCGAGAGGCTTGTAAAAGGCTTCGTTGGAGCAGGCCCTGGCGACAGAGCATTGCCGTGAGCCACAAAGACCCCACCCCAAACCAGAAAACGAACGTCGCGGTGAAGAGGAGCGGCGGCGACAGGGTTGAAAACGGTGTTGGGGCGGGCGCTGGTGACGCTGACACTGGTGACGCTAACACTGGTAACGCTGGCACCGCAGAAGGATTGCCACGAACAACGGCTCGCGCTGACAATGGTGCTGCAGGTTCAACACTTAGTATTGGGGTACGGTCAATTTTGCCGCGAGTGTCGTCTTCGTACGGGACCAGTGCCCCGGGCCTAACCGTTACAGTTTGTTCAAATTCTGCAGCGGGAGCGTTTGCGACGATGGTTTCGCGGGTTTCCAATGCCGGCAATAGCGCCAGGTCAGGCAGAAAAACCCGGATTACCGGCAACAGCCACAAGGCGTACGCGGCCATGGGCCCGATGTGACGAGACACCGGCTTTCTGATCAGCAGCACCAGACCGGTGAGAAGGGCAATCGCGACGCTCGTCTCCAGCGCCCAGGCGAAAAACTCAGCGCCGATCATTTTTCAACTCCTCCAGCAAGGCATCAAGCTCGGCAATATCCTCATCGGTCAGGCGCTCACCCTCGGCCAGATGCGCGACGAGCGGTGCCGCGCGACCGCCAAACAGGCGATCGACAAACGAATGGGTCATGGTGCGCTCATAGTGAGCGCGGGCAAGGCGCGGCGAGTATAAGAACCGGCGCCCATCGCGGGCGGCATCGATAATCCCCTTATCAACAAGACGGCTAAGCAGGGTTTTGACCGTGGTCGAGGTCCAGTCTTTTTCGGCGCGTAAGGCCTCCATTACATCGGCAGCGGCCAGCGGTGCGCGTTGCCATAAGACATCCATAATCGCGTGTTCGGCGGGGGTGATCCGCTCCGGTGCCTTATCCGACGCAGAGCCCGCCTTGGCGTTTGCGCTGCGCGGGTCTCTTTTTGGTTTTTGCAGGGCCATGGGCTCTCTTCTCCTCATCGTCGACACCTGTAGCCTTTGCATCGATGACGGTTGTAGTCAATGGCGCAAGCCTGCGCGTGGCCGGTCATGCGGGGAATGGATGTAATTTTGCGACGAAGTGATAGTGTTTGCGCCAAGCGATTCAAAAGGGGCACCATGGGCAATCAAACGGCCAACCTTTATAGGCGATGGGTTCTCGGCGTGGCGCTCTGCGTGGTCACTGTCGTGACCGCCATGGCGACTGTGTCAGCGACGGCGCAGTCGGCGGATCAGGGGCGGCCAGACTGGGCCAGCGGGCCCTATGACCGGCTGGTGATCCGCAACGCCATCCTGATTGATGGCACTGGTGCACCGCCTCAAGGCCCAATGGATATCGCCGTGGAAGACGGACGCATTACCCAGATCCGGAATGTTGGTGCGCCCGGTATGATGCCGATTGAGACGCGGCGTCTGGCCTCCGGCACCCACGAAATTGATGCATCGGGAAAGTATGTGCTGCCCGGTTTTATCAATCTGCATGGCCATATTCACGATACGGACAGTGGCCAGGGCGTTCCTTACACCTACATCCTGAAGTTATGGCTTGCCCACGGGATTACCAGCGTGCGTGAATTGGGTAATAACAAGGGTGCGCGCTGGACCGCGGATCTGAACGCGTCCATTGAGGCGGGTCGTGAGCAGGGCCCGCGTATTTATCCCTATCCAGTCTTTCGGGGCTGGTCGGCGGGTGAGGTCGACACCCCAGAACAGGCACGCCAGCGGATCAGGAGCCTGAAACGCGAAGGTGCCATTGGGGTAAAGTTTTTTGGTGCGCCGGAAGAAATCCTCTGGGCCGGTCTCGAAGAAGCCAAAAAGCTTGGCCTCAAGACAACCATGCATCATGCGCAGCTCGATGTGGCCCATGCCAATGTCCTGAACACGTCCGCCCACGGACTAGGCTCCATGGAGCACTGGTACGGCCTACCCGAGGCCTTGTTTGAAGATCGCGTATTGCAGGATTATCCGGCCGATTATGTCTACCATAATGAGCAACACCGGTTTGAAGAGGCTGGCGCACTCTGGGCCCAAGCCACTGATCAAGGGTCTGATCATTGGAACCATGTGCGCGATACGCTCCTGGAACGCAATTTCTCGATTATCCCGACTTTTTCGATTTATATGGCAAGCCGGGATTGGATGCGCTCGCGCCGTGCCGAGTGGCATGACACCTACACGATGCCAAGCCTGTGGGCGTTCTTCGCACCCGACCGTAACGCTCACGGCTCCTACTGGTTTGATTGGGGTACGGAGCAGGAAATCGCGTGGAGAAAGAATTATCAAAAATGGATGCAGTTCATCAATGAGTACAAAAACCGCGGTGGTCAGGTAGGCGTGGGGGAAGATGCGGGCTATATCTATTCAACGTATGGCTTTGGCTATGTGCAGGAACTTGAAATGCTGCGTGAAGCTGGCTTTTCTGCGCTTGAGGTTATCCGCGCGGCAACATTGATGGGCGCAAAAATTTTGGGCGTCGCCGGTGAAACAGGATCCATTCAGGTGGGCAAACGCGCCGACATGATTATCGTGCCAGAAAATCCCTTGGCCAATTTCAAAACGCTTTATGCAACGGGCCATATCAAATTAAACGACGATAACAAGGCGGTGCGCACTGGCGGTGTAGAGACTATTATTCGCGATGGGGTCGTCTTTGACGGTGAAAAGTTACGCGCAAATATCCGGGCTGAGGTGGCCGCAGCCAAGGCAGACGCCGGGATTAAGTCGGGCCCCATGCCAATCGTTGCGCCAAATTAAGGCGAATAAAAAATAGGACCGGCCGGGTTTTTGTCGGCCAAAAAAGGAGAATGACCATGCGATCATTATTGATGGCGTCGATTGCACTGATCGGTCTGGGACAGGCCGCCCACGCTGACGATTTGCGCACAGCGGTTGCCAATGATTATGCCGCCGTTGAAAAGCACTACAAGTATTTCCATGCTAATCCCGAGCTTTCCTATCGTGAGGAAAAGAGCGCCAAGCGCATTGCCAAAGAACTGAAGTCACTCGGTTTTTCTGTGCAGGAAAAAGTGGGTGCCGACTGGGTGCGTAATAAAGCCATCGCCGATGCGGGTGAGGTTTTTGACGGCATCGGCGGTTACGGCGTAATTGCCATTTTGAAAAATGGGCCAGGGCCGACGGTGCTGGTACGCGCGGATATGGATGGCCTGCCCCTGGAGGAAAGAACTGGCGTTTCCTACGCCAGTACGGTGAAATCAAAGGACTATCTTGGCAATGATGCACCGGTCATGCATGCGTGCGGCCATGATGTGCATATGAGCGTGTTTCTGGGTACGGCGCGCCAGTTGACGGCCAGCAAGGATTCCTGGTCAGGGACGCTCGTGATGGTTGCTCAGCCGGCGGAAGAAACGGGGACGGGCGCGCTTGCGATGCTGGATGACGGTCTTTTTGATCGCATGCCCACACCGGATTACAATCTCGCGCTACATGTGAGCGGCGCGGCCCCGGCCGGGGTGATTAGTTATACGCCAGGCTATGCGCTTGCCGCGGTTGACAGTGTGGATATCATTGTCAAGGGCGTCGGTGGCCACGGCGCGGCGCCCCATCTGGCCGTTGATCCTATTCTCATCGGCTCGCGGATTGTTACCACACTACAGTCTATTGTGGCGCGTGAAGTGGATCCGCTTGAATCAGGGGTAATTACTGTCGGCTCTTTTCGAGCGGGCTACAAGCACAATATTATTCCGGATCAGGCGCATCTGAAGCTCACCGTTCGTTCCTACAAGGAGGATGTGCGCGAACGCCTGTTGGAAGGCATTACCCGGACCGCGCGGGCCCAGGCGGCGTCGGCGGGGCTTCCCGAAGATCTCTATCCAGAAGTGAAAATTGAAGAAGATAATCTGATTGCCACGTATAATGATCCAACGCTTGCAACAAAAGTTGTCGAGGTTTTCAAAGATCGTTTTGGCGACCAGCGGATTATTGAGGCGGCCCCCGTCATGGGCGGGGAGGATTTTGCCTATTTTTCCCAGACCGATGAAAAAATCCCGTCTTTCATTTTCTGGCTTGGCGGCGCAGATCCCGATGATTTTGCCCGTGCCCAAGCTGGGGAAGGGCCAACGCCGCCCTCCATCCATTCGCCATTCTTCGCGCCGGTCCCGGAACCGACCTTGAAGATGGGCGTGGAAGCGATGACGGCGGCGGCACTCGATCTCTTTGAGGCCGAACCCGGCGCGAACTAGCATGAACAAGTACCAGTCACTGTAATCGGACGGAAAAAAATGATACGGATTTTGGTTTTAGTGGTGGCGTTTGCCACCCTCTTCCTTGGCGCAGCGGTGATGAGCGCAGGACCGGGCTATCGGCTCGGCGCATGGGGGCTGGGTGATGCCTTCACCATTCTACGCACGGCGGGCCCGTGGCTTGCTTATGGGGGCATTGCCAGTGTCATCGCCCTGATGGTTGGTCTAGTCACGCGCCAACGCGGTGTGTTGATGGTTTGCCTTCTCGCTATTGCCGTTAGTGGGGCGCTGACCTTTATGTTGACGCAACAGCGGGCCAATGGCGCCGCTCACCCCATCCATGATTTGACCACTGACTTTACTGATCCGCCAGCGATCGTTGCTGCGGCTGATCTTGAGCGGTCAAATCCGGCAGTTTATGCGGGGGAGGCGCCCTATGGCGATACTGGAAAATCGGTGATCCGCTGGCAACAGGAACTCTACCCTGACATCGCGCCTCAAACCTTTAAGGCGACGCCGGACGAAGTTTTCGCTGCCGCAACAGAAACGCTTCAGGCCATGAAGATGGAGATTTTGACAAGCGACCAACAAAGTGGCCGGCTGGAAGCGACGCATACATCCGCGTGGTTTGGGTTTATCGATGATTTTATCGTCCGTATCCGCCCTTTGCCGAATGGCGATGTACGCGTTGATGTGCGGTCCAAATCCCGGATCGGTCGGTCCGATCTTGGGGCCAACGCTACGCGGATCGCGACGTTTCAGAAAAAGCTTGATGATCGATTGAACCCGGCCCGCTAAGCGTGGCCGCACCCCCGCATTGCAGCGACCCAATGGAAAGATATGCAAATGCTTAAAACGCTAATGATTGTTGCGGGCGTTGGTGTCGTCGGCGCCGTTGCCTATGGTGCCTATATGGCAAGCCAGCATCCGATCCACGATCTCACAACGGATTTTGAAGACCCCCCGCAGATTATTGCGGGCGCAGCAGAAACGGTGAAACGCAAAAACCCGGCGCGCTATACCGGTGGGGAGACGGTTGGGGGGCAGACTGTTCGTGCCCACCAGGAAAGCCTCTATCCCGAGATCACGCCTTTGATATTGACGGCGACGCGCGAAGCTGTTTTTGCCGCGGCGCTTGATGTGGTTGGCGCGATGGACGGCTTTGAGGTCATCGCCAGTGACGCTGATGCCGGCACGATTGAGGCGACGCACACCTCCAGCGTTTTCCGGTTTGTGGATGACTTTGTGGTGCGGGTCCGCGAAGACGCGGCAGGCTCACGCGTGGATTTGCGCTCAAAAAGCCGCTTGGGCCGATCAGACCTTGGCGCCAATGCCGCCCGTATCCGCGATTTTCAGGCGCGATTGCAAGCGGCGGTGTGAACACCGTGCTAAGCGTTCATATCAGGCGACATGGGCCCCTGTCTCTATGCTGATTTCACTGGGTTGATTGGTGCAGGGATGATCAAGGTTCATCGCAGCATAGAGAGCCGTGACCAGTGATGCTTCATTGAGCGGTTTTGATACAAAACCGTCAAACCCCTTGGACAAAAGCGCCAGCCGTTCACCGTCCATGGCATCCGCAGTACAGGCAACCACCGGTGTTGTGGCGTGGGCGCCATCGCTATTTCGCAGCTTTTGTAAGGTTGTCAGGCCATCCATGACGGGCATGTGCTTATCCATCAAAATAGCATCAAAGCGCCGTGTCCGGAGGGTTTCGAGCGCATCGGCGCCATTGACTGCGGTGAAGGTCTCAATTTTAAGGGCCTTGAGCATATGCTGGGCCACCAATTGATTGGTCAGATTATCTTCAACAATTAAAACGCATCGACCGGCAAGCGCCGTGCGCATTGTACCGAGATGATCACGGGTAATATCGTTGGTACTCGCTTTGACGATAGTCTGTGTTCGGCGCAACGGTACCTCAAGAGTGAAACACGAGCCGTCACCAAGGGCGGATTTTACCGTCAGGCTTCCCTCCATCATGGTGGAGAGTTTTTTGCATATCGAAAGGCCAAGGCCGGTGCCGCCATAGTGACGGGTGATACCCGCATCGGCTTGTTCGAAGGCGAGGAAAATGCGCTCGCATTGATCAGGTGCGATGCCAAGACCGGTATCACGCACATGAAAGGCCACACTGGTTTCGTTCGAACCAATTTCTTTGGCCTTTACGCAAAGAGCAACGCTGCCATCGCTGGTGAACTTGATGGCGTTGGAAAGGAGGTTCGTCAAAATCTGCCGAATGCGCAGATCATCTCCCTCCACCCGGTCCGGCAGGGTGTCGTCCTGCTCCAGAGAAAAGTCGAGTCCCTTCGCATGGGCTGCAGCGCGCCATGAGGCGGAAACTTCGTCAATGAGTTCATAAAGGGAGAAGGCCTGCGTTTCAATTTCGAGTTTGCCTGCTTCAATCTTCGACAGATCAAGGACGTCGTTAAGGATTGCCAAAAGGGAGCGCCCCGAGGAATTTACAGTTCGAAGTAATTTGCGTTGTTCCGGATCAAGCGGGGTGCGGTCGAGCACATCAATCAGACCGAGAACGCCATTCATCGGTGTGCGCAGTTCATGACTCATGGCAGCGAGAAAAGTTGATTTTGCCTGTTCTGCGCTGCGTGCTTTCAGGACATTTTCTTCTAACAGATCAAAAGCGCGGAAGGTTGTGAGACTAAAAATTGCCGAAAGGCTGGAGACGAGGATCACGCAAAAGACAGCCTGAAAATACCTTTGTGTAGATCGATCAGCCAACACGATAAGGGCTTCATCGGGATGCAGCACTGTACAGCTATAGAGGATTGTCAGTACCGCAATGATAATAACGCCGCAAATGAGAGCCATGCCAGGCCCGGCCACAAAGGCGCACAATAACGGCATCAAAATCATGAGCGGCAGGAGGGCCGAATGAATGCCAGTATGATCGGGCAATGCGGACGCGAGAACACCGGCACAGCATAAGGCGGTCAACGCACCGGCAATGACTGTGAAGTTCCGGAACACGCGCAAAAGCTGGGTCATCCCCAGGACGATCAGGGCGACCACAACCGCCACGGAGTGATCACTTGTCCATTGTTTGTAGGTAGCCGTCATCCCGGCGAGATTGATCAGTTGGATACCGACAAAGATCAGACCAAAGCTATACAGTGCACGCACGCGCAGCCTGACGCCAGCGCTGTCGCTTTCTTCGATCTTGAGGAAGTCCTCATAGGTTTTCAGAAACTTAAGAATGTGCACGGCGTATCTATCCCTCGCGTGCAAACTAATGAGTCAACCTTAACATTGTGGTAAACTGTGGCTCAGGCTCTGTGAGGCACAAGGATTGCCTTGCGCGGCGGGTACGCTCGCTTAACGCACGATTAACCAACCACCAACGCGCGCTGGGCTGGAATGCCCATACTCACGACCCGGGGAGTTTTCGCCTGAAGAGCCTTGAAGTCACTTTTTGAGTTCAGATCATACCACCCAGTCTTTATCAGGCTTTGCGCCACTGGCGCTCCCATGGTGGTGCCGGGGCCAAGAACAATCACCACGTCGGGCGCCAGTTCGCGCATGGCGACGATTATGGACGTGGTAAAATCGTAGGTGTGTGTAATCTGGTGGCCGAGCGTGTAATCGTAAAGCGCAGAAAGATCGGCGCCGCCCGGTGTCCAGATATGTCCGCGGCCATCGATGATCGGGCGTTGCGGCTGGCTGAACACGGTTGGCGATAGCGCTGCCTGTGCCTTCGGCACGATGAAATCAAGAAGGGGCGTATGAAAGGCCGCGTGATAGGAAAGCCGCAAGGGGTAGCGGCCATCCGTTGGCAGGCTATCAGTAAGTCTGCCGAGCCCGGTGTCCTCCCCCGCGAGAACAAGGCTACCGCCAAGCTCAATAGACGCGAACACCACGTGCCCGTCATCACGCGTATCCGCCATTGCTTTGTCAATTATCGTCCGACGTTCCGTACACGGTCGCCAATTTTCATCCGTAACAGGATAGATTAGTTGACCACCGATCCCATCGGTGTGCATAAGCGTGCCCATATGATTAACAAGATGGGCGCCATTTTGGAGCGAAAGCGCGCCAGCGCAGGTGAGCGCAAGGTACCAGCCCATGGAGTTTCCCGCGATCCCCACAATATCAAACCGGTTCTGATCAATTGCTAGATAGTCCGCAACGGCGCACCCAAAAATCAATAGGGATGCATTTTCGCCATTGGTATGCCGCGACCGAATAAATCTGCCCTCGGCATCAAGGGTGCTGATGGGCGTCTGTCCAGCCTGTCGGCGGACCTGATCCAGCATTGCAATAAAGTCAGATTGCGCGCCATGGTGGGCTTCTAGATACCCCATTTCTTCGGCTTGATAGGCGCCGCGTCCCGGGGCGATGACGAGGGCTGTCTGGCGGTTCATGACGCTGCCCCCGGTGTGAGGAGCGCGCGGGTGCGTTCAATGATGCGATCACGGCTGGGTAGAACCGTGTAGGCCGCCGGTCCAAGGGGTATAAAACTGTCATCGGCACAAAGGCGGGCAACCGGGCGGGTCTCGCCGCGCATCATGAAATCGCTGATAATCTGTTCACTGAGGGAGCCTGTCTGCCGGCACTCGTCGACCATAAGAATGGTGCGCGCGCTGTTGGTTGCTGTTCTGATGGCATCTGTGGGCAGGGGGTGCAGCCAGCGAAGATTGATGACGCGCACTTGATGGCCATGGGTTTGCGCCAGTACCCGGGCGGCTTGCCGGGCGAGGTGGTAGCCATTGGCGTAGGTCACAATGGCGACGTCCGGCGTTTGGTCTTTGTTGCCTGGCCCCTCATCATGGTGATCAATCATACCCAGCGCTATGCTTTCGCCCGGACCGGTATAGGGGTGCATCCAACCGCCATCACCCTCCTCGTGGAGGTCCTGAACATTATAAAGGGCAATCGGTTCAAGAAAAACGACAACCCGGCGTTCTTCTTCGGCGAGGCGCATACAGGTTCGTAACATGCCGGGCGCTTCACCAGCATGGGCGGGACAGGCAAGAACTAACCCTGGAATATCACGCAGTACGGCGAACGAATTATCATTGTGAAAATGACCGCCGAACCCTTTCTGATAAGCAAGCCCCGCGATGCGGATTACCATTGGATTTGTATACTGACCATTGGAAAAGAAAGAGAGTGTTGCTGCCTCGCCGCGGACCTGATCTTCTGCATTGTGAAGATAGGCGAGAAACTGAATTTCCGGAATTGGAATAAACCCGTTATGGGCCATACCAATGGCCTGGCCGAGGATAGACTGTTCATCCAGCAGCGTATCGAAGACCCGAGCACGGCCAAATATCTTTTGCAGACCACCGGTGACGCCATAGACACCGCCCTTGCGCCCCACATCTTCACCAAAAACCGCACAGTTTGGATGGTGCAGAAGGCTATCGGCGAGCGCAAAATTGATTGAGCGCGACAGCGTAATGGGTTTGTCTTTGTCAAACGCCTCGCGCGGCAGATGCTTCTTGCGGGCTGCCATCGCCGCAAGCGCCCGTGGGGGCGCTTTACCTTGCCCGCTATTTTTCCCTTTGGGAATGAGCGGCGCCATGACCGCTTCGCCTGTGGTCAATTTTGGTTTGCCCATGGCAATTTGGCTCACGCGCGCGACGCGGTGGGCCATCTGACGATAACGCCTGCAGATGTCATCCGCTGTCAGAATATTCTGATTAATGAGCGTTTTTGCCGTCGCGAGGAGGGGATCGCACGCTTCGGTTGCCTCGATGTGGGCCAGCTTTTCGTAGGTCGCCTCAATATCAGCGCCGGCATGCCCCATCAGGCGGACCGTCCGTGTATGGATAAAAATAGGTTTGCGATGAATACGGCAGAACCGCACTGCATTTTGCATGATAGCCGCCGCCTCCGCCACATCACAGCTGTCACACGCCACATAGGTCAGGCCTGCACGGTGGGCAAAACTATTGGCGATCCAGCCATCAGGGGTGGGCACGGATATACCGATGCCATTGTCTTCGCAGACGAGGACAAGCGGCATGGGCGCACCCTGATAGCTTGCCCATGCGGCGGCATTGATGGCGCCTTGCGCCGTGGAGTGGTTTGCTGAGGCGTCCCCAAAGCTCGCAAGGATGACCCCGTCCGGCTTTAACACGGGATTGGGAATTTTTGTCTTGGCCGCAAGCCCGATGGAATGGGCTGCGCCAACCGCCTTTGGCAGATGAGAGGCAATCGTGCTGGTTTGCGGGGGCACGTTTACCCGTAAGCCGCCCAGAACTTTATGCCTACCACCGGAAACAGGATCTTCCGCAGCCGCAGCGAAAGAGAGCGCCATATTGTAAAGCGGGGTCTCGCCGGGGATTTGTTTCATCCGTTGGATCAAAAACGCGGCGTCGCGATAATGCAGAAACGCCATATCCGTGGGCCGCGTCGCAAGGGCAAGGGCGGCCATGCCCTCATGACCTGCGCTGCCGATGGAGTAGAAGGTTCTTCCCTTTGACCGGCGGGCCATAAAATCAAGATGACGGCTCATCAATTGGGTGTCGAACACATCCACCAGCGTTTCCGGGGCCAGTATTGGTAATGTACCGTTTACGGAGGAGGTGCCCGGCGAGAATGCTCTGACGTTTTGCTCAAACGTGCCATCAATGACCTCTGCGCGATCGAACATCGCTTCGTTTCCTTATCCCTTTTTCTTTTGTGTAGCGGAGGTGTCGGGGCAAAAAAAGGGTGGGAGGCAGGCGAGCCTGAAGCGACCCATTCGCGCGCGGCTAGAAACTTATCCCCGGGCCTTGGCACCACCGTTAGGGTGCTGATCCGCTGCCAATGCGGCCCTGTTGTCGCTGTTATCCGCCCAAGGATTGATCATGGAACAATCGCCCAAGCTTGCCTTGCCTTACGTGCTGCCCCAACAGGCGCAAAAGCATGTGACCGTGAATGAGGGGCTGCGCCGTCTCGATGCGCTGGTTCAGTTGACGGTAATCTCCCGCACTCAAGGGACACAGCCTGAAACCCCGCTGGATGGTGATGCTTACCTGTTAACGCAAACCGCCACTGGTCCGCACTGGGCTGGACAGCCCGCTCATACAGTGGGCGTTTTTCAAGATGGGTTCTGGTCCTATTTTGCACCGATCAAGGGCTGGCGCGCCTTTGTGCAGGATGAGGATGCGCTTTTCGTTTTCGATGGAACGGCGTGGTCCGCGGTTGGTGGAACTGGCGGCGGGGTCAGTGATCAGGCGGCGCAGTTTGGCGTCAACACAAGCGCCGATACCACGAACCGGCTGGCCGTAAAATCCGATGCGGCGCTTTTCAGCCATGATGACGTGACACCGGGCAGCGGCGACATGCGCGTTGTTCTTAACCGGCGATCGGTGGCGCACACGGCCGGTTTTTTGTTCCAGACCGACTTTGAAGGGCATGTGGAATTCGGGGTACTTGGTACGGCCGATTTCACCGCAAAGGTTAGCCCCGACGGCGTTTCCTTTACCGAAGCCATGCGGATCGATAGTGCGACGGCAGCCACCAGCTTAAATCAGTTGCAAGTGGGGAACGGGTCCAGTCTCGCACAGATTAATTTTGATACCGATACGGATAACCCGTTCTGGGCCATTGGACAGGGCGGCGATGAGACCTTTTTTATACAGCGTTTGTCGGGCGGTTTTGGAACCGGGGGTAAGGTGCTGATTTATGACGAGAATGGATCTCTTGGTTTATGGGGTCTGCCCTCTTCGAAAGGAAAAATATCTACACGGAGTAATAATAATCTCGATGGGGTTGATAATATTCTGTATCTGGAGCAAACGGCGCAATCGGTAACGGGCGGTGTTGCGCAGTTTCACAATAATGCGGATAATGCGACCCCGATCTTGCGATGTACGACCAACTCCAAAACAGTGTTCATGGTACCGGCCAGCGGTAGTGTTGAGTGCGGCGCGCCGGTGCGCGTCTATGGCGCGGTGCGGACAGCCTTACCGGCACCAGCAACCGCCGGAGCGGGGGCAATCGCTTTTGCGCAAGACATTGCGGACAATGGCGCGCTAGTGGTCAGCGACGGTGTTCATTGGCGCCGCGTCAGTGACGAAAGCATTGTCTGACGATAATGCATCAGGCCTGAACAATTCGGCCAGGATAGCTGGCCGTCAGCCGATAAGCGAGATATTCCGGGCTGGCTGGTAATAACCCTTCGGAAATAAAGGGCGTTTCAGAAAAATAAGTCAGGGTCATATTGCCTTCAAAGGCTGCGCTTAGCCCGGCGCCAACCCGGCGGGTGGCATCGAATTTTGTAATGATACAACAGCGCACACCAAAGGCGCGGAATGCGTGCGCCCAGTCGGTATACTCGCCCACATCGCCGCTGGCGGGCAGGACGAGAACCGGTTCTGCGCCAATCGCCGTTTGATAGGATTTGAGCGCCGCAAGATCGCCCGCGTCATAGGGGCTGATCCCCGGTGTATCAAGGATGACGGCACCCTGCGGTTTGGTCTCACGCATAATCAGCGAAATCTCATCGGGCGTTTCTGCGGCGTAGCACTCGATGTTCAGTTTTTCGCTATAGGTCGCAAACTGTTCCAGCGCGCCGGCCCGGCCCACATCGGTGGTGATCATGATCGCGGTCTCGCCTTCGGCAAGGGCGAGCGCGGCAAGTTTCGCAGCGCAGGAGGTCTTCCCCGCGCCCGTGGGTCCCACCAGCATTAAAGGCACCGCCGCCGTTGAGCGCAGCGGCGAAAAATTAAAACTTTCCGCAAATCCCATACCGAGACGATAAAGTTCGTCATCAACCTGGGCCTGGCGCGCGCCATTCCGGATCATGGCGAGCAGGCGATCTGATACACCATGGGGCGAGAGCAATGCAGCAAGCGCTGACGTAGCGGGATCATCCATGGCGCTATCGCCGGGTGCCCGTTGGCCTGTTAGTCGCTGGCGCAATTGCGAGAGATTATTTTCCCCGAATTTCTGTTCCAGCGGTTCGTTGAGGCGCGACCCGCCAGCGGATGGATTTGCATCACCATTGGCAGGTCCGCCAAGGGGCGGGGGCGCGCGCAGCGGTGCGGCAGGCCTTTGATCTGACGTGTGATGTTCATCCTGGTAGCGGGTAGCGTCGGCAGGGGCGTCCTGCTCGTGCGGCGCTCGCTCGGCGGCGAACCCATGATCGGGTTCAGGTGAACGCGAGACCGGTTCTTCATCAAAGGTTGGCGGGCCCTCGCTAAACAAGGGCTCCTCATCAAAGAGCGGTTCGTGGCGCTCATCAGGGCTCAAAGGGTCGGCGTGCGCACCGCCTAGGGTTGGTTCGTGCACGCGCTCGCGAAAGCCAGGATCATCCTTACGCCGATTAAAAAACGGAATGCGGCCAAGCCGGCCGGCTTTGCGTCGGTCTTCGGTGGGCGCCTGATCTTGCGGGGAGAAATCCTCGTTAGATGCCGCGGGGCCCCTCTCAGCAGGAGTGGCTGGTCCTGGTTGTTGAACCGGGGGCGTCTGCCGGTTTTGGGGGTCGGCGTAGTAAGACCGCGCGCCGTCTTCGTCGGCGGCGGCGACCTCCACGTCACCGCTGGGCAGATCGCGGATGCTCAGGATGACAACATTCCGGCCAAACGCCCGGCGGGCTTTGGCTTGCGCCTTCTCAACGCTGGAGGCGATAAACCGTTTGATCACAACCCAAATTCACTCTTCAGATCTGTCCCATACTCCGAAGCCTAGTATGCGGGTGAATTTCATTTTGTGAAAGCACAGATGTTTGGGCTCGGACCCGCTCCATGATGGAGCGCACAAAGGGGCGTGCCGTAGCGCTGGTGACAATGGCCGCACTCACCCCTTCAACAGCCGCTTTTTCAAGGGCGGCAAGGCTGACAGCCACGAATTCCTGCACTTTCGATGGCGCCATCGCCAATTGAGGCGCTGTAGTGGGGGCGCCGTCTTCCGGTGTCAGCGCCGCGTGAAATTCCTGTTCCCAGGCGGGTGAGAGCATCAAAATGGCCGTCTCCCCGCCCGGTTCGGCGAGGCCGGCGAGGATTTGTCGCCCTAAACGGGTGCGCACATGTTCGCCCAAAGCGGTGATGTCGCTCGTTTGCGGTGCCCGTTCGGCCAATGCTTCCAGAATTGTTGGCAAGTCGCGGATTGAAACACGTTCGGTAAGAAGCCGTTGCAGGACCCGCTGCACCGTCGTCACGCTGGCAATCGCCGGGATCAGGTCAGAGACCAGCGCCTGATGTTTTTCCGGGAGTGCATTCAGCAGCCCTTTGGTTTCTGCATAAGAAAGCAGTGCCGGCGCCTCAGTCTTGATCACTTCGGTCACGTGGGTTGTCATCACTGTTGCCGCATCAACAACGGTCAGGCCGGAAAGGCTCGCCTGATCGCGTTGGCTGTCGTCAATCCACAGGGCGTCGAGACCGAACGCCGGCTCTTTTGTGGGTTCGCCTATCAGGTTAATCCGCCCGCCAGCGGGGTCCATGGCCAGAAACTGGCCCGGGCGCACATCGCCGCGCGCAATCTCCTGTTCTTTGAGATAGATGACATAGCTGTTTGCGTCTAACCGCAGATTATCCAGTATACGGATTGGCGGCGTTACAAAGCCAAGCTCTTGGGCGATTGCCTTACGCAAGGCTTTGATCTTCTCCGTCAGGCCCGGGCCGTCTGCGGGGTTGACGATGGGCAGAAGGCCATAGCCAACCTCAATCCGCAAATCATCCATGGCCAGCATGTGGTCGGGGCTGTCATCGATCGGTGCTGAGTTGGCGGCAAGGGTATCGTCGGTCTGGGTCTGCGCACGGGCAAGGGCCCGGTTGGCAAGCCATGCCCCGCCAGCGAACAGGATCGACAGTGTCAGAAAAACGAGCACCGGCATGCCTGGCAAAACCGCCAGGATCAGCAGCACGGCACTCACCATGGCAAGCGCGCGCGGATACATGGTAAATTGCGTGCCCATGGCGCGGTCGGCGGCGCCGTCAACCCCGGCTTTCGAGACCAGAAGACCCGCCGCAATTGAAATGATCAGGGCAGGGATCTGACTGACCAGCCCATCACCAATGGTCAGTAGGCTGTAGGATTGACCCGCGGCCCCAAGGCTCATGCCCTGCTGCGCCATCCCAATAATGATCCCACCGATCAGATTGATAAAAGTGATCAGGAGGCCCGCCACCGCGTCACCGCGCACAAACTTTGAGGCCCCATCCATGGCCCCGAAAAACGTTGACTCCGCCTCCAAGGTTTTGCGGCGCTCGCGGGCATCGGTTTCGCTGATCAGCCCCGCGGACAGGTCCGCGTCAATCGCCATCTGCTTGCCGGGCAGCGCATCAAGAGAAAACCGTGCTGCCACTTCGGCAATGCGGCCAGAGCCTTTGGTGATGACAACGAAGTTTACGATCACCAGGATCGCAAAAACGATCATCCCGATAACCGTGTTGCCTTGCATGACGAACGTCCCGAACGCCTCAATGATCCGGCCAGCGGCGGAGGTGCCTTCATTGCCGCTCGACAAAATCAGCCGCGTCGAGGCGATATTCAGCGATAGACGCAAGAGGGTTGCAATCAACAGGATCGCCGGAAAGGTCGAGAACTCAAGGGCGCGCCGGGTAAAAAGCGCCGTCATCAGGACCATGACGGAAAAGGTGATGGAAATCGCCAGCAAAATATCGAGGAGCCAACTTGGCGCTGGAAAAAACAGAAGGGTCAGAATGGCAAGGACCGCGCCCGCCAAAATCATATCTGTGTGGACAAGCCCATTAACGCCGCCAAGTCCGGCAAGGCCACGGGGCAAGCGCAGACGCGATACCGTTTGCTCAGTCATCGGCATTAAAGCGGCGTTTTGGTTGCGCCTTGATAACGCGCGTATGGGCCTCGGTCACCCGTTCACGCAGGTCAGCCGCTATCTCTGCTGGCGACCGGTTGAGGGACGCCACATCAATCAAATGGAATTGCGCTGGCTTGCCGTTTTCCGCCGGCCCTTTGCCGCGCAAATAGGTGAGACGCACCATTTTGCCAAAGCCATGCAAGGTTGCTTTTTCGACTTTATCAATATCGACAAAGGCAACCCGCTTGCGCGTCTCACGGTGCCAGAACCAGATATCCTCGTCATCATAGTAAAGCGGGTCATGGCGGTGTTGATAGCTGGTGATTGGTTTTTCGATCCGCTTCCGCAGCTTTTGCCAGTCAACGTCCGGTAACGGACTTTCCTTATAGACCTTGTACTTCATGCTAGCCCCCTCATCCGTGCGCGCGCAGGTCACCAGCCGGTGGCACATTGACGCCTTCCTGCGCATAAGTTTTGAGCTTATTACGCAGGGTACGGATTGAAATACCCAGAATATTCGCGGCGTGGGTGCGATTGCCGAAACAATGGTCGAGCGTGTTGATGATCAGATCGCGTTCCACATCCGCAACACGCCGCCCTACCAGCGTCCCTGCAGCAAAAGCGTCATCACCCTGTGCATCTGCGGCTTGAAGGGTGTGGATCGCAGGGCGCATCGCTGACCCGTCGGGCAAGCGAATAGCATCGGCCTCAATCTTGTCGCCCGCGGCCAGCAAAACCGCGCGGTGGATTGCATTTTCAAGTTCCCGCACATTACCCGGCCAGGCTGCATTCATGATTTCTGCACGGGCGCCTTCCGACAGGGGCCGGTCGGGGCAACTGTTCAGGGCGGCATATTTCTTGGCAAAATGATCAGCCAGCAGAAGAATATCCATGGGCCGATCACGCAACGGTGGTACTTTAAGGTTGACCACATTGAGGCGGAAGAGAAGGTCCTCGCGAAAGGTCCCATCGGCAACGGCTTTATCGAGGTGGCGGTTCGACGTGGCAAGAATACGGATATCCACGGGGATAGACTGGCGCCCCCCCAAACGATCAACAACACGTTCCTGTAAAACCCGGAGCAGTTTTGCCTGCAACCGCACATCCATTTCGGAAATTTCATCGAGGAGCAGCGTGCCGCCCTGCGCCTCCTCAAACTTACCGATGCGCCGCGCCACGGCGCCGGTAAAGGCGCCTTTCTCATGGCCAAACAACTCTGATTCCAGAAGATTGTCGGGAATTGCCGCGCAGTTGATCGAGATGAAGGGCGCATCGCTGCGTTTCGATTTTTTGTGGAGGTAGGTGGCGATGACTTCCTTACCCACACCGGATTCGCCCGTGATCAGAACCGACGCTTCGGAGGCGGCGATTTGATCGGCAAGGGCGATCACTTTCTTCATGGTGGGGTCACAGGCGAGGATGTCGTCCTTTTCTGCCACAACGGCTTCTAGGATAGCTGCAATCAACTCCGCATCGGGGGGCAGGGGAACAAATTCCTGCGCCCCAGCTTTGATGGCCGCCACTGCCGCGTCCGCATCGGAATCAATACCGCAGGCCACGACCGGCAGGGCGAAGCGCTCGGTCGCCAGCATGGAGACAAACCGCGCCACATCAAACCGCATGTCGATCATGGCAAGCTCGGCCCCGCCACCCTTTCGAATGGTTGCCATTGCTTGCTCAATTGATCCAACGAGCGAGACCTTGGCGCCCGCGTCAAGGGCGATACGCGCTGCGGCAGAAAGCTCGGAGGATTGATGGCCGATAATCAGTAAGCGCATGGTTTACCTCTTGTCATCGTGCATCTGGGTCAGGGCAATGGCGGTATCATTGGGGTTGATGATTTCAGTCATGGAAATGCCAAGCCCACCATCAATAATGACCAATTCCCCGCGCGCAATCAGCTGTTCGTTGATATAAAGATCAACGGGTTCCCCAACCTTGCGATCAAGGTAGATGAGGGCACCGGCCTCTAGATCAAGCAAACTGGCCACATCCATGCGCCGCCGTCCGAGAACGGCTGACACCGTGACCGGCACGTCATAGAGTTCGTCCATGGAAATCGGATCGGCAGAGGGCTGGGTGCCGGGCCCTTCTTCGGGCAGATCAAGAGTAGCCTCGAACTCCTCCAACGCGCTTGCAAAGTCATCGGTTGGCGGATCAATGGCTAGATCGGTGTCCGTCTCGGGGTGGGCGGTGTTTTCAGTGGTCACTGTCACTCTCCAGCGGGGTTGGCGGCGTCAGCTGCGCGCTAAGCGCGTGCAAAAGCTGCGTAGCCTGGTCAAAAGGATCGAAAACAATCTCACCGCCCTGCCACGATGCATTGCAAGTACCCTGACGAATTGTCTTATCGCCACACAATAAAAGGTCGCTCGCGCTGGATAGGGCGTCGTCGAGGATGGCAAGATCATCCGGGTGAACGTAAAGGGTGATGGTCGGCGCGTCGGTCCCCGTCGCCATGGCGTCAATCGCGGCAGTCAAGGCCTGGCAGCGCTCCTTTAGACGCGCATCAAGGCTGCTATGAAAGAGTGCCTCAATCGTATCGATCACCCGACGCAAAGTTTCAAGAATCCTCGCCTCATGCTCATGAATAGTGGGTAGGATAGTGCCTTCAAGGTTTGTTCTGATCTGCGATAGAAGCGCCAATTGCGCCTCCTTGGCGCGGGCCATCGCCTGTTGATGGGCTTCGTCACGGGACCGGTCTTCGGCGCGGTCTTTGTGAGCTTCGCGCACGCCCTGCGCCCTGCCTTTTTCGAAGGCCTCGGCAACTGGATCTATCGCTGACGTGGGTGGCGCGATATTGGGCCCGTTTCGGTGTTCGCGCAGCGATGGCAAACCATCGTCACCCGTCCAGTCGGGGAGATCGTCTATGGCAAGAGGGGTAGCAGGCGACATCAGAATATCACCTCATGCTCATTGCGTTTTGACAGGAAGATTTTTCCCTCATCGTTCAGTTGCTTGGCAATCTCAACGATTTTCTGTTGCACCGCTTCTACCTCGCGCGCGCGCAACGGGCGCATGATATCAATATCGTCGCGGAGGATTTTTGCCGCGCGCTCGGACATATTGCGGAAGAAAAGACTGGCGACTTCGTCATTCGCCCCTTTTAGGGCAACAGCCAGTTGCGACTTATCAAGATAGCGTAGCAATATCTGGACATCATGATCATCAATATGCAGAAGATCTTCAAAGACCACCATCAAAGCCTTGATTCGGTCGGCCGCTTCAGGGTTTTTTTCCCGCAAAGTTTCCATAAACCGGCGTTCAGTCTGGCGATCAAAGCAGTTGAAAATTTCGGCCATCATTTCGAACGTGTCGTGACCCTGCGTTTCCGTCAGGGACGTGATGAATTCATTCTGAAGGGTCTGTTCAATCTCGGTCAGAACGTCCTTTTGAACGGGACCAAGGGTCAGCATGCGGTTGACTGTTTCTTCAGCCATGGGGCCGGGCATTTTCGCAATCACCTGCGCGGCATGGTCAGGGTTGATGCGCGAGAGAACGACGGCAATCGTCTGTGGATGCTCTTTTGACAGGTAGCGCGCAAGCAAGACCGGGTTCACATTGCTGAGCTTGTCCCACATGGTTCGACCAGCGGGGCCTTTGACCTCGGCAAGGATTGCATCAACTTTATCCTTAGGCAGAATATTTTCAAGCATGCGCCGCGCCGTCGCTGCAGACCCCGAAACCGGGCCAGTACGGGCAATATTCTCCACAAAATCCACCATCAGGCTCTCGACCATTGTGCTGGTCACCGCGCCCAACTGCGTGATCGCGAGCGTCACTTCGCGCAGTTCGTCTTCATCAAAGCTTTCCCATAGGGGGCGGGCATTCTCCTCACCAAGGGCAAGAATAATGACCGCTGCCTTTTCAGGTCCGGTGAGCGCTTGCGCGTCGTACGGCACAGCTTCGGCAGGAACGATCGCGTTCATACGGCCTCCCTGATCCATTGTTTCAGGATCGTTGCGGATTCTTCCGTATGCCCGGTTACAATTTCCTGCACCCGCTTCACCGACGAAGCGCGCACCTTGCCTTCGACTTGGGCTATGTCGATCCGTTGCTCCAGATCACCACCGGCCGTGCCATCGGCTATGGAAGCAGTCTGCGTACTGCTCGTTACGTCTTCAAGTGTCGCCGTGCGTGCGGATTGGTTTGCGCCCGGTGCCGTACCTATATTTCTGTGTGCGATTTGGGTTTTGGCTGTGGGATGGCCAGCGAAGAAGAGGGGACGGATCACGAAAAAGATCAGCGCGAGGGCCACAAGGCCAAGGGCGATTAGCTCTGCAATCCGTGTACTGGAAAAAGCGGCAAGGGGACCGTTGGGGCTTGGCGCTGCAACTGTGGCGGGTACATCTGCGGTGAGTGGTGAGAAGGGAACATCCACAATATCAACCTGATCCCCGCGGGTGGCATCAAAGCCAACTGCTGATTTTACAAGGGCCTCAAGCCGGGCAATCGTATCGGGACTGAGCGGGGTGATCGTCCCATCGTCGCCGCGATTATTGATCGCAACGGCGACAGTGACGCGGTTGAGAACAAGGCCTTGATCGCGCACGGCATTGCGAACCGTCTTTGTAATTTCATAATTGGTGATTTCTTCGGTACGCCGCGTTTGGGACCGGTCAGCATCACCAATCTGGTCTGAAATGGTAGCATTCGGCAACGCATTGCCCACACTTACACCGCGCGCGGGCCGGTTGTCGTCAGCGGATTCCTCGATCAAGGTTGACGAAAGAACAACCTGACTATCAGGGTCAACGATTTCCGCCGTTTCGGTCACGCGGCTCACGTCAAAGTCTGCTGCGACCCTGGCACGCACATTTTCCGGGCCGACAATTCTGCCAATCAGGTCGTTGACCGTTGTCTGCAGACGCGTTTGTGCAGCGGCCATCCGGTCACTGATCATCGCGCCTTGCGCCGCCTCGCTATTCATTTCGTGCGCTGCTGCGAGGAGATTGCCACGGTTATCAAGAATGGTGATCTGATTGGGGGAGAGCGCGGGTACTGCGGAGGCAACGAGATTTGTGATTGCGGCTATGGGCCCTTGGCCCAGCCGCCCTGTCACATCCACCATGATAGAAGCGCTTGGCTGCTGCTGGTCACGCGCAAATAGAGCACGCTCCGGTAAAACAAGATGCACACGCGCAGAACGAACGCCGCTAATGGCTGAGACTGAGCGTGCCAGTTCCCCTTCCAGCGCGCGAACCCTGTTCAGATTCTGCTGAAAACTTGTGGTGCCAAGGCTTTGCTGTTTGTCAAAAATCTCATATCCCACGGTGGAATTGTTGAGGAGCCCTTCGCTCGCGAGGGAGAGACGAATGGTACCTACACGGTCGCGCGGCACGAGGATGGAGACCCGTGCGCCGTGCTCGCGCATCTGGTAATCCTGCCCGCCGCGTTCAAGCTCGCTAATCACGGCTTGCGCATCGGCATAATCAAGGTCCGTGGCGAGGATCTGATAGGGCTCCGCCCCGATCCGTACCATGATCAAGATTAGCGCAAGCGCCACGCCGCCAGTGACACCGACCGTGGTCGCTAGCCGGGCAAGTCCGAAGTTTTCAAGGAAGGCCAATAAATTACGCACAAATCCATCCGCAACGAAATGCTGTTTGCAGGCCCGCAAAAACGGATAGCGTAGGTTTTCAGTCGATCCTTATCTTCGGATCGAAATATCCATGCCCACCGGTCCCGCGACTGGGCAAATATTGCCGGGACGACGTAAATATTCCGTTTCCATAATGGAAACGATTGTACCGGTGGCGGATGACGCGGCTTAAAAAGAAAATGCCACGCGTGAAAAGCGTGGCATCATCCGTATAAGGTTTAAGGAGGGGTTAACGGTATTGCTGCACCCGGGTGGCGCGCAACCCCTTCATCCCGAACTGTTCAATCGCTTTTTGCCAGGACAGGAATTCTTCTACGGTCAGCGAATAGCGGTCGCATGCTTCTTCAAGGGTCAAGAGGCCGCCCCGTACGGCCATGACGACCTCTGCCTTGCGGCGGATCACCCAGCGCTTGGTTGTTTTTGGAGGTAGGTCAGCAAGCGTCAGAGGGGTACCATCCGGTCCGATGATATAGGCCTCTTTCTGCTGGGTGACGCTGGATGATTGCACAGCTACCGACATGATCTTGAAGTCCTTATGGATACGCTACAGTCTTCACAAAATAGCGAGCCCATCTTAAAAACCGGCTAAATGGTAGGGTAAAAAGTTCCGTAAGCCGTTGAATAAATTTGTCTTTTTATCAAAAGACTGTCTCATTTGGGTACAGATAATTATGCGGCGGTTCCGTTCAGCGTCTCCAGAAGTTCATCGGTGACCGACAGGATTTGCGCGTTTGCCGCATAAGCACGCTGTGTTTCGATAAGCAGGCTAAACGATTGCGTGATATCGACGGTTGAATTCTCAAGGGCGCTTGCCTCGAGAAGGCCTGCACCATCGGTATTGGCGGTGGTCAAGGTCAGCGTGCCCGCCTGTGGGTCAAAACGAAACGCGGTATCGTCCGCGCGGATCAGCCCTTCGGCGTTGGTAAATAACGCAAGGGGAATTTGATATAATGGGTCGCTCAACCCATTACTCAGTGTTGCCCGTAAGACACCACTTTCGTCAATTTGAAACCCCGTGACCGTCCCAAAGGCGGTGCCGCCGCGCTGGCTGACGGCAAAGCCTGAAGAAAACGCTCCGTTAGCCTGGTCTTGCGTCAGGGCCAGCGCAACGCTCTGACCGTCAATGGTGAAACTCTCCGGCAGCGTTGAGGCGTCAAGGTTTGGGGCGCCATCACGGTCAAAGATGATGGTGCCGGTGGCGAGCGGGGTTTGCCCGTCGGTAAGTGTCAGTGTGGCGCTCGTGTCATCTTGTGGGACCAGCGAAACGGTGAGGGTACGCACCGCGCCGGTCGCGTCAAAGAGCTGGACGGTCCGTTCACCTGAACTGTTCCCGGCGAGGGAGACCGACAACGCCTCGGTCGCCGCACCGCGTCCTGTGGCTTGCGAGAGATCAATAGGTTCCAGCGCGCCGAGGGAGGCAATGACGCCGGCGCCGTTGCCCGCATTTGCCCCCGAAAGCGGCACGCCGAGCAGTGTTTGCCCCGCGCTGTTGACGAGCACACCCGCATTTGAGACCTGGAAATCACCGGCCCGGGTAAAAAGGGTGTTGCCCACATTATCATCCGTACCGCCCAGACCCGGGTCCTCAACGGCAAAAAAACCCCGCCCACTAATCGCAAGATGGGTGTCGGTATCGGTCCGCCGGATCAGCCCTTGCAGGTGGTGATCCGTTTCAAGGCGTGCAGCGACGCCCTGGCCTTCGCCCTGTCGGCCCGGCCCGGTTGTAATCTCACCAGCGCGGTCGGTACCGGTCACTAATTGCGCAAAGCTGGCGGCGGCGCGGCGGTAGCCCGTTGTCTGGCTGTTGGCGATGTTATTAGAAATCGCCTCAAGACCGGTGGCCTGGGCCTGCACCCCGGAAACGCCGATGGCAAATAATCCTGAAAACCCCATGCTGTGCTCCTAAAACTCTGTACTCACTTCGAGGATTGCTGACGGGTCGATAAGACGCCCCGCCACGGCGAGTTGCGCCGCACCTGAACTCAGATCTACCGCATTGATGCGGCTGCGCGTTCGCACGGAAAGCTCTGTCTGCGTCCCCTCTGCGCTTTCGGCGCGCGCGCGCAGTCGGTAGGTGCCATCGGCTGCCGTGTTGCCGTTGCTGGTGGTACCCGGCCAGACCACAGCATGGCGGCCAGCGCGCTGTTCGGCATCTAGGGTGCTGATAACCTCACCTTGGCTATCGATAATTTCCAGGCGGACGGACCGCGTGTTCGCGGGCACTGTATAATCGAACCGGGTGGTGCGATCATTCCGGGCGGGGGAGAGGACCGTCTCGCCGCCTTCCACCGCCACCACACGGCCCACAAGCCCGAGCGCTTCATCGCGCTGCACCGCAGACTGAAGCTCGATTAGCGTTTCAAGGTTTGCATTGGTCTGGATTGACTGCTCAACCCCGGCAAACTGCACCAATTGCTGGGTAAATTGCTCGGTATCAAGAGGCTCCAGCGGGTCCTGATTTTGAAGTTGCGTGGTCAGGAGTGTTAGAAACGTATCAAAATTATCCGTCAGCTGAGAAAACGCGGAACTTGACGCTGCCGATTGGCTTGCGGTGGCGCTGGCGGTGGTTGGGGTAAGGTCCATGGGGTATCCTCAGGCAATGATATCGATCAGGTGCGGGCGGATTGATGAGAAAACAGACGCCGCTCCCGGCCGGCGTGACGGCGATGGTGCTTCGCCCTCCGGCGCTGCGCCTACGGGCAGCGCCACCGAAGAGGCGTGCGGGTCATTGGTATCGAAAGGGGTATGACGGTCGTTATTTTGATCCGATGCCAGATCAAATCGCAATTGATCCCCGCGAATATTCAGATCCTGGTCGCGCAGGAATGCACGCAAGCTATCGGTATCGCGGCGGAAGAGATCGCGTGTGGCTTCTTCCTCAAAGATTAGCGTCAGGCTCGCGCGCTCATTTTCCTGCGCATGGTAGCGAACATCGATACGGCCTAGCTCCGGTGGGTCGAGACGCACCTCAAAGCGGGTTTCACCGCGTCCAATCTGGCGGGCGACCAGTTGGGCGAAGTCGGACGTCGCCGTGGGTGATGGGGTGGGGGTCCCGGCCCGCGCGCGCGGGGCCAGTGACGTTCGAGCCTGCACCCCTGCCGGCTCTGGGCGTACAAGAATGGGGTCAGTCGTCTGGCGGCCCCCGTTTGCCGGATTGGTGAACGATACGTTCGCGGTCAGTGCACCGATGGTTGGCACGACGGGCTGCGTTGGACCGACGGTATTTTGGATGTTTATCCGCGGATTGGGCGCGAGCGTGGCGCTAGGCCCTGTATTGCTAGAGCCGAGGCCAGCGGTGCTTGGGAGTTGAACGCCAGTGCTAGAGGGCGTGGCAGTATTGGCTCCCTGACCATTTGTATACGCAGCTTCATTGGTGGCTCCGTTTGCTTGCGTCCTGTTTGTTGCGTCAAGCACGGTGCCTCGGGTTTGCGGAGCGACCCCGTGGGCCTCCACGGCGGCGGCGGCGCGGTCAAGCTGGACTGAGGCAACATTGGCCAAGGACAACGCAAAGACTTGCGCCCCCTCGCCAGCTGGCGTTTCCGGATCTGCCAGACGGGCTTGCGCCGGACCTGGTTGCCCTAAAAAAGATGCTGCTAGTTCCACGGCCTTACCATGCGCTTCTATTCCAGTATGCATTCGCAAGAGCCAGGCCAGCGCAGAAAGTCCGCGATTGCGCGAAAAAGATCGTTAAAAAATCCTTATACGGACCTCGATAGGACCGCAAAACCTGCCGGGTAGGAAAGAAATGACCAGCCGCTATATGCTGGAAGCTTCACCTTTGGTGCCCGAGTACAAAGCCGACGATTGTGTTGGCCCCGCATTTGCTTTTTCCAAATCCATGAAAAAGCGTTGTGCGGCAACATTGTGAGAAGGCGCATCAAAAAGCGCGGAAATGCTGGGCATCTTGCCGTGGCGGCGTGTCGGACGGGTAGGGTTGGCTGGTCAAGGTTTGCCTACCGGGCAATATCTACCGGGCTCGATGCCGCATACGGACCAATGGGCCGTGTGTTGGTCCCTGAAACCTGTTGGAAACGAGGAAAGTCTCAATCATGAGCCTTACATCGATCATTAATATCGCAACGTCCGGCGTTCTGGCCCAACAACGGGCAATTGGTGCGACGTCGGAGAATATTGCGAACCTGACGACGCCTGACTTTGCCCGCCGCGAGGTCACGTTTCGCGCGGACCCTGTTATCAGCCAGCTATCGGGCGTCCAGGCACAGATCGTTCGGGATGCGGGAAACAGTTTTCTTCAACAGGCCTTCGCCAGCGCCACCAGTGACAGCGCGGCATTGGAAACGCGCAGTGCGGCGCTTTCCCGAATTGTGGGCACCCTTGGTGAAATCGGCGATGACCTGTCCTTTGCCGACCGCGCGAGCGCGGCCACGGCGGCCTTCGCGCGGCTTGGCGCTGACCCTGCAAGTCCCGCTGCCCGGGCAGAAGCGTTGTCGGCACTTGACCAAACGCTCGCCGCCTTTGGCCGTACCCGTGCGGCAATTTCGGCGGAAACCGAACAAGCCTCGCAACGGCTTGATACCGATCTTGAAACTGTCAATACGATCCTCACACGGATTGGGTCTTTGAACCGTCAATTGGGTAATGGGGCCAGCCCCGGCGGTATTGCCGATCAACTCTCTCAGGAGATCAGCGCACTTGGGACACTCATTGACGTTACCGTAAGCCGTGATGACCTTGGCCGGGCAACGCTCACAGGGCCCGGTGGTCAGAGCCTCGCCGATGCCACCGGCGCAGTACGCCTTATCCGGGGTGAGGGGCCGGTTCCGCAAGTGTTCGTCTCCGCCCTTTCCGCCACGCCAGAAACCGCCGTAGCAGGAACAATCGATATTGCTCCATCGGTCCGGGGTGGGTCCATCGGCGGGGCCCTGGCGTTGATTACGGAAGACCTACCCGCGCTAGAGGCGTTTGTTGAGGGTGCGCAGAATGATTTCGTTGTCGCCCTAAATGGCGCCGTTGCGGGAAACGTCTCTTTCCCCGCTGGCGATCTTGTCGGCGCAGGTGCATTGACCGATGAGGATATTGCCGCGCTAACCGGCTCAAGCGCGCTTGGTATTCTTGATGTGGACGGAAATCTTCTCAGTCAGATATCGATTGATTTCACGACCAATCAGATTTCGCCGAACGGCGGTGGCCCTACGACTTTTGCGCCAACGCTCGATGGGCTCACATCGGCGCTCACTATTGCCAGTGACGGGGCGGTCAATGCAACGGTGAACAACGGGACACTTTCACTGTCTGCACTGGGTCCTAATGGTATTGCGATTGCCAATGATACGGCGGGGCTGGCGGCGCGCGCCGGGTTTAACCCGCTGATCGTAGCAGACGCTGGCACACCGACGGGCCTGCGTGTGGTGTCTGAAAATCTGCGGGTTGGACGTCTCGACCTTGCCGCGACAACGCCGGGTGACCGGGCGACCGGGATTGATGACGGCCGCGGTGCCAATGCACTTTTCGCGGCGGGGCGGGGGCAGGCGGCCCAACTTGCGAACACCCTTGGTTCAATCGGTGCCGCGGCCAATGCGGTGGGTGAGGATGCGGCTGTGGCGGCAGCCCTTGCCCAATCGCTTGAGGTGCAAAACATTTCAGAGAATGGCATCAACCTTGAGGAAGAACTCTCCAACCTCATCCTCTTTCAGCAGGCCTTTAACGCCAATGCGCGTGTTATCGCCGCTGCGGATGAGCTTTACGATTCGATCCTTGCGCTCCTATAGCATGCCGATGACGCTCAGCGTTCGAACTGATAATTCGGCAGGCTATCCATGGCGACTTTGAGCGCGTCCCGCCATTGTTCTGTAATATCGTGGAAGTACGGATCATCCGCTTCGAACCGATGCTGCTGGCCCGTGTCAAAGCTGTCAGCGCGATAGGACATCAGATCGAGAGGCATGCCAACACCAAGGTTTGCGCGAAGCGTCGGATCAAACGAAAGACATAATAGCTTCGTCGCCTGCTCAAAATTCATGGCCGGATCAAAACAGCGTAGCAGGATCGGGCGACCATATTTCATTTCCCCCGACTGAAAAAACGGGGTTTCGTCACTGGCCTCGATAAAATTGCCTTCGGGATAGATCAGGAATAATCGCGGCGTCATGCCTTTAATCTGTCCACCGAGGATAATGGTGGCCCGGTAGGGCGCTTCGCCTTCCTGCCCGTCTCCGGCTTGGTCACGGATGACTTCTTTCAGGGTTTCACCGATGAGCCGTGCCACCTGAAACATGGTGGGTGCAGCCAGAAAGGCGGGCTGGCGTTCTTCTGGGGAGACCGTGCGTTCTTCCAACAGGCTAATCACGGCTTGCGTCGTGGCGAGATTACCGGCGGTCATCAGGGTTAGCGTCCGCTCGCCAGGCGTGTTCCACACAAGCATCTTTTTGAAGGTCGAGATATCGTCGACGCCGGCATTGGTGCGGGTATCGGACATGAAAATCAGCCCCTCATCCAGGCGCAGGGCAACACAATAAGTCATTGGAAGTTACTTTCAGGCAAAGAACGCGCGGCGCGCCGGGCAGTCAGCTCGTGGGCGTTTTTACTGCTGGACCTGAACAGACACAATCAATGATTGTTCACCGCCGCCGGGTACCGCGATGCCAGAAAAAGGCGCCGCTTCGCCATAATCGCACCCCGTGGCAATCCGCACATAGCGCTCATCGGGGCAGATGCCGTTAGAGACATCAAAACCGACCCAGCCAACGCCCTCCACCAAGGCCTCGGCCCACGCGTGGCTTGCCTCTTGATCTACCCGGTCATCCATCATCAGATATCCGCTCACATAGCGGCTGGGAAAGCCGAGCCGCCGAGCGCAGGCGAGGAACACATGGGCATGATCCTGACATACCCCGCGCCCGGCCGACAGCACCTCTTCAACGGTTGTGCTTGTCCCGGTCTGGCCCGCTTCATAGGCAACGACGCCGCGTGCTGCGGCACTAATGGCATGCAGGATTGAGATGTCATCCATATCGGTGTTGATACTGGCAGCAAGTTTTTCAAGACGCGCACCGGGCTGCGTTAGATGTGTCGATCTGCGATAGTACCAGTGCGGTGCAAAACTATATTCCGGCGGTGTGACGCCCGCGGCATCGCGCGTGTTAACAGAGCCATTGGCAATCACAGTCAGCGCAGAAATTTCGGTATCCAGACTGACAAGGTCCACAAGGTTTTTATGCTGATCTTCGAAGGACGCCTCAATGGTGCCGCCTTCGACGCTGAGCTGCCAGTCATTGATGGTTTGTACCTCATTGGTGCGGGGGCGCAGGCGCAATTGCTGCAGGCCAGCCTTCACCGGTGGGTCATATAAATAGGCCGTGGTGTGTGAAACCGTTAGGTGCATGCGCTGGTCCTCCGCGCGGGTTTTGGCCCGTTACTCATAAAACCGGTAATCATTCTGGATCTGATCGGACAGGCTGGAATTATTGTTCAAAAATTCTCCGAGAAAATCATGCAAGCCGCGATTGAGAAGCTGATCAATGCTCTGGTTGCGCAAGTAACGTCGATAATCCTCCGCCTGCTGACAGGAAAGAACTTCATCATCATAGGCATCACGCAAGGAGAGAAGATTGTCAGCAATATTGTCATAGCAATAGCGTAAAGAGCGCGGCAGCCGACTGTCCAGCAACAAGAAGTTGGCAATCGTCTTGGCATTTGCCTCCCCGGTAAAAAGCCAGTTATAGGACCGCTCGGCCGATGTGGACCGCAGCAACATTTCCCATTGCAGGTTATCAAGTGACGAGCCGATGGACGAACCCGATGGTAACAGCAGATAATATTTGACGTTGACAATCCGGGCGGTGTTGTCGGCGCGCTCAATCATACTGCCTAGCCTGGAGAACCAATAACTGTCCGTACGCAACATCGTCCCGTGCAACGCGCCACGCACTTGCGCCGATTGCTGACGAATGCTGAATAAAACCTGGGTGAGGTTTGAAGGCGTTATGGGTTTTTCAAAAAGGCGTTTAAGCGTCAGCGAAGCATCGTTAACGGCCTCGAACATTTCCCGGGTGAGGGCCGTTCGGCTCAAACGCGCATTGTCCCGCGCCGCGCTTACCGATGAAATAATACTCAGCGAATTTTTCCGATCACGGATGAGAAAGTCAATCACATTTTCCTGGTCAATGTCACCATAGTGCGCCGTGTAGGCATCCATGCAGCCCGCTGTGGTGAGGATTGACGACCACTCGTCCGCGCCGATGGACGCGCGGGTCAGTGCCATATGAAATCCAGCCTCCACCAATCGGGCGGTATTTTCACTGCGCTCAAGATATCGGGCAAGCCAAAACAGACCCCCAGCGGTTTTTCCCAGCATGGTCAGTCCTCCAGCACCCACGTGTCTTTGGTGCCGCCGCCCTGGCTTGAATTCACAACCAGAGAACCCTCTTGCAGGGCCACGCGGGTGAGCCCACCGGGGGTGATTTCTATGCCATCTGGGCACACAAGCACATAGGGCCGCAAATCCACATGGCGCGGAGCAAGACCGGATTTTGTCAGGATCGGGACGGTCGATAGGGCCAGCGTTGGCTGTGCGATATAAGCGGCTGGCCGGGCTTTGAGTTTTGCACGGAAATTCTCAATTTCCCTTTTGCTCGCCGCGGGCCCCACCAACATGCCATAGCCACCAGAACCGTGAACCTCTTTGACGACCAGCGTATCGAGGTTATCGAGCACATAGGCAAGGCTATCGGCTTCTGAGCACCGCCAGGTGGGGACATTTTTCAGGATCGCTTTTTCGCCCGTATAAAACTCAATAATGTCCGGAATGTAAGAATAGACGGCTTTGTCGTCGGCAATGCCAGCTCCCGGCGCATTGGCGATTGTTAAACGTCCTGCACGGAAGATATCAAAGGCACCGGGCACCCCAAGCAGTGACGACCGATTAAAATTTAACGGGTCGAGATAGTCATCGTCGATGCGTCGGTACAACACATCGATGGGTTGAAAACCCTGGGTGGTCCGCATGGCGATTTTGCCATCAATCACCTTAAGATCAGTGCCTTCCACCAATTCGGCGCCCATCTGCTCGGCTAGAAAGGAGTGCTCGTAATAGGCTGAATTGTGGATTCCGGGGGTCAGAACCGCGATGACGGGCGCGCGGGTCAGGCCCGGCGGTGCACACCGCTCCAGCGACCGGCGCAATTTGCGCGGGTAATTACTTACCCGCTGCACATTGATCCGCGAGAACAAAGTGGGGAACATGTTGACCATGGTCTCCCGGTTTTCGAGCATGTAAGATACGCCCGACGGGGTGCGTGCATTGTCCTCGAGTACGAAAAAGTCATCCTCGCCGGTGCGGACCAAATCTATGCCGACAATATGAGTATAGACCCCGCCGGGCGGGGATACGCCGATCATATTTGGTAGGAATGCCTCATTATTGGCAATCAGATGTTTGGGAATGCGTCCTGCACGGATGATTTCCTGCCGATGATAGATATCATGAAGGAACGCATTGATAGCCCGCACGCGCTGGTTAATCCCGCGGGTTAGGCGTGCCCATTCACGGGCGCTGATGATGCGGGGAACCAAATCAAACGGGATCAATCGTTCATTGGCTTCGGCCCGGCCATAGACATTAAAAGTGATGCCTGTGCGCCGGAAAAACTGCTCAGCCTCGCGGGATTTTCGCCGGAGTGTGGCCAGATCAACCGTCTGCAGCCAGTCATTATAATCAGCGTAGGGCGCACGAACGCTGTCGCCGCCGCCCCGCATCTCATCAAAAAACTCTGTGTGCCTTGTCATCTTTCCATCATACACACAATAAACACCATCAAAAGGCCGGGCTCTGAACTTCCTGATATCGCCTTGATGACAGGGAGGCAGCCGGTTAAAAGCGTGTGCAATTCAAGACATCAGGCAACGAAAAGAGAACCGCTTAATGTCGCCTACTCAAAGCACGACCGCGCGCGGGGCAAAGCCCGCCCCATCGCAGACATCAACAAAGCGGATTGTCGAGCGACCATAACAAGGGTGCAGCTAAGCGCGATCGAACCTATCGTGCGCTCTAACGCACAAGCGAAAATGATTTCAGCGGTTTTGCCCACCCGCGTTTTGCTGCGCGAAATCGCTTTCGGGGGTTCTGCCCTTTTGACTTCGCAAAAAGGGCTATGGTGGGCCCGGAAGTTGCCCGCCAGAAGTACCATATCCTCTTTGAAGCCCTGAAAGCCAGTAAATTACTGGATTCTATCATGGTAGACCGCGATCTGCTCGGGGTGGATTGCGATGCCTGAAGCAGCTTTGAACCATCCTACCCCTGATTTTCAACAATCTGTGCAGCCAGCTAAACCGAAGCGGTTACCGCCGTTCTCGTTGCGACTGACGCCGGAAGAAAAATCCTTCCTGCAAGCCAAAGCCGGAAAGATGCCGCTGGGAGCATATATCAAGGCGATGGCCTTTGCAGATGGCGGTCCGGTGAAACGCCGCGTTGTCGGCCTTGAAGTGGTCGATAAACAGGCGCTGTCCCAGACGTTAGCGCTACTCGGTCAATCCCGCTTTTCCAGTAACCTGAATCAAGTCGCCAAAGCGGCGAATATCGGCGCGTTGCCCGTTTCGCCCGAATTGGAGGCTGAACTCGCTGAAACTTGCGTTCATGTGCAGGAAATCAAGGCGTTGCTTATCAAAGCCTTGGGAATGCAGGAGCAGAGCTGATGTCGCTGGAAAAATACTGTGAAAACCTACGCGAACTGGAGCAAGATCGCACCAAGGTGCGCGCCGCAAATATTGCTGCGGCAAACAGGCAGGAATATGTCTCCGCAGTCTTGAAGGCCAAAGATCGCACAGCGCGTCAGGCTGCTGCGTCCGAGCAGCACTTTCGCGAGAAAGTGCTGAAGCCGGATGTGTGGGATGCCTATTCCTTGGTCAATTTTGATCATTTGCGGTTTGGCTACCTACAGAAATCAGGTCGAGGGCTTTCACGTTGATCCTGAAAGCCTCACAGCGCGGCGGCGGGCAGAACCTTGCCGCCCATCTCTTGCGCCGGGACGACAATGAGCATGTCGAAATCCACGATATTCGAGGTTTTGTCGCCGATGACCTTCACGGTGCTTTCAAAGAAGCTCATGCGATCAGTAAAGGGACCAAATGCAAACAGTACCTGTTTTCAATGTCACTGAACCCGCCACCATCGGAGGATGTGGGAATTGAAGTGTTTGAAGATTCAATTGCCCGCGCCGAGAAGGAACTCGGTCTCTATAATCAACCTCGCGCCATCGTTTTTCATGAAAAGGAAGGTCGGCGTCATGCTCACGCCGTCTGGTCACGTATCGATGCACGGACCATGACGGCGAAACAAATGTCATTTTACAAGACCAAGCTGCGCGACCTGACGCGCGACATATTCATCGAACAAGGGTGGAAGATGCCGCGAGGGCTTGCTGATCCCTCGCAACGCGATCCACGTAATTTTTCACTCGCCGAGTGGCAACAGGCAAAACGCGCTGGAACTGATCCGCGCGCCACAAAGGGAGCCGTTCAGGATGCTTGGGCGATTTCGGACACATCGGCAGGTTTTGAGCATGCCTTGCAAGAGCGCGGTTATTGGCTCGCGAAGGGAGACCGGCGAGGGCATGTGGTTATCGATACTGAAGGCGAGATTTATTCCCTTCCCCGCATGCTCGGCAAAAAGACAAAGGACGTTCGCGAACGCCTTGGAGATGTCAAAGACCTGAAAAGCGTTTCCGACACAATGGAAACGATAGCGGGGTCTATGCTGCTGGTCATGAAACGACATATCGAGCATGCAAAGAATATGCATCACCGGAAAATGGCTGATATCGATACCAAGCGATTGGCTATGCGTGAGAAGCATCAAGACGCACGTACTCAAATGGTTTCAAAACAACGAACTAGGCAAGAGGTCGAAGCGAAAGCACGTCAAGAAAATTTGCCTAAAGGGCTGCGTGGCCTGTGGTCGAGGGTCACCGGAAAATACAAACAGCTCAAACACCAAAATGAGGTTGATGCGGCGCGCTGTGACAATCGAGACCGTTCCGAACGGAATAGGCTGGTATCCATTCAACTAAAGGAGCGTAGGCGTTTACAACAGCATATTGTCAGCACACGAAAATCACAGGTCCAACTGCTGAATTCACTGCGAAAAGACGCCCAACGTTTCAGGAAGATGGCTGAACCGCGCGCTCCCAACAGAATTCGCAATGTAGAAAGAGGCCCAAAACGCAATCGGTGAACCCTTTTTATCGGGGCCTATGGCCCCTGCCTTCCGGCGAGGATGGGGGTAGCAAGTGCAAGGAGGCTCCGAACGAGGGGCCCCGCACAGTGGGGAGACGTTTGGATGCCTTGCGCGCGCAAGGGGCAAAGCCCCTGAGTGCTTATTCGTGAAGCTCAGGAGCTAAAATTCTAAATTGGTGGTTTCTTACGTCACCAGCAGCTACGTTATCGGTACATAGTTGTCGTACTGATTTCCAAAGAAGTGAATTCTCGTAGTCTTCAAGTTCCGACGGTATATGGTCGATTAATGTGCTCGCACAAACCACAATCAAACGTTCCTGAGCGCGCGAAAAAGCGACGTTTGCTCTATTGAGGTTCAAGATGAAATTGGCGGCGTTGCTAATTGCGTTGGGATCACTAGCAGTAGCCGAGACAATAATAATTGGCCTTTCGCCGCCTTGGAGTCTTTCGACAGTGTCAATTATCGTTACAGCATGTGCGAATCTTTGAAGCCGTTCTCTTAACATCGCTCTTTGAGCGCGGTGCGGCGTGATAATTGCGATTGAATTTGGTGCTAGAGCCTGATTTCCATCTATCATTCCTTCAATAATATCGCATTCAATGGCATTACTTTGCCGTGAATTCCGCTCGTTGTGGGTAACAAGTAGTAGGCTGTGCGGGCTTTGCCACAAAAGGTTCCAATCTTCCAGTTCATCTACGTCAGCCGTATCCGGAACATCTAATGCCTCATTACCCTCAAGTTCGATATTGTCTAGATCGCGGTATATCCGTGAAATCAAATTTCTAATCAGCGGTGGTAACCTGAGAGTAAAAGTAAGTTGCGAGAGTCGCGCTTGAGTTTCCGGTATTTCTGATTCAATGATTATCCTTCTTACTGCGTCATAAGCGCTACGAAACGGCTGATACAATTGTGATGGCGGGCGATCTTCGTTTTCCCAATCGTGAGCAACGATTGGCGCTAACTGACGGTTATCACCAGCAAGCATGATCTCGGCATCTTCCCGAACAACAGTCGCTAACGCCAAGAAATGTGGAAAAACCATCATGCTTGCTTCGTCAACAATTAACATGCTGGCATCAAAGCCGCCGGGTTCATCCACGTACGGTTTTTTTGTGCTTAGTTCAGCGACCATTTTCAGCATGGCCGGTGTCGTCCCTCCGATGATCAGCACAGCATCACGTCTAAGCTGATTTACTTTTCTTATGCATGAGGTGGCTTTGATATGACTTATAGTTATTTCGTCTTCAGGCGCATCGTTGGAGTGGACTTTGGCAACTGAAATATTTGGTGTCGTTAAGCCCTGCCGCCGCGCTTCTGCTAGCAGCGTTGGTACGTAAGCGGCTATACGTTCGATGATTGTATCGACCGCAGTGTGAGTATTGGCGCTTACAAGAACGACATCGCCGGCGTTGAGGTTAGCAATGCAGCGAATGATAACCGAAGCGCCTGTTGTCACCGTTTTTCCAGTTCCAGGCGGCCCCTGCAATAGTTGGACCCGAGTACTTATTCCGTCTAAAATTACGTCTTGTTGTTCGCGACGTAATCTGTGTTCGGTACCCGGTATCGTCCACGAGTTCACTGTTTCAGCAAGCTGAGTTCGTATCGCGCCGCTAGTTTGAGATTGCGCAGGAATGTCTGGTGCTTCTGGATCGAACCAGCCAAACGCGTGTATCCCGTGTCCTGACCGTAGCCTGTTTTCAACTCTGCCCGCGACGTAATCGCTTACGCTTTCGTCCAGTGTGGCGTGATCAAATAGTGGGCTGTTTGGATCAGGCGTATAACTTGAAAGAACATAGTCCGTTTCACGCCCAAAAATCGGATTTAGGACTAACGATCCCTGTTCCCAATCTATTTGAGCAACCGTGCAAGTGATTCCGCCGGTGGTGAGTTGCCCAAGCGTTTGACCAGTCTCAAAATCCCCTCGATGTGGGCTAATTCGAACAAACGATCCTTCAGAAATCGAACTTCGTAATGAGAGTTCCTCAGAAGTTAGGCCAAAATAATCGAGGTCGAATTGAGCGGTAATCTGTCGGTCAGCGTTGGAAGCCACTTCTCGTAGCGGGAGGGTTCGACCTGCCTGAACTCTGACAGCTGGGGGCTGGATATGTTGAGCGAGCCAGTCGGTGAGCTTGACATGGTGGTCCAAACGCAGAAAGTCGATTGCTGCCCGGCCCGTTGAGTCTATTGCTAAATCAAACTGCCTCAATTCTGCGATTGAAAGGGATGGTTTGACTATTTCATCATTTTTAAATCGTACGCGTTCTTCAACCCATCTGAGAGCATGAACGCGTTCAGTCAGATAAGCGCGTAATAGTCCCACTGTTTGATTTACTCGATTATATCTTTCGATAGATGCTCTAATGCGAGCATCATTGACGGTCTCAGGGTCCGGCAACGTTCCCCACCGTGCCCGCCAATAGGGTGCTGACAGGCTATCGTTAAAGCGGCTTCTAATTTCTAACCTGAGACTCGATTCGGTTTCAGCCTCATTTCTTGCCCAATTTCCCTCGGCAGTAATCCCTAACCGCGTTTTAAAGTCAAAAATATCTTGTTCAAAGATCCGATTTAGCTCGACTGTTTGACCACTAACGCGTCGTGTCCAGTGGTATCGCTTTCCGAACCACGTTAGGGACGATGCAACAACCAAACCTCTACCAGTCCAGCCAAGCGCGAATCTTGTATTCGCTTCATCCTGAACACACGAAAAAATTAGTTGTTCGAGGCTCTCCCGACATCCTAACAGCTCGCGCAAATGACTTAGCAATGTTGAGCTCGCCCTTGAGCATCCCTCAACTAGTTGCGTCATTTCTGATCGTGACCAAACATAAAAATGGATTGGCGCTTGTTCTGCCTCTGCTACTTCTCCAATGTTATCTATAAGGTCATCAAAAAATTGCTGGATGATCTCCCGCTCGGCTGCTGTGTCTTGATCATTTATTCCTGTCCAAGGATGAGTTTTAAAGCGCACTACATCTCGGCTTTGCGTTGAAAGGGCTCTTCTATTCGGTTCACCTTGACCATCAATTGTTCGGATTTCATCAATAAGACCAATTGGGCGCCGAGATTCTGGATCGAATGGGGTGTCTATGCAGAATTCGCTCGTGGTGATATGAGCTGAAAGCGCTCCAATTCGGTTTTCTGAATAATCGTAATCGACAGCGAGATAGATTCTAACCAACCTCTGTCCGTTTTGCTCGTGGGCAGGCAACTGCCCTTGTCCCGAATTTGGGATCGCTTGAACGTTATATTCACGTTCATCACCAACTTGCTGCAACGTTGAACGTCGAGCAGATGCTTTTGCGACTAATTGATCAAGGTTAGCGTCAAAGCCTTCGGATTGTCGGATCGTCACGGCTGCATCCGAGGTAAGGTCAAAATCAGCGAGTTCATCAATTGTTGTGACGCCGCCCACGTGTAATGCCCGAATACTGGCGGGCGAGAGGCTAAGAAGGTGCAAACTCCGCCTTCGAGAGCTTTCTGGCAAGCAGTGCACACTGAACACGCAGGAATCGCATTTAGTTTCGAGTTGGAAATCAAGCTCATCGAGTTCTGTTTCGACGATTGATGTGAGCACGCCGTCGCGTGATAACAACCTGATTAAATCAGCTTCTTCAATGTCAAGATTCAGAGGCGGGCTTGTGAGAATATCTTGAGGCTCATTAGTAACCTCGTCGATGCGCGCTACTGCTGCCTCGAGAATTTCTGGACCAAAATTTCGCCCGACTACATTGAGCGGTGCTTGCAATAATGCGTCATGAAGCAATTGTACGTATGCAGCTAATTGAATTCTATGGTACGTTCGGTCTTTTCTACTCGCTTTGCATTCGACTACGCGAATTCGGAGCGTGCCCTGATCCCACAAAGCCAATATAAAGTCGACTGAACCTGTAAGCTCAAACTGACCAACGGAACCACTTAGGGAAATTTCACGACCATATGCGGACACACCTGGAGATAGATTAGCTAACGCTGCTGAAAACTCTTCCCATGAAGTAGAACGGTCTTCTGGATTTCGTTCCGCGATATTTGTTAGGTCGATGAGCCCTTGTTCTCGTAGTTCGGTTTCCCAAGTCTCTTCTGCGGATCGTCCCGCTTCCTGCAGAACAGGGTCCAAAGTGTTGAACAATCGTTCCGCAAATGGGAGTTCGCGCGCTAGCTTGCGATTGTTGAGCCCTAATTTGAATCGACGCTCACATGATTGAAATCGAATGAATTCACCAATTTCGGACACACGAAGCATTGGGTGCTGTTCTTCTTGTGTATCAGTCATCCCTTGCTTCCTCCCACTAAATCTAACCAGAGGCGTACGCTATGCGGGGATACTTCGACTTCTATAAGCCTATTTTTTATAGTCTGAATGGCATTTTGAGCCGCAATTGGCTTTGCTAGTGTAGACCAGAACAGCGCCTGCTCGATAAATTGATCCCAATTCTGGTAAAGCGTCACACCAATCCCAAAACTCTCACCCCATTCACTCAGGGTAATGTTGTTTAGCGGTTTTTGTTTTTCAGATATCGCGACGATGCAAGCTTCTTGCACACCCAAATCAATACATTTTTTTCCAAAAATATGGACGTCCGACTCAGCTACTGGCTTATCTCTTACTTCAATCGCTTTTTCCCAAGCATCCGGGGCATTTGAGGATCGAATACAAACATCTCCGGGATATTTCCGGCTCGGGTCATTTATCCTGCCGCTTTCAACTCTTTCATTACCTGCGAATATATCCATCAGACCTGCCACGACAGCTTGAGCTCTTTTTCCGTTCTCCGAGTTTTCTTTCACAAATGTTTCAATACACTTCGCCAATTGCGTTGCACTAACTGAGACGTCTGAATCAAGATCATCATATTTGGGTTGGTATTGTTGCCTCACGGCGACGAAAGACAATAATGCCTCTTTGGCTATGGCATCGGAGTTCGCTTGATCAAGTTCACGAACGAGAGAAACCATATAGTCAAATGCTGCCCTCGCGCCCGCATGAACCGGGGTGCCATCATCTAAACGCGTCATTCTAAAATACGGTTGATTATTCAAAGGTTCTCGGCCTGTCACGCCGAGATTTATTCCCAGCTCCGCCGAAAGCGGTACCCAAACGCTATGGCACAATGAACGAGCTGAATATGTATTTGGATTATCGCGTGCATGATTTGGTTTGATTGCAAACAAGTCAGCTTTTTTGTTTACAGCTTTAGCCAAAATGGATGTCGCGAGAAAAGCAATGTGCGTAGACGAGACTCCTTCAGCACAAAGCCGAGAAAGCTCCTCGACTTTTTGTACCCAAGGGGATTCTACTTCCTGCGATTTAGATTGTTCGTGTACCTTGCGAATCAGACTTTCCGCTAATTTTTTATCGATCTTCATTTTCCCCCGATCCATTTTCAGGGGTGAAAGTCAGAAGGTCGCCCGGGTGACACTCCAAGGCAGTACAAAGGATGTCGATTGTGCTTAGTCGAGTGTTGTAGGTTTTTCGGGAGGCGATTGATTCGAGGGTCGCGCGAGACAGTCCCGCTTTTTGTGCGAGGACCTCGTATGTCATGCGCTTGCCAGAGCGACGCTCAAATTCCTCCATTGCTTCCCTTAGGTTGACTATTATCACTCTTTCACCAAATCTTGTATTGACAGTACAAGTTTCACAACTTATTATCCCATATGTAGTGATAGACCGTAGAATAATGCCCACAACTTGTTAAGTTGTTTTGGGAAGGAGCGTTCATGTTAAAGGCGATTAGCCTATTTACTGGTGTCGGAGGGCTTGATTTCGGTTTTGAAGCTGCCGGTTTCAAAACCTGTGTAGCCTTAGATAACGATCCTGCCGCATGTCGAATGATTCGGCATAACCGCAAGTGGCCAGTTCTCGAAGGTGATATCGATGAATTCAGCTCCGAAGAAATTCTGGAGGCTGCTGGATTAGAGGCTGGGGAAGCCGACGTTCTTATTGGTGGCCCGCCATGTCAGCCGTTTTCGAAATCATCCTATTGGGTGAATGGAGATTCCTTAAGACTGGATGATCCTCGAGCAAACACACTCACCGCATACCTTCGTGTTTTGCGGGATGTAAGGCCAAAAACGTTTCTTCTAGAGAATGTTTATGGCCTGGCATTCAAAGGAAAGGATGAAGGGCTATCTCACCTTATTTCTGGAATTGAACAAATTAATCGTGAGGTCGGTACAAACTACCAGGTACATTGGAAACCTCTCAATGCTGCTCACTATGGAGTTCCACAACTAAGAGAGCGCGTATTTCTGATCGGGAGTAGAGACGGTACAGATTTCAAATTCCCTGCTGCTACTCACGCTGATCCTGAAAAAATAGGTTTGCTCGACGAGAGTGTGGAATCATATCGCACTGCATGGGATGCAATTGGCGATCTTCCCGAGCGACCGAATGAAAGTTCGCTGTCGGTTGGTGGCAAATGGGCTGACCTGATCCCATCGATACCCGAAGGCCAAAATTATCTTTGGCATACTAATCGCGGTGGGGGTGAACAGCTTTTTGGTTGGCGAACACGGTACTGGAGCTTTCTGCTTAAACTCGCAAAAACGCTTCCTTCGTGGACAATTCAAGCGCAACCCGGCTCGTCTATTGGACCTTTTCACTGGACAAACCGGAAACTCTCTAAATTAGAAATGTGTCGCTTGCAGACGTTTCCTGATGGAGTTGACCTCGATTGCAGCCGGACGGACGCGCAACGCCTGCTAGGAAATGCAGTACCCTCACTGATGGGTGAAATTTTAGCGCGCGAGATTAAGAAACAACTACTTGGAAAAACTGTACGAAAGACGCAACTCAAACTTCTTCCAAGCGTTCGCAAACCCGTGCCAAACCCCGAACAGCTCACTGAAGTTCCTGAAAAATATATGGAGCTTGTGGGCAGTCATGCCGACCACCCAGGTACAGGGAAAGGCTCACACGCAAAGAAACGAAAAGTGGCAGAGACGCAACCTGTCCTATTTGAAACGGCAAGCGGTTAGACAAAACTATTTATCGCTCATGGCGTTTTAGGAGGGACACGAGAGCTTTCCTTAATGGCAATCAAACGGCCTTTAGTCTGTCATAGAGGTATCGGAGGTAGCAGGAACGCTCCTTTGATCAGCGGGTGTCGGGGGCTGTTACCCTGACTGGCGGTGCGGGCGGCCAAATGCCCGCGAGTGATTAATCGGCGATACGATTTACTGGCGCATGAAGGCTCGATGCCTGTGATGCGGCAGACCGGGGTGATCCAACGACCCCACGTTGGACGGGATGAAACGCCGGAATGTTTCTATTGGCGCGCTAGCGCCAAGGCCGGGGGGATGCAACGGGGACGCGCCAGCGGGTCCCCTTGCCAAGCGGCGTGTGTATTACACACGCACAGCTTGCGATCATCGTTTCCACGATTCTTCCGTTGTCGTACCGCTTACTCTGTGCACCATCTTCTCATCCGGCTTTGCGGCTTCGTCCACTGGCCACAGCTTACCGCTCGCACTCCGCAGGCCATTCAGCCTCTGACTCTTCCCCGCAGGCCTCCACCTACAGCGCGCAGTCCTTGATGCTCCGTACTACCCGTTCCTGATCCTGTAACGGGTATTACCATCACGCATTGCCGGACACGCTACTTCAAACGTCCGACGCTCACCCTTGCGCAGGAACACGTTCTTGCTGCAAACGACGCGCTCGCCTTGTATGACCATGAATTGTGCATTGCCAGAACGGCCAATGTTCTCCAGTTCCTGCACGACAATGTAGTCCTTGTACTTATTCAAGTGCGTCTCACGGTTCACCATGCGCACATTGGGGCGCAGATGCTTGCTGATTTCCTGCACGCCAAAGAATGCGAGAAGTGCGATCACGGCACCTTTGAGAAAACGGTCTACGGCATCTCCAGACATTATGCACCTCGCTTCCGGGCCAACCTAATGGTGATATTCACCATCGATATGATCACCGCTGCGCGGTCTGAAAAAGTAATTGAATTCATACCAAACCCTTGTACTACCCAAGCGCATTGATGCGTAAGGGAACCATTTTGCAACAAGGTTGGTAAAAGCGAATTTTCTAGCCCGTTGTGACTTTCATTCCCACATTTATTGGCATATAGAATGCATCGTCGTTGATAGTTCAGATGTGGATAGCCGTTGATCTAGGGTTCCATTTTGCAACACTCTGATGAGACACTCCATCTGATATGAGTAATTTAGGCTACGCCCGCGTTTCCACCATTGAGCAAAATCTTGACCTGCAATGCAGAGCGCTGACGGACGCCGGGTGCGTGCGTATATTCACCGACCACGGATTTTCTGGAACCGAGCGTAGGCGCCCTGGTTTGCATGACCTGATGACGGTATTACAGCCGGGCGATACGCTTGTGATCTGGAAGCTCGACAGGTTGGCCCGGTCGATTCATCATCTGCTAGATATCGTCACCGACCTGCAGGCGCGCGAAATCGGATTTCAGTCGCTGAACGATGCCATCGACACGACCAGCGCCACCGGAACACTGATGCTGCACATCGTGGGTGCGTTTGCAGAGTTTGAACGGAACCAGCTTTCAGAACGAACTATCGCGGGAATGGAAGCAGCGCGTGCGCGCGGCTCAACCATCGGACGCCCGCGCATCCTGAGCCGGGACGAAATTGAGGAAGCACGAGAGCGTGTTTCAAGTGGTGAAGTCTCAATCCCGCAGGCGGCGAAAGCGCTTGGCGTTGAGCGCACGACCTTGTGGCGAGCGCTGCAGAACTGAACACAAGAAAATCCCTGCCGGAATGCGGCAGGGATTTTTACCGGGCGTGTTGTCTATTCAACCGGAACGATGAACAGGACGCCTTCGTGGCGGGTCAGTTCAACCGGGATATGGTCCAGTTTGAGGATGCCGCCTTTTTTGTCGCCTTTACGATCCCATACAGCGCCGATTTCGCGAGCGGAGCCAAGTTTGTCGGTGCCGTTTTCGTGTTTGCCGATGATCCGGCAGAAAGAAACGCGGTGTGTTGGACGAGTTTTTGAAGTGTCAGCCATGATGTAATTCTCCTGTGGCAATTTTGGGAAAGGCCGAACCGTTCGGCCCTTTCGCCATGGAAAGAATCACTGCGCGATCCGCGCGGTCATAGAAAAATAGGACCCACGGACCGCATTTTTATTGACCGAAGAAGCGGTCGCCGGATGATCGACTGGCGGATTTAAAGGGCGAAACGGTTTGCAACCGTCATTGCCAAAGGGAAATTCGCATCGGCGCAACTAGAACCGATCCACCTTCATGACGTTTCGGTTTTTATCAAGACGCCACACCTCACCGGGACAACAAAAACCTTCGCCCATATTGCGAGTCAGGCGCTCATAATGATCGACAAAGCGTTCAACCCATGCACAAACGTCTGGTTCAAGCTCGTTTACCGTCACGCCTCTTGTTGCAGCCTCTTGCTCCAAGCGCCACTGTTTAACCGTCTCAAAATCAGGTGCGGTCAAATAAATGAATTGATCAATGCGTGCCCATAACGCCGCATACGATGTTTTCAGTTTATCCGCTTGAAACTGTCGCCAGCGGCCATCTGTATCGGCGCGCTCAATTTCGTTCATCGGATTACCGCTCACAAAACCTGGAGCCAACTTGGCTCCAACACACCACCCCTCCAGAATTATGGTTTTCGGTTTCTCACTCACCGTCCGCCAATCGCATTGATCGATCCGATCATCCGCTAATTTATCGAAGCGCGGGATTTCGACTGGCACAAATGGATCAGTTGTTAGCGCATCCAATATTTCATCAAGTAATGAAACGTCGTGCGTTCCAGGCGGGCCTCTTGTTGCGAATAACGGACTAACTCGATCAGCCAGTTTTTGCCGTTCTATTTTCGGTAGATAAAAATCATCAAGCGCGAGTACCAAAGTTTCTGGGGCGTCTTCACTCTGAATTCGGGACGCAAATGTTGATTTGCCAGAGCCCTGTGGGCCAGCAAGTGCGATCACGCCCGGCAGATTCATCTTAAATATGCTACTTATGAGGTTCGTGTGATCATAAATCATTGGCAACGGTCATTGTTCGCATTGACGACATGTAGTACACCATTCTCTTTCTGGGAGCTATATCGTATTAACAATGAACGAACCGAAAGAAATTGACGAGCAACGCCTCAAGAATGCTGAAGCAATTTATGACGTTTCAGGCAACGATGGGAAACTCTCAAAAAAACTACGCAGAATTGTTTCAGAACATGCTCCTGTTATCGCAAGCGCAATACTAAAAGGCCAACGGGTTCTGAACGAGTTGGAACTTAAGCTGCTTCTTTTTTATGACAAAGAATCACAAAATGGAGGCTGGAGATCAAGCAGATTTATTGCGCCAGAAGAAATTGGGGCCACTACTGATAAAGTCTTCATTGCAACCCAAGTCCTTACTGAAGCAGGGCTGATTACCGTCCAATCCATCGATAACCTCCTTCAAATTCGTTTAACGTCTGCTGGTGAATATTTTCTCCTTGCACTGAATAATAAAAAACCGCTAGATTACGGAAATTTTAACAACAAAAATAGTTCCGTGAGCGGCAGTAAAAATAAAATACGCGATCTTTTAAATGAACTTGGCTTGTCTGATGGCGAAACGGAGCTTAAGCGCGGCACGCTAAATTTGCCTGATGGGATGCGTCAGGCGTTCACACACTATGCTCAAGAGCAGGGGATGCCTTTCACGGAATTTGTACGAAGACTCGGCCTGGCCGCTGTAGAAAATCCTGAAATCCTAAGAAGCCCTGCGATTGACGAAGCCGAAAATAGGGTAAAGCGGTCATTGGGCCGCAATCGGTGGACCAAGGACGCATTTTAATACACCATTATCTGTATTGACATAACACACCATTCCATATATCTCTCCTCCTCGATGGCGCAATACGGTTGCCTAGCAGTGTTGGAGATATTGAATGCACAATCGAAATCTTCCTGCCTTACTCCCTAGCAATCCTTTTAACAAAAAGATTCAGTCGTACGTTTCAAATGATCAGGCTGATGCCCAAAGAGAACCGACGCCTGAAACGTACGATCAGCTCAATCGGGCAGCTGCCTTTTTCAATGAGCATCTGTTTGGCGGGATACTTCCGCCCACATTGATTACGCTGCAGCGTGTCGGTGGTGCCTATGGCTATTTTTCAGGTAGTCGGTTTCGTCATGCGAAATCGCATGAATTGACCGACGAGATAGCATTAAACCCCCAGTTTATTCCGTGGACTACCATTTTTGATACGTGCTCTACCCTCGTGCATGAACAGGTTCATCAATGGCAATTTCACTTTTCGAAGCACCCTGAACGCATCGGTAAGATGCGGCGGTATCATGACAAGGAATGGTCGAATAAGATGATCGAGGTTGGTTTAATGCCATCCTCAACAGGTCAGCCCGGCGGTCACAAAACCGGGCGCTCCATGAGCCACTACATAATCGGAGATGGGCCGTTTCAGCGTGCAGCCAAGAAATTGGTCGATGAGGGTTTTTGCATCACCTGGCAAGACCGGACGCACGAGCAGCTTATGGAGGCGCTTAAAGGTGCCGATCCAAAAACTCTCGGGTTAGACGGTATCAAAAAACGTCTCAAGAAAACCGCTGCTAAAAAAGATCGGAGTAAGGTCAAGTTTACCTGCTCTGTATGCGGTCAAAATGCATGGGCGAAGGCAACAGCTCGCCTCGCCTGTTCCCAGCCTGATTGTAACAAAAGGGAGATGACCTCAGCCCAATAAAAGTTGGCGACGCAGTGAGGGTCAAGCTCGCTGCATCGCCGTTTCCTCAGCCAATACCTGTCCAAGGAAAGGACCAGCTAATGAAAATTCGCGACGAAAACAACCTGCCTCAGGCGGGATCACCCGAACTACGCCCTGATTCAGAGGCATATGATGCAGCATTTGACAAGTATCGTAAGGCCGCGTGGGGGATTGTGAGTGTTAGCGCCGTTTGCGTTGGTATAACCGCATTCGAACCACTGTCCGAAGCGACATCGCCATTCATATCATTCCTCATGAGTTCGGCTATCGCCGGAAGCGCCTACGCGATCATGGGTGGCTTTCACTCCATGGGCGGGACACATCTTCCCAGGCTTCCAAAAGGGCAACGCTCGCGTGGTGTTGCGGTTTTCGGCGGCATCGGGTTGCTCGTCGGTGCGGTTGGGGCTGTCGCCTCAACGTTGGTGTTCGCCGGAACGGCGGCGGAAAGTCTTGAGTTGGATCGGCGTACAAGCGCTCTCGAACGCAATTGGAACGAGGCGTCCGCCGTCAGCCGACAATTTTTCAACATTGAAACTGAAATCACCACAGCGCTGAAAACCGCGAGCCTTGCAGAGGACGCCGAACGTACGAAAGGACCATATTGCGATTTACCCGGGGATGGTCCGTGCACCGCTATATTGAGCAACGTTAGGCACTCTTTAGAGGTGCAGCTTGCAGCGCTGTCAGCGGCCAAGACCCATTCCCGAGAATTGGTTGCTGGTGGCAATTATGAAATCGGTCAAATCAAACTGATCGAAGGGCTTGCTAACAAGACGCTTCAGGAAAAAAGCAATCTTCTTGAAGAACGTGCCGAAAAGTTAGCAAACCTGACCAATCGATTATTCGATAGTTTACCGATCACCACCATCAAAGCGGCGCAAGCTGCGATGACGACAAACTTTGAAGCTGCCGGTTTCAGCAAGGAAAGCGCGCAACGCCTTCGCGACCAGTATCAAGATGTTGCAAGCCGTCTTGGTGTGGAAGCACTTAAGTTTGAGGCGCTGGCTTATCGCGATCTTACAGTCCCGACACAGCTATTTGGGCTCGAAGCTGTGGCGGCGCATGCATTGCAATTGCTCCCGTTGATTGCCGTCGCCATTGCGCCCGACTTCCTGATGCTGGCGGGTCTCTATTTTCTCCTCTTGCTTCATTGGAATCGTGTTGACCGGATCGACGGGAGCGATGGGCCTGACCCGAATGATTTCAATACCCCCAGAACCATCTTGCTTGCGGACCATAGCGTCCGCAACGCACCGCTGTCCCGTCATCGTTATTCACATTAATAAAATCAGGACCTGCTATCATGTCATTTATTATCCGTTTGCTGTCGAGCGCCGGTGGCGCGGTCGTGTTGCCTGCTTTCATTGCCGTGATTTTGTTTTGGGAGGTGGTTGTTGTCGGATTGACCAGTCCGAACGCCTCACTGATCGTCAAGCTCTATAATACGCTCGGGCATGGTCATGCCGAGATGATCGGTGTCAGGACCGAAACATCAGCGACATACGAACACGAGATGCGTCTTGCCGTCGCCGAAGTTGAACGCGTGACCAATGCCTATAATCAGCTTTGGCAAACCTACAACAAGGCTGTGGGTACTGCCATCAACTGGGAAACCAAGCTTGTTGACCGGCAGATTGAAACAATACGCGGCACGCAATGGGTACCGCAAATCATCACCAATATCGCGTCCATCGGATGTGTGATGAAGCCAGCCGCGCAGGATGCAGAAAGTGCGGCTGCGTATAATGAAGCCTGCAAATATTCCCAAGAAACACGCGAGGATATGGTGTCGCAGTACAGCGATATCCTTCCGCGCTATCGCACAAATATGACGCAGGAGATGATTGAAAGCTTCCCGCCACCAGCTGAGCTGTTAAGCGATGAATTCGAGCGCGTTGCAGATAAATACCGGAGTGAATAATGCAACAGCGCAAACCGGAGAGCCGCTTTGACCAGCGGCTCTTCAACCAGAATGAATTGCGTCAGCTTTCATCGTTCATGCGCGTGGGCGCTCATATCCTGCGCGCATGGCAACAGGCGAAAGCGGAACAGCAGTATCGTGAGAATGTTAACCGCCTGAAAAACAATGATGTCTCAGGCCGTTTGCCGAATGCCAAGCTCGGGGATGGGGATGACCTCATCGCCGGTGGCTTCACGGCCAAAATGTCCGGGCCTTATGTTGGCGTTTGGGACGGCCAGCCTCGCTTCAACAATACAGATTTGCCAATGTCGATACTTGCGGGTACGGGCGGCGGGAAGACCGGCAGCATGGCGTCCTCAATCATCGCCGGTCTCGGTCAGGGCGATGCGCCTGAGTCAGTTGTTACCGTTTCATTCAAACCTGATTTGGCGTGGACCACATATCAAGGGCGTAGCGCGTTAGACGGTATTCCCTCCGCGCAATTCATGCCATTCAGTCAGTGTTGGGATGAACAAGTTACATTTAACTTTTTTGATGATCTGATCGATCTTGCGAGCCGTGGTCATCGCATCGTTGATCGCGCGCGTGCAAAGAATTCAATCGTATTCGGACCGGTGCGAAAGGCCAACAAACTTAATTCGTGGGTCGTCGAGATTGCGGAAGAGCTGAGCTTCTGTCTGCTTGCGCATCGCTGTGAACTTGAACCCCGACTGGCGAACGCCGCATCAATGGCCGGTGTCGCCAACTATACGCGCGCGCAACTCATCGTAGAGCTTGATGAAATGCGCGGTAGCCCTGCTTGTGAAGGACTGGTGGCCGATCTGGCGCAGAAGTTTGTCGATGATTTTAGCGCCACCGATGATTCCGCCGCCAAGGAATATCGCTGGGTCATGCAGGAATACGCCAAAGCATGGCGGCCATTCCAGAAAGGCAGCCCGCTTCGCGATGCGACCATGCAATCAAGCTTTGATCTCGCTTCATTGAAACAGCACCCGCGCAACCTGAATATATATTTTCCGCCGCGTTATGCGATCTCGCACGCTTCGTTCATTCAGCTGATGCTGGAACATATCATTGACACTCTGGCGCATGCGCCAGGTGATGTGCGCGTAAGCCTGATCCTTGATGAGTTTGGTCAATTACCCCGGCTGAACAATGCGCTTCTGGCGCTTCGTGTTTATCGTGAGATGGGGGTACGCCTGATCCTGCTGGCGCAAGATTTGAACTCGTTCGATGCGTACAAGGATGATGGCGGACACAAACCATTTCTGAGCAATACAATCAACCTGATCTGGGCGCAGCGCGATGCTGAAACATTGCGTAACCTCGAATCTCGGGGCGGACAGCGCGCGCATTTAATTGCAAGCGCCAATGCTGAGCACGCCCGCGAGGGTGATCGGGGCGGATTAAGCATCGCCGAGCATCTGACCTCGGTACTACCGGGCGATGCCATTCAGAGGATCAACCAAAACAGGCTGATCCTTGATGCGCCGGGAACACCGCTCACGATTTTGGACCGCCCCATGTTCTGGGACCTGCCGTTCGCTGCGCCATACGTCCTGAACTTCAACGACCATCCGATCCCGCCTCTCGACGACTAGTTGCCGTTCGCGCCGTGATAGCGGCGCCCCAATCACGGAGACGCCGCGATGTCCGGCGAAAAATCACCTCCCACCGCTGCCGAGCGCAGGAAGCTCGTGGCTGAACGGAAAAAAGATGCGCCAGTTCTTGCGCCCGCACCAAGGCCAAAAGGCATGGGAATTACGCCTGCGGAGCGACAGGCGCATTGGGAGCGACATAAAAAAGCTTACAAGCGCGAGGAGCGAATTCAGGAGATTGATAAAGCGATCAACAAGAAGCGCGGCGTTGCAAAAGAAGGGTTTAATCGTGTGCGGTAGTACCACTCGGAATGTAGCGAGTTTAGCAATCAAAAACGGATTCTTTTCCGATCATTTAGGTTGTTTGTTCGCTATTTGTTCTTTATACTGAATTTATTCCTATGCGTCGTAAACCAAAACAGAAAGGAGCCGCGATGGGGATAGAGGTAAACTTACATCTTGGCGGACGGCGTGTAAAAGCTGATACTTTTGATATCAGTCTCGATCCGAATATTATCCGTCTTGTGAAAGCGCTTGCGCGGCAAGCCGCCGAAGACGATTTTAATGAGGCCATAAAGAACAACCAACACTGAGGATTGGTAGTACCATGACGAATATCGCCATCTACGCACGCTTTAGCTCTGACCTTCAACGCGACGCCAGCATTGAGGATCAAATTCGTGAATGTCAGGCGCGGGCGGACAAAGAAGGCTGGAGCGTCGTTCAATGCTACGCCGATCATGCGATTTCCGGGGCGTCAATGAACCGTCCGGGCATTCAAGCGTTGCTGCGCGATGCCGCTGACGGAAAATTCGAAATTGTACTCGCCGAAGCGCTGGACCGATTATCGCGCGATCAAGGCGATACGGCTCATTTGCACAAGCGTCTGAAGTTTCTTGGCATTCAAATTGTCACCTTGTCCGAAGGGGATGTCGGGACCGTGGATGTTGGCGTCAAAGGTCTTATGAACCAACTCTATCTTGAGGAAATGAAAGCCAAGGTCTTGCGCGGACAAAAGGGGCGCGTTGAAGCTGGTAAAGTGACAGCAGGGCTGGCCTATGGCTACGCTGTGGTCAAGAAGTTTGGTGCGGATGGAAAGCCAGTTGCGGGCGAGCGTGAAATCGTCCCCGAACAAGCCGAAATCGTCCAGCGCATATTCCGGGAATATGCGCACGGTAAATCACCCCGTGCCATTGCCATAGACTTGAACAAGGAAGGCGTTCCGTCACCCACGGGGCGCGGTTGGCACCAGAGCAGTATTCACAGCAGCCAAAAACGCGGGCTCGGTATCATCAACAATGATGTCTATCGCGGGAAGCTCTGTTGGAACCGGACAACTGAATTAAAGGAACCCGGAACCAATCGCCGTATCCCGCGCATCAATGATGAAAGCGAATTGGTGATGGCCGATGTCGAACATCTGCGCATCATTTCTGACGAATTATGGGATGCGGTAAAAACCCGCCAGAAAAAGATGGCGCGCGGAAGCCGCAAGCTCGGTGAGACCAAGCGCCCAAAATATCTTCTCAGCGGGCTTTTGAAATGCGGAGCCTGTGGCGGGTCTTATTCGAAGGCCAATCACGGGCGTTATGGATGCGCGAACAGGCGCAACGCGAAAAGCTGTGACAACAAGCTGATGATTCATCAGGACGAATTGGAAGGCGTCGTGATCGGCAGTCTGCGGTCACGATTACTGACGCCAGAATTGCTTGATGTGTTCTGCAAGGAGTACACAAAACAGATTAACAAGCTCCGCCGGACAAAATCTGCGGAGGCCGATTGGCTTCGCGCGGAAATCGCCAAACTGGAGCGCGCACGCAAGCGCCACATCGAAGCAATTGAAGGCGGCATCGACCCAGAAGAAATCAAGGATACGATGAACGCCAACGGTGACAGGCGGCGTGAACTTGAACAGCGCCTGTTGATGACGGACGAAACACCTATTCGTTTGCATCCGAAAATGGCGGATCACTACAAACGCCAGATTGATCGGCTGGTGGAAGCTCTGAGTCAGGACTCCATCAAGCATGAGGCGCAGGACATTTTACGGAATCTCATCGACAAAATCGTCTTGAAGCCGAACGCGGCGAAAGACGGTCTTGTCATTGACTTGCACGGCGATCTCGCCGGGATATTGTCAATCGCTGAAACCAAACCTGAAAGGAGAAAATCAGTGAAAACCGGTACCGACAACAACTCGGTACTTCAAGTGGTGGGCCCGGAGGGACTTGAACCCCCAACCAATCCGTTATGAGCGGACGGCTCTAACCAATTGAGCTACGGGCCCGACGGGACCATACACGCGAATGAGGGGAGAACAAGAGGGCCAAATTCGGCCCGGCTGCAGCGGTGGTGCCTTGGTCAGCAATTGCGATAGGGTGCAGTCAGCGCGCAGCGACGATCTGCGTTTGCGCTCTGATCAGGCGGCTTTTACGGGTTCGTCTTCGCCGTCTTTGCGCCGCTGTTTCAAAATGTGGTGATAGGCGTAGTTGACCTTCTGGGTGGTGGCGATGGCGGCGCGCACCAACTCTGGATCAAGGTCTAGGGCTGCAACGGAGTCAGGGTGTACTGCCTTGATGCGGCTTTTGTAAGCGGTCCTGATTTCGTCGAGCGTCGCGTCGGGCGAAACTTTCAAGATCGCATAGGCGTCAAATTCAGGGGCTTTTTTGCGACGGCGGCGACGGCGTTTGCGCTGCGCCTCGTCGTCGGTGTCAGCATCGCCTCCGGCATCCTTGTCGTTTGCTTTAGCGCCCTCGCGTTGACGTTCTCGCGTTCCCTCATCAGCCTTGGGCGGCAAGTCGTCTTCCTCGCCGGCAGAGCCGTTGGTACCCTGATGATCCTCGTCCGCCGCGTCATCATCGAGATCGTCTTCATACTCATCATCGTCGAAGGACGCCGCCACGTCTTTACCGGACGCGATGGTTTCTTCATCCATGTTGCTCGTTTTGGCGAAGGGATCTTTTTCCACGATTGAGATAATGTTCGACTTTGCCATGATCATGGTCGAGTTATCCATGCGTTTGACAGGGATAAACTGGCGCTGGTCATTGAGAAGGTCGATCAGCCGGTCGCCCACCGACAAAAAGACAACCGCCTCAAACGGCTCCCTCCCGGTAAGGGTGATTTCGACAAATTCCTCGACCTTGAATTTGGCGCCCGATTTTTGAAACATGACGAGAGGGTCCACGGCAACTGCTTGTGCCAACGTTAACCCTAAAGGCCTTAAAAAGCGGTTTCTTTGGAGTGCCAAATTGACCCGCCGGGCGCTCGTAGTACCGGCGGTTACGCGTTCGGCTCGCGATTCATCCATTCAAGCAGGGTTTTCACCGGAAAAATCCATAAAATGCCGGTGATCGCAAAATAGACGATTTCAAGGATTTTATTGCTGGGCAGGTAATCAGCAATGGTGATGGCAAGGATCAAATAGGCCAAAAAGCCGAAGAGCAGGATAAAAGTGCCAATCAGTTTTTTCTGGCGCGGGCGCATGGTGTCGCGATCCTTTCAAAGCGGGTACCCATTGAAATAAGGCAATGCACCGGGGAAGCAAGGCCTTGCAGGTTTGCGTGTTTGGCGGTGCCGTGGAACCGCGACGCCGTGGGCCCTTGGGGAAGGGCGGTGTAGCGTCTATCTACAATACGTTTGCTAAGCATCCTCGCTTGTTAGGTATAGACCGCATTTTTATGTCTCAATCGCTTGCCCCCGATACTTTTGGCCTCCCGAAATCGGCTGGTGCGCCGGCGCAACCGCGCCGTGGTGCACAAGACCACCGCCCCGTTGTCTGGTGGTTATTCGCGATGTGCGCGCTCATAGCCTTGATGGTCAGTGTTGGCGGGGCAACGCGGCTGACCGACTCCGGCCTGTCGATCACCGAGTGGAAGCCGATTGTTGGCGCGATCCCGCCTTTATCGCAGGAAACCTGGCTGGCGGAGTTCGAGAAATACAAGCAGATCCCGGAATATGCCGAGGTTAATGCAGGCATGAGCCTTGGCGCGTTTAAGGAAATTTACTGGTGGGAGTGGGGACACCGGTTTCTGGGCCGTGTGATCGGTCTCGCTTTTGCTATCCCGTTTTTCGTCTTTGTGGTCACAGGCCGCGTGCGCGGGGCCTTGCGCTGGCAATTGTTGGGTCTGTTCCTGCTCGGCGGGGCGCAAGGGGCGCTCGGATGGTACATGGTCAAAAGCGGCCTGACCGAGCGGGTTGATGTGAGCCAGTATCGTCTGGCCGCGCATCTGGGGCTTGCCATTGCCTTGTTTGCGCTCATGCTGGTCCGGGCCCTGACGTTGCGTCGCACCTACACGGCACGCGTGTCAGACGCGGCACCCCCCTTTGGGCGCCAGAGTACCTTGGCGCGCGCGTGGGTGTTTGCCGGACTATTGACGGGGGGCATCTATCTGCAAATTATTCTAGGCGCTTTCGTTGCTGGCCTGCGCGCAGGCCATAGTTACAATACCTGGCCTTTGATGGGCGGGCGTTTTTTTCCCGAAGCTTATTTTGACGGCGCGCCGCGGTTTGCGGCGCTGTTCGAAACCTTCGCCGCGGTACAGTTCAATCACCGGATGATGGCTTATCTGCTCTTTGCCGCGGCCCTTGTTTTTGCCTGGCGGTTGCGTAAGACCGCCATGGCCAAGCCGGCCCTGATTTTCGCGAGCCTCGTGAGCGCCCAGGCCGTACTGGGCATTATCACCCTGTTGACCTACACACCCATCGGGCTCGGCCTGGCGCATCAGCTCGGCGCGCTCTTGGTGCTCAGTACCGGGATATGGATGACGGAACGTGCGTATTTTTTCTCACAATTTGTAAGACTTCAGGGCGTAACGGGCGCGAGGTCCAGCTCAATGTCCACAATGGGTGGCACGATGACACCGGAGCTCGCCGTCTGATCGCGCTGTCTCGCGCCGATTACGGTCCCGGGAGTAAGCTCCAGCGCATTGCGAACGGCCACGAACGGCGTTAGCCGAATGGCATTGACGCTGGCAACGGGTATCTCCGCCTTATCGTCCGCCTCCTGACTTTGTGGTGCTGGATCGGCTGGCTCAGCCTCAAAAAAATTTGATCGCGCGGCAAGGGCCACAACACCAGCGCGATAAAGACCGCCGAAATTGCCGGATGCCACGGCCAATGCGCTTGTCTCAATGACCCCTTCATTCACATCAAACGCGGTCAACTTGATGGCCCCCACGGGCGCGCCATCGGGCAGCCTAAACAGGGTCACTTGCCCGCTGGTGCTGTCCACCACAAAGGTCAGTTTTTCCAGATCACCTGCCGCAGTCTCCGCAAGACCGCGCCGATGCACACCAAGACCGGCAGCCCCTTCGATGCCGGTGTCAAAAAGCGGGTTTGTTATGCCGGTCGCCGGATTAAAACCGTGGACTGTACCGACATCATCAAGGATGAGTAGGCGATCTGTACCGGGATCATTGGCACAGGATAACGCCGTTAGCGATGTTGGATAGGTTTCGCTGGCGATAGACCATGGGCGCTGGCCTCCGACAGCGCTCGCCGTCTGCGCGAAGCGATAAACAGAAACGGCATCGGCCTCCAACGCAACCAAAGTGAAGCGCAAGGCCGTCTCCTCACCTTGCGCGGCCATCAGGCAAAAGTCGGCGGGTTTTGACCGCTGCGTGCGCACCGGTAGCGATAGGAAATCTTCCGTCAGTATACCGCTGATATTATCAATCCCGAAAAACCGGTAGGCCGATTGATCGAGATCATAACTTACAAAAAGCGCCTGCGCGCTCATTACCCGGTTCGCGGTATCGGGCTCGTCGACAAATAAAGGTCCCGGCAGGTAGGTCAGCGCCGCGCCGTGGGCCCGGAACGTGGAGACAATTGTCTCGGCTTCTTTGCCCTCGGGCTGGTGGGCGAAGAGCCCATTTTCCGTCGCGGCAATTACCATCCCTTCAAACGGCAGGCTTGGGTGCTCCCAAAAGGCGAGCCCCGTGGCAGGGGAGGGCAGAACAATCGGCTCATCTGTGGTGGCGACGGCAAGGACCGGCATGGGCGCGGCTGTGGTTTCGGTGCCCGGAGCAGCGCCGGGCTCAGCGGGTGCCCGTTCCGCCGTCTCGCCGCAAGCCGTGAGAAGGAAGAAGCCCATGCCCGCCATCGCCAAATTTCTCATTGGCTTTCTCATTGGCGAAAAATATTGCCCTGAAAGAGATACGTCCCGAAACACAGTCACCCTCCACACCACAACGGCCTCGCGCCGACGTCAGGCGTGGAGGTTTGGCGGTCCAAAGGCGACGGGTCAAGCAGGATGCAGAGCATCTGTCGTCCCTGGCACTCCGCTTTCAAAGTAAATGGGAAGCCGATCTCAGATGGACCCAAAAATGGCGGTATTATACTACCCCATCAATAAATCGCTGTTTACAGTTGAAAAATAGTGCCATGGGCGTTGACAAACGGTCGGTGGGCCCGTACTTCCCCGGTTCGATTTTGCTGCGCCCCTTCCGGCGCTTTGTTTCTCAGGATAAGCCCATGAAAACCTATTCTGCCAAAGCTGGTGATGTGGATAAGAAATGGCTGCTGATCGATGCGGAGGGGCTGGTTGTTGGCCGTCTCGCGTCCCAGATCGCCATTCGTCTGCGCGGTAAACACAAGCCGAGCTTCACGCCCAATGTTGACTGCGGCGACAATGTTATCGTCATCAATGCCGATAAAGTGAAGTTCACCGGCAATAAGATGGCGGCCAAGAAATTTTACTGGCACACCGGCTATCCCGGCGGGATTAAAGAGCGGACCATGGAGAAAATCCTGGGCGGCAACCATCCTGAACGGGTGGTGATGAAGGCGGTGGAACGCATGATGCCAAAGGATTCCTCCCTGGCACGCGGTCAGATGACCAATCTGCGTGTTTACGCTGGAGCGCAGCATCCGCACGAAGCGCAATCGCCAGAAATTCTGGACATTGCCGGCATGAATTCAAAAAACAAACGGGAAGATTAATCCATGAGCGCTTCATCCCTCGAAGATCTGAAATCCGTCGCTGAAGAAGGCGGCATGGACGTGACCGCCGTAACGCCGGACGAGCCCGCGGAACTTCCCGAACCCAAAATCGATGAGCAGGGGCGTTCCTATGCTACGGGTAAGCGCAAACGCGCCGTTGCCCGCGTGTGGATTAAGCCAGGGTCTGGCAAAATCACCGTGAACAAGAAAGACCAGGCAGAATATTTCGGCCGCCCCGTTCTGCAGATGATCATCAAGCAGCCCCTGGTTGCCGCCGAGCGTGATGGCCAGTTTGATGTGGTTTGCACGGTATCGGGGTCGGGCCCCTCCGGTCAGGCCGGTGCGGTGCGCCACGGCATCTCCAAGGCGCTAACCTATTACGAGCCGGGCTTGCGCCCCGTTCTTAAAAAAGGCGGCTTCCTGACCCGCGACAGCCGGGTGGTCGAGCGGAAGAAATACGGGAAGGCGAAAGCCCGACGGTCCTTCCAGTTCTCGAAACGCTAGGCGCGTCTGGTCGTCCGACCTGGACCATTTTGTCCGGGCGATACTGAACGCAGCTGAAAATCCGAGTGATCAAACCGGCGCACCAGGTGTGCCGGTTTTTTTTATGACGTGCCAAGGCGGGTTTTTTCATCAAGACTTCCTGTCATCATTGCCTTTTGAAATAGCGGGTATTCTCCCTTAATTTGGTGCTCAGGCGATTCGCTGCGGCGATGATTCGGCGGTAAGGGATACGATGCTCACGGCTTTGCATATTCAGGATATCGTCTTGATTGATCAGCTTTCCCTCTCAATGGGGGAGGGGCTAACGGCGCTGACCGGGGAGACGGGCGCCGGTAAATCGATTCTGCTTGATGCGCTGGGGCTCGCCTGTGGCGGGCGGGCGAGCCGGACGGCGGTGCGCGAGGGCGCAGCCCAGGGGGTTGTGACCGTGGCATTTGAACCGGGGGCGGATCATCCCGTGTGGTCAGTCTTGACCGAGAACGGTCTCGATCGTGCAGATGATCAGGTGATCCTACGCCGCGTCCAAGGCAAAGATGGGCGCGGGCGCGGCTATATCAACGACCAGCCGGTTTCCATCACCATGTTGCGTACCATTGGTGAGGCGCTTCTGGAAATTCATGGCCAGCATGATGGACGCGGATTTCTAACCGCTGCCACGCACCGCGATCTTCTCGATGACTTTGGCGGCCACGAAAAGCAGGTTGCATCGGTAAAGTCCGCATGGACACAATGGCGGTCGGCGGTGGCCGCGTTGGAGGAAAAGCAACGCGACCGCGACCGCGCTTTGCGCGAAGCAGATTATCTGCGCCATGTGGTTGGTGAATTGACCGATCTTGCCCCGGTGGAGGGAGAGGAGGCGGAGTTGGTTGGCGCGCGCACGCGTCTGATGGCAACAGAAAAAATGCTTGATGATGTGCGGGCTGCCCGCGACGCCGTTGACGATGATGGGCTGGAGGAAAAGCTCGCCAGAGCCTCGCGGCACCTTGAAACCGCCGCCAATCGCCAAATCAAGACTGCGGCACCCTATACTGGAGAGGGGCATACGGACGATCAGCCCACGATAGATTTTTCCGCTGCCGCAAGCCGGTTGGAGAGCGCGCTGAGCGAAGTGATGGAGGCGCGCGGCCTGGTGCAGGATTTAGCGGAAGCCATCGACCCCGATCCTCAAGCGATGGACAGGGTTGAGGAGCGGCTTTTTGCCTTGCGCGCTGCCGCTCGCAAACATGGCGTCGCGCCAGAAGCGTTACCCGGCTTTTTTGCCCGCTCACGCGAAAGCCTTGATCTCCTGGAGAATGATGAGGTCGCCTTTGGTGCCTTGGAAGCGACAGTGAAAACCGCGAAAACAGACTATGATCGCGCCGCCCACAAACTCTCGCAAAACCGACACAAGATTGCGGCCATCCTCGATAAGGCGGTGATGAGTGAATTGGCGCCTCTCAAGCTGGGTCGGGCCGTTTTTTCCACCGACATCGTCAGTGACGCGGGCGCGCCCATGGAAACCGGGATTGATCAGGTTGAATTTATGGTTGCCACCAATCCCGGGGCGCCTAAGGGGCCACTGAAGACCATCGCGTCCGGCGGCGAGTTATCGCGTTTTGTGCTTGCCATGAAGGCGGCTATCGCCAGTAAAGAACACCGTACCGTGATAATCTTTGATGAGGTTGACGCGGGCGTTGGCGGCGCCGTAGCCGATGCGGTGGGCGAGCGTTTGGCGCGTCTTGCTCGCGATGCGCAGGTGCTGGTGGTCACCCATTCACCGCAGGTTGCAGCCCGGGCGCAAATTCACTGGAACGTCGCGAAAGAACAAACCGATACGGCGACGCTCACCCGCGTGATGCCGCTTGATGATGACGAACGGGTTGAGGAAATTGCGCGTATGCTGGCCGGGGCAAAGATAACCGATGCAGCGCGCGATGCCGCCCAACAATTGTTGGCCCCTGATGCATCCGGGAAAGAAAATCCCGCCACGCGCACAATTGCGCGCGCCAAAAAGACGACCACCAAAACAGGCACGCCCGGGAAGTCAGCGCGCAAAAAAGCGTCCTGACCGATAAAACTCTTTTTCAATACTGGAGCCCAGGCCTTCATGACAGCCTCCACAACAACGATACATCCCGTTGATCAGTTAACGGAAGATCAGGCGAAGGCTGAACTCGCCCGCCTTGCCGAGACAATAGCGCAGGCAGATAAGGCCTATCACGGCGATGATACGCCCGTCATGATTGACGCGGACTACGACGCCCTGCGTCGTCGCAATTTGTTGATCGAAGAGCGCTTTCCAAAGCTCGTGCGTGACGACAGCCCCTCAAAACGGGTTGGTGCACCCCCATCAACCCGCTTTGAAAAAGTCACCCATGCGGCGCCCATGTTGTCATTGGATAACGCCTTTGATGAAGGCGATGTGCAGGACTTCGTGGCCCGCGTCCGTCGATTTTTGAAATTGGAAGAGAGCGATCCGCTGGCGTTTACCGCTGAACCGAAGATTGACGGGTTGTCGGCCAATCTTCGTTATGAAAACGGGGTTCTCGTGGTTGGCGCCACGCGCGGCGATGGGCAGGTGGGGGAGAACGTGACGGGCAACCTCCTCACCATCTCCTCCATCCCCCGCCAGATAAAAGACGCGCCGGAAATTTTGGAAGTACGCGGCGAAGTTTATATGTCCCATACGGACTTTGAAGCTGTCAACACACGCCGCGCGGATGAAGAGCCCGGCAAGGACCTCTTCGCAAATCCACGAAACGCAGCGGCGGGGTCGCTCCGCCAGCTTGACAGCGCGATTACGGCGCGTCGTCCGCTAAAATTCTTCGCCTATAGCTGGGGGGAAATGAGTGCGCCCATTGCGCCAACTCAATATGAAGCAATCAAACAGCTGGCTGCGTGGGGTTTTGCTACCAATCCACTGACCAAACGGTTTGAAACCGCTTCGGCTTTGATTGACCATTATCAGTACATTGATAAAAATCGAGCCAGCCTTGGCTATGATATCGATGGTGTTGTCTACAAAGTCGATCGGCTGGATTATCAGGGGCGCCTTGGCTTTGTGAGCCGCGCACCACGTTGGGCTATCGCACATAAATTTCTCGCGGAACAGGCGATAACCGTCTTGGAGGAGATTGATATTCAGGTGGGCCGCACGGGCGCCTTGACCCCCGTTGCGCGACTGAGACCCGTGACCGTTGGCGGCGTTGTTGTCTCAAATGCAACCCTCCACAATCAGGATGAGATTGAGCGTAAAGATGTGCGGGTCGGTGACCATGTGGTCGTACAACGCGCGGGCGATGTGATCCCCCAGATTGTTCGTGTGGTGACGCAAGAGCGGAAGAAAGGCGCAAAACGGTATTTTTTTCCACAAACATGCCCCGTCTGCGGGAGTGCCGCCGTGCGCGAAGAGAATGCCAAAGGTGAGGTTGATGTGGTGCGCCGGTGTACCGGTGGGCTCACCTGCGATGCGCAGGCTGCCGAACGGTTGAAGCATTTTGTGTCTCGCAAAGCACTGGACATTGATGGGCTTGGTACCAAACAAATCGAAGATTTTTTTGCACGGGAATTTGTTCGCGAACCTGCCGATATCTTCACGTTGCAAAAACGACAAGAAGACGATGAAATCGATCTTTATACATATAAAATGAAAAATGGAGAGCGCCATCTGAAAGACGGCAAGGCGCAGCCGACTAATCAGAAATCAATCGACAATCTTTTTGCGGCGATTGAGGCGCGTCGGTCACCGCCCTTGGATCGATTGATCAATGCGCTTGGCATTCGACATATTGGGGAGACAAATGCCCGTCTTTTTGCGCAACACTATGGGACCTTTGATGCTTTTGAAGCGGCTGCCACCGCTGCTCAGGACAATGAAAGCCCGGCATATCAACAGATGATCGATATCGACGGCGTGGGTGACCTCGTTGCGAAAGGCGTCATCGATTTCTTCCGTGAGGGCCATAACCGGCAAGCCGTCGCGCGGTTACTGGATGAAGTGACCCCTCAGGCGGCGGCGGTCGCAGGGCGCGCTGATAGTGCCATTGCCGGCAAAACAGTCGTCTTTACCGGCACACTGGACACCATGACCCGCGACGAAGCCAAAGCGCAGGCGCAGGCGCTGGGGGCCAAGGTATCAGGGTCGGTATCAGGGAAGACGGACATCCTCGTCGCTGGGCCAGGGGCGGGGTCTAAAGCTAAAAAAGCGGCTGATCTTGGTGTGACGGTGATGGATGAGACGCAGTGGTTGGCACTAATCGGCTAGCTGCACACAGCAAAGGCGTTGAACATTATTGGTATTCAGGGACAAGCGTAAGCGCAGATTTGGACGTTGTTTCAATATCCTCCATATCGAGATCGTTATCATTGTCGGTATCGGAAGGTATAAGCATTTGAGATTTTTGCTCCCCCGCAGGCGGGGGAGGGCCGTACCCCGATGATTGTGCGTACTTTTCAAGCCACAGCACTATTTCTTTGCGAAGCCTTTAGGTCGTACCCACACTTTCACACGCCGCGTTACCCCTCGTAAGACGGGTTGCCATATTCATCGAGGTCCTGCTTGGCGAGGTTTGAGAATTTCGTAAACTCACTTTCAAAGTGCAGTTTTACGGTACCGATGGGCCCGTGGCGTTGTTTGCCGATGATCAGTTCGGCCACATTCTGGAGGTCGCGATTGCGATCTTGCCAGATCTGGAATTCGGGGCTGTTCTCATCGCCAGGCATGGCACGGCTGTGGTAGTATTCTTCGCGGAACAGAAACATCACAACGTCGGCATCCTGTTCGATGGAGCCCGACTCTCGAAGGTCTGACAGTTGCGGGCGTTTGTCCTCACGCGATTCAACCTGTCGTGAAAGCTGCGAGAGCGCGACAACTGGGATGTTGAGCTCTTTGGCGAGCGTTTTCAGACCCATACTGATCTCTGTGATTTCCTGAACCCGGTTATCGTTGCGTTTGCCGGTGCCGGTCAGAAGCTGCAGATAGTCGATGATCAGCATATCGAGGCCGTGCTGACGCTTCAGGCGCCGCGCGCGCGCAGCAACCTGCGCGATGGAGATGCCGCCGGTGTCGTCTATGTAAAAGGGCAGGCCTTCAAGCTCACGGGCGGCGTCATAGATGCGCCCAAATTCTTCATGGTCCACGTCCCCGCGGCGGATGCGTTCCGAGGGGACACGGGAGAATTCGGAAATGATCCGTGTGGCGATCTGTTCAGCGGCCATTTCAAGGGAGAAAAAACCGACGACGGCGCCGTTTACGGTTTTCATCGTGCCGTCTTCCTGCCGCTCGGTCTTATGGGCACGGGCGGCATTGATGCCAATATTTGCCGCGAGCGCTGTTTTACCCATGGAAGGACGCGCAGCGAGGATAATCAGGTCGGACGGATGCAAGCCGCCCAGTTTTTTATCAAGGTCGATCAGGCCACTGCCAACGCCGGCCATCTTGCCATCGCGTTTAACGGCTGCGTCGGCGAGATTAATTGCCTCGGTGATCGCGGACCGAAAGGAGACGAACCCGCCGCCGAATTTACCGGTCTCGGCAAGGCGATATAGTTCCTGCTCAGCGGCATCGAGCTGTTCCGACGGCTGATCATCAATCGTAGATTGCCGCGCGCGATCCGCCATAGCCGTCCCGATACGGATCAAACCCCGACAAACGGACATATCGAAGACAATTCGCGCATAGTCCCCGGCGCTGGCAACAGATGGGAAGCTACCCGCCAACTGCTCCAGATATTTGCGCCCGCCTGTTTCTTGAAAGCCTGCCTCATCCTGCAGGAAAGTATCCACCACAAGCGGCGAAGCAAGACGCGATGAATTGATCAGCTGACCGCAAGCATCATAGATCAATTGATGCACGGGGTCGTAAAAGTGATCAGGCTTTAGATAAGCGGACACCCGAAAGAATATCTCATTGTCATAAAGGATTGCGCCCAGCACCGCCTGTTCAGCCTCTAGGCTGATCGGCAGCTTTTGTGCGGGATCGGTTGCGCTACTCCTGGGCGCGGGCTCGTTAGCAGGCGCACCAGAAGGATTTGCATCATTTGAAAAAGAAGGGGGTGTTCCATCAGCCATGGGGGAACGGTACGAAAAAAAGCACGCACCGAAAAGGGAATTTTGATCGTTGGGGAAAATTAAGACCCATACCAATTGATTGGGTTATTGCGGAATAAGCAGGGTACGGAGCACAAAAAAGGCCAGCACTCATGAGTGCTGGCCCGATAAAGTGTCAAAGATGAAACGCGTTTAGCTGGCGGGTGTTTCTTCTGTCGCTGGTGTATCACCGTGCGCAGCAGCTTCAGCATCTTCGGCGACGGCCTCACCGGAGGCCGGGTCAAAAAACTCCGCATCACTCTCATCGTCATCATTGAAACGATCGTTATCGCGCGCGAGCACATCTTCACCGGCGGCCTGGCGTTCAGCTTCTTCTTCGGAGCGGGCCACATTGATGGTGATCGTTGCGTCCACTTCCGGGTGAAGGCGGATGCGTACCGGAATAAGGCCAAGTGTTTTCAATGGCTTGTCGAGACGCACCTGACCGCGGTCGATGGCGATACCGTCGCCGGTTGCGGCTTCGGCAATATCGCGCGTGGAAACCGAGCCATAGAGAAGGCCCATGGCAGAGGCTTGCCGGATCACAACAAAGCTGCTGCCGTCCACTTTCGCGGCCACGGCCTCGGCTTCTTTTTTACGTTCAAGGTTACGTGCTTCGAGGTCTGCGCGCTGCGCCTCAAAGATCTTCTTGTTGGTTTCGTTGGCGCGCAGGGCTTTTTTCTGCGGCAACAGATAGTTGCGGGCAAAGCCTGGCTTGACGGTGACAACGTCGCCGATCTGCCCAAGGTTTTCCACGCGTTCCAGTAGGATGAGTTCCATGGTGATTATTCTCCCACGTAAGGCAGAAGCGCGAGGATGCGGGCGCGTTTGATGGCGCGGGCAAGTTCGCGTTGCTTCTTGTTGGAAACGGCGGAGATGCGTGAGGGTACAATCTTGCCACGTTCGGAGACATAGCGCTGCAGCAGCCGCACATCTTTATAGTCAATCTTCGGTGCATTATCGCCAGAGAACGGGCAGGTCTTGCGCCGACGGAAAAAAGGTTTTGCCATTGGTCTGTTCCTTCGCTCTTCTTGGCCTAGTTTCGGTCGCCGCGATCGCCGCGATCGCCGCGATCACCGCGATTACCGCCACGGTCACCTCTGTCACCGCGATCACCACGCCCGCCCCGGTCGCGGCCACCGCCTCGGCTCATGATCGGTGATTGTTCGGAGTCGTGCTCCTCAACGCGGATGGTCAAGATGCGGATGATATCTTCATTGATCCGCTCTTGGCGTTCCAATTCGTGGATGGCCTCGGCGGGTGCATCGATGTTGAGGAGACCGTAATGACCTTTGCGGTTTTTGCGGATCTTGTACTGCAGATTGCGCAAACCCCAATATTCGGTTTTGGCGATTTTACCACCATTGCTGGTGACAATCTCAGAAAGGGTTTCGGTAAGGCCTTCCATTTGCGCGGGGGAAATATCCTGACGTGCAATAAAGACGTGCTCGTATAATGGCATGGGTGTGCCAGCTCCTGTTGGGACGATGGAGACCGGAACACGGCGGCTGGGGCCGGTTCTGACCTGCGGTTCAGTGAACGGCGGGACCATCCCGCGCGGGTTGCAAAGACTGAGCGCCATTTGCAACCGTCACCGACCATCGTTCGTGAGGCGAGGGTGATAGCTGCCAACCTCACCAATTGCAACCGGCGTTTTGATCGACGGCGTGAGGAAAAGGGGCCGATTGCCATTCTAAGGCGGGATGGGTAAGCCGGGGCACGAGAAGACCCGCAACCCTAACCCTCGTGAGTTTCCCATGCGCGCATATATCTTTCCCGGACAAGGTAGCCAGGCCGTTGGCATGGGGCGTGATCTTTACGATGCGTTTGCCGTCGCCCGCGAGGTTTTTGAGGAGGTCGACGAGGCGCTGAAGGAAAAGCTGTCGGCGCTCATCTTTGAAGGACCAGCCGAGACATTGACACTGACGGCAAATACGCAGCCTGCGCTCATGGCCATGTCCATGGCGGTGGTGCAGGTCCTTGAAAACGAAGTGGGGTTAAAGATTGCCGATGCACGCTGTGTGGCGGGTCATTCTTTGGGTGAGTATGCCGCGCTATGCGCGGCGGGCAGTCTGTCGCTGGCCGATACGGCGCGGCTCTTGCGCATTCGCGGCGAGGCGATGCAGGCCGCTGTACCGGTGGGCGTCGGCGCCATGGCGGCCCTGATCGGCGTTGATCTTGACGGGGCGCAGGCCGCGATTGCGCAAACACACGGGGAGGGCATTTGCGAAATCGCCAATGATAACGCCCCGGGCCAGGTGGTCATTTCCGGCGATGAAACAAAAATTGAAACCATTTGCGCGAATGCCAAAAGTCTCGGGATCAAGCTTGCTAAAAAATTGCCTGTCTCCGCGCCGTTTCACTCGTCTTTAATGCAACCGGCCGCCGAGCGCATGGCCGAGGCACTGGCTGATGCGGATATTCAGGAGCCTGCGGTCCCGCTCGTTGCCAATGTGACCGCCGAGGCGGTGAGCGATCCCATCGCCATTCGAGATCTGCTGGTCAAACAAGTTACCGGCCGTGTGCGGTGGACACAGAGCGTTCACGCCATGGTCAATGATGGCGTCACCGACTTTGTTGAACTGGGCGCGGGCAAAGTGCTTAGCGGCCTTGTGCGCCGGATCGAAAAAGATGTAACCGCCCGGTCCGTGGCAACACCGGAAGAGTTAGAGGCGCTCGCCTGATACCAGCGGCGCAGTGATCGTCTCTGAAACAATAAAGGATAACCCATGTTCGACCTCGACGGAAAACGCGCGCTCATCACCGGTGCCACGGGCGGCATCGGCGGCGCCATTGCCGCGCACCTTCATGCGCGCGGTGCAGTGGTCACCTTGTCAGGCACGCGCGAGGAAAACCTAAGGGCGCTAGCCGAAACGCTTGGCGCGCGCGCCCATGTGGCGCCCTGTAACCTGTCTGATCTTGAGGCCGTTGATGCTCTCCCAAAAACGGCAAGTGAGGCCATGGGCGGTATCGATATTCTGGTGGCCAACGCAGGTGTCACCCGCGACACCCTGTTGTTGATGTTAAAACCTGAGGCGTGGGATGAGGTGATCAAGATTAATCTCACCGCATACTACCGGCTCGCGCGGGCATCGCTGCGTGGTATGACGAAACAGCGCCATGGCCGGATTATCGGCATTACCTCGGTGGTTGGCGTCACCGGCAATGCGGGCCAAGCCAACTATGCAGCCTCCAAAGCCGGCATGATTGGGTTTTCAAAATCGCTGGCCCAGGAAGTGGCAAGCCGGAACGTGACGGTCAACTGCATCGCGCCGGGCTTTATCGAAACCGCCATGACTGACGCCCTGACCGATGATCAAAAAAACGCGATCTTCACGAAAATACCCGCTGGTAAGATGGGTACGCCCGACGATATTGCGGCGGCTGCTGTTTATCTGGCCAGTGACGCCGGGGCTTACGTGACCGGTCAAACCCTGCATGTGAATGGCGGCATGGCCATGATCTAGCGCCGGTTCGCGCGGGCCGTCGCGGGTATTCACATCTATTGCCGGTGTTCTTGCGCAAGCGCGCTTACAATTTTTCAGTCTTCAGCTATTCCGGCGAGGCATTCTTGACGCTCTATGCCTAGCGCGCACTGGGCCTGTCACTGGGCCTGTCATTGGGCGCAGCGGCCTCGCCGGTTAAGGGTGTGAATTTCCTTTCTTCTTTCACCGCCAATATTATGGCCATGCTTTTGATCGGTGCGGCGTGTTTGAATGTGCCGCTTTCGGCCTTTGCACCGTCCTATGGTATCTGCGCTGTCAGTATACCGATTGGTTTTTAATGGCGGGCGGATTTGCGATGGCGGCGGTCATCGTGGTCAGTGCTGAGGGGTGACGGTGAATCAGATTGGAGGGCCCGGCGGTTCGCCGCATTCTTCTCTTTCATAGTGTGTGGCAAATCATTCAGCTTGCGGTACTGATTGGCATACCGGATGCGTTGCTTTCCCTTATGCGGCTGATTGGTTTTGTTGGTGTTCCGCTCGCTCTTATTCAGGGCGGTTTCCTTCACAACACGGTAGGGATGAATAAGATCGCAACATTGGCCTCGACCATTGCCGCGCTTTTTGGTTGCCGAGGAAGCTTTGTCTAAGCTCCTGTGTGGGGGTCTTTTTCTTGCAACGCTTCCCTCGCGCGCACAAAAACCACGCTGGCGACATTGGCAAAAAAGCATAGAGAGGCCTACACATCATTGCACGAAAGAAAAGGGCTTCGGCGTTGGACACTCCATGATCAACCGGACACATTTCGATCAGTTTATGGCATGGCAAAAACACGCGCGGGCCAATCCCATGGTGGCGCGCGCTCTTAGCGTTGCTCAGTATCTTTTGCTGGTCTGTGTACTGATCTATTTGGTTGTGCGGTTCGCGCAGGTGGGCTGGGCGGATGTGATGACCAATCTACCAGTCTCTGTCTGGTTCTATGTGTTTTTTGCGCTGCGTTTTCTGGCGCTGCCGCTGTCGGAGCTTTTGATCTATCAAATGATCTGGGAGGTGCCACTCGGCAAACACTGGCCAGCGTTCTTGCGTAAGCGGGTCTATAATTTTGCAGTCATGGGCTATTCGGGGGAGGGGTTTTTGACCCTCTGGGCGCGGCGCAAACTCCCCCTGGACGATAAAGCGGTTGTGGTGGGGGTGAAGGATAATAATCTTCTTTCCGCGCTCGCCTCGAACCTTGCCACGGTCTTTATGATTGTCGGTCTTTTTTGGGCGGGAAAACTTGGCGCTGGCCTCGCCGCTTTGCCCGGCGGCGGCGGTATTTTATTCGTACTGGCGTTCACGTCATCGCTGGTTCTTTCCGTTACGGTTATCAACCTGCGAGGGCGCCTCATTGCGCTGGGGCCTGAAAAACTACGGTCTGTTTTTGCCATTCACGGGGCCCGCACGGTCCTGATCGTCGTTTTGCACGCGGCGATGTATGCGGCGGCATTGCCCGGTGCGCCTTTGTCGGCGTGGTTGATGTTTCTTGCCCTGCAACTCGTGCTCAGCCGTATTCCGTTTATTCCCAATCAGGATCTTGTCTTCTTGGGTGCTGCGCTTTCCCTTGCGCCGCTCGTCAATGCCAGTGAAGCCGCGCTGGCCGGGATGCTGCTTGCGGAGGCTGGGCTGTCGCAACTGATCAATCTGGTGCTTTTTTTCGCCACGGCCCATGTGGCCCGTGTCGGCAAATCCTCCTGACCCATTTGGTTGCCAGCGCTGTCAATTTGCCTTATGCCGCGCACCTATTGGGTTGATCAGATTAAATCCGGATGCCAGCTGTCGCGAGCGCCCGAACCGCTCTGCCAACCCCTTGAAACACTTGAATTTCTGCGCTTTCGCGCTAGATACCGATCGGAAGCCGGTACGCCGGTCTTTACCGGAACCGATATTCCATAAAGGAGCTTTGAATGTCTGATCTTGCGGAAAAAGTAAAAAAAATCGTTGTCGAGCATCTTGATGTGGAGGCAGCCAAGGTCGAACCCAAAGCGAGCTTTATAGACGATCTCGGCGCTGACAGTCTCGACATTGTTGAGCTTGTGATGGCCTTTGAAGAAGAATTCGAGGTGGAAATCCCTGACGACGCCGCCGAAACAATCCAGACGGTGGGCGACGCGATCACTTTTATCGAGCAACAGAAAAAATAGGCCGTTGCGCGCAGACAAGATGCCCAAAGGGGTCATTCAGCGCGCCAGATGCTTGTACAATCGAAAAGGGCCATGTGACCTCACAACGGGGTTTGTGGTCCTTTTTTTGGTTTTGGCGAGCCTGCTTCCCGCTGCATTTTCGTTTGCCAGATGATTGCCGACGGTTGCTGGCGATTGAAGTCGCGGCCATGCTTTGATGCGGATCGATTTTCGGCGTAGGAACAAATAGGTGCCTTGGGGGCCGATAGAAGAAGAGTGAAACCGGCATGGAATTAAAACGGGTTGTTGTTACCGGACTGGGCCTTGTCTCACCCTTGGCTGACGGCGTTGATGCCACGTGGCGGCGGCTCCTCGCCGGGCAGAGCGGGGCGGGCAAGATCGCGAAATTTGATACATCGGAATTGCCCTGCAAGATCGCAGCGGAAGTGCCGCGTGCCGATGGAAATGGCGGCGGTGCGGCGGCGGGCGACGATGCCTTCAACCCAGACGATTACGTGGATGCGCGTGATCAGCGCCGCATTGACGATTTTATTGTTTACGGCATCGCGGCGGCTGATCAGGCCATTAAGGACTCTGGCATTGATCTGTCGACCCGTGCAGCGCAGGAGCGAACGGGCGTTCTATGCGGTGCCGGTATAGGTGGGCTTGGCGGGATCGAGAAAAACGCGCTTCTTCTCCATAACAACAGCCCCCGCCGGGTATCGCCATTCTTTATTTCTGGCAGCCTGATCAATCTAATCTCCGGTCAGATTTCCATTCGTAATGGGCTGCGCGGTCCTAACCATGCGGTGGTCACGGCCTGTTCGTCCGGTGCCCATGCCATCGGCGATGCTGCACGTCTCATTATGCTCGGCGATGCTGATGTCATGGTGGCAGGCGGCGCAGAATCTGCCATTTGCCCAATCGGTATCGGCGGGTTTACCGCATGCAAGGCGCTCACCACAAAATTTAATGACACCCCCGAAAAAGCCTCCCGCCCCTATGATCAGGACCGTGACGGTTTCCTTATGGGAGAGGGCGCAGGCATGCTCATTCTCGAAAGCCTCGAGCATGCCAAGGCGCGTGGCGCAAAGATTTACGCTGAAGTAACAGGGTACGGACTATCCGGTGATGCCTACCACGTGACTGCCCCTGCGGAAGATGGCGATGGTGCCTATAGAGCCATGAAGATGGCCCTTAAGCGCGCGGGCCTAACCTCGGCAGATATCGATTATGTGAATGCCCACGGCACATCCACCCCGCTGGGTGATGAAATTGAACTCGGTGCGGTGGAGCGACTATTTGAGGGGTGTTCAGATCAATTGGTTATGTCCTCAACAAAATCCGCCATCGGTCATCTGCTCGGCGCGGCTGGTGCGGTGGAGGCAGTATTCTGTATCCTCGCCATGCGCGACAATATCTGTCCGCCCACGCTTAATCTTGAGCGACCGAGCGTGGAAACGCCCATCAATCTCGCCGCCCACGAGCCCGTGAAAAAAGACGTCAATGCGATTTTGACCAACTCGTTTGGCTTTGGCGGCACGAACGCGTCCCTGATCATGCAGCGAGTTGCCTGATTGCTTTTGCCTTGTGCACCCGGCGAGTGTTGGTAAACGGCAACATTTGCCCGAAACAAAGGAGACCCCAGACGGGCGGGCGGGGCTAAGACGCTGGTGCGCACTATAGTACTTGTCTTTGCCTGGCTATCCCGGACACACCCGGTGTTGCCCATAGCTTGGCGGTCTTCATGGCCAGGCTATTCGATTGTTTTTATTGAATAAATTTTCATCGCTCAGTGTTACCCCGTGCGTGGCACACGTTTTCTCGCCCGGTTAACGGCGCACTTTGCCCCCGTACTTGCTCGTTTTAACAGCATAAATACGCTGCTGAACGAGACCCCCGTAGGCGGCCACATTGCCGAACGCTCATCTCAATGAGTTGCCGCAAAACAAGAACTCACCCACACTGGGTCCATACCGGGGTAACGCAAAGCCCTTATAGATGAGGAGAGCCCCATGAAATTTTTGTACGCCCGTTTACGATCAGGTGTGTGTAGCGCCGCGCTAGTCCTTTCGCTCTCGCCCATGGGCGCGGCCCTCGCCCAGGAGATTGAGGATGACGATATTATCGTCACGGCAACCAAGCGCGAGCAAACGCTGCAGGATGTGCCTTTTTCTATCAATGCGCAGACCCAGGAAGATATCCAGCGTACCGGCTCGCAAAACCTTGAGGATATCGCCCGTAATGTGGCGGGTCTGACGATACAGAATTTGGGTCCTGGCCAAAGCCAGGTTGCCATCCGCGGTGTTTCCGCCGGGCAGATTGTGCGTGACCAGCCGGGCGTGAAAGAACAGGTGGGTGTCTATCTCGATGAGAGTGTCATTTCGTTGTCGCTCTTTACGCCTGATCTTGACCTATTTGATCTCGCTCGGGTTGAGACCCTGCGCGGTCCACAAGGCACGCTATTCGGGTCAGGCTCCATTGGCGGGACCATCCGCTACATTACAAATCAGCCGGTGCTGGGCGAATCGACAGGTCTTTTTGAAGGCAATTTCAACTTTATCGATGGTGGCGGCAGTGGTGGTCACGGCAAAGGGGTCGTCAATGTTCCGTTGGGGGATCAACTGGCGCTGCGCCTCGTCGGGACCTATCAGCGGTTCGGCGGTTTTATTGATGCCCTGATGGATGATGCATCCGATCCGCTTGGTGTGTCAGAGACGGAAAACGTTAATAGCGGTGTGCGCTACGGTACGCGTCTTGCCCTGCGTTGGGAGCCGTTTGAAAATCTCTCCATTACGCCGCGCATCGTCTGGCAGGCGATTGAGACCGATGGCTTCAACCGTCAGGAAGTCTTCAATCTCTTTGCCAATCCGTTCACCACCACGCGGGCGCCCGTCACATTTCTTGAGCGGGGGCAGTTTCTGCGTCTTGACGAAGAATTCACCGACGATACGTTTATCGTTGATAACAAAATAGAGGCCGAGCTTGGCGGCGTAACCGCAACGTCAGTAACAACCTTCACCGAGCGTGAAATTCTTGTCAGTCGGGACGCCAGTGCGCTCACAGGGTCGGTCTCGGTTGATCTTGGTTTCCCAGATCCGGCGGTGTTGTTGCCATCCAACCTTCGCGATACCACGGACGTTCGTCAGTGGACGCAGGAATTACGCCTTGCCAATTCCGGTGATGACCGGCTCGATTGGCTTGTCGGATTCTTCTTTACCGACATAAACCGGTTTTATCGCCAGCGCCTGCCGACGCCGGGCTATGACGCGTTTACCGATGCAACATTGGGCGATGGGACATCGGCGGCTGTGGCGAATGGCTTTGATGCCGATTCACCGTTCAACTCAGACCTGCCTTACGATTTGCAACAGTTCGCCTTTTTCGGCGAGTTCACATACGACATTACTGACCGGTTTCATTTCACTGCGGGCGGACGGTACTACGACTTTGAGGAAGTGCGCACGATCACAACCGGCGGGCTCTTTGCCGCTGGTGATAGCGGCACCCTCGACACTACCGAGTCAAACGGCTTCACGCCGCGTTTCCTGCTTGCTTATGATCTAAGCGATGCGGTGACCGTGAATGCCCAGGCTTCCCAAGGTTTCCGGCTTGGCGGTGTAAACGATCCGCTCAATGTGGCGCTCTGCACGGCGGAAGACGAGGCGATTTTTGGTAATTTTCAGGACTATGACGATGAAACGCTTTGGAATTACGAAGCGGGTGTCAAAGTCAAAACCAGCGGCGTGACGTTCAACGCAGCGGCGTTTTACTCTGATATTTCAAACTTGCAGGTTACGCTTGATGCGGGTTCGTGCTCCTCGCGGATTTCGTTCAACGTGCCAGACGCGCACACCCTTGGCCTTGAATGGGAATTGGGCGCTGAGCTCCTAACTGGTCTTGATGTCTCTTTCTCGGGTAGCTGGATCGAATCTGAATTTGACTCCACCGTGCTTGACGGCAATGGCAATGTGCTCGGCGGTGTTCAGGACGGGAACCGTCTTGCCTCGGTGCCGGAATTACAACTCTCCGCCAGTATTCAGCATACGTTTCCATTGCAGTTTGGGGATGTGAGCGCCGAAGGCTTTATTGCTGCGTCGGCGCAGCATGTGGGGTCACGCTTCACGCAGCCGGGTGATCAGGTTCCGGGCGCCGGTGATTTTGTTTCCGGCCTGCCGTTTGGCGGTGCCAGCGGCGAAGATGTCACCAGTCTTGATCTGGAACTGCCGTCTTATCAGATCGTCAATCTTAATGCCGGGATTTACTACGACAATGTGGAAGTGGTCGCTTACATCAATAATGTCACGGACGAGAACGCGCTCCTGTCTTTTGACCGTGAGCGCGGTGGGCGTGCACGTCTTGGGTTTAGAACCAACCAGCCGCGTACCTTTGGCGTAACCGTACGCCTGAAATTCTAGATACGACCACACTGATGAACACTTGTGTGATGCGCAAATCGCGAAACGGTTTGCGCATCACGCCTTTTCAGGCGTCATCACTGTTTAATACGACAAGCATTTCAATCAGGTCCTGATACTGACCATTCCACAGTTGGCGTCGTTCCTCGCTGAGGACTTCAAAACCGAGTTTGCGATAGATTGCCATGGAGGCGTCCAGCCCGCTCGTTGTTTCAAGAAAAACATCGTGATATCGGGCCCGCCTTGCCTCTTCCATGCAGGCGTCAATTAACCGTCCGCCCACGCCCTGACCGCGGACATCCTCCAGCGTGATCACCCACCGGATCTGACCGCGCGGTTTTGATCCGCCATGGCGCTGAATGATAGCGGCGCAGCCAACCGTTTCCACAGCGCCGCCGGCCCCACGTTTTTCGGCAAAAAAAAGCGTGCCCTGCGCGTCTTGGTTCATTGCGAAGTCCGCGACCGTTTGGGCCACATAGCCCTCGAAGCCACTGGCATCATGGCCACCCACGCCCTTGGCGTAGCCTACCCCATGTAACCAGATGACGAGGCCAAAGTCGCCTGGCTGGCGTGTGGCGCGGATGGTGATCGGGGCGCTATCAAAAGGCTTTTGCGTCATGGGCGCAGGGTAAAGGCCGTGTGCGTCCCCCACAAGCCCCGCTCTATTGGGAGGAGGGCGTCCTCCCCAGCCCTGAGATTTTTATCAAAGACATGGGGAAAAAATATCGGTACCGTACCGTCCACGAATTCATTGTGGGCGCGGACAGCGCCGTTAGACTTAGGATGATGAATGGGCAGGCTCGAAAATACGCCCCGCAGAGGGAGCCAAGGTCATGATGCCAAGCAGGTCGATCAAGGTTTGTCGCCGGTCTCACGGTCGCGGCGCGCGCACCAACGCGGCGGCGTTGTTCAAGGGATAATTCTTTTCTTTCTGACGTTACTTTTCCTTGCGGCGGCGGCGGCCGGGATCGGCGGTTATCTTGCTTATAAAGAAGTTCATCGACCGGGGCCGCTGGCGGCTGAAACCGTCGTGCTGTTAGAGCCCGGTATGGGCGTCAATCAGATTGGCGCGATACTCGCCGAAAATGACATTATTCGTCATGCGGAGCTTTTTAACGCTGCTGTGCGCTGGCGCCAGGCGGGTGCTACGCTAAAGGCTGGTGAATATCGGTTTGCCCCGCGTTACCGTGCTGGAGGTAATCGACATTCTCGTGGATGGCAGTTCTATCCTTCATTTTCTAACCTTTGCTGAGGGGCGCACAACGAAGCAGATCGTTGCGGCCATTGAAGCCGACAGTGTGCTCACCGGTGAGATCACGATGGAGCCGCGAGAGGGCGCGCTGTTGCCAGAAACGTATGGCTTCTCACGCGGGGAAACGCGCGATGCCCTCATCAAACGGATGGCCAGTGCACAAAAGGCGGTGCTTGACGAATTGTGGGAAAATCGCGCCACCGATTTGCCGCTTGCCAATCGGCGCGAAGCGGTGATCCTTGCCTCTATTGTTGAAAAAGAAACGGGCATTGCCAGCGAGCGCGACCGCGTGGCGGCTGTCTTTATCAACCGGTTGCGCAAACGCATGCGTCTTGAGTCTGATCCGACAATTATTTACGGGCTGACTGGCGGGGAGCCCCTGGGTCGGGGCTTGCGTCAAAGCGAACTGCGCGGTGAAACACCGTACAACACCTATGTGATCCGTGGTCTGCCGCCGACGCCAATTTGCAATCCTGGGCGTGCATCGATTGAGGCAGTGCTTAATCCAGCACAGACAGATGATCTGTTCTTTGTCGCCGATGGAACCGGCGGGCATGCTTTTGCGCGCACCTTGCGTGACCATAACGCCAATGTGCGCCGATGGCGTCAGATTGAACGGCAGAATAGACGCTAATGGTCCCGACACAGACAGACCATCCCACAGCCAACGGCGACCTATCCTCGATGACGGGGTTTGCACGCCAGGCCGGACAGATTGAGGGATTTAGCTGGGTGTGGGAAGTCCGAAGTGTTAACGGACGCGGATTGGAATTACGCACCCGTCTCCCCCATGGGTTCGATGATCTTGAGATGACGTTAAAACCGCTCGCGGCCAGGCGGCTTTCGCGTGGCTCTCTCAATGCAACCCTGAAACTGACCGAAGACCAACCGGCTGCGGGCGTCCGGGTCAATTCATCCGTCCTCAATCAGCTTTTGCCTGTCCTTGCCGATATCGGTTCGCGTCTGCCCGACGCTGTGCCGCCGTCGCCGGAGGGGGTGCTTGCGCTACGTGGCGTCTTGGAACCGGAAGACACCTCATTGGAAGGCGACGCCCGCAAGCGCCTTGTCAACGCCTTGTCCGCCAGCTTTGAAGAGGCGGTTGTAAGCCTTGATGAAGCGCGGCGCCATGAGGGGCTAGCGCTCACCACAATACTCAGTGCCCAGATTGATGAGATTGCCGCCCTCACTGGGGAGGCGGCCAGTCAGGCTGAAAAAGCACTGACTGCCTTGCGCGAGAAATTGCAAACACAAGTGGCTGAGCTCGTCGGGGATAATACACTGGACCCCGATCGTTTGGCACAGGAAGTGGCGCTCCTCGCCGTGAAAGCTGATGTGCGCGAGGAGCTTGATCGATTGGTCGCCCATGTGACGGCGGCCCGTGCCTTACTTTCAGCTGGGGAGCCAGTCGGCCGAAAGTTCGATTTTCTGGTGCAGGAGTTTAACCGTGAGGCAAATACGCTCTGCGCCAAGGCAGGCGATATGACCCTAAAACGCACCGGTCTTTCCCTGAAAGCGGTTATTGATCAGCTAAGGGAGCAGGTTCAAAATGTCGAATAGCAAACATCGCCTGCCACGCGCGCAGCAATCGCCATGTTAGGCGGCGATTTGAAAGTGGCACGCCGGGGCCTGATGTTTATCCTATCGAGCCCGTCAGGGGCCGGGAAAACAACGCTTGCGGATCGTTTGCTGCGCAAAGACGGGGAGATGGTTCTGTCGATTTCCGCCACGACCCGCGCGCGTCGCCCGGGCGAGGTTCATGGGCAGGACTATTTCTTTGTCACCGAAGAAGAATTTATCCGGATGCGGGAGAATGGCGAGTTTATGGAGTGGGCCAACGTGTTCGGTAATCTTTACGGAACACCGCGCGCCATGGTCGAAGATACATTACGCTCAGGCAAAGACGTTCTCTTCGATATCGACTGGCAGGGGGCCCAGCAACTGGACGAGGTTGCGGGTGAGGATGTGGTCAAGGTCTTTATTCTGCCGCCCTCCCGCGAGGAATTGGAGCGGCGTCTTCGCGCCCGCAATTCAGACCCGGAAGACGTTGTGCAATCGCGCATGATGAAGGCTGACGCGGAGATGTCCCATTGGGCAGAGTATGACTACGTGATCGTCAATTATGAGTTGGACGAGTCCGAGGATCTCTTACGCTCAATTCTCTTCGGCGAACGGCTAAAACGCCGCCGCCAGGTAGGGCTCGCAAAGATTGTCATGGATATGATCGGGACGTAAGGCCGTCCCGATCCACGGTTGATTTGTGATCTCTTTCCGGCTTACTGGCCAAAGAGAAAGTCACTTTCGTTCAGCGTACCGAGCGTCATCCCAAATAGGGTCAGACCGTCGCCATTGCCAAAGTCAAATGTCACCCCGAACGCCGTTTGCGTGGCGGCGACCAGCAGGTCCTCGAACGAGGTGATCCCCACCACACCCAGCAGCAACTGGTCTTCGCCCGCCGAAAAGTCGCGGATTATATCGCGGCCATCACCGCTCACATAGGCAACCAGATCATTGCCGGCGCCCGTGGTAATCACGTCAAACCCGGCACCGCCCAGGATAAAATCATCGCCGCCGCCGCCGTCGAGCCGGTCAAAGCCCTCGCCGCCCGACAGGGTGTCGCCGCCAAGGCCGCCATTCAGGCGATCATTTCCGGCGTCACCGAATAGCGCGTCATTGCCGAGCCCGCCAAACAGGCGGTCTGCGCCGTCGCCGCCGCTGATCAGATCGTTGCCGCCATCGCCGAAGAGGCGATCATTTCCGCCGTCGCCAAAGATTGTATCGACGCCTGCGCCGCCGCCCACAAAGTCATTGCCGTTGCCCGCCACGACTTCGTCATTGCCATCACCGGTGGTGACAAAATCATTGCCGTCCCCGGCGAAAATCTGATCCCAGCCTGCGCCGGAATTCACATTGTCGTTGCCAGCCCCGGCCTGGACAATGTCATCGGCATTGCTCCCAAAGATGCGGTCGGCGCCGTCGGTGCCATCGGTGCGTGCTACAATATTGATATGGATTGAGGCGATGAGGGCGCCGGGTAAGGTAAAGTCAGCGGCCACCGGATCGATCGTCTCGCCAAACATGTTGACCCCGCCAAGAATAGTGCCTTCGCCCTCCACTGACGGATTGGCAGCCGAACCGATAAAGCCCGGATGCGCCGTGATCACCCCGTTTTCATCAATACCGGTATTGTTCGCACCCTGATTTATAAAGGCGGCATCAAGCTCGGTATTCACTTCGGTACCGGCGTCCAGAACATCGGCCCCGGTGAACAGGATTTCCTGCTGGCCTAAAAACCGGCCCGACGCATCGAAGAGTTCCACCGCGTCGGCGGTACCCACAAACGCATCGTTGGAGGGCAGGATCATGGCCGCAAGGCTCAGGAAGCGATTGCTCAATGCGTTCACATTTACAAACACGCCATTGCTGTCGCCCGTGGGGATCGGGCCCGTGGCCGAGCCGGTGATGATACCTGCCACTCCGTCGGGCACGGCGGCGCTGAATTCCCCGCGGATGGGCATGAAGTCGCCGTCCTCGGCAATGGCCTCAAGGCCGCGTGAGGCGGTGCCGCCGATATCAAACAGGTTGAAGCTCTCATCGTGAAAGCCGAACCAGAATGGGGTCAGGAATACGCCGCCGGTGGGGGCAAGATTGGTAACAACAACGCGTAATTCGCTCATGGGGGGTCTCTCCTTTTTGGGAGTGTCCATCCTAAAGGGGCGAATCCCTCTGCAACCACACACGCTTCTTCACGAATTTTCACACAAATGTGGTGGGCCTCTTGGGATTGTGACTTGCGTTCGAGGGCACGCGTCAGGCTTGCGCGCAGCGAGCAGGCGGTTGACGCAATGGCTGGCGCGGGTCATCACGGGCCGCTTGTCGCCTTCGCGTCCGCCCCCCTTACGGAGCCAGCCATGATCCCCCGCTATGCACGCCCTGAAATGACGGCCATCTGGTCGCCAGAAACAAAATTTCGCATCTGGTTTGAGATTGAAGCGCATGCCGCGGACAAAATGGCGGCGCTGGGCGTGGTGCCCAAGGAGGCGGCAGCGCTGATCTGGGAAAAAGGCGGGTCGGCGACGTTTGATGTGGCGCGAATTGATGCCATTGAGGCCGAAGTCAAACATGATGTGATCGCGTTTCTTTCTCATCTAGCGGAAATCGTTGGGCCGGAGGCGCGTTTTGTCCATCAGGGTATGACGTCCTCGGATGTTCTTGATACCTGTTTTTCGGTGCAGTTGACGCGGGCGACGGATTTGCTGTTGTCCGGCATGGACCGGGTGCTTGCGGCGTTGAAAACGCGGGCTTTCGACCACAAAGAAACGGTGTGCGTCGGGCGATCTCACGGTATTCATGCCGAGCCGGTGACCTTTGGGCTCAAACTGGCAAGTTTCTATGCGGAATTTACCAGAGCTCGGGCCCGGCTCGTCGCGGCACGTGAAGAGATTGCGGTGTGTGCGCTTTCCGGTGCCGTGGGTACTTTCGCGAATATCGACCCGGCGGTTGAGGCCCATGTGGGTGAGAAAATGGGACTCGCCATTGAGCCGATTTCTACACAGATTATTCCGCGTGACCGGCATGCAGCCTACTTCGCTGCGCTTGGCATTATCGCCTCGTCCATTGAGCGTTTGGCGACGGAAATTCGGCACCTACAGCGTACGGAAGTTTTGGAAGTAGAGGAATATTTCTCCAAAGGCCAGAAAGGCTCTTCGGCCATGCCGCACAAGCGCAATCCGGTGCTGACTGAAAACCTTACTGGTCTGGCACGCCTTGTGCGGATGGCAGTAATACCTGCGATGGAGAATGTGGCGCTCTGGCATGAGCGTGATATTTCACACTCTTCAGTGGAGCGCGGTATTGGGCCCGACACCACGATCCATCTGGACTTTGCCTTGCACCGGCTTGCTTCGGTCATTGAAAAACTGGTTGTCTACCCCGAGCGTATGCAGGCCAATTTGGAGTCTCTCGGTGGTTTGATCCATTCGCAACGGGTCCTGTTGGCGCTGACACAGGCCGGGGCATCGCGAGAAGACGCTTATCGTTTGGTTCAACGCAATGCCATGCCCGCCTGGCGGGGGGAGGGGCTTTTCCTCGATAATCTGAAGGCTGATGAGGAGGTCACCGCTTATCTGAGTACAGATAAACTTGAGGCTCTGTTTGATCTCGGCTATCACACCAAAAACGTGGACACGATTTTCGCCCGGGTGTTTGGGGCTAGCTAAAATCCGTATTCCCGGGCAAGCGCAGCGCAGAGTCGGGATCTCCCTCGTTTTATGCCTTGCATTCACCCAACCCTATCGCCGCTGAACCACCGCATTGATGATCGCCACCAAGAACATGCCTACGGCAATCAGGAACAGGGAGTTGCCGGTTTCAGCGGTGAAGTGCTCGCGCACAAAGCCACTACCGGCGGCGAGCGCCGTGCTTGGCTTATCGGCGGCAAAGTCGAGCGGCGTGACCGTGCCGAGATACGGGCTCAGATGGATAACCACGGCCCCCAGAAAAGGCATCACGCCAACCAGCGCGCCCCAACGGCGGGTGAAGGGCAACAAGACCAGAAGCCCTGCAACAATTTCCGTCGCGCCTACCAGCCAGTTGCCAACCGGATAGGCAAGGTCTGCCAGGGGCAAGCCCGCTGTACTGGCCTTGTATTCAATATACGGAAAGATAAACGCAGCGCCCGAAAACTTCAGATACCCGAAAAACACCAGAAAACCGCCCACGGCCAGGGCCAGCACCCATTTCAAGATCGCCATCATTCTCTCCATCCAAGTTAATTGACAAATATTACTGTCAACATAAGCGGACATATGCGCCCTTGCCAAGACCACAGCTGGCGACCTCACATCGTTGCGTTTGGGGGTGACAGGGTCGTGAACGCTTGATCCTGCAAGGTGATCAGGCCACAACGAAAAGGCATGAAATGGGATAGGATGAACGCTTATGAAATTCTTCGTGGACACGGCCGATGTGGCAGAAATCAAAGCGCTGGCGCCCACTGGTTTGATGGACGGGGTGACGACCAATCCGAGCCTGATCCTGAAATCTGGCAGGGACTTTCGTGAGGTTATTGCGGAGATCTGCACCTTGACCGATGGGCCGGTAAGCGCAGAGGTAACAGCCCTTGAAGCAGAAAAAATGGTTTCTGAAGGCAAGGCGCTTGCCAAGATTGCCGACAATGTGACCATCAAACTGCCCTTGACGCTCGACGGGTTACAAGCGTGCGCGCAGTTCAGCGCTGAGGGCATAAAAACTAATGTGACCCTTTGTTTTTCTGCGAACCAGGCGCTCCTCGCCGCGAAAGCTGGAGCCAGTTTCATTTCGCCTTTTATCGGTCGCCTTGACGATATGGCTGTTGATGGCATGGAACTGATCCGCGATATCCGCATCATCTATGATAATTATGACTTCCGTACCGAGATTCTGGCGGCATCAATTCGCTCGCCCAATCATGTAAAAGACGCCGCTCTTATCGGGGCAGATGTGGCAACCGTGCCGCCGTCTGTGCTGAAGGGGCTCGCAACGCACCCGCTTACCGATAAAGGCCTGCAGGTCTTTCTCGATGATTGGGCAAAAACCGGTCAGACCATCGTTTGAGAAGCGGCGCGTGTGGCCCGGCGGTAACGGCTGGCGAAGAGACGAGGTCTTTCTCGCTATTCATCGTCTTGCCTCTGTCGGTTTGGTCACAAATCTGAAATATATTCACTTTAACGCCATGCGGGAGTTACCGCGGGGGCGGCAACGTCGGCCAAAGCTCAAGGCTGCGGCGATGAGGGCATATCCGTCTGGCTTTTATGGCCAGGCGGATATTTTTTTGCCTAGGCCACAGTAGGGGAGCAGTCTAAGCTCACAGCGGTTTACAACTTCCGACGGCATTTCATGACTGATTTCGTTTTCACACCAGCCTCCGGGGCGGCTGTTCCTGTGGTGGGGGGGAGTCTGTTTCCCGTGCGGCGAATTTTTTGTGTTGGCAAAAACTACGCTGACCATGTGGCAGAGATGGGGGGCGCCGCAGACCGGGACCCGCCTGTTTTTTTCACGAAACCCGCCGACGCGGTCGTAACCGGTGGGGCGGACGTGCCTTTCCCCCTCGCCACAACGAATCTCCATTTCGAGGGCGAACTTGTGGTTGCCCTTGGCGGGGCGGGGCCCGGTGGCACTCAAATGTCGGCGGACGATGCCATGGCCATGGTGTTCGGGTTTGCTGCCGGGTGCGATCTTACCCGCCGCGATATTCAAGCTGCGGCCAAGGCGGGCGGCAACCCGTGGGATTGCGCCAAGGCCTTTGATGCGTCGGCGCCGATCGGCGCGTTGGCCCGTGCGGAGCATGTCGATATCAAGGGTGCCGCCCTGACGACCACGGTCAATGGCGACGTTCGTCAGCATGCAGCGTTATCAACAATGATTTTTCCTATTGCTGACATCATTCAAAAGCTCAGCGGGTTTTTTGCGTTGCGGCCTGGCGATTTAATTTTTACCGGGACCCCGGCGGGCGTTGGGCCTCTGATCGTTGGCGACCGCGTGAGGGTTGCCATCGCCGGGCTGCCGGATTTGACATTTACGATGGTCACGAACGAACAGGCGCGCATGTAGAGGAGGCGACCAATGGGCGATACAGCCTTCAGCCAGACAAAACAGGCAGCTTATGACGGCCTCGCAAAAGAAATAGCGGCAGTCATTGAGGGGGAAACCTCGCTTGTTGCACGTATGGCAACCGTGTCAAATATCCTGCACCATGGTTTTGATCATTTTTTCTGGACTGGGTTTTATCAGGTTGATCCGCTTAAGGATGAAGAGCTGGTGGTGGGCCCGTATCAGGGCACCATGGGGTGCCTGCGTATTCCATTTGGGCGCGGTGTTTGCGGCGCTGCCGCCCGCACAGGAGAGGTCCAGATTGTCGATGATGTCCATGCTTTTCCGGGTCATATCGCGTGCGACCCCAATTCCCGTTCAGAGATTGTGATACCGGTGCGGGGGCCAGGCGGTGCGTTAATCGCCGTGTTGGATGTTGATAGCGATCAGCCTGGGATGTTTGACGACTGTGATGGCCGAAACTTGAGTGCAATTGTGGTGTCCGCTTTTGCGGGCTGAGTGGCCATCATCCTCTATTGCAGCAAATAATCCTCTTTGCCGGTGACAAAGATGGTGCTGCCTTTTAGCCCGGTGCGTTCATTCTCGGGGATGTTCGCTTCGTCAAGCGTTTCTTTATCAAATGTATCGTATAGAGAATAATTTTTATTGATGCGCATGATCTGGCCAAGATGCTTATCGATATCGTCGCGTGAAAAACGGCGCAGGTGGTCGAACTGGCCAAAGCGGGCTGTGGCGTCTTCGTGGGTGAGGGGCGCGAAATCCTCCGCATAGTGACCTTTCAGAATGGGCACACAGAACAGGTGCAAGCCACCTGGTTTCAAGGCCCGTGAAAGATGAAACAGTACATAGGCGATGGAGCAGGGGATATGCTCTAGAACATGGCTATGGATGATGAGGTCGTAATGGTCCGTTTTCAGGCTGGCGCAATCGGTGACCGCATCAAAGCGCCGAACATCCGTATGCGGATAGCGTGATGGGTCGATATCGACTGCGTCATAATGATCAGGGTTTTTTGTTTTCAGATAGTCTGCAAGGCCTCTTTCCGGCGCCATATGGAAAATAGTTGCGCCCGGTTTTGGCATCTCAAAATGATCCAGAAAAAGCCCAATCGCGCGCGTCCGCTCAAGGGAGCCGCACTGGGCACACCGGACATTTTTGCGATTGCCCATATCAATCCACTCGGTACCACCGCACAAATTACAGTTCATCGGTGAGCGTCCTTTACGAACCGCGTGGAAACGCGGTGCCATAGCGGTGGGCAAAATAGATTGCCATATCCCGCGCATTATCGATAAACCGCCGACCATTTGCGGTCTTGATCCCGGCGTCGTCAAAACCCGGACTATCTTCGCCGAGGATAAGGGTGGGGCAATTCTGGTTATCCGTGCCGAGTATGGCTGTCATTTCAGCGCGCGGTTTCGCAATGGGTTGATAGCGGATCTTTAGCCCATGCTGCAGCGCAGGGTACCACGACAAAAGCCCCCAGAGTTCCGCACACTCCGGGCAGAATTCGCGTCGGTCATGATCGGCAAAACCAGGCGGCAGCATATACAGGGTATCATTTTGGGTCATCATCCGGCGCTTTTAGCAAGGCGGCGTGCGGGTGGCCACCGGCGCTTTATCCTTCTCTTTAGACTAAGGTCCGATAATGAGATCCTGCGAACAAGAGTCAGGGTGATCTCATGCGTAAATTTGCAACGGGTTCTATTGTTGTGGTGGCCCTACTGGAATGGGCACTGGCCTGGCTGGCTATGGCGAGCTGGCAAAACCAAGGCGCGTCTCTGATTGGATTTGGCCCGTCTGATGCGCTCACCGCAACGACGCTTGCCTTGAATATCGGGTTTATGCACTTCCTCTTAGGTGCGGCGTTACTGGCGGCGCTTGTCTATTCCTCACGCAATACCGTTCGGGTTCTGCTAATGATGATCATTGCCACCGGCGTCATGGCGGGCTTCACGCTAGCACCGATATTCTTTGCTGTGCAGGCTGCGCCTGCATTTGTTAGCTGGGTTTTGGTACGCATGACATCACCCGCCTGAAGCGGGGGCGCGTGATCTTCCCTTTAGTCTTCGTCGGCTTCTGCCGCCGGGGCTACGCCGCGCAGGTTTGATTTCGCGTTCTCAATCACCCGGCGCACTTTGATGGGTTCATCAATATTGGGTAGCGTTATCACCCCTACGCCGGTCCCCCGTAAGGTCAGGGACCCGTAGTCAAATATCCGCCCCCAGATTGATTGCTGAAGGGTAATCTCCTCAATCTTGTTGAGGCTAACTTCTTGGGTGTTCCGCGAGACGAGACCCGTTTTGTATACAAAGCGGAATGTGGTCACGACGATTTCCGTGGTCCACAGGACGATCATGTGGCCCAAAAACTGGATAATCCCCACAAGCAACCCAGCAAGAAAGATATACCAGGCAACCGCCAGTTGTGACCAAGGCAGGCCGGCCGAGAACTGCGCATAGGTCAGAATGACGATCGGTGTCATGCTGACAATCAGCCAGATAAGCGGCCAGAAACTGTAGGTCCAATTAAAATGTGCCCGGTAGACGATATCCTCGCCGGTCCCCAACGTCTTTTCCACATAGCCTGACATGTTGTACCCCTCATCCTCGCGCTGGTACTGATATAGGCATTTAGCGCGTGATTGGAAATAAGGCGGTAACCCGCTTTTTAGGTCAACGTTGCGCGTTGGCATCGGTTCCCGATCTGTGGTACCCGCGCGGCCAAACCATCATACTTTTAAAGGAAATCTGACCCTACCATGGCGTCCTATCAGTATATCTATTTCATGCAGGGCCTTACCAAGGCCTATGGTTCAAAGAAAATTCTCGAAGACGTTCACCTCCAGTTTTTCCCCGATGCCAAGATTGGCATTGTGGGCGTCAACGGGGCGGGGAAATCCACCTTATTGAGAATCATGGCCGGTGTGGACAAGGAGTTTTCCGGCGAGGCTTATGCTGCCGAGGGGGCCAAAATTGGCTATCTGGCGCAGGAGCCGGAGCTTGATGCCGATAAAACCGTTTTTGAAAACGCCATGGAGGGCGTAGCCGACATCAAAGCGAAGCTTGATGAATTTAACGCCGTCTCCGCGCAAATGGCGGAGGATTATTCCGACGCATTGATGGAAAAACTGTCGGCTCTGCAAGAAGAGATCGATGCGTTGGACGCGTGGGATCTTGATGCGCGCGTTGAAATGGCCATGGAGGCGTTGCGATGCCCGCCCGGTGACTGGTCCGTCGACAAGCTTTCGGGTGGAGAAAAACGCCGCGTGGCGCTGGCCCGTTTGCTCCTGTCAAAGCCTGATCTTCTCCTTCTTGATGAGCCCACAAACCATCTTGATGCGGAAAGTGTGGCGTGGCTTGAGAACTATCTGCGCGAGTTTCCGGGTGCTGTTGTGACCGTCACCCACGACCGCTACTTTCTCGATAATGTCACCGGCTGGATCCTTGAGCTCGACCGCGCCAAGGGCATCCCTTATGAGGGGAACTATTCTTCCTGGCTGGAACAAAAAGCTAAACGCATGGCGCAGGAGCAACGCGAAGACGCGAACAAGCAAAAAGCACTTAGCCGTGAGCTGGAATGGATAAGCCAGAGCCCAAAAGCCCGGCAGGCGAAATCCAAGGCACGGATCAACGCCTACGAAGACCTCCTCAATAGTGCCGGTACAGAGGAAATCGGCCAGGCGCAGATACAAATTCCCGTGGGCCCGCGTCTCGGCGGCGTCGTGATCGAGGCTGAAAACATCTCCAAGGCCTTTGGCGAGAAATATCTCATTGATGATTTGTCGTTCAAGCTGCCCCCCGGGGGCATCGTGGGAGTGATCGGGCCCAATGGCGCGGGTAAAACGACCCTGTTCAAAATGATCACCGGTCAGGATGACCCCGATGAGGGGACCTTCCGCGTGGGCGACACGGTCAAGCTTGGCTATGTGGATCAATCGCGCGAAGACCTCGACCCTACCAAGAATGTCTGGGAAGAAATCTCCGGCGGTCTTGATGTGATCAGCTTGTCTGCCGGTGATAGTGGTAACAAGCGCGAGGTGCCGAGCCGCGCCTATGTGAGCTGGTTCAACTTCAAAGGCGGTGACCAGCAAAAGAAAGTTGGCCAATTGTCCGGGGGCGAACGAAACCGGGTCCAGATGGCCAAAATGCTCACCGAAGGGGCCAATCTCATCCTGCTCGATGAGCCCACCAATGATCTTGATGTGGATACGCTGCGCGAGTTGGAACGTGCGCTGGAGGTCTTCCCCGGTTGTGCCGTGGTGATCAGCCACGACCGCTGGTTCCTGGACCGGATTGCCACCCATATCCTCGCTTTCGAAGGCAACAGCCACGTGGAATGGTTCGAGGGTAATTACGAAGACTATATCCAAGACAAGATCAAACGCTTGGGTGTTGAAGCGGTGCAGCCCAAGCGGGTGAAATACAAACCACTGGAGCGGTAAGGCGGGCTTTTCGCGTTCTGGTGCGCTTTTCGTCCGTGCCCCACTATTGGGGAATGGTTTTCCCCTCAAATCTCCACAGCATTTCTTTCGTCTACGCAGATGGGAGATAGCAATGAAGACCAATCGATTTTTAGCCATTCTGGCCGGTGCTATGGCGGTGTTCGGCTGCGAAACGCTGGGTCTCATTTCCCGTGCGGTTTTTGCTTTATGTCTCTGTAAGCGAGTATCTTATTCCTTCGCGAGCTGACCATTCGCGCTATGGGCGAGGCGGTCTAGGATGTCGCGTTGTGCGGCGCGGTGATGAGGTTGGAACGGGCCATTGTGGCCGATCTTCTTTACCCCGTAGTCGCTCGGCTGGCGGATGATGCGCTCGGTCTTTGCGTTGGGGTAAAGATCAAGAATGTCTTGCCCTGCCTGCGGCGTTGCAATGGGATCATCCGTGTAGAGAAAAGAGGTAATCGGCGTATGCACCCCATCATAGCGATGATTGGCAAAATGCGGGTCTGACTTCAGATCATCGCTAAAGTAACGCGGATTGAGGCACCAGCGGCGCAGGGTTCAAAAAGACCGCGAGGTAGATCAGCGCCGCGCCATCCCGCGCCGCGTGGAACATAGCCGTATCGCTTGATCGCAAACGGCCCATAAAGCCGCCAAAAGTAATACTCAAACAGCGGCGATGGCATCTGATGAAGACGCCAATAGCCGGACCCGGCGCAGACGAAAGCGTGCGCGGCCACACGATCAAAATTAACCCACAGACCCACAAAATGCCCACCAACACTGTGCCCCATATGCATAAGATTGAGCCCGCCTGCGTGTTCGCCAAGCGTCTCCAGCGCCGCTGGCATGTCGTGCCAGCCCCAGTCGGTATAATGCATGTTGAAGGTGTCGAGGCGGTCGGGCGCGGACGCACCGATTCCCCGTGCATCATAGGTCAGGACAACGCAGCCGCGTGAGGCCGCATAATTCGCAAACGATTTGTAAAACGACTGGCGGAACCCCGTGGCGCTGGTTACGAGCAGCCCGGCGCGTGGCTCACCCGCCGGGCGCCACAGAGTACCCGAAAGCGAATAGCCGTCTCGGGCCTCGAATGTAATCGTCTGTACGATGATGACTAGGTGCTAAGTTCTCCAAGTCTAGTCGCGAGCGTACCGGCCCGCGCCGCGCATGACGACCTTCTGGTGCAGTTTTCAGGCTGATGAAAATTTCTGGACCCCCCGTTTTGGGGGTTTTGCGTTTGCTGGGAGGGCGTACGCTCAACTTTATCAACCAAGGGAGAGAGAAAATGTCAAAACTCAATAAACTGCCGACTCTGTCCGGCGTAGCCGTTTTGTGTTGCGTTATGGCGGGTCCGGCTGCAGGGCGGGTGCCGGGTTATGAAGTGGTAAATGACGAGACGGCTTTGGATGAGACGCCGGTGAAGCAATTGCGCGTAGCGTGCCCCAAGGGAAAGAAAGCGATGGGCAGTGGTTGGGCGGTGCTGGATAAAACCGACGCGATCCTCGACGGTGTGGCGCTGACAAACCAACCCTCTTTTGATGGCCAAAGCTGGCTGGTAAATGCCCGTAATGACAGCGCCTTTGCCAAGATATGGAAGCTGAAAGTCTGGGTAACGTGCGCAACCGTTAAGGGACGCTGATAAAATCTTGGGGGGCCATGCACCGACGATGTGCTCACAAACCTCTGTCACGCAGGGGGAACGTGGTCCTTGTTGTGGCGAACGCTACACAATAGCCGGGTGCGGATGATCTAACGACATTCACACCCGGGCGCGTTATTTACCCAGCCGTCGCGCGCAGCATCCACGCCATTTTTTCGTGCGATTCAATCCGTGCCGTGATTAAGTCGGCGCTGGCCGCATCGCCTGCTTCTTCGGCGGTGGTAAGGGCATTTCGCGCCCGTTGGATCAGGGTTTCCTGATCGGCAAGAAGCGTCGTGACCATCTCCTGCGCAGCGGGCGGCTCATCGCCAGCGGGCTCAATTGATGTGTTGGCGAGAAGAGCGCTGCTGCTCGCCGGTGCAAAGGCGCCAAGGGTGCGAATACGCTCCGCGATTTCATCCAACGCCGCCCAAATGTCGCGATATTGCTCTTCGAACAGGGTGTGCAGGGATTGAAAGTTCGGGCCTTGTACATTCCAATGGAAACCGTGGGTCTTGCCGTAGACGGCATAACTGTCGGCGAGAAGCCCTCGCAGACTCTCAATGGTGGTTAGCCGCGCATTGTCGTCGAGACCAACGTGCGGGGCTGTCGCTTTTTGGGTAGATGACATGATGTTCTCCGTGATGACCTTGATCCCCCCGATATGGGACGGAAGTGGTGTTGATCAAGTCGATAATAAAAATATTTTTTATCGATTCATTCGATAATTGTAAAAATTCGAATGGCCCGCCTTATGCCAGGGAGAAACCAATTGCGCCTCTTTCGCAGCCTACTTCAGGCTGGCGCAAAAGCGTTGAATGCGGGTGCAGGCGTCGCGCAAGGTTTCGTCATCGGTGGCGTAAGAAATGCGGAAGAATGGGGACAAACCAAATGCGGCACCGAAAACGGTGGCGGTCTTCTCCTCCTCCAGCAGAGCCGTGCAGAAATCTTCGTCCGTATGCAGCGTTTTGCCCGCCGGTGAGGTTTTGCCGATTACCCCGGCGCAGGACGGAAACACATAAAATGCCCCCTGCGGGGTCGCGCAATCGATCCCCTCGGCATCATTCAGCATCGATACAACCAGATCGCGGCGGCGTTTGAAGGCCACATTGCGATCGGCTAGAAAACCATGATCACCATTGAGCGCGGCAACGCTCGCCCATTGGCTGATAGAACAGGGATTGGACGTTGTCTGCGACATAACTTTGGCCATGGCCTTGATCAGCGGTTTTGGCCCCCCGGCAAAACCAATGCGCCATCCAGTCATGGAATAGGCTTTCGACGCGCCATTCACCGTCAGGGTACGGTCAAACAGGGCAGGCTCAATATCGGCCAGTGTTGAAAACGTAAAACCGTCATAGACAATATGCTCATACATATCGTCGGCGATGATCATCACCTGCGGATGACGCACCAGCACATCGGCAAGCGCGCGCAGCTGTTCGCGCGTGTAGGCCGCGCCTGTTGGGTTAGACGGGGTGTTGAGGATTAGCCAGCGTGTACGGTCCGTGATGGCGGCCTCCAGCGCCTCTGGCTGCAGAATAAATCCCTCGTTCAGCCGAGTTTCGACGATTACCGGTGTGCCTTCGCCAAGGCGCACCATATCAGGATAGGAAACCCAGTAGGGGGCAGGGATAATGACCTCATCCCCCGGATTGAGGGTTGTCAGCAGCGCGTTACAGATCACGAATTTGCCGCCGGGGCCCACATTGATCTGGTCAACAGTGTAGGTAAGGGAGTTGTCACGTTTGAACTTCGCAACGATTGCGTCTTTGAGTTCTGCAATGCCGTCGACGGTCGTATAGCCTGTGCGGTTGGCATGGATCGCGTCAATCGCTGCGGCCTTCACATGGTCAGGTGTTGGAAAATCAGGCTCGCCCGCGCCTAAACTGATGACCTCAAATCCCGCCTTGCGCATTTCGTTGGTCTTGCGCGTCACCGCAAGGGTGGGGGAGGGGTTCACTCGGCTTAAGGTTTGGGACAGGACAATTTCATTCATTCTGGGTGACCTTTCGGTGCGGGGCGCTTTGGTGTTTTGGGCGCCGGATCGGCGCAAACTCATGGCATGGCTTACCGCATTGCACCATGTTTCAGCTCAAAAAAACTGGCCAATGGCGCGTGCAAAAAGCCGTTAAAAACTTTTCCACGGTTACCGTGCAGCAGGTAATTTTATCTAGATTGCACCGTAAGAAATATCTCTTATAGATTGAATTTGAACGAAAAATTTAGACTATTGAATGCGCTAGCGATTTCGTGCTCCTGGTCAGGCATCGCTAACCAAAGTGGTTTGCGTTTGCCCCGGGATATGATCAACTCTTCATAGGTCAGGCAGGGAGGCTTGTTTATGGGGTCGCCGCGGCGGTCTTATCCCTCATTCGCGAAACCAGGTATAAGCACCTTACTCAAGGGGCTGGATTTGCGCGGCGAGCAGGATCGAACCTTGTCACCGGCGGAGGATGGCCGGGTTCAGCTGGAAAAGGCAGCCCTTATTTATCAGGGCGTGCCCATTGCCGTGTTGGCGGGCCTTGTGAATGCACTATTTGCAATGCTCGTGGGCTGGGGGATCGTTGATCAGACGATCTTGCTGGTTTGGGGCTTGCTTGTCGCAGTCACCGGTTCAGTACGTCTTGGGTTTTGGGTTGGCGTGCGCGGCCATCGCCCAACGCTGCAGGTGATGCAACGGTTCAAAGACCGGAACATGGTGGCCATGGCCATCAACGGGGCTCTTTGGGGCATGCTGGCGCCAATCTTTGCGGTACACGGACAAATCGGCCATGTTTTCCTGCCCTTTATTCTGGCGGGCATGTCGGCGGCGGCAATCGTCTCCTCGGGGGCCTGCTGGCGCTGTGTTCTTGCGTTTAATCTACCGGCGCTTATCCCGATGGCGGCCGCCTTCTTTTTTTGGGGCGGGGACCGCAGCTGGATGACCACGGCAGCAATCTTCCTTTATGGCATCGTGACAAGCTATGCCGCGATCCGAACCAGCGCTATGATTGGCCGGGCCATCGTGTTGCGCTCCAAAAATGCGAGCCTTGCCGAAGCCCTTGCAGTAAAAAATGAGGCCGCGGATTTGGAGCAAAAACGATTTGCCGCCCTTGTCGAGGTCTCTAGCGACGTGACGCTGATCTTTTCGCCGGAGGGGCAAGTCACCTATGCCAGTCCGTCTGCGGCGGCCGCCCTTGGGACAACAACCGAGGCGCTGGTCAGCCTCACCACCCGCAATTTGATGCATGAAGATGATCTGGACCACTTTAAGGCGGAGGGGGCCAAGACGCTGGCTGTGGTGGGAGATGTTCGCCCGCTCAACCATGTCTGCCTGCGCCATGCGGATGGCAGGTTCCTGCCGTTCGCCGGGCGGTTGTCTAACATGCTCTACGTGCCGGGTGTCGAGGGGTTTGTCTTTACGGGCACCGCCATGGAGCCCAGCGCTGCCAGCGTTCTCCATGCCGCCCAATAAGGCCCGGACGCTCTCTTTCGCGTCCGCCGGAACCCGCCGAATCGTCATATAGCTTTTCAGCGCCAGTGTGCTACCACCATCATTACAAGACATAGGGTATCACCATGTTCCGGACCATCCGTTCTCCCCTTCGTCGCGGGCTCGCCTGTTGCGCCGTTTTGGGCATGACAAGCGGTTGCGCCTCGTTCGATCTGCCCTTTGTGGCGGAGACCGACCCCGAACTTGAAGCCCAGAGTATTGCGCTCGCCGATCAACAGGCGCGAAATTACGAGTTGAGCCAATTGGTCGACGAACTGCGCCGCGATAATGCCAACCTGCAGCGCGCTGTTGATCGCCTGACGGTGGAACGCGGGCGTCGCCTGAAAGAAACCGCGGAAGAAAAGGCGCAGGACACGCGCGATAAACAAGCCGGGTCTGCCTTACGCGAGACGGTTCTTACCGTGCCGCCACCGCCCAAGACCCCGGAAGCCATCATTGTCGCCGAAGCGGAAGCTGTACCGCTGAAATCTTCCGCAGTGACTACCGAATCAACCCCGCGCCTGGTGGAGCCAAGTTTTGTGGCCGCCGAAAATGTCTTTGAGAATGAAGCGACGGGATCAAGCCTGACAACCGCTAGCTTGCTCTACGGCGTACATCTTGCGTCCTACCGGGAAACCGCGGACGCGGTTGTCGGCTGGAAGAATTTTCAGCGGGAAAACCCGAATCTTCTGGGCCTTTTGGAGCCGCGGCTGGAGCAGGTTGAGATTGACGGGCGCGGAGAATTTAAGCGCCTGATCGCGGGCGGCTTTTCCTCCGAGGAGAAAGCGGCGGATTTGTGCGATGTGCTCAAGCGAAAGAAACTTTACTGCAAGATTTCCCCCTTTAATGGCCAGCGTCTGGAGGTGTCCAACGCTGGCGAGGGCTAGGGCTATACCGACTTCCGCGCTCTATTTTGAAAATACATTCTGTATACTGATGTAAAGCCTCTATGCGGTTTTTTAGGGGATTGTTTGGATTAAACATCTCATTTTTTTTGGCTTGTGTTGGGGCCTCGACGATCAAGGCGTTCAACATTCAGACCGCTTTTTCTTGGGTAACGCGGCCTTACGGTATTGCATCCGAACTGCTGGTAATTGTAGTGCCCCGTCACCGGGGCGCCGCTTTGTTTTTTTTGGGAACGACGGAACAGAGTATTGCCGAAACCCCGCAATCACCTAAAAGAAAAACAACGTATTCAACATGACACCGCCGGGGCAAGTGGCCACAAGGAGCATTGATCAGATGACTGAACAGGCAAGTGACATCGTCTCCACCACGGCGGCACGCGCGCAAACGCTGATCAGCTGGTTCGTGGAGAAAGGGCCCGAACACGTAGTGGGCGTTGGTGTGATCGTTGGCCTGTTTGTGGGGCTTCGGATCCTGAGGTCTATCCTCAGCGGCACTTTTCAAACAAAAAAGCAGGATGTCGGCTCTTTCCGAAACCTTGTGGGCTCGGTCATAGGCGCCACGACGTCGATCTTTTTATTGATCGCAAGCGCCGCTCTTGTGGTTCCCTTTATGGAAAGTTTGCCGACGGAGGCGACCGGCTATCTGCGCACAGCCTTTGCGGTGATACTGATTATTCAAGGTGCAATCTGGCTTGGTGTAATCGTTGCGCGGGCCTCCTCAGGGTATTTGGAGCGTCATCCGTCTACCGATGGTGGGCCTGCGTCTACGGCCGCTTCTCTCATCAAAACCATGTCGGGGATCGTGATCTGGGCGCTCGCAGCGGTGATGATCCTGACCAATCTCGGGTTTCAGGTCGGCCCGCTGATTGCCGGTTTGGGCGTCGGCGGTCTGGCGATTGGTCTAGCCGCCCAGAGCCTTTTCAAGGATCTGTTTTCGGCACTTGCCATTATCTTTGATCGCCCGTTTATACGCGGCGATTTCATCACCTTCGACAAGGGTGATTATAGCGGCTCCGTTGAAAAAATCGGTATGAAGACGACCCGATTGCGATCGTTCACCGGGGAGCAGATTGTGATTTCGAATTCTCAGCTTCTCGATAAAGAAATCAAGAACTTCCGCCGGATGAACCAGCGCCGCGCCGCGTTTGACGTGGGCGTTGTCTATGATACGCCCCATGCCGCGCTTCAGAAGATTCCGGGCCTGATTGAACAGGCGATCAGGGCCGTGGACGGTGTCACCTTTGATCGCTCAAACTTCAAAGCCTTCGGCGACTCGGCACTGGTGTTCGAAACCATTTACTGGATTGAAGATCGTGATTACGCGCAATTTATGCGGTGTCAGGAAATGGTCTTGCTGGGCGTACACCGTGCCTTTGAAGAGCAGGGGCTGGACTTTGCTTTCCCCACACGGACGGTTCATGTGGTGCAGGACGCTAATGCTATCACTGCTGAATGAGGGCATTGGTTCGTTCGCGAGACCGCTGGCGCACCGGGCCGGACGCCTTAGCCTCCGTGGCGGATCAACAAAACATCACCGTCGGCAACCACGTAGTCCTTGCCCTCAGCGCGCATCTTGCCCGCCTCTTTCGCGGCTTGCTCCCCGCCCAGGTTGATATAGTCGTCAAAGGCGATGGTTTCCGCCCGGATGAATTTCTTTTCAAAGTCTGTATGGATAACCCCAGCGGCTTGCGGGGCCGTGTATCCATGGGGAATGGTCCAGGCGCGCGCTTCCTTAGGTCCGGCAGTAAAATAGGTCTGTAAGCCGAGCAGTTTATAGCCCGCACGGATCAGCTTATTGAGACCCGGTTCTTCCAATCCGAGTGTTTCGAGGTATTCGGCTTGCTCCCCATCGTCGAGTTGCGCCAGCTCAGCCTCGATGCGCGCAGAGATTACGACGCTGACGGCATCTTCCTTAGAGGCGGCAGCATCAACTTCTGATGAATACTTATTGCCCGTGGCCGCCGCGTCTTCATCGACATTTGCCACAAACAAAACCGGCTTTTGCGTCAGAAGCTGCAAGGTCTTCCAGGCTTTTTCTTCATCCTTGCTGATATCGGCGGTGCGTGCCGGTTTGCCGTCTTGTAGAACGCTAAGCGCTTTTTCAACGAGAACCAGCGTTTCTTTGGCGTCCTTGTCTTGACCGCGCGCCTTTTTCTCAAGATTTGTGCGGCGTTTTTCAAGACTTTCAAGGTCTGCCAGCATTAACTCGGTTTCCACAACCTCAAAATCCGCAAGCGGATCAATATGGCCCGATACGTGGGTAATATCGTCATCATCGAAACAGCGGAGCACATAGGCAACCGCATCAACCTCGCGAATATTGGCGAGAAACTGATTGCCAAGTCCCTCACCCTGGGAGGCACCTTTAACGAGCCCAGCAATATCCACAAACTGGATACGGGCGGGCACCACGCTGGCGGAGGCGGCAAGTTTCGCAAGCGCCCCCAGACGCGGTTCCGGCACGGCCACGTCTCCCACATTTGGCTCAATCGTGCAAAAAGGGTAGTTTTCGGCCTGCGCCGCCGCCGTTTTTGTCAGCGCGTTAAAGAGCGTTGATTTCCCCACATTGGGCAGACCAACAATACCGCATTTGAAACCCATTTTATGATCCGTTTACTGATGTTATTTCTTGTCAGGAGAAACGAGCGCTTTTAGCGCATCGGCAAAGACTGATGCCGATTTCGTGGCTGTACCGCCGGCCTCGCCGCTTGATTTATCGCGCCGTTCACCGCAGCTTTTGCGTGATTTGGTATCTGTCGAACCTGCGGCCGCTTTCGGACCGGATGCTGGCTCTTTTTGATTGGGGAACACGTCACTCGCCACAAGGCTCTGAAAACGCGCAAAACTGTTCTCGCTCGTGGCAACAAGTTCAGGGGCCCGCCGGGCAATCGCTCCAAGGAGAAGCGTTAGCCAATCGCCGTCCGCTTTGGCAAAATCACCGAGTACGTAATTGTGCACTTTATCTTTATGACCCGGGTGCCCAATACCAATCCGACCCCGGATGAATGCATTACCGCAATGGCTGTCGATGGAGCGCAGGCCATTATGCCCGGCATTGCCGCCGCCGACTTTGATCCGGAGCTTCGCCGGCGCCAGATCAAGCTCATCATGGAACGCGATCACCTGATTGAGCGGGATCTTATAAAACCCCATCGCTTCGCGCACGCTGCGCCCGCTGTCGTTCATATAGGTCTGCGGCTGAAGGAGCAGGGTTTTTTGGGTGGGGCCAGAGGGTGGGGAGAGGGTGCCCTCTCGCAGGATACCCTGAAATTTCTGCCGGCCCGGGCCGAAACGATGCGCCTCAGCGATGGCATCGATGGCCATAAAGCCCACATTGTGACGATGGTTTTTGTATTTTTGTCCGGGGTTCCCGAGACCAACGAGCAACCACATGAGCCGGGCTTTCCCTGTTCAAGACGCGCGCCGCACCCGTGGGCCACGTGCGCGGTGTCTAATGGTCGACCGCACGCGGCCAAGCGAAACCAAAACACGCGCCGAATGGCAATGGGGGAGCGGTTTATTCGCCGCCCTCTTCGGTGGCGCCCGCCTCTTCACCTTCGCTCGCGGCCTCCTCGCCGTCGGCTTCACTCTCGCTTGAGCGCAGGGCCGATGGCGCCGTGATCGTGGCAACCGTAAAGTCACGGTCAGAAATCACAGCTGTAACGCCTTTGGGCAGGCTTGTCATGGAAATCGTGACGGTATCCCCAACATCGGTTTCGGAAATGTCAAATTCTAGAACTTCTGGAATGGCCGTTGCCGGTGCGATCAGCTCAACGGTGTGCCGCACAACGTTCAGTACGCCGCCTTTTTTGATACCTGGAGAGGTTTCCTCATTCAGGAACCGCACTGCAACGTCCACATTGATCCGCGTGCGTTCATCAACGCGCAACATGTCCACGTGCAGGGGTTGATCCTTTACCGGATGAAGTTGAACGTCGCGCGGGATAACTTTTTGCAATTCAGACTGGCCGGGCACGTCAATGTTGACGAGGGTGGAGGTGAGCGAGCCGGTCTTTATGGCCTTGATTACTTCATTTTTGCGTAACCGGATCGCCACGGGCTCTTGGCCGCCGCCATAAAGAACGCCGGGTACCCAACCCTCGCGCCGAGTCTGGCGGGCGCCGCCGGTGCCTGTGCGTTCGCGCACTTCACAATAAAATGTTTGCTCAGCCATGGTGGCCCTCTTGTCATCAGACCTTTCGCATTCAGGCACTCATCGAAGCGACCTCGAGGAAAGGCATATCTGTAGGAAACGCTTGTAAGGCGCACGTTTGTCCAAAATTGCGCGCGCCCTATTCTGGAGGCGAGGGCATAACGGATAAATATAGGCGGGGCAAGGCCTCCCCGCCTTTGTTTTTACCCCTTTGGGGGCCAGCCCTAAGCGGCGAAATTTCCCTTTGGTGGCCACGTCGCTGGAGGCGGGTAGGCCAATCTCTTACGTGGGTTCGGTATAGTGACGTCCTAGCGAAAGGCGATCTTCATAATCTCATAACTATGGACGCCGCCCGGCGCGCTCACCTCAAATGTGTCACCTTCTTCCTTGCCGATCATGCCTCGGGCGATGGGCGATTGCAGAGAAATCTTGCCTTCCTTCACATCAGCCTCAAAATCCCCAACGATCTGCCAGGTTTTTTCTTCCTCGGACTCTTCGCTAAGGATGGTCACGGTGGCGCCAAAGACAACCCGGTCACCGGAGAGTTTGGACGGCTCGATTACCTGTGCGCGGCCAACCTTATCCTCGAACTCCAGAATTTGGCCTTCAATCCAGCCCTGTTTTTCCTTCGCCGCGTGATATTCGGCATTTTCCGAAAGGTCGCCATGGGCGCGTGCTTCGGCAATGGCCTGAATGACGGCTGGGCGCTCTTCATTTTTCAAACGCTTCAATTCGGTTTCAAGCCATTGGTGGCCCGAGGTTGTCATAGGAATTTTTTCCATCGTCGTGTTCTTTCTTTAGAGCAAAAAAGCCCACCGGTCCGCGGGATCAAGCGCGGCCCAAGGGCTGACTTTTTGGCATTATGAGAGGGTAAGAACGAACCTTCGCCGGATCAAGGGTCAGAAGCTTAAAATTAGGTTTCGGATATTAAACATTGAAATTGCTCATTATTTTTGCCTAATCTAAATTATCACCGTCATTTCGCTTTGGCGTTAGCGCTTCGTTTTTCACGCCCTGCCTGGATTTGAGATGGCAGGCCCTGAGAATCGGCCATATGGTGCCCAAATGGTGGATGACGAGATAAAGACTGGCAGCAAGGCGGACATGGCGCCGTGCGAAACGCCTGCAGCGGCTTTTGGGCCGCAGGCTGAAAGTGACGCTGAGTTTGAGAAGCCTGTGCGTGCGTCTGCGGCTGGTGACCAAGCCGTGGATGTGGATGCGCTCATCGTCAATCTTGATGGCTATGAGGGCCCGCTCGATATCCTGCTGGAAATGGCCCGGTCGCAAAAAGTCGATATTCGCAAAATTTCCCTGGTCGCACTGGTGGAACAATATCTGACCTTTATTGAAGCGGCGCGGCAGAAAAATCTGGAGCTTGCAGCAGACTATCTGGTGATGGCGTCATGGTTGGCATTTTTGAAGACCAAGCTCTTGATCCCGGCGGTGGAAACCGACGCTGATGAGCCAACTGCCGATGAAATGGCCGCCCGGCTTGCCTTTCAGCTTCAGCGTCTGGAGGCCATGCGCAAAGCCACCGAAAATCTTTTTGCCCTGCCGCAGATGGGCCAGGACATGTTCGCACGCGGCATGCCAGAGGGGGTGCGCGTTGTGCGCACGCCGCTGTGGCAGGCCGATCTCTTTGATCTATTGAAAGCCTATGCGGTGCAGCGCGTTGCCAATGTGGAACGCAATTATGTGCCGGAAAAACCGCGGGTATTTTCGCTTGAGGAGGCGCGCCAGCGCATTGGCCGTATTCTGGGGATGATTCCGGAATGGTCGGAGCTGGCAGGGCTTGTGCCCTATCAGGAGATTGATGCGCCGCGCGCGTCAGCCCTGTCCGGCGCCTTCCATGCGGCATTGGAACTGGCAAAGGATGGCCGGATCGATTTGCGCCAGGTGCAGCCCTTTGCGCCCATCTTTGTGCGCAAGCGCGCCGATGATGACCGCGGCGCTGGGCGAAATGGTGAGGGGCCAGGGGGTGCTGGCGCCGGTGGCGACGCGTTTGTCGACGATAATGTGCGCCCTCTTTCAGGGCCGGGTTCCCGTGGGCGCCGCGCCCCAGCCGACAGCCTTGATGAGCCGCGTGACGATGCCATTGAAGACAGTGGCGAGGATCATAACGCCATCACCGCGATCGACATGACAACCGCTGATCATCCCGGTACCGACGATCTTATCCAAAACGAGAGAATTGCCCAGTCATGACGGCTTCACCAAAAACAGCCCCCGATTTTGACGCCCTCGACGCCCACGGCGTGCAAGAAGCGTTGCGTGAACAGATAGAGGACGGCAGCAACGAATTGATTGATGCTATGGATGATGCGTCTTCTCAAAACGAAACTGAAACCGCCAATCGTGAGGAAACGGCCGCCACGCCAGAGATCTCGCGAACAGGTGAGGCGACTACGGATGATCCTGCCAATGAGGAAGACGCTGAGGATGGCGAGGGCGATGATCAGGGCGATGATGAAGGTGCGGTGAGTGATGCGCCCATCGCAGTGTGGACGGCGGCGCAAATGGCTGATCACGTGCGGATGGTCGAGGCGTTATTGTTTGCGGCCGTTGAGCCGCTGGATGAGGCAAGTATTGCCGAGCGGTTGCCCACCGGCGCGGATATTCCCGCCCTATTGGAGGCTTTACGGGCGCAATATGAAAATCGCGGTGTCATCCTTTCAAAGGTCAAGAACAAATGGCGATTCGTCACTGCACCGGATGTGGCGCATGTCCTTGAACGCCAGCGTATTGAGCCCCGAAAACTGTCCCGCGCCGCCTTAGAGACCCTCGCGATCATTGCCTATCACCAGCCCTGTACCCGCGCCGATATCGAGGATGTGCGCGGCGTCGCGGTTTCGCGCGGTTCGCTCGACCAGCTGATGGAAATCGGTTGGGTGCGGCTGCGCGGTCGGCGCAAGGAGGTACCAGGCCGGCCCGTGCTCTATGGGACCACGCAAACTTTTCTGGAGCACTTTGGCCTTGAAGGACTGGGCGATTTGCCGGGCATGGCCGACCTAAGAGCCGCCGGACTTCTTGACGCACGGTTGCCGCCGAATTTCTCGATCCCAACCCCGCGCGATGGGGGAGACGCTGACGGTGCTGAGGAGGCTGATGCTGGCGACGAGGCGCAAGGCCCTGAATTTGCTCAGGACTTTCATGCGCCCGAGGCCTTAACCACGGATCCTGACGAGCCTGCAGCGTTTGATTTGGACGAAGATCCGGCTTAAGCGCAGGGCGTTCACCGATTATTCTCTTTTATCCGCTTGGAATTGTGGTCTAAGACAAGAAATCTTGTGAAAAACATCTAACCTTAGGGGTTTGATATGGGCGCGATTGGCCCCTGGCAGATTGTATTGGTTCTCGTGCTCGCGGTCCTGCTTTTCGGCGGCGGCGGGCGAATTTCGTCCATCATGGGCGATATGGCTAAGGGCCTGAAGGCGTTTCGGTCCGGCCTTAAGGAAGATGAGGCAAAGGCAGATAAATCGCTGGAAGAGCGCGCAGATGACGCGGTTGACGTGACCCCGGCTAAGGAGCCGGCTGACACGAGCAAATCCTGATCCAGTGTTGGCTCTGGCTGGACCGGTGCCGACGCCCTTTGTCGCCTCACACCTGGGAGGGACGCGGTGAGCCTGCTACCCCAATTTGGATTTATCGAGCTTTTGTTAGTTGCCGCCGTGGCCCTGATCGTCGTGGGCCCGAAAGACCTGCCCATCCTGTTGCGCAAATGCGGGCAAATGCTGGGCCAGGCAAAACGCATGGCCGGTGAGTTTACCAGCGCCTTTGATCAGATGGCCCGCGAAGCCGAAATGGATGAGCTGCGCGCTGAAATGGAGGCGCTGAAATCGGCCAATCCGCTGGCACAGGTCAAGGAGGAAGTTGATGAGGCCTTCAAGCCGCTCGGTGATGCGGTGCAGGACACCGTGAAAGACGGTGAGACTCTATACCGTGATGATCCTGATGCGGATGATATCGATGATGAGGAAGATGCCCGGGCCGTGGCCGACGCCCTCAATGGGACGCACGACGAGGAGGGTACCCTCGATGAGATTTCCTTGTCACCGCCGGACGGGGCAGAGCTCGCGCCCCACGGTGCCACCAAAACGTCGACGCCCGGTTCGAAACCGCCATCTGACGCGACGCCAGCGCCTGCCAAACCTGCGGACGCAGCGGCAGAGTGAGCCCACCTGATCCGTGCCGCACCAGCCATTTTTGATCGTGATTAAATCCGCCGCGTAGGGCCCCAACTGTGATGACGAAATCGACCACCAAAAAAGCGGTTGCTGACCCCATCACTGGGGATGAAGTCAAGCTCCAGGACGAGCTGGCCGATAGCGCCGCACCCTTGATCGATCATCTGACCGAATTGCGTCGGCGGCTAATCATCAGTGTGGCGGCGCTGGTGATCGCTTTTGCCGCCGCTTTTGCGGTGTCGCGGCCGATTTTCAATTTTCTTGTCTTGCCGTTCACCTCTGCAGCACCCGAGGCCTCGCTCTATTTCAAGCCGCTCGGGTTTTTCTTCACGCAGGTGCGCCTGTCGATCTTCTCTGCAGTCATTCTGGCCTTCCCGGTGTTAGCCTATCAGGTCTACAGCTTTGTGGCGCCCGGTCTTTATAAGCGCGAACAAAAAGCGATCCTGCCTTTCCTGAGCGCGATGCCAGTTCTGTTCGCGGCGGGGGCGGCGCTTGTTTATTATGTGATGATCCCGTTTGTGATGCGCTTTGCCGTGGGCTTTGAGGCAACCGAGGGCGCAAATGCCCCCACAAACTATGAGCTTCTGACCGATGTGGGTGACTATCTGACCCTCGTCATGACCCTGATCATGGCGTTTGGCATGGCGTTTCAGTTGCCGGTCTTGCTGACGCTGTTTGCGCGGGCGGGCCTCCTGACAAAGGCCATGCTCAAACAGTCCCGCAAATTCGCCATCGTCGGCATCTTTGCTATCGCCGCTTTCCTCACCCCGCCAGACCCCTTCAGCCAGGTCGTCCTTGCCCTGACCATTATGGCCCTTTACGAGGTCTCGGTAATCACCGTGGGCATGGCCGAAGAAAAAGTTAAACAGGCGCGTGACAAAGACCTGAATGAAAGCGGCGATGACGACGCGGTGTCGGCGTCGTAGGAGCGGGCGCTGGCAGCGGATGATCGATAAGGAAAATCAAGTTCTCTCCCGCCGATAGCTGTTCAATAAAGCCAGTATTCTGTAAGGCTTGGCGCGAAAATTGAACGCAGCTCCAATTTTTTCCATCACCAACTTTTTCCATCACCAACTCTTTCCATCATTTGCCGAGATACCCTATCGATGTACGACCTAAAAGAAATTCGCCAGGCGCCTGACCAGTTTGATGCAGGGCTTGCGCGCCGGGGGGTGGCGCCGCGCGCTGCGGCCGTGTTGGCCCTTGATGAGAGGGCGCGCGCCCTGACCGTGCAAATGAATGAGGCACAGGCGCGCCGGAACGCGGCCTCCAAAGCCATCGGTGCGGCGAAGGCCAAGGGTGATGATGATGAATTCAATCGTCTGCGCGCGGAGGTGGATGCGCTGAAAGCCTCGCTGCCAGATCTGGAGGCTGATGAGAAGAAAATCCGCGAAGATATTCACGCGCTTCTTGCCGGTCTTCCCAACACGCCCGCCGATGATGTGCCTGACGGTAGCGATGAGACGGATAACGTCAAAGTGCGCGAGTATGGCACCCCGCGCACCGGGAGGGATTTCAAACAGCATTTTGACCTTGGTGAGCCACTGGGCATGGACTTTGAGGTTGCTGCCCGCCTGTCGGGCTCGCGCTTTGTCCTGTTGCGCGGGCAGATGGCGCGCCTTGAACGGGCGCTCGGTCAGTTCATGCTTGATCTGCATACCAATGAATTTGGCTATGAAGAAGTTTCGCCGCCCTTGCTTGTGCGCGACGAGCCAATTTTCGGGGTTGGGCAATTGCCGAAATTTACCGAAGATCTCTTCACCGCGAGCGATATCAATAAACGCGAGGAGTTGCTCGACGCGGCGCTGGTGGGGATTAATGAGACTTATCGCGCGACGCCTGACGGGCCTGAGCGGTTGACCCAAGCGATTAAGACAACGCTCGACAAGGCGCAAACACGGGAGCAATTTTGGCTCATCCCCACCGCCGAGGCGGCACTCACCAACATCGTGCGCGAAGAGGTGCTAAGCGAAGAAGAATTGCCCTTGCGGTTTACCGCGCTGACCCCCTGTTTCCGGTCGGAGGCCGGGTCCGCAGGGCGCGATACGCGCGGGATGATCCGGGTACACCAGTTTTTGAAAGTTGAGCTCGTTTCAATCACCACACCCGACGCGTCGGATGCAGAGCATGAGCGGATGACCGAGGCCGCCGAAACGGTGCTTAAACGCCTAGACCTGCCGTTCCGAACCATGGTGCTGTGTGCGGGTGATATGGGGTTTTCTGCCCGCAAGACCTATGATCTTGAGGTGTGGTTGCCCGGTCAGCAGGCCTATCGCGAGATTTCTTCTTGCTCAAACTGCGGGCCGTTCCAGGCCCGCCGGATGAAAGCACGCTACAAAGCCGAAGGGGAGAAAAATGCACGGCCGGTGCATACGCTGAACGGCTCGGGTCTTGCCGTGGGCCGAGCCATGGTCGCCGTGATTGAAAACTATCAGGAGACGGATGGATCGATTAGCGTGCCCGATGCCCTGGTGCCCTATATGGGCGGGATCACGCGCATCGGGTAATCGGCGGGCGGTTTCACAGGTAAACAAGGAAAATGACGCGATGCGCATTCTATGTTCCAATGATGATGGTATTCACGCACCCGGTATGGCCGTGATGGAAGAGATTGCCCGCGAGATTTCCGATGACGTGTGGACCGTGGCCCCTCTGGTGGAACAATCAGGGGCCTCACGCGCCATGAGCCTCCATAACCCGATCCGCATTTATGATTTTGAAGAGCGGCGCTATGCGGTGGCGGGAACCCCCTCTGATGCGGTTATGATGGGGGTATCCCACATCCTGGCAGACAAGAGGCCGGACCTGATTTTGTCCGGTGTGAATAATGGTCAGAATGTTGCGGAGGACCTGACCTATTCGGGTACCGTTGCGGCTGCGCTCAAGGGCATGGTGCTGGGTATTCCATCGATTGCCCTGTCGCAGTCGCGGTTCAATCGGGCCAAGGTTCGCTGGCAGACAACACGCCAACTGGCGCCCGGGATTATCCAAAAGCTGCTGGCCAAGGGTTGGCCCGAAAACGTCATCATCAACGTGAATTTCCCCGATGTGGAACCGGAGGCAGTTGCCGGTATCGAGGTGACGCGCCAGGGGCAGCGCGATGTGCTGTCGCTTTATTCCGAAGAGCGACAGGATTTGCGTGGCGGGAAATATCACTGGTTCGGGTTTCGCGGGCGGCAATCCAACCCGCCAGAGGGTACGGATTTGCGGGCCATCTATGATGGGCGGGTGTCGATCACACCGGTTCATCTGGAACTGACCCACGGGGCAACGTGTGAGGCGCTGTCTGGGGTGGACTGGTCGTGATTCTGCGACTTTTGTCACGCCACCCCGGCAAATGATTAACACCCTGTTAACCAAAAAGACCCAATTTACGAGACTTAAGGTTGGGTTAAATTTTGCGTAACCTGATTGTTCAATCACCTATGGACTGCCAGCGCGGTGGAGAGGGCCCCAAAATGGGAAATTCAGTGATCAATGAGGCTGTTGCACGTGACGGTTTGACAAGCGGACTGTCTCAAATCGGGAAAGCAAAAAACGCGGCTGCGGTGGGCGTTAGCCTGCTGGCAGTGTTGGCAACGGGGTGCGGGGCAAGCAGTAACAGTGCGCCGGTTGTTTATGGCACTGAGCCAGCGCAAGGCCGCATCTATAATTCGCCTGCGGAGATTTATCTGGAGCGCCCGGCGCGCACTGGCACCCTGACAACCAATCGCGCGTTGCCCGGCAGGGCTGTACCAGCGACGGGGCAAGTATCAAGCGCCTATGGTACGCCCCAAGCGGTCCGTATCTATGACCGGCCACCGTCTGCCGGCACGGTGACCACCAGCCCGACACCTCTCGTGCAGGCACCGGTGGCTCAGGTTCCGCTGCAACAAGTGCCCGACTATACGCCGCGTACGACCTATGTTTCCTCTGAGCAAAGGGTGCAATCAAGCACGCCTTATGGTGACCCTACCTACCGGGGGTTGCCACCTGCACCTGTGTACCTGACCGGGGAGCGCGCCAATAATACCGCCAGTTCGCCCTATGGGACGCCCGCCGCCACATCGGCGCCAGCACCCGGCTATGGGTATGATCCACAAATTGGCGCGGCGGCATCCTTCATCACGGTTGAGCCCGGCGACACTGTCTTTGCCATCGCCCGCAAGACAGGGTTCCAGCCAAAAGATATCATCGTGGCTAACAATCTTTATGCGCCCTATAATTTGTCCATTGGTCAAACCTTACGCTTGCCTACGGCACAAGGTGCCTCGCCGGCGGTAACACCGGTGTCTGTGCCTGTTTCTGCGCGGGCTTACACGGCCCCATCGGTAACGAGCGCCGCGCCGTCCTATCGTGAGGTGATTGCCCGTGATGTTCTGTATACGGTTGCCGCTGGCGATACGCTCTATTCAATCGCCCGGCGTCACAATGTTGCCGTTCAGGCCATAACCGAAGCGAACCGGTTAAGCTCACCGTTCTCGCTGGCAATTGGTCAGCAATTGTTGTTGCCTGCGGTGCCAACCGGTGCCGGTTCGAAAGCGGCTTCCACGCGCACCCGTTCGGCAACGCGGCAACGGCCAGCGCGTGCCCCGACAACAGCCTATAAGACACCTGCCCCGCAAAAGGCAGTACCGGCCAAAAATATCGAAACGCTCACGCGGCAAGCGTCTTACACGGCGCCAAAGACCGCCACGCTCAGCACACAGTTTTCCTGGCCGATCAAGGGCGCGCTCGTCTCTACCTTCGGCGCCAACGGAATTGGTCGGCGCAATGACGGTATAAATATTGCCGCAACACTCGGCGCACCTGTACGCGCCGCCGCCGACGGGGAAGTTGTTTACCGTGGCTCCGAGCTTGACGGGTATGGCAATCTCCTCCTGATCAAGCATGACGGCGGGTTCGTGACGGCCTATGCACACAATGATGCCATGGTGGTTCGTAAAGGTCAGAAAGTCCGCAAAGGCCAGATCATAGCCAAAGTCGGCAAATCCGGCGCGGTAAGCGAACCGCAACTGCACTTCGAGATCCGCCAGAACCTCAAATCCCTGGACCCGATGCAATTTCTTGCGTCGAACTAGGCAGCCATCACACAGCCCTTTTAAGACCGCCCCTCTGAGGGCGGTTTTTTTGTAGGCGGGCCTCGGCCTGAAGAGGTCCATGGACTTCCGCCCCAATCGCGCCATAACAGCTCTCAAAACAGATGCCAGGTAAAAGGGAAGTGCAATGAGGCGAGATTTGATGCAGCGACTGGGTCTTGAAGCCTATGGCGCGGGCACCCACGCGCTTGCAGTGACCAGTCCGCGTGACGGAACGGTGCTGGGTTCTGTTCCAGCGACCAGTGATGATACTTTTGCCCAAGCCGCTGATCGGGCCAGCAAAGCGTTTCTAACGTGGCGGGCGGTGCCCGCGCCGCAACGCGGTGAGCTTGTCCGCCAGTTCGGTAATGTCCTTCGTTCCCATAAGGATGATCTTGCGACCCTGGTGACGCTGGAATGCGGTAAGATCAAATCCGAAGGCCTCGGAGAAGTGCAGGAGATGATCGATATTTGTGATTTTGCGGTGGGTCTGTCGCGCCAGCTCTATGGCCTGACCATCGCGTCGGAGCGCCCCGGCCACCATATGCGCGAGGTTTGGCACCCGTTGGGTCCGGTGGGCATTATCTCGGCGTTCAATTTTCCTGTGGCGGTCTGGGCGTGGAATGCAGCGTTGGCCCTGGTCTGCGGTAATCCGTGCGTATGGAAACCATCGGAAAAAACACCGCTAACTGCGTTGGCGGTGCAATACCTCTTTGATCAAGCTTGTGCGGTGGTTGAGGATATCCCGCCGCATCTGAGCCAGATTGTCCTTGGTGATGCACGCCTTGGCGAGCGGATGGTTGATCATCCTCAAATGGCCCTGATCTCGGCAACGGGCTCGTGCGCCATGGGCCGACGGGTTGGCCCCCGGGTCGCAGCCCGCTTCGGGCGTGGTCTTTTGGAATTGGGCGGTAACAATGCGGCAATCGTCACGCCCTCGGCCGATATTGATCTTGCGGTGCGGGCAATCTGTTTTTCGGCGGCGGGTACGGCGGGACAGCGTTGCACAAGTCTAAGGCGGCTTTTTCTGCACAGGGATATTTATGATCAGGTCCTCAGTGCCCTGAAAAACGCTTATGAGAGCCTGCCCGTGGGCGATCCTCTTGCGCCGGGTACACTTGTGGGGCCGCTGATTGATGAGGCCGCCGTCGCGGCGATGGAAGCGCGTCTGGCTGCAGCTCGTGAAGAGGGCGGTACGGTTTTTGGTGGTGGTCCGGTGACAGGCAGCGACGCGTGCGTCGAGGGCGGTTTTTATCGCCGTCCTGCCCTCATTGAAATGCCAGTGCAGTCCCCGAGTGTGCAATCAGAAACCTTTGCGCCCATTCTCTATGTGATGGCCTATGACGAATTGGAGGAGGCGATTGCTTTGCAAAATGATGTGCCACAAGGTCTGTCATCATGCATTTTCACATTGAATGTGCGGGAGGCGGAATATTTCCTCTCAGCCGTAGGATCAGACTGCGGGATTGCCAATGTTAATATCGGCCCGTCAGGAGCGGAGATTGGCGGCGCCTTTGGCGGGGAGAAAGAAACCGGCGGCGGCCGTGAAAGTGGGTCTGACGCGTGGAAAGCCTATATGCGGCGACAAACCCAGACCCTTAATTATTCCGATGACCTGCCATTGGCGCAAGGTGTCAAGTTTGACCTTTAGGTATCCGGACAGATGGATGTTAGCCTTGTGATCGGATTTGCCCTGTCGGTGTTGCGCGTACTCCGCGTGCGGCGGTCAACAACGATCCGTACGGCGATCATTGCGCTAGTCTGCCTTGGTGTGGGTACCGCGTGTGAGGTGGTGATTGTCTATCTCCAGCAATTTGGGCTTGACGATCCGCGCTTGCTGGCTGGTGTCACCGCGCAACTGCTTACCGAAACGCTGTTGGAGGCACTCCCTTTTACGGTTGTGGTTTTGGCATTGCAGCGCTTGCGTCAGTTTGTGAGGTAATCCATGTCTGGCGAAGACGCTCCAACCATCCTCATTGATGCCGACGCGTGCCCTGTCAAAGAGGAGATCATGAAGGTCGGGTTTCGCTACGCCGTCCCCATGGTTTTCGTGGCCAATTCCGGTTTGCGGCTCCCGCGTCATGAGCTGATCACCATGATAACGGTTAGCAAAGCGTTTGATGCAGCTGATCATGAAATCGTAACCCGGGCGGGCTCGAAGACTATTGTGGTTACCACCGATATTCTGTTGGCTGAAGAATGTCTGAGATCGGGTGCACGTGTCATTAACCCCAACGGCAAGACTTTCACCGTGGATATGATTGGCGGCGCCATTGCCGCACGGGCCATCATGAATGATTTGCGCGGCGCGGGCGATCAGGGTGAATTGACGGGCCGGCCCATGGGCGCGCCCGCTTTTTCAAAGGCTGATCGTTCCCGGTTTCTGCAAACCCTTGATCAGGCGCTTGTTCAGCTGAAAAAGACGCATGTCGGTTCCTAATTTTTTGCATTGGGCCGCGTGCCATTGGGCGGGGGGCATGATAGTTTGCTGCTCGAAAGTTTTTTCTGGAGTGCATGCCCATGTCATCGACCGCTGTTCCCGGTTCCAACGAATTTTCCAGCAATGAAAGCCTGAAGGCGCGCCGCGATGTGGCGCTGCCAGTTGGTCTGCCGTCAAAATCTGGCATCTACGCGGTCAAGGCTCAGGGGTCGGAGCTGTGGGATGCGGACGGCAAGCGCTATATCGATTTTATCGGCGGCATTGGCGTTCTGAATGTGGGCCATGCACACCCGAAAGTTGTGGAAGCGATTAAGAAGCAGGCGGACGCCTTTATCCATACCTGTTTCGGGATTGCCCAATATGAAAGCTATGTGGAATTAGCCGAGCGATTGAATGACCTCGCACCGGGGCCAACGCCAAAGAAGACGGCGCTTTTTAACTCCGGTGCCGAGGCGGTGGAGAATTCTATCAAATTTGCCCGGCGGATTACCGGACGGCCCGCAACAATTGCCTTTGAGGGTGCCTTTCATGGCCGCACCTTGCTGGCCTCGACACTGACCGGGAAAGCCAAGCCCTATAAAGTTGGTTTTGGTCCGCTGGTCCCGTCTGTCTATCATGCGCCGTACCCTGACGACTATCATGGCCTGTCCACACAAGGGTGTCTTGCGTGCCTGGAGCATATCTTCAAAACCGCCATCGCGCCGGAAGAGGTGGCGGCCATGATTGTCGAGCCCGTGCAAGGCGAGGGCGGGTTCAATCCCGCGCCCAGGGCATTTCTGGAGGGCTTGCGCAAAATCTGTGACGAGCACGGAATCCTGTTGATCGCTGATGAAATTCAATCGGGCATGGGCCGCACCGGCAAGATGTTCGCCTTTGAGCATTCGGGCGTTGAGCCTGATATGATCTGCATTGCGAAATCCGTTGCCGCTGGCCTGCCGCTGTCGGCGCTGACCGGTAAGGCTGACTTGATGGACAAGATTGCTCCCGGCGGCATGGGATCAACCTATGGCGGTAATCCGGTGGCGTGCGCTGCTGCGCTTGCCGTTCTCGATATCTTTGAGGAAGAAGGCCTTCTTCAGCGTGCCGATGAAATTGGGGCACAACAGGAAGCCCGTTGGAAAGAACTGCAGACTGGTGTGGCCAAGGGGACCTTTGGCGATGTGCGCCGGATTGGCGGGATGGCCGCGGTGGAAATGGTGGAAAATGATGATCCGCACCGGCCCAATGCCAAGGCCGCTGGAAGCATCCTGTTGGCGGCACGCGAACGCGGGCTGATCATGACAACCGCCGGCTCCCATGCGCAGTGCCTGCGCTCCCTCGTGCCGCTGACGATTTCTGACAGCCTCCTGGCCGAAGGGCTGGATATCTTCGCCGACGCCACCGAGGTCGCCCTCAAAGCTTAATGGGATCAAGCTTAGAAGAACGTCCGCTGCCCTGCTTGTGACAGGGTTGCCTTCCTTGGTGGGCCGGGGCCTATCGGCGCTGCGATTTTCGCAGTATGACGACACCAAAGAGTGCACAGGCAACAGGATACAGAATGCTATTCACCAAAAAACTGCCCGCCGAAAAGCGGGCCGATTTCCGTGCGGGGCTCGCTTCGGGCAAGCTTTTGCGTTTTCCGGGCGCTTTCAACCCGCTTTGCGCACAAATGATCGAGCAAAAACAAGGCTTTGACGGGGTCTATATCTCCGGTGCTGTGATGGCGGCGGATTTGTGCCTGCCCGATATCGGCCTTGCCACGATGTCGGAATTTGTTGAGCGGGGGCAGCAGATTGCCCGGGTCACCGACCTGCCAGCCTTTATCGATATCGATACCGGTTTTGGCGAGCCTATGGCCGCCGCGCGTACCATCCGCGCCATGGAAGAGGCGGGCCTTGCGGGCTGTCATATCGAAGATCAGGTCATGCCTAAACGGTGCGGGCATCTCGATGGCAAGGAGATTGTCTCCACGGACGTGATGCTCCAGCGGGTAAAAGCCGCAGCCGACGCCAAACGCGATCCTAATTTTGTCCTGATCGCGCGGTCCGATGCACGGGCCATTGAGGGGTTGGATCAGGCGATTGATCGGATGAAGGCCTATGTGGATGCGGGCGCCGACATGATCTTCCCCGAAGCCATGAAGTCGGAGCAGGAATTCGAGGCAGTGCGCAAGGCGATTGATGTGCCGATCCTCGCCAATATGACCGAATTCGGTAAAAGCCGCCTCCTCAATGTGACGGAGCTGGAAAATCTCGGTTTCAACGTGGTGATCTATCCTGTTACAACGCTGCGGCTTGCCATGGGTGCGGTCGATCGCGGGCTTGACCGGATCCTTGCAGACGGAGATCAAAACGGGCTTCTTGATGACATGCAGCATCGACGTGATCTTTACACAAATCTTCGGTACCATGATTATAATCAGTTTGACGAGTCGCTTTATAATTTTCAGGTAACCGATACGCCAACAAGGTGATGCCGCTGATCAATTTTCTGGAATAGTCTGAGGGTCCCGTTGAAGAGCCAAGACCATCATTATGCGGTGATTTTTGCATCGACGCTCTTGCCTCAAAGTGATGAAGGTGCGGCCTATGAGAAGATGGCTCATGCCATGGCGAAGTTGGCAGCAACCATGCCCGGTTATCTGGGGCATGTGTCGGCCAGGGACGCGCAAGGCTTTGGTATCACTGTTTCTTATTGGAAAAGCGAAGAGGCCATTCTAAACTGGAAACACCATGTTGATCATACGGTCGCGCGCGATCAAGGCCGCGAAAGATGGTATGCAGACTATAAAGTTGAGATCACACGAATTGAACGCGCCTACCAATGGAAGAGGGACGAGGAATGACGGACACTGAAGTACGGTACGGTTTGGCTGGTGTGCTCGCCGATGATACAGCCGTCTCAAAAGTTATGCCGGAGATCAACTCACTTACCTATCGCGGTTACAAGGTTCAGGACCTTGCCACTCAGTGCCGGTTTGAAGAAGTTGCATATTTGATCTGGAATGGTGAGCTGCCCGATGCAAAGGCGCTCGATGATTTTAATGCGCTTGAAAAAAGCCAGCGTGGTCTCTCCGACGATGTGCAGGCGGTGATGCGGCTGTTCAACCATGATGCGCACCCCATGGATACGCTGCGCACAGCCGTTTCTTTTCTGGGGCAGGAAGATCCGACCGCCGATGATTCGTTGGCTGAAGGGCTGTATGACAAAGCTATTCGGCTTTATGCTAAAATTCCCCAGATTGTTGCTGCAGATTTCCGCCTGCGCAATGGCAAGGAGCCCATCGCGCCAACCGATGATCTTGCCTTCTCCGAAAACTTTTTTCACATGTGTTTTGGCAAGGTGCCGAGCGCGGAGACCGTCAAGTGCTTTGATATCTCGATGACGCTTTATGCGGAACATTCATTTAACGCCTCAACCTATTCAGCGCGGGCCATTGCGTCCTCCACGTCCGATATCTATTCGGCGGTGACCGGGGCTGTGGGTTCACTGAAAGGCCCTCTCCATGGCGGGGCCAATGAAGCGGTCATGTATATGCTAAAAGAAGTCGGCTCCCCGGCCAATGCCCGCGACTGGATGCTTGATGCGCTTGCTACCAAGAAAAAAATCATGGGCTTCGGGCACCGCGTTTATCGCTCTGGTGATAGCCGCGTGCCCACCATGACCGATGCCTACAAAAAAATGGTCGATGTGATCGATACCAAAGAAGCTCGCGATTATTGGGAAATGTCGCAAATTCTTGACAAGACGATGGTCGATGAAAAAGGCATCTACCCCAATCTCGATTTCCCGGCTGGTCCGTCCTACTACCTGATGGGGTTCGAAATCCCGATGTTTACGCCGATCTTTGTGATCAGCCGGATCACGGGCTGGACTGCTCATGTGATCGAGCAGTTGGGCAACAACAAGCTGGTGCGTCCTCTTTCTAACTACACAGGGCGGGAACAACGCGACGTCGTTGATATTTCCTCCCGGTAACATCGCCTCAACAGGAGCAGATTATGGCTTATGCGTGCATTCTCACCGAGGTGACGGGCAATGTGGGGATCCTGACCCTTCACCGGCCAGACGCCTTGAATGCCTTTAACTTGCAATTGATGGATGAAGTGACTGCAGCGCTAAAAGCTTTTGAGAGCGATGACGCGGTCGGGTGCATTATCATTACCGGTTCTGACAAGGCCTTTGCCGCCGGTGCGGACATCAAGGAAATGCAGGACAAAGAGTATATCCAAGTTTTCAAAGAGGACTTCATCACCGCCAATTGGGAAGAGGCGACAAGGTGCCGTAAACCAATAATAGCGGCGGTGGCGGGTTATGCGCTTGGCGGCGGGTGTGAGCTTGCGATGATGTGCGATTTTATTCTGGCTGCGGACAATGCGAAGTTCAGCCAGCCGGAAGTTTCTATCGGCGTGATGCCTGGCGCGGGTGGCACGCAGCGGCTTGCAAAGTTCGTTGGCAAATCAAAAGCCATGGAGCTTTGCCTGACCGGGCGGATGATGGATGCCGAAGAGGCAGAGCGTTGTGGTCTTGTGGCCCGAATTCTGCCGGCTGGAGAATTGCGGGAGGAGGCAGTGAAGACAGCTCAAAAAATCGCAGAATTTTCCCGCCCCGCGACCATGCTGATCAAGGAATCGGTTAACCGGGCCTTTGAAATGGGCCTCACCGAGGGGGTAAGGTTTGAACGGCGCGTATTCCATTCGATTTTTGGCACAGAAGACCAGAAAGAGGGCATGGCGGCCTTCCTGGAAAAACGCAAACCAAGCTTCAAACATCGGTAAGCACACGGTGCTCAGTGTGTGGCTGCTCACGGCGGGGCTAAGGTGACGTCTTGATGAAAGCCGCCTAGACTTGGCGCTGCGGGGGTATCCCGGCACACGAAACAGGAAGACCTAATGGAAAACCTCGTCTTGGCCATCACGCTTATCGGCGTTCTCGGGGTTGGTGCCCAATGGCTCGCCTGGCGGTTCAATCTGCCGGCGATCGTCCTGATGGCCATTGCTGGTATCCTCGCTGGACCAACGCTGGGGCTTTTTAATCTTCTGCTGGGGGACGCTTATATCCCGGGCGAGCCGCCCATGGAGCAGGTGTTTGGGGATTTTTACCGCCCTTTAATCGGTATTGCGGTTGCGGTCATTCTGTTCGAGGGCGGATTAACCCTGAATTTTGCGGAGATCAGGGGGCTGAGCAAAGGGGTTAGCCGCTTGGTAATCCCGGGTGTGCCAATCGCCTGGGCGTTGGGCACACTCGCCGCCTATTATGTGGGCAGCCTTTCCTGGTCAATTGCGATCATCTTTGCCGGGATCATGATTGTCACCGGCCCCACCGTAATCATCCCGCTATTGCGCCAATCAAAGCTTAAGCCACGTCCGGCAACCCTTCTGAAATGGGAGGGGATTGTGAATGATCCCGTTGGTGCGCTGCTTGCGGTGTTCGTTTATGAGGTTCTCACTTTTGATGCGAGCCATGGCACGCCGGTGCAAATTGCGTTGAGCCTAGTGATTGCCTCGATCCTCGCTTCGCTGTTTGGTTTTGCCCTTGGGCGCTTGATTGCATGGCTGTTCCGTCATGGCCACGTACCGGAATATCTGAAGCCGCCAGTGCTGCTTGCCTTTGTGCTTATCTGTTTTGAAGTCGCCAATCAGCTTCAGCATGAGGCGGGCCTGCTGGCCGTAACGGTCATGGGCATGACGCTGGCCAATGCTAAAGTCGCGAGCATCAATGAGCTGCGCCATTTCAAGGAGAATATTACGGTTCTTCTGGTATCCGGTGTCTTTATTATCCTTACGGCCAATCTCACGTGGGATACGCTCGGCGAGATTGATGGGCCGATGATTGCCCTTGTGCTGACCATGCTGTTTGTGGTTCGCCCCATTGCGGTCTTTGTTTCTACCCTCGGTACCGATCTTCCGTTGGCGGAGCGTGCCCTGACCGCGTGGATAGCCCCGCGCGGGATTGTTGCGGTGGCTGTCTCAAGTTTTTTTGGGGCTTCCCTTATTGAGGCTGGGTATCCCGATGGAGCAAAACTGATCCCGCTTGCATTCGCAATGGTGTTTGCCACGGTTGTGCTGCACGGGTTTACCATCGGGCCCCTGGCAAAACTGCTTGATCTCGTGAGTACGAACCGGCCCGGCGTGTTGATTGTGGGGGCAAGCCCCTGGTCGGTGGGGCTCGCTGCGAAACTCAAAGACCTCGATATCCCGGTGATGATTGCAGATTCAAGTTGGCGGCGGTTGCGCCCGGCGCGGCTGACTAATCTGGAGACCTATTACGGAGAAATCCTGTCGGAGGTAACCGAACACCATGTGGATCTGAACCGCTTCGGCCATTTACTGGCGGTGAGCGGTAATGAAGCGCACAATGCCCTCGTATGTACAGACCTTGCACCAGAAATGGGCCGTGCACAGATTTACCAGGTGAATGCCCGGGGTAAGGAAGAAGACGACCGCCAAGCGCTTTCTTACACGCTGCAAGGCAAGACATTCCTCCACACCGGCACGGGCCTCGATGAACTCCTGCGCCGGCATTATGCTGGCTGGGTTTATCAGCGCACGAGACTTTCAGAAGAATACCCGCCAGAAAAATATCTCGCAGATGGTAGCGAAGAGCGTGAAGTTATCCTAATCGTCCGGGGGGAAAATATCCTGTTTGCCTCCCGCGAAGTCCCCATCAAACCCGAGGTTGGGGACGTGATTTTGGCCTATGTGCCAAAATTGAAGGAAAGCCCCCGGGAAATCAAAGACCCAAAAAAGGGCGATGGCAACGGTAATGGCGACAGTAAAGACGAGGGCGATGTCTCGCCCCTGCCTAAACCTATTGAGGCTGGCGTATCTGAAGGGGATTAAACCCGAGCCTGCGCGCACAGTGCTCATGCTCGGTTTTGTATCATTCTGAAACAAGATGAGGGGCATCGCGCTCAAAAAAAGCCAGATAATGTTGCGCCGAACGGCTTTAACGCCGCATTAGCGCTTTCGCGCCTATTCTCAACGCTCTTCATGGGAGTGGTCATGCTTGCAACGCATTTGCAACAAGGCGGTAAGGCGGGAAGAGGTAGCACCCTGGATGAATATCTGGGTAATCTCTCCGTTGCGTTGGTGCGCGCCAAGGCAGAGCGCGATATTCGCAACGCGCAGGCCGCCGCGGACGCAGCTATCCGTGTACGGTCTTCATTTCTGGAGAATATGAACCATGAACTGCGTACGCCGCTCAATGCCATTATCGGTTTTGCGGGCATGTTGCAGCAGGCACCGACCTATAAATTAACAGAAGACCAGCGCCAGTCCTATGCTGAATATATTCAGCAATCTGCCGATCTTCTGCTGGTTCATATTAACACGATCCTCGAGACGGCCGCGCTAGATACCGGCTCCGTGACGCCTATTCAGGAGTCGGTTGATCTTTTTGATCTGGTCAACACAACGATTAATCACGTGGGTGTTCAGGCGCGCGCAAAAACCGTACGTATCCGCTGTTTGTGTGGGCCAGAAAAAGCGTGTTCGGATGATGGTGCTGCGTCTTTGCCCAAGGCGTGGATTGATGCTGAACGTATGGGCCAGGCCCTCCACCATCTCTTGATGACGGCGATCAAATCCTGTGAGCAGGGTAGCAAGATCCTTGTGCGTCTCCAACCAAAAGGCGAGACGATGCTGAGTATCCAGATCCGGGATAATGGCCGCGGCTTTTCTGATGCGGAAGTACAGGATGCGCTTGCCGCCTTCGGTCATGCCAATCGCGGACTGAATAAGCCCTTTGACGGACCTGGCGTCGGTTTGGCAATCGCCAAAACCTTTATCGAAATGCAAGGCGGCACGTTCGCAATCCGAAGTCGGAAGGAAAAGGGAACCTTAATTTCGGTATCAGTACCCGTTGCCGATGTTGTGCACGGGGTGCCTGAAGAGAGCCAGAGCCTAGAAACGTTTATGGATGAACAGTCATCCGTTGAATTGGAAACTCAGGGGCTTGCCAAAAGCGCATGAGGGCGCCGGTCGACAAGACTGATCGCGCTGAGGGGAAAAGAATGTCAGAAGCCGCTATCAAAAAAGACCGAACCACCGTCCGCCCAGCCGGGGCCCATCCGTCCGGGGCCAGTGCCTCCGGCGCTGGTGTTGCCACTGGCGATATGGTCGATTCCGAACTGACTGCCCGGTATGCGGGTACCAAACCGTCGGACGAAGCACTGGCCAAAGGATCCACAACTGTTATTGGGGAAATCGTTTCGATAACGGGCTCCCACGCTTTTGTTATGCTCTACGAATCTGCCAGTGAGCGATCCGTTCAGGAACGGTTACAACTTGGCTCAATCATTAGTGTTGATGCCGGTGATTATAATGTGCTCGGCCTGATTGCAGCATTAAGCGTTCCGGCGCCATCGCTGGATTTGGGGACCGGCGACGTCCGCATTATGGAATTGGAGCTAATCGGGGAATTCACCAAACCATCACCGAAGGCGCCGGCAAAATTCCGGCGCGGTGTTTCCAATTATCCAACCCTTGGCGACAAGGTACAGGTTTCGCCGCGCAATGAGTTGAATGCGCTGTTCGCAGTCAGCGGTAAGGCAAGCGTACGCGTTGGTGTCGTAAAGCAGGAAACGAGTATTCCCGCCACCATCAATGTGAATGACGTTTTTGCGCGTCACTCCGCTATTCTGGGGACAACAGGGGCGGGCAAATCCTGCGCCATCGCCCTGATGTTGCGTGCGGTAATACGCCAGTTCAAAAACGCGCATATTGTTATTCTTGATCCGCATAATGAGTATGCACGTTGCTTTGACGACCGGGCAATGGTGTTCGACCCCGCAAACTTTACGCTGCCCTATTGGCTCCTGACTTTTGATGAGTTGGTGGAAGTTCTCTATCCAGAGCGCCACGGCGCGGAAGTGGAGATTGAGATCCTTGGCGAGCTTATTCCTGCGGTCAAAAAGATGGGCGCAAGCTCAACACAGAATTCGCTGCGGGCAAATTCCGACCGGCGCCTGTTCGAAGGCTCCCATGTGACCGTGGATACGCCGACGCCTTATCGCATTTCTGATTTGTTAAACCTGCTCGATAAGGCGCTTGGCGGGCTAAGCAATGCGCAGAATATGGCGCCCTATAAGAAATTGCGAAATCGTCTGTATACGATTAGCCAGGATGCCCGCTATAATTTCATGTTTGGCAGCCTGAGTGTTCAGGACACCATGGTAGAGATGCTTTCGGCTCTGTTCCGCCTGCCGGTGGACGAATGCCCGGTGAGCATCATTGAGTTGGGTGGGTTGCCGGCAGAGGTGGCGCAGGTTGTTGTCTCGGTTATCTCGCGTCTTGCCTTTGAGTTTGGTTTATGGAGCCACGGGGCCTCGCCGATCGCCATCGTGCTGGAGGATGCTCACCGGTTTGCCCCGGCCCGTGTTGAAGAAGGGTTTGCGCCAACCCGCCGGGCCCTGGCGCGGATTGCCAAGGAGGGCCGCAAATCGGGTGTTTCCTTATGGGTGGCGTCCCAGCGGCCGACGGAATTGGACCCGACAATCCTGTCACAGTGCAATACGATCTTTGCCATGCGGCTCGCCAACCAGGCTGATCAGGAAACGTTGCGCGCAATCGTGCCCGATGCATCAACGAGCTTGCTCAGTGCTTTGCCGTCGCTCGGTACTGGCGAAGCCATTGCCGTAGGTGAGGGCATTCCGCTACCGGCCCGGATTCGGTTTGATGCGCTTAAGCGCGATCATATTCCACGCAGTCTGACGGCAAGTTTTGTGGACGGCTGGTCTGTGGAGATGGAAGAGCAGGGCTATGTGCGCCGCATTGTTGAGCAGTGGCGTGCGCAACGTCTGTTGACGCCCGATATCTAGACTGCGCTTAGCCGGTGGATCATGCCGGCGACGGTTTCTTCCAGTCGCAGACCCTGCGGGCGCATAAAGCCGCGACTTGTCACAAGGGTGCGTGCTGGTTTTGGGTTTTTCCTGTCCTGCAAGGCGGTGCTGCGCAAAAGGCTCTCCAGCCGCCCGGCAATCCGGCTTAGGTCATCGCGCGCGGCACCGGGCAGATAGACCGCATGAATGTTTTGCTCGGCACTCTCACTTAACGGGACCATAAAATCTGATTTGCGTACAGATTTTTGAAGCCGATCGCGCACTTGCCCACCGAAGATGCTGTTGATTGCCTTTTTACGCTCCCCATCGGTATCCCGGGCAAGACGCCTCGTTTGAAGCAGGATAAAGGGCGCATCGGTCTGCGCATTGTCGTGCCGCTCAAAAATTGAGTGTAGATGAGAGGCAATGAGATGCTGGCGTGCGTCGGCGGACAAGGTCTGATACGCTTTGAAGGTTTCTTTACACTGTTGATGGGCACACTGACTAAAGTGGCGAAAGCGCGCCGCGCGCCGGTGACCGCTATTCAGGATTGGATAGATTTTCTCAAGCAGGCCTTCAGATGTGATCATCCGTCCTGCGGGCGAATCGCTTTGGGAGCGGCTTTTTTGTTCTGTGATATTGATCACAGGCATGGTGTAAAACCGTTGATGGCGATGCACCGCGCGGGCGAGGGCATTCAGCGGGTCGCCGGTTTTTTCCGTACTGAAAATTGCGCCGGTAAACCGTCCGCTTTCAAGGGCGCGGATCGCTTGCCCTGGCCGGTAAACGCCGCGTGTTTCCCCTCCGCGCGCCTCAATCAAATTGATCAGAGGCAGCATTGTCGGGCCCGGCGATCCTGCAATCAGAATATTGAAAGGCTGGTCTATCGCCGATTGATAAGCACCGCCACTGGTCTTTCTGGCAGTGGCAGTGCCAACGCGCGCGCGGCGCATTACTTCTTCTTCAAGGGCAACAAGACGCTGCATTTCCTTTAGTCGATGAGCCACATGACTGCCGGCAAGGTCCGACTGTGAAATAATATCAGCATGATCCGTTAGCTGATCAAGGAAAGGGGAAGAGCAATCTTCGTCAACGATAAACGCAAGCCGGAAAGGCCGGCGGCGCACCGTGGAAAGAAGGCGATCTTGCCTATCATTTGTCAACGCCACCCCGCGCAAATCAACAAGCGCGATGGCATTATGGTGGTTTTGCACACCGGCCCGCGTAAAGGGGGAAAGTGTTATCCCTGCGGTGGTAAGGGACTTTATCAACGCGTCAATATCAAGAGCGCAGCGATGCGCAGGTGTTACGAGCGCGACAGTATTTTTCCGGCGGATATCGGGCGCGCGATGTGCCCTGGAGCGTTGAATAAGGTGTGTCATATTGATCCCGCGCGACCGAAGCGACCGGCGCAACCGGACATAGCCTTGGTGAGAGTTCAGCGGTTTGTGCCGCTTTGCGTGGGAGTATTCAAAATCCGGGCCGCATCTTCGGGGGTCAGGGTTAAAACTGACGGATCGTCCTGGTCTCCGGCTCGCGCCCCCTCCTTTTCAGCGGCAGCTTGTGCCTCCAGGGCACGCTGTCGGCGCTGTTGCTCTTCATAAGCGGCAACCGCAACCGCGGCGCGTTCTTCATCGGAAGCTTCAAGGCTTGGGTCGGCATAGAGGCAATAGTCTTTCAGATCACCATCAAGCCCGTTGGCGCGTGCGACTTCCTGCGCTTCGTAGCAAGGCAGCGCGGCGAGGAATTCTTGCGGATGGCTTGCTGGACCACTGCGATGGAAGAGCCGCGCTGCATCCACGCCCACATAGCGCCAGTGCCACGGCTCAAAGGTATCCTTACCCGGTAGGTATTTATTGCCCTTTGGGTAAGAGAGAATAAAGCCGTAATGGTGGGCGTTCTCGCGGAAGCAGATATAAGCCGGGTCTTTCTCGCGCATAAAGCTGCCATTGATATCGATATCGACGCCAAGACCTGTTTGATGTTCGGAAAAGCCGGGCGGCGTAACCGTGCCACGATGGCGCAACCGCTGAAACAGGGAGGCTTGCGTTTTATACGCCCGGTACCCGGACCGAAGCGACAGGGCGCGGTCGTTATCCTGTGCGCTACAGACCGCAAGAAGCTCGCGCAGGCGCGCGGGCAGTGTCGTATTGGATGGGGCTTCCGGATTGTCAGTAGCAAGACGGATTTTCATTTCATCCAGCCGGGGGTCCTTGCTGACAGCAATGCCATAGTCTGCGGCGGCAATCAGGTCACCGGGCGCATAGGTGGCGGGCAGGGGCAAGGTTTTGCTAACGGGCCGGGTAATCGTATGATCCTGCCCGTGGGGAGCCGTGGCGCTAGAGGCATCATCCAAAGCAAAGATGCGCCCGCGGAGCAGACGCGCCATTTGCGCACGCAGAGCTATTCCATGGCTAATCATGCCGCGTCGTTCATAATTGTCCGCCAGTAGACCTATTATCAAGGCGCGCTCGGGGGTGATTGAGGTCGCGTCGGTTTGCGCCGGTGCTTCGGTTTCCCTTAAGGCATTTGCGTAAAGCGTATGGGCGTTCAGGAAACGCCCGCGCTTTGTAAAAGCCGGACCGTAGGCGAGGGCGCGGTCCGTGGCGTTGAGGGTAGGCGTCACCGGATCACCAGTGCGTAGCCCGCTGGCAATTCCTGTTGCCGGCGGTTCGGCACTGACAGTGCTTATTGGGCGGACCGCTTGTTCAACACCCTGACAGGTTTGTGCCAGTATTATCGGTGCGGGGTCTGCACTGCGCGTCACAAAACAATCGAGTGTCGCAAGAAACGCTTGTGGTGCAGCTGGGCTGCCCAAGTCGCGGAACAATTGCGCTGCGTCTCGGCCCACAAACCGCCAATGCCACGGGGCGGGGTGCCACGGCGCAGGGCGCGAAGGAGCTCGCGTCCGCGCTTGCGGCGGCGTTTGATTGCCCACAAGCGATGCGATGAACCCAAAGCGATAGGCATTTTCTGTTAAGCAAAGCCAACTCTTATCGGCCGTCCCCATGCGCCTGCCGTTCACCTCCAAATCGATCGCGAGGCCCAGTTGATGTTCGTGCAGCGCTTCGCGGATGTGTGCGTCATAGGGTGCGTTGACACCGTGACCGCTCGTGTGTCCTGCGGCAACGGCGATTGCCTCATTGGGGTCCGTATCCGAACAAAAGGCCATCATGCGAGAGAGTTGGATGGGCAGGTTTGCATATTCGTCACCGGGAATACCCTCCTGCGCCAGGCGCACTTCTACCGGCTGGCTTGGGGGCATCTGCGGGTTCGCTAGCCCGGCGCTACGATCGCTAGCAGTCGGGCGATTTATCCGTACCGGGATGGCGTAGGCTGACGCCTGAACCAGATCGCCGGGGCGCGTAAAGGCGGCGTCCCCATTTGCGCGTTTTGCTGCTGGTTGGGTGATATCTGCACGATCAGTAAACCCACCGCGTCTTTTTTCGTCAAGATAACGCGCCGTCCTAACCAAAGGCTGACGACGGCTCTCGCGTAACTGCGCCTGATAGAGGTTGCGGAGGCCAAGGCCCTCCGTATACCGACTATGGTCTATATAAAGATCGGCAAGCTGTGTGAGGTAAAACCCCAGATGTCGTATGGTGCGGTCGTTTTCGGGCTTTCCGGGCGCGATGGCAAGAAGGGAGCCGTGGCGGCTCTCTTCGGCATTGAAGGCCTTTAGTAACAGCCTTTCAGCCTCATCTGGCCGTCCGAGCCGCCGAAAAAGTGGAGCGAGAACTAACGCCGCATGGCTCAAAGCGCGGTCATTTTCCGGCAGGAGTGTCTTTTGGCTCTCATAGGCTGCGGAGAGTAAGCCCGCTGCGGCATAAAGATGTTCCTGGTGGACACTGTAAAAACTCCCGAGTGCCAGCATCTGATTGGCCGAAGCAAGCTGGCCGGCCACATCACCGCGCAGACGGCTGCCGGCACTGACGAGCGGAAGGGTTTGGGCGATAACATCAGCCGCTTGCGCCAAAGCCTGACCATAGGCCGGGCGAAGACACGCCTTGGGCGGTGCGCCAACCGGTTTGCGCTCACCCGATGGAAGAAGATCAAAAAAGTCTGGGCACTGAGTATTACTTGGCACAAACGCCGCATCGCCCGACAGCTCAAGAAATGACGAAAGGATTGCAACGCCCTTCGATATGTCACCCGCCAGAAGGTGCGCTTGTGCAAGATCGCTTTCCAGAAATAATCGCTCTAGCGGGCTTAAATTGCGCGACGGCGCCTCGCTGAGCACGTTTTCGAGGAGCGTGACACTGCGTCGATAGTCTCCCACACGGCGTTGCGCCCGGGCAAGCTGATGACGGACCATAACGGGATCAACCATGGGGCCTGCGGGTTCGGGCATCAGTTTTTGCAAGGGCGAGGAAGCTGGCGCCTCCAACAGTTTAAGGAGACGTTCGCCGAGTTGCACCGCACTCTGATGATCACCCCGGTTCAGGGCGGCATCAAACTGATTGGCCAGATGGCCCGGGTTCACCGACCGCGCCCACTGGGTCAAGCCGACATAGCCAGCGACCACGGCGCCCATAATGAGCGCGCTGGTGACCAGGAAAGAACGGGATGCATTACGCCGCATGGCTCGCGCCCTTTTTCTCGGCTGTCCCCCGACGGACAGTGCCAAAATCAGAGGTAGTGACCATTGACCCCATCGTTTCCCCATTAAGATGACTGATTCACTCCGCAACTAAGGAATAGCACGCCTCCCGCTGGATCGCGAGCGCGGACCATCACCGCGCGTTCGGCCATCATCGCTTGACGTTGCTGGAGCCGAGCGCCATGGGAGGGTCCATGGAGCAAAGCACACATCCGCCATCACCCGCACGCACCGGTCGGCGTCGTCTTTATCTCATGCGCCATGGCCATGTGGACTATTTCAAGCCAGGCCTGACGGATCCACGGCAGGTGCCGCTCACCGAAGAGGGGCAAGGCCAGGCCCGGGCAACGGCGGCGGCGCTTGCGCCTGTGCCTTTTGATTTTGCCTTGTGCTCCGGTTTGCCGCGCACCCGCGAGACCGCTGAAATCGTGCTGGCCGCCCAAGATGCCGCATCGCCAGACGTGCCAGTGCTGGAAGAGGACTTGCGGTTCGAAGAGCTTAAAAGCGGCTGGATCAAGGCGGGCTCGCGCGAGGAACTCGCCGCACGGCTCGCTTACTGTTTCGACGATGCCCATGACGCCAATGCCCGGTTTTTGCCCGACGGGGAAAGCTTTGGCGAAGCTGAGGCGCGCATTGTTGACGGCCTTACCGCCATGGTCACGCAAGGCCAGTGGAAAACTGGTCTGCTTGTTGCCCATGAGGGCGTGAATCGCCTGATTTTGGGGTGGGCCTGCGGTGGGGGTCTCGCCACGATTGGGGCATTTGAGCAAGATTTGTGCGCCGTAAATGTTATCGACTTTGATATTACGCCAGCCGAAGCGGCGCGCGACCAGCATGTCGACACTCCCCGCGCGGCAAGAAATGGGGTGCAGGTGGAGCGGGCAATTTTGAAATTGGTCAATGTCACGGCCTATGATCCCGTTAAAGAAGGTCTGCGCAAAACCTGCCTCGAGCATCTTTTTGACATCGATTTCGGCGCCTCCCGGCCGCCGCGCCCGGCCCGCAGCGCCTGAAACAACGCCCCTTTGCCCAAAAACACACACGCGCCGACTTTTCCGCTGCGTGCGGCGCATTTGCGGTTGTCAAGCAGGGCGGCCCGGCTTTAACCTTTGATTAAGGTTGGGTTTTTGGAGTTGTTTTATGCCGTATGGGGTCAAGCGCGGATTAAAGACGCCGGGTGAATTTGCCATGGGCGACATCCTTGGTCTCGCTTTATCGGGCGCAGCGGGGATCGTCGCCGCCCTGATCACTGATTATCAGCAGCAGGCAGAAACGTCGGCTCTCTACACGCTAAACCAGTGGTCGGTCTCACTCGGCTCGCTGGTCGGGTACTCCGATATACCCCTGTGGTGGGTGATTGCCGGGCTCGTTACCGTTGGCGCTGGCTCCATTTTCTATTTTCAACCGATTACACGCCAAGGCGCCTTCGCTCAGGGATTTGGGCTTCTCGCGGTGCTTATGACGGCGATCCCGTCTGACCTTGCTGCCGGTATCGAAGATATCGCCAACGACTCAAATTTACCCGGGCTTGGTGCGCCGCCGTCGCTGGAGCCATCGGGATCCGCCGATATAGACCCCGTTATTGATGCCAGCTTTGCGCCTGGGAGCCCCACAAAGGTTACGCAGAGCCTGCATATGGCCGCACCAGCGCCAGCAGCAACAGCACCGCAGCAACCGAACGTATTCAATGCCGCGCAAGCCGCCACCGTTACAACGGTACAGAACCCGGTCGGTGCTGCAGCTTATACAGTCCGTCTCTTTATCAAGTTTGAAGATGGGTTGCCGGGCGACGATGTGAATTCATTGATTCGCCGGGGCCTCCTGCGCGGGCGTCTACACAATCGCAACACCAGGGAGACCTTCAACCTGTTTCGAACAGCCGGGGGCAATTTGCGCAAACGTGGCGACACCCTCATCATTGACGCCGGTGTTCCGGCCGACTCGTCTGAGGCAGAACTTTGGGTGCGAATCGAATGCCCTGGCCATAAAATCGAGGAACAATCGGCAAAGGCGCGTCTTGGCCGGCCGCTGGAATGGCGGATCAATGTAAAAAAATCGTCGACACCGATGTTCTTACAACGGCTAAATAGAGTTTATCGCTATTAACGACGGGTCTTGTCCGGCATCGACTGGCACCCTGTTCATGAACGTTGGCGCGTCCGTAAATTCGGGGCGCGCCATTTTAATATCGTAATTCATCCCTATTCTCTGAGGTATGTCAGAACACCCTTCGTCGCCCACCGCGAGCCCTGATCGCGCGCCCGTCGCTCCGGCTTTTGGGGAACCATTGGCGCCTTGTTATCCAAATGCGGATGCCCTGAGGGCGCTGGAGGCGCGCCGTTCCACACAGGCTGATCTGTTGACGGCACCGGGCCCCACCGACGCCATGCTTGGCCGCCTACTGAAGATTGCATCACGCGTGCCTGACCATCGCCGTGTGTGTCCCTACCGGTTTATCACTTTTACCGGTGATGCCAGGGCGCGGGCCGGTGACATTCTCGGCGATGTCTATGCGCAGCATCATCCGGAGGCGGACGACGCCCAGTGCGCCAAGGAACGTGGCCGCTTTTTGCGAGCACCAGTTGTTATTGCGGTTGTGTCTACCATCGATGAAAACCATCGCACGCCAGAATGGGAGCAGGTGCTGACCGCCGGTGCGGTTTGCCAAAATCTCCTTATCGCGGCAAGTGTCGCTGGATTTGCCGGGCAGTGGCTCACCGAATGGTATGCCTATGATCGCGACGTCCTCTCGCGGTTTGGGGTAGAGGCGGGCGAGAAAATTGCTGGTTTTATTTATCTCGGTACGGCGCGCGAGTGGCCAAAGGAACGCAAACGCGCTGACCACAGCGCGCTTATCACAGAGTTTGCGTGATGCGAGGGCGGATGCGCCGTAGACGAACAAATCGCGACCTGCCGTTTGCCGGGGCCTTTTCTGGTATTGTGGTTTGTATGGGGCTTATTGCGGTCCCAGCCCCAGCCATGACGTGGGTTGAGACAAAGGTAAAGTCGACATACGAGGACGCGCCATGTACGGACAGGCGCTGGAAAGACGAAAGCTACACCGTTTGCCAATTCTCCCTCGACCGCGACACCGTTTCTCTCTACTTGAAAAACGATGATGGCGATGTCTTCGCAACATTTGACCGGCTGGAAAAATCACTGAACACGCAGGGCGAGACGCTCGTCTTTGCCATGAATGGTGGCATGTATGGGCGTGGCCGCCTGCCCATTGGGTTGTTTGTGGCGCACGCAAAGACAGTCAAAACCGTTAACACGCGCGAGGGCTATGGCAATTTTCATCTGATGCCCAATGGCGTCTTTTACACGGTGCGCGACGAGGATGGAACCGTCAGGGCGGGGATCAAGACCACACCGGATTATGTCAGGGATGCACCCACCCCGGTCATTGCAACGCAATCGGGGCCCATGCTGGTGATTGATGGTGCGCTGCATCCCCGGTTTCTGCCGACCAGCACCTCACTGAAACGGCGCAACGGTGTGGGTGTGAGCAGTGATGGACGCGCTGTCTGGTTTGCCATCAGTAATGAGCCGGTTCGCTTTCACGATTTTGCGACCCTCTTTCGCGACGGCATTGGCGCGCGTAGTGCGCTCTTCCTTGATGGCGAAGTGTCAAAGCTGTTTGCGCCCGGCATAGCGCGTCATGATCGCGGCCTTCCCATGGGGCCAATCCTTGGCGTAAGCCGTCCGCAGCCCCCGTCGCCTTAGAGCGGTTCACAAAAAGGGTGATCGTCGATGGTTCCCATCCATCGACTTGGGTTCGAACGCGCCAACCCTAAAAAATCTAGACTGCCGTTTTGATTCAACAAAATGTAAACGCAGTCTAGGTCAAACACGCAAATCTGATAGTAGGTAGTCTCGTGCGCGGGCGTTGCTCGTGTTACACACCTTGCACGTATTCAGGGAGATGGCCTTATGACCACAGCGGATTTGGCTGCGCGCGAGCGCTATTCGCGGGTTGCCCAGGCTCTGCACTGGATCATCGCCCTACTGATCATTGGTCAGGTTATTGGCGGCGTTGCCATGACCAAGGTTCTGCCGAAGACCGATGCGCTCACCTTCGAGATTTATCAGCTTCATAAATCCTTTGGCATTACAATTCTACTGTTATCAGTTGCTCGTTTGGGGTGGCGCCTTACCCATCGGCCACCCGCCTTACCGGCGGAAATGCCGACATGGCAAAAGCGCGTTTCGCATTTCACCCATGTGGCCTTTTATGGGTTTATGATCGCCATCCCCCTGTCCGGTTGGGCCATGGTCTCGGTTTCGCCGTACAATATTCCAACGGTCCTGTTTGAGGTTATCCCTTGGCCGCATCTGCCTTTTTGGGAGGGTGTTGACGATAAAAAGCCAGTGGAAGCGGTGTTCAAGCAGGTGCATGAGCTACTGGGGTTGGCGATGGTTGCCCTCTTGGCGCTGCATATTGGTGCGGCGCTGAAACATCATTTCAAGGATCGTGACGGCGTGCTAGCGCGCATGGTACCAGGTCTTCATCCGCCGCGTGCATAAACCGGAAACTTTCTGTACTGAACTTTACCTTTAGGGGTTTAACATGTCTAACAAATCGATGGTCCGTTCATTTACCCCGGTGGCTGGTATGGTTTTGCTGGCCGCTTGCGGGGGATCAGCGGCACAAGATCAGGCTCCGTCAACTGCCACGATCAATGAGGCTGCGAGCAGCGAAACGCAGATTGGTTGGGGCGGGCAATGGGAGGTCCGAAAAGATGCCTCAACACTGAGCTTCACCGGCAAGCAGAACGGAAAGGCCTTTACCGGTACCTTCCGGGATTTTGATGCGGATATTCATTTTGACCCGGACAATCTCAATGAGGCGGCGATAACGGTTACCGTTACGATGAAGTCCGCGAAAATTGGTGATCGGCAAAAAGACTCCGCGCTTCCCGGCAATGACTGGTTCGCAGTGAAAGACTATCCTCAGGCTGTCTTTCGGAGCGAGGCAATCACCGCTAGCGCTGATGGTGGGTACCTTGCCGAAGGTACCCTGACCATGCGCGATGCATCCAAAGAGTTGGCGCTCCCGTTCACCGTCGATATTGACGGCGACAGCGCGCAGGCGCGCGGCAGCGTGACGATCATCCGCACCGATTTCGGTGTCGGGCAGGGTGAATGGCAGTCAGGCCAATGGGTTGCGCTTGAAGTTGATATCGATTTTGAGATTAGCGCCACGCGGTAGGGGTTTCTTCAGATAAGGACTTTGGGTTGGGCCTCACGGAAAACTTGCTGGGACGTGATAATATCTTCCGTTCCGGCGCTTGGCTTGCACGGGACTATGAGGTCGATTTGTATAGCTATTCAGTATCCCCGGCCTTCGAACCGGGGTCATAATTAGAGTACAAAGTCTACTGAAACTGAACCTTGATCAGTGCAAGGATTGCCCAGAAAAATAATATTCGGAAACCTACGCGCCCGGTTCGCGGTCATAGCCCGGGACGAAGGCGATGACGGTCTGGAAGGCGGCCGCTGCCCCGGCGCCCCCGCTCGCGCACAGCAGGAGTGTTGCCGCCATATCGCCAGCTGCGAAGCGCGATGCTCTGGCGATGAGGAGAAAGATCAACAGGCCGCACGCGGCCTTCACATAGAACCGTAAAATGTCCGAGAACGGATCGCCGCCGCCTGGTTGAAAATGCGCGGCAAAGCGGGGGCGGACCAGCCAGACATAAAACCACGCCCCGAAGCCAGCAAGGAACACCGCGGCAAAAAGCGATTTGTCATGGAATAGGCCTCCCAGCAGAACCCTCGCTTCGGTAAAGCTGATCCCGGCGATCATGGCGCCGATGATCCCGAAAATGCCGCTCACAAAAAGGGTTGCGACCGGGCGTATATCTTTCGCGCCGCGCAAGGTCACGTTACCGGGTTTTGAGGGCAGGCCGAAATTTCGGCTCATTGGTTCTCCATCCTTGGTTCGCGTGTGGCGATAGCGCAGATTGCCCGCACGGTCGAGTTAAGAGCCCGGCAGTTGCCTTTTTACCTCAGCGAGAATACGCGCAAACATGGCAGGGGTGAGGCGTCCGGTACGGGTGTTTTGCTGCGAGCAATGGTAGCTGTTCATGAGGCGGATGTGGCCGCTGGCGTGCTTTGGGATTTTTCGCCCGCTGACGGTAAGGTCATGGGCCGCGCCGTGCGCAAAAGGGAAGGCGGCGCGTTTTACGCCCATGGTTCGCAAAAAAGCCCTGTGGGCCTGGCCGCCAAGGGCAAGCACGACTCGTAAGTCACGCATGGCCCGCACCAGGGCACGAAGATAAGCCGCGCATTGATCAAACTCCGCGCTGGTTGGCGCGTTTCCGGGCGGTGCGCAGGCGACCGCATTGGTGATGGCAATACCAGGCAGCCAGAGAGATCGGGGGCTGACCCCATCATAGACACCCGTTGCCAGCCCGGCGTTCAGAAGACCCGTGAACAGAAAGGCACCGCTAGCGTCACCGTGAAAAATGTGACCTGTACGGTTGGCACCCCGGCGGCCCGGGGCCAGGCCAAGGATAAGCAACCGGGCATCGGCTTGGCCTAGCGGTGGCACCGCGCCATTGTGCCAGCTCGGCGCGCTGGCTTTGTTCTCTTTGCGGTAAGTGGCAAGACGCGAGCAGCGCCGACACCCTGCCAGCGGTATCGCTGATTTAGGGAACAGGCGACTACGTGGTTTATGGATATTTTCTGGCGCTGTGGCGGTCATTACTGTGTTGCCATGTGCCGGGGCGAGGGCGCGCTAGTCGTCTTCAAAGGTTTCTTCATAGTCATCGTCGTCATAATCATAGTCATCGAGCCCATCGTCGGCCTGTACCGGACGAGGCTTGCGATTTTGCTGACCCTGATGCCCCCCAGCGCGCCCGATGGTTTTTTCAATATTGGTGATATCAATGAACTGGTCCGCTTGCCGGCGTAATTCATCGGAGGCCATGGGCGGGCTTGATTTGATCGTGGAGACGACAGTGACGCGCACGCCCTTTGCCTGCACGGCCTCGATTAGGCGCCGAAAATCACCGTTGCCGCTAAACAGCACCACATGGTCCAGCGCATCGGCAAGCTGCAACATCTCAACCGATAGCTCAACATCGGTCGAGCCCTTGAACCGTTTGCGCCCCTGCGCGTCGGTGTAATCGCGCGCTAACTTTGTGATCATCGTGTATCCATTGTAATCCAGCCAATCGACCAGCGGGCGCAGCGGCGAATAATCCTGATCGCGGTCTTCTTGCATGGCCGTGAAATAGTAGGCGCGGACAAGATGGGCTTCTTCGTGCACAATCGATAGCAAGCGCTTGTAATCAATATCAAACCCAAGATTTCTTGCAGCTTTATAGAGGTTTGCGCCGTCGATGAAGAGGGCTGTCTTCTCTGTGGGTTTGAGATTAAGGAAACTCATATATGCCTCATGCGGTTGCCCGGTTGATCACGGCGCTATCCACCGGCAACACTACCGGGGCATTGAATGGCGTAAAAGGGTTCAATTACGGGGCCTTAGCCCTGAATGCCTATGGGTGTTTGTCGGTATGTCAAGTTTTGAACGATCCTGCGCCGACCCGGCCGATCACATCTACGGTAATGCTGATCGCGACCCAAAGCGATTGGTAATCGCGTTGGGTGCCAATCAGCCGCTTCATGCGCACAAGCCCGCACAAACGGTGGCAGCAGCCCTTCAGGCGCTGTCGGAAATTTTTCAGGCGCCGCGTTGCAGCGGGCTTTATCGCTCGCCGGCCTGGCCCGACGCCGGTGATCCGCCCTTTGTAAATGCGGTTTTTGTGGGCGAAACCGGTCTTGGACCCCACGCCGTACTCGACCTTCTCCATGATGTGGAGGCCGTTTTCGAGCGTCAGCGCCGCAGGGCGAATGCGCCGCGAACGCTTGATCTTGATCTTGTGGATTGGAGCGGGCGGATCATCGTGCCACCTTCTGGCGAGCCCACCGCGTTATGCCTGCCGCATCCAAGAGCAACGCAGCGCGATTTTGTGCTTGTGCCGTTGTGCGAGGTTTGGACGGACTGGCGTGATCCTCAAACCGGGAAGCGCGCAGCCGAGCTTTTGGCAGCACTAGAAACGGTCACTACGGTACCCCTAAAGTGAGGGAAGCGTCAGTAACCAGACGGCGCATATTGGGCCTATAAAGGGTCTTGTCATTTTGCGGGGAAGGTTCTATTCCACCAATCTTCTCAAAGAATTTGGAGTGTTGCCCATGGCCCGCGTCACCGTCGAAGACTGCGTTGATAAAGTGACGAACCGGTTCGATCTTGTTCTACTGGCTGCCCATCGCGGGCGGATCCTCTCCTCGGGGGCGGGACTACTGGTTGATCGCGACAATGATAAAAACCCGGTTGTTGCCCTGCGCGAAATTGCCGACGGTGCCCTGAAGCCCGATGAGCTGGAAGAAGACCTCGTCTCCTCCTTGCAAAAACATAACAGCACCGACGATGTGGAAGCGGCTGATCCTGAGGCGGAAACCGCCGACAAACCTGAGTTTGACGAGCTGAATGAAGCTGACTTCATTAAGTCACTTCAGGATTCTGGCATGACCGGGCAGCAAAGCTTGCCGAAAAGCTAAGGCTTCCAGCGGGACCCTGTCGCTTATCCCAACTTAAGCATTTTCGTTTCGCGTTAATGTGGAAATGTTCTACTCTTTACGGTGCCCTAAGCCTTTTTCAGAGGCTGGTTTGTCAGCGTAAAGGCCGCCCCGCCATGACCTTGCCCAGCGCATCGCGCGTCCCATCCCTCACCGGTCGGAAAAGCCGCGCCCGGCGCAGCCTGACCCACCGCATTCGGCGAATGCTACAAACTCGGCTTTCTGCCCGGCGTAAGCTTAGCCTCGCGCGGCGCAAGCACATGACCAAAAGGGCCAGCCTTCTTCGCACGCAGCGGCGGCGCCAGCCACGGCTGAGGCGGTGACCATGGCAGCATCCCTCAACAGCACGACCGCGCCGAACCCTGAACACCCCAATGGGCCCGGCGCAAAAGATGGGGCAAGCTCCTCGTTGCCGGTGGGCTTTATCCGGCAGTTTGAGTTGGCCGACCGAGTCCGTGGTTACGCGCCCGATTTTGACGAAGACCTGTTAAACCGCGCCTACGTTTTTGCCATGAAGGCTCATGGCGGTCAGACGCGAAAATCCGGTGACCCCTATTTCACTCACCCGCTTGCGGTCGCTGCAATCCTCACAGAACTCAAAGCCGACCCGGCAACCGTCATCACCGCACTCCTGCATGATACGGTAGAAGATACAGACACCTCGCTTGATGATATCCGCGTGCTTTTTGGGGACGAGATCGCCCAGCTTGTGGATGGGGTGACAAAGCTTTCCCAAATTGAATTGCGAACGGGCGCAAGCAAGCAGGCGGAGAATTTTCGCAAGCTCGTCATGGCCATGGCCGACGATGTGCGGGTGCTGCTCGTGAAGCTGGCCGACCGTCTGCATAATATGCGTACTCTGCATTTTTTTTCTAATCAGGAAAAAAAAGAGCGTATTGCCCGCGAGACCTTGGAGATTTATGCGCCGCTTGCCGGGCGTATCGGTATCCAGCGGTTCCGCGACGAGCTTGACGATCTATCGTTCCGGGTACTGAACCCGCAAGCCTATGACACCCTTGCGAGGCAGCTTGATCGGCTGCACACGGATACGGTCAAGGGCGTGGTGGAGCTTGCCCAAACTCTGCGCGAGCGTTTATCCACAGCGGGCCTGACCTGCGACGTTATGAGCCGGGAAAAGCGACCCTACTCAATTTGGCGCAAGATGGAGGCAAAGAACCTCTCTTTCGAGGAACTGGCGGACATTTATGCTTTTCGGGTGATCGTGGATACAATCGACGATTGTTATCAGGCGCTTGGCATTATTCATACCCGCTGGCGTATGATCCCCTCGGAATTTGACGATTACATTTCGGTGCCCAAGCCAAACAACTATCAATCAATCCATACCGCCGTGGTTGGCCCACCAGGTGCCGGCGGTAATCGTCAACGGATTGAAATTCAAATCCGTACCCGGACTATGCATGACCATGCCGAGCGCGGTGCGGCAGCCCATTGGCGGTATAAAGACCCAGGCGAGACGTCCGGCAATAGCGTAAGTCAGAACCTGCCTTCGCAAACCGATTATATTGTTCCGCCGGACTTTGATTTTTATCACACACCGCGCAATCTGCAGGCCTTGTTTCAGGGGGAAGATCCTGACGAAGCGCTAAAGTATGCAAAGCTTGAGCTTTTCCAGGATCAGGTTTTTTGCTTCACACCAAAAGGCCGGGTGATTGCCCTACCGAAGGGATCGAGTGCTCTTGATTTTGCCTATGCGGTGCACACGGACATTGGCGATAGCTGTATCGGGGTTGAGATAAATAAACGCTCGCGGCCTTTGCGTACGGCGTTGACTAATGGTGACGTGGTGCGCGTGTTGCGGGCGGACAATGCGCGACCGCCGGCGGAATGGGAAGATATTGCCTTCACCGGCCGTGCGCGCACGGCAATCCGTCGCCGATTGAAAGAGCTCGAATATTCTGACCAAATCGCCATGGGCAGGCGTGTTGCAGAGAGTGCATTCTCCGGTGCTAAGCTCGATTTCTCGCCAAAGGCCGTCAAGCAAGCCCTTGAGCGGCTGAATATTGCGTCAACTGACGAAGTGTTGGCGCAGGTTGGGCGTGGCGATTTGTCGGTCACCGCTTTGGTGGAGGCGATCTATCCCGGTGCACCGCCAATAAGCGAAAATGAAGTTCGGGCAGCAAGCGCGGGCGCGTTGGTCGATGCCAAGAGCATTGTGGCGGGGATTACACCGGGCTTTGCCGCCTCGCTTGCGCCCTGTTGTCGGCCGATTCCGGGGGACCGGATTGTCGGTATAAAGAGCATACCCGGGGATAGTCCGCGTCATCTTCATGTGCATACGATTTTCTGCAAAGCGCTGGCCCGGCGTGATCCGGCGCTCGACCGCTGGGTTGATTTGCGCTGGCGCAGCGATCAGTCGGCGTACCGGGCCGCCTCTGCGATCAAGATGACGGTGCATAACGAGGTGGGGGGGCTGAGCGAAATTGCGTCCGTTATCGCGCGCTACGGCGTGTCGGTCACCAATATCAGCTTTATCAACCGCACCCCTGACTTTTTTGATCTCGTCATTGACGTGGGCGTAAAAGACCTCAAAACCCTGACGCAGCTTTTGACGGCGCTGCGTGCGTCACGAATTACGATTTCTGTTGAGCGAGATGAGGCAAACCATGATGACGCAAGATGAAGTGTTGCGGGAATTTGAAGAAGCCGGGGCGCTGCTCAAAGGACACTTCGTCCTCTCATCGGGGCGCCATTCTGATACCTATCTGAACAAGTCACTTGTCTCCATGTACCCTGACCGCACAGCGCGTCTGTGCAGAGCGCTGGCGGAAAAGGCGTTGACCCATTTCGGCAACCGGATCGACTACGTGGTTGCCCCCGCCATGGGGGCCATCATCTACGGGTATGAGACCGCGCGTCACCTCGAAAAACCGTTCATGTTTACAGAGCGTGTTGACGGAACCTTCACCTTACGGCGCGGATTTACATTGACCGAAAATGCCCGGGTGCTGATTATTGAGGATATTGTTTCTACCGGTTTATCGGCCCGCGAGTGTATTGAGGCTGTGCGCGGTTTTGGCGGACAAGTCATGGGCCTTGCCTGTCTTATAGACAGGTCAGGCGGTCGTGCCGATGTGGGTGCACCCATGACGGCGCTCGCAACGATGCAGGTGGAAAGCTGGGCGGCGGACGATCTGCCTGATTGTCTAAAATCGATGCCAGCGGTAAAACCGGGCAGCCGTGGGATCAGTCAATGAGTAATCCAGCTGCTGATCATCCCCCTATTCGTCTCGGTGTAAATATTGACCATGTGGCAACTGTGCGCAATGCCCGGGGCGGCGATCACCCGGACCCGGTGCGAGCGGCGCTGGGGGTTATTGCAGCGGGCGCAGATGGGATAACCGCCCATTTGCGTGAAGACCGCCGGCATATCCGCGATCAAGATATGCGCCGGTTAAAAGACGAGATTTCCGTGCCGCTCAACTTCGAGATGGCGGCAACCACGGAAATGCTGGGCATCGTCAAGGATATTCGCCCCCATGCCTGTTGCCTTGTCCCAGAAGACCGCAATGAACGGACCACGGAGGGTGGTCTTGATGTGGTGGGTGCTGAGGATAGTATAACCGATTATGTGGCTGCGCTTATGGCCATTGACGCGCGGGCCTCTTTGTTCATCGATCCAGAACCCGGTCAAATCCGGGCGGCTGCGCGAACCGGTGCACCTGTCATTGAACTTCATACCGGCCCTTATTACGAAGCCTGTATTGTAACCGACCGTGCACGGATGAGTGCCACGTTCGACGCCCTTCGCGAAGGTGCAGAACTTGCAGCCTCATTAGGGCTGGAGGTGCATGCCGGGCATGGTTTGACCTTCCAGAACGTGCAGCCGGTGGCAGCCATTCCCGTCATCCGCGAGCTTAATATCGGGCACTTTCTGGTGGGGGAGGCGATTTATATGGGATTGCCTGAGGCCGTGCGGGAAATGAAGCGGTTGATGGCTGACGCGCGTACCGGCGGGCATTATTGAATGGGTGGCAAGGTCGAAATTCGTGAAGGTGATTTCGAAACGCCTGCGCTGGCCGTGTTACTCCGTCATCATTACACAACAAGCCGAGAGGTTACCCCGGGCGGCAATGCCCATGTTTTTCCGATCGACCGTCTGAGGGCAGAAGATATCCGGTTTTGGTCGTTCTGGCGGGATAAAGCGGTGGTTGGTTTTGGTGGTTTGAAAAGGCTTTCACCGACGCAGGCGGAGGTGAAGAGCATGCATGTGGCAGCCAGTTTTCGCGGACAGGGCATGGGCGAACAAATTCTTTTCCACATCGATGCTGCTGCTCAAGAAATGGGGATCAAAACGATGTTTCTGGAAACCGGCACTGTTGATTACTTTTTGCCCGCCAGACGTCTTTATCAGCGGTGCGGTTATGTTGAGTGCGGCCCCTTCGCAACCTATGGTGTCGATCCTCAGAGCACGTACATGATGAAAGACCTACGGCCATGATCATCGGCATTGGCAATGACATCATTGATATCCGGCGAATCGAGAAAACGCTGGCCCGCCATGGCGACCGGTTTGTTCAGCGGCTTTTTACGCCAATTGAACAGGCAAAGTCAGACCGTCGTCATTTACGTGCGGCTTCTTACGCTAAGCGCTTTGCCGCAAAGGAAGCGTGCGCCAAAGCGCTGGGGACCGGCATCGCGCGCGGTGTTTTCTGGCGCGATATGGGGGTTGTCAATCTGCCCGGTGGCAAACCAACTTTGGCACTCACGGGCGGTGCGCGTGACCGTTTGGCGGCCCTGACCCCGGAAGGATTTGCGGCGGCAATCCATCTGACGATTACGGATGATTTCCCGACGGCCCAGGCCATCGTCATTATCGAAGCCATACCGTCGGGTGAGCGCGCATAATGGAAACTGCCGATCAGACGGCTCAATCAATAGTGCCTGAAGAGCACACGGAGCGACAGACCGATGCGCTCCGCCGCGAGGCGGAATCCTTGGTAATGATTGCGGTTGCAGCGCTTGGCCTCGCCATCCTGGTGCGGATCGTTTTTATTCAGCCCTATAATATTCCCTCCGGGTCCATGGCTCCAACGCTTCTGACCGGGGATTTTATTACCGTGGGCAAGGCGGAATACGGGTACTCGCGGGCCTCTCTTATCTGGCCGTTGACGCGATTGCCTGTTTACGGGCGCGTGCTGGGCAAGCCGCCAATGCGCGGCGACGTCATCGTGTTCAAGAATAAAAAAGATGGTAATCGCGATTACATCAAACGGATTATCGGTCTGCCGGGCGAGGAGTTACAGGTCTTGGAAAGCCGGGTCCTGATTAATGGCGTACCGGTACCGCGCGACTTTCTCGGGGTTCGCAACGCGATCTGTGATGGCGAGGATACAGAGGTACCCATTTGGCGCGAGACCTTGCCCAACGGCATCGCCTATGACGTCCAGGAATGTGCTGGCGATGAGGGCCGTCTTGATACCAAGGGGCCTTATTTCGTGCCGCCTGGCCACTACTTTGTCATGGGGGATAATCGTGACCAGTCACAGGACAGCCGCGTGACCGCCTATGTGGGGACCGTGCCTTTTGAGGATATTGTGGGCAAGGCACAACACATTATGGTTTCGGTTGACGGAGCCAATCACGCCCCGTGGCAGGTCTGGGCGTTGCCCGGTGCCGTGCGCGGCGCGCGTTTCCTGAAACCGATAGAGTGACCATGGCGCAGAAAATACCATTGGAAAAAGGGTTTGATGAGGCCGGGATCAAGGCGCTCGAAACGCGTGTGGGTCATGCGTTTACGGATCGAACGCTCTTGAACCGGGCGCTAACGCATTCAAGTTTGTCCGCGCGCGGTAATAATATTCACGATCTTGAGCGGCTGGAATTTCTTGGCGACAGGGTTCTTGGTCTGATGGTTGCCGAGGCTTTGTGGCGGCGCCATCCCGATATGTCCGAAGGTGATCTTGCGCCAAGGTTGAATGCGCTGGTGCGCAAGGAAACCTGCGCGAAGGCAGCGGTCGCGCTGGGGCTCGACGACTTGGTGCGCTTGTCAAGCTATGAAGATGAGGCTGGCGGACGGCAAAAAGTTGCTATTCTTGGTGATGTTTGCGAAGCGTTTTTGGGGGCGCTTTATATCGATGGTGGGCTTGATGCTGCGCGGCGTGCCTTTGATTCATTCTGGGCACCACAGCTTGATACCCTCGCCAAGCGTCACCGCGACGCCAAAACGGCGCTGCAGGAATGGTCGCAGGAGCGCAAGCTTGGCGTCCCCGTGTATGAGGTTGTGTCCCGCGACGGACCGGCCCATCAACCTTCATTTGAGGTCGATGTAAAAGTTGACGGGTTTGCCCGCGCCCGCGGCGCAGGTTCGTCGAAACGGGGTGCACAGATGAAAGCAGCAAAAACCTTTTTACAACGCGAACGCATTTGGGGACGTGATGACTGACACCGATGGCCAAGCCGAGGCGTCAGCGCCAACACAACCCGGCGGCGAGACACAGTGCGCGTTGATCGCGGTGATCGGGGCGCCCAATGCGGGCAAATCAACCCTGGTAAACGCCATGGTCGGGGCCAAAGTTTCAATCGTCACCCACAAGGTTCAAACAACGCGCGCGCGGGTGCGCGGTGTAGCGCTGGCCGGATCAGCGCAGCTGGTTTTCATCGACACGCCGGGCATTTTCAAACCCAAACGTCGGCTTGATCGCTCCATGGTTGCCGCCGCGTGGGAGGGGGCCGAAGGCGTTGATATGACGTTGTGTATGGTCGATGCACCCACCTATCTTGCAGCGGAAAAGGGCGAAGCGTCGGCGCGCAAATGCCGCGACGATACCGATGCCATCCTCGCCCGCTTAAGCAATAGCGACGGCGAAGCCATTCTTGTACTGAATAAAATTGACCGTATCCCGCGCGACCGGCTGCTGGCGCTTCTTGATACGCTTAGCAAGGCGGCATCGTTTGCTCGCGTCTTTTTGATTTCGGCACTGACCGGCGATGGTATCGCCGACCTGAAATCGTTTCTTGCACAAACCGCACCGCCGGGGCCGTGGCTCTACCCGCCTGACCAACTCTCCGACATTACCGACCGCTTGATGGCCGCGGAGGTGACGCGTGAAAAACTCTATCTGCGGCTCCATGATGAATTGCCCTATGACACAACGGTAGAGACCGAACGCTGGACGCGAACCGCCAAAAAAGAGCTGCGGATTGATCAGATTATCTATGTGGCTCGCGATACCCAGAAGGGCATTGTCGTTGGTAAGGGCGGGCAGACGCTCAAAACCATTGGCGAGCTTGCCCGTAAGGACCTGGCAGAGCTCCTTGATGAGCCGGTTCATCTGTTTATCCATGTGAAGGTGCGTGAAAACTGGGCAAATGAAGCGGCCCGCTATCGGGAGATGGGGCTCGACATTGTCGATTGATTATATCGCTTTCACGAGAAAGTTCGCATAAAGATGGAATGGACCGACAAGGCCATTATTCTGTCGGCGCGTGCCCATGGGGAGGGGCATGCGGTTGCTGAGCTAGTCTCGCCGGAGCGTGGACGCTGGTCGGGGCTCGTCTATGGTGGAACGGGCCGCAAGATGAGCCCGCTCTTGCAACCGGGCAACCGCGTGGCGGCTCACTGGCGCGGGCGGTTGGAGGATAGCCTTGGGCATTTCTCGCTGGAATTGATTGAGCCTGTGGCTGCTGGTCTCTTGGGGGAACGGCTACCGCTGGCGGGTCTGTCGGCAATGACGGCGGTGGCGCTTGCCTGCCTGCCAGAACGGGAGGCTCACCCTCGTATTTATGAAGGGCTCGATATTGTTCTGGGTACGTTTGAAGAGATGGATATCTGGCCTATCCTCATGGCGCGTTGGGAACTGGGGGTGCTGGGTGATCTTGGCTTTGGTTTGAACCTTGATAGCTGCGCAGCTACCGGGGCGACGCGCGATCTGATCTATATTTCGCCGAAGTCAGCGCGTGCTGTCAGCCGGGAGGCGGGGGCACCCTACGCGGCGAAGCTTTTGCCGCTGCCGGGGTTCTTGCGAGGGGAGGGCGTCGTGCCCGATTGCGCGGCGGCTATCGATGGGCTGCACACCACCGGCTACTTCCTCGAAACGCGGATCCTGCATCTGGCCAACCGAACCTTGCCGGAGGCCCGCGTCCGGGTTCTGGACCTGTTGCGTACCCATGCTTGACCGTCCACAAAGGCAATGTAGGCGCGGGCAGTTTTCATGAACAAACCCATCACGGTGATCGACGGCGAAAAGCTGGATGGCAAATCGGCGGGGACCAAGCCGGTCACTCTTGTGGCTTGTGTGACCGCCTATAACGAGGCGGCAACGATCGGATCTGTCATCGACGCCCTAAGGCGCTCGGCTTACGTGACGCACGTTCATGTGGTGGATGATGGCTCAACCGATGATACGGCGACCATCGCGCGCGCTCACGGAGCGGATGTTTTAACGCTGCCAAAGCGTGTGCCCGTGGGCGAGGCAATCCGCCACCACTGCGATGGCGCGCCCGATGATCTACTTCTCTGGTGTGATGCTGATCTTGTGGGGCTGACGACCGCCCATATTGATACACTTGTGGAAGCATTCTTGAACGGTCAGGCCAGTCAGATACTCAGTTCCCGGGCCCTGCCACCCAGTTGGCCTCAGCTAGTCGATCAGCCACTCGTGCGTTGGAGCTGGCAACGCATATTCGGGCCGATCAGTGGCGAGCGCGTCATGTGGCGGCGTGATTTTAATGCAGCCCTGTCACTGGCCCGACGTCTGGGCTGGTCTGAAATGGTGCGTGGATACGGCATCGTTCTTTTCCTGAATTGGTACTTCCGCGAATTCGGCCTCGGTCACAAAATTGTCTATCTGGCCGGTCTGCGTCAGCGCCAGAAATATCAAAAATGGGGCAAGTCAGCGTCGGGTGAAATGATCGGCCAATGGCTTCAATTTATACGGGTATGGATAAAAATCCGCTGTTACGCATCCCAAATTAAATCCCTAAGAGCCACGGCGGCAAAGAGCTCCCCCTACGGATCAACCCGAGAGAAATCGGAGAAGGTAATCCGATAATCCTCGTCTATGGACGTCAAAAACCGTTTGCCTTTGGCTTGCCAGATCACTTCCGTCATTAACGCGGGTGCACCGGGTAGCTTTTTTTCAAAGGTCTGCCGAAAATAGAAGGCGTCCAGGCGCGAAAACGCATTGGGTTTGAACGGTGCCAGCGCTTCAACAAAATAGGTGGCAAGTTCTACTGTTTGCCGATCAATTTCCAGTCTTGTGCGAACCGTTTTTCCCACGGCTTCGAGATCGTCGGGCGTTTGCGGCGACACGAATGAATAGGTCAGTGTCTCCGGGCTTTCTTCGATAAGGGCGACTGATCGAAGGTGTTTGCGATAATCCGCATAGGTCAGGCCCCCCGGTTTCGATTCCACCCGTTTGTAGGTTTCGTATTTTTTGCGGGCTTTAGCGGGTAAAGCGTCCGGATTGCCCGAAACCACCGTCCAGGCTTTTTCGCGGGCGTCGAACCGGCTCTTGATTTGAGGGCCATCAAACCATTGGAATGTCATGGTATAGCTGACCCGAATTTCATTATCGGCCTCTGCGCGGGAAAGGGCCGTATCAACGGGCGCTGGCAATGTTTGCGCCGTGCTTGGTAATAGAGGGGCCAAGCAGAAAATGCCCAAAAGAAATCGTTTCAAAAGAGGCGCGCTGCGCCCGGGCCACTGAAAGGTCATGGTCTTTGGTTCCGACTCTGCTAGAGACCAGATATGACTACAAAATCACGCAAAAAAAGGGGCGCCCAGCCGCAGCCCCAAAAACCCGAAGACATATTTCTGGAGCCGCTCGATGATGCGCTAGCTCAGCGTTATCTCGCCTATGCGCTTTCCACGATTACTGCGCGGGCCTTGCCGGACGTGCGCGATGGGCTAAAGCCCGTGCATCGGCGCATCCTCTACGCCATGCGCGAAATGAAGTTGAACCCCTCGGGCGGGTATAAAAAATCCGCCAAAGTTGTGGGCGAAGTCATGGGTAACTTTCACCCCCATGGTGACGCTTCCATTTACGATGCCATGGTCAGGCTCGTGCAGGATTTTTCTGTTCGGATTCCGCTGGTGGATGGGCAGGGAAATTTTGGCAATATTGACGGCGATAACCCCGCCGCCATGCGCTATACCGAAAGCCGCCTGACCGAGGCAGCGCAGTTGTTGCTTGAGGGGATTGACGAGGACGCCGTTGATTTCCGCGACACGTATGACGGGGAGGGGAAAGAACCGGCGGTGTTGCCGGCAGCCTTCCCCAATCTCATGGCGAACGGGGCGTCGGGCATCGCGGTTGGCATGGCGACGTCGATACCGCCGCATAATGTTGCTGAGTTACTTGACGCCAGCCTGCATCTGATCAAAACGCCCAATGCGCGCACGGAGACGCTGCTCAACTCCATTCAAGGGCCCGATTTTCCCACCGGCGGGGTTTGCGTCGAGCCTAAAGAGGACATGCTCGCCGCCTATGAGAGTGGGCGTGGCGGGTTCCGCGTGCGCGCCAAGTGGGAAACCGAGGATATCGGCCGGGGGCGATACCAGATTGTTATCTCTGAAATTCCCTATCAGGTGCCAAAGTCAAAGCTGATTGAGCGGATTGCCGATCTGGTGCAGTCGAAAAAACTGGCGATCCTTGCCGATGTACGTGACGAAAGCGCCGAGGATATTCGCGTTGTGCTGGAGCCCCGCGCTGCTGGTGCTGACCCGGTCGCGGTCATGGAAACGGTCTTTAAGCTGACGGACCTGGAAGCGCGTTTTTCAATGAATCTCAACGTGCTGGACGCTGGCGGAGCGCCGCGCGTCATGGGTCTCAAAGAAGTTCTACGGGGCTGGCTTGATCACCGGCGGGATGTGTTGATCCGGCGCACAACCTTTCGGCTGGAGAAAATTGCCCGGCGACTGGAAATCCTTGATGGGTTTCTCATTGCCTACCTCAATCTTGATGAGGTTATCCGGATTATTCGGTATAAAGATCATCCAAAAGATGAACTTATGGCGGTGTTCTCCCTCAGCGATGTGCAGGCCGAAGCGATTCTTAATATGCGTCTGCGCGCCCTGCGGAAACTTGAAGAGATGGAAATCAAGCGCGAGCACAAGGCGCTGAGGGCTGAGCAGAAAGAACTGAAAGCCCTCCTGAAATCCGAAGCCGCCCAATGGAAGAAAATTTCTGATCAATTGCGCGAGGTGCGCAAAAAGTTTGATCCGAAATCCGATATCGGACGCCGCCGTACGACCTTCGCCGAAGCACCGCAGGCAGAAGCGCTTGATATGGAAGCGCTGATCGAAAAAGAACCGGTGACCGTCATCGTCTCGGAAAAGGGATGGGTACGGACAATCAAGGGACATATCGAAGATCTGGCGACCGTAAGATATAAGGATGGTGATCGCGCAGGGCAAGCCATCCACGCCATGACCACCGACAAGCTTCTTGTCTTTGGTACCAATGGCAAATTTTATACCCTTGAGGTCAACGCTTTGCCCGGCGGGCGTGGCCATGGCGAGCCGATCCGCCTCTTGATTGATCTTGAAAATGATCACGCCGTATGCGCGCTTTATATTTATGGGGGTGAACGTCAGTTTCTGGTGGCGTCCTCCGCGGGCCATGGCTTTGTGGTGGCGGAAAAAGACTGTCTTGCCACCACCAAAAAAGGCAAGCAGGTCCTTAATGTGGGGCAGGGCGGCGAAGCGGTTGTCTGCCGTCCCGCCGAGACGCCTGATAAAGCCGGCGCCATGGTTGCCGTGGTGGGCACCAACAAGAAATTCCTCGTCTTTGACGCGGCTGATTTGCCCAAGATGACGCGTGGCAAGGGTGTTTTGCTGCAGAAATATGCGCAAGGTACGCTTTCTGACGCGAAGATCTTTCACAAGAAAGAGGGCTTGACCTGGGTCGATCGCGCGGGCCGCATACAAACGCTTGAGGGCTGGAAAGGCTATGTGGGAAAACGCGCCCAGGCGGGCAAGATAGTGCCCAAGGGCTTTCCAACGTCGCGCAAGTTTGGCCCAGATGAGAAAAGCGGCTGATCTGTTGCACACCAAGTTGAATTTTGATGACTGACTTCGGTCTGTATCGGATGCTGAGAGTAATATTTTGATATCTTACAAGTATAATGTGAAGATAAGGAGAATTATTTGATTTTTTATTTTAGCATCTGAATTACTGCTCACAAGGTGCGCTCATCCCGATAGTCCACGTGACGCCAAACGCTAATCGCAAACAGATAGATCTGCACGACGTTCATCGTACCTTTGGTGGGTGGATGTGCTCAAGGGTCGAACAAGAATTGAGTCTGGGCTTACGGTTGATCGCTGGGAGAATAACGCGAGAAGGGATTATCGCTTGTTTTTGGCGAGAAACCCCTATCGGGTTCTAATTGCCCCAACATTGGCTGATGCTATCGCTTGAATGGGCCTTCCCTCCATGCCACCCTCGTGCAAAGTGAGGAGAGTGTGACATGAAAAAACGGCTTATGACTTTACCCCTGATGGGTGCTGCTGCCATTGCCCTGGCTGGCTGCGCAACCACCACCGACAGCGCAAAATCGGCTGCTGGGTCCGCCTTACAGGCGGCGTCTTCGGCGGTTACGGCAAGCCCGGCGCCGACCTATCCGGTGGAGGCCTTCTTTGAAACCACGTCTTATTCCCTCGCCGGGAGTGAACGCGCCTGGTTCCCTGATAACCGGTCGGTTCTGATTAGCTCTGATGAGACGGGCATTTTCAATGCCTATGCTCTGGATGTGGAGACAGGCGCCCGGCGCGCCCTGACCACCTCAACAACCAATGCAAGTTTTGCAATTGGTGTGCTCAAAGACGCCAGTATTCTTTATACAGCTGATCAGGGCGGTAATGAGATCAACCATCTTTACCACCGGGCGACGGACGGAACCGTCACAGACCTCACGCCTGGGGACGCGGTAAAAGCCTCCTTTATAAGCTGGCTTGCCGGTAATGACGCCTTCATTATCTCCACAAATGAGCGGGACCCATCCTATTTTGATGCTTATAAAGTGGATGCGAACACCTTCGAGAAAACCCGGATTTTTGAAAACACCCAAGGGCTCGGTAATTTCGTCATTTCCCACGACGGTCGCCTGCTGGCTGGCCTGAAGGAACGCACGTCCGCTGACAATACCATTTTTCTGGTAGACTTAGCCGGTGACGGCACAGTGCAGGAAATAACACCCCATGAGGGAAATATTCAGCATACGGTGTTCACGTTCACCCCGGATGGCAGCTCACTGGTCTACGGTACCGATGCCGCCGGTGAGTTTGTGCAAGCATGGAAACATGATGTGACGACCGGCGCGCAAGAAGCGATGCTGGAGGCCGAATGGGATGTGAGTTATGTGACCTATTCACCGTCTGGTCAGTATTTGATTGCGGGGGTGAATGAGGACGCCCGGACGTTGGTTTCAATCGTTGATGACGCCGGCGCGTTTGTATCCTTGCCAGATGGCTTGCCCGATGGGGACTTACGCAATCTTCGGTTTGCGCCCGAAGAGGATGCGTTGGCGCTAATCGTCAACTCGTCGCGGTCTCCCTCAGACATTTTCCACGTGGACGTTGCAAAGGGTGAGGTTAAGCAGTTGACCGACGCTCTGGGTGGAAAGATTGACCCAAGCGATCTCGTCGAGGCAGAGGTTATTCGATACCCAAGCTATGATGGTCTTGATATTCCGTCGATCCAGTACAAGCCCCTTGGTGCGTCGGCGACGAACCCGGTGCCGGCGATTGTGCTGGTCCATGGGGGGCCTGGCGGTCAGAGCAGGACGGGCTATTCGGCGATGATCCAGCATTTGGTCAATAACGGGTACGCCGTCCTTGCGGCTAACAATCGTGGGTCATCAGGGTACGGAAAAACCTTTTTCCATCTTGATGACAAACGCCATGGCGACGTCGATTTGCGCGATATCGTTGAAGCCAAATCATATCTTGCTGACCTCGATTGGGTTGATGCAGATAATATCGCTGTGATGGGCGGATCCTATGGCGGTTACATGACCATGGCGGCCCTTGCCTTCCATCCGGAGGTTTTTGATGCTGGCGTTAATATTTTTGGTGTCACCAATTGGGTCAGGACATTGGTGAGCATTCCGCCCTGGTGGGAGAGCTTTAAGGAAGCGCTTTATGATGAGATGGGTGACCCCGCCACAGACGGCAACCGGCACCGCGCCATCTCACCGCTCTTCCATGCCGAAAACATCGTTAAGCCGGTGCTTGTGGTTCAAGGGGCCAATGATCCCCGGGTCCTGCAAGTGGAAAGTGACGAAATGGTTGCTGCTATTGAGGCCAACGGTGTGCCGGTGGAGTACATCCTTTTCCCCGATGAGGGTCACGGTTTCCGCAAACGGGAGAACCGGATCACAGCCTCAAAAGGCTATGTGAAATTTCTCGATCGCTGGCTGAAAGGGCAACAAGAAACGGCGGCCGGAGAGCGCGGGGCAGATAGTGGCGCGCGGTAGCGAGGGTCGGCGGTCAGCGCCAGTATATTGCCCGCACAGCGTTTTCGTGTACGGTTTTCGGGGGGTCAAGAGAGGTTGACCGATGAAGGCGCTCGTCTACGAAAAATTTGAAGGCCAGCCAAAAGTCGTCTCTGTGGATGACCCGAGCCCGGAACCCCATGGCGTCGTGGTAAAAGTGCTCGCTACGGGCCTGTGCCGCAGTGACTGGCACGGCTGGAAGGGTGACGATCCTGATATCGATCTGCCGCATGTGCCAGGTCACGAGCTTGTTGGCCGCATTGAGGCCATAGGCTCTGAGGTGAACACCTGGTCCGTGGGCGACCGTGTTACGGTTCCGTTTGTAGGCGGATGCGGAACATGCCCGCAATGCGCGTCAGCCAATCAACAGGTGTGCGACGCCCAGTTTCAGCCCGGCTTTACCCATTGGGGCTCCTTCGCAGAGTATGTGGGCTTGCACTATGCGGACGTAAATCTTGTGGCCTTGCCCGACGAGATTGATGCGGTGGATGCCGCCATCCTCGGCTGCCGGTTTGCCACCGCATGGCGTGCCGTTGTGGACCAGGGCGGGGTCAGACCTGGCATGTGGGTTGCCGTCCATGGCTGCGGCGGCGTAGGCCTGTCGGCCATTATGATCGCCCATGCTTTTGGCGCGCGGGTCATCGCCATTGATGTCAAGGACGATGCGCTCACCCTCGCCAAACAGGTTGGTGCGGACCATCAGATTCACGGCGTCACGACGCCCAATGTTGCCGAAGCCGTCAAAAGCCTGACGCACGGGGGCGCGGCGATTTCAATTGATGCCGTTGGTGACCGGGAGGTGTGCTACACCTCTATCCGGTCACTGCGCAAACGCGGCCGCCACATCCAGATCGGTCTTCTTGATGCGGAGGAAAGTAACCCCAACATCCCGCTAGCGCGAGTGATTGCTGATGAGTTGGAGATTTTTGGCAGCCATGGCATGCAAGCCTGGCGGTATCCGGAAATGATTGCGCTGATGCGCGATGGGCGGCTAAACCCTGGTAGTCTTATCAAATCACGGGTCTCCCTCGCGGGGGCGGCGAATGCGTTGAAAAATATGGGTACAAACCCCTCGGTAGGGGTAACGGTGATCGACAAGATCTGACTATCCGTTTTTCGCTGATTAAAACGTACAAAGAGGAACTGGCTATGGTCAGCAAACTATCGGACATTGATCGCTCGCAATTGCTTGCCAATCATCCAGACTGGACCCACGACGGGGGCCGGGATGCCCTAACCCGGACTTTCGAGTTTGAAGATTTTAACGCTGCCTTCGCGTTCATGACCCAGGTTGCGATGCAGGCGGAAAAGCTTGATCATCATCCCGAATGGTCAAATGTCTATAATAAGGTGACCGTCACACTGACCACCCATGATGTGGACGGACTATCTGAAAAAGACAAAGACATGGTGCAATTTATTGATGCGCATACAAGCATGTAAGACCGTATTTCGCTGACCCATTATCACTGACTTTGGGACTTCCTTAATGACCCTCGAACCTTGGCAGCTCGCGGTGCTAACCGGGCTTGGCACGCTTGCCGGGTGGGTCAATGTCATGGCCGGTGGCGGGTCGGTGCTTACTGTTCCCGTGATGGTTTTTATGGGGTTGCCGGGTCCGGTGGCGAACGGGACCAATCGCATTTCGATCATTGCCCAGAATATTGTGGCGATCTGGGGCTTTTTCTCAAAAGGGCTGAGCGAGTTCCGCTTGTCGGCGAGCCTTGCGGCCTTTGCGGCGGTGGGCGCGGGTTTCGGCGCGTCCTTCGGGGTTACGCTCGACGGCGCTTGGTTCAACCGCGTGCTCGCAGGCGTTATCATCCTGATCCTGATGACCATGCTGGCGGACCAAAAGCGGGGCCCCCCTCGAAAACCGGACGCGCCACAACGGGGCATTGGAAGCGAGCTACCGAGCGCGCCAAAAAATATCGTGCTCGGTCATATTCTAATGATCGGAGCCGGTTTCTGGGGCGGGTTTATTCAGATTGGCGTGGGGTTTTTGCTGATGCCCATCCTTTATCGCGTGATGGGGATCGATCTTGTCCGCACCAACATGCACAAGGTCTTCATCGCGCTGGTTTTCTCAATCGTCGCGCTGATCATTTTTGCGGCGCGGACCGATATTGCCTGGGATGCGGGCTTTGCCCTCGCTGCGGGTAACGCGGCTGGCGGCTATCTTGGCGCACGTACCGCCATGGCCAAGGGCGAGGGGTGGATCAAGGCCGTGCTGGTGTTTGCAATGGTGGGCCTGATCATCAAGCTCGTGTTTTTTCCCTAAGCATCTTTTGCTTTGGACGCCGAAAGATCGGCAAGCATGTCCATGGCCTTGTCTGCATCCTGTTCCGCGATAAAGAGATAGTCATGGTGATACGCCGATACGGGGTTCACGCTGATGCCAGCGCTGGCGAGGCGCGTTGTCACCGCTGCCAGAAATCCCACTGCGTCGAGCGCAGAGGCAACGCTCAGCGTGATCATCCGGCAGGGATAGGTAAAGGCCAGGCCCGCTGCGTGCGCTGCCTCCCGCGTGATGACCAGAGTTTCACCCTCTGCCTCTCGAAACCGTAGTCTGCAGGGCCCGGAAAAAGCGTCGCTGCCCGCGCCAAGCGTTATATATACGTAACATGCGGGATCAAGCACCGGAGAAATTTGCGCCAGCAAAGCATTGAGATCGGAAATTCCAGCGGGGGGCGATACATTTTCCATGGCAGCTCTTTCATGGAAGAGGGTGGATTGGCGCGTCAAATCATTAACCGTGGACAGGCCGCGTGGCGGGCGATAGGTCTTGGCGCAACAGCTTTAGGGACTATGCACGATGCCAACCGCACGCGCCAGCGACGATGACTTTGCCGATACGAGCCGCCTGAGGCTGGCAATCCAGAAATCCGGGCGGCTTTCTGATGGTTCGATTGAGCTATTAAAAAGCTGTGGGCTGACGATCTCCCGCGGCCGCGACAAGCTTTATGGCCGCGTCGAGGAAATGCCCATCGATATTCTGCTGCTGCGCGACGATGATATCCCTTCTTTTGTGGCGGACGGTGCCTGCGATATCGGGATCGTGGGCGAAAATGTCGCTGAGGAGGAAACGCTTACGGACGCGCGGGGCGCATCGGCGCAGACCGTCATGGCGCTTGGGTTTTCGCGATGTCGTCTGATGATCGCGGGCCCCAAAGATGTTGATTATACCGACCACGCCATGCTTGCGGGAAAACGGATTGCCACATCCTATCCCGGTCTGACGCGGCAATTTCTCGCTGCTCACAAGATTGATGCCCAGCCTATCATGATGAAGGGCTCGGTAGAGGTAGCCCCCCGGCTAAGGATTGCCGACCTTGTCTGCGATATCGTGTCAACCGGGGCAACGCTCGACGCGAACGGGCTAAAGCCTTATGTGAAGATCTTTGAGTCTGAGGCAATCCTGATCCGCCATGAGAAAGAATTTTCCGTAGACAAACAATCGACCTTTGAATCACTGCTCAAACGCATTCAGGGGGTCATGCGGTCTCGCGATGCTAAATATATTATGATGAATGCGCCGCGTCAGGCAATTGAGGCAATTACGGATAAATTGCCGGGGGTTGATGCGCCAACCGTCCTCAACCTGGCTGGGCGCGACGATATGGTGGCAATCCACGCGGTCTGTCCGGAAGCGGTCTTCTGGGACACCCTGGAAGAGCTGAAGTCTCTCGGCGCGAGCGGGATTCTTGTTCTGAATATCGAAAAAATGATGACCTGACCGGTAAAGAGAATACCTCAGGCTGCGGTGAGAATGCCGCCGACCCGCAAGGGCTCAATCCGCTTGGCAAGGCCGGTTTTTGGATCGGTTTCCACCATGACCCCACACAAGGTTGCCGGCCCGGTGGCTGGCGAAAAGCGGTTCCCGGGCATCTTGGTCACAAACCGGGACAGGGGCTCTTGCTTTTCCATGCCGATTACTGAGTTATAATCGCCGCACATGCCTGCATCGGTCAGGTAGCCTGTCCCACCACTCATGATATGGTGATCGGCGGTGGGTACATGGGTATGGGTACCCACCACGAGGCTGGCGCGGCCATCGCAGAAATGGCCCATGCAGTATTTTTCGCTGGTTGCCTCGGCATGAAAATCAACAAGGATCGCATCAACATCGCGGCCCAGCTGAATACCTGCCAGTTCGCGATCAACAGCTGCACACGGATCATCGACAGGCATCATACCGCGTTGGCCCATGGCATGGATTACCAGAACCTGATGGCCACCGGGCCCGGAGAACAGGCCAGACCCTTTGCCGGGATTGGTACGGGAAAAATTTGCGGGCCGCAGCAGCTTTGGTTCGCGTTCAAAAATGGCAATTTCATCGCGCTGGTCATAGGCGTGGTTGCCCGTCGTCAAGACATCCACACCGGCGTTGAGAAAATCATCGACGATTTTTTTGGTTACGCCAAACCCGCCAGCGGCGTTCTCCACATTTACAACCACAAAGTCGAGCGAAAGGTCGGCCCGCAAGCCCGCCATGCGGTCGAGAAGGGCGTGGCGCCCGGCGCGCCCGACCACATCTCCAAAAAACGCTAACCGCATGCTGCTTCCCGCTACGGGGCGCGCGCCGATCAGGAACCAGTCCGAAAGGCACCGCGCTCTGTGACAATCCAATCAAGCGGCTCGTCTAACCTGCCCGTAGGAAGAGCGTCAACTTCCTGCGCGCCGTAGGCATAGCCGATGGCGGTCACCGGTCCAGCCCGGCGCAGTTTCGCCAGCGTCCGGTCGTAAAAGCCGCCGCCATAGCCGAGCCGCCCGCCGCCCCGCGAAAAGGCAAGCAAGGGCGCAACCACAAGGCTGGGCGTCATTGTGGGGGCTTCGCCGGTTGGCGTCTCAATACCAAAAGCACCCTCGGTAAGCTTGTCTCCGGGCGTATAGCGCTTGAACACAAGCGGGCGCGCCTGTTTTTCAATAACCGGCAGGGCGATTTCTATCCCTTTTTGATGGAGCGCGTCGGCGAGCGGGTGCGTTGATAGTTCGGTCCCTTTTGCCGCGTAGAGCGCGACGATGGCGTCGCTTTCCTGGATTTCGGGCCCCGGAAAAAAAGCATCGAGAAAGTGGCGAGCGGCATGCTGCGCGGCGTCGGGTCGGCCCGCATGAGCTTGCCCGCGCAGTGCCTTGGCCAGCTCCCGAAGGATCATTTTTTGAGGATCCGGTGCGCTGCCCAGGACCCGATCAATCAGTTGAAAGAGCATAAACAGTTTCGGCCTTCTGCAAGTCTGCCCGTCGCGAAAACTCCCAGTCAAGTGCCGCCCCGGCCGTCGGAAATTTTGTTGCCCTGGAACCTAAGGTCCAGGTGGGCGCCGCATATCGAAGGCCACGGCCCTCATCAGAGGCAGCTCCCGTAGAAAAGGTAAGGCCCCGGGCGAACGTTTCCTAACGAACCGGGCAGCGCCTCAGAAGTAAGGTGCCTGCAAACGCTTGTAAAGTGGCGCGGCGGGCAGTCCGACTGCGTGCGATGACCGCCGGCGCGCTACGATGTTGGATTAGCGATCCGGAGGGACAAGTCATCCAATGCAACATTACGACTATGTCGTGTACAGAATTTAAGATTGAATGGCGCTGGATACTTGCCATTGGTTAATGGACTGGCAAACCCCTCCAGTCCACGCATAGTGTATTGAAATTACACAGAATTTTTGTATCCCTCTTTACACTGAAAAAATTGTAATTGTTATTGCTCTTTTGTCGCCGCACGATCCCGACTAAGTGCGATTTGCGACGCATCGCGAAAACACTCTTCGCTGTCGGGCGATACGGTTTGGGTAATGGAATTGCTGATGTGTCGTTTTTTAGAACGGAAGTTGAAAGGAAATGACCATGACAATCAAATGCCTCTTTGGAACGATCATTTGTGTAGCAACCTTTGGCGGCGCAGCGCTTGCCGCCCACGCCAGTGACTTTAATATCATCGATACCGACGCCTCCGGCGGTTTGTCACTGTCTGAAGTACAGGCAGTTGCGCCTGATGTGACAGAAGACGAATTTGTCAATTTCGATATTGATGGCTCGGGTGAGCTCTCCGAAGGTGAATATGAAGACTGGAAAGCATCAAAATCCGACGGTGGTACCCCCGAAGAAGAGGGCGCCGCTGACAACGCTAACGATGAGGCTGATGGCGAGAGCGACGACACACAAGGCTAAGCCTCACGGTTCTGAATGATCCCGGAAGGTCCACTCTCTCTACCGTTCCCCCTCATGGACCAATCGGGGTTAGGTCATCCTCGCATCTGCATGATGCGGGGATGGTTCATGTGAAGGGGGTTTCAAACGTGCCGAAGGTGGGTGCCTTCAAGTCTTTTTCCGATAGATGCGCAGCCTCAGGGCCCACGGGCCATGGCAGTTTTAGGTCCGGGGAGGCCCAGAAGACGCCGCCGTCAGATGCGCCGTCATAGAAGTTCGTGACTTTGTAGGCGACGAGTGTGTCGGATTCCAGCGTCATAAAGCCATGCAAAAAGCCGATGGGACAAAGCAATTGCTTTCCATTTTCGGCGGAAAGTTCTGCGCTCACGGATTGCCCATAGGTGGGCGAGCCTTTTCGCACATCGACGACCACATCGAGAATGCTGCCTTTCAGAACACGGACAAGTTTATCCTGGGCAAAGGGTGGTGACTGATAGTGGAGCCCCCGCACGGTATACTGATGTTTTGAAAAAGACGCATTGTCCTGCACAAAGGTGAGCGGTGTTACTTTCTCATCAAACTGTCGCTGATTATAGGTTTCGGTAAAATAGCCGCGATCATCTTCGAGTCGGCGCGGCGTTATGACTTTGACCGCCTCAATATCGAGCGTTTCCACATCCATGGCTTTTATCCTTCGTCGGCGATTTGAATAAGATATTGGCCATACCCGCTTTTCAGAAGCGGTTCTGCTAAACTGCGCAGAGCGCCAGCATTAATATAGCCCATTCGGAAGGCAACCTCTTCAATACAGCCAATCTTCAGCCCCTGGCGTTCCTCCATGGTGTGCACAAACTGTCCAGCCTGTAAAAGAGAATCATACGTACCCGTATCAAGCCAGGCAAAGCCGCGGCCAAGCAACTTTACCGCCATCTGATTATCATTGAGATACATCTCGTTAAGCGTGGTGATTTCGAGTTCACCGCGCGAGGAGGGCTCTACCTTCCGGGCACGCTCACAGACGGTCTCATCGTAAAAATAGAGCCCTGTAACCGCGTAATTCGATTTTGGATCTGTTGGTTTTTCTTCAATGCTCAGGGCGTTACCACTTTCGTCAAAGTCAACGACACCGTAGCGCTCAGGGTCCTGCACATGGCTGCCAAAGACAACCGCCCCCTCCCTAAGGCTTGCAGCATCCTGCAGCATTTCAGGTAATCCGTGCCCGTAGAAGATATTGTCCCCGAGGATCAGCGCACTTTTTTCACCGGCAATATGTTCTTCGCCGATGATCATCGCCTGGGCGAGGCCTTTGGGCTCTGGCTGGATGGCATAGCTCAGATTAATACCCCAATTTGCCCCATCACCGAGGAGACGTCGGAAGATTGCCTGATCCTCCGGTGTGGTGATGATCAGGATGTCCCTGATCCCCGATAGCATCAGCACTGACAGCGGATAGTAGATCATCGGTTTGTCATAAACCGGCAGCAACTGTTTGCAGGCCGCTTTGGTAATCGGGTAAAGCCGCGTGCCCGATCCGCCCGCGAGAATAATGCCCTTCATGGGTGCCTCCATTGGCCCGCTGTTTCGGGCGCATTCATGATAGTCGCGGTGTTACACCTGTTTTAGCTCCCGAACGATACCGATGAGGCTTTTTTCCCAGTCGGGGGACGTGATCCCGAACGTCTGGTTGATTTTATCGCAATTCAAAACCGAATAGGCCGGACGGCGCGCCGACGTTGGATACTGCGCGGTGGTGATGTCCTCCACCGGTGTGGTGATTCCGGCGGCACACAGGCTGCTGCGGGCAAGCCCTGCCCAATTGGTGGGCGGCGTTCCGGCAAAATGATAGAGCCCCGATTTTTCCGGTGCGCTGATGAGCCCTTCTGCGACGGTGACCATCGCGCGCGCAATGGCGCCCGCGGGTGTGGGTCCCCCCCACTGGTCCGCCACGACGGTTAGCTTGTCGTGAGCCGTGCCCAGACGGAGCATGGTTTTGACAAAGTTTTTTCCATGCGCAGAAAAAACCCAGGAGGTCCGCAGAACCGCGTGAACCGCGCCGCTATCGCGCACTCTCATCTCGCCTTCATATTTGGTCTGGCCATAAACGCCGAGGGGATTACACGGCATATCCTCCGTATAGGGTGTATCGGCGTCGCCATCAAAAACGAAATCGGTGGAAATGTGTACCAACGGAATACCAGCATGGGCACAGGCATCGGCCATATGGCCCGGCGCATGCGCGTTCACCCGCACTGCGGTATCGGCGTCGTTTTCAGCTGCATCGACTGCCGTATAGGCTGCGGCATTCAGGACGGCACGTGGCTGGTGTTCGTCAATGAAAGCGGTTAGGGGCGCCGGGTCCGTAAGGGTGGCAAGATCAAGGCTGGTGCGATCGATACCAACGAAACTCGTCTGTGTTTGCGTGAAGAGCAATTGAAGCTCGCTCGCCACCTGGCCGGTGCGCCCAATGATCAGGAATGGGTTTGCCATGTGCTTCTCACGGTCTGATTACTGATGAAATTGGATAGAGGTAGCGGCGTGGGTTACTTCGTTTTCAACCCAAGGCGATCATCGGAAAAGCCGCGCTCCCGGATCGCCTGCCACCACCAGCTATTGCTGAGATACCATTCAACGGTTCGCCGCATGCCTTCTTCAACCGTCACAGTGGGGCGCCAGCCAAGATCGCGTTCGATTTTGCCGGCATCAATCGCGTACCGCATGTCATGACCCGGTCGATCAGTCACATAGGTGATCAGATCTTCGTGCGGATGGTTCTTTGGTGATAACTCATCCATCAGTGTACAGATTGTGGTCACAAGATCTATATTGCGGCGTTCATTATGGCCGCCTACGTTGTAGGTCTCGCCAAGCTTGCCTTTTTCGACGATGGTCAGGAGCGCGGTAGCGTGATCTTCCACATAGAGCCAATCGCGCACATTCTCGCCCTTGCCGTAGATCGGAATCTGTTTTCCCTCGAGCGCGGCCAGCACCACCACCGGGATTAGCTTTTCTGGAAACTGATAGGGGCCGTAATTGTTCGAACAATTGCTGGTGACCACGGGCAGGCCATAGGTCTCCCCCCACGCCCGCACCAGGAAGTCCGACGAGGCTTTGGAGGCTGAATAGGGCGAGTTGGGCGCGTAAGGCGTTGTCTCGGTAAAAAGCCCCTCGGCGCCAAGGGTGCCGTAGACCTCATCGGTGGAGACATGCAGAAACCGGAACTGGTCGCGGGCATCGCCCGCTAGCCCTTCGTAATAGCCACGCGCCGCCGCCAGCAATTCGAACGTGCCGATAATGTTGGTTTCGATAAACGCGCCGGGCCCATCGATAGACCTGTCCACGTGGGATTCGGCCGCCAGATGGATAACCGCATCGGGCTTTGTCTGCGCAAAGAGCAAGCGAAGGGCGGCGCTATCGCAGATATCGGTTTGCGAGAATTGATAACCAGGTCGGTCGTCCCACCCTTTCAGGTTATCCAGATTGGCAGCATAGGTTAGCTTGTCGAGATTAACCACGTCGTGTCCGGCATCCAACGCCTGGCGTACCACTGCTGATCCGATAAAGCCGGCACCGCCGGTGATGAGAAATTTCATGATCGCCGGTCCTGCCAACCCTTAGAGACACCGAAGGCGGGGACGGGACAAATGGTCCCTCGCCCAGATCGCGTTTTGGCACATTGGGGGGCATGTCGCCACCCCTTGCGTGCTGCCTGGAACCCGGAAATGGCGCGGATTATGCGACGGAAAGGGCGGGGTCAATATCCGCCAATCGGGCCAGTATCTGCGCTCGCAGGGGGCTAGAGCCGCTATGGGCCTTGATCCGCGCTGATGCCCGGGCGCCAAGCGTGGCCCTATGTGTAGGATCATCGGCGAGGGCCCGCATGGCGACGACCGCTGCCTCGTGATCGGGCTCCGCCCAGACCTGCCCCGCCGCACGGGGGTAGGCACCTTGCGGCACGGGGATGAGGCGATGCGCAATCGGTACCGCACACGTCTCATCCATAAAATCGCGATTGCCTGAATAGTCGGTTGCGATGACTGGTTTGCCCGCGGCCATGGCGGCGGCCATATTAAGGCCATACCCCTCCGCCCGGTGCAGCGATACAAAGACGTCAGCCCGCCGATGGAGCGCAAAGAAGGCGCCGTCGCTGAGCGCCTCGGTCAAAAGGTGGATGTGGGGGACGCCCGCGATGGCGGTGCGTAAGGTGGCAAGATCGGCGCTGGCATTTTGGACGCCGTTGATCTGGATAATCAGATGCGGCGCATCAGGGGACGTCGCAAATGCCGACTTGAATGCAGCAATGGTCGCTGCGGGGTTCTTGCGCTCCAGATATGAATTGAGATCAAGCGCGGTCAAAAAGATCAGCGCATCGCGGGGGATGCCGGCGGGGAGTGGCGCGGGCGTTTGCGGCGCGGCGGTAACGTCCGGAGCAAGATGGGGAAGGACGTGCACCGGTTTTTTCGTAACCGCACGCAAGCTATCCGCCACAAAACTGCTCGGTACCCAGACTTCGTCAAGTCGGTCCAGTGCAGATATCCAGGCTTGCGGAAACCGGGCCAGTTCCCACGCCCAATAGCCAACGCGGTACGTACCCGCGAGTCGGTTGGGATCGATGAGTTCATCAAGGACCAAAACCTGCTCTGCATTCGCATTGATGACGCTGATCCGATAGCCGGACCGCGGCGCTTTGCGGGCGATGAAGGGTTCGCTCTCACGTTCGTCACCGGGATTGGAGAAGCTAATTGTTCCGAAGGGGATGTTTGCCCCGTCCAATAGATGAGCCAGCCCGCGAGCACTCGCGCCAATACCGCTCTTAGCCTGGAGATAACCGTAGAGGTGAACGCCTGGCGTTCGGTTTTCATCGAAACCACCTGTCGCCGCTCGGTTGGCTTGCTCAGCAGGCTGCTCCCCCGGCGTTGCTGCAGCGCGAAAAAGCGCCGTTTTGACCCGGGCGCGGGTGGTGACTGGAATGTGGCGATAAAGCGGGCGCAAGCTTGGGGCCGCTGCCAGGACCCGGCTTGCCCCGCGCGCCAGAACCGCTTTCGCTCCCGCTAGGGCCTCGCCAGAAAAAGTCGCCGTACACGCATCAATAACAGGACTTGGCAGATCAAACATCTGCGCCCCTTCACGGGCAAACCACCGCGTGAATTGATCGCGGCCTGCCTGTGTTTCTAGGGAAAAGGCGTGCTGCACATCGGGCCGTGCCTGCCACGCTTGCGAGAGGAGTGGCGGTACGTCGCCTTCTTTCTTGGCTCGCATAATCCACGCGACATCAAATTTAGCGCGAGTGTTTGCCGGTTCGCTTAAGGGCGAGCCATCGGGGAAGCGGCTTGCAAAAGCTGACCGCATCAGATTGGTGATGGGTAGGCCATCAACATCGTGATCATAGGCATACGGAATTTGCGAAAAATACGCTTGTCCGTTGGCGTCAAGATGATCCAAATACGCATCAAGCAACCGGGCAAGGGGGCCGATATCGCCGCGCTCATAGCGGTTCTGGTGCTTTGAAAAAATTGACCGATGGCCCGGAACCACGCCCGAAAAATGAAAAAAAGCAAGCGGGTCGCCATCTGCGGTCCAGTGTTTGTCATCATTGTGGTATGCGCGGTTGATCACCCGATCGTGCAGGTTCCAGTAGGCCGCATTATAGCCTGCATGGCGAAGAATGTGAGTACGCTCAACGAAGGCGGGTGCAAGGTCCATATAACGCTGATCGACAAACTGCCCGCGTGACAGGTCATTATGGCCAGTAACCTTGAGTTTTTCTGACCACCAGTCGAGCAATCGGCTCACATCAGAGCACGCACGCATGGCCGCGAAGCCAAGGTTATAAACGCCCGCGCGCATGATCTGTGTATCGTCAGGGTGCGCCTTGTCGGGGAAAGGTCTGCGAATATGAGGGGTCAGGACGAGCGCTTCGTCTTGGTCGAATGCGCGATTAACCTGGTCAAGTGCGCTCGTCACATAAATATCCGGGTCCAGATAAATGGCGCGCTTGGCATCGGCCTGCGAAAAAAGATGGCGGAAACAATCGGGCTTTATGGCGGTCGCCAGTTCCATCACATCGTAGCGCACCGTCATGTCAGCAAAGTGCGGTATGCCGAGGTCGGCGGCCGCCATGATCTCAAACCCAGGCGTGTCGATTGGAACAGTCAATTGCCCAAGGTCTTCGCTGCGCAAGGGCGCATCAGCGAGAAATATGACGAAATGCGCATCGGGGTGATGATTGCGAAGGGAGATAAACAGGGTCTGGGCGTAGGCGATGTAGTTGCGCGCGCAGATCGTAAACCAGACTGTTTGTTCGGGTTTCGGTGCCGTTTTTGTACCTGCGCCGGCCATTATGTTGCCGCCGTTTTGTTGGCGGGGGTGGGATCATGTTCCGGCGCGCGCAATCTTGCGTCTTCATCGACGCGCTTTTTCTGTTCCGCCGCGTAGGCCTCCCACAGGTCGTTCACATCCCCATCGGCGCGGATGCGCCCCTGATCAAGCCAGATTGCGCGGTTGCAATTATCTTTCAGGAGCTTTTCGCTATGGGAGGCAAGAATAAGGATCCCAGCCTGATCAACAAACTGTTTCATACGGGCGGTGGCGCGTTCGCGAAAGGCGATGTCGCCGGTGGAAAGCCATTCATCTAGGATCAGGATTTCCGGTTGAAACGCAGTAGCGATTGCATAATTGAGCCGCATGCGCATACCGGCAGAGTAAGTCTCGACGGGCATGTGGGCAAACTCACCAAGCTGAGCAAAGTCAATGATCTCCACCCGGCACTGATCAATTGCTGCGAGCGAATGCCCGGCGGCAAGGCCGCGCAACGTGATGTTGCGATCTGCCGAGGCGCCGGGCTGCATTCCCAAATTGATATTGAGAAGGTTGGTGGAGCGCCCTTCAATGGTCAGTGTACCCGCGTCTGGCACCATGATTTCAGCAAGCACCTGGAGAAGCGTTGTTTTCCCAGACCCGTTCTGGCCAATTAGACCCAGACGATCACCTTCATTGAGGGAGAAGTTGATATTACGCAGTGCCTGGATGCCCACAATGCGGCCACGGCTATTGGTGATCAGTCGATCGTCAACGCCGCTATCGTCGCTATCGGCTTGCACCTGTGCCTTGCTATGCAGAGGGAACTGAAGGGTTATGTCATCGGCGATCAAATGGGCCATGGTGATGCAGTATGCCCCCTAAAGCCAGAAGGGCAGGCGCCGCGTCATCGCGGAGGCGACAATGATTGCGGCGACCCAACCAAGCGCGGTGAGGGCAAGCACAATCGGCCAGCTTTGCGGCATGATTGTAGCGCCTATGAGGGGTGCGCGAAAAATTTCAATAAAATGAGTCAACGGGTTAATCATGGCGAGATCGCGCACGAGCCCGGTGCGTTGATCGATTGTCCAGATAATCGGTGTCGTAAAAAACAAAACCCGTGTGATGGTCGTTACAAGGTGCACGATATCGTTAAACCGTGTCGCCAAAAGACCGAAGAAAAGCTGTACCCATACCGCATTGATCAAGAAAATCGCAATCGCTGGAATGGTCAGCAGGATGGACGCAGAGGGACGCCAGCCAAAACAAATCATGACGACTAAGCCAGCCACCAAATGCAGTGCAAAGGTGAAAAGCGAACGCGAGATACTTTTATAAATGTAGATGGAATAGGGCAGCGATGTACTTTTGATCCAGGTTCGCGCGGTGCGAAACACTTCGCAGCCATCGGTGATATTGCCCATCATAAAAGTGAATGCTGCATAGCCCACTGCCACGTGATACAGATATCCTTGGCTATCGGCCTGGGCGAGGCCGCGGAAAAAGATGACAATGACCAGGACGAAGAACAGATAGGACAGGCCAATCCATGCAATGCCCACGGCGCTGCGCCGATAACGGTTCTGAATTTCATCCCAGGCAAAACTTCGCCACAATGGGCCGTGGTCGAGACCCTTGCGCAGGTCTCGAATGACGCTTGCCGGACCCTTGCGGCTTTCGACGGAATGGACCCGAACACTCACGCAGACGTCTCCCTTGAGGCCGTACCAAGAAAATCATGTTCTGGCCAATAGGCGAGAACCTTTTCGCGCAGCGTGCGGAGTGACGGCTGAGCCTCCATGGTGGCGATGGCGTTTTCGATACGCTGCATACTGTGTTTTTTCACCAGCGCTGCTTGGCCCGCCTTTGTGAAGGATTGCTGTTGATCTTTTGAATAGCTGCGCGATTTCGCGTGGTAGACAAAACAATCAAGCGCAATAGCAAGCGCAAAGCCTGCATCTTCACAGCGGAAGCTATAATCGTTTTCCTCGCCATAGCCGGTGGGGAAAGTGTCCTCATCAAGGAGCCCAATGCGGTCGATAACCTTCTGGTGGATCGTGTAGCAAAAGCCATGGACAACCGGCACGTAAGGGATCGTGAGCCCTGCCGCAAGACCGCGCACCGCCCTCGCAAAATGATCCGGACCCATCCCATCTGGCAGATGATTGATGGCGGTTTGACCGTCCTTACTTTTCACATGAGGCAAGGATTGGGTGCTGGCTGCATTCGACATGGGCCCGGCGATACCCACATTTTTATCAACCTCAAAAATACGCCGGATACTATTTGCCCAGCCAGCGGTTACGATTGTATCGCTATTCAGGAGAGTGTGCAGATCAGCCTGGGAGAACCGTAACCCGCGATTGGCCGCCTTCGTGTAAAAATGTTGCTGGTCCAGACGAATGAGCGTCGCCGCCTCAAACGCCTCGCAAAATGTATCGAGAAAGGTACTGGTTTCCTCCGCAGAGCAATCGTCAACGATCAATAAAGTGTCGAGTCCCGAACCTGTCCAGTGATCACGCAAAGCGTTCAGGCACTGTGTTACGTCGCTCAAGCCGTTATGGACACAGACGATTACATTATGGCGGAGTGAAAGTGGTGCCGATTGCGGATCGGTCATGAGGCCTCCCGCACAGGCTGTGCATTGCTTTCCAATTGCGATCTGATTTTCTCGATAAACTGATCGCGGTTCGCCATTTCGTGCTCCAGTAGGAAAAAGTCCGGATGGTCACGCAGGGACTGGTTATCATCAAAAATTGGTAGCCATTTCAGACCGCTTCGCAAGATGGCGTAATTGATACTGAGCTGATCACGGTGGGAGTAGCGATTTAACTCCGACCACCAAAAGGTAAAGAATGTTTTTGTCGTGGCCAATTGCGGGCGACAGATGAAAAAATTTGTCTCTATGAGTTCCTCACCGAAAATGTCGGCATAGCGGCCATAGCGGATCAATTGTTCTTCAATGACGGATTGATCATCGAGATTGAATTTTATCAGTTCACCGCCTTCTTCCATGCAGTTGTACCGGAGAGGATGCTGGATGAAAGCAGCCTCATAGCCGGTGCCCTCAAGCCGATCCACATAGGGTAACAAGGATTGTACCGGCAGTACATTGGCATCCATCCAGATGGCATAGTCATAATCGGCAAACCAAAAATGCGGATGGGTTTTGGCATAGCGGGCGGTCCGCACAGGCTTGTGACTGATAAACGGCGTTTCAATGACGGTTGCCCAATCAGGGGCATACCGCGCCGGTTGATCCGTAAAGAGATAATAATCGATCTGCGGATCGATGGTCAGGGGGCGAACAAGATTTTCGTATCCGCCAGTAATGGACGAATAAACCGCAATACGTTTTTCGGTAAGTCGCGGCGTTGGTTTTGTTTCTCGTGTAACCTCAAAAGAGGCTGGTAGGATCAGGGATGGGTTGAGCGTTTCCACTCGGGCAGGGTGGATATAGCGAACAAGGTCAAACGGAACATCAACCGCAATACAGCGTTTGGTATGACCTGTCACCGCAGGCAGCGCGCCAAGGATCCGCTCGAGGGCGTGAGCCACGGTTCCGTCGACCTGGCCATCTTCCACATCGAAATCATCAACGGTGAGTTGTAGATTAAATAGCGGTTCGAGTGTGGCTGTTCGTGCCCAGAAAAAAGACCCCGCCGGATAATCGGGACATGCCTCATCAGGTACATCGCCGAAAAGCATGGCGTATAGCCGCTCGTAGGCGTCAAAATTTTTGCCATAGTTGGGCTGGTTACGCAGGATGTAGAAGTATGCTGGAAAGACCAGACCAACGTCGCGATCGTTCGCAAAAAGCGAGAGGATCTGATTAACGATGGTCTTCTCACCAAAGAGTGTATGGGCAAGATAACGGCGCCAAGAGCGCTGAAATTTATTGTAGCCCGATTTCTTCGTGTGGATGTGACAGAAAAGATCGTGTGCTGCGATCTCATCGGCAAAGGCAACGAGCCATGGCTGCACATCGCGCCCCTGATTGGGGCACGTTTTGACAATTACTCTGTCCGCATGGGTAATCTGATCGGCAAAATAATCTGTCCAGTGATCAATATCCTCGTCCGGTTGCACACTAACCACGAGGGTGAAGGGCACTGTCAGAAAGTTGATCATGGCACAGAATTCATCGGCCATGTCGGTGTGAAACAGGTGCAGATGCAGGCAGATTGTCTCGCTGAGGTTTTCAGGCGCTGCGACGTCACTGTCAAAATTCAAGATATCGGTGACGGGCCCATATTCGGGCGGGCTAAACCGAAAGGACGATACCTCATTATCGCGGGTTTCTTTAGTGGCGTGGCGTCCCTCGAATCTTCCGTGCTGTATGTAATGGAGGAGGGGGTTGATCGCAGCACTGCGTAAATCATGGTTGAGGGAACGATAGGCCTTTGTGTTGAACCGCTCGCTTGGATTGTAGCCAAGATTGGCACCGAAGGTGAGATAGTGGTCCACCGGGTCCATGTCGCTGCCTGCCGGGATCAGATATTTCTCGCGGTACCAATCAGCATCAAAAAGGGACGAGGCCGCCAAAAGCTGGTGTTGACGTGGATCAATTTTTGGCTTGCCTTTTTTGCTGAATTTCACGGAAACATCGGGGTCGCCCGTTGCGGCATTCAGCTGTTCGCCGAAAGCCGGGTTCGGCGCGTAGCCACGTTTAGCGCCACATTCCAGATAGTGTGCTAACGGATCATCATCGCCAACTTCCGTGTAGGTCTGACGATACCAGTCGCCGTCAAAATCGGGGCTCGGTCGGCGTCCTTCGCGATAGCCGGTTGTCATATAATGCCCCAAGGGATCGTCGCCTGCGTGAAGCACATCAGGGTTTTCAGCCAGATACCAGCCAGCATCAAACCAGGGGTTCGGTCGAATGCGCCGGTCATGGGGTGTTCCGGCATGGAGGTCGCGGATGAGCGCGCGAATATGGGTGATGTACGCTTCAAAGGGGGCTTGTCCGGATGCGGTAACATCCGGATTTTGCGCTTGGTACCAGTCACAGAGGAAATAGAGATTGGGGCTGTGTCCCGTCGGGGCGCCTTCTTCGGCGAAATGCGCGAGAGGTGAAGTCGTATGGTCGCCCATTGCCATGTGGTGCTGGGCATACCACCAGGATTGAAACAAGGGATGCGGATTGATGTGTGCCGCAGCGCCGTCAACGATATAGTCGGCGAGTAAGGATCGCCCTTCATGGCGGTAGGGGCCGCGTTGATCGCGGTAAAAGGCCGGATCAAAATAGAGCGATGGTGATAGATCAACAGTGCTATCGAGCATCGCGTAATGGATCAGTGGCACGATATCGCTTTGGGGATCAGCCACCTGCGCCAGATAATGGTCGCTATTGAACAGAGGGTGCGGATCAATCCGCGCCGGCCCGCCGGCTACAATATAGTGCGTTAACGGATCATTCTCAATGATTGATCCGTGTCCGCCGTCTGCGACGGCCCGGCGATAATACTGCGGATCGAATAGCGGATGGGGGCGCCGGTCTTCGCCGCGTCCGATGTGTAAATAGTGGTCGAGCGGGGAAAGCCCGCTGTCAAAGACATCCGGGTAAAGGGCCTGGTAATAGGCGCTGTCAAAGAGCGGGTGACAGGTGCGCCCTTCCGGACCGCCGGTGCGATTATAGTGAATGGCCGGGTTCAGGCCTGCCTCGGCCACATCGGGGTTTTTGGTGAGATACCAAGCAATCGAAAAGAGCTGGTTGGGGTCTCGCCCCTCACGATGTCCTGCCAACAGAAAATGCTGTAGCGGGTTCAGGCCCTGCTCAACAATATCGGGATTAGTCTTCAGATAGTAGGCGCTGTCAAAAAGGGTCCCGGTTTCGCGCCCCTCCTGACCGCCACTTGAAAGATAGTGGAGATAAGGGTTCATCCCGCTATCTCGAACATCCTGATTCTGATCAAGATAGAATTGCGCATTGAAAAGCGGGTGACACTGACGCCCTTCGTTTCCGCCGTGGGCAAGAAAGTGGAAGATCAGCGGTCTGTCATAGTCGGCAATGTCGGGATTGGCCTCGCGGTAATAGTCGGTATCAAAGAGAGGGGAGGGGTCGCGCCCTTCAAATGCGCCAGCCTCAATAAAGTGCGTAAACGGATCAATACCGAGTTCGGCCACATCACGATAGGCCGCCCGGTACCACGCTGCATCAAAAAGCAGACGGGCTTCCTCGGTGCGATTTGCCTCTTCTTGTTTTTGTCTGCTGCCAAACATCTTTAAACCATGGATTTAGGTGCCGCGCTGCGCTGCGTCGAGCTGTGTATCGGTGTATTGGTCGCGCATGTCAAAATGCTCAATAAGGTGGGTGAGATAGCGCCGGGCCCGGGCGCGCTGATCGGCGGTAATTGGAAAATGTTCGCCAATATAAGCCTGCATCGCGGCAATCTCTGTCAAATCATCGAGCGTAAACTGGCTGATCGTAACGCTATTTTCATGACGCCGATGGTAATTCAGTGGCGTATTCTCAAACGCCAAATTGCCAGCTTGCAGAAGATGCACATAGACAAGCCAGTCGCCTGCCGTGCGCAAGCGCTGAAGGTGGTCAAGGTGGGTCTCAAGAACGGCGCGCAAGGGCCGCGTGCGCATAAGGGTTGCGGACACGTTGGGAATGGCGTTCTTGGCGGAGAGGCTGGAACAAACGTGTGCAATGCCATCATCGCGGAATGACTGCTCCCACTGGGTGGGTGAAATGTCTTTTACATAATACCGGTAATCGGGGGCGATGACGGTACCATTCCCATCAATCTGGCGCGAGTCGCTATAGGCGAGCACCACGTCGTTTTTGACAAAATGCGGGGCCAACCGCTCGATAAACTGGTCATCGGCCCAGTCATCGGCCTCCGCAATCCAACACAACGCAAAGGCCGCTTCGGCTACGCCCTTCTGCCATTGGCGAAAGACATTGCCGCTATTGGTTGTATTGCTCAGTACCCGGTGATTGATACCGCTCTGAGCAAGGCACTGGCGCGCGGTGGCAAGACTATCGTCGGTTGAGGCGTCATCGAGATAGATAATCTCGCGCGGCGGGTGGGTTTGTGCCGCGATGGAGGTGAGACGCTTTTCAATATAGGCCTCGTAATTATAGCCGGGGACAATGGCGCTGACGCTGGCATAGTCCGGATCAAGATGGGCAAGCAAGGTGCCAATATAGCTGACAAAGCCAAACTGGGAACGGATTAGGGCAATACCACTCGCTCCGGCTTTGCGGGCCTCATCGCGGCTATCAATCCAGGGGGCACAGGTCTCCAAAAACGCATCAGCGCCCTCGCCATCAATTAGGCCTATGCACGCGTGGGCGCTCAACGCTTCAATTCCGCTCGTGTCGCGCATCAGCACCGCAGGCACACCGCAGGCAAAGGCCTCCAGAACGGTGGAGGGAAATGGGTCTTCGCGTGACGACAGGACATAAATATCTGCAGACAGATAATAGTCGCGCGTCTTTGCAACAAAGCCAGGCAGGTGTATCCGCCCTGCCAGCGCGCCTTCGCTGCGTAAACGGTTTTCGATGACCGGCCGCATGTCCTGATGCAAATCACCGAGCCAAATAAAGTGAGCGGTGGGATGGTGTTTGATCGTCGCCAGCGCCCATTCGGCAAATAGATCAATGCCCTTGCGGTGATCGCCAAAACCCACGCCCAGAAAGATGATCGCGTTCTCCGGTAGGGCATGGCGCTTGGCGATTGTCTCCCGGGCGTCGCGGCGGGCCTCTACGCGGGCGGCCTCGTCCTCGCTGATCAATCCTTCTGTTTTGTAGAGTCCTTGCGGGGCAATGACCGCGTTAGACCAGCGCTGGTTTATTAGAAAGGCTGCGGTTTGATCTTCAACCGTCTTGGCCGGGAATATCGTGGCCGCGCCGTACCGGTCAAAGGCTTTGAGGCCTGCTTCGAGGCCCATGGACCGCACAATCGTCGGCATTTCGTGGACAAGCCCAATAAACCGGATCGCTGCGCGATCAAGGTGTGGCGCGATCCATCCCGACGCGGAGGAATTGACCATGGCGTGATGATAGCCATCACGGGTCAGGCCCTGCAGCGTATTGGCAATCGCCGTCTGTTCCTCTTCTTCATTCAGGATAACCACAGGGCAGACGGCTTCAAAGTGCGCCCGCAAAGGGCCGTCCTTTCCGGCGATGACCGTCACCTCCCGGGCAAACCGTTCTTTGAGGGTTTTTGCCATGTTAAGCGCACCAAACTGCGCTCCGTGACGGAAAAGATCATGGATGACGATCAGAATTTTTTTTTTCGCGGTGCGGCTTTCGTCTTGCGGGAAGAGGACATCGTTATCGTCGGCCTCATCATGGAGAGCGCCTTGCTCTGCGGCCCTGATCGCCGCCGGCTCGGAAAAACCGTTTGCTGGTTTCGGATTTTCTGCACCATTCCGCGCCGTCACAGCGGCAATTTCACCTTCACGACCAGCAATAACGGCACGGCGTGTCGCCTCCAGCCACGCATAGCCATAGCGTTGATCGGGCTCCAGATGCGCGCCCTCGGCCCATTCATTCCACGCATTGATAAAGACAAAGCGTTCTTGGGGATTGGTAATGCGCTGACAGGTGTCCGCCACTGCATTGGATAGCCACTCCTGATAGAGCGCCGGGCTCGTATTTAACAGGACCGTACCGCGTGATCCGCGCCGCGCTGTATTATCCCAGGACGGATTAACGCCGCGAAAAAGCTTGTAGTGCGCAGGCGGATAATGGTGTGAGCGTTTTACGAGGTCACGCCAATCAAACACTTTGCCGGCGAAATTCTCTGCCTGCGGCGGGACAAGATTTGGGTTCCCGGTAAGACCATGATTATTGGGCGGAAATTCAATCGCAGCATCAAATCCAAACATGCTTGGCGGCAATTTTTCGAAGCCTTGTGTATAAGCGAGATAAATCTCGCCGAGCCCGTTATCAAGACACCATTGGCGCCAGCGTTCCGCCGTCTCGCGCGCCGATGGCAATAAGCCCGGACGATAGACAAGCAACAGGGGTTTGCCATCGATACGGATGTATCGCTCATCGCGCATATATTGAGCGATATGGCTGATAAAGGCGAGATCATCCTCAGGCGAATGATTTTGGGCAATCAGGATTTCATGGTCAGCGCCATCCCACCTGCGGCTCCAGTTTTCATTGGCATAACAAAGACAGAAAGGCAGATCGACTGAGGGGTCTTTCAGAACCCGTTGCAACGGCGTTTCCAGCAATCGTTTGCCGCCGAACCAGTAAAAATAAAACGCAAAGCCAGACAGGCCATAGGTACGCGCGAGAGCCGCCTGGCGATGTAAAATATTGGGGTCTTTGGCCAGATCATAATAGCCAAGTTCACCAGGTTCATGGGGCTGATAATGATCTTTAAACTGAGCAGTTGCGGCTTTTACATTTGTCCATTCGGTAAATCCAGTACCCCACCATTTGTTGTTTTCCGCGATTTCGTGAAATTGCGGCAAGTAAAAGGCAATCGCACGAACCTTTTTGGATGTCTCGGTTGCGGTATCACTGATTTCCTGTCGTTTCTCAAAGATAGCTGACGGCACAGTTTCAGCGGGGATGTATGAGGACGATCGGGTGGGACTAGTTATAGTTTTGAGCGCGGGCGATTGGTCCGATCGGGCGCTGGCGGCAGGGGTCTGTAGCGTTTTTTGGAGACGCCATCGCTGATAGGCGCCGGTGCCAGAAAAAAGAAATGGCAGCGTTGTAAATAAACCCGTTTTGACGATTGCCCGGGCAGAGGCTGGTGTGCGCGCTTGAAACCCGTTCAGGTTACTTTTTTTTTGAGCGGTAGGCGGTGACGCGCGGCGTGGGCGCTTGATGATTGATTTAACGGTGTCGCGCGGGGAGGCCATGGCGGTTTTTACGCCGCGCACCGGTGCGCTAATTTTCCAGGAGGTCGATTGTTTCAACGCATCAACTTCCTCACGCGCGCTTTGTGCCTCCAATTGGATTTCCGCCAGACGCGCTTCTTGATCAATCAGCATACGTTCGGCTTCGCGCGCCCGGGCTTCGCTTTTGATTTTGTCTTGTTCAAATTTTAACGCCCGCTTTTCTGCCTCCGTTTTATCGGCATCAAGCACGCTGACGCGATCTTGTGCCGATTTAAGGGCTGCAGGCAGCGCCTCATCACCAGCCTGACGTGGCGAAGATTGAACGGTCGGTTGAAGTGGTGCTGCCGGGTCTTTCTTCTCAGCGGGAAGTGCTGGCATTACGCCGGTGCGCAAACTGGCCACGAGGTCCTGGTAGTCTTTTGCAGTCTGGCGCTGCTGTTTGATCCAGGACGCGCGCTCCATATTAAACCGTTGCTGGTCCTGCGCGCGCTCGCGCTTCATTTCTTTGGCGAGCCGTAACTCCGCTTCGGCCTGTTGTGACAGGCGTGCAGCTTCGGCGGTGAGATCTTTTTCCCGTGCGGTGAATTCCAGCCGATTTTGTTCAAGAAGTGTTTGCAGATGCGCCAGTGCCTGATCATTCTCCTCCAATGTGCGGCTTAGCGCTTCGTTTTTCTCACTGAGGATACCAAGTTGCTCATTATTGCTCTGTTTAGCGGCGGCAACTTCGGCGGTCAGCGTCGAGATTTTACCCGTCAGTGAGCGATTTTCACTGAGAAGTGACTGGCGGCTTGCCTCGGCTTTTTCCAGCGCGAGTTTCGACTGCTCACCAAGGCTTGTCAGGGTACGGACGTCGGTTTCCAACGCTTTGACACGCTGGGCCAGTCTCTGGTTGTGGCGCGTTGCTGCCCCAAAGGCGGACAGGAAAAAATCAATCTCGGAACTGGCGGAAAACGCTTCCAGCACGTCATCAAGCAAAAAATCCTGCGCCGGATCGCTCGCCTTTAATAAATCCGCGTAAAGCGTTTTGACAAAATCGGGTATTGGATCGGCATCCTGGAGGTCTTTATTCGAATAGGCGAGGCCATCGCGGTTGGGCTCGATAATCTTTTCGTCGATCTTGCGGATGTTTTCCGCCAGGCTCATCCTCCATTTTTCCGGCAGGCGTTCCATGGCCTGGTTAAGGGTGCGCTCCGGCTCTGTCAGCAAGTCGCGATAGGCGATGATGCCGGTGTCTTTATCAGCATCGCGCAGGGCGTGGAACATCGACTGGGTCCAGCGAGCGGTGGTGACACGGTCATGCTGATCAGTATCGGCATCATCAGGTGCGGCGGCCTCATCCAGGGTTTGCAGCGGATTGACGGCCACCAGACAGGTCAAAAGCCTGACGTCTGTATCATCCACAACCCCTTGCCAGAAGGGCAGGAGCGTCGCCGCCAGCGGATGGGTATAGATGAGCGGAAAGTCATCTTTATTGAGCGAAAACAACGCTTTACGGGCGGCGACCCTGTCTTCACGCAAAGTCTGACTGCGCAAGTAATCCTGAGAGACCGTTTGCGGGGCGTCCGGATCAAGCCCAAGCTTTTCGATCAGACACGCGTTGACCGCATCAAGGGCGAGCGCCGAGGCATCCTGATCTACTTTTTTGCCGGAGATTTTTCGACCCGTTGCCAGCAACAGGGCATCGCGCACGCGGGCCGCTGCTGTTCCCGGTGGACCCAATACAAACAACAGATCTCGTTTACTCATGGCTGGACCAGACCATCCCTGTGATCGCGCGCTTCCCTGATTGGCCGCTCGCGATACCGAGCGCCGGTAATAAGTGGCCCTATCGCTGAAGTCCAGCGGGGAAGTGCTCGATATTGGCAACGCGGCTCGGCGCTAGCCGCCTCGTAAGCTATTGAGATTGAGCGATAATCCAACTTGCCAACCCAAGAAAAAAACGACTTTACGGTGCTGATGATTTGTCAGCGGCGGTGTTGGCGCGTATTATCGGATTTCAGGCAATGATTTGGAGTGTTTCATGAGGTCAAAACGGCAGTTGCTTCGTTGGGCAGTGGTTAAAAAGCAAACAGGGTTAGGGCTTTTGGGCGCCCTTGCCGCTGCCGGGGTGGCGGCATGCGCGTCGCTCGATCAAAGCTTTGCCCCGCCGCCGGAGCAAGTACAGGCAGCAGCGCTTTCCGCCTGGGCCGGGATAAAGCAGCAAGAACAGCTTTCCAACGATACGGCTTATGTGAGCCGCATGAACCGCGTGGCGCCACGCATTATCGCGGCGGCCGGTGGCAACCCAGCCGACTGGGAGGTGCAGGTCTTTCAGTCCGATCAGCTAAATGCCTTCGCGTTGCCCGGCGGCAAGATCGGATTTTATACCGGTATCCTCGATCTTATGGAAAATGATGATCAGATTGCCGCCGTCATGGGCCACGAGGTTGCCCATGTGAATTATGAGCACGCCTCGAAACGGGCGGGCCGCGCGGCCCAAACCCAGTTTGGCCTGTCGCTTGCCGGGTCCGCGCTGAGTGGTTCTGCGAATGCCAACCTATGGATGACAGCGCTTGGGCTGGGCGCCCAAGTGGGCAATTCCTTGCCCTTCTCACGAAGTCACGAATCCGAAGCCGACAAAGTTGGTCTGCGCTACATGGTGCGCGCTGGCTATAATCCCGATGAGGCCGTCAGGTTTTGGGAGAAAATGGCTGAGGCCAAAGGCGCCGGGTCAAGCCCACCGGAGTTTCTGTCGACCCACCCCGCCGATAGCACCCGCATCCGCGAGTTGAAAGACGAAATTGAATTGATCCGCGCGGGCTCGTAATCCCGGTTTAGCCACTCTGCGAAGACAAACAGATCAGGCTCGCCGCAAAATTTGGCGGAATTTGACCTTTCAGGCTTCGAATTTCAGATGAGGTGTATTATAGCACCGCACTCGCGGGTAGCCTTACGGCGTGCCCGCGACCTGTGCCGCCTTAGCTCAGTAGGTTAGAGCGCTAGATTGTGGATCTAGAGGTCGGTGGTTCGAATCCACCAGGCGGTACCATCAAGCCTACGATCTGCGCTACCAGCCAAATCCTCTGGCCTGTCAATGTCCCGGTGGATGCCGGGATCTATTACCGGAACGCGTTGGCACTGGGCTGGGTTTGCGGTGATCAGGGATGCGGCGCCGCTGTCTCCTGATAGCGATAATAGGCTTTCGCGGTGATTTGCGCCAAAGGCCGCCGGGTGCCCGCGACGATTTTTGTGGACCGGGAAAATGATCGCGTTTTCATGATCGCTGCGGCGTACCGCGGCCATAACGACCCGCATGGTTTCGGGTGCCACGAAAGGCATGTCGCCCAGGCAGACCAAAAGACGATGATGGATAGGCGCAGCCTTGACGCCGGCGCGCAATGAATGACCCATACCCAGAAAAGCATCGGCGCAAGAAACGATCGTGATTGAATAGGGTGTGCACAGATCAATCAAATCCTGATCGCCTGCCCGCACAACAACGAAACAGCGGTCGGGCCCTGCCGATAAAACACGGTCAATGACATGAGACAGGATCGGTTTGCCGTCGATCTGCTCACGGAGTTTATCTTTTTTGCCAAAGCGTGTTGATCGGCCCGCCGCAAGGATGAGTGCAGAGACCTCACCCATGGCGAGCAGTCTGGTTACCGGCAGCGTTTTCCTGTTGGCGATGCTGATGCGCGATGATTTGTGCAAGGATGGAAACAGCAATCTCGTTTGGGTCACTGGCGCCAATATCAAGACCAACGGGGCCATGGATTGTACTGATCGCCTCGCGGGTGAAGCCATGCTCGGCTAACCGGGCAGCGCGCGCCGTGTGGGTCTTGCGACTGCCGAGCGCGCCGATATAGCCGGCGGGTTTGCTCAACGCAGCGGTAAGAATAGGCACTTCCCAGTCATGATCATGGAAAAGTGTCACGATGCCAGTCCATTGATCTATCGCAACAGCAGTAAAATCATCGCGATGGGTGATGGGGTGGGCGGTAACCCGTTCGTTGCCATAAAAAGTCTTGTCGAAGATTGCGCAGGTCTGCGCGCTGGGCGAATAGACCGCTATTTCATATCCCAACGGGGCTGCAAACAAAGCCAGCGCAAGCGGATACGCGCCTTCGCCAAAAATCAGGAGCCGGAATGGCGGCGTATAGGATTGCGTAAACAGGGGTTGCCCGGCTGGCACGACGGCGGGGTCATGGGCAAGGGACGGGCCCTCAGCAAAAAGCGAGAGACTGCGAGGTTGTCTTGCTATCCGCGCAGCATAAAGATCATCGATGATCGACGGGTCGAGCGCGCCATCAAAATGCACATCAAGGCCCGACCCACAGGGCAGCTTAACGTCGAGGTAGGGCGAGCCCGTGCCATAGCGCTCTAACCCGCGTGAACCTGCTTCTATATGGTGCAAGGTCTGCGTAACGAGTGCTGCCTCCGCACAACCTCCGGTAATCATGCCAACGCTGTTGCCATTGTCAGCAATACCAATTTGGCTGCCCACCGGACGCGGTGAGGACCCATCGACAGCGACAAGAGTGGCAAGCCCAACCTTTTGTCCTTCGCCCAACCGTTCATGGAGAAAGGGGATTGGGTTATCCGTGAACGCCATATTGGAGGTACTCACCACGTGGGCGCAAAATTTACTTAAACGAATTGGACCGCTGAAGCGAGCGGCAATTTGCGTATCCGCTCGCCTGTGAGGGCAAAGATCGCATTTGCAAGTGCCGGTGCAACGGGCGGCAGACCCGGCTCCCCAATACCGGTAATTTCCTCTAGATTTTCGAGGATCGCCACGTCAATCTCCGGACACTGATAAAGCCGTAACGCATCATAATCATGGAAGTTTGATTGCTCGACCATGCCATTGCGCAGCGTAATCTCCCCGCCCATCGCTGCCGAAAGACCGTAAATAATTGCCGATTGCACCTGCGCTTTGACATTTGCAGGATCAAGCGCGAGCCCCACATCAACGGCTGCCCAGATCTTTTTAAGGGCGATGCCGCTGCCGGTTTCTTCGATCTCAACAATCTGCGCCGTTGGCACGCCGAAGGAAAGAAAGAACGCCGCGCCCTGGGCTGTATTTGCGCTGGTCCCTTTCCCTCGATCCCATCCGGCCATATCGCGCACGGTTTTAAGAACAGCGGCGCTTGGCGCGTGATCCATAAGGTCTAGGCGCATGGCGATGGCGTCACGCTCCGCAGCTGCGGCGATTTCATCCATCATACATTCGTGGAAAAAGCCGTTCTGTGATGCGCCAACCGACCGCCACGAACTGACCGGCAGAGCCATGGGCGCCTTATAGCCGGTGACCAGATAATTTGGCACCGCATAGGGCTGGTCCCACGCGTTCTGGGCAATGGTGGGGTCAGGTCCGGGCAGGGAAATGCCGAGCCGCCCAAATTGGGAATCTGCTACAGAGCTCGCCGCGAGCGACAGGCTGATGGCGTTGGGCTTGCCGTCCGCCACGGTTGCCTCAAACGCCGCGATGGCGGCCGGGCGATAATAATCCTGCGTTATGTCTTCTTCGCGGGTCCAGGTCAGCTTGATTGGCGTACCCGGCTCCGCCACAGCGAGTTTGACGGCCTGTTTGATGAAATCCATCTCGGCACGGCGGCCAAACCCACCCCCCATAAGGGTTGTGTGGATTAGGATTTTATCTTCGCTCAGTCCACTGATGGCAGCGGCATCCTTGCGTGCCTGTGTGGGCGCCTGATTGCCAGCCCAGATTTCGAGGGTGTCGTCATGGCGATAGGCAACCGCGTTCATCGGTTCCATGGTGGCGTGGGCGAGATAGGGCACTTCGTAGGTGCCGGAAATGATTGGTGTGTCGTTATCCTTTGCAGTCTTCAGAACACGCATTGTTTTCCCGTCATCGCGCATCTGGCTGTCGGGCTCGTCATTCGCTATTGTGGCGCGCAACGCGGCGAGGTGCGCAGCGCTGTCTTGCGCGTAAGGAGCCATCTCCCAATCCAAAGGCACCGCTTTGGCGCCCTCAAAGGCGGCCCAGCTGTTACTGGCGAACACCGCAATTCCGTTATCCAGCGCCATGACTTTTTTGACGCCGTTGATGGCAAGCGCCGGGTCGGCGTCAAAGCTCTTGAGCGGCGCTTCGCGGTGAGGGTTCATCCGCACGGCGGCGTAGACCATGCCGGGTAGGCGCACATCGATGGAAAATTCGGCCGTTCCGGTGCATTTGCCGACCATATCGAGGCGCGGTTGCGAGCGACCCAGAAGGGTCCAGTCCGCGCGTGGTTTGAGTGGTGGGTTGGTCGGTGGTTTGATCTGGCGTGCGGCCTCGGCAAGATCAGTGTAGGCCAGACGTGCACCATCCGGGCCAATGACCGCACCATTATCGGTTGTCAGGTCGCGCTCTTTTATCCCGAGTTCTTTGGCGGCAGCCTTGATAAACACAAGCCTCGCGGCGGCACCGGCCTTGCGCATCCGGTCATAGGCATCAGGCGTTGATGTGGAGCCGCCGGTTACCTGCATCCCCATCAATTTTGCAGGAATATGGGTGAGGGCGCGTTTGCGTGCACCGCCAGCGCTATGATCCGTCGATGGGACATGGGCTGCTTCTTCAAGGATGACGCTGTTGTAATAGGCTTTGCCAGCGGGCCCATGTTTGACAGTGATATCATCAAGCGCCACATCAAGTTCTTCGGCAACCAGCGCGGCGAGCGTCGTGACAACGCCCTGACCCATCTCCGCCCGCGGGACGATGACGGTAACACCGTCGGCATTGACAAGGACGTAGGGCGTGAGTGCCGCATCGCCCGGCGCCAAATGGTCCTTGAGCGGATTGTCATAGGGCTTTGATATCTGCCATGCACCGAAAGCGACCCCGCCAACGATTGCGGTGGACCCGATCATGAAGGCTCTGCGTGCAATTTTTCCCATCAGGCGCTCTCGTTCAGGCGTCGGGCGGCATCATTGATCGCGGCCTTGATTCGCGGATAGGTGCCACAGCGGCACAGATTGCCACTCATGGCATCGTTGATGTCGGCATCGCTTGGTTTCGGATTGTCAGTGAGCAGCGCCGCCGCGGCCATAATTTGCCCGGACTGGCAATAGCCGCACTGGGCAACATTATGCGCAATCCAAGCGGCTTGCACCTCGTGTAGGGTGTCTGGTGTGCCGAGGCCCTCGATGGTTGTTACTGGACCCGTTACGGCCTCAACGGGCAGGCTGCACGAACGCAACGGCGCACCATCCACATGCACGGTGCAGGCCCCACATTGGCCAATACCGCATCCGTATTTTGTGCCCGTTAGGCCGATGATATCGCGTAACACCCACAATAGGGGCGTGCCTGGCTCAACATCGACGTCGGATTCAACACCATTGATGGTCAGTTTCATGAGCGCGCACCACTTGTTGTCGCCTGTTTGTAGCTTAACCTTATCAAAATAGTGGCTTCGAATCCATCGGCGATACCAGCGCGGTAGAGGGCTTGCCTTCATCCGAAGGACAAGCCTCAAACATCACTGGAGCGCTTGCGATGCCCATGATAGGGTTTCGGCATGGCATCAGGCACACACCCAGCGTTAGAGGACAGTTTCGGGCGACAGATTACCTATCTAAGGCTGTCGGTCACGGACCGATGCGACCTGCGCTGCGCCTATTGCATGGCGGAGGAGATGCAATTTCTGCCCAAGGCGGACATTCTGACGCTGGATGAACTCGCTACCATCAGCGAAGCTTTTGTTGCGCGCGGGGTACGTCGTATCCGGATTACAGGCGGGGAGCCCCTGGTGCGCCGCGATATCATGACGCTGATCTCCCGGCTCGGCGCTATGGTTCAGACGGGCGCGCTCGACGAAGTTACCCTAACCACAAACGGTACGCAGCTTTCGCGATACGCCCATGCACTCGCCGCAGCGGGCGTGCGGCGGATCAATGTCTCGCTGGATACGCTCGATGATGCCACATTCACCCGGCTGACCCGGCGGGCAGTCCTGAGTGATGTGCTTGCGGGCATCGAGGCGGCACAGCGCGCGGGCCTGACCGTAAAAATCAATACAGTTGCCCTGCGCGGGATCAATATCGATGAGATACCAACACTGATTGAGTGGGCCCACGGGCGCGGCATGGCGCTGACCCTTATTGAGGTCATGCCCCTCGGTGACGGGATGAGCGCCAATCACGACCATTATTATCCGCTGACGGCCCTAAAGGATACGCTTGGTGCGCGGTGGTCATTGGCGCCGTCAGACCTGCGCACGGGCGGTCCTGCGCGCTATATTGACGTGGGTGAGACCGGTGGGCGGCTTGGCTTTATTACACCGCTTACGGAGAATTTCTGTGCTGGGTGCAACCGTGTGCGCGTAACCTGTACCGGTAGTCTTTATGGCTGTCTCGGCCACGGGCAACATGTTGATTTACGTGCCGCCGTTCGCGCTGCGTCGCCAGAGACGGCATTGGAAGAGGCTTTTGCAGCGGCAATGATGGCAAAACCTGACCGGCACCGTTTTGAGGCTGCCCGGGATCAACGCCAGCCCGCTGTCGCGCGGCATATGTCCGTGACCGGAGGGTAAGAGCGCTGGACACTTTTATCGAAATCGAGTTTTTCGGAAAGCTTGCTGACGTTGCCGGTGCACGCTCAACGAGGAGGGCCCTCACGGACTCGCTAACGGTGACTGACCTAATCGCCCAGCTGAAACAAGCCGAACCTTTGCTTGGGACTGCAATTGATGCCCCAACGACCATTATCCTTATCAATGATACGGTCAGTGACCGTGCGGCGGTGCTGAGCAAGGGTGACCGGCTTGCCTTCCTGCCGCCGGTGAGCGGAGGGTAGGCCGCATGATTTTGTTGGCTGACCAGTCCTTTGATCCGTCTGCGCTCTTGGTGCAATTTGAACAGGGTGCGCACGGCGCAGGCGCCATCGCCAGTTTTTTGGGGAAAGTGCGCGGGCGTGCAGGCACGGATCCGGTAACCGGCCTGACACTTGAAAACCATCCTGTTCTAACACAGCGCTCGGTCGCTGAAATTGCCGAGGGTGCACGGGCACGCTGGTCGCTCATCGATTTGCTGATCGTGCACCGGGTCGGGCATGTTCTCGCCGATGAGCCTATTGTGCTGGTAGCCGCGGCGAGTATCCACCGGCGTGATGCATTTGTTGCTGTTGATTTCATGATGGACCATCTGAAATCAACGGCCTATTTCTGGAAAAAAGAATTCCGCTCCAGCGGCACGCACTGGATCGAACCGCGTTCCGGTGATCGTGATGATTTGCGCCGCTGGACCCAACAGGACTGAGCTCAAACCCAATGCATGGTATCAACCCAAAACTTGACTTTATCCCGGTACGGATCGCTATCCTCACGGTTTCCGATACCCGCACCTTTGAGGATGATACCTCCGGCGCAACACTGGTCCAGCGGCTTACCGATGCGGGTCATGAATTGGGTGACCGCAAAATCGTGACCGATGATCGCACGGTTATTCAAAACACGGTCAAAGACTGGATCGCCGACACGCAGATTGATGTCGTGATCACGACGGGTGGAACGGGGCTAACGGGCCGCGATGTAACACCAGAGGCCTTGCGGCCTTTGATTGAAAAGGAGATTGACGGATTTTCCGTTATTTTCCATCAGGTGAGCTTTCAGTCCGTGGGGCTGTCAACGTTGCAATCACGAGCCATGGCGGGGCTTGCGGGCGGCACCTTTATCTTTGCACTGCCGGGCTCAAATGGGGCGGTAAAGGATGGCTGGGACAAAGTCATTTCCTTTCAACTCGATTCCCGGCACAAGCCCTGCAATCTCGTGGAGATCATGCCCCGTCTGGCGGAGACCTAAATGGCCGATGACCTCACCCATTTTGATGAAAAAGGCCGGGCACGGATGGTTGATATCTCAGGCAAGGCCGAGACGGCGCGCCTTGCCATTGCCGAGGGGGAGGTTGTCTTCAGCCCGAAGACCTACGAGGCAGTGCGGGCCCGTAAAACGGCGAAAGGCGATATCGCGGCGGTTGCCGAGCTTGCCGGGATCATGGGGGTAAAGCGCACCAGTGATCTCATCCCGCTGTGCCATCCACTTGCGATTACCGGTGTGAATATTGACATTACACCCGATGATGCACGGCACGCATTCAGGGTGGAGGCGCAGGTGAAGACCACGAGCAAAACGGGCGTTGAAATGGAGGCGCTTACGGCGGTCTCAACCGCGTGCCTGACGATCTATGATATGGCAAAGGCAATCGATAAATCCATGCAGATCACGGGTATACGCCTTGTGAAAAAAACCGGCGGGAAGTCTGATTTCAATGGCTGATCCTGACGCTCTGCCCACCATGATCAGTGTAGAAACAGCCTGCGAGATAATCAGCAACGCAGCGACAGCGTTGTCCGCTGAGGACATCGGACTTGATCACTGCACGGGCCGTGTTCTAGCGGATGCGGTCTATGCCAATCACACGCAGCCTCCTTTTTCGGTGGCAGCGATGGATGGCTACGCTGTGCGCTTTACCGATATGGATGAAGGGGTCTCACTGCGCGTGATCGGGGAAGCCCCGGCGGGGACCCCGTTTGGCGGGGTGGTGGAGCGCGGGCAGGCGGTGAGGATTTTCACCGGCGCGCCGGTACCGACGGGTGGTGATCATATTCTTATTCAGGAAGAGGCGATCCGCGACGGCGACACAATCACCGTGACCCATCCCCAGGTGGGCCCCCGCCATATTCGCCCGTCCGGACTGGATTTTTCTCAGGGCGAGTGTCTTGCTGAGGCGGGAAGTCTCCTCAATGCTTTTCACGGCGCAATTTTCGCGGCGGGCAATGTGGCGCGCCTTTCGGTGGTGCGGCGCCCGCGTGTGATGATCTTCACCAATGGTGATGAATTGGTGCCGCCGGGCACATCGGCGCTCACGCCGGGGCGGATTATCGATGCGAACCCGTACGGCCTCAGCCCGTTGATCAGCGCCTGGGGCGGGGCCCCAACTCATCTCGGATGCGCCCCTGATCGACTTGACGACCTCACGGCCATTTTTGAAAATGCATGTTCCGGCACATCAGATGGTGGGGCGGATATTATCGTACCGGTGGGCGGGGCGTCGGTGGGCGACCATGACTATATGAAAGCCGCTTTTGCTGCGGCGGGGGGCGAACGCCTGTTTTCAAAAGTCGCCGTGAAACCAGGCAAGCCAACGTGGTTTGGCAGGATCAAAGGAGCGCGCGGACCTGCGCTCGTTCTGGGCCTACCCGGTAATCCGGCGTCTGCACTGGTGACCGCCCATCTGTTTTTACGCCCCCTGATCCGGGGCATGCTGAACAGTATGCAGACGGATGATGATCTTCCCGGCATCGTGACCACACCGATTGCGGCCAATGGTCGGCGCGAGACGTTTTTGCGGGCACGGGCGGCGCTGGGGCCGAGTGGCTGGCATGTGACGCCAGCTGCCAATCAGGACAGCGCGTTGTTGTTGCCCTTTGCGCGGTGCAACGCCCTTGTCCGGCGATACCCTGATGCTGAGGCGGCTGCGGCGGGCTCTGCCATCCGGTTTGAGCTGTTGCGCTAGCCGGTCATGATCTGAGCCCACCGACAGAGTAGACGCACGCCCACATAGAGCAATAAAAGAGCGGTCAGCCGCCGGATGATCGCATCGGGCAGCACCCGGTTTGCGAGGAGCGAACCCGCTGCGCCGCCAATGGCAACCGCTGGAAAAAGAAGAAAGTATGGCGCCAGCCCTTCAACGATCTGCGCAAGTGGTGCTTTCATCAGTTGACCGACTAAACCGGCAGCAGAGTTCAAAAGGATAAAGAGGCTCGCCGCCGCGGCGATGGTTTTTGGTGTGCCCCAGCGGAGGCGATAAAGAAGTGGCGTCAGAAAGACGCCGCCACCAATTCCCACAAGACCAGCAAGAAAACCAATTGGTATGCTCACCGCCGCAAGGCGCCCATCAACCTGTAAAGGCGCGAGCGGCATTTTCCTTTTGGTTTCATCCGGGCGCTTGGGCTCAAATGCCATAGCAATGCTATTCGCCACCAGTGCCAACCCCAAAACGCCAACAAACAGGGTTTCCGGCATGCTTATCCGCCCGCCGAGCCATGCGGCAGGGATCGATAGCACCAGATAGGGCGTAAGCCGCGATACCGACAAATGACCATGGCGGTGGAACATGTGGACGCCGCCTATGACCACGACCATATTGCACAATAGCGCAATCACCGGGAGAAGCGTGTAGTCCGTCCCGTGAAGAACCAGAAGGGCGTTGTAGGTTGAGCCCCCACCAAACCCCACGGCGGCATAGACAAGCGCAGTGAGGAAAAACATCAGGGCCAACAGCGGGACCATCAAACTGTTTGCCTTTCAGGAGGAGCGAAGCGGTCAGAGCCCTTCACGCAGTAGCGGAAAAATGGGGGTCGTGCCATACGGCGGACCCTGATATGCTGACCCGACTTGAGATTAGCCAATGACCCGGCCTGTCAACGCCGACAGCCACACGCAAAAGTGCCACCTGAGAGAGCCCGATGAAAAGCCGCGCCGCCATTGCCCTTGCCGAAAACCAACCGCTTGTCATCGATGAGATCGACGTGGCGGGGCCGCGCGCTGGCGAAGTTCTGGTAGAGATTATGGCCACGGGCGTTTGCCATACCGATGGGTATACGCTGGCGGGAAAGGACTCCGAAGGTATCTTTCCCAGCGTGCTCGGTCATGAAGGCGCGGGCATTGTGCGCGAGGTTGGGCCTGATGTTACCTGCCTTGAGCCGGGTGACCATGTGATCCCGCTTTACACCGCTGAATGCCGAACCTGCAAAACATGTCTTTCCGGTAAAAGCAATCTGTGTACGGCGGTCCGTACAACCCAAGGCCAGGGCGTTATGCCCGATGGGACCAGTCGTTTTTCCTATAAAGGGCAATCCATCGCTCATTATATGGGGTGTTCAACCTTTTCGAATTTTACGGTCTTGCCGGAAGTATCGGTAGCTAAAATTCGCAAAGATGCACCGTTTGAGACCGCCTGCTACATTGGTTGCGGCGTAACAACCGGCGTTGGTGCCGTTGTCTTTACAGCTGGCGTCGAGCCCGGTGCCACAGTTGCAGTTTTTGGCCTTGGCGGCATCGGGCTCAATGTTATCCAGGGTGCGCGGCTCGTCGGGGCGGACAAAATCATCGGTGTGGATCTCAATCCGGGCCGTGAAGCCATGGCCCGCGAATTTGGTATGACCGACTTTGTTGATGCCAAAGCGGTGGGCGCGAAGCATGTTGTTGATGCGGTGACAGGCCTGAGTGATGGCGGTGTTGATTACTCGTTTGATTGTACCGGCAACACAGATGTGATGCGCCAGGCACTTGAGAGTTGCCACCGTGGCTGGGGCCAATCGATCATTATCGGTGTTGCCGAAGCGGGTAAAGAGATATCGACCCGGCCGTTCCAATTGGTTACGGGCCGCGTATGGAAAGGCTCCGCTTTTGGCGGCGCCCGCGGGCGAACCGATACGCCAAAAATTGTCGATTGGTATATGGGCAAGAAAATCTCAATCGATCCCCTCATCACGCATCGTATGCCGCTGGAAGAGATTAATACCGCTTTTGACCTGATGCATCGCGGTGAGAGCATTCGCTCCGTAATCGTCTTTTAGGCTCTAAAAAAAATGCTGGAAACTGTCTCCACCACGAAAATCTTCAATGGTACACAAGGGGTTTATGCCCATGAGAGCGAGCTTTGTCAGTGTACAATGCGTTTTGCCGTTTTTGTGCCGCCACAGGCCTCGGAAAATCATAGACGCCTACCGGTCGTATATTGGTTGTCAGGCCTAACCTGTACGGAGGAGAATTTTATTACGAAGGCAGGGGCGCAAAGGCTCGCGAGCGAGCTTGGTCTTATCCTTGTTGCGCCGGATACAAGCCCGCGAGGCCCCGATGTGCCCGATGATCCGGAGGGAGGGTATGACCTCGGCCTTGGCGCGGGGTTTTATGTGAACGCCACGCAGGTCCCATGGGCGGTGCATTATCAGATGGCTGATTACATTACCCAGGAATTGCGGGCGCTAATTGAGGCAAACTTTCCCGTTGACCCCGAAGCGGCTGGCATTTGCGGCCATTCCATGGGCGGCCATGGTGCGTTGACGCTCTATCTAAAAAACCAGAACCTTTACCGCAGCTGCAGTGCGTTTGCGCCAATTGTTGCTCCGTCTCAGGTACCGTGGGGACGCAAAGCCTTGAACGCATATCTGGGTCCCCATGAGGAAAGCTGGCGGACAGCGGACGCTGTTCATCTCCTCACCGATCACGGGCCAAGCGATCAACCCATACTTATTGATCAGGGGACAGAGGATATTTTTTTAGACGACCAACTCAAACCTCACCTTTTTGCGTCTGCCGCGCAAGAGGTTGGCCAGCCCGTGACCTTGCGTATGCGCGATGGCTATGACCATTCGTACAATTTTATCGCCACATTTATTGATGACCATATGCGCTGGCATCACCAGCATCTGATCAAGGAATAACCCCAAAAAGACCATGGCAAAGTCAAATGTCACATTCTGAAATTATAGTTGTGGGCGGCGGTCAGGCCGCCGCGCAGGCGATCGCGTCGCTGCGTCAGTATGGGAATGATCAGGCTATTTCTCTCGTTGGGGAGGAGCCGATCTTACCCTATCAGCGCCCGCCCCTATCAAAAGCTTATATGAAGGGGGATTTTGCCGAAGAGAGACTATTCCTGAAACCTACCGCTTGGTACACGGATCAAAACGTAACCTGCGTTCTGGGTAAGCGGGTGATCGCCATTGACCGGGTGACGAAGACGGTCACCCTTTGTGATGACACGAGCCTGTCGTATGGCACTTTAATCCTTTCTACCGGGTCGCGTCCTCGGCCCCTGCCAATTCCCGGGGCCGAGGACCCGCACGTTTTTGACTTGCGCAGTCTTGGTGATGTGAAGGCGATCAAGCCCCACATGAAAGCGGGCCAGCGTCTGGTGATTATCGGGGCAGGGTATATCGGCCTGGAGGCTGCGGCGGTGGCACGGGCGATGGGGCTGCAGGTCACGGTGCTGGAACGCGCAGACCGGGTTCTCGCCCGGGTAACGGGCGCAGTCATGTCAGACTTTTTTCACCGGGAACATGAACGCCAGGGCGTGACAATCCAAACCGGTGCGCAGGTTCGGGCGCTTGAAAGCGATGGGGACGGAACCGTATCCGTGCATGTTGACGGTGGTGCGGCTATCACCGCTGATCTTGTTCTTGCTGGCATCGGCATCATTCCCAACGATCAGATCGCGGTTGATTGCGGCCTTGAATGCGCGGATGGGATTTGTGTCGACGCGGACGGGATGACCAGTGACCCGGCAATTTTCGCAGCGGGTGATTGTACGGTCAGGCCACTCTGGCCCTATGGGCGTGTGGGACGGCTGGAAAGTGTGCATAACGCCATTGAGCAAGGCAAATGTGTCGCCGCAAAAATTATGGATCAGCCGCGCCCCAAGCTCGACGTCCCTTGGTTCTGGTCCGATCAGTTTGATTTGAAGCTCCAGATTGCCGGGTTAAGCGACGGTTTTGACGCTCATGTGGTTCGCGGGACGCCAGCGGACCACCAGTTCTCGGTATTCTATTTTGCTGGCGCGCGCCTCATCGCAGCTGATGCGATCAATGCGGCACCCGATTACATGTCTGCCAAAATGATGATCGCGAGTGGCGCCGCACCCGCTCCGGCATTGTTGGCCGACCCCGCGGTCTCAATCAAGGACATCGCGAAAAATGCCATTGCGGCGTCGGCGTAGCCGGTGGTTTAGGGGCGGGCCTTTCGCTGCATAAATCCGTTTTCATTACGACAGCGCTCGGTAGACTGCGCGCCATGACGTCTTCGGATCAGCAAACTGCACTAAACTCTTCGGCAAGTGCCACCGGGCCCCTTACGGGATTTCGTGTGATTGAGCTGGCGGCTATCGGCCCCGGGCCTTTTGCCGGGCAAATGCTTGCCGATATGGGGGCGGATGTGATTCTCGTGGACCGCCCAGGGTACCATTTGCCGTTCGTGGAAAAACGCGGGAAACGGTCCATTGTCATTGATCTGCGTAAGGAAGAAGGCGCCGCGCTGGTGCTTGATCTTGTGAAAACGGCTGATGCAGTGATCGAAGGGTACCGCCCGGGTGTTGCCGAGCGACTTGGCGTAGGGCCCGCGGCGTGTCACGGCGTCAACCGGGCGCTTGTCTATGGGCGGATGACCGGCTGGGGGCAAACCGGCCCATGGGCGCGTGTTGCGGGCCACGATATCAATTATTTATCGATTACGGGCGCGCTTGGCGCGCTGGGGCCAGCGGATCGCCCGCCGCCTGTACCCTTGAACCTCATGGGCGATTACGGTGGCGGCTCCATGTTTTTGCTATCGGGGCTACTCGCCGCCATGCTCCGTGCCCAGAAAACCGGTAAAGGTGATATTGTAGATGCGGCCATTATAGACGGAGTAAGCGCCATGATGGGCGTCATCCATTCGTTGGAGGGTGTGGGCCAATGGCAACCTGATCGGGGGCAGAATATGCTGGATGGCGGCGCACCTTATTATCGTTGCTACGAAACGGCAGATGGGCGATATATGGCCGTTGGGGCCATTGAACCCCAATTTTTTGCGTTGCTGCTGGCAACCCTTGATCTTGATGCGGACGATTTTGGAGGTCAGAATGATCGCGCCCGCTGGCCTGCGCAACACCGCCGCCTCGAAGAGATTTTTCAAAGCCAGGATCAAAACCATTGGTCGGCGCTTTTTGATGGCGTTGATGCCTGCGTCACGCCAGTCCTAACTTATGACCAAGCGGCGGCGCATCCGCATAATAAGGCCCGCGCCAGCCATGTCTCCTCTGCGCCGATCGATGCTGGCGTGCGCCGTCAACCGGCCGCCGCACCACGATTTTCCGGCTCGCCAAGTGACCGTCAGAATATAGCACCCAGCATTGCCGCAAAGGGGTCCCATACCCGCGATATTCTCTCTGCGCTTTCATATAGTGACGAGAAGATCGAGGCGCTTTTGAAGCACGCGGTTATTCAGGCCGCCTCGTAAACACGGATAGAAAGAACAAAGGAAACATCATGAGTGTTGCCCAGGACATTGAGCCCCTCGTTAATGATACCGTTCTCTACCGGGAAGATGGCGCCATTGGCATCATCACCTTGAACCGGCCAAAGCAGATGAACGCAGCCAACAAGGATTTGCGCGCTGCGTTGTCTGAGGCCCTAGATCGGGCAGAAAATAGCGCCAATGTCCGCATCGTTATCCTGACCGGAGAGGGACGTGGGTTTAGTGCGGGTGCCGATCTATCCGAAGGTATGCAAAAAGAGCACGCCACGATCTCCCAACATATCCTAAAGGACTACAAGCCCCTCGTCGATGCCATCAGCCGGTCCGATAAGGCTTACATCGCGGCGCTCAATGGGGCGACGGCGGGTGTTATGATGGCGGTTGCCCTTTCCTGTGATCTGATCATCATGGCACGGAGCGCTTATATCTACAGTCCATTTACGGCCATCAGCCTTGTCCCCGATGGCGGGGCGACCTGGTTTATGTTGCGCGCATTCGGGTATCAACGGGCCTTTGAGATGATTGCCGAGGGTCGCAAGATGAGTGCGCAGGAGTGCTTCGACGCTGGTTTGGCGAACGCCGTAGAAGACGATGATGCGCTTCAGGAAAAGGTTATTGACCGGGCCCGAGGCCTTTCCATGCAAGCGCCACTGTCATTAAAGTACGCCAAAAAGCTCCTGCGCGCCGCCCATTACGGCTCGCGCGAGGAGATCACGGCGCTTGAGGCTGACTTTCAATATATCCTTAGTCAGTCAGCGGATTTTCCCGAAGGCGTTGCCGCTTTTATGGGCAAACGCAAACCCAACTTTCAAGGAAAGTAGCGGGCCTCGGTCCGGTGGTCTGCGGCTTATGCCGTCGCGGAGACACCCCCTCAGCGGCCATCCGCTGCCGCCGACTGCCCGTCTGTACTCAGATCATAAACACCCCTCGAAACACGGATGAACCAGCCATAGTGATTATCGGCCATAATTGTCCGTGCACGGGCGACGCCGGTTTCATGTGCCACATGGGCCGCTTTTGCGGGGCCGTGGTGGGCAAGATACTGCAAGCATTTGTGACTATCCTGACGGTAGGGCGTCATAATAACGCCGCGGTCACGCCGGGCTGTGCCGCCAAGGTTGGGATCGCCTTCTAACCGCGCAAAAGCGCGCAGCAGGGCCGTTTTCTTTTTCTGCTGATAGCGCGGTTGGAAAGGGGCGGGGTCCACATGGGCCGCAACAAGACCATCATCAATTCGAATGGTCAGAAGGCCGAGCCCGAGGCGCCGGCACAGCGCTTTATTCTGTTTCAAGGCTGTCTGAAAGGCGCGGCCCGTTTTGTGGGGTACACCCACATAAATATCTGCTTTGACGGATTGCCGGGCAATGGCCTGATGGAACAGGCTCAACGAAAAGCCGGTCTTTAACTCGACGATTACAGGGTCGTCGTCGCCGCGCAGGGCAACCACATCGGCGTTGTTGACTTCGGCCTTCACCGTATAGCCTTGCCCTTCCAGAAAGCGTTTGACGGGCGGGTAAAGGTCAGTTTCGCGCAGGGCGCCATCGGATGTCATCTCACAACGGGTAAAGTGATTTTGCTAGCCCGATCAAGCAGACGCGTGACCGCTTCCTGACTGCCACGCCGCTATTCGGCGGGGGAGAGCTGGGAATGTCCACGTTGATTGGGGCCATCGACATGATTTTTGGCCATTGCTTGGCGATCAAGCAACAGCAAAAGGGGCGGCAGAAAAAGCCAGTCGGCCAGAAGCGCAATCAGGATGATCATCGCCGATAGCATGCCCATGGCGCTGGTCACGTGAAAGCCAGAGGTTGCCACCACACAAAATCCGGCGATCAAAATGAGGGAACTTGTCAGCATAGGGCGACCGACCTTTTTGAACATGGCGTGCACTGCCGTTGGCTTGTCCTTGCCGGCCAGGCGTGCCTCGCGATATCGCCAGAGGAGGTGCACCGTGTCATCGACGATGATGCCAAGAGTCATGGCCCCCACGGCCGATATGGCAACCCCGACCCGGCCCACCAGCGCGCCCCAGACACCAAAAGCGATCAGTACCGGGAAGAGGTTTGGCACAAGGCTGAGAAGACCAAGACCGATACTGCGAAATGCGAGCGTCAGAATGGCCGAAATAATGATGAGGGCAATCAGGGTTCCGCCAATCATCGATTTGATATTCAGCGAGGACAAATAGCTGAACATCACGGCAAGCCCGGTGCCCTCGCCGGTGATTGCTGTGGGGGCGTGGGTGGCAAGCCAGCGTTCGGCTCTATTCTGCAAGGCCTGAATTTCCCGCGTGCTGGCGCCGCGCATGATGACCGTTACGCGCGAGCGATTACGATCAATCGTGATTTGATCGGTCAGCGTGCGGCCCAACGGCAGCGACATTTCATACAGCATCAGATATTGGGCAAGCAGCTCGGCATTTTCTGGGATGCGATAAAAGGCCTCCTCACCAGCATGGAGATGCTTGTTCAGACGGCGGAAGGTTTCCGCGACGCTGGCAACGTAGGTGACACGTGGCTGCGCTTTAAGCCATGTTTCAAAGGCTTCCAGCTTGGCAAAATAGGCCGGGTCAAGGACCGCGCGATCCCGTTCGCCACCCACATCGAATTCCAATTGGTCGAGCCCGGTTAAATGGGTAATAATCTGATCGGTGTCGGTTCGGAACTCGAAACGCTTATCAAAATAGCGTACATAATTATCGTCGATCGTAATCCGGGCCATCCCCATTGCTGACAATGCAATCAAGATCGGCGTCGCCACAAGAAGCGCGGTGCGATAGCGAATAACACGTTGCGCAAAACCGCGGACGAACCGGTCGATGATGCCCCGCGTGCGCGGGCGTTTGATCGGCAGAAGCCTTAGCATGGCGGGTAACCAAAGCACCCCGAACAGGAGTGAGAAGAGGGCACCTGCCGCTATGATAGTACCCAATTCCTGGAAGGGCGGCGCGTCGGCGCTATTGAGCGTCAAGAACCCGATGGCTGTGGTGCACAATGTCAAGGCGACGGGCTTGATATCGTCGCCCAAGGCGCGCCGGATACTCATGCGCCTATCATCGCCAGCGCTAAAGGCATGCAAGAACGAGATCACCACATGGATGATCGCCGCAACGCCGAGGGCCATGATAATCGTCGGTGACGAAGCTGTTGCGGAATTAATTTGCAGCCCCATCCAGCCGGCAAGGCCGAGCGAGCAGACAATGGCGAGGAGAATTGTGGAGAACAGCGCCGCAGCCGCCGGGACCGAGCGTAACAGGACCATTAGTAAAATGACGATCACGAGATAGCTCAGCGGCGTCAGCGTTTTCAAATCCTGTTTGGAGGCGGCAGAAAAAGCATTGGAGGTGGCCACTCGCCCCGTTTTCCAGACCGAAAGACCAAGGGTCTGCGGTGCGAATGCCGCGACCATGGCATCGGCCGCTGCGATCACGGTGCCTGACGCCGTGGTGGATGCACGCGGATATTGTACGTTGATATTGATTGCTGTCGTCCGCCCATCGGGTGAGACAAGACGATTGACGAGCAAGTTGTCGCCCAAAACAAGGGAGCGCAGGACGTCCATATCGAGCGGGGCACCAATATTCGTACGCGCCGCATCAATCATCGGGTCGATCTTGATCATGTCGCCGTCGGCGGCAATGTGCGTTGCGTTGGTAATGCTATCAACGCGCGTGGTATACGGAATTTTCCACGCTTCCTCGGTGATGGAATCGATCAGCGCTATTCGTTCCTCTGTAAAGAGGCTGTCATCATTAGAATGAAAAACCAGGAGCAGATTGTTTTGCTCGGCATAGCGCTGCTCAAACCGATCGAGGGTCTGGCGCAACGCCCCATCTGGGGGAAAATACGCCCGCGTGTCGGCGCTGATTGATAAGGTGCGTAACCCGGCGCCAAAGCCGATGACGATCAGTAGGCATAGGCCCAAGGCTTGCCATGGCCGCTCCACACTAAAAAATAGGGCACGATGTAGCCCCCGACGCACAAATGCGTTGGTCATGATCTCTCTCCCGCCAAGTCTTCGGCGGTAAAGATGTCAGGATTTCTGGCGTGAACAAGTACCCGAAATGGGGGACCCTTCAGCGCCTAGCCGGCGCGTCGAACCTCAAGCCCGTACTCGCGAATTTTGCGATAGAGCGTCGAGCGGCCCATGCCAAGGCGGCGGGCAATTTCCGACATCCGCCCATCATAGGTATCAATCGCCATACGGATGATATCTTGTTCGATATCATTGATGGTGCGCATGTGGCCTTCCGGATCGAAGAGATGAAAATCATGGGCGTCGGCGGTGCCACTGGCGCCAATTTCCCGGAACTCGTTTCCGACCGCGGCATTCTGCGATTCGTTTGCGCCCTCTTCATCAAACAAAACAGGGGGGCCTGCACTAATTCCGGCATTTTCGAACTCTGCAGTCAGGGTTGGGAAATCCTCCCCGCACAAATACGCGCCTTCGGCCAAGACAACCGCCCGGAAAATCGTGTTTTCCAATTGGCGCACATTACCAGGCCAGGCCTGGTTCTTCAGAACGTCCAGCACCTGATGCTGGACACCACGCACATCGCGGCGTTCCTCGGCATTATAGCGCTGAATAAAATGATCAATGAGGGCGGGGATATCTTCTGGCCGCTCGCGCAGTGGCGGAACCTCAATGGGGAAAACATTGAGGCGGTAAAAAAGGTCCTCACGAAAATTCCCTATACGGACCTCCTCGGCGAGATCGCGGTTGGTGGCGGAGATAACGCGGACATCAACCTTTACCGGGCGTTTGGAGCCAACGGGATCAACTTCGCTTTCCTGCAGGACACGCAGCAATTTCACCTGCATTTCGGCGGGTAGTTCGCCCACCTCATCAAGGAACAGGGTGCCGCCATTGGCCTCCTGAAATTTGCCGATATGCTTCGCGTTTGCCCCGGTGAAGGAGCCTTTTTCGTGGCCGAAGAGGATGCTTTCTACCAGATTTTCTGGGATCGCGCCGCAATTGACCGTAATAAAGGCTTTGCCCGAGCGATCGGAAGAGCCCTGAATGGCGCGGGCAATCATCTCCTTACCAACACCGGATTCCCCGGTAATCAGGATAGGGATGTTTGAGGCTGCTGCCCGTTCGCCAAGACGGGTTACATGGGCAAGCGCGGGGCTCGTGCCCACCAGATCGCGAAAGCGCATATTACCGTCATTCTTACGCTTGAGGCGGGAAACCTCGCCCTTCAGCGTCGAAATGTTCAGGGCATTATTGATGGAGACAATGATACGTTCAGGGGAAACGGGTTTGACGAAAAAATCTGCGGCACCGGTCTGCATGGCTTCCACGACGGTATCAATTCCGCCCTGAGCCGTCAGTACAATGACGGGCAGGTCTTCGCGAAAGGTTTTTGATCGGCGCAGTGTTTCCATACCACCAATGCCCGGCATTTTGAGATCGAGCATGATTAGGCCCACATCGTGGCCTTGCTGGCTTTGTAATACGGAAAGCGCCGTTTCCCCACTTTCGGCCTGAAGAACAGGGTAGCCTGCTTTTTCACAAACAGCCTGCATCAGGCGGCGTTGGGTGGGATCGTCGTCAACGATCAGAACAGTTTTCGCCATGGGGGATACGCATCCTCAAGATTGCACTCGAGGGAAAATAGCGTTCACCCGGTAAATATCCGTTTAAGGCGTATCAAACTGATCCAGAAAAAGCCGGAAAAATAAGCCGTTCCCTAACAAAGGCTTAACATAGAAAAATTAAATGCTTTGGGTACGGAAATTTTCGGGAAACGAATCCTGCCCGGCCGAACGGTGGGAGGCAGGCTTGCATTGCTCCCGGTGATCGCAGATATCTTGCGCGGCTCACTTTCCCGGCCAATTTCCCGACACCATCGCCAAACCGATACCGATCCCCCAAACGCTCATGTCCGATAAAAAAGATAAAGATCTCATCAGACCACTTGCCGCGCTCGCCGGTCAAAAGCCCGATGCACCGGCGTGGTTTAAGCAGGCGCTCGGCGCGCCGCGTGAAGATAAGACCGTCAGCGTGGCGGGCGCGACCATCCATTACTCCGCCTGGGGATCGCGCGGGGCGCCCGGCCTGCTGTTGGTACACGGGGGCCGGGCGCACCGGCGCTGGTGGTTCCCTTTTGCGCCCTTGCTGTCGGAAAACCGCCGGGTGGCGGCGCTGGACCTGTCGGGGCTCGGCGATTCGGACTGGCGGGACCGGTATTCGCTCAGCTGTCATGCTGAGGAGATCTTTGCGGTGTGTGAGGCTGCAGGATTAAATGAGGGGGGACGCCCCATCGTACTGGGCCACAGTTTTGGCGGCTGGGCAACGCTGGGTGCGGTGGAGATGGCGGGCGAACGCCTTGGCGGAGCCATCATTGTTGATTCGCCCTTTGGCGTGCCGGACCCTGACGAGGGCTACACCATTAATATGGGCGGTAAAAAAGACGGCGAGCAAAAAGAACGCCCAAATACCAACCGTATATACGCGTCGCGCGAAGAGCCCATCAGTCGCTTTCGCTTTTTGCCAAGCCAACCCGGCGAAGAGCTCTATCTCATCGATTACATCGCCCGCGAAGGCCTCAAACCCGCCACGGACGATGAAACGAGCAAAAAAGGGTGGGCGTGGAAGTTTGATCCGCGCCATGGACAAAACTTTGAAATCCACTTTGAGCGTGATCTCTTCCTCGCTGCGCGGTGCCCGCTTGCCTTTATTTATGGAGAAAAATCGCTGTTTTCCTCGGGCGAGGGCTTTGATCATGTGCGTAACCAGGCGCGGGGGCGCGCGCCTTTTGTGGTTGTTCCGGGTGGCCATCATCACATGATGATGGATCAGCCCATGGCGTTCGTGGCAGCAGTGCGCACCTTACTCACCTGCTGGCCTGTACGTGTGGGGCTTTAGGCAAATGCTCGGATCGGCGCCGTGAGGATAGCGGATAAATTCTCCGCATTAGCAAGGTGTTTTTCACGTATTGATCGCCTATAAGAACACCGTGCGGATTTGGATAGAAACAGGGATGAACAATGGCAGGCAACACAACCTCCAACGAAAATGATGATCAGATGAATAGCGACACCTATAAGTCGGTGATGGATTTTGGCACGAAGATCGGGCTGCCGGTGACGGCGGGTATCACCGTGATGTTTACCAGCCTGGTGCTGGCCAACGGCATCTTTATCTCGCTCATCGCCGGGGCCGTGACCTATTTGTTTGCGAATATCGTAGTGAGAGCATTCTTTAGTCATTAATATCGGCTGCTGACCAGTGACGTGGGTAGTATTGGCGCGGGTTGGTGTTCCAGTCAAAAGTTGAAGAGGCGTGCCGGCGCAATGCGGGTTGGCCCAGGTTGGACAACAGCGCGTGGGCTGCGGGATAAAGGAATCGGGGTACTCACTGCGCGCGACCGGGTCGGGCCCGCCGTCTACCGATAAAATGTCTGCCCATGAACTGTCGGCCCATAAAATGTCTGCCCACAAACGTCTGTCCACCATTCGACCATCGGAGCTTCCATGAAATTTTCGATCATCAAGGAAACGCAGGCCCACGAACACCGGGTGGCGGCAACGCCCGAGACGGTGAAAAAACTAGTGGCCATGGGCGCCGACATCGCCGTTGAGAGCGGCGCTGGCGCAGGGGCATCGTTGAGCGATGACGCTTATAAAGACGCAGGCGCGCAGATCGGGGCTTCCGCTGCAGCAACGCTGATGGGTGCTGACTTTGTTTTGAAGGTGCAGCGGCCATCAGGCTCTGAGCTCAGCCAGATTGCCAATGGCGCGAAGCTGATCGGCATTCTTTCGCCTTATGCCGATGAAAACGCACTCACTGACTACGCTAACAGTAATATTGATAGCTTTGCTATGGATTTGATGCCCCGGATCACGCGGGCACAATCCATGGACGTGTTGTCTTCACAGTCAAACCTTGCCGGGTACAAAGCCGTGGTCGATGGCGCGGCGGCCTATGGCCGGGCGCTCCCCATGATGATGACAGCGGCGGGAACCGTTGCGCCCGCGAAAATCTTTGTGATGGGTACCGGTGTTGCGGGTTTGCAGGCGATTGCTACGGCCCGGCGGTTGGGCGCTGTGGTCACGGCCACCGATGTGCGCTTCGCGGCTAAGGAGCAGGTGGAGAGTCTCGGTGCCAGCTTTGTGACGGTCGATGAAGACGCTATGAAAGATGCTGAAACGTCGGGCGGTTACGCGAAGGAAATGTCTGATGACTTCAAAAAACGCCAGGCTGAGTTCGTCGCTGAGCACCTGAAGAAACAGGATATTGTGATCACCACAGCCCTTATCCCCGGGCGCCCGGCGCCAGAGTTGATCAGTCAGTCCATGGTCGACGGCATGAAAGCGGGCTCCGTGATTGTCGACCTCGCGGTGGAGCAGGGCGGTAATGTGGCCCCAAGCAAGCCCGGTGAGGTTATCGATCACAAAGGCGTCTCAATCCTTGGTCATTTGAATGTGCCAAGTCGGTTGGCTGCCGATGCGTCCAATCTTTATGCGCGCAATATGCTAAATTTCCTCACCGCGTTTTACGATAAGGACGCTGGTACCTTTAAGTTTGATCCCGAAGACGAAATTATTGCCGGGATCGCGCTCACCCGCGACGGTGTAATTGTGCATCCGAACTTCCAGCCTGCTGAAAAGGGTGTGAGTGCGAAACCAGAAGTCACCGCTGAGCCCTCCGCCAATGATGATCAGGCGGCAGACGATAGTGCGCAAGCTGACTAATCTTGATTGATTCCACGACCCCACTGATGCCCGGCCCGGTTGCCGGGCCGCCAAGGAGCCGAAACATGCTGATGCAGGACAAAGCACCAACCAAGGAAGATGTAGAGGCCGCGGTAGAGGTGGCACAAGAAGCCGCCTTCAAGGCGGAGAAAGCCGCCGCCGCGTCCGCCGAGAATACCGAGCAGGCCGCCAGTGCCGCAAAGGAAGCGACGGGGGCCCTTGATGCGCTCACGAGTTTTTCCGAAAGCTTTGGTGGGCCGTCGGACTTTATATATCTGCTCGCCATTTTCGCGCTGGCAATCTTTGTGGGCTACTACGTCGTGTGGTCGGTGACGCCCGCGTTACACACACCGCTCATGTCCGTCACCAACGCCGTTTCTTCGGTGGTCATTGTCGGCGCCGTGATTGCTCTGGGAGCAAACCTTGCTGACAGTCAGGCGGGCGGGGTGTCAAAAGCCCTTGGCTTCATCGCGGTAATTCTTGCCAGTATCAATATATTTGGCGGTTTTCTCGTCACCCAGCGCATGCTCGCCATGTACAAGAAAAAAGAACAATAAGGGCCTGATAAACCGATGGCGAACTTTACCTCCCTTCTTTATATTGCGGCCGGCGTGTTATTCATCCTGGCGCTTCGCGGTTTGTCCTCGCCGGAAACGTCGCGCGACGGTAACCGCTTTGGCATGATTGGGATGGCGATTGCCATCCTTACGACGTTCATTCTGCTCGAAGATAAAGGCTTTGGCACCTGGCTCCTGATCGCGCTGGCAATTGTGCCGGGGGCGCTGATTGGCAGCACCATTGCCCGCAAAGTTGCCATGACCGATATGCCGCAACTGGTTGCGGTGTTTCACTCGCTTGTGGGTCTTGCGGCGGTTTGTATTGCCTGGGCGGCATTCCTCGCGCCGCGCGCCTTTAACATTGGCGATCCTGGACATATACACGGGCAAGCTATTCTCGAGATGTCCCTAGGCGCGGCCATCGGGGCGATTACATTTTCCGGTTCGGTCATCGCAGCCCTTAAGCTAAGCGGGAAGATGAGCGGCAAGCCGATCATGCTGCCCTTCCGCCATGTAATCAATATTGCGCTTGGCGTCGTCTCGGCTTTGCTGGTCATCATGATGATGAGCGGTGATCAGAGCTGGCATGTTTTTTTGATCCTGACACTGATCGCTTTTGCGCTCGGCTTCCTCCTGATCATCCCCATCGGCGGGGGCGACATGCCGGTGGTTGTTTCCATGCTGAACAGCTATTCCGGCTGGGCGGCAGCGGGCATCGGCTTTACGCTGCAAAATATGGCGCTGATCATCACCGGTGCGCTCGTTGGCTCTTCGGGTGCCATTCTTTCCTACATTATGTGTAAGGGGATGAATCGCGAGTTCCTGTCCGTTATCCTCGGTGGTTTTGGCGGCGAAGACGCAGCCGCTGGCGGAGCAGGGGGCGGCGAAGACCGGCCGGTCAAGCAGGGCTCCGCAGAAGATGCCGCTTTCATCATGAAAAATGCCGGAAAGGTGATCATCGTGCCCGGTTATGGCATGGCCGTGGCCCAAGCCCAGCATGCCTTGCGCGAAATGTGTGACACGCTGAAGGAAGCTGGCGTCGAAGTAAAATACGCCATCCATCCGGTGGCGGGCCGCATGCCCGGCCATATGAACGTCCTCCTCGCCGAAGCGAACGTGCCCTATGACGAAGTCTTTGAGCTGGAAGATATTAACTCCGAATTCCGCACCGCTGACGTGGCATTCGTGATTGGCGCCAATGATGTGACCAATCCGGCCGCGAAGACCGACAAGTCTTCCGCCATCTATGGCATGCCCATCCTGGATGTGGAAAATGCCGGCACGGTCCTGTTCGTCAAACGCTCCATGGCGTCCGGTTATGCGGGTGTACAAAACGAATTGTTCTTCGGCGATAACACGATGATGCTCTTCGGCGATGCCAAGAAGATGTGTGAAGAGGTCGTGAAGGCAATCGGGTAGAGGCTTTCGCTTATGATAACCCTGCGTAGAGTTTGGGGTGACGGACCGCCGGTATAGAAGGAGACGCCGGATCCCCGGACCTGATCCCCGGACCTGATGCGAAGTCTTCCTCCACCGCCCCGAAACGTGGCGAAACAGCTCCCGGATCCAAGCCGCGCTGCCCAGGGACACAGGTTTCTTTCGCACTATAGCCTCGTCCATTCCCCACAACCAATTGACCCTGCCAGGCAGCCTCGGCATCCTTTCTCAAAATTGGAGGTGATCATGGCTATCACGCGTCGTTCACTCGTTTGCAACGCCTCGGCGTTGACTGTCGCCGCCGCCGCGTCGTCAGCCCGGGCAGAAAGTGGCGCCACACGGGCGCCCGTTCGCCCAAAGCGTCTGCGCAAAGGCGACCGTGTTCGCATCGTTGCGCCCGCGTCGGTTACTTATGATACGGACGAAGTGGACATTGCGCGCGAGGCGTTAACCGCGCTGGGGTTAACACCGTCGGTGGGTGACCATGTGATGGATCGCCACGGCTATCTGGCCGGAACAGATGAGGCCCGGGCAGCGGATATCAACGCGGCGTTTACTGACCCCGCGATTGACGGCATCATTGCTTTGCGGGGTGGATGGGGCGCGGCACGCACGCTGCCGTTTATTGATTTCAATTTAATCCGGCAAACCCCGAAAGTCTTCATGGGGTATTCGGATATCACAACCTTACTCAATGCGATTACTGCGCAGACGGGGTTGGTTACTTTCCATGGGCCGAATGCAAACACGCAGTGGGACCCCTTTACGACAGCGGCCATGCGCGCGGTGGTTATGGACGCCAAAACGCCCACCATGCGGAACCCGCAAACCTTGGACGACTCCCTCGCCGTACGCACGAACCGGATACAGACGATTTCAGCAGGGGTAGCGCAGGGACGTTTGCTGGGCGGCAATCTCACCCTTTTTACGGGTCTTCTTGGGACGGATTATTTTCCCAATACCACTGGCGCGCTGATCTTTCTGGAGGAGGTCGGCGAATATATCTATCGCTGCGACCGGCTAATCAACCAGCTTGCACTGGCGGGCGCATTTGACCGGGCTGCCGGTATCGTCCTTGGCGGCTTTACCGATTGCGGTGTTGATCCGGCCGGCGGGTATGGCACCTTTTCGCTCCATGATATTTTCAAGCATCACTTTGGCGGGCTTGGCGTCCCCGTTTTCGCTGGGGCAATGGTCGGCCATGTGCGGGAGAAACAGACAATTCCCGTGGGGGCTCAGGCGGGGATGAATGCGGATGACGGTACCCTAAAGCTGATAGAGCCTGCGGTCACCTGAGCCAAAAAAATAGGGGGATGCCCGTATGCTGAGCATCCCCCTTCTTCGTGAAGGTCAAACGTGACCGTGCGCGTTTTTAGAGCATCTCCAGCTGGATCGCCGTGGCGCTGGCCAGCATTTCTTCCATCATCATCATTTCCGGCTCGGGGACGAAGAAATCATCCGTGATCGAGGCCATATCGATATTGATGAGCGTCAGCGAGTGACCATTGCCAAAATCAAGCACGGTGCTGCCACCATCCATACTGGCGATGGCGAGGGCATCAGCCGCTGACGATACGCCCAGCGCGCGCAGGTCAAGGAGGTCACCTTCCTCAACGGTGAACCCGCCAAGACGATCTTCGCCAATATTGGGGTGCTTGGCCACAAACGTGTCGGCGCCATCGTCACCAAAGATAAGATCATCGCCAAAGCTCAGTGTAATGACATCATCACCCTGGCCACCATTGATCAGGTCATCGCCTAGACCATCATGAATCGTGTCATTGCCGGTCCCGCCGACAATGGTGTCGTTACCGGAAAGGTCGGTGATGAAATTGTTACCCGAAAGACCTTCGAGCACGTCGTCACCGGCGCCGCCTTCCAACGTATCGTTGCCGCGATTCCCGCGGAGACGATCCATCCCGTCGCCGCCGGACAGGCTGTCATTGCCGCCGCCGCCATTGATAATGTCGTTACCGGTGCCGCCACTCAAATTATCATTGCCGTTGCCGCCATTGACGCGGTCGTTACCCGCTTGCCCAGCGAGAACATCATCCCCGCCATTGCCGTTCAACGTATCGTTTCCGCTGCCGCCGAGAACCGCATCGTCTCCGCCACGCGCATTGATGCGGTCATTACCGGCTAACCCATTGATGAAGTTGTCGCCATTGTTTCCGTTAATGCGATTATTGCCGGCATTGCCGTTTTGAAACTCGTCCGGGGCAAAGGCGTTATTCAAATCATCCACAAGGCCATCAAAGGCCGATGCTTCCCCATCGAAAATGTTGGCACCGGCCGTAACGGTGACATTGGTGCTGTTATTATCAATGCCGGTTGTGTTTTCCACAAAGTTGCTAGAGCCAACAAAAATCTCTGGGTTTGTGGCCTCGCTTTCAACAAAGACAGCTGCTGTATTGACGGCAAAGCCAGAGTCCCGCACAGTAACAGTGCTGCCGGGATCGGTTTCACCGATTTCAATGGCATTGCCAAAGTCTTCGAATAGTGAGCCTTCGATCACCACCTTGCCGGAGCCGCTTTGGCCGTCGCTGATGTCAATGCCATCGCCGCCATTGCCCGTGAATGTGGAATTGCGGACCAGCAGGTTTGCCGAGTCTTGATCGATAATCTGCCCATTGGTTCTGGTGGTCCTGAATTCAGAGTTATCGATCTCGATTTCTGTAAAGTCACCGTCGACATCGATTTCATCTTCCTCCGAATTTACAAACGTTGAACGCCCGACGAACAGGGAGTTATAATCTCCGTCTATGGAGATGCCATCATCGCCAGAATTAATAGTCGATGATTGTTCAAAAATGATCGTATTCTTGTCCCCGTCAATCTCGACAGAGTCACCAGTGGCTTCAGAGATGGTAACATTAAAGATGGTTACCGCATTACCATCGCCGTCAATTTCAATACCGTCCAAAGCATTTTCGATGATCAGGTTTGAAAAGTTTACCTCGCTATCATCGGCGCTTACGAGAAAAACGTCGCTGCCGCCGCCATCAATAACAGTTTGTTGTCCAACGATGGACAGGCTTTCGGAAATTGAGGGAAGAGGGCTTGCGAGCGTAATTGTCTGTTCAAAGATGGAATCTGCAAAGGTGATCAAACTCGCATCCGGGTCTTCATTCGCGGCGATAATTGCTTCACGAAGTGTGGTTACTCCGTCGGTATCGTCCACCGTGTCGGCGGTGCTATCCACGACGATAAAGCCAAGCATGTCCATGTCTTCTGAAATCATTGTCTCTCTCCAAAGGTTATTTCAGCACACAACGACCCCTCACGAAAAACCCGTGAAAGGTCAGGGTTAAGGATCGGCACGATCCTCTCTCTTTTTTGGGAGAAGCTAAATTCGTCATCGCACGGTGTAAACAAACGCGCGTGCAGACATCCTCCCCCACACACAAATCGGGAGGGTAATGACGAGCCCAAGTGGCGTCAAACACTTTGTTACGATTTCGAAAGTAATTCCTAAGGCACTGATTTTCATATGCTAATTTGTGCGCGTTGGTGAAACAGTTCGCGCAGGACGCGACTCTGGCACGCTACACTCTCGCCGCCGCAGAAGAGGGGTGCGCTACGGCACGCGTACGAGGTCATGGACACCCCGGGGCAGGGCCCTTGTGACGCCTTGGGCGCTAAGGTTGCCGCCGTCATCAATAGCATAAAAGTCAACGAACCCCCGCCGGCTGTCAGGTCCTTTGCGTCGGTGAAAGACTGCAACCGCGAGGTTTTTTCCATTGGCGTCAAAAATCACATCTTCGGGCAGGATGCCCGCCTCGGCAATTTGATCCGTACGGGTGAGTTTGCCAGTTTCCGGGTCAAGCGCGAGCAACGTGATCGTATAGGTCCGGCGCGCCGGCCAGAAGTCGAGAGCGGCCAGTGGCGGCAGATAGGTGCGGCCCATATCGATAGATGCGACTTGCCTGCCGTCGGCGCTAATATCAAACCCTTCCGGCGACAGACCAACTTTTGCCTGATCGACAATTTCGGGGTTCCCGCCGGTGCGGGGCGGTTTGATGACGCTCAATATACCTGGACCCTGCATCAGCATCGCCAGAGCGTTTTCCGACCAGCCCGTATCGGTGATGATGAAATATTGCCCATCCGGGGTCCATTTACCCACTGACAGACGGGACCCAATCTGCGCCGTGGGGTTACCCAGGGGCAGCGCGGCGCGTGGCAGGCCAGTACTGTCAATTTGCAGGGTAAAGAACTGTACCCGGCGGTTGGCAATATTGACCGCGAGCGTGCGGCCATCTGGAGCGATATGTATCGTCCGTATACGGGCCTCTGTCTCATTGGGAAAGTACTCCACATTGAGGGGCAGGCGCCGGACTTCGCGCACACTGCCGTCCCATCGCAGACCAACAATCGTCAATTCCTTGCCTTCGTCTTCCGTTGCAATGACAAGGAAGCCGCTGCGCTCGGCAAACTCTACCGAGCCGGGATTTGTTCCAATATCGGTCCGTGTACCCAGTAACGAAAGCGTGCCGTCAGCAAGGGAGAAGATCGAGAGCTGGGCGCCCACCGGGAAATCCTTATGGACGTCATCATAGGCCTCGACGCCCCTTGGCGCGGGCCCGCGCGTTTCGACCACAAAGACCTGTTTGCCATCAGGTGTCACATCCACAATTTGCGGCCAGGAGATGACAGAGTTCGACGCGGGGATCATGGCGGCAATCGTACCGCCTACAATCAGCGAGAGCGTGTCGTCCAGCGGCACGGGGGCTAGCTTGCCATCGGCATAGGCGCTGCCCGCCATATCGGTGTCGGATACAGCCAGGATATCCCCAGCAAAACGAACTGGCGCCGCCCCATTGAGATCGGGCTGGTCACGCCGAAAATCGCCGAGCACCGCGATCAACGCCGCGAGGGTCATCGCCACAGCCAGAGCAATCATCAGTACAAGGCGCATGAAACCGGTTCCTTCACTCAGGGGATCCTATGAAACGCGGTTTACGGTTTCGTGAAACCCCTTATGCGCGGTCGTTCGCCGCGAAGCCCCGGCGATGCCCTAAGCAGCGCCAAGCCGGGCGCGCGCGGCATTGTATTCCGTCGCCAAGCGGTCGACCATTTGTGCAGTAGATTGGCGTTCGGTAACCGCGCCAATGCCTTGGCCGCAGCCCCAGATGTCTTTCCACGCTTTTGATTTGGAGTTACCGCCGGAGCCGAAATTCATCTTTGAGGGATCGCTCTCCGGCAGATTTTGTGGGTCCATGCCCGCCGCCTCAATAGACGGTTTGAGGTAGTTGCCATGCACGCCAGTGAAAAGGTTCGTATAGACAATATCGTCGGCTTTATACTCAACAATCGCATCCTTATAGCCGTCGCTGGCATTGGCCTCATCGGCGGCGATGAAGGCGGATCCAATATACCCAAAGTCCGCACCCATGGCCTCGCAGGCAAGCACGCCGTCGCCGGTGGCAAGCGAGCCCGAGAGCGCGATTGGCCCGTCAAACCATTCGCGGATTTCCTGTACCAGCGCAAAAGGTGACAATGTACCCGCGTGACCGCCAGCCCCCGCCGCCACGGCGATCAGACCGTCAGCGCCTTTGGAGATGGCTTTGCGGGCGAAAAAATCATTGATGATATCATGCAGCACCAGACCGCCATAGGAATGCACGGCCTCATAGACTTCCTCACGCGCTCCAAGCGAGCAGATCACCACCGGCACCTGATGCTTCACGCAGGTTTCCATATCCGCCATCAGCCTGTCGTTCGAGCGGTGCACAATCTGGTTTACTGCATAGGGTGCCGCGGGCTGATCCGGGTTGGTGTCATTGTGGCGGTTGATGGCGTCTTTGATCTCAGTGATCCAGTCGTCGAGCGCCTCCTGCGGGCGGGCATTCAACGCCGGGAACGACCCGATAATGCCGGACGTGCATTGCGCGATGACGAGCTTTGGGTTCGACACAATAAAGAGCGGCGCGCCAATGACGGGCAGGCGCATTTGGCTTTTGATTTCGGCAAAGGTTGGCATGGGGGTCTCCGCTACATTGATTGGGGATAAAAGTGTCGTTTCACTTTATCGGAGCGTACTGTCCAGGGAAGGAGGCCGCAATCCGGCGATGCAGTTTCCGGTTGCTCTGCGGGGCCAGTACCCTGCACACTGCTCGCTTATTTACGTGGGGGAGAAGCGAAGGGATTACGCCGTCATGAACCATATCCACGACCATTTTGCGGGAAAAGTCTGCATTGTCACAGGCGCGGCGTCCGGGATCGGGCGTGCCCTTGCCCTCCAGTTGGTCGCCAGCGGTGCGCGGGTTGCGTTAAGCGACAAAGACACTGATGGCCTGAGCGAGACGGTGCGGCTCGCGGGGGCCGAGGCGTCCAATAGCGTGCGTCAGGACCCGCTGGATGTCACCAACAGTGACGCCATACGCGCCTACGCGCCCCTCTTGAAAGAAAGCCTGGGCCCGGCGGATTATCTCTTCAATGTGGCGGGCCTGACCCGCTATGGGAGTTTTGCGGAGACAAGCCTTGATGCTCACGAAAAGATCATGGCGGTCAATTACTGGGGTGTTGTTCATCTGTGTAAAGCTTTCTTGCCGCAGTTGATTGAGCAAAAAGGGGGTATCGTGAATATCTCCAGCCTGTTCGGGTTGATCGGTTTTCCCAATCAGGCCCACTATTGCGCATCAAAATTTGCGGTGCGTGGGTTTACCGAAACGCTGGCTCAGGAACTGGCTGATGATGGGGTTAGTGTTACCTGTGTCCATCCGGGCGGGGTTGATACGCCGATCATTAAGAACGCTGCCATTGACCGGCCGAACCATCAGCCCGAAGACCGCGAAACCATGGTCGCACAATTTAAGGAAGTCGCGCGCACGAGCCCCGAAGACGCAGCACGCCAAATCCTACGCGGTACGCAAAAGCGTCGCAGCCGGATTGTGGTTGGCCCGGATGCGAAATTAATTTCCGGGTTACAGCGACTTTTGCCGAACACTCATAAAATAATTGTCGCGTACATTAACCGGCGCCGAAACCGCGCAGAACAGGGCTGACAGCGCCAAAAATCAAATACGGTTAGGAGCGGGTTAACCCAAACTCTAAAACTCTGGGCGCTGCGCCTATTAAAATTTTATGGATTTGCGCTTTCCTTCCCCGTGACGTGAGGAAGGACGATCATGTTTGGGATTAAGCGCACAGGCAATACGGTCGGCGGGGTGAAACTATCGCGCGCAGCCATGCCGGTGATAGGCGCAATCGCCTGCGCCATTGCAACCTTGGTGCCGACGTTTACGGGCATTGCTAACGCACAAGGACTATCACCTACGATCACCGGTGCCGATCCCATTGAGGCACTTGTCACCAGTGACGCCTTTCTCGCCCTTCCTTTCGACGCACGAATTGTTCAGCTTGATGAAATTCTTGCTGACTTACCGGAGGGAACACAAGACGTTGTCTGGGCGCACGGCGTTACGCACCGGCTCAAGCTCCTGGCAACCCTCGGCGAATTTGAAAAGGGCGATGCTTATCTCACGCTCATCGGTGATCGGTTCTTTCGGGCGCTGGAGGGTGCCGATTTTTATGCCGAAGCCCTTTATCCCGCAGGGTATATTTATGTGTATACCGATCAAATTGAAAAAGCACTCAATTTAATTGACTCGATCAGGCGCCATGCGGCGACAACGCAGAATGCACAGCATCAGCAATACGCAGATACACTGATGATTGCGCTGCACACCAATATTGGAAATGCCGTTCAGGCTGCCGAGTTAATGATCGAGAATTACGAAAACCCACGAACACAGTCTCTCGCGGCGGTTGAACGCCTGAAGATTCTCGTCAATATCGGTTACGTGCTTTTGGAGAGTAAGCAATATGAGCGTGCCGAGAGATACATTGATATCGGCCGTAAAGAGCTTGGAACGGCTCTAAATAATGGGCAACTGACACAGATACAGGCCAAGCAAGTTAACTGGCATCTGTTGAGCAATTATGCGCTCATTCATATCGCCCGCGACGAGTATAAAGCGATTGGTGATGTGGCCCGCTCGCTCGTGGCCGATGCGGCAAAGATTGGCTCACCGCTCTATAAAGCGACCTCGAATTACATCCTTGCAACAGATTATTACGGTGCGGGCGATTTCGACAAAGCCGTCTCGCTCATGGAAGAGGTTGTTGCCGCTGGAGACAAACTGGGATCGCGCGACAGTCAAATTCGGTTTTACGCAGCCTTGGCAAAATTTCGCGAAAGTGCGGGCGACTATGAAGGGGCTCTAAATGCAATCCGCAAATCAGAAGGGTTTCAGGAAACCCTCAATGCGGACCAGGCCCGCGCACGCGCTGAATACATGGATGCACGCATTCGTCAGGAGGAAAACAACAGTCGTATCCAGCAGCTCTTAAGCGAGAAGCTTACCGCTGAGCGGGTAGAAAAGCGCAATCACGTTATTTTGCTGTTGATGATGATCGTGGCGGGAACCCTTGGTGTGTTTGCTCTGTCGCTCGTCATGTCCAAGCGACGCCTGAAAGCCTATGCAAACGATCTACGTGAAAGTGAGCGGCTAGCGCACGAAGCAACGCAGGCAAAATCGAGTTTTCTCGCCAATATGAGCCATGAAATCCGTACACCCCTCAATGGCCTTATGGGAATGGCGCAGGTGATGTCTGACAAACCTCTTGATGGGGAATTGAAGAACTGCGTTAACGTCATCGTTGATTCTGGCCAGTCGCTGTTGACGATCGTCAATGATGTCCTCGATTTATCAAAAATCGAGGCGGGCAAAATGACCATTGAAAAGGTGCCTACCGATATCAGGACCCTGTTTCATCAACTCGTACAGTTGTGGCAGACAAAGGCTGATGAAAAAGGGGTAACGCTTGATCTGGAGCTTTTACCATCGTTGGACCAGCGTCTGGTGTGTGACCCGCTGCGGTTACGCCAGTGTGTTTCCAACCTTGTTTCGAACGCCATCAAGTTCACGGAAAACGGCAAGGTAACGGTGCGTGTCGGCCTGAGGGTTGATGCCGGGGGACACGATTGTCTGACCATTGAGGTACGCGATACCGGCATTGGCATTCCGGTTGCCGCTCAGCAAAAGCTCTTCCGCTCGTTCGAACAGGTGGATACCTCAACAACCCGCAAATATGGCGGCTCGGGTCTTGGTCTTGCCATCACGGCGGAGCTTGCGCGGCTGATGGAGGGTACGATCAGTGTGGATAGTGTTGAAGGTCATGGCTCCACCTTTACCCTCGAGATCGGCGTTAACCGAATTGCGGGCGAGCCGCGCGAGACCGACGTGGCGCCGAACAAGGATATGAACAAACAGCCCCTGACCGATAGGCAGCCACTACGCCTGCTGCTTGTTGACGATAACAAGGTGAACCGGTTGGTCGTAAAAGCCTTTCTTGCCGAAACGACGATTGACGTGGTGGAAGCGATCCACGGCGAGGATGCACTGGCAAAGCTTTCCAAGGCTGGACATTTCGACGTTGTTCTCCTCGATATGCATATGCCAGTGATGGATGGCCCTCAAACGGTGGCAGCTATTCGTCAAAGTACCGAGGCGTGGCAGGCAACGCCGATCATCACGCTTACCGCTGACGCCATGGCCGGTGACCGTGACCGCTATCTTGCCATGGGTACGGATGGATATGTGGCCAAACCCATCGATAAAAATGAACTTCTGAGGGAGGTTGCCCGCGTGATATCTTCAATCCGCGCACAGCACGCGGGTGCAGATAAAGCGGCTTAATCGCAGCGTGATCCAGGCGAGAACGGGCACTGAATTCAGGCGTACCATCTCAGAGTCTAGACTGCGTTTATGTTTTGTTGAATCAAAATCGCAGTCTAGATTTCTTATTGGTCGCGCGTTCGAACCCAAGTCGATCGATGGGAACCATCGACGATCACACTTTTTACAACCCCTACCTAGCGTTCACGCTTTTTGCTCGCAGTTCTGACTGTCTCCAGCGGTTGAATGAGGCTGGAGGTATCCGCGCGGTTACCGCCGAGCGCTTGCACTTGGCCGTAATATTGATCAACAAGAGCGGTAAGCGGCAAGGTTGAGCCATTACGGCGTGCCTCTTCCAGCACATAGCCTAGGTCTTTGCGCATCCAGTCGACGGCAAAGCCAAAATCAAATTGCCCCTCAATCATGGTGTGGGCACGGTTTTCCATCTGCCAGGATTGGGCGGCGCCTTTACTGATCACATCGATGACCGCTTCAAGGTCAAGATCTGCTGCTTTGCCAAAATGCAGTGCTTCGGCGAGGCCCTGAACGATGCCTGCGATACAGATCTGGTTGACCATTTTGGTCAGCTGACCACTGCCCGTGGGCCCTATGCGTTGTTGCATCCGGGCGTAAGTTGCAATCAGTGGCTCTACGCCAGCGGCCGCATCGGCTTCACCGCCGATCATCACCGTCAGTGTACCGCTTTGCGCACCTGCTTGCCCGCCAGAAACTGGTGCGTCAAGAAAAGAAAAGCCGTGCTGCGTTGCGTGGGTGGCAAGACTGCGCGCGCACGCCGCCGACGTGGTGGTGTGATCCACAAAGATCGTGCCCGCCCTCATGGCCGCAAAGGCACCATCTTCCCCAAGGGTTACTGCACGTATGTCGTCGTCATTACCCACACAGGCAAAAACAACGTCAGCATCGCACGCTGCGGCATGGGGGGTTGGCGCCGACTTGCCAGGATAGGATTTGAGCCAGGCCTCGGCTTTGGCTGGTGTGCGGTTATAGACGGTGACCGTGTGACCCGACTTGGCCAGAAATCCGGCCATGGGAAAGCCCATGACACCAAGGCCGAGAAAAGCAACCTGCCTTTTTTGTGACATCGCGCGTGCGCCTTTTTTTTCGTAAACGATAGTCTGTACAGAGAATTGAAACTACGCCCGCCCGCTGCGTTGGTCGGCCAAATATTGCTGAGCAGCTAGACGGCCGGACATCGTTGCCATGGGTACGCCGGGTCCCGGGTGAACTGAACCACCGGCAAAATAAAGACCAGGAATTTGAGATCGGGCGCCATTGCGGTTCAGGGTGGACATCATGCCATGGCTTGACTGGCCATAAAGCGCGCCGCCCGTTGCGGGAAAGCGCGCGTTAAAGTCGGCAGGTTCTGTCAAAGATGCAGTGGCATCAAAATCATCAATATGCAGGCCACAAACGCGCAGGAGCTTGAGCACCCGCATTTTCAAATCCTCCAGTTGCTCCGGTGTCTGGCATTTGATGTCGCCGTCGGCCGGGGCGTTGACGAGCAGGAATAACCGCTCGTCTTCACCGGGTTGGATTGGCACGGCCTCGTTCTCTCCCCGGTCCTGTGCACAGACATAGACCGTTGGCATCTGCGCGATTGTTCGATCTGAAAAGATGGACCGGAACTCATTGGGATAGCGGTCGGCAAAAAAGACCGTATGGAAAGCAAGATCAAATCCGGACGTTGGGGCGTGAACGGACCAGGTAACAGCAGAGAGCGAGCGTTTTTTGCGTGGCGTTACTGGCGCGCGGGATCTCAACTCATCGCCGAGCAGTCCGCCCCCGATGGCAGAGATATCACCGTTAAAGATGATGCCGTCGGCCTCTATCACTTCGCCGGTTTCCAGTTCCACGGCACTGGCGCGCCGACCCGTGAGGCGCACCCGTGCGACCGGGGCATCAAAGCGGTAGGTAACGCCGAGACCTTCACCGAGGGACTGCATGGCCTGCGCCACCGCTCGCATACCGCCATCCACATGCCACACGCCTTGCTGTTCCACATGGGCAACCAGCATAATGGTGGCCGGCGTTGCGAGGGGGGAGGAGCCCACATAGGTTGCATATCGCGCAAAAAGCTGGCGCAAGCGCGGGTCATCGAAATAGGTGCCAAGCTCCTGCCAAAGCGTGCGCCATGGCCGGATTGTGGCAAGCCACCCGGCAAGGCGATCAACGCCAACTCGTTTGACCACGTCTAATTGGGAGGGGCGTTGGTCGGTGATAAAACTATCGCGCAGGACATCAAAGACTTTCTGACTTTGGGCACAGAATTGACGATACCCCTCAGCATCGCGCGGGGAGGCAAACGCTGCGATGGCCTCGGCGGAGCGATCAATATCCGCATAAAGATCAAGCTTACCATTGGGTTTGTCATTACTGGCCCAGGCATGACGCGCAAGAATGCTCGCAGGGTGTAACGTCAAGGCATCTGCGAAGCTTGCCCCGGCATCCTCAAACAGCGAGTCAAAAATCCAGCGCATGGTGAAAACTGTGGGCCCAACATCAATGCCGCGATTGTTTTTCACGAGCCGTTGGCGGATTTTGCCACCAGCTTCGCTGTTGCGTTCGAGGACAGTAATGTCATGACCGCTACGGGCAAGATCAATCGCCGCGCTGAGGCCGCCAGCGCCCGCGCCAACAACAATAATGTGTTTTCGATGGGTCATTCGGCGGGTACCTGCGTGGGTTTTGCGGGCGCATCTGTGGTCGAGGATGCGCGCGAGGGTGAAAGCGGCATCATCTGCCGCACTTTATATTGGTGATAGACAATGAGTGCGAGACCGGTGATCAACGGTACGGCCCAGAGAACCGGGTTCAACGCAAGTTGCGGAATATACCGCACTGCCCCAAATGCGAAAAATGCAGTGTATACGGAGATACCGGTACCGATAAGGGCTTTGATATGCTCCAGAAGCCAGGTGCGCGGCGTGGGCTTGCGGTTCAGCATAAACCACAGATTTGTGCCAACCGTGGCAAAGCCCACAAAGGAGATACCAACCATCATCCATTGACCAATGATCAGGCCCTGGACGGCGCAATTTACTGACGCAATTGACAGGATGATTTGTAAGCCAACATTATGCCAGGCCATGTTAGCGGCGTGATCACGTTTGTTGCGGACGGCAAGCCAGCCATACCAAGCAAGATTGATGGTCAGAATTGCTAGATACAGCATCATCCAGCCAAAGATACCGCGGATCAGGGCGGGATCAGAAAACTCAGGGTGGCTCATTAACTGGGGGTGCGTTGTCACAGGAAAAGCGAGCGTCATGCTCGCCATCGCAGCGGCGATAGAACCGGTGATCAGCATCATGACCGTAAAGGCCTTGCCCCAGAATTTATGATTACGGCTCCCTTTGCGCGATAGAACCGGAACCCAGAAACTGATCAGGCCCGGTGCGCCGGTTGTGATGTGCCCGATAATCAGAAGGTCAAACAGGAGATGGGTGGACATGATTATGGATACCCCCGATAGTGTGGTGACCGGTAATCCTGATACGGATGAGAGTCATGGGCGATCGATTTACCCCGCCGCACCCTGAAATGTTGCCACCCATACTGGCGCTTGCCCGAACTGTTCGGCGCGGGGATGGGGACTTGTTGAGCCTGCTGCCAGCGGCGGCGTACCGCATGAAAAGCGGAACGCTCGGTTATTCGCGCCGGTCCATCGTTTTGTTCAACGATACCGATATTGTCCGCGAGATCATGCTCGACAAAAGCGGTGCTTTTCCAAAGAGCGATCTGATGGTCGGCGCGCTGGAGCCGCTGATTGGTGATTCGATTTTCGTGTCGGATGGCGCGAAATGGCGCCGCCAACGCGCGATGATTGATCCGGCCTTCTCCCATATGCGGCTGACCGTTGCCTACAAGGCGATGACCGCAGCGGTTGAGGATTATCGCGGGCCTCTTGATGTGGCGGCGCAGAGCGGTGCGCCGGTCTCTCTGGATCTCGCCATGGGACACCTGACGGCGGATATTATTTGCCGGACCGTTTTTTCGGTCTCCCTTGCCTCCCACATGGCACGGGATGTGTTTGAAGATTTTCTGATTTTTGAGCGCGGTGTGGCGCAGGTAAAGGTCTGGCGACTGATCACTGACCGCGCCTGGGCAAAGATTGATCAAGACCCCGCTGTTCTGGCGGCTTGCACGCGTATTCGTCATCATTTGGGGCAATTGATTGATCATCACCAAGGGGAAAATGGGAACAAAGAAGACATCGCCGCTGCCGTGATGGCTGCGCGCGATCGGGACAGCGCAAAGGGCTTCACCCGCGAAGAATTGATTGATCAGCTGGGCGTTTTTTTTCTGGCGGGCCATGAGACAACTGCCAGTGTGCTCACCTGGGTTTTTTATATCCTCAGTATCCGGCCGGATATCCTGAAGCGGATCCGTGCAGAGGTGCGCAGCGTCGTTGGTAATGGCCCCATCACGTTTGATGATACGAAGAAAATGGTTTTTATCCGGGCGGTTTTTCGAGAAACCCTGCGTCTTTATCCGCCAATTACGTTTATGCCGCGTGTTGCTCTGCGTGATGTGACCGTTGGAGGACGCAAATTGCGGAAAGGTGCTCTCGTCATGATCGCGCCATGGACACTTCATCGCCATACTGACTATTGGGCCGACCCACATATGTTCGATGCAGACCGGTTTATGCCGGACCGGGAGGGCGATATTCCGGCGGGGGCCTATATGCCTTTTGGCTATGGACCTCATACCTGCGTGGGGGCTGGCTTTGCCCTGGTGGAGGCAATCCTGATCATTGCCCAACTCGCCAGAGACTATGACTTTAACATCCTGAATCCAGAAAATGTGCAGCCTGCGGCGCGGTTGACCACCCGGCCTGCGGCGCAAATTATGATGACGGTCAAACGGGCTCATGCGTAATGCTCCGTCGACGTTTGATTGGATCCCACATCGGTGTTGATGCGCGCGGCGTTTAACGCTCGCCATTCAATATCGTGGGTTGCGGCCTCTCCAAAGCTCCGGCCCTGAAACATTACCTGTTTAAGAAGGTCCCAGGACATGGGCGTCATCAGGAAAAAAGGCAGGGGATCACGGGCAGCGAACAACACATCTTTTGCTGTGGCCATGGTCTTGAGGTGGCGCAGAAAAAGCCGGGGACGCAAGAAGTCGCCGTAGGCCTCGGTCAGGCTCGTGTGACCTTCCTGAAAACGCCGCACCGGTTTCAAGCGCACAGTGCGAGAGGCGTCTGGGTCAATCACGCACGCCGCCATATCGCCCGGGTCCATAAAGTGGACGCCGCTCGTCAGTCGCGGATTGCACTCGATGGCCATGGGCCCGCGTTCATCAATGATAAAATCAAAGGCGATAAAGCCTGAATAGGCGTGATGCTGAACAAAGTGTTGGACCCACGTCTTTAGGTCGTGCGCCTCTTCCACTCGCTCAAAACAGGTGGCGACACTGCCAGCAAAGATCAGCCCCTCATAGGCGACAAAACCGTTGAGGGTGCCGCGATGGCAGAGGGCTTGTACGCTCACATGACGCCCGTCAACAAAATCCTGGGCGACATAGGCGGCAAAACGCGCATCTTCCGGGATCGGGGTGCCGACCGCGTGTTTAGAAAATCCCTGCCCGGAACATCCGTGGGCCGGCTTCAGGATGTAGTCGCCTTGCGCGGCCATGGCCTGCGCCGCAGACGTATGGGCTCCATAGGTTTGCGGTACCGTAAGGCCAGCCGCTTGTGCGGCGCGGTTGAAGGAAAGTTTGTCGTGGAGAAGGTGCAGCGTCTCATGGCCTGGACCGAACAGACGAACATGCGTTGGTAGTGACGGGGCGAGTAGCGTCGTGTGTAACGCCTCTTCTGAAACAGGGACCACAACGTCAATATTTTCGTCGCGAATCACCGTGAGAAGCGCATCGCGATAGCCCGCCGGATCCGTTGCCGGGGCCGGTACGGCAATGGATTTCGCCACGGCGCGCGATGGTCGGCATAGGTGATTGGCGAATGGGTCGGTGACAATAACCCGCGTGTCGGCGCCGTGCAAAGCACGGGCCAGTTCCAGCGCTTTTGGTAAGCGCCCGAGGGTAAGAAGTATCGTTTGAGTCATCTCTATAACGCTTCGATAATTGACACTAGCATATGTCAAGCGATACGTACAAAGCATTGCGCTTGCCATTCGCCCTCCAATTCGCGAGGTTTTCCGCAAACATGAGCCGCCCAGGCGCGGGAAAAGGCCCAACCGAAAGAAGGCCAATGAAATCAGATGTGGTCATTGCGGGCGGCGGGCTTTCTGGGGCTTTGATCGCCTGGCGGTTACGGGTTCAACATCCTGGTCTTGCTGTCACGGTGGTTGAGCAGGCAGACCGACTGGGCGGTAATCATACCTGGTCGTTTCACAAAACTGATTTGCCGTCGCAGACACTGGCGTGGATGCAGGCCATGGTCGCCCATGAATGGCCCCGCCAGCAGGTGCGGTTCCCGCGCCATAGACGCGTCCTCGATACCGGCTATTGCTCCACAACCTCCGAGCGCCTTCACGACTGTGTGGCGCCGCTTCTGGGCGAGGGGCTCCTCACCGGTCAAAAAGTCAGCCGAGTAGATGCCGACGGTGTCCATCTGGAAAATGGGCAGCACATCGCGGCTGGCGCCGTGATTGATGCGCGCGGTCAACGCCAGTCCGATGCGTTGACCATCGGTTTTCAGAAATTTCTGGGTCAGGAAATCAGGTTCAAAGAACCCCATGGCCTCACCGTGCCGATCATTATGGATGCGACGATCCCGCAGGATGATGGCTATCGGTTCGTGTACGTCCTTCCTTTTTCTGAGGATACGGCGCTTGTTGAGGACACCTATTATGCCGATGGAGCAGCGCTTGACCGCGACGCCATCCGCCAGCGCATTGCTGACTATTGCGCGGGAGCAGGGTGGGCAATCGATACGATTTTTCGCGAGGAAGACGGCGTCCTGCCCATTGCGTTAGCAGGTAATATTGATGAGCATCTTAGCGCCTATCCACCGGGTGTTGGCGTCGCGGGGCTCGGCGCGGGTCTTTTTCATCCGCTGACCGGTTATTCTCTGCCCGACGCGGCGGCACTGGCGGAGCGGATTGCGCAAGAGACGGATCATACTGGCCCCGCGCTGGCTGCACTCACCCGCGCCCATGCGCGCGAGCGGTGGCGGGACAGGGCATTCTACCGCATGTTGTCGCGCTTTTTATTTTACGCAGCCAAGCCCGAGGGGCGTCACAAGGTGCTCGAACGGTTTTACCGGCTGAATGGCGGGTTGATTGAACGATTCTACGCCGCGCAATCGTCTAAGGCCGATAAGCTGCGCACGCTCGTGGGCAAGCCGCCAGTGAGCTTTCTTAAGGCCGTGGAATGTGTCGACGAAATCGGGTGGCGCGATAATATCTGGCTGCCGCGCAAAGCGCGAATTGAACAACAGGCGCAGGCGATTGCAGCAGAATAGATGCCGATAAAGAGACTTGGTATGCCCTAATTGGTCAGCTGACGCTCGCCCACGGGGTCTTTGGCAATACCCACCAGTTCTTTCGGCTCATAATTCTCATCATGTTTGGCAAGGATAATATCAGCCTTAAAAAGGCCATCGGGCTGGAACCGCCCCTGGGCGATGACGCCCTGACCCTCGCTGAACAAATCCGGCAGAATACCGTCATAACTCACTGTAATCTGGTCTTTTCCGTCGGTCACATCGAAGATTTTCTTAACCCCGGTGCCATCGCGCACCGTCCCCTCCGCCACGAGGCCGCCAAGGCGGATACGCCGGTCGGGCAAAGGGGTGCCTGCGGTTGCTGCGGCCACAACATCGCCGGGCGTATAAAAGTAATCGATATTCTGGCTCAGCGCGGTAAAGGTCAGGCCTGCCGCCGCAGCAAGGGCGACCCCGCCAATGCCCAGATAAAGGATTCGTTGATTGCGTTTTACCGGCTTCATGGGTCGGATTTAAGCCTTGGGTGACCCCCTGCCAAGGGGCAAAATCGCGCGTACCCGATTGGCTATATTTTGTTCCATTAGGGGTGGAGATTGAAAACGAAATCAAACAGTTATGCGTACCCATGATAATAGTCTGGTGAAAAAGGATTGCCCGTGGGCACCCTGACCGTAAAAAATCTGGCCTGCACGCGCGGGACCGTTCCCATCTTTGAAGGCGTCAGTTTTTCCGTTGGACCGGGTGCTGCCCTTCAGGTCTTTGGCGCGAACGGTACCGGCAAGTCCACATTGCTTCAGGTCCTCGCGGGCCTCGTCCCGGGTGAGGGGTCTGTGGCCTGGTCGGGCGGTGAGGCGGGTATTGAACAGCCGCTGGTCCCGGGCGAAATCGTGTTTCAGGGCCACGGCGTGCCCCTCAAACCGCAATTGACCGTTCACGAAAACCTCACCTTCTGGCAACGCACGTACCATGGGCACGGTGATAGCGCCGTGCTCATGAAAGCGCTCGAAACGGTTGGGCTTACCCTTTTCGCTAGGGAGCCAGCCCGGATATTGTCGGCCGGGCAACGCCGCCGCCTTGCGCTTGCCCGCTGTCTTGTGGCACGCCGCCGCCTTTGGCTGCTGGATGAACCCACATCGGCCCTTGATAGCGCGGGTAAAGCGCTCGCGGCACAGGTCTGCCGGGATCATCTTGCCAGTGGCGGGCTGGCCATTATTGCAACCCATGAAGCTGTGGACGTGCCTGCGCTCCGGCTCACGCTTGCCCCGCAAAAGCCCGCTTCGCAAAACTTTGGGCAGACAACGCCATGAGCGATCAACCCCCATCTTCCGCCCCCCAAATGTTGAAGGCGCTGGTGGCCCGTGATGTGCACTTGGCCTTGCGCGGCGGCGGTGGCTGGCTCCAGACGCTCTTTTTCTTCCTCATTTTTATAGGGCTGTCGGGTTTTGCACTCGGTCCCGGGGCGGCTGCGTTGCGCGCGGCGGCCCCGGCGATCATTTGGCTCGGGCTATTGCTGGCCGTGCAATTCTCCGTACTCGATCTTTTTCGCAGCGATATGGAGGATGGCACGCTGCAGGTCCTTTGCGCAGAACATAAGAGTCTGCTGCCTTATGTGTTTGCCCGGCTGGTCACCGCCTTTATCACGCTGGCCTTGCCTCTTGCCCTAATCGTGCCGCTGGCCTTTGTGATGTTTTCGGTCCCGGTCGGCGGCGCGGTGCCTGCTGCGCTCCTTCTCATGGCGGCCAGCCCGGCGCTCATTATCGCGGGCGTTGTCGCCGCGGCGGTCTCGGCGAGCGCGCGCACGGGCGGGCTTTTGGGCATGGGGCTTGCCGCGCCCCTCGTGGTGCCCGTGCTGATTTTTGGCATTGGCACGGTGGAGGCTGGGCTCAGCCCCGCTGCCAGCCAGTGGGTCTCACCGCAAACCCTATTATTGTTGGCGCTCACTCTCTTTTACGGCGTGGTTTTGCCACCATTTGCCGTCTTGGCGATCCGCCTTGGTCTGGAGTAGCTAGACACCATGTTTTCGTTTTTCTCAAATCCCGCCCGTTTTGAGGCCCTGTCGCGGACGTTGCGACCATGGCTTTTTGTCGGTGCGCTCGTCGCGATGGCGGCGGGGCTCTATCTCGGTCTTGTGGTCTCGCCCGCTGACGCAAAGCAGGGTGATAGCGTCCGGATTATGTATATCCACGTGCCCGCCGCATGGATGGCGCTCGGCGCTTATACCATGATTACGGTGGCATCGGTGGTCGCGTTTATCTGGCGCCATTCGCTGGCGGATCGCGCTGCGCTCGCCGCTGCGCCATTCGGCCTTGCCATGACTGTCCTCGCCCTGATTACCGGGGCGGTGTGGGGTAAACCCACCTGGGGAGCGTGGTGGGTGTGGGATGCACGGCTCACATCCGTCCTTGTCCTGATGTTTATATATCTTGGGTATATGTCGGTCTGGCAGGCGATCGACGACAAGGCCCGCGCCGCGCGGTTTGCACGGATTATCGCCATGGTTGGTTTTATCAATATTCCGATCATTAAGTTTTCGGTGGATTGGTGGAACACCCTACACCAGCCCGCCAGCATTATCCGCGCAAGTGGCCCCACCATTGATGCGGCAATCCTGACACCGCTCCTTGTGATGATCATTGCTTATACGCTGTTGTTTGCCTGGTTTGTGCTGACCGGTGTGGAAAGCCAGATCATCGAAGCAAGGCTTCAGCGCCAGCCAAGCCGCGCCGTCTCCACCGCGTCACCGGTAGAACCGATGGCGCCAACGCCGGAGGGAAGCCATGGCTGAATTCTTCGCCATGAATGGCTACGGGGTTTATGTTTGGCCCTGTTATGCGTTAAGTGCGGTGGTCATCAGTGCACTGATCTATCGACAATATCAGCGCTTGCGTTCTTTACGCAGTCGCGATCAGCACGAGCGCAACACCTAAAAAATACTGACCCGTAGCTCGTTTTCCTCGACCTAGACTGCGTACCCTTTTTGTTGAATCGAAAATGCAGTCTAGATTTTAGGCATCGCGCGTTCGAACCCAAGTCGATGGATGGGAACCAGCGACGAACTCCCTTTTTGTGAACGCGCTTTAATCAGCTCTAACGCACGAAATTTGGGTTGGCGCGTTTTGCAATCACGCACCGATTTGCTAGGCTTTTGTAGGTGAGGGTTCATGACTGGGGCAAAAAATGAAAAACACTCTATTTGTCGTCGCATTTGCAGCGATTTGCTTGGTGCTTGCGGGCTGTGCATCAACGGCGGGACCGCTCGGGCTATCGCCGGAGCAGGAAAAGCAAATCGGACTGCAGGAGCATCCAAAAATTCTGGCGGCATATGGCGGCGAGATCGCCAATCCGGCAATCCGCGACTATGCCAATGATCTGACACGCCGGCTTCTTGCGGGTTCGACTCAACCCGCTGCAAGCATCAAGATGACGGTGCTCGACAGCCCGGTGGTCAATGCATTTGCGCTGCCTGGTCGCGTTTATATCACGCGCGGTCTTTTGGCGCTGGCCAATAGCGAGGCGGAATTAGCCGGGGTTATTGGTCATGAAATTGGCCACGTTTTTGAACGTCACACTGCCGAGCGCGTCAGCCGTTCCAACATAACCGGGATTGGAGCGGCTCTTGCGGGCATCTTGTCAGGGAATGCGCAAACTGCCGAGGCAATTGGCCAGGCGGCGCAGCTTTACCTTCTCAGCTACAACCGCAATCAGGAATATGAGGCCGACAGTGTCGGCGTGCGGCTTCTGGCAAATTCTGGGTACGACCCAATAGCAGCGGCGTATTTTCTGAACACGCTTGGTCGTTGGTCTTCGCTTGAGAGCCAGATTGCCGGGCGGCAGCAGCCGCCGGAGTTTCTCTCCACCCACCCAAATTCAGCAAACCGCGTTCGTGAAGCGGCTGAGCAAGCGCAGGTGATTGAGACCGCAGGCCGCAAAGAGATCAATCGTGATCGCTATCTCAATTTGATTGATGGCCTTTTGTATGGTGAGGATGCCTATAGTCAGGGTTATATTCAGGGTACGACGTTCGTACATCCCGAAATTGGGTTTGCGTTTGCCGTGCCCCAAGGTTTCCAATTGCAAAACTCCAGCTCAGCAGTCCTGGCGCGGTCGCAATCGGGAGCCCAGATGCAATTCACCATCACGGGCGGGCAGGGTACACCACGTGAGATCCTCGAAGGGCCGATGTCCCAGCAACTGAAAGTGGATTTTCGCCCGGTGCAAGACGGTCAGGTCAATGGGCGTCCGGCGGCGGTCGGGCGAGGGCAGCTTCAGACCCAACAGGGTAATCTTGACCTTACCGGATATGTCATCGATTGGGATGGTCAGGCTAAATACGTGTTTCTTTGGGTGGCACCACCAAACCAAACCCGCGAGCTTTCTGCGGCGATCAACCGGTCGGTCAACACCTTGCAAGCGGTTGATCCGGCGCGCCTCAATGTTCCGCCGACCCGTCAGATCGATGTGGTCACCGCGCGGCGCGGGGATAGCGTGCGCTCCCTCGCCAGCACTATGGCGTTTCCTTCGTATCAGGAACAACGCTTCCGGATTATCAATGGCCTCGCCAATGAGGGCGCCGTACCCGTGGGCACAAAAGTCAAGATTATTGGGACAAAGCCGCGTAATTACTGATGTTTGATGGAAGGGCGCACTTACCCCCGGGGAGGGGTGATAATGCGCCTATTCAGCAACAATGGCGGCGGGACCAACACCCGGCGCGCCAAACTGCAGTTTTGCAAAGCGGGCATAGAGCCCGTTTGCGGCCATCAGGCTGGAATGCGTGCCAGTCTCCACAACCTTGCCCTCGTCCATCACGAGGATACGATCCGCATGCAGAACGGTGGATAAACGGTGTGCAATAACCAGCGTGGTGCGGTTCTTTGAAATCTCCTCAAAGGCCTGCTGAACGGCTCGCTCGCTTTCCGAATCGAGGGCGCTTGTGGCTTCATCGAGAAGCAGAATGGGCGCGTCGCGCAGGATGGCCCGGGCGATGGACAGGCGTTGACGTTGTCCCCCGGAGAGCTGTTGTGCGCTCTCGCCCAACTCTGTCTCATAGCCATTGCTCAAGGCCCTGATGAACCCATCGGCATTGGCGGCAATCGCCGCAGCGCGCACATCCTCCTGGCTGGCGGTAAGGCGGCCATAAAGGATATTGTCATTCACATTGCCGGAGAAAAGCGGCGCATTTTGTTGCACAATCGCCAGCGTTTTGCGCAGGGCTTGTGGTGTGATGGATTTGATATCGGTGCCGTCAATGCTGATCGTCCCGGCATCCGGATCATAAAAACGCAGCAGGAGTTGGAAGACCGTACTTTTGCCTGCACCGGATGGTCCGACGAGGGCAACGGTTTCGCCCGGCTCAACCGTCAACGACAAGCCATTCAGCACTTTATTGTCCGGGCGCGAAGGGTAGGCAAAATGCACATCGCCAAGGGTAAGTCCGCCCCGCACCGGGCTTGGCAGCGATGCAGGTGCGGCCGGCGCTGTGATGTCCGGTGACCAATGGAGAATTTCGATCAGCCGTTCGGTGGCACCGGCGGCGCGCATGACCTCGGTATAGGTTTCGGTCAAAAAACCCACACCGCTGACGGCAACGAACGCATACATAACAAATTGGGTCATGGTGCCAGGGGTCATGGCGCCATTTTGAACCTGCAACGCGCCAAGCCATAAAACAGCGATCAGTCCACTGAGCACCAGTGAAAACAAAACCGAGGTCATCACGGCGCGCACAACAATCCGTCGGTGGGCAACCCGGTAAGTCTCTTCGACGGCCCGCGCGAACCCGGCAACCTCTTCGTCTTCCCGGGTAAAGGCCTGCACCGTTTCGATTGCCATAAGGCTTTCGCCTGCCCGGGCGGAGGCTCCGGCAAGGCTATCTTGCCCCGACCGGGAGAGGCGCTGTACGCGCTGCCCGAATAAAATAATCGGCCCAAGGATGATCGGTCCCAGTACCAACACCATAAGCGCAAGCTTCCAATTGACCACAATCATCAGAATAAGCGCGCCAAGCGTTGTCGCCAGCGTTCTGATCGCAACGGAGATCGACGAACCCACCAGCGTCTGGATCAGTGTTGTGTCCGTGGTCAGGCGCGAGAGGACCTCACCGGTGCGCACATCGGCATAAAATTTAGGCGATAGCGTTACGAGATGGGCAAAGACCGCGCGGCGTAAATCGGCGACCACCTGCTCGCCCAGACGGGAGATAAAATAGTATCGCAATGCGCTGGCAAGACCGAGGGCAACGGCAACCCCCATGCCCGCCACAAAAAAGATGCCAAGATTTTGGCCTGTGCCGATGGAGCGGGCCATGGGCACGGTGCAACTATCGGCAGCCAGCGCGCCAGCAAACCCGCAATCGACCACCAGCCTGAAGGCGGCCGGCAACATGAGTGTCAGGGCAGACGCGGCGATCAGGAAAACCACGAATGCCGCCAGCAGACCCGGATATCGCAAAATGAAGGGCACCAGCCGCCGCAAGGGTTGCAAGGTGCGGGCTTTTTCCCGGTGCTGACGATCACGGGCAAGTTCTTCTGCGAAAGCGCTAGTGCGGTCAGTGGCTGTACCACCGCGAGGCTGGTTCGGGGAAGACGTGGTCATGGGCACCTGGGTTCTCTGGCGCCCTGAAACTGGCCGCGCTTTACTGCAGATATATGGGGGTGCACGCCATATTGTGCAATTGAATTCAAGGTCTTGCTCCGCGCTCTTTTCCCTCCCATGATGCCGCAATGAGTCGAGATGATCTGCCTTTGTTCACGTTCTCAGGAGAGAGGGTACACCCGGACAGGAGTGGGGCATTGTGGCTGCCCGACCATGAAACGCTGGTCGTGTCTGATCTCCATTTCGAGAAGGGCTCGTCCTTTGCCAGGCGCGGTGTTTTGCTGCCGCCCTACGATACGCGTGCGACGCTCGCCGCCGTCGGAGCGTTGATGAACCGGTTTCAACCACGCCGCGTTATTAGCCTTGGTGACAGTTTTCATGATCTCGGCGCCGAGGCCCGTATGGATGAGGACGATCTGTGCGCCTTGCGTGATCTGACCCGGCAGACCGACTGGGTCTGGATCTTGGGCAACCATGATCCTGAACCACCGGCATCACTGGGGGGCAGAGCGGCGATCAGGATAACCGTGGGCGGGCTCCACTTTCAGCATGAGGCTGCGCCCATCGTTCAGCGCGGGGAAGTGTCTGGCCATTTCCACCCCTGCGCACGGATTAGCGCAGAAGGGCGCCACTTGCGGCGGCGCTGTTTCATCCATGATGGTCGCCGCCTGATTTTGCCTTCCATGGGGGCCTTTACGGGCGGGTTGAACGTTCTCGATCCGACTATACGCACCTTGTTCGGGGATAAGGTGACGGTCTGGGCATTGGGTCGCGACCGGGTTTTCCCAATTGATGCCCGTCATCTGCGGCCCGACCAGCAGTCTTTGCGGGCGTAGTCCGGCTCGCTTGCTGGCGGTGGTCAGTAGCGCTGGGCTGGCGAGGCCGCAGCAATTCGCCTATGAGGGCACGAAGAGAGTTTGATGGTGCGCATTTGATTTGTTTCGCGCGCCTGCACCCCATGGCGACGAAATGGCTGACGACGCGGACAATGGCGCAGAGGCAAGGCCCACCAACAGGATCGTAAAAATCGACCTGGATGAACGCTCGCTTGCCCGGGCTACCGCCGATATTGAATATGAACGCAAGGTCGCGATCTACGACCTCTTAGAGGTCAACACGTTCGAGCCGGAGGGGGGCGCTGGTGAGGGCCCCTTTGAATTGCACCTGTCGATTGTTGAGCGGCGCTTGGTTTTTGATGTACGCCGCGAGGGCGGGGACAAGCTTGGCTCGGTGCATCTTTCCCTGATGCCGTTGCGCAAGATCATCAAGGACTATTTCCTCCTGTGTGAAAGCTACCACGAGGCTATCCGTAACGCGGCGCCGTCACAGATTGAAACCGTCGATATGGCGCGGCGGGCCATGCACAATGAAGGCTCGGAGATCCTCCGCGAGCGTCTGAAGGATAAAATCACGCTTGATAATGATACCGCCCGTCGCCTCTTCACTCTTATCTGCAGCTTCCACATGCGCTAGACGCAATTGCGATTACCCATGGCCCCTCAATCGGTTCTCTTTATCTGCAATATGAATTCTGTACGCTCGCCCATGGCGGCCTGCCTGATGGCGAGCATAGTGCGAGGGGATATGCACATCGATTCTGCCGGGCTTTATCCTGGATGGCGTGATCCGTTCACCGATACTGTGTTGTCGGAGCTTGATATGTCGCTCGGTACATCCCAGGCGAAAACGTTAGCAGCGATTGATCTTGAGGATTTCGATCTCGTTGTTGCCCTGACCCCCGAAGTGGTGGGCGAAGTGCGCCGGCTCATCCCCAAAGAGAGACTTGAGTTCTGGCCTATCGACAATCCCTCCACCGTCGCGGGCGGGGAGGCGGCGGTGCTGACCGCTTATCGGTCGGTGCGCGACGAAATCGCGGGAAAAATCCGGGAGCGTTTTCTCCAGACCGCGTGATCAGCCGACAAAACCTTGATTTTCCCGTCATTTCGCATCATCTACGCCGTTGGCGGGTGCCCCGCTAAGGGTGTTAACCGAACAAGAAAGACCTGATTTATGATCCTGACACGAACCGGAGCCCGGCAGTAATGGCGAAAGAGGAACTCCTTGAGTTTGAAGGCGTGGTTGAAGAATTGCTGCCCAACGCTACCTTTCGGGTAAAACTGGAAAACGAGCATGAAATCATCGCGCACACAGCGGGCAAAATGCGTAAAAACCGCATTCGCGTGCTGGCCGGTGACAAGGTGCTGGTTGAGATGACGCCCTATGACCTGACCAAGGGGCGCATTACCTACCGGTTCAAATAGGCTGTTATCGGGCTTTCTCGGTGACGCGGGCGCGCGCCGAGTTGAAGCTTTTTCGATCACAAATCAGGGGGTGTCGACATGGCCCACCAGCCGTCCGATCAACCCAGGGCTGGCGCGCTGGTGCTTGCCAGCGCCAGCCCCCGCCGTCTCGATTTGCTGGCGCAAATTGGCGTTACGCCAGCCCTCATCTCTCCTGCTGATATTGATGAAACCATCCGTGTCCTGACGGGCGGAAAGGCCGAGAGCGTGCGCGCTTATGTGCATCGCCTTGCCACCGAAAAAGCGCAGGTGGTGGCCAGCCGGTTTCCCGGTCAGTTTGTCCTCGGTGCGGATACGGCCGTGTGTGTTGGCACACGGATCTTACCAAAAACTGAGACCGTTGAGGAGGCGCGGGTCTGTCTCACCCTGCTAAGCGGGCGTGCTCACCGGGTTTATTCGGGCGTCTGTCTGGTTGCGCCGGGCGGTACCGCGCGCACAACAGTGGTGGAAACCCGCGTAAAAGTCCGCCATCTGAATGTTGAGGCGACGCAGGCTTATCTCGCAAGCGGCGAATGGCAAGGGAAGGCCGGTGGCTATGGCATTCAGGGGCTGTTTGCCCGTCACATCATCAGTCTCTCCGGCTCCTATACCAATGTGGTGGGTTTGCCGCTCTATGAAACATCGAACTTGCTGACGGGGCTCGGATGGCAAGCACCGTCCTGATTGATCAGGGTACGGCGTTGCTGCGGGCAGCGCGGTTTGACGATGATCGCCTGACAAGCGTAATCGTGAAGCCAAACCTGCCGGGACTGGCGCAAGCCGTCGTCGGTGATCGCTGCCGGGCAACACTCAAAAGAATCGATAAGGTGCTCGGCGGTGTGTTTTTAACCCTTGCCAGCGGAGAACCAGCCTTTGCGCGGCTTACGGAAGACTGGTCGGGGTTGAGCACGGGGGCGGCAGTTCAGATCCATGTGGAAACGCAAGCACGGCGCGATAAAAATGCGCGCGTGCGGCTTTTGGGCAAGGGATCTGGCGAAAATCGATCAGAGCCCGTAAGAGAGAATAATCAGAACACGGCATTTATCCTGGCTGCCCTGGAACTCGTCAGCGATGATAGCGACATTGTGGTGGCGAGCGGTCAGGCAAAAGCCGCGCTGAGCAAAGCGACTGAAAATGCAAACATAGGTGAACGGGTTTCCCAGGCGCGCGTTCGTCCGAGCGTTTTTTTGGACAATACATTCACCGATCAATTGCTAGAGTGCCTCGCACCGACTGTGATGCTCGCGGGTGGCGGGCGCCTGACCATTGAAGAAACGCAAGCCTTGGTGGCGGTTGATGTGGATACCCATTTTGCGCACCATGCCTCGCGCCATGCTTTGCGTCTTTCGGTGAACCGCGCAGCGCTCCTTGAGTTACGGCGACAGTGTGTGCTGCGCCGACTAGGCGGACAGGTTGTCGTCGATTTTCTTCGGGTTGATAAGGCAAAGCGTCAGACCTTCCGGGGGGAGGTTGTAAACGCGTTCGCTGATTTGCCCGGATTTTCCCGGCCCCATTGGACCGACGGTGGGCTTTTTATCTGCTCACTAGCCCGCACCGGCCCCAGCGTGCACGAAGCGTTGACAGAGGAGGCACCGGGGATGCTTGCCGGGCGGCGGCTCAGACGCCCGGTTGCTGCAGGGCTCGCCATGGCTGATCTTGAAGATCAGTTGCGCCTTAGTGCCGCGGGTCAGTTTGAATTGTCTGTACCCAAAGCTGTGTTCGATTTCATCATCGGTCAACGTCCATGGCTTGACCAGATGACAGGCCTTTATACAAAGCGCTTCACGCTCACTGAGGCTGAAGGGCTGGAGGGATCACGCCATGTCTGCACGCAAATCCGCTAAGACCCCGGCAAAGCAAAGTGCCAAGGGGGCGCCATGCCCCACCTGTCAGGAACCATCATGCGCAGAATACGCCCCTTTCTGCTCAAAACGATGCGCCGATGTGGATCTGCATCGCTGGCTGTCGGGTGGCTATGCCATCCCGGCGGAGGAAGATGACGCCTATGGCGTGGACGCAAATGCACAAGATGATCACGATGATCGGCGTACGCATTAAGGGCTTGGTTTCATTCGTATGGGGTGTTTCGATGTGGCGCCGACGGTGCCCAGCCGGACAAAGCCGGGGCTATTTCGAAGAGTTTTGCTTCGCCCCATATTCCTGCCACATGCGGGTCATCAGCGTTTTGCGACCGTAGTGCCCGTCATTCCACGGATGACGGGGGTCCCCGACTTTTCCGTGGGTCACAAAATTAGAAAGCATCACGCCCGGGTAGGCGTCAATAATCGCGTTATTGATCTGTCGTACGACCTCAACCCCGCGCGGGCCCCAGTGGTAGCGCGTCCACCAGTCCAGAAACTTCTGGGAAGCGGCGAGTGCTTCGGGGGGATTGTCGTGGCTTCCCCCTTCATAGGCACCGATGATCGGTACACCAAGCGTATTTGCGATTGTGGCGTGTTCTGCCCACCGTAACCGCACCCAGTTTTTGTCAAATTGGACGCCGGGCCCGCCGCGCGTATAATGAGTATAGACCTTGTCTTCCAATCCTTCCGGATCACGATCAATTTCGCGCTCCCAGGCGTCAAGGAGTGTTTCGCCAGCGCGCGGGGTGACAAGCGTTTCATAGGCCGTCGCCCCGCCGTGATAGGTGGTCAACGCGATACCGGTTTTTGCGGTCAAGGCAGTAAGGTCCGCCCCTTGCGAGCGCCAGTAATCGCGCAATCCGCGATAGGCCGCCGCACTTGTCTCCGGCACCGCCGTTTGCCCGGAAATGACGTAGACGATATTGTCCCGGTGAGCACTCTCACTGGTGCGTAGTGCGTTTTCAACGGCGAGGATCATGCGCGCGCTTAAGGCACCATATCCATAGCGTGGGCCCTCACCATCGGTCAGGCCTCGGGCAATACCTTCCGCATACCGCGTATTGAGCACATATGGCCAGGCATAGTTCCAGACCTCATTGCCAAGCTCGATATAGAGGGGGCGCCCCGCCCGATAGGCGCTGGCGTCGATCCGGGCAACAAGCTCACGGGCAAAGTCATCCCATGCCGGGCTCTCGAGAATTGACCTGGCATTGGTTTGGGCAACCGACGTCATGGCCATGACATCAGCGCCAATGTCGCCTTGATGTTTAGGCGATCCGATTTGGAGAGGAATATGGAGCCAGGCCCGGGCATTTGCCTTAATGGCAAGGTCGAGAAGAAACTCATAGGGCAGTCCATATCTGCCTGTGCGGGGACGTTGTTCAGGGGGGAGGATGGGCTGGTAATCAAAAAAGTGGGGATCGTCCGGGCGCGCCACATCTGACCATGCGCGGACCACACTGTTGTTGATGCCCTGGGTCAGCATGGTGCGAACCACATCATAGCGGCTGATCATCCCCACAAAGGCTGGCGTCCAGATTGCGCCGTCCTTTACCGCCTCTTCTTCGGACAGACGATAGAGTTTGAGATTGCGCAAAGGGCTGCGCACCTGGGAGAAGGTTACACGAAACGGCGCGGCGCCCCGGCGGGGCATCTCAAAAACCAGACGGCCATCTTTGCCAGAACGATCAATCCGGCGCACGCCGGCCTGCCGAGCGCCGACACTGATCTCTGCACGAGCCGACCCTTCCCAGGTAAGCACCCACTGGCCCGCATAATAGCTTGGAAATTCCGGATAGTTGGGAAGCAGCGTTGGGCTCTGTACGGATAAAAGTCCCGGTGGGACCCGGGACAGGTCCCCGCTTACCGGGTCGATAAAGCCAGCAGCTTCCGCTTCCTTGGTGTTGAGATTGCGACCTGAAAACGTGAAGATCCAGCGATAATCGTCAGGGTACCCCTGAAGAGCGAGCCGATTGATAAACAAGTCCTCTGCATTCCAGTAGGCCAGAAAACTTGTATTTGCCTGCAACAGGTGGTCACTCCCTGCCATGGATTGCCAGGCGCTACCGTCCCGTTTCGCCGGGGGGATAGCGATGTCTGCGGCCTGTGCGTCGTCTGCGTTCTCGATAAGAGTGCGCAACCGGTCTGCCCGGCGCTCACCATTCTCATCGGCGGCCAGCATGCGCCCCCCCAACAGGACAAGGAAAAGTACGCCGCCAAGCGGTCCAAATTTCAGCAAACGTCGGATCATGTGTAGCGATCCTTTCTTGGGCAGGGAACAAGCGGGGTACGATACACCGTGCAACCCATACGGGGATAAGTCTTCATTGCTCTATCCCTATCGGCCACACGGCGCTAGGATCATGCGAACTTTATTAGGCTATCAGGATATTGAAATCATCATGACAAAGACGCAATCCGCCAGTAACATGGAGCGCCGGGACACGGGGCCCTCGTACATAGGGCGCTGCCACACGGGGCCCTGGCACATAAGGCGCTGGTCCGGGCTTTCCTTCCTTTTATTGTTAAGCGGTCTTGCCGCGTGCGCCGTGCAGGATAAACTGACCAATGATGCTGCAGCGGTCGATCCTGCCAGTTCCATTCGCGATCACGTAACCTGGCTCGCGGCCGATGAACGCGCGGGCCGGGAGGCGGGAACACCGGGCTATGATGCAGCCGCTGAGTATGTGGCGGATCAATTTCGCACGCTCGGCGTGGCTCCAGGCAATGGCGACAGCTATTTCCAGACCGTTAATCTACGCACCACCGTGCGCGATAATGCGGCTGCCGCCTTTACCCTGACCCACGCCGATGGCAGCACGGTCAGCTTGACCAACCGAACCGATTATCTCTCCGGCGGGAATACTGCAGGCACTGCCTACGAGGTGGTGGGCGATCTTGTGTTTGTCGGTCACGGTATCGTCGGCGGCGGTTATGATCATTATGCGGATCTTGATGTGAACGGTAAGATCGTCGTGGCATTTAACGGTGCGCCAACAGATTTGAACAGCGAAGTGCGGGCCCATCTTGGCTCGGCGGCAACAAAGGCCCGGCTCGCGGCCAGTCGCGGGGCGAGGGGGCTTATCCTGATGTCAGCGAGTACCCGAAACCCGGAAGAAAACTGGCAACGGGCCATTGCGAGGGGCGACCGGACCCGCTGGGGTTGGGTTGGGCCGGATGGTCAGACATCTCGCGGTGATTTTCCGCCTGCCTTTCAAATGGGGCCCACGGGTGCCGCGCTCCTTTTTGATGGAAGCGCGCAAAGCTTTGACGCGGTCCGCAATGCGGCGAATGAGCAAACCGTCGATACTCCCTTGCGCGGGTTCGATTTGCAAAAACGCGGGCAACTTCGCGGCGGCGGAGTGATTGACGATATGCAGAGCGCCAATGTGGTTGGCCTGATTGAGGGGGTAGACCCCGCCTTGCGCGATGAGATTGTGGTGCTCAGTGCGCATCTTGATCATGTGGGAACCCACGAACCGCGCCGTGGCGGCGACGATTTTATCCATAACGGCGCCCTTGATAACGCCATGGGTGTTGCGACCCTTCTTGATGTGGCGCGTCGCTTTCAGGTTGAGGGGCGGCCTAAGCGATCGGTCATGCTGCTGGCTGTGACCGCGGAGGAAAAAGGCCTAATCGGGTCGGACTACTTTGCGCATTTCCCGGCCGTGCCGCTTGACCGTCTCGTGGCCACCGTCAATCTTGACATGCCGCTGGTGCTTTATCCGTTTACGGATGTGATTGCCTTCGGCGCGGACCGTTCAACCCTCGGGCCCATGGTGCGGGCGGCAGGGGAGAAGGCAGGCGTCGCGCTAATTGATGATCCCTATCCCAATCTTAGCCTTTTCGTGCGGTCAGACCATTATAGCTTTGTGAAAAAAGGCGTGCCGTCAGTATTTTTGTTTCTCGGCACCGGAAACGGCGGCAAGGCGGTTTTCGAAGACTTCATGGCCACGAAGTATCACAGCCCCAGCGACGATGTGATGCTTGATATTCAGTGGGAAGAGGCGGCTCGGTTCGCGGCCCTCAACTATCAGATTGCCGCCGAAATCGCCGATGCACCCGCTAAGCCCCAGTGGCAGGCAGGCGACTTTTTTGCTGCTGCAGCAGGCGTGGAAACGGCCCGGTAAAGGGTGAACGACGCGCCCGCGCGCACCTCAAATCCACATGTTGAATGCTGAAAAAGGCGATCCCCTTTTGGGGATCGTCAACCCGTCCGCGCGCATAATGTTCTTAATACGTTCTTTGTTCTTTTAATGTTCGGTCGAAATTTCTACCAATTGTTGGTCGCAAGACCGTATTTCGCTTTGACGGACCATAAAATCCCGTGATATCCCATATTTGTCGGAGTTGGGGGCGCGCCAAGCCATAGGCAGCCAACCCCTGACAGGGCAGATCGGCAAGGGCTCGGTCGACAGCGGGACGGTCACGGTAGGCTGGCGGAAGGTAGACGATGGCGCACGGGGCGCATTCATTGTTCTTGGGATCCCACACCAACAAGATCGACAAAAAAGGTCGGATCGCGACGCCTGCTGAATTTCGAAAAAATCTTGATACGGAAGAATTTAATGGGTTTGTTTGTGTTCCCTCATTGAGCGGACCTTATCTGGATTGCGGCGGGCTTGATCTGTTAATGCGGTTCCAGGCGATGATCGACGAGTTTCCACCCTATGGGGAGGAGCGAGAGGATTTTGAAATCGCCATCATGGGCCGCGCCCGGCAACTCGGTTTTGATACCGATGGCCGCGTTTTGCTGCCCCAGCCTTTGCGACTGCACGCGAGCGTAGACCAGGAAGCCTGCTTTGTTGGGCGGGGCAGTTACTTTCAGATTTGGAATGCATCTGACGTGGAGGATCGCTTTGCCCAGGCCCATGAGCGGGCCCGCGAACGGCGGTTTATTCTGAATAATCCGAGGGCAATGACGCCAATCACGAACGGCCAATCGCCAAGGGCAGACAACCGCCAGACTGGCGAGGAGGCATCATGACCCTGACGGATCAACGCCTTGCGCATATTCCAGTCATGCTCGATGCTGTTCTGGCAGCCATTAACCCGCGCGACGGGGAAATCTATATCGATGCCACGTTCGGTGCGGGCGGTTATAGCCGCGCACTTTTGCAAGCTGCTGATTGCCGGGTGATCGGTCTCGACCGCGACCCCCGAGCAATCGCGGCGGCAACGACGCAGCTGGAAGCGTTCGCAGGGCGTCTCAGCCTTGTGCAAACCCCTTTTGCAAAAATGCATAATGCGCTTGATACGGAAAAAGCGGGCACGATTGACGCCATCGTTTTTGACCTTGGCGTGTCGTCCATGCAGCTTGATGAGGCGGATCGCGGATTTTCTTTTCGCCTCGATGGGCCCCTTTCCATGCGGATGGATGGGTTGCGCCCAGACGCCCGCGATGTGGTCAATTGTGCCAGCGCCAATGATCTACGATTGATCTTCAAAGCCTATGGCGAAGAAAAGCGCGCTGGCAAACTGGCCGAGGCAATCGTCACCGCACGCGATGACGCGCCCATTACCACCACCCGTCAGCTTGCCACCATCATTGAGGCTGCGAGTCCACCTGCCCATGCCCGGGGGCCACGTAAAAACCGCCAAAAAAGCGGTGTACGTCCTATTCATCCCGCAACACGGGTGTTCCAGGCCTTGCGGATTTTTGTCAATGATGAGCTGGGCCAGCTTGCTGAAGCTTTGTGCGCGGCGGAAAAACTGCTGAGGCCATCGGGTCGTCTCGTGGTTGTAACTTTTCATTCACTCGAGGCACGCATCGTCAAGCGGTTCTTTGCGGACCGAACCACGGGCCTTGAGACACGCTCGCGCCATGAACCTGCCCTTGCGGTGCCACCGGCGACCTTCACGGTGCCAAGCCGGGGGCAACAGGCTGCCAGCCGCGCGGAGGCTGACAATAATCCCCGGGCGCGGTCTGCAGCCCTGCGCTGGGGGGCGCGTACCAAGGCCCCACCGCGTGATACCGGGCTCGCCTTTGCGGGGCTGCCTATGCTCTCATTTTCATCTGACTTATCAACCCTGAGGAATACGTAATGCTTCGTGTGTGTACTTTTTTGCTCTGTTTATTTTTGGCCGTGGCGTCGGCGAGCCGGTACCGCGCCGAAATCGCGGTACGCCAAACCCGTGCTGCGATTACGGCTACAAAGGCGGCTATTGCTGAGGAAGAACGGCGTATACAGATTTTGCGTGCGGAGCTTGCCTATCTGGAAAACCCGGAGCGGCTTGCTAAAATTGCGAGCGACAAGACGGATCTCGAACCTCTTACCGGCGATCAACTGGTGAGCGCATCTGAGTTTCTGACGGCTATGGGCGCGCAGGATATCGTGCGTGGCGCGCCCGGTAATCTATCGAAAACTGCTGAATTGACTGAATAAAAGACCTGTACCATGCGCTGGATTAGACGCCGGAAAAAACCAAAGGCCTATGTGGTCGCCCAAACGCAGGTGGGTACCCTTCGTGCAGACCGGTTCTTGACATCTATCAACCACTGTACAGATTATCAAACTGACCATCCCCGCGCCGGTCTGGCCGGTTATAGCGCGGCAACGATTACGAGCAAGCTTGCGCGCCGGGCTAAACTTCGTATCGGCATGGCCGGGCTTGGCATCGCCTGCCTTTTTGGCGCGCTTGGCGTGCGTCTTGCTCATGTGTCGTTCCAGCCTGATCAGCCGATGGTGCGTTTTGCCAGTCTTGAAGAGGCCTCAGGGCCGCGACCTGACATCGTTGACCGCGAAGGCGTTCTCCTCGCGACCAATTTGCCAACAATTGCGCTGGAGGTTGCCGGCAAGGAAGTCTGGGATGCGGCAGAAACCGCTGCCGTTCTTGCCAAAGTGGTAAAGGGTGTGGACCCGGCGCGGCTTGAGCGAAAATTAAAACGGGGACTGAATGTTGAGGTAAGGACGGATTTATCCCCCGTTGAGCAGGCTGACGTTTTTGCACTCGGCTTACCGGGGGTGCATTTTTCCAGGCGTGATATGCGCTTTTACCCACAGGGCGGCCTGGCTCCTCATCTCGTCGGCTATCTGGAAAAAGGCCCGGCGCGGCGCGGGGAGGGTGCGATCATGGGTCTTGAGCATGTGCTTGACAAAACCGGTCAGGCCGTGTCGCTCGCCGCCTCCATTGATTTGCGGGTGCAGCAGGTGCTTGAGGATGTTCTCGCCGAGCGGATGAGCGAGTTTCAGGCTGAGGCGGCCTGGGGCGGTATCATGGATGTTACCACCGGCGAGATGATCGCCATGGCGAGCTTTCCCGAGTTTGACGTCAACGCGCCAGGGGCGTCGCCAACGGCGGCGCGGCGTAACCGGTTTACCTATGATCGGTATGATTTGGGATCAGCGTTTAAGGTCATTACGGCGGCATCAATCCTCGAAACCGGTCTTGCTAACGAGACAACGCCCTATGACGCGCGTCGCGGGTTTCGCGTACCCGGTTTTACAGTGACCGATTATCACCCGCAAAACCGGGTCCTGACCTTATCGGAAGTTGTTCAGTACTCCTCTAATATTGGTGTGGCGCGGATGGCACAAGCCATGGGCCCGGCGCTGCAGCAGGAATATCTTGGCCGGCTCGGGTTTTTTGCCCCACTGCCCATAGAGCTCCTGGAAAACCGGGCCCCTGACCTGCCAAAAAAGTGGGGACCGGTTGAGGCTGCGACGGTGAGTTATGGGCACGGAATCTCAGTGACACCGTTGCATCTCCTCGCTGGGTTTGCCGCCACGTTGAATGATGGGGTTTTCCGGGTACCAACCTTTTTGAAAGCAACCGGTTCAGTGCCGCAATCACGCGACGATGAGCCGGTCTATAGTCCGCAAACAACCGCAACCATGCGGCGCATCCTGCGCCGGACCATTTTGAGTGGCACCGCTAAAAAAGCGGAGGTGCCGGGCTATTATCCCATTGGTAAAACAGCGACGGCTGATAAGCCGGGACCAGGCGGTTACCTCAAAAACGCACGGATTTCAAGTTTTGTGGGGGCGTTTCCGGGGTACGCGCCACGGTACGCGGTGCTCGTTTCACTGGATAATCCTCAGCCTACGGCGGATACCCACGGCTATGCGACGGCGGGGTGGACCGCTGCTCCGGCGTTTCATGATGTGGTAGCGCGCGCTGCCCCCATTTTGAACGTGCCAACGGTGGGAGATGATCTTGCCCTGCCACAGTTTTTGGCGCCTCTGTCTGGTGGAAAGCTGGCTCTTTCAGCTGGCGATCGTCACCCACATGGCAGTACGCAGACAAGGGCGAGACGAGAAATCCGGCGTGCGACCAAGACCCGAACGCGGACGTCCCAAACGTCTTCCGTCCTTGCGTCGCCACCTTCCTTGGTGGAAACGCCATGAAGCTTTCAACCCTGTCTCAACTGCCGCAGACGGAAGATCCCGATATTACCGGGATCACCGCCGATAGCCGTGCGGTGGAGCCGGGTTACTTGTTTGCGGCCTTACAGGGTCGTCATGCCGACGGTTGGCAGTTTGTCGATGAGGCAATCAGGCGTGGCGCTGTGGCTGTGCTCGGCTATACCGATAGCCCGGAACCTGCCGTGCCCATCATCCGTGCATCCGAGCCGCGCGCCGCTTTGTCCCGGATAGCAGCCCGTTTTTTTGGGGCGATACCAGCTTTTATGGCGGGGATCACGGGCACCAATGGCAAAACCTCGACAGCGTCTTTTGCAGCGCAACTTTGGCAAGCGCTTGGCCGTCAAGGTGGCTCGCTCGGTACCTTAGGGGCTCAAGGTTTGGGTACAGATGGCGGGCTATGGTCCGTACCCCTTGCGCACACCACGCCGGACCCTGTTACATTGCACAGCGCTCTTTGCGTGGCGGCAGGCCATGGCTGCGATCACCTGGCGATGGAAGTCTCAAGCCACGGTCTTGATCAGTACCGCGCCGATGGCGTGCGCTTTGATGCGGCGGCGTTTACGAATATCACACAGGATCATCTCGACTATCACGCCACGTTTGAAGCCTACTTTTTAGCCAAAAAGCGACTTTTTACAGACCTTCTAAAGCCCGGAGGAACGGTCATCATCAATCGCGATGGGGCCGGGGCAGAAGATCTTACCGCTCTTCTCTCAGACCGCGACTGCCACTTACTGACAACCGGTAAGACTGGTGAAACACTTAAACTCTTGCGGGTAACGCCAGAGCCTGCGGGTCTGACCGTTGATTTGCAGTTTGGTATGGGTACAGAGCAAAGCTTTCACTTGCCGCTGTTGGGCCAGTTTCAGGCCGAAAACGCCCTTGTGGCTGTGGGCCTTGTAATGGCAAGCGGCGTTGCTGTGGATGAGGTGTTGGCCCATCTTGGCGATCTTACCGGTGTGCCCGGGCGTATGGCGCTGGCCGGGCGGCATGGCGGCGCCGGCATCTATGTTGATTACGCCCATACGCCCGATGCGATCGCCACTGCCTTAAAGGCTGCGCGTCCGCACACGCAAGGGCGGTTGCTTGCTATTATTGGCGCTGGCGGGGACCGTGACCCCACAAAACGTGCGCCCATGGGTGCAGCCGCTGCCGCCCATGCTGATCGCGTTATTCTAGCCGATGATAATCCGCGCTCGGAAGACCCTGCTCAAATCCGGGCGGCTTTGCGTGAAGGCGCACCGCAGGCAACGGATATTGGAGATCGCGAGAAAGCCATCGCCTATGGCATAGGCGAGCTGCGGCCTGGTGATGTTCTGATGATTTTGGGCAAAGGACATGAAACCGGTCAAGTCATTGGGGACCGGACGATTTCTTTTGATGACACTGTGGTGGTGCAACGTCTGATTGCAGACAACAAAGGTGGTGGTGATGGGTAAACCTCTATGGACAGCCTACGAAGCGGCGTCGGCAACGGGCGGCATGTTATGCGCGCGCGGCGGTGACCCTGACCGATGGGAAGCTGAAGAATGGATGGCGGGTGGCATCGCCATTGATAGCCGAACGATCCAACCGGGCGAAATTTTTGTGGCTGTAAAAGATGTGCGCGATGGCCACGATTTTGTTGATGCCGCCTTCGCCGCCGGGGCAAGCGCGGCCCTCGTAACCCGGCCCCCCGCTGACGCACCGGACGGCAAACCCTTTCTTGTGGTGCGTGATACCATGGAGGGGTTGCGCGATCTCGCCCGCGCGGCCCGCTTGCGCAATTTTGGCAAGCGTATAGCGGTAACAGGCAGCGCCGGTAAAACAAGCACCAAGGAGATGCTGCGCGCAATGCTGAGCGATGCGGGCCCGGTTCATGCCGCCGACCGCAGTTTCAACAATCATTTGGGCGTGCCCCTAACCCTGGCAAGTATGCCATCGGGGGCGCGGTACGGTGTTTTTGAGATTGGAATGAACCATGCGGGAGAAATCATCCCGCTGGTTAATCTAGTTCGTCCGCATGCGGCAATAATCACGACGGTCAATGCGGCGCATCTGGAATTTTTTGACAGCGTTGAGGGTATTGCCGAAGCCAAAGCCGAAATCTTCACCGGGATCAAGCCCGGCGGCACGGCCATCCTGCCCCGCGATAACGCCCATTATGATCTCCTGCGTCACCGGGCAAAGGCCTCGCCCGCGTCAACGATTTTAACATTTGGCCGCTCGAATGACGCCGACGCCCGTCTGGTGGGCACGGACCCGTTTGAGGATGGTGCCGGCCAGTGGGTCGACGCTGATTTGATGGGTAGCCCGTTACGCTTTGCGCTCGGTGCGCCGGGGGAGCATCAAGCCATGAACGCGCTTGCCGCGCTTCTTGCCGCGGGCGCGATTGGGGTGGGCACCGAACAAGTCCTTGCCGGTCTGAAGGCTTTTGTCCCCGGCGCCGGGCGCGGCGCCCAGACCCGGTTGATCCTGCCGGGCGGCGCAGGGGCCATGACGCTCCTCGATGAAAGTTATAATGCCAATCCGGCATCTATGGCCGCAGCCATTCAATTGATGGGAACGTTGCCAAAATCCAATACCGGTGCCCGGCGCATTGCTGTTCTGGGGGAAATGCTCGAACTGGGACATTCTGCTCCCGCGCTCCACGCCGGGCTGGCTGACAGCCTGCTTCAAAACGGGATTGATCAGGTCCATGTGACCGGTCCGCTCATGGATTATCTGTGGGAGGCCTTGCCGTGCGCCCTGCGCGGTGAAAAAGCGGCTGACGCGCAGATGTTGACCAAAAAGATAACAGAGCGCCTCCATGATGGTGACATTATTATGGTCAAAGGATCGAACGCGTCTAAGGTATCTCGCGTTGCTGCGGGGCTGCGCGCCCATTGCCAGGAAATGTCAAAACAACCGGCAAGTGGGACAGACAAGCGTTAGCCGAGGGGCTATCACGAGTAGAGAGTTTTTTAAGACGATGTTTTATCATCTATTATTTCCTTATGCTGATCAGTTTCAGATTTTGAATGTCTTCAAATATCTGACCTTCCGCACGGGCGGCGCCGTTATGACGGCGCTGATCCTGTCTTTTGTGATCGGACCCGGCCTGATCAATTGGATGCGGCGCAAGCAAGGGCGCGGCCAGCCAATCCGCGAAGATGGCCCGCAGACCCACATTATCGCAAAAGCCGGCACCCCAACCATGGGCGGCGTCCTCATACTTTTATCACTCAGTGTTGCGACGTTTTTGTGGGCGCGCCTTGATAACCCCTATGTATGGATTGTCATGGCCGTGACCTTGTCATTCGGATTGCTTGGTTTCGTTGATGATTATCAAAAAGTGACAAAACAATCCTCCGGCGGGGTTGTAGGCAGTATGAAACTTTTGATTCAGTTTGTGGTTGCGTTTGTTGCTGGCTATGCCTGCATGAGTGTTCTAGGCTCAAATCCCGAGGCTCCGGCGGGTCTGGCAAGTTCTGTACCCCTCCCATTTTTCAAGGATATCATGATCCCGCTGGGGATCGGTTTTGTGGGTTTCGCGGCTTTCGTAATTGTCGGGGCGTCAAATACGGTCAATTTGACCGATGGACTTGATGGTCTTGCCACGGTGCCGGTGATGATCGCGGCGGCAACCTATGCCATCATTGCTTATTTGGTCGGTAATGCGATCTATGCGAATTATCTTCAGGTACCATTTGTTCCTGGCACCGGGGAGCTGACGATTATCTGCGGCGCCATCATCGGCGCGGGCCTCGGCTTTTTGTGGTTTAATGCGCCGCCAGCCATGATTTTTATGGGCGATACCGGCTCGCTTGCCCTTGGCGGCGCTATTGGAACGATCGCGGTTGCCTCCAAACATGAGATCGTTCTGGCCATTGTTGGCGGGCTCTTTGTGCTTGAGGGCTTATCTGTGATGATCCAGATTGCATCGTTCAAGCTTTTTGGCAAACGCGTTTTCCGCATGGCGCCGATCCACCATCATTTTGAACAGCTTGGCTGGAAAGAGCCGACGATTGTTATCCGTTTTTGGATTATTTCGGTCATCCTCGCGCTCGCCGGGCTTGCGACGTTGAAACTCCGCTAGGGAAGGGCAGGCACGCTCCGTGATCACCATTACCGGCATAAAGGGACAAAAAATCGGGGTTTTCGGCCTCGGTGCCACCGGTCTTGCTGCGGCCGATGCGCTGATTGCATCGGGGGCGGAGGTTTATAGCTGGGATGAAAATCCGGCCTCACGCGAAAAAACGCTGAATACGGAATATCGTGCGGAGGAGCCTGATAATTGGCCGTGGTCTGAGTTATCGAGTCTGGTATTGAGCCCCGGTGTGCCGCTTACCCACCCCACGGTCCATCCCGTTGTGCGCCGCGCGCGCGCCGAGGGTGTTGAGATTATTGGCGATCTTGAGCTTTTTGCCCGCACGATTAACGGCTTGGACCCTGAACAGCGCCCTCGCATCGTGGCGATTACCGGCTCGAACGGTAAATCCACGACGACCCGGCTTATCACCCATATCCTGCGCGAGACGGGGCATCTGGTTCACGAAGGCGGCAATATCGGCAAGGCGGTTCTTAATCTGCCGAACCCCGATGAAAATGCCATTTATGTTCTGGAGCTTTCCTCGTTCCAACTTGATCTCGTCAGTTCCTTGCGCGCCAACATTGCGGTCTTTCTCAATATCAGTCCCGATCATCTTGACCGCCATGGGGGTATGGACGGCTATGTGGCTGCCAAGCGGCGGATTTTCCGTAACCAGACGAAAGAGGATCATGCGATCATCGGCGTCGATGATGAGGTTTCCCAGTCTGTTTGCACGGACCTGACGGGGGCTGGCTGTGTGACGGTAACGCCGATCTCGGCCCAGGGAACGCTCGGCGGCGGTGTCTTCGCTCTTGCTGATACACTGTTTTACAATCTCGACCATAAAACCTCTAAGGCCGGACTTATTCCGGCAATCCCGGCATTGCGGGGGCGGCACAACTATCAAAATGCTGCGGCGGCGCTGGCGGTTTGTTGCCGCCTCGGCGTTTCACCGCCAGTGGCCATGCTCGCCATGGGCCGGTTTAAGGGTTTGGCTCACCGCATGGAAAAAGTTGCTGACCTTGGTGCCATGACGCTAATCAATGATAGTAAGGCAACCAACGCCAATGCGGCGGCACAGGCACTTACGGCGTACAAGGATATTTTCTGGCTTGCGGGTGGCAAGGCAAAAGACGGCGGCCTTAGTGGGCTGACGGACACCGGTGCGGGCTATCTCGACCATGTGCGTGCAGGTTACTTTTTTGGCCAGGCCGCTGACATGTTTTCCGCGCAGATTGGCGACGCGGTACCCACCCGGATTTTTGGCACTATGGAACGTGCCCTGATGCAGGCGGTGCGCGACGCACGCGCCAGCGGCGTAAAAAATCCGGTGATTTTGCTTTCGCCAGCGGCTGCCTCCTATGATCAGTTCACGAATTTCGAGGAGCGCGGTAACGCTTTTCGTGCGCTCGTGGATCGGTTAGTGATGGCGGGCCCTGCGGCGGGGGACGATCTTGCCTTGCCAGCGCCAAAGACAAACGGAGAAGCCGCATGAAAATGCCCTCGCGGTTGGATACACGGCCGCTGGCGCGGTGGTGGTGGTCTGTGGATCATCTGACCCTTGGTGTGGTCGGGCTAATCATTGCCATCGGGGTGGCGCTGATTATGGCGGCGGGGCCTGTGGCGGCGGCGCGGCTTTCGCATGTGGATGTCTTCTATTTTCCCGTCCGTCAGCTGATCTTTCTGGGTCCGGCGATTGCGGTCATGCTCGGCATTTCTTTTCTGAGCCCGCTTTTTATCCGGCGGCTCGGTGTTGTTGCATTTGGCGTTTCGCTGGTTGCAATGGTTTTGGTGTTACTGGTGGCAGAGCCTATCAATGGCGCGCAGCGCTGGCTTGATCTGGGCCCGATGTTGCTGCAACCTTCAGAGTTTGTGAAGACGGGCTTTATCATCACTGCTGCCTGGATGATGGCGGAGGGCGCGCGCGACCGCCAATTTCCCGGAGCCTTGATCGCCATGGGGCTCTATTTTGCGGTGTCCGCATTATTGCTTCTGCAGCCCGATGTGGGGCAATGGTTGCTCGTTACGGCGGTCTGGGCCGTCATGTTTTTTATTGCGGGGATCAGCTGGTTCTGGCTTGCGGTACTTGGCGGGTTTGCCGCTTGCGCCATCGTCGCTGCCTACTATCTTTTCCCCCATGTGAGCCGCCGTATTGATGGTTTCCTTGATCCCACTGGCGCCGATAACTATCAGGTGGAAAAGGCCACCGAGGCCATCGCCAATGGCGGCGGTTTTGGCATGGGTGCATCGGAAGGTGCCGTAAAGCATCAACTCCCCGATGCCCACGCCGACTTTATTTTTGCGGTCGCAGGCGAGGAGTTCGGATTTTTCTTCTGTCTCGTTATCATTGCCTTGTTTGCGACTTTTGTTGGCCGGTCTTTTGTGAGAGCATTTTCCGCATCTAGCATTTTTATTCAGTGTGCGATCTGCGGGCTGTCGGCCATGGTTGGCTTCCAGGCGATCATTAATATTGGCGTGAACTTGCGGGTTTTTCCGGCAAAGGGAATGACGCTGCCGTTTATTTCCTATGGCGGCTCGTCCCTTATGGCGATGGCGCTTGCCGTGGGGTGTGTGCTTGCCTTGACGCGGCGACAGCATGCGATAACCCGCCGTTGTGAGATCATGCCCTGACCATGGCGAAACCTTCCCCATATGACGGGTCTGCGTCACCTGTCCTTTTGGGGGCCGGGGGAACGGGCGGACATATGTTTCCCGCTCAGGCTGTTGCGGAAGCCTTGAAGAGACGCGGTCACACCGTCATGTTGATCACGGACGCGCGGGGTAAACGCTATACGGACAATTTCCCGGCGGACAGGATTGTGGAGATCTCTGCGGCTAACCCCAACGCACGCGGCATGATGGCCAAGGCCAGTGCAGCGCTGGCTCTGACTGGTGGGTTGATCCGGTCTCTTCAGGAAATCAGACGTGCATCGGTCACCGTCGCCATTGGCTTTGGCGGCTATCCTTCTTTTCCGGCCCTTCAGGCTGCAGCGCTTAGCAAGGTACGCTATGGTGTACACGAACAAAATAGCCTGTTGGGGCGGGCCAACCGGGCGTTATCCGGGCGGGCGGCGTTTGTGGCCCATGGATTTGCGGTATTGAAGGGCATGCCAGCAGGTAAGTCCGCGCGGTTGGTGCCCGTGGGCAATCCTGTGCGCGAGGCGGTGGTGCGCCGTGCGGGGTCCGCTTACGAGCCGTCGCGCGGGGAGGCGCCTTTCCGCCTCCTGATCACCGGGGGCAGTCAGGGGGCGTCGCTCTTTGCGCAAACCCCCGCCGCTGCGCTGGCCGGAATGCCCGAGGCGTTGGTGCGTCGTCTTGTGGTGACACATCAGGTGCGCGCCGAAGACGCTGATGGCGTTCGCGCGGTCTATGAGGCCGCCGGGATCAAGCACACCGTCGCGCCGTTCTTTGAGGATTTACCCGCGGCGGTGGCGCAGTCCCATCTGGTTATGGCCCGGGCCGGGGCCTCGACGCTAACAGAATTGGCTACTATTGGTCGCCCGTCTTTGCTCGTGCCGTTGGCCATCGCCATGGATGATCATCAGAGCGTTAACGCGCAAACGCTGGTCAGTGCCGGGGCCGCGACAGTAATGTCAGAGCGCGATTTTGCCGAGGCGCCACTGCGGACGGCCATTGTGGATGCCATGGAAAACCCTGACAAACTGGTCCATATGGCGAAACAGACCTATGGCCTGGTGCCCACCGATGCGGCCAACGCCATTGTCGATTTGATCGAAGAGCAATTGGCTGACGCAAAATTAGGGGCCTGAAGGATAATGACGCGCCAGATCGACCCGCGGAGTTAAAGTGTGAGTGTATCAAAAAATATTAAGGTCAGGCTGCCATTCGGCGTCGGTGTCGTTCATTTTGTAGGCATTGGCGGGATCGGCATGTCGGGTATCGCCGAGGTTATGCATAATCTTGGCTATGAAGTTCAGGGCAGTGATCTTCAGCGTAATGCCAATGTGAAGCGGCTTGAAAGCCTCGGTATAAAGACGTTTATCGGGCACGATCCTGATAACATCAAAGGTGCTGAGGGGGTTGTTACGTCTACCGCAGTGCGCGGTAGCAATCCGGAAGTCCTTGCCGCCCGGGCGCGTCATATCCCCGTGGTGCGCCGTGCCGATATGCTTGCCGAGCTCATGCGGCTGAAATGGACCATCTCCATTGCGGGCACCCACGGTAAAACGACCACAACGACTATGGTTGCTGCCCTTTTGGATGAGGCGGGCATTGATCCGACGGTAATCAATGGCGGTGTGATCAATGCCTACGGCACCAATGCCCGGCTGGGGGAGGGCGATTGGATGGTTGTTGAGGCCGATGAGTCCGACGGCACGTTCATCCGTCTACCGACCACTGTAGGTATCATTACCAATATCGACCCGGAGCATCTGGACCATTGGGGCGGATTTGATGATTTGCGGGCGGCCTTTGACCTGTTTATTGAAAACACGCCATTTTATGGTTTTGGAATCGTGTGTCTCGACCATCCCGAGGTTCAGGCGCTTGTGGGCCGGGTCACTGACCGGCGCTTGATCACCTATGGTACTAATCCGCAGGCTGACGTAAGAGCTGAAAATATCCGATTTGAAGCGGGTCTTGCCCGCTATGATATCGTCTTTCGCTATCGCGGCGAGGCGGAGGCAACGCTTGCCGATATCACGCTGCCTATGCCGGGGATGCACAATGTGTTGAACTCGCTCCCCGCGGCGATTATCGCGCGCCGTCTTGGGGCAAGCGACGCAGTGATACGCGCGGGGTTTGCAAAATTTACCGGTGTAAAACGCCGATTTACACAAGTGGGCGTGTGGAACGATATCACCGTGATTGATGATTATGGTCATCATCCGGTGGAGATATCGGCGGTCTTGCGGGCTGCGCGAAATGCGGCCAAGGGCAAGGTCATCGCCGTGATCCAGCCCCATCGCTATACGCGGTTGCGTGATCTCTTCGATGATTTTTGTGCCTGCAATAATGATGCGGACAGTGTACTGATTGCCGACGTGTTTACCGCCGGCGAAGCGCCGATTGAAGGGATTGACAGCGCGCATCTTGTCAAAGGCATCATTGCCCATGGTCACCGTGATGCCCGCCATCTGGAGCACTTTGAGGATTTGCCACGGATCATTGCAGAGTTGGCAACACCCGGCGATTATGTGGTGTGTCTGGGTGCAGGCGATATCACAACCCATGCCAATGCGCTTGTTGACCAATTACAAACGCAGGAATCCAGATGAGCCAGTCTGCACGATCGCATCTAACGGCTGCAGACTTGCCACCCGTCCGAGGGCGGATGATTGAGAATGCAGACCTGTCGGCGCTCACATGGTTTCGGGTTGGGGGGCCAGCTGACACCCTGTTTATGCCGGCTGACGCCGACGATCTGGCGCAGTTTCTGCGCGCTGTTGACCCGGACATACCGGTTTTTCCCATGGGGGTGGGCTCAAACTTGTTGGTTCGCGATGGCGGAATCCGGGGGGTTGTGGTGCGACTTGCCCGCGGTTTCACTGATATCCATACCGACGGGGTTACCGTCCATGCTGGGGCGGCAGCACTTGATGCGCAGGTGGCCAAAAAGGCCGCTGCAGCGGGTATTGGCGGGCTTGAATTTTATTGCGGCGTGCCGGGCACGATCGGCGGCGCGCTGACCATGAACGCAGGCGCATACGGGCGCGAAACATGCGATGTGATGATTGAGGCGACCGGCTTTGATCGTCAGGGTACGCCTTTTGCTTTTACCGGGGCCGAAATGGATTTTGCCTATCGCCATTGCGGGGTCGCGGCAGGACGGTTTTTCACCGGGGCTATCTTTAGAGGCATGAAAGATGATCCCGGCGCGATCGAGGCACGCATGGCGCAAATCATGCGCCAGCGTGAAGATAGCCAACCGATCCGTGAACGTACCGGCGGGTCCACCTTCGCTAATCCACCCGGTGAAAAAAGCTGGGCCCTGATCGATAGTGTTGGCGGGCGCGGTCGCCGGTTTGGCGACGCTGAATTCTCAGAGCAGCATTGCAACTTTCTGATCAATCGCGGGGCGGCCACGGCGGCCGATCTTGAAAGGCTAGGTGAGGGGGTGCGCGCCGATGTGCGGGCGCGACATGATATTGATCTACGTTGGGAGATTAAGCGGGTTGGTGAACCGCGGATAGATGGGGTATCGCCATGAAACGTTTCGCCCATGTTGCGGTTGTAAAAGGCGGCTGGTCGCCGGAGCGCGAAGTCAGCCTTGTTTCCGGTGCAGCGGCGGCAAAGGCGCTGCGGGCGGCGGGGTATGGCGTTACGCAGATTGATGCAACACCCCGACTGGCGCAGCAATTGGACGAGGTGAAACCGGATGGCATCTTCAACGCGCTGCATGGGCAGTGGGGGGAAGATGGCTGCGTCCAGGGACTTTTTGAGATTCTCGATATTCCGTATACCCATTCGGGGGTCCTGGCGTCATCGCTCGCCATGGATAAACAGCGCGCCAAGCAGGTGTTTGCCGAAATCGGGGTGCGTGTTCCGGCTGGACAATTGGTTTCGCGGGCAGACATCAGCGTCAAGGATCCACAGCCACGACCCTATGTGGTCAAACCCAACAATCAGGGTTCATCTGTGGGTATCCATATCATCAGGGAAGGCGATAACAGGCCTCCTGCGCTTTTGACCGATGAGGCAGCGCATTTGGGTGAAAAAGTGCTGGTTGAGGACTTTATCCCAGGACGGGAGTTGACCGTTGCGGTCATGGGTGATCGACCGCTGGGCGTAACAGAAATTATCCCGGCCACTGATTTTTATGATTATGAGGCGAAATATGCGAGCGGCGGCTCGCGCCACGTGGTCCCGGCTGAGGTGCCAAAGACAGTGGCCGACGCGGCGCTTGCTATGGCTTTGGCGGCTCATGAGGCGCTTGGTTGTCGCGGATTGACCCGGGCTGATTTTCGTCTTGATGGCGATAGCCCGGCGGGATTATTCTGTCTGGAAATCAATACTCAGCCCGGCCTTACACCAACCTCACTTGCGCCTGAGCAGGCTCTTGCCTGCGGCTACTCATTTGAAGACCTTGTCACCTGGATGATGGAGGATGCCTCATGCCACCGGTAAAAAAGACCAGGAAAAAAACGGCAAGACCACCTAAAAATATAGCGCGCAAATCGGCAAAAAAAACCAAAATTGCGGCAAGCGCTGGTACGCGCCCTGTTCCGTATAATGACATTATTATGGCTCGCGTTGGTCGGTTGGGGGCGGTTGTCTTTGGTGCTGCGGTTTTGCTCATTGTTGGCGTGTTGTGGGTGGGCGGCTATATCGGCCAATTCTTTGATGCTACCGCAAGGGCTGCCGACCGCCAGATTGCGTCAGTTATGGTAGGGGCCGGTTTTGAGATCGAAGATGTTACCGTGGTCGGTCGCCAGAATACCTCCCTCGACAGTCTGCACAATGCCATCGGTCCGGTTGTGGGTACCTCGCTTCTTCATTTTGATCCGTATGCGGCGCGGGCCCGTGTGGAGGAAATTGGTTGGGTGCGTGCGGTTAGCATTTCGCGGTTATGGCCCGGGCGGATCAATGTTTCTATCCGGGAGCGCGAACCTGCAGCTGTCTGGCAGATGGCGGGTACCTTGCGTCTTGTTGATGCCGACGGTGTTGTCATTCGCGAGATTGGTACGCTGGAATATTCCGGTCTTCCGCATATTGTCGGCATTGGTGCACCGGCGGCGGCCGCTGAAATCCTCGGCGTCTTGCGCAGCTTGCCGACATTACAGGCCCGCACAACATCGCTGGTGCGGGCCTCCAATCGGCGCTGGGATTTGCATGTTGATGGCCATACCATTGTGCGACTTCCGGAATTTGATTTTGCCGATGCGGTGCGTGAGCTCGCGGTGTTGGATGAAACGGTCGGTGTGCTTGACCACGCGTTCGAATATATCGATTTTCGTGATGCGGAACGGGTTTATTTCAAATGCCAAGCCACACGGCTGGAGCCCCCGGGCCCTGATGATCGAAAAGGGTCGCTCACGGTGACGGATTTGTTGGAAGACGGATTTTCTTGCCCCCTTTCACAAGGGGCCGGTTAGGTCGGCGCTGGCCAGGCTCACCGCAGAAGGAGGTTTTGCGTGTTCAGACATCGTCAAAAGAACCCCTTGCCGGGTCTGAACAGGCCCAAGATACCGCGTGATGGTTGCCTTGTGGCAAGCCTTGATGTGGGCGCCGCCAAAACCGTTTGCTTTATTGCGCGCATGACCCCCGTGGGTACCGGACCGCTCGATTGCGATATCATAGGCGCGGGGCACTTTGGCGCACCGCTCGATGGGACGGCGCCATCCGGCGATAAGCCGCGCCCTGACTATCGTACGCCGCCGTCTTTTGCGGCGCGCGAACGCGCTATTCGATATGCCGTTGACGCAGCCGAAGCGATGGCAAGCGAGCGTATCGATGCGGTTCAGGTCTGCGTGCCGGCCCAGTCAATAACATGCGTGCGTGTTGCTGTTGACCTCGATGTGAGCGGTGGCTTTGTCACCGCCGATGATATCACCGACAGCCTTGCCGAAGGGGTCAGCCTGACCACCCCTGATCAGTGTACGTCCCTGCATGTGAGCCCAATTGGATATGCCATTGATGGCGAGATGGCGGGGACGGACCCGCGCGGCATGCGGGGTCGGCGATTGACCACGTTTATGTTGGGGATCAACGCCAGTGAAAATACGCTGAGCACGTTGCGGGCGGCGGTTGAGGCAGCGGGCCTGGAGGTTTCCGGGTTTATCGCAGCGCCGCTTGCGGGGTCAGAGGCGATCCTCATTGATGATGAAAAAGACCTCGGCGTGCTGGCTCTTGACCTTGGTGCTCATGCAGTGGGCTACAGCCTTTTTGCCGATGGTCGCATGACTGGCTGCGGCGGCTGCCTGCCCGGGGCAGGGTTTATCACGCGCGATTTGTCTTCGGCTTTTTCTACGCCGCTTGCACATGCTGAGCGCCAGAAGATCCTCCACGGTACCGTGTTTGGCGGCGCCGGTGATGACCACCGGTTCGTTGACATGGTCGGGTTCACGCCGACGGACGCACGCGCCCGTGTTTCGCGCGCCGACATGACCGAAGTGATTGTTCCGCGTATGGAGGAAATCTATGAGGCGGTCAGCTGCAAACTGGTGAGCGATCAGTTGGACCTCGAAAGCCTACGCCGGATTGTTGTGACCGGCGGGGGTAGCCAGCTGCACGGCTTGTGTGACCATGTGGAACGGGCCTTTTCCATGAAGGCGCGGCTGGGGCGCCCCGACGCGTTACCGGGACTGCCCGAAGCCTTGACTGGCCCCGCTTTTGCGGTTGGCGTTGGTGTGTTGCGTTATCTCGCGCGATTGTGGGGTGACAAGGCGATCTATCCCGAGATTGACCGGTTGCAGAGCAATCAGGCAACGCGGCATGGGCGTGCCGCCGCTGGCGGTTGGCGCCGCCTCCGGTTCTAAAGGCGACTTAAGAATTAACGCAAAAATCGTTGATTTATGGGGGCTTCAGCGTCCCGCGTTAACCATTTGGTAAGCCTTCTCACTGATTCTTTAACCAAGGGTTTACTCTGTTTCAGGGTCGCTGAAATGCGGCACGCCAGGGCAAATCGATCAGTAATTTCGGGGCCAGACGGGAGTGACCAATGCCAATCAATATCAGTGTTCCTGAGACAACAGAGCTAAAACCACGGATCACCGTCATTGGTGTTGGCGGGGCCGGCGGCAATGCCGTCAACAATATGATCGAAAGCGCGTTGGAGGGTGTTGAGTTTGTTGTGGCGAACACCGACGCGCAGGCGGTTGGCTTGTCGAAAGCCACAAAAAAAATTCAGCTTGGCGTGAACACGACGCAAGGTCTCGGCGCGGGGTCGATGCCCAACGTAGGTTCGGCCGCAGCGGAAGAAAGCCTTGAAGAAATCATGGACCATGTGGGGAACTCCCACATGCTGTTTGTCACTGCTGGCATGGGCGGCGGCACCGGTACAGGCGCTGCGCCCGTGATCGCGCAATCTGCAAAGGAACGCGGTATCCTGACCGTCGGTGTGGTAACAAAACCCTTCCATTTTGAAGGGGCGCGGCGCATGCGCGTTGCCATGGCGGGGATTGAAGAGTTGCAAAAGCATGTGGATACACTACTCATCATTCCGAACCAGAATCTGTTTTCCATCGCCGATGAACGCACCACCTTTCACGAAGCGTTCGCCATGGCTGATGAGGTGCTGCATTCTGGCGTGCGCGGCATAACGGACCTGATGGTCATGCCGGGTTTAATCAATCTCGATTTCGCCGATGTGCGCACGGTCATGGGCGAGATGGGTCAGGCGATGATGGGCACGGGCGAAGCCGAAGGCGAAAAACGCGCCATTGAAGCCGCCGAAGCGGCAATCTCCAACCCACTGCTTGACAAAGTCTCCATGAAGGGGGCACGCGGTGTCCTGATCAATATCACCGGCTCCATGGATATGAAGCTGTTTGAGATTGATGAAGCTGCCAATCGGATCCGCGCGGAAGTTGATCCGGATGCGAATATTATCATCGGGTCAACCTTTAACCAGGAGCTTGAGGGCAAGGTTCGCGTTTCGGTTGTTGCCACCGGTATTGATGTGGAGCGTGCCGCTGAAGGCGACGATGCCGGTATGCGTCCACGCGATGTGGCGCCCGCGGTTGCTGCTGCGCCGATAAAACCCTGGCGTCAGGCACCGCAAAATGCTGTGCCGTCAGCACCCCAGACACCGGCACCTGCAGCGCAAAATAGTGTGGGCGCTTCGGTGCCGCTCACCACGGGGCCTGCCGCTCATCATGCGCCGGCAACGCATGTCCGCACACAAACCATGCCCGGGGCCGCCGCAGCGCCTCAGGTTAAGCCAGCGGCAACACCGGTACAAACCTCAGCGACAATGCCGGAAGCAGAAAAAAATCCTGTCGGCGACGTACAAGCGCGCATTCGCCGTCTGCTCACCGAGGGTGATACCTCATCGGGCGGCATTGCTCTGCCAACACCGGGGCCCAAAGACGCGGTGTCGACGCCGGTCGACGCAAGCCCGCAAGGGGGGCGCAACCCGTTCCGCGGCGTCACGCGCCAGTCTTTTGGCGCCGCCGTCGGTGCCATTAAAAATTTAGGTGCCGGTACAGAACCGGCCAAGCCAACGCCGCTAGCCCGCCAACAGGCAAATCCGGCTAAAGGTAACAGCTTTGCAAGCGGCGATCTCTTTGATGATGATCCTGACGCAGAACTTGAGATCCCTGCTTTCCTGCGAAAAAAGAAAATCGGCTAGGCTGATCGGCCAACCCATCAATCAGTGTTCGTTCTTTTATAGGTTACTATAGCTCCCCGGCTTGCGGGGGAGCTATTCGGGTAGTTGATAGACCGCAAGACCGCGCCGACGGTGGTGTTGTATGTAGCCAGCATGGTTAAGCATACCCGTGATCTCGGGGGCATGGGCAATCTCAATAATCATTAAACGAGGCCAAAGCGCACGCTCCGCATCCTGAAAAAAGGAAGTGAGAACTGTGGGCTCGGCCCCTTCAATATCGATTTTTAGGGCGTCTATCCTCGGGAAGTTATGGTCTTTCAAAAGCGCGGCGAGGGGGCGTATACGGATCTCGTTCGTGTTATACCGATTGTGATGAGTTTTGGTATCCACCCGGCTTTCACCAAGATTGTCACGATCAGCGGTATAGGAAGCCTTACCGGACGCTGCACCAAGACCAACGGGAATAACGCTAATGCTATCACCCGCACCAGAAAGCTCTATATTGGTATACAGACGATCAAGCTGCGTTTGGCCAGGCTCTATGGCAAGACAGCGAAGCTTTTGACCGGAAAGACCTGCGCAATCTTTTGCAAAAAGGCTATAGAGCCCAACATTTGCACCGGCGTCCACAAAGAAAAAATCACGATACTGATGGGTTTCTATGGATCTTTGCAGGATTGCACGTTCTTCGGCTTCCCATAGCTGTGGTGTCAGGAAGACGCGTTTTTCGCAGATATTATCATAAGGGTGAAGGCGAACGCGCTGGCTGTTAAACAGGGTAACGTCGCGTGGTCGGTGCGCTGTGCCTTCCGCATACCGCCAGAGCAGGGAGCGCAGGGTTCGGTCTACTGATGAAACACCGAGCTTTGCACCCCAGCGCCGGGCGCGTTTTTCCCGGCTGTTTAACCGGTAGGTGCCGAAAGGCGGTATCGCGTGATGGGGCGGTGTCATGGCGCATCCCGCCAATGGTCGCCAATCCATGGGGTTGGCCGGACGTGTTTATAGAGGCTCTTGTACCACGGCGCGGGCCAGTGGCCGTCGCGCGCTTCATCGGGATCCGGATGACCGGTAAATGCCACAATCCGCGCATTAGGGGGCAGGCTAGGTGTGCGCAGCCAATTCAGCGGAAACCGGGGCAGGATCGAATGCTTGAAGCTCAGGCACCAGGCCGGTGGCCAAAAGGTCTGATTAGGCAGGCGCGAGGAGATATAGTGCTGTTCGACGCGATACTGGCGGAGGATCGTTTCCGGGTTTTTATGAAAATCTGTAAAAATCTGTTGATGCTGCCCAATCGGTATACGGAAGACAGAGGTATTACCAATCGCTTGCCCCGGCTGGGTCCAGTTTTCGATGACGCAGTATTCGCCCGGTCGATAGGTGAAAAAATCATCAAGTGGGCCCGTAATCACGAGGTCAAGATCAAGGACCAACAGATCGCCAGCGGTTAAGTCTGCAAGCGGCGCTTGCCACACGGAGAGCTTTCGCCACGGTGTCCATTCAACAGCGGCAGGTAGATTGATCGGCGGTAGGGGCGCACACTTAATTTCGTCAATCAAGCCGGTACGATCATCGGTAAAGCAGATAAATCGAAACGGCGCAGTCATTTGACGCTGTACGGCCCGGTACAAGCGGTTTGCAAAGGCCGGGCCATAGCGCGTACCCCATTTCATGCAGGCGATCAGTCGCGGTTCATCCATTGGCGGGCGCCCCGCCATCACCTGAAGACCCAGGCGCGGGCGAGCTTATCATCATCAGATAGCCGGGCAGAGGCACGCCCTCCTCAAACCGTACACAGATGGCTTCACGGTGAAGGATTGATGTGAAACCAACTGCCCCAAAACAGGTGGTTAGATAGTCATGGTGGTGGGCAAAACGCTGCTGACCGGTCAGGGTCCAACCTCTTTCGGTGAACGCCTCATCCGCAAGGGTTTCGCAAGAGAAGATAAATCGCCCACCCGGGGCAAGCACTGCCGCTATCCCTGCGGCGAGCGGCTCAAGCGCCCCAATGTAAGGCAGTACATCGGCGGCGATGATGGTATCAAACGGGTGGTAATCAGTCTTTAGCGCCGGTGTCTGGCTTGCCCGATACCAGTCATCGAGAAAAGCAATGGCTTCATGTTTGTAAAGAAGATCGTAAACATCGCGCTCGTGGGCTTCGTCAATCATCTTTTCGGATAGATCGACCCCCACCAAATGGTCATAAATGCCGTTCAGGGCCAGTCCACACAGCCCCGTGCCGCAACCAAGATCGAGCACATGCCCGAGGGGCCCGATCCCGTGCGCTTGCACCATGTCGGCAATTTGCGTGGGGACGGCATATCCCAGGTCCTGTGTGAGGATTTTGTCGAACGCCGCCGCATGCTGATCAAAAAGCGTTGCCACATAGGCGTCCGGTGCCTTTTGCGGGGTGGGCACCGCGCCCATTGCCGCCAGACGGATTGTTACGCCGCAATGATCCGCGGGATCAAGGGCAAGGCACTGATGAAAAAGGGCAGCCGCCGCGTCTGACTCGCCAGCGTCTTCATGGGCGCGCGCTTCATCATAGAGCCCACCAAGGCGGTCGGCATCAAGCGGTTCCGGGGCTGGCGGGGTGGACGTCATGGGCTCTTTTTGCGGTATGGCTTTTTCCATACCCTAGCTGAATGGCGCTATCGCAGATAGCATGAAATTCGTGGACAGCTACAAGATCACAGTGCTCGCAAAAACAACACCAGAGGTTCGCGTGAACGAAGACCCAAAAGCAGCGCAAGGCAAAGCGGGCTCAATCGCCTTGCGGGCCCAGACGCTTGCCGTATCGCCGCGGACCAAACTGCGCGAGGTGAGCGGTGATGTGGCATCCGCGCTTCACCTAAGCACGACGTTTGAGCACGGCCCCGCCTATGAACGCCTCCACGGCTACAGTTATGCGCGGGACGATAACCCAAATGTCCGCCAGTTTGAGGATCAGCTTGGCGCCTTGGAGGGCGCAGCCGATTGTGTTGCTTTTGCCTCCGGTGTCGCGGCTGGTGCAGCGCTCGCGCAAACGCTGCCACCTGGCGCGCGTTTCCTTTTTCACCGTGATACCTATCTCGATTTCAAAAATATGGTGGCTACGTACTTTCCGCGTTGGCAATTGACGGCTGATTATGTGGATATGACCGATCTCGGGGCGCTGGCGGCTGCTCTGAAGACGCCCTGCGCGCTGGTCTGGTTTGAAACCCCGTCAAATCCTTGTCTTGATATTATCGATATCGCTAGCGTGGTTGCTCTGGCGCATGGAGCCAACGCAAAGGTCGTTGTGGACGGAACGTTCGCAAGCCCGGCGGCGCAGCAGCCTCTTGCGCTGGGTGCAGATTATTGTTTGCAGGCGGCAACAAAATATATTGGCGGCCATAGCGATGTGATGGGCGGCGCGCTTGCCTGCCGCGCTATAGAAGATGGCAAGGTTTTGCGGCGCTATCGAAAACTCACGGGCGGGGTGATGGCGCCTTTCTCCGCGTGGCTGGCCGCACGCGGGCTACAAACCCTCTTTTGTCGGATGGCGGCCCAATCGCAGACGGCGGCGGAGCTTGCGACCCGCCTTTCGGTCCATCCCGCCATCGCCATTGTGCATTATCCGGGGCTGGCCGATCATCCGGGGCATGCCATCGCGGCGGCGCAGATGGCACATTTTGGTGCGATGGTTTCCTTTCAGCTCGCGGGCGGAGCAACAGCAGCGCTGGAGACAACCGCAAATGTAGAGCTTTTTACCACAGCCACCAGCCTTGGCGGGGTGGAAAGCCTGATTGAGCATCGCGCCTCCGTCGAGGGCGGGACGACGGATACGCCGCCGGGCTTGTTACGCGCTTCCATCGGTTTAGAGCACGAAGATGATCTGTGGGCTGACCTTGAGCAGGCCTTGCCGACATCATAAAAAAGCCGGACCCAAAGGCCCGGCTTTTTTCATGGTCTTTGGAGCGTGCCTACCAGATCTGAACCCGGTCTTCAGGGGCCAGATAAAGGGCGTCCTCTTCGCTCACCTCAAAAGCCGTATACCAGGCGTCCATATTGCGGACGACACCATTGACCCGGTAGCGTGCGGGGGAGTGGGGATCGGTCTCCACCTGCTGTTTGATGGCCTCCTCGCGGGCAACGCGTTTCCACACCTGCGCCCAGGCGAGGAAAAACCGTTGATCGCCGGTAAAGCCGCCAATCACCGGCGCTTCCTCGCCATTGAGCGAGAGTTTGTAGGCGCGATAGGCCATGGCTAGCCCGCCAATGTCACCAATGTTTTCACCCATGGTCAGGTCGGGATTAACCGCAAAACCCGGGAATGGTTCATAGGAGGCATATTGAGCACCGAGTTTCGCGGTCAGCACTTCAAAATTGGCTCGATCTTCATCCGTCCACCAATTACGCAGGCGTCCATCGCCATCAGATTTTGAGCCCTGATCGTCAAACCCATGACCGATTTCATGGCCAATAACCGCGCCAATGCCCCCGTAATTGACCGCCGGGTCAGCCGCCGGATCAAAGAAGGGTGCCTGCAGAATGGCAGCTGGAAATACGATCTCGTTGAGTGTTGAGTTGTAATAGGCGTTTACCCGCTGCGGGTTCATGCCCCACTCCGTTCGATCAATAGGCCCACCAAGTTTCTTGATGGATTGCTGCCATTGAAAGGCATTGGCCCGTTTTTTGTTCCCGTAGGGATCACCGCGCACAACCTCGAGGGGGCTGTAATCCTCCCACTCATCGGGATAGCCAATTTTGGGTGTGAACTTTTCCAGTTTTTCATGAGCTTCAGCTTTGGTCGTTTCGCCCATCCATGCAAGGGTATCGAGCCGCTCATCAAGGGCGACGCGCAGATTTTTCACAAGCTGGTCCATTTTGGCCTTGCTATCCTCAGGGAAATACCGCGCCACATAAACCTCGCCAACGGCCTCGCCAAGCGAGCGGTTGACCGCTGAGACACCGCGTTTCCAACGCGCCCGCTGCTCCGGTGTGCCGCGTAGTTGGGTGCCGAAAAACGCAAAGTGTGCTTCGTCAAAAGCGGTTGGCAGAATGTCGGCATTATTGCGCAGCAGATGGAACATCAGATAGTCGCGCCACACCTCTACCGGCGTTGTTTCCACAAGACCGGCGATGGCCTCAATGGCATCATCCTCACGTAGAATAAATTCACGCTCACCGTTTAACTTGTTGGTGTCAAACATCACATCCCAGTCAAGGCCAGGGGCGAAGGCGCGCAGTTCCTCGATTGATTTGAGGTTGTAGGTCAAATCGCGGTTGCGCCGTTTGGCGGGCGCCCAGTGTGCCTGGGCGATGCTTTCTTCCAACGCATAGATATCCAGTGCGCGTTCGGCCGCATTGTCCACATTAGCCAGAGAGAGCATTTGCGCAATAAATGATTTATAAAGCTCACGCTTGTCAGCGAATTTGTCGTCGAGATAATAGTTGCGGTTCGGCATGCCGAGACCGGACTGGGTCAGATAGACCGTATACTGCTCAGGCCGTTTGGCATCGACCGATACGAAGGGTGCAATCGGGGAAGCGGCAGGCAGATCAATCCGTGCAAACGCTCTTGCCACGTCGCCTTTGGTTTTAATCGCCTCGATATAGGCAAGGTCATCGGCGATGGGCGCTAACCCTGCGCTGTTGATGGCGTCAACATCCACATAGCTTGCAAAATAGTCCCCGATCTTTTGCTCGACCGAGCCCGCTTTGGCATTGGCGCTGGCGGCGTCTTCGATGATGCTACGTACGCGTTGTTCGGAGCGTTCAGCAAGAACCGTAAACGATCCGTAGGAGGAACGGTCAGATGGCATTTCAAAGCTATCCATCCATTTGCCGCCCACATGCTGGAAGAAGTCATCGCCTGGGGCCACCGACAGGTCCATGTCCTCGGTTTTGACACCAAAGCTCCCCAGTTCTGGTCCGTTGGTAGCCTGGGGGGCTGCCGCGGTTGCTGAGGCTGTGTTTTCAGGCGCGTTAATTGAGGTGTCGTTTGTCCCAGCGTTATCGGCTTTGTCGGTTGGCGCTGATTTTTCCCCGCTACACCCGGCAACGGCCACGGTCATGAGGGCTGCCAGCGCGGTGGTGGCTTTTAACAGTGTCTGCAATGGTATTCTCCAGATGGGTTGATTAAACGACCCGCACGGGCGCGCGCGCCAACAGATTGTCCCCGGCGCGAATGATGCGGATTCTGCCGGGAAATTCAAGGATTGGCCGCTGTCTTTGTGGGCGCCGGGGCCCGCAAATGCCAACTTTGCGATAAAACGTTGATTAGGCCGCGGCCGCTTTGCGCGCCAGCCATTCTTCAAGCCAGTGTATGTGGTAATTCCCCGCCTGAAAGTCTTTTTCTTCGAGGAGGTCGATAAACAGCGGCAGGGTGGTTTCAACGCCTGTCAGCGCCATTTCACTCAACGCCCGGCGCAACCGCGCGATACAATGGGCACGGTCGTCTCCAAAGACGATCAGCTTACCAACCATTGAATCATAGTAAGGCGGGATCTTGTACCCCGTATAGATCGCTGAATCGAATCGTACACCCGGTCCACCCGGTGCATGGAAGTAGGTAATCTCCCCCGGTGATGGGCGGAATGTTTCCGGATTTTCCGCATTGATCCGGCATTCGATAGCATGCCCGTTGAAAGCGACGTCTTCCTGCGAAAAGCTTAGGGTTTTTCCTGCGGCAACTCTGATCTGCTCACGGATCAAATCGATACGCGTCACCTGTTCGGTAATAGGATGTTCAACCTGAATGCGAGTATTCATCTCAATGAAGTAGAACTCTCCATTCTCGTAGAGAAACTCGATGGTCCCGGCGCCTAGATAGCCAAGCTCTAATACCGCATTGCGGGCGATCTTGCCGATTTTCTCGCGCTCCTGCGCGGTCAGAACAGGTGAGAGCGCTTCTTCAAGGACTTTCTGGTGTCGTCTTTGTAAGGAGCAATCGCGCTCACCGAGTTGTGCCACATTGCCGTGGGCATCGGCAATAATCTGGATTTCGATATGACGCGGCGTTGACAGGTATTTTTCCAGATAAACGCTGTCGTCACCAAAAGCGGCCTTGGCTTCGCTTTGAGCGGTGGCCATGGCTTCGGCAAGGTCGCCTGACGTGGCGGCAACCTTCATTCCGCGCCCGCCCCCGCCTGAGGCAGCCTTGACAAGAACCGGGTAGCCGATTTTGTCCGCTTCGGTCCACGCCTGATCAATATCCACAAGCGCCCCGGCGGAGCCTGGGACCAGCGGGATGCCAACGCTGCCCACGGTTTCTTTGGCGGCAATTTTGTCGCCCATGACGCGGATATGATCGGCAGACGGACCAATAAAGGTTATGCCGTGGGCTTTTACGATTTCTGCAAACCGCGCATTTTCGGACAAAAAGCCGTAGCCCGGATGGATCGCGTCGGCGCCGGTAATTTCGGCGGCTGAGATGATCGCGGGAATATTGAGATAGCTGTCGCGCGGGGCAGGCGGGCCAATACAGACACTTTCATCGGCGAGCCGTACATGCATGGCGTTCGCGTCGGCGGTGGAGTGCACCGCCACGGTGGCAATGCCAAGTTCTTTACACGCACGATGAACGCGCAGGGCAATTTCACCGCGATTGGCTATCAGGACTTTTTCAAACATGGCTTTCGGGCGCCCTTGCGAAAGGAGCGCTTATCGCCCCGGGGACAGCGACAGAGTCTATTCAGGCAATCACAAGCAGAGGCTCGTCAAATTCTACCGGCTGGGTATCGCCGACGAGGATGGCAGTGACCTTGCCTGATTGAGGGGCCGTGATCGGATTCATGGTTTTCATGGCTTCGACGATCATGATAGTTTGGCCCTCTTGGACCGTGTCGCCCATTTTTACAAAATTGGGCGCTCCGGGAGAGGGGGCAAGATAGACCGTGCCAACCATCGGTGATTTTACCGCACCTGCTGGTACATCTGCGCTTGGCGCCAGTGCTGAAGTTGGCGCCGGTGCTGAAGTTGGCGCCGATGCCGATGCCGGTGTTGGGGCAGGGGCAGCCATCGGTGCTGGCGCTGGCACACTCATGGCCATGGGCGCGACCTGGCGGGCAACCCTCAGTTTCATGTCATTTTGTTCAAGCTCAATTTCCGTCAGGCCAGTATCCTGAAGGATTGTGGCGAGCTCGCGTATCCATTGGGCTTCCACCGACGGTGAAGATGTCTTTTTCTCAGCCATTGACGACCTTATTTTTGCATTGTGCCCCCTTTAGGCCGTTGCGCAGGGCTTGTCGAGAACGCAACCACCCGGATGGGCGCGCAGCTCCCGTTCGTGACATAAGTCTGTTTAGAACCATACGCTGGGCGTGTGTGTCGGTCAGCGCATAAGCGCGCAAAGGGCGTCAAGGGCCCTGGCATAGCCTTGCGCGCCCAGCCCGCAGATGACGCCTGTGACGACCGGGGAGACGTGGGAGGTCTGCCGAAACGCCTCACGCGCGTGAATATTCGACAAATGGACCTCAATAACGGGGATCGACAACGCGGCGAGCGCATCGCGCAGGGCGATAGACGTATGGGTATAAGCACCGGGATTAATAATAAGCCCGGCGCCATCGGTCATGGCTTCTTGCACCTGATCCACAAGGGTCCCTTCCCCATTGGTCTGGCGAAAATCAAGACTATAGCCCACCTGCTCGGCCCGCTGCCGCAAGCCTGTCTCAATGTCGCTGAGGGATGTTGTGCCGTAGATTTCGGGCTCGCGCTGGCCCAGAAGGTTCAGGTTCGGCCCATTCAGCACAAATATTTTGCGGTTCGCCATGATCTTTCCTTTATGCCCGCTTGTCTGGCGTCAAGTGCGTGCGTAGCTATAGGGCAAGCCATAGACGGCACCGCCGCCCCAGCGCAAATGGGGACGGCTCGCCTGAGAGCAAAACGGACACAAGCAGAACATGATTGAAATCCGATTAAACGGTGAACCACGCGCCATTGACGAGGCCGCAAGTATTACTGATCTCCTCACGGAAATCGGGATTGCGCCCCGCAAAGTTGCTGTGGAGCGCAATCTTGAAATCGTGCCGAAATCACAGTTTGCGCAAACCGCGCTCCAGGCTGGTGATCGTATTGAGATTGTCCAGTTTGTGGGCGGGGGATAATACTCTGCCCCTTCTCATTGCGTGACGTCGTTCCTTCGCTCAACAAATGTGTTCCCACCCATGTCAAGTTCTACCCCTACTCAGAAAACGTCTCCCGAAACGCTTATTGATGAGCCGCTGACCATTGCCGGGCACACATTTGCCTCCCGCTTGATTGTGGGTACGGGCAAATATGCAGACTATGCGCAGAATGCGGCGGCGGCGCGCGCGGCGGGGGCGCAGATGGTCACGGTGGCCATGCGCCGGGTCAATGTTACCGATCCTGATCAGCCGATGCTGGTCGATTATCTGAGCCCGGAAGAGTTTACTTACCTACCGAATACGGCCGGGTGTTTTACCGCCGATGATGCCATGCGCACTTTGCGTCTCGCGCGCGAGGCGGGGGGCTGGTCCCTCGTCAAGCTGGAGGTGCTGGCCGACCAGAAAACCCTTTACCCCGATATGGAAGAAACCTTGCGCGCGGCAAAAATCCTGATCAAGGATGGTTTTGACGTGATGGTCTATTGCTCCGATGATCCGGTCTATGCGCGCAAGCTGGAAGATGCGGGGTGTTGCGCGATCATGCCCTTGGGCTCGCTCATTGGCTCTGGCTTGGGTATTCAAAACCCGGTCAATATCCGCTTGATCGTTGAGCAATCATCCGTACCCGTCATCGTTGATGCGGGCGTTGGCACCGCGTCTGACGCCACCATGGCGATGGAGCTTGGCGTTGATGGTGTGCTGATGAATACCGCTATCGCCGAGGCGCGCGACCCCATTTTAATGGCCAGCGCCATGAAACACGCCGTTATCGCCGGGCGTGAGGCGTATCTGGCGGGGCGTATGCAGAAGAAAAAATACGCCGACCCATCCAGCCCGCTTGCAGGGTTAATTTAATCAGGCCGCGTCATGCCCCAACGCAACCTCAACCCCAAATGGGACCTGGGCGCCATGTCCTACCGCGAACTGCTAGCGGCAAGATCCCGGCTGGAGCGATCCATAAAGAAAGCCTCTCCTGATATCAGAGAGAAACGGGAACAACTGCTCGCCCGCATTGAAGCATCACTTAAGGCACGGCGGGACCGGAAATTTGGGGTGACGCGCTAAAAGCAAACGTAGGGTGCATTAAGCGCAGTAGGCGGCTCCGCCGCGTAGTGCAGGGTTCACCCCGCCCCACGAGGCGCGAAGCGCCTCATGCTTGATCGCACATCTATCAGCCGCTCGCTCGTCTACCAACTGATCAAAGATGAAGATCACCCATTTCCCTCACCCATTCACATTGGGCGGCGAAGTGTGTGGATAGAACATGAACTAGAGGACTATCTGAAATCAGTAGTTCGTCGAGAAAGGCGGATATAGGTTTTGGTTCACTATCGTATCTGTTGGAATCAGGACCAATTGCAATTTTGCCCATGACTTTCAACAAGGTGCGCATTCTGCAAAATGATAGAAAACAAGAAGCAGGTTTTATCAGACCACAAACGACACAAGAAGAAGCTGATACCCCCACTCATCCATGCACTTGGTGGAGGATATTCTCCATATTCTTGGGCAAGAGAATTGGTGCCTGAGTTTCTATGGATTGCCCTAATCATAGAACGTTTTGGGGAGCATTCAGGAGTCGAATTGTGTAACAGCCTCGCTATGTCGGCGTCAGAGATTTGTGGCTCTGATCCGAAACCGTTGTTTGCAAGGGCTAGTTCGTTCTCAAAACTCACCGATGATGAGCGAACCCAACTTTGGGACAGTTTCGACGAAAGCAGCAAGTCTCGGATAGGGGAAGCGTTGAGGCCGTTGTCGGCTTTGGTACCTTCTCACCCTCTTGCATTTGCTGCAGGTGAAATTGAGATTGAGGGGAAGTCATTCGATTGTGGGAAACGGCTACAAAAGCTCTATGACCGCCACAGCCGTGAGGCTGCTATTGTCATGTCAGTCGCTATGTACACTGGCCTCTGCCAGGGCAAGATTATCCTCACGAAAGAGTTGGCAGAAAAACAGCGCCGAGATTTTGATAATATCGCAGACTATCCAGATACGGATGCTTCGAGGGCTGCCGCTTCATCATTCCGGGCAGCAATTCCTATGTTCTTGGCTGAAGAAGGTCCCGAAGAAAGAGATCCCTCGCATCTGGCATGGTTAGACGAATTCTGGTCCGCCGTAGCAAAACATGGAAAATGCATACTGGAAAATATGACCGAAAGTGATGGAGAAGCACCTGAAGACCCATTTGGAAGTCTCATTTTTCGCTATCGGGCAGCAGCGAAGAAAGAGTTCGAAAGTAGATTGCATAAGTGGGAGTTTGACCTCAATCGGATTGAGAAACACGAAGTAGTAAGCGCACTTCTCGCTCGACAGCTTACGCTCGCCTTAGACATGTCGTTAATTCCGCCTGCTTGGAATCCTAATACCGCTCCATTGCTGCTCAGGGCTATGGCAGACGTCTTCATAGCGCTTGCGTGGATCGTTGCCGATCCTGAAAAACGTTCGGAAAAGTTTATCGAGGATGGAATTGGACAGATCAAACTCGAAATTGCGCATCGGAAGAACCAGCTGGAAACGGAACCGAATGAAGATGAAAAAAAGGGGCAAATCGCTTATCTAGAGCATCTAGAAAGCTGGCTTCATTCACAACGAGTTGAAGATTTAGTAGAAGTGAATCTTGGAAGTTGGTCTGGAATTAGTACACGGAAGATGGCCGAAGAAGCAGACTGTTTAGACTTCTACAATTTTGTCTATCAGCCATTTAGTGCGACTGTGCATTCAAGTTGGGCGCACATCGGTAGGGCCAATACTGCATACTGCGAAAACCCTTCCCACCGCTATCACAAAGTAGGGATAGTGAGAGAGTTCGAACCTGATGCACATTGGCTCTATCTTTCGGCGAAGTATTTGCAGAAGACGTTTTCGGCTTTTGACAAATTTACTGGAATGGAAAGCGACGAACCATCTGCCTTCGAATTGCTCTGCGAAGGCTTACAGGCTCAATAGAAACTCCAATTATCGAACGAAATTCAACACTTCCCCCGCACACCATTCCGTCATTTCCACACGCTCCTTCCAATAAGCCGCCCGGTGGTAGGCGCGGCGAACTTGTTCGCCGCTGAAGTAGGCGGCTCCGCCGTGTAGGGTGGGGTTTACCCCGCCACTTTACTTGTGCGAGGATCCAATATTGGGCTCAGTCATGTCAATGTTCCGCCGGAGGAATGGAGACCGATTCACCTTGCCGAGCGCGCATGATTAGCGGGGTTCACCCCGCCCTACGAGGCGCGAAGCGCCTCATGCTGACCCTCTTCAGCAGCCAATAATTTCTCCACCTCAAGCGCGGCCATACAGCCCATGCCGGCTGCGGTGACGGCTTGTCTGTAGATATCATCTGTCACATCGCCGGCTGCGAAAACGCCGGGGATATCAGTTTTGGTGGAGTCCGGCTCGGTGACGAGATAGCCGCCGGGTTTCATCGGCAATTTATCCGTAAACAGAGCGGTGGCGGGCTGGTGGCCAATGGCGATGAAGACACCGTCTACGGAAAGGTCCCGGGTCTCGCCGGTGCCCGTATGTTTGATCCGCGCACCGGTAACGCCCGGCGGGTTATCATCGCCAAGGATTTCATCGAGCGTATGATCCCAGATCACCTCCACATTCTCTTTACCAAACAGGCGATCTTGAAGGATTTTTTCCGCCCGCAGATTATCGCGGCGGTGAACGAGGGTGACCTTGCCTGCGAGCCCTGAGAGATAGAGGGCTTCTTCCACGGCGGTGTTACCGCCGCCCACCACCAGAACATTTTTGCCGCGATAGAAAAACCCATCACAGGTGGCGCAAGCCGAAACGCCAAACCCTTGAAACTTCTCTTCGGACGGCAGACCAAGCCATTTGGCTTGCGCGCCTGTGGCGATAATCAGGCTGTCGGCTTCGTAGGTCTCGCCGCCGTCACCGGTGAGTGTAAAGGGCCGTTTGGACAGGTCCACATCGGTGATCAGATCGGCGACCATTTTTGTGCCCACATGTTCTGCCTGCTTTTGCATTTGGTCCATAAGCCATGGGCCCTGAATGACATCGGCAAAGCCCGGATAGTTCTCAACCTCGGTTGTGATGGTCATTTGCCCACCCGGTTGCAGACCATGGACAACAACAGGGTTCAGGCCCGCGCGGGCGGTATAGATGGCAGCGGTCAGGCCCGCAGCGCCGGAGCCGAGGATCAATACGCGGGTTTTCATGGGGGTGTTCCTTATCCGAAAAGGGGGGAATTTTTGAGTCCGTTATGAAGAGCGTATCTAGAACGCACCGGGATAACCCACAAGAGCCCCCGCGGACGCATGACGGGGCCTAGTCTCGTAGCCGCGCGGCATTGGCGAGCCTTTGGCGTGCATCAGCCTTTGTACCTGTTTGGATAGCGGGGTAGGCTGTATCAAAAGGACGTGAATGAGATGTGCGCCCATAAGGAGGCGGATGGGAGACGAATGATGGCAAGCTTTTTGTCCCATATAGCGCGAGCCGCCGGGCTATTGATCATCTGCCTGATGGTAGCCGCGTGTAGCGCCGCGAGCAGCGACACGGCGGCCGAGACAGATGACGGTGTTTCCCTGGCCAAAGACGGCGCCGGGGCAACGACTGCCCTGCGGCTTGATAAGCCAGCGGCGGGGACCGTCCATCTTTACGGGTATGAGGTTGTGGCAACCTATCCCCATGACGAGGGTGCGTTTACGCAAGGCTTATTCTTCCACGAAGGCACGCTCTACGAAACGACGGGGCTTAATGGCGCGTCGACCTTGCGCCAGGTTGATCTGGCGAGCGGCAATGCCAGCGTTTCGCGCGCCCTTGATGATATCTATTTCGGGGAGGGGGCGGCGGCGATTGACGATAAAATCTACAGCCTCACCTGGCGCGCGGGGAAGGGCTTTATCTCCGATGCACGGACCCTCGATGAAATTGACACCTTTTCTTATGGCGGGGAGGGGTGGGGCCTGACCAGCAATGGGGTGCACCTTATCATGAGTGACGGCACCCCCCGGTTGCGATTCATTTCACCGCCAACCATGGAGGAAGAACGCGCCGTGATCGTCACGCTGAAGGGCGCGCGCATCCGCAATATCAATGAGCTTGAATGGGTGCGCGGGCGGATCTTTGCTAATCTGTGGCAGGAGGACTGGATCGCCGTCATCGACCCCGATACCGGCACCGTCACCGGCCTGATTGATCTGGCCGGGATCCTGCCTGCCGCCGAAGTCAGCCGCATGCGTCGCAAGACCGGTAAGGAAAATGTCCTAAACGGAATTGCCTATATGCCAAGCGAGGACCGCTTGTTCGTCACGGGCAAAAACTGGCCGACGCTTTTTGAGATTGCGTTAGTTGCAAAAGGGACCCGGTAGGCACTGGCGGACTTCGATTTTCCCTCTTGCGTTGGCGGGGCTTCCAGATTAAAGCGCGCTGGACTTTCAGGCATCCCGGAAAAACTGGAACCGATCGCGTGCTGGCTTTTGTCACCATAACACCGCTCAACCTGACAAAAACGGTGCGTATTGCGCGCCGGGTTGTGGTGCGCCTTTTTGCGGGCCTTGATGTGCGGTGTTCGCGCTATTTTGATCAGTTTCTCTCCCCGAAGCATCTGGATTGTATGGCCGCAATTGCGGAACACTCCATGCCGAAGCGGGCCTAGTCCCGCCGCACCCCACGCATGATGATCGCAGCGAACCGCACCGAAACCCGGTGTTTGAACGTAGTCTGATCAATTCTCGTCCTTTCTCGATTTTTTTGTTTTCAGGGAACCGGCCACCGGTCTTTCTGCCATGGTTTATAAGTCTCACGCGCCGTCCGCCCGCCCAGGCTCAATCACCGCCCACGGTGATGCACCCTTTGCGCGGTACCGGGACATTACCCACGCCCTGTCCCACGAGGCCAGCGACGATCCGCTCTATGTTCTGTACCCGGCGGTTATTGAAAATCAGGCCAAACGCTTTCTTACGGGGCTTGATGCCAATATTTTGTATGCAGTCAAAGCAAACCCCCACCCCCTGGTTCTGCAAACCTTATGGCAGAGCGGTGTTCGTCACTTCGACGTTGCCTCGCAGAGAGAAATTTCAGCCGTGCGCGCCGTATTGCCCGAGGCTACGCTGTACCTGATGCATCCGGTCAAATCGCGCGGCACCATCGCGGCGGCCTTTGCGGCGGGTGTGCGTCACTTCGCGGTGGATTGCGCAGAAGAGCTCGCCAAAATGAAAGACGTGATCGGTGATCTGTCGGAATTAACCGTGCATGTGCGAATCAGCCTTTCAGAAGCAGGCGGCCATGATGCGGCGGCGATGCCGCTAACGGGTAAGTTTGGGACCCGGGGAAAGGCTGCGGTTACCCTGCTGAACCGTGTTGCGGCCACGCGCGCGGGGCTCGGTGCGACCTTCCATGTGGGGTCCCAATGTCTGTCTCCGGTCGCCTATGGTGAGGCAATTGCGGCGGTACGCGTGCTGATTGATGCGGCGGGCGTCAGCCTCGCAAGTCTTGATGTGGGCGGCGGTTTTCCCGTCGCTTATCCGGGCATGGCGTGCCCCGATTGGTCGGCCTATTTCACGGCAATTGAAGCGGCGCGGTGTACCCATGGATTTGCGACAACGCCGATGCTTGCGGAACCTGGCCGCGCGCTCGTCGCTGAGGCCGGGTCAACGCTTACGCGCATTGAGTTGCGCAAGGGCCGCGATCTCTATTTGAATGAGGGGACCTACGGCTCGCTCTTTGATGCGGGTACGTGCGGATGGCGTTACCCCGTCAGTCTTTATACAGATCGCTATGGCCCCTTCGTATCTTTGGGGGATCATCGCGACCAGCCGCAAACCGCGTTCCGGTTTTTTGGACCAACCTGTGACAGTATTGACCGCATGGACGGGCCATTCATGCTGCCTGACAGTGCGCGAGAAGGCGACTGGATCGAGATCCACAATCTTGGGGCTTATGGTCAGGTCATGGCAACGCGATTTAACGGCTTTTATGGTACGCGCACCATCGTTATCGAAGATGCGGGCCTTGCCACAGCGCTCCAGCCCGCCGCCCCCTCCAACCGCCGGAGTGCCGGCGCGCGCGCCCTCGAACCCCTTTCATCAAAGAGCAGACAATCATGACCAATACCGCAAACACAAAGGCCGAGCTTCTCAACGCGCCGGTCGAGCATATCGATATAACGAGCTTTGACGCCCGCCCCATCATTGAGGCCATGGGCAAGATGTCGTTCACTGCCCGCGACCTTGCGCGGGCGTCGGAAATTTTTCAGATGGCAGTCAGCGATCCTGACGCGTCGGTGATCCTTACCCTTGCCGGCTCCACATCTGCGGGCGGATGCATGCATGTCTACCGTGACCTGGTGAAATATGGCCTCGTGGATGCGGTGGTCGCAACTGGTGCCTCCATCGTTGATATGGATTTTCTAGAGGCGCTCGGCTACCGCCATTATCAAGCTGCGGACAGTGTTGATGATACCGTGCTGCGCGATCTTTACATAGATCGCATTTACGACACCTACATTGATGAAGAAGAGCTACAGGCCTGTGACCATACGATTTATGAAATCGCGCAAGGCCTTGAACCACGCCCTTATTCCTCACGCGAATTTATTCACGAGATGGGCCGCTGGCTTAAAGACAATAAGAAAAAAGACGGCTCCCTCATTGAGACTTGCTACGATATGGAGGTGCCGATTTTTGTGCCGGCGTTTTCCGATTGCTCGGCTGGTTTTGGTCTTGTGAAGCATCAGGTTGAAAATCCCGGTAAGCATGTGTCCATCGACAGCGTTGCTGATTTTCGGGAACTGACCGATGTGAAACTGGCGGCAGGTCGAACAGGCCTTCTCATGATTGGTGGCGGGGTGCCAAAGAACTTCGTTCAAGACACGGTGGTTTGTGCTGAAATTCTCGGCAAGGAAGCCGAGATGCATAAATATGCCGTACAGATCACCGTGGCGGACGTGCGCGATGGTGCATGTTCTTCCTCAACGCTGAAAGAGGCGGCAAGCTGGGGAAAGGTCGAGACCACCTTTGAGCAAATGGTCTTTGCCGAGGCAGCGTCCGTGGTGCCGCTCTTGGCGTCCGATGCCTATCATCGCGGTTCCTGGAAAAACCGTACACCGCGCAAATTTGCCAAACTGTTTGATCGGTAAAGTCAATGTCCCTGTCTTACATGCCCGCTGCCGAGGGGTTTCTTGGCCTGTCCGCTGATGATGCGGGCAAACCTGAAGATGCCCGGGCCGTTGTCATTCCCTACGGATTGGAAGCGTCAGTTTCCTATGGCGGTGGTACCGCAAACGGTCCTGCTGCCATGATTGAAGCGAGCCATCAGGTTGAACTGTTTGATGAGGAATTCTGGCGCGAGCCCTTTCGCGATTATGGCGTTGCAACCCTTCAGCCTGCGGATATTCCATCGGATATTCCAACTGCCCTTGAGGGTCTTGAGGGGCAAACGCGGGCTGTTCTGGATGCAGATCGCTTTCCCATAGTCTTTGGCGGGGAGCATGCAATTACGCCCGGGGCGATCCGCCCGTTTCTGGATCGCTTTGAGGATCTGATCATCCTGCATTTTGATGCCCATGCGGATTTGCGTGACGGGTATGAGGGGGAACACTTCTCCCATGCCTCGGCCATCCGCCGGGTGCTTGATCACCCCACCGTTTCCATCGTGTCCGTTGGTATCCGGAATATTTCTGCTGAGGAGATACCGTTTTTTGAGGGCAATCGCCATCGCATTACTATCCATTGGGGTAAGGATAGACCTGCGTGGAATGTGGAAAATATTGTCGCGCCCCTAAATAAACGCCCGATTTATTTGACCTTTGATCTCGATGGTTTCGACGCCTCCGTCATGCCCGCCACAGGGACGCCGGAACCTGGCGGGCTTTTCTGGGATGATGCCATGGCGATCATCCGCGCGGCGGCAAATATCGGTGCCATCGTCGGCGCAGATATCAATGAGCTGGCGCCCATTGAAGGTTTCCACGGGCCAAACTTCCTCGCAGCAAAGTTGGCCTATAAAATACTGAATTTCTCGCTGGCTGGGCCTACACGCGCTATTCGGTAGTCCGGAAACAAAGCCTGTCTCTGTCCTACAAACAAACTCTTCGGGTGCACCCTAGGGCGCGGGGTGGCCGGTATTGCTTGTCATCAGTTTTTGGTTGTTGCTCAACCGATTTTGAAAATAGGCAAGTGTGCCGCGATGAAGGATGTTATCTCCTTCCACAACGCAATTGGCTTCAAAATCTGTTGTGCCTTTGACGCGGTCATAGACGTCACCAAAATCTGCGTAACAGGTATCGAGTAGGGAAGAGAAACTGTCGATGACAAAATAGGTCTGCTGGAAATCGTCGATGATATATTTCGTCCGCATGATCCGGTCGAGGTTAAAGCCAATCCGGTTCGGTGACGTGTCTTCAAGGCTAAATCGACTTTCATCTGGTGACGACGCAATACCGGCACCATAGATGCGCAAGCCCTCATCTGTTTGTATAAGGCCGAATTCAACCGTATACCAATAAAGACGCGCGAGATGGTGTAGTTGATTTAGCCTAAGGGCTCTCTGTCCGCCTTTTCCGTAAGCTTCCATAAATTCAGCAAAGGTTGGATTGGCCAGCATGGGCACATGCCCAAAAATATCATGAAAAATGTCGGGCTCTTCAAGGTAATCAAATTCCGCCTGAGGGCGAATGAAGGCGCCAGCAGGGAATCTCTTGTTTGCCAGATGGTCAAAAAAGACATCGTCAGGAACAAGGTCGGCAACAGGAACAACGCGCCAACCGGTTTTCGCTTCCAACCGATCAGACAGGCGTTCCATATGCGGAACCCCCTTGTCAGACAGCTGCAACGCTTCCATGGCTTCCAAAAATTCCGTACACGCCCTGCCATTGAGGACCTGGCGTTGCCGGACAAACAAACGATCCCACCGATCATGTTCTTCCGCCGAATAACTCTCCCATGCCTGATCGATCGTATAGTCGGCATTTTTCGGTGCATTCGCATACCGGTTTTTGGTTTTTGTCATTGCAAATGGCCTCCAAGTTTTCCAAATTTTTACCCACGAAAGGGAAGCGATATCGGTCATTTTCTCCAAGCTTTTTCGATTTTTGAGCCATCTTGGTTGCTAAAAATATGCAGGAAAAGTCGCGACCCATGGGGCGTCCCTGTTGGTGTGGCGGAGAAAAGCAGAATTGTCGTGATATTATCACGCATGGCAGTGCGATAAGGGTGGGGAACGGGCGGATCATCGCCGCCATTCTGGCGATTGATAGGGTTACGATCCGGGTGGAGGGTATCAATGATAACGCCTGTACTAAATTTCACCGCGATACGGTCAGAGGGCGCCTAATCTGTACCTATGATGGTCCTGGTACTGAATATGGTATAGGGCGCCCCAAAACCACGCCGACGCAGATTTTGACCGTTCCCACTGGCTGCCCAATCCTGCTTACCGGTAAAGCGTGGCCGTTCTCGTCAGTGAGTGCTCAATTCCAGGCGATGGAACTCCTCCACCGCTCACCGCCCATAAGCACTCGGCCGATCAAGCGGCTCGTTGTTGTCATTGATGAGGGGGCGACGGCAAGCCGTTAGGGGCTTTCCTACTCCGCCGCGGCCAATTGCTCCGCATGGGACAGGTCAACCGAGACAAGCTGGGAGACACCGCGTTCAATCATGGTCACGCCGAAGAGACGGTCCATGCGCGACATGGTGAGTGGGTGGTGAGTGATGGCGATAAAGCGGGTGTCGGTCTCGCGCGCCATTTCGTGGAGCATGGTGCAAAACCGTTCTGTGTTTGCGTCATCAAGCGGTGCGTCAACCTCATCGAGGACACAGACCGGCGCCGGGTTTGCCATAAAGACCGCAAAGATAAGCGAGGTTGCGGTCAGCGCCTGTTCTCCGCCGGACATCAGCGACATGGACGTAAGTTTCTTTCCCGGGGGCGATGCGTAGATTTCAAGGCCGGCCTCCAGCGGATCTTCCGCATCGACGAGGCGAAGTTCGGCTTGCCCGCCATTGAAAAGCGCTGTGAACAACCGGGAGAAATTCGTGTTTACGGTCTCGAATGCATCGAGGAGACGCTGGCGGGCTTCGCGGTTCAGACTGGAAATTGACCCGCGCAGTTTCTTGATTGCCGCCTCGCAGTCTTCGCGCTCGACAGTGAACTCCTCCAGTCGTGTCGCCACGTCCTGCAGCTCTTCATCAGCTCGCAGATTAACCCCGCCGAGATTTTCCCGCTCGCGTTTATAGCGTTCTAACTTGCGGTCGATCTGCTCGCGTTCTGGCAGGGGTTTGTCGTCTTTATGCTCGGCGATTTCGAGAAGCGATTCGGGCGCGGCATCACAGCTTTCGTGTGCCAGCTGTGTTGCTTCTTCCACACGGGCGTCGGCAGCTTCGGCTTGCGCCTCCAGCCGCGCGCGGGCCTCGCGGGCTTCGCTGGCGGCTTCTTCGGCCAGGCGGGCGGCCTTGTCCAGCTGCTGGGCGGCGTTTACGGCTTCGGCGAGCCGGTCGGCGGCGGTGTTGCGGGCGGTTTCCGCTTCACCAATCTGGGTCAGGAGTGTCTTGCGTTTATCGTCGATGGCGGCGGGCGCATCCTTTGCGGCCTCATGCTCGGTGCGAACGGCGTTGAGGCGTTCTTCAATTGTGCCAATGCGCGTGCGCGCCGTTTCCTGGCGGGTCGCCCAAACGCCCCGCTCGCGGCCCAGTTCCGAAAGACGATCGGTCCGCATTTTTGCTTCACGGGTCAGATCCCCATGGGCGGCGCGCGCTTCACTCGCCTGCGTACGTGCTCGCGACAGGGCATCGCGCGCTTGCGACACGGCGGTCTGCAAGGCGGTACCGTCAGGCAAACTTTCCTGCTCTTGTGCCAGGGTTGCGCGCTCGTCATCAGCATGCTGCTTTTCTTCGCGGCGCTGGATAAGATTTTCGTCAATATTGGTGATGCGTGCCGACGTGCGTTCAAATGCTTTTTCAAGGTGCGTCAGGCTTGTGCGGCATGCCTCCCCATGGCGCCGGGCGGCGGCAAAGGCGGCGGCTGCTTCCTCGGCGAGGGACCGGCTTTTGCCGAAAGCCTCCACGGTTTCCTCGTGGTGGGTTTTTGCCCTCGTTAGAGCGGTCTCTTTTTCCGCAATTTCTGCGCCCAGTGCATAGAGACGGTTGCGTTGTTCAAGGCGGATGGCCGCTGCCGTGCGCGCTTCGGCTCGCACCACAAGCCCGTCCCAACGCCACAAATCGCCTTCGCGCGAAACCAGCCGCTGGCCGGGTTTGAGCGTGTCGGCGAGGCGATCACCCTTTTCACGCGCCACCACACCGATAGTATTCAGGCGGCGGGCAAGGGCAGGGGGCGCCTTCACATATCGGTTAAGGGCCATGGTACCGGTGGGCAGGCTCGCCCCAGTCAAGGCATCCTTTTCAACAATCTGTCCAGCAATTTGTCCGACCGCTGACCAATGGGAGGGTGCGCGCGTGTCGGTTGACGCATTCAGATCATCGCCCAGGGCCGCGGCCAGGGCATTTTCCATACCCGGCTCCACATCAATCTCTTCGATCAGGGCTGGCCATTCGCTGCCATGATCACTGAGGAGTTTTTGCAAGGCATCGCGCTCGGCAATGACTTCGCCGTGGGCCTGTTCTGCCTGGCGCAGGGGCCCGCGCGCGGCAAGTTCAGCAGCTTCAGCGGCTGAGCGTTCCTGCTCAGCGCGTTGCTGTGCAGTCTCGGCAAGCGCCATGGCCTCACCGGCCTTGGCAAAGGCGGTCTTGGCCGCGTTCAGCTTTTCTGCTTCCGCCGCGTTGGGCGCAATGCGCTGGCGCTCTTCTTCAAGGCTTGTGATCTGGCGACTGATCCGCTCGATCTGCGCGCGGGCCTGATTGATCCGGGTGGTGAGGGTCTGGCGCCGCGCTTCAAACTCTGCGTTTTCGCGGTTGGTTCTATCGAAGGCCTCTTCCAGTGATTTTTGCGCTTCAACTGCGGCGGTCATGGTGCGTGTGGCCGCGTCCAGCCGGTCGGTTTCGGTTGCCTCACGCTGACGCAGGCCCGCCTCTTCGCGCTCCAGCGCGGCAATGGCCTCATCGGCATCACAGAGGAGCGTTTTTTCCCGCTCCGTATCGCTGGTGAGGCGCGCTATTTCGTCGGTAAGCCGATCAAGGTTTGCGGTTGCCCGCCGTGCCTCATCATCAAGGTTTTCGCGCGCAACGCTTAGCCGGTGAAGCGCCGCCCCCGCTTCGGCTTCGTGCATGCGCAGAGGGTCCAGCGCCTGTTGCGCGTCCTCGCGCGCGGTACTGGCCTTTGTGGCGGCCAGGGCGGTTTCTTCCAGCAGATCGCCGATCTCGCCCAGATCGCGGTGGGCCGCCTTTGCGCCTTGCGTTGCATCGGACCAGCGCAGATAGGCCGCCATGGCTTCGGCCCGGCGGATATCGCCTGACAGGTTGCGATAGCGTGTTGCCTGGCGTGCTTGTCGGGCGAGCGCTGTTTTCTGGGTTTCCAATTCGCCCATCACATCGTCAAGGCGTTCAAGATTGGTCTCACCGGCGCGCAAGCGCAGTTCCGCTTCGTGGCGACGCGTATGCAATCCGGTAATGCCAGCCGCTTCTTCGAGCAGGCGGCGCCGGTTCTGCGGCTTGGCATTGATCAGTTCCGCAACCTGGCCCTGGCGGACCAGTGCCGGGGAGTTGGCACCGGACGAAGCGTCGGCAAAAAAGAGCTGCACATCCTTGGCGCGGACTTCTTTGCCGTTCACGGAATAGATTGATTGCGATCCGTCTTCCTTGCGCAGGATCCGCCGTGTGATTTCGATGGTCTCGTTTTCATTATACTCTGCGGGCGCGGTGCGGTCGGAATTGTCGAGGGTGAGCGTGACCTCCGCCCAGTTGCGGGCGGGGCGCATGGTGGTGCCGGAAAAAATCACCGCGTCCATACCTTCGCCGCGCAAGGCCTTTGCCGACGTGGCGCCCATGACCCAGCGCAGTGCCTCCAGCACATTGGATTTACCGCACCCATTGGGCCCCACAATGCCCGTAAGCCCGTTATGGATTTCAAAATCTGTGGGCTCCACAAAGCTTTTGAAGCCGGTCATGCGAATGTTTGTAAATTTCACGCGTTTTTCCCGAAATGGCTGGCGGCCAGACTGGCGTATGCGAAGAGCGGACAAAGACCCCTTACGTCGCGCAGTGGCGCTCGCCGTGGCTCAGCATCAATAGTCTACCCCACCAAGGTGCCGTTAACAAAATATCCGGGGTTTAGAGAAAAAGCATTCAAAAACAGGTATATAGAGCCGCGTATCCTGAGGCCGCTTTCACCAAACCCGGCATCGATAGTGATGGCATATGTCTTGCCGATTCTGCCAAATGACCAAGAAAAAAGCCGAGTGCCCCTCGTGTGGGCCCCTCGGCTTTTTTTCCCCAACGGTTTGGAACAGCGGTTTAGTCGCCGGTCTCATCGGTGGGGTCAGTCTTGAGCTCTTTATCTGATGCGTCGCTGTCGGCGGGGTCAGCCGGAACGGTGCCACCCGCGGCTTCCACGGCTGCGGTTAGCGCCTCGTTCAGATTGGCAGGGTTTAGCTTCTCGTCATTAAGCACAAAGCTTGGTGTGCCGCGCACTTCAAATCGCTCGGATGCCTCGGTCACATTGGCATTGATAACGTCAACAATTTCCTGGCGCTGGAGACAGGTATCGATTGCCGCTTCGTCCATCCCAACCTGGTTGGTGATTTTGAGCAGTTCGAGTTTTGGCTCATTGCCAAAAGCCCATTGGCGCTGATTTGCGAAGAGCCCGTCGGCGACGGCGAAGAATGCCGCGTCGCCGCCCCGGTCGGCGGCACAGCGTGCGAGGACCGAGGCGATATAGGAAAGTTGTTGCGGATCGGTGGGCATTTCCCGGAAAATGAATTTGACTTGGCCGGTTTCCACAAACCGTTCCTTCAAACCGGGCAGGACTGTTTCATGGAAGCCTTTGCAGTGACCACAGGTAAATGACGCATATTCGATGAGGGTCACTTTGGCGTCGGGATTGCCAAGGACCATATCGCCAAGGGCGCCGTCGCGGGCGCGGTCTGCTTCAAGGGCTGCATTTTGGTCCGAACCGTTGGCAGGGTCCGCCGCCTTGGTTTCGGCGCCGCTGCACCCGGCGATGAAAAGTCCGAGACCAGCCATGGCAGCGAAGGGGAACGCATTCAGTTTCATAACGACGACCTTGATTGAACGATTGAACGGGTTGTGGCGGCGGCACATCCTCGCGCCAATGACTTTCATCGTCCTTATATCCTGCACCATCGCGGCTGTCACGCCGCCTCGTGGCCGCGCGCATGTGGGGTGGATCAAGACCGGCGAAACCGATCAAGAACACCGGCCAGTTTTGCGGCGCCCCCACTGTCTGTTCGCGCGGGCGAGGCTTTGTTTGCGCCCGTGTTCGTATCCGCGCTGGTACTGGTGTTCTGGCGGATGGTGAGGCGCGCCACCTGGCTGGGCCCTAAAACCCGGTTGGCGGCGGCAACAATATCGGTTTGGTGGAGTGTGACGCGGGTGGCGGCGGCGCCGTTGGACACAATCACTTCGAGGCTGCGCCCGCTGCCGGGGCTGCCGGTAAGTCGCCCCGGTCGGCAAAGGGCGGCTAATTCGGGGCCAACCATCTCGGTCCAGCGTTCGGCAAGGCCCGGGTCCATATAGTGGGTGGTCTGCGCAAGGCCGCGCACAATGCGGTTTGAATAATTCCCCAGTGAGGGCGCCGCACGGCGTTGAGCTCTCGTTGCCATCAATGCAAGGTCCTGAAGGGTGCACCAGCCACGCAATCAATGCGCGTGCGCACGCGTCCTCTTTTCATTTTCATGGGGGGTCGATAGCACAGACGGTAATGGCTCACCAAACTGCCCTCGATTTATCGCCCGATACCGACGCGCCCGTCGCAGATCCGCTGTCGCGCGCGCAGATCGCCCCGGCGCTCCTCAATTGGTATGACCACCATGCCCGGGTCTTGCCCTGGCGGGTGGCGCCTGCCGCGCGTTTGTCCGGTGTTAGGCCAGACCCCTACCGGGTGTGGTTGTCGGAAATCATGTTGCAGCAGACAACGGTTGCTACCGTCGCGCCGCGCTTTAACGAATTTCTCGCCCGGTGGCCCACCGTCGCCCACATGGCGCGTGCACCGCGCGAAGATATTCTCGCGGCGTGGGCTGGTCTTGGCTATTACGCGCGCGCGCGCAATCTGCATGCTTGTGCAGAGCAAGTTGTGGAGACGTTTGATGGGCGTTTTCCGGATACGGAGGAAAAGCTGCTCACGCTGCCGGGGGTAGGTGCATACACGGCTGCGGCGATTGCTGCCATTGCGTTTGACGAGCGCGCGATTGTGCTAGATGGCAATATTGAGCGGGTGACTGCGCGGCTGTTTGCCCATGACGCGCCATTACCCGGTGCAAAACCGGCTCTTCGTCAGTTGACGCAAAGCTATTGGCCGCACGCGCGCCATGGCTGTTTTGCGCAAGCACTCATGGACCTTGGCGCGAGCGTTTGCAGACCGAAAACGCCCCTTTGTTCACAGTGCCCGGTGCGCGGGGCTTGCGCCGCCTGGGCGGCGGGGAACGCGGCAGACTATCCAAAAAAGCAGCCCAAAAAGCCAAAGCCTGTGCGCCATGGTTTTGTGGTCGTTATTTCTAGTACGCACGGGCGTATTGCTGTGGAGACACGGCCGGAACGCGGTCTTCTTGGCGGGATGCTTGGCTTGCCGGGTAGTGACTGGTCAACACCGCAAGAAAATATAAGTAAACAAAGCGATACTGTTGAGGCAGAACAAGTACCGCTCGCAGGGCCAATCGCGCAGGCGGACAAGCGCGCGCAAAACCGTCTTGCCAAGGGTCAAACCGTGGGACGGGTGCGCCACACCTTTACCCATTTTCATTTGGAGCTGACCGTGCAGGTGGTTGATTGGGGCAAGAGTGCATTGCCCGCCGGTCTACAATGGGCGGACCCGGGAGCGAAGGGCCTGCCGACCGTAATGAAAAAAGCGGTGGATTTATATCTCGCACAGAGCAGGCTGTAGCCCAGCCACAGAGCATTGCCGGCCTTAGCTAACTTTTTTGCGAGCGAGCCTTGCAGCCAGTTTGGGCGCTTGTTCGGTGCGGATTTTTTCGCGCAGGAAGTTGATGGGCTTGAGGCCCGTTTGCTCTTCAAAATGCCAGAACATCCAGCCATTACAGCTTTCGGCATTTTGCACCCGGGCGCCCGTTTTGTGGATTGATCCTTGTACGGTATTTCCGTCTGCGGTTTTTACCTTTAGCGACCCGTCGGCCTTGATATGAGCCTCGACCTTCCTGTTTTTTGTAAAAAGCCGTTCACCTGGCTGCAAAAGGCCGCGCTCCACCACCGTACCGAAAGGCACCCGCGGGGCTGCGCGCCGCGATGGTGCGACCTCAAGATCACTGGCATCAATTGGCATTACCGCATCAATACGGGTACGCGCTGCCTTGATGTAATCGTCACTTTCTTCAAGCCCGATAAAATGGCGGCCAAGCCGCTTTGCCGCTGCGCCCGTGGTGCCTGAGCCAAAAAACGGGTCAACCACAAGATCGCCCGGATGGGTTGTGGCAAGCAGAAGTCGATAAAGGAGCGCTTCGGGCTTCTGCGTGGGGTGAGTTTTTACCCCGTCCGACCCCACCAGACGCTCCTTACCCGTACAAATGGGGAGTTCCCAGTCGGAGCGCATCTGCAGATCATCATTCATGGCCTTCAGCGACGTGTAATTGAACGTATATTTCGCATCCGCTGATTTTGCCGCCCAAATCAGGGTTTCGTGGGCGTTGGTAAACCGTGTGCCCCGGAAATTCGGCATGGGGTTTGTCTTGCGCCAGATGATGTCGTTGAGAATCCAGAAGCCTGCGTCCTGCAGCGCGCTGCCGACGCGAAAAATATTGTGATAGGACCCGATAACCCAAAGGGCACCATTTGGTTTGAGGATTCGCCGAGCCTCGGTAAGCCATTGCGTGGTAAAGCGGTCATAATCCGTAAACGATGCAAATTTGTCCCACTCGTCATCAACACCGTCCACACGGCTATTGTCAGGACGCGACAGGTCACCGCGCAGCTGCAGGTTGTAGGGGGGATCAGCAAAGACAAGATCTACACTCTCATCGGGCAGGCGTTTCATGGTGGTGAGACAGTCGCCCTTGATAATGGTGTCGCGCATCGCCTCAATGGAAAGCGGTGTTGCAGACGGTTTCGTCCGACCACGCGTCTTTTTTACGGGCGCGGGCTTCGCCGTTTTTGCGGGGCGGGCTTTTATGGTTTTCGGTTTTTTCTGTGGCGTGCGGGGCATGGTGCTTTACCGGGTGGCAGTCATCAAAAAGGATCAGGACGCACACTGTGAATCCCGGCGAATCACAGGTCAAGGACGATTTTGTTTTTCCGAGCGGAAAATGATTTTTATGGGGTGCGAGACGTTGACAGGTTAATGGTTCGTTAACGCCGTGCAGACCCCACAGCCGTCATTAACGCCTTGTCTAGCAAAGGCTCGCAAGGGGAGGATCGATCAATAAATCCTGAATCGGCGCAAAGGATCGGCGGTGATGCGGTGTTACGCCGTAGCGTTCCAGACCGTCGCGATGTTCACGCACGCCATAGCCCTTGTTTTTCTCCCACGCATACCATGGATACTCTACCGAGAGCTCTTTCATCATCCGATCACGGACAACTTTCGCAATGATCGATGCCGCCGCGATGGAAAGAGACTTTCCGTCACCTTTGATGACGGGGTAGGCGGGGCAGGACAGGTGCGGGGCATGTTTGCCGTCAATTAGACACGTGCTGGGCGGGACGGGCAGGTTTGCAACCGACCGGGTCATGGCCAGCATGGTTGCGCGGCCAATATTCAGTCGGTCGATTTCGTCAACGCTTGCCTGGCCAACGCCGATCCGCGCCGTCTTCCACAAGGCCGCTGACAGGTCGCGGCGTCGCCGCTCGCTCAGCGTTTTGGAATCGCGAATGCCCGCTGGCGTACAGTTAGGATTGAGAATAACCGCGGCAGCAACCACGGGTCCTGCCCACGGACCTCGCCCGGCCTCATCAACGCCAGCAACCAGCCCGTCGAATTGACCTTCAAGGGCAAAGTCCGGCTGATGCCGCGTCTGGTGCCGCGTCGGGTGCCGCGTTTGGGCTTTCGGGCGAGAGGACATAGGGAGCGCCAAAAGAGGGGTACGGACAAAAGGTGCCGCGTTGCAAGCGATAGCCGAATGATGGTTCGCAGGCAGGCCGTGACGCGAGACGCCAAGGCCGTGGCGACTGTCCAGTAATAAGCTATTAACCTTTCAGTAACCATCTTTATTTCTCCGGGTCAAAATCAAGGGCGAGTTGCGTGCAGGCGGGTTTCGTCGTGCCAGCGTCAGGGCGAAAATGCTCCGTCGTTAGCGCCGGGTGCATCGCGGTCAGCCCGGTTCGACGCAAAGCAGTTTCAAACCGGGCCGTTAGAAGCTTGGCGTAGGGACTGCGCGGTTGAGCGGCGCGAGACCATTTCGGGTCATAGAGTTTGCCGCCATTCATATCCCGGATATGCCCCAGCACGCGCTTTGCGCGGTCCGGATAGGTTGCCTCCAGCCATTCGCGAAAAAGGTCTGAGACCTCTAGCGGCAGGCGGATAATCGTAAAGCCAGCAAAAGTGGCTCCGGCTTCTTTCGCCTTGTCTAACAGTTCTTCAAGCTCATGGTCATTCAGGCCCGGGATCATGGGGGAGGTCATGACCCCCACGCTCATACCCGCCTCCGTCAACTGGCGAATGGCACCAAGCCGTCTTGCCGGTGATGACGCTCGCGGTTCCATATGCCGCGCAAGTTTCGGGTCCAGCGTCGTCACCGACATCATGCATTTGGCAAGTCGTCGTGCGCCCATGGGTCCCAGAATATCAATATCGCGGGTGATCATCGCCGACTTCGTCAGGACCGATACGGGATGTTGAAATTCCTGAAGAACTTCAAGCACCTGGCGCATAATCCTGTGGCGCTTTTCAAGAGGCTGATAGGGGTCAGTGTTTGTGCCGATGGCAATTGTGCGCGGCTGGTAGCGGGGCTTTCGTAACTCCCGCCGCAAGAGCGTCGCGGCCTGGGGCTTGGCGAAGAGTTTGGTCTCAAAATCCAAGCCAGGAGAGAGCCCGTAGTGGGCGTGGGTCGGCCGAGCAAAGCAATAGATGCACCCGTGCTCACACCCGCGATAGGGATTGATCGACCTGTCAAAGGCCACATAGGGGCTGTTGACCTTGTTGATAATCGTGCGCGGGTTTTCGAACGTGACGTCGGTGATGATCGCGCGCTGGCTTTCAAACTCTTCACTGGCCTCGCTATTCCAGCCATCGTCGACTGGCTCGCTCTGCAGCTGATTATAACGGCTTGCGCGATTGGTCTTGCTGGCGCGGCCACGCAGCTGATTGGGTTTATGCGCGCTCATTTGCGGTGGTACCGACGGGGCGTTGGAGGCAGGATGATCAGGCATAAGCTTTACCCTATCTTGGAAAACGAACAAAACAAGAACAAAATTTCCCCATTATTGCCCGCCTTGGAAAAAAGCTCCTCAAGACAATTTGACTGGCGCCGCTCTACCAATTGCGCCAAGACCGAGAACCATTGACGGTCGCGGGTGAAAAGTGCGCGGCCCATTCCTCTGGTTTTGCGCCCCTTTTTTGTCCACTTGTTTCGCCCACCTTCTTTCCATGTCCCTTTCCGTTATCATTCCAACCTTGAATGCGCAGGCCCGCTTGCCCGCTTGCCTCAAAATTCTGGTGCCGGGCGCGATTGATGGGTTGATCCGCGAGGTTATCGTCAGTGATGCTGGCTCCACGGATGCAACGCTCGCCATTGCCGAAGAGTTGGGCGCGACGCTGGTGCAGGGCGCGCGGGGGCGCGGCGCGCAGATGCGGGCTGCGGCTGTGCAAGCGCGGGGCACCTGGCTTTTGTTTCTCCATGGGGATACTTGCCTCGGCCCCGGCTGGATGAGCGATATCCGCCGTCACCTGGCGAGCCGACAGGCGGGCGGCGCGCACCGCGTCGGGGTTTTCTCCCTCGCCTTTGATGAGGAGGGGATCGCCCCATCGCTGGTGGCGGGCGGTGCGATGGTCCGTACCCGTCTTTTTAAGGCCCCTTACGGTGATCAGGGGTTGCTGATCCACCGGGAGGACTATGACGCCATTGGCGGGTTTGCGTCGTTACCCCTGTTTGAGGATGTGGATATTATCGACCGTCTGCGTCGGCGTTTCGGGCGTCAGACGATCAGTATTATGCCCGCGCGCGCGGTCACCTCTGCGGCTCGCTATCGCGCTGATGGCTATGCAAGGCGGGTCTTGCGTAATTTTGTCTGTCTCAGTCTTTACCGGCTTGGTTTCGCGCCGAAGAAAATCAAGAAGATCTATGATGGTGATGCAGGCGGCAATAGCGTGCAGCGCAGGACGCCGGCCACCACCAAGCTGGCACCACCGGCGGGGCAGGGCGATGCGGCGCCCACCAGTCAGTCGCGGGGCAAGCCCTAGTGGTGGAAACAACGCTCTTTATTCTGACAAAAGCGCCGATTGCAGGCCGGGTGAAAACCCGGCTCGGCGTTACGCTGGGCCACGGGCGGGCGACAACGCTGTTCTCGGCCATGGTGGAACTGACCGTGGCGCGGGCTCGGGAGGCGCGCCAGCTCTTTCCGGCACTGAAAATTATTGTCGCCGTTGATGAGCCTGCGGCGCTCGGTGGGCGCTATCACTGTTGGCCCGCGCCGAGGAGTGATTGCACGCGCGCTCCCCAAGGGTCAGGCGATCTTGGCGCGCGGATGCGCCGCCTCGCGCAAACGGTACCGGCCCGCCCGGTCCTGTTTATCGGGGCCGATTGCCCAGACCTAACAGCACACCATCTGGCGGCGGCGGCCCGCGCCCTTGGCGGGCACGACGCGGTCATGGGCCGGGCAGATGATGGCGGGTTCTGGCTGCTGGGCTTGCGTCAGTTTCGGGCTGCGCCGGATCAATTTTCTGGCGTGCGCTGGTCAACGGGTCACGCAGGCGCCGATATGCTGGCAAGCCTGCCACGTGCGTTCAAAACGGCGTTCCTGCCCACCCTGAACGATATTGACGATGACCATGATTTGCGCGCAGCAAACAAGCCGATCCTAATCCGCTCGCGCGGGTCCTGAAAGTCGCGGTCGCGCGTTTGTTCGGCACTACTGGTAAAACCAGTCTTCCAGTTCGGCGAAGTCTTTTTCAATCAGGTTTGTGTGCTGATCATCAAAATCAGCCAGGTAGGAAAACGCGATGGGAATGGAAACCGCATTCGACCGCGTATTGGCATAGCGCAGGCCATTCATCAGCATATAATTTAGCGAAAACTCTAATCCCACATGGCCAAACATCGCGTCCATACTGTTGCGTGCATCAAGGGCCAGCATTTCCAGCGAGATGAAAAATACCCTCGGTTCATTGGCTTTTGCATTTTTGTACTGACGATAACAGGTGCGCAGATAATGCCGCTTTTTTGGCATATAGTCTTTGTACCATCCAAAAAAATCATCATTATCAACGCGCCTAAAATCAGAATGCACGATTGCGCGCGGGTCTTTGAAGCTGGCAATAAAAGGCGCATCCGTACGCGTCAGGCAATCGTCAAGACGGGAAAGATAGCGCGGGGTCTTATCAAAAATCCTTATATTGTCGCCCAGAAGCTCGGCGCTTTCGATCTTCAACTGCTTATAAAACGCCGCATGGGTTGGCGCGGCGCAGCACCGCGTAAAGGCGGCCTCGTCAATGTTCCAGCCCTCTTTAATAATGGTCGCAAAGGGCTCGAGCGTTTGGAATTCGCTCGGCTTTTCGGACAGCAGGACGCCCGCCTCAAACCCCGCATCAAGGCCATCAACCTGCCGGAACAGGTCGGAAATCAGGGTGGTGCCACTATGCTCCAACCCACAGATCACAAATTCGATGGTCATATCCCTGTCCGAAGGTTCTGAGGTCTTTTGATCTCTCACGGTGCGCATCGCGTCGGCGCGCACCGAGTGTTGATCTGTCCCGCTCTTTTTACTGCCCGCTTGTCTCTCGTGACAAAGCTTATTCTTCCAGAATTCGGGTGTAAAGCGCCGCGAGATCGCGGGCTTGCTGGCGGGCCAACCGCAAGGTTGGACGCGACGGCGGCGGGGATAGATAAAAATCTGCGTTTGCATTCACCTCGGCCAGCGCGTCGCGCAGACCGTCAATATGATCGACACTGACCACAAGACCGGTTTCACCATGGTCAACGCACGCGCCAATGGCGCCGCGATCCGACGCAATAACGCGGCAGCCACACATCAGCGCCTCCCGCGTGACGAGCCCATAGCTTTCGGGCCAGATGGAGGGCGCGAGCAACACATCGATTTGACCGAAAAGCCCCGCCACATCCTTTTGCGGGACCTTGGGTACGAACGTGATTGGCGTTGAGCCCCAGACCTCGCGGGCTATCGATCCCTGCTGGCGGGCATGATCAACGACGAGGAGTTCGAGGTTTGTAAAGTCCGGCCGTGACATTAAGGCGTGTTTTACCAGATGAAAGCCCTTGTGGCGGGAGACACCGCCAATATGGGCCAGCCGCACCCGACCGGAAGCCGAGGGTGTGCGCGGCACCGGTGGCAATTGCGAGACCCCGTTTTCCACCGTGATGGTGTGATCAAGACCAGTGCTGCGATAAATATCGGCAAACGGATCAGAAACTGCCAAAATATGACGGGCACTGAACAAATCTTTGCGGATCGCACGCTGGCGATCATTCATGGGAGCGGAATCAGCGTCGCTCTTTTGGTCGGACTTGCTGCGCTCTGGATTTTCATGGGTATAAAGATCAATCTCGTCATTTTCATCGACGAGGAACTGGGAATCGCTGATCCACCAGCCATCATGCGCCGTGATCACGTAGGGAATATTTGCTGCGCGCGCCTCACTCAGGACGGAGGTGGTGAGCCGTTGCACACAGTGAAAATGGACTAGATCCGGCTTTTCACGGTCGAGGAATCGCCGGAAGGCGACGGCCATTTGCGAATCAATCATCCGTTTTTCGAGATGCGGTGTTGTCTCGGTTGTCACGGCTGTGACGCGCACCCCATCGTGCACATAGTCGGTGAGCTCATAAGGTTTATCGCCATTACACGATGTAAAGACGGTGACTTCGAAACGGTCGCCAAATTCCTCAATCAAATCATTGACATTGTCGTGGACAACCCGCGTTGCGCCGCCCACCGCCTGGGGCGGATAAAAGACATTGACGACGGCTATCTTATGGCGCGCGGTTTTATGCGCCTGACGCTCAAACCCTGACATGATCTCCCGAATGTTGTCGGCCATCGCATCGATACTATAGCCAACAAACGCCGCATCACGCGCTGCGTTACCAATGGATTTGCGCAGCTTTTTGCTTTCGATCAAAGCATTGATGGCCTCGTAAAACTCATCGCTTTTCTCGCAGAGAAAGCCGGTTTCACCATGGTCGATGATCTGCGCATGGGTCGCCGTTCGGCTGACCACGGAGGGAATGCCAAACATGGCGGCCTCCAGCCATTTGATCTCGCTTTTTGCGTCTGTGACTGGCGTACTCGACAGGACAGAGAGATTGATATCAGCCTCATCGCGCAAAAGGCTCCAGTAATCCTCCGTATCCCACAAAGGCTCCTGTAACTGGAGCGTGTCATCCAGTGCGAGAAGCGCTGGCGTCATGGAGATATGGCCAAGCACGAGAAACCTGATCTTGTCGCCATGGGTCTGGTGCAGGCGCGTGAACACCGGCTCAATGATATCGTGAAAATCGTCTTTATGGGCTTTGGTACCTGACCCGTAAAAGAGCGTAATCTGATCGCGCTTTGCCCTGTCAGGGGGGGCAAGCGCCATGCGTTCATGCAAGGCGCCGAACGCATTTTTATGAATGAAGACGGTGCCGCTATGAACGACTTTCTCCATTTCGCGCGCCAGACTTGTGGTAGACGCGATCCCGTACCGACAAAGCGCCATGGCGTGCCGGACAAGCGGAACGTCCGCGGCCATCGCCGCATGGGCATCGGGCGTGATCTGACCCGCATAGGTCTCCAGCGGCGGTGGAAACAGCGTTTCGTCAAATAGAAGATCGTCCATGTCGTAAAATGTTGGCAGGCCCAGAATATTGGCTGCATTGATGGCATCAATAATCGGCGGCAGCGCCGGCACGCGATAAAAAATTACCGCATCCGTTTCAAAAAGGCGGGCGTGATAGGCATCAAGAGTTTCCGTGTGCCGATAAACGGTGACATTGTACCCGGCCTTTTTCAAATGATCGATTTTTTGGTCGATGCGATAAAACCGACATTGCGGCAGGTCATGATTGCCAACAATCACGACATTACGGATGGCGTTTTCGCGCAAGGGACCGAATTGGTCATCGGGAAAAAGCCGCAAGGCGTCGCGCATCTGGTCGCGTGCATCTGGAATAGACTGGCAGATCGCTGTGTGCCGGGCGCGCTTTAACATCAGTGGAAAGAAGTGTTTGGTCGCGCGCTTGACCCTTTCGGCGAGGTTTACATCTTCGGGAAACGCCTCGGCGCCGCGCACAAGCATCTCTACAGCGTTGATTTCATCGCCCAGCGCCTCATAGCAACTACTCGCATTAATATAGGTCCATTGCTGGGCGGTCTTGGTGTCGATCAACGGTAGATATTGAGTGAGTGCGCTGGTGTGAAAGCCATTGCGGAAAAGATCGTCGCCAAGACTATGGGCAGCTTTCGGAAAGTTCGGCGACCCGCGCAGAATTTGATTGAGAACCGCAATGCTCTCGGTGCGCTTGCCCTGACGCATCAGGCTTTCTGCCGCTGCGCAAAAGCAATCGGCTGTTTCATCATTGAAGGATACGCCTGGGCGATTTTCTACGAGGCCATGATTGAAAAGGTGATTGAGGACGTCGCCGGGTTTTGAGAGGGTTTTCAGGTCGACATTAAGTCGTCGATAGTCAGCAAGATCGTCCACCAGCCGCACGGGGATTTCCAGATCAAGATGCTTTTTTGCCCAGACAATCAGATTGGGATACATATTGTGCGCACTGCCAACACCGATCCAGTGTTGAAAAAGGTCTACACATTGATCCTTGTAAGGATTATAGTTTTTATCCTCAATATCGTCGCTGACATTTTCTCGTTCGATTTTTAAGGGGCGAGGCAAGTCGCTGTGATACTGGCTTGCATAAAATTCTGGATCAAATTTGTGCGCGTAGGAGATATCAGCTGCTCGCGCGAGACCAGATTCCAAAAAATGCTCCAGACACAAAGCATAATTATCCGGATCGGGACCATCATTTTGGACCCGCTCGTCCTGGGCAGTGTTGGAGAAAATATACGCCTCGTGGTCGAAGATCTGCAGGAACGGTTTTGCGGGCACACGGTGAACGCCGCACAGGTCCGCCGCTGTCAGAAAGGTCAAATCCTCAACGCTCAAACCCTTTTCTATACGGATGATTGATAGCGCCTCTGCAGCGTCAATCTCCTTGGGCAGTTCGATGCCATAATAGTCCCGAACAAAACGGGGGCTGACGGTTTTTGCAAGCCCGTCACGTTTTTCCTCCAGACCTGAATTTAGATAGTGAAGGAGATACGCATACGGATGGTCAAGCTTCTGGTGAAGATCAGCAGCGTTCGACATATATGTCGCAAGGTTAAATGCCGACGGGATGAGTTGACCGTTGCGATGGCCGCTGCGGAACGATGCAAAATTGGGATGTCGTCCTTCTTTCCGACCATGTTTGAAATAATGCTCATGGCATTTATTATCGTCTGCGTCCTGTATATCGCGATAGACGGCACGATAAAATTCGGGATCAACAGTCTCGATTGCTTCGACGCGTGCATTGACGCTGGCAGTTTTTCCCTTTGGCGGCTCGGGTTTGTAGCGCCGGTTTTCGGCCATGCCGAGTTTGAGATAGTGTTCGATTGCTTGAAATCGCCACGTAATTGACTGCGCAACATCCTCATTGGCGTTCAGATATCCCTCAATGTCGAAATCATCGGGCAGCGCAGGGTGTTGCTCAAACTGCGCGGTGGCGGCAGCCTCACTGGGCAGGCGTCCTTCAAGCTGGCCATGCTTTAGCCAGTGAAGGTGAACTTCCTCGTCGGTCTTTGCCTCCATGTCCTTGTAAAAGGTGCGGTAGAAATCCGGATCAACGCCGTCGCTGGGCGTCTCAACACGCGTGACCTGAACCATGGATGGTGCCTTGTCTTATCATTGGAGATGACAGATTTAGTCCTGACAGTCTTATGGCTTTGCCAACACCTCCATGAAAATTCAAGTTTTGGAAAGGTGGGGCTGAACGATTGGCCGATTAAACCTGATGTTGGCGGCCCGTTTAATCGCCCCTCAGCCTACCGCGCGCCCTAGCGCACAAGCGAAAATGATTTCAGCGGTTCCCCCGCCCTTTTTGCTCCGCAAAAAGGGCTATGGTGGAGCTAAGCGGGATCGAACCGCTGACCTCTTGCATGCCATGCAAGCGCTCTCCCAGCTGAGCTATAGCCCCATTTCCATTTGGCTGGACGCGGTGTGTATCGCGTCATCCTAGCACCCGCAAGAGGGAAAACGGACCGCGCCAATGATTTCGCGGACCGCCCGCAAAAGCCCTTAATCAATCGTCATCGCTGGCTGGCTTGATAATGGCGGTTACATCGTCGTCGTCTTCGTTTTCAAGGAGCGAATCATTGCTGTCCTCGTCGTCATCATCATCATCGAGATCGACAGCAATATCGTCAATGTCGGGGATGTCGTCCTCGTCACTATCGTCGTCGCCGCTGTCGCTATCGTTGTCTTTGTCCGCGCTGTCCTCTTCATCGAGGGCGGTTTTGCGTTTCGACGTCGGGTTACGGTTTTCCGCATCGGCTTCGTCCAGCGACGTGACGTTTTCGCTTTCTTCTGTGCTATCGTCCTCGTCGGACTTCACCGGTTTTTCTTCTTCAGCGCGGGTTTTTCGCGGTTTCAGAAGGGCTTCGGGGATAAATTCGTGATGGCAGTTGGGGCAATGGGCGGGTTCTTTATGAAGGTCATAAAACCGCGTGCCGCATTCGGGGCAGTCGCGTTTGGTGCCGAGTTCAGCTTTGGTCAAGGCAGGGCCCTTTCCGATCGGGTCAGTGGGGGATGAAAAATCAAGACGCGGGCATTGCCACGCAAGCGCGATCCTGTCAATTCGAAGGCCGAAAAGACCGCGCGACTTTGAAAGAAATAAATGTCTGCTGCTCCAAACCAAATGCGCCCTTCGATGCGTGACCCTGTGCCGATGGATGGGCCGCTGCGTGCAAGTTCCGGCGCCGCCCCGCGCGGTGTCGTCGAGGTGCCGGGCGACAAGTCGATTTCCCACCGGGCGCTGATGCTGGGCGCACTGGCCCACGGTCAGACAAAAATCACAGGGCTCCTTGAAGGCGATGACGTTCTGCACACGGCCGCGGCCATGCGGGCGCTGGGCGCAGATATCGAGGTGGACGAGGGTCGCGCTGGGGCTGATGACACGCCCACGCCAGTTTGGTCAGTGACCGGGATTGGCGGTCATGCACGTCCCGAGCGCGACGGGGATCTGCGGCTTTATTTTGGCAATGCGGGCACCGGCGTGCGGCTGACACTGGGGCTCATTGCTGGTCTTGGTCTCGGCGCGCGTTTCGACGGCGATGGTAGCTTACGCGGGCGGCCTATGGGCCGGATATTGGCGCCCTTGCGGCAGATGGGGCTTGTGGCAACCACCGAAGACGACAAGTTGCCAATTACCGTCAACGTCCGCGAGGAGGGGGCCTTGCCCGCCATTGATTACACCCTGCCGGTGGCCTCGGCGCAGGTGAAATCTGCGGTGTTGCTGGCTGGTTTGAACAGCAAGGGTACAACCCGTATCACTGAGCCTGTCCCTTCGCGCGATCACACCGAGAATATGCTGATCGCGTTTGGCGCCACGCTGGCACGCAGCGAAAAACCTGGCGGGGGCAGGGAGATCACGCTCGAAGGCGGGCAGGCGTTAAACGGGTGCACCGTGGTCGTACCGGGGGATCCTTCATCGGCTGCTTTTCTTGTGGTCCTCGGTCTGATTGCCAAAGACGCGGAGATCACGGTCAAGACTGTGTTGCTCAATCCCCTGCGCACCGGATTGTTTGAAACCCTGCGGGAGATGGGCGGCGATCTGACCATCGCTGATGTCCGCATCCAGAATGGGGAACAGGTGGGCACCATCACCGCCCGGTCGAGCGCCCTGCGCGGTGTCGATGTGCCTGCCAGCCGTGCCCCGTCCATGATTGATGAGTACCCCATTCTGGCAGTGGCAGCAGCGTTTGCGTCCGGGCGCACCCATATGGCGGGGATTGGTGAGATGCGGGTCAAAGAAAGTGACCGCATTGCCGCGACTGAGGCGGGTTTGCGCGCCAATGGCGTTCGGTGCGAAAGCGGCCCTGATTGGCTTGCCGTGGAAGGGTCCGCGTCGCCGAATGGCGGTGGTTTGGTCTCCACCCATCATGACCATCGCATCGCAATGGCTTTTCTCGTCATGGGGTGTGCGGCGGTAAATCCCGTGCACGTTGATAGCGGCGCCATGATTGCCACGAGCTTCCCGGATTTTTGCACGCTTATGAATCGCCTGGGCGCAACCATTGAGGCCGCCTAACGGTCCGTTGATTGAAGCCAGCAATAACGCGTTTCCTGCGTGTGGATTTTGACGCGCACAACCGGCGCGTGTGAACCCAGATCTGATACCCGGTTTGTCTTGTTTATCGTGCGCCGGGAAGAGGGCGCGCTAAAAATTGCCGTAAACGGACAATTTTATTCTCATTGCACGAAAATAGTGTGCTGCGCATGCGAACAACACGCCTCGCCTGAATTCCACAACAACGATGGAACATGCGCAAACCTGTCTTCACGTTATACGTGCGACGGCGTTTACCCTCTTGCCAAACCAGACTGAATTAAGGCATTCTTATGACACGGGTCTGTCGGGTATCACCTGTAGAAACGGGCAGGCAATTGTCCGTGTGGGGAGAATGCCAGGGGTATCCGTTTCGTTTAATGACGATTTAGGAGAAGAGAATGCGAATCAAGAAAAAGGCCGCTGGCCTTCTTTCGGCGGGTTTGATTGCGGGTGCCGTTGCCGCAACCACCGCAGCCGTTGCACCATCGGTTGCAACGACCATGTCGCGACTGTCGCTGGGAGAGATTGCCCAGAGTTCGTCCGCATGCGTGATTGGTGAAGCCATCGGCGTTGAATATGGCCGTGATGTGAATGGGGTCTACACCCTGACAACGTTCCGCGTGACGAAATCAGCGTTTGGCGATGCCGGCGATACAATTGTCGTGCGTAGCGCTGGCGGGCGCTACCAGACAGGAAAAGTTTCTCTTGTTTCCGTCACAGCGTCTTCACCCTCCTTTAGGGTTGGTGATCAAGCCATGCTGTTTCTGACCGATGCGAGCGATGGCAACTATGCAGTCACCGGCTTCTCTCAGGGCGCTTTTGCCGTGCGTGAACGCAACGGAGCTTCCATCGTTGCTCTGCCCACCGATATGGGCGGCGCCACAGGGCTGACTTCAGCGATCGATCGAGCAATTTCTGCGCGAAGCGGTCCTGCCGGTCTAGGCTCCATTGATCAGTAAGCAGATTATAAATCTAGTAAAGGATAGCTACCGTGAAAAATATGCTTCTTTGCGCTGCCGCTGCGATGACCGTGTCATCGATGGGCGTGACAGCCGCACAAGCTCAAACCCAGACCGGGCGCCAGCTTGACGTGATTACCGATCCAATCCCGGGTCGGACGGAATTCAACGCCACGCTCGGTGAGATGGTTGAGGTCCGCGAGGTTGTTGGAATTTTCTGGGATGAGCGCTGTGCCTCGGTCGAGTACACGTTTAACTCCAACGTACCGGCAAACCCCGGTACGCCAAACGAAATTGCGCCAGCCGTCTTGGCCGATGTGGTTCAGCAGGGTCTTGATCGTTGGAATGAAAATCCCAGCTCGTACATTGAAATGAACGTGACTGATACTCGCGATCTTGGTGCGCGTCCGCGCGTCGGTGGCGACTTCATTAACGAAGTGACGTTCTTTACGGATCCAGGATTTACGGCGCTCGCCAGTTCGCCGTCCACGTCGCTTGCGGCGGATACCACGTTTAATGTGGGCGACGACATTGATGAAGATGGTGATTCGGATGTTTACGATCCGGTAGCCGAAGGCATTAATGTCTGTACGGATATTGATGGCGATGGCGATATTGAGTTCCCGGCCGGTGATTATGCTGCTGGGACAATTCTCGACAACGACGTCCAGTTTGGTGCCGGTGTCCCGTGGGAGCTGGAACCTAACGGTAACTTGGGTACCCTTTCCTTGGCATTCGATATCGATGCTGTTTCGACCCACGAATTTGGTCACTCCCATGGCCTGAGCCACAGTCTGGTCAATCAGTTCTCGGACAATGATGGCGAAAGCGCGACGATGTTCCCATTCATCGATGGCGGTGATGCGGTTGCTGAAGCGGCACCGCGCACACCATCCACGGATGATCTTGCCGCCTCTGCCTTCATCTATCAGGAAGGTGTTGGCACACAGCCCATCACACAGCTGCAACCAGGGGATGTTGCCTTTGCAGATGCTTATGATGTCATCGAAGGCACTGTGGAGTTTGATGACGTCTTTACGGCCGGCATCTTTGGCCCAGGTACACCGGCTATCCCTGCCGTTGGTGCTGGTGTTTTCATGGAAACTGGCGGAACGGTATTTTCCATGGCCTACAGCGGATCAGCATTAGTGTTTGATGCGCCAATCGCTGGTCCCTTCCAGATCACGGCGCCTGAAAGTTTTCCTGACGGAAATTTTGCGGTGCCCGTGCTGAAGGGCTCCGCGTACCGCGCCTCGCTCGAAGCGCTGGACGGTGATCCTGCGGCAGCTGGGAATATCTCCGTAACCGCGATCATCTCTGATCTCCTTGGCCTTACAACCTTCCCTGAAGAAGGTTGGACGCGCCGCGATAGGGGTCTGGAGCTGAACCCGGGTGCATCGTCGCCGATCCCATCATTCCGCGATGGTATCGACTTTACCGTCAATAACGAACTCATTTTGACGAATTCGGGCGCGTTGAACTTTCTGGGCTTTACACTGGCTGGCGTAAACGAGGCAATTTCTGCCGAAGTTTTTGACCGCGATGTGGTCCTTGGCGCTATCGATGACGGTCTTGTGCCCGTTGCCGGAACAATTTTTACCGGTAACTTTGACCAGTCGTTTGTCAGTGAATTTATCGAAGCTCGGCTGTCACTGGGCCGCATCACGGGTGATCCCGGTGCGGAAACACTAGAGGTATTCCGGACGGTTCGCCGTGATCGGAATTTCGTCGGTCAAGACCGGGACCTTGCCCGGTTCAACTTTGGCAACCCGCGTGGGTTGGCGCGTCAGCTGCGTCGCTTGCTCAACCGGTTCCCGGATGCGCAAGTCGTCCTCGAAGTTGAAGCCAACGACATGCTCACGCGGATCGGCGATAGCGGTAACCACACCAACTTCGTCGGCTTGTCTCAGAACTTTCCGACAGGGCCAGTATCGTTCCTGTCAACGGATCGCAGCCCGTTTGCCCGTCCCGCTGGCGGAACAACAACGTTCTTGATGGAACTGCGTTTTGTTGATCCCGATGCGGTTGCGCCGGCACCACCGCCCATGATGGAAGCTGCGCAATAAGCGTCGTCTCCTGACATCGATTGAAAGCCCGGAAGGTTAGCGCCTTCCGGGTTTTTTGTTATTCATCGTCCAGTTTCTGATTGATTTTGCGATAGCGCCATATGCCGTAGCCAAGGCCCAATGACAGGGTGATAAAGCCGAGGAGGGGGATGAGCGTTCCGGCAGTCATGATTATCTCCTTCTCTCATTCACAGCTCATCAACACGCCGCGAAGACTTTCGATCCAATCTGATTGTCGGTTGGGAGCGCCGGCTTTCCATTGGCGCGACCTGCTGCCACGGGCATCCCTGTCGGCGATGGCATTTTCAATGTCGAAAATGCGTGACGTGGGGCGCAATCTTGATTAGACCGCACAGGAATGCACGTCAGGCAGTTTCGTGCGCGCAGGATTGGAGACCATGGAAGGCATCTGGGATTTTGTATCGACGCGGCCCACGGACGCTGGGGCCCTCGGCTGGGTATTGCCGGTAACCCTGCAAATCCTTGCGCTCGTCATTACGCTGTTGCTGGCGCAAGCCTTCTTGATGTATTTCGACCGGAAGGTCTGGGCTGCTGTGATGATGCGCAAGGGCCCAAACGTGGTAGGTCCCTTCGGCCTTCTTCAGTCGTTTGCCGACCTCCTCAAAAACGTCTTCAAGGAAATTATTATTCCATCGGGCGCGGACAAGGTTGTCTTTATCCTCGCACCGCTGGTGACCTTCGTTCTGGCGCTGATTGGCTGGGCGGTGATCCCCGTCGCGCCGGGCTGGGTTATCTCCGACATCAATGTCGGGATCCTTTACCTGTTCGCGATTTCGTCGCTCGGTGTCTATGGCGTCATCATGGGCGGCTGGGCTTCCAATTCGAAATATCCGTTTTTGGGCTCCCTGCGGTCTGCGGCTCAAATGGTGTCTTACGAGGTCTCCCTGGGCTTTGTGATCATTACCGTATTGCTGCTTGTGGGCTCGGCCAATCTTTCGGACATTGTGCACAGCCAGTCGCGTGGCGGCGGCATGCTCAACTGGCATTTCATTCCGCTGTTCCCGATGTTTGTGATCTTCTTCATCTCTGCACTGGCGGAGACGAACCGCCCGCCCTTTGATTTGCCGGAAGCTGAGTCCGAACTCGTTGCCGGGTATCAGGTTGAATATTCTTCGACGCCGTTTTTGCTGTTCATGATTGGTGAGCTTGCCAATATCGTTTTGATGTGCGCTATGCTGACAATTTTGTTCTTTGGCGGTTGGCATTCTCCTGTCGATGTCCCGATCCTGAACCAGATGCCGGTGTTCTGGTTTTGCCTGAAGATCGTCTTTTTCTTCTTCCTCTTCGCGATGGTGAAGGCGATTACTCCGCGCTATCGCTATGACCAGCTGATGCGCATCGGCTGGAAGCTATTTTTGCCAATGACCATGATTTACGTGGTTCTCGTCGCTGGGGCGATGTTGTTCATCCCGGGTGTTGCGGACCTGTTTCAAAGTTGGAGGACCGCCTGATGTCGCGCCTCGCCCAGACCGTTAAAGGTTTTGCCCTGATCGATTTTCTCAAAGCCTTTTGGCTCGCGCTGAAGGTTTTTGTACGCCCGAAAATCACGCTGAACTATCCGTTCGAAAAAGGCCCGCTTAGCCCGCGCTTTCGCGGCGAGCATGCGTTGCGCCGTTACCCCAATGGCGAAGAACGCTGCATCGCCTGCAAATTGTGCGAGGCGGTTTGCCCGGCGCAGGCCATCACCATTGAGGCTGAACCGCGCGATGATGGTTCGCGGCGGACCACCCGCTACGACATTGATATGACAAAGTGCATCTATTGCGGCTATTGCCAGGAGGCATGCCCGGTTGATGCCATCGTCGAGGGACCGAACTTTGAATTTGCCACCGAAACCCGCGAGGAACTGTTCTATGACAAGGACCGCCTGCTCGCCAATGGGGACCGGTGGGAACGTGAGATTGCCCGCAATCTGGAACTGGATGCGCCCTACCGATAGGGGCATTTCGCATTCTCCACGACTTGGGGTTGCCCTTCCCGTGTGAAGGGCTTTTTTTGAACCAGATCAGGCCACCGGCGGAATGAGTATTCTTCCGTGGGCCCCATAAAGAGACGGGTATGATTACCTCGATTGCCTTTTACGTCTTTGCCTTCGCCGCGATTGCCTCGGGATTGATGGTTGTTGCGTCCAAAAACCCCGTGCATTCGGTCCTGTTCCTGATTGCGGCGTTCATCTCGGCGGCGGGCCTGTTTGTTCTCATGGGTGCGGAATATCTCGCCATGCTATTGATCGTCGTCTATGTGGGCGCGGTTGCGGTTCTATTCCTCTTTGTGGTGATGATGCTCGATGTTGATTTCGTTGAGCTGAAACAGGGCTTTTTGCAATATCTGCCCATCGCGGCGACGCTTGCCGTTGTGGTGGTGATTGAGCTTGTCTTCGTCGTCGCAGCCTGGATCTTTCCGTCGGACGCCGAGCTTGACCGGGCCCAGCCCATGGCGACCGCTGGCCAACCGGCGGCCGGGCCCGATGCCCCGTCCAACATCGAAGCGCTGGGTCTTATTCTTTACACCGATTATGTGCATTACTTTCAGATTGCGGGCATCGTCCTTCTTGTGGCCATGATTGGTGCCATCGTCTTGACCTTCCGCGAGCGCGAAGGCATTCGCAAACAAAATGTTCTCGACCAGGTCAGCCGTCGCCGCAAAGATGGCGTCGAAGTGGTCAAGGTTAAAACCGGGGCAGGGCTATGACACATCAACAAAGGCTTGCCACACAACAAAAGAGGACGGCGACATGATCGGGCTTGGCCATTACCTTTGCGTCGCCGCCGTCTTGTTCGCCATTGGCATGGCGGGCATTTTTCTTAACCGTAAAAATGTCATCGTTATCCTGATGTCGGTGGAGCTGATGCTCCTTGCCGTAAACATCAATCTCGTGGCGTTCTCGCAATTCCTCAATGACCTTACGGGTCAGGTTTTTGCCTTCATGGTTCTGACGGTTGCCGCGGCTGAGGCTGCTGTGGGTCTTGCCATTCTCGTTTCCTACTTCCGTAACCGCGGTGATATCGCGGTGGAAGATGCCAACCTCATGAAAAACTAAGGGCCAGTCATGGAGCCGCTTCTTGTTCTGTTACCGCTCTTTGGCGCGCTTTTGGCGATGCCGGTGGGCCGCAGTTTTGGTCCGCGTGCGGCGGAACTGACAACTACCTTGATCATGGCCCTGGCCGCCATCTGGTCGTGGGTCATCTTTATCGACGTGATGACCAACCATACGGTCAAGACTGAGCCCCTTTTTACGTGGTTTGCGTCGGGCGACTTTCAGGCAAGCTGGGCCATGCGTATTGACACCTTGTCGGCGGTTATGCTGGTGGTGGTGAACACGGTCTCCACGCTCGTCCATGCCTATTCCATCGGCTACATGCATGATGATCCGCACCGGCCGCGGTTCTTTGCATATCTGTCGCTCTTTACCTTTGCCATGCTGGCACTTGTGACGGCTGACAATTTCATGCAGCTGTTCTTTGGCTGGGAGGGGGTTGGCCTTGCCTCTTATCTGCTGATCGGCTTCTGGTTCAAAAAGCCCTCGGCCAATGCGGCGGCGATCAAGGCTTTCGTGGTCAACCGCGTGGGTGATTTTGGTTTTGCCCTCGGCATCATGGGCATCTTCTGGGTCTTCCGGTCGGTGGAGTTTGATACGGTCTTTTCGATAATCGCCAACAATGGCGATGTCGTGCCTTACGGCCTGAGCGAAGGTGGCGCGATCCAAACTCTGAAGCTCACCTTTTTCGGCATTGAGGCCCATGCGCTCACCGCCATTGCCGTGCTGTTGTTCATCGGTGCCATGGGCAAGTCGGCACAGTTTCTGCTCCACACCTGGCTGCCTGATGCGATGGAAGGGCCGACGCCTGTATCCGCCCTCATTCACGCGGCGACCATGGTGACCGCCGGGGTCTTCCTCGTGTGCCGATGTTCGATCATTTATGAATATGCGCCGAGTGCGACGGCGCTCATCACGCTGGTAGGCGCAACGACTGCCTTCTTCGCGGCGTCTGTGGGCCTCCTGCAGGACGACATCAAAAAAGTCATCGCGTACTCCACCTGCTCGCAACTTGGCTATATGTTTTTTGCTGCCGGTGTTGGTGCCTATGGCGCGGCGATGTTTCACCTCTTTACCCACGCCTTTTTCAAGGCGCTCTTGTTCCTTGGCGCGGGCGCGGTGATCCACGGCATGCACCACGAACAGGACATGAAGAAAATGGGGGGTGTACGTCATTTAATGCCTATGACCCATTTGTTGATGGTGATTGGTACCGTTGCGATCACGGGTGTCGGTGTTCCTTTCGTCTATCTTTTTGGTGCGCCGCTTGGCACGGCCGGGTTTGTTTCCAAAGACGTGGTGATAGAAAGCGCCTTTGCTGCGGCTGAGGCTGGTGCGCCCTTTGCCATGTACGCCTTTGTCATGAGCCTGATCGCGGCTGTCTTCACCGCGTTTTATTCCTGGCGACTGATCTTCCTGACTTTTTGGGGTAAGTCGCGCGCTTCTGAGGAAGTGCGCAAGCATTTCCATCCGCCTCCCAACTGGATGATGGCGCCGCTGGTGCCGTTGGCCGTTGGCGCCCTGGTTGCGGGGATGGCGTTCTACGGAAACTTTGTTGGGAAGAGCGCGGACAAATTCTGGAATGGTTCGCTCTATGCGGCGGTAGATAGCCATGGTGAAGGCGCCCACGGTGAAACCTCCCATAGTGAAACGCCGTACAGTGAGGGGGGCAACGCTAGCCCCGCGACAGAAAGTTCCCACAGTGACGGTGTTCGTGGTGACGGTGTTCACGGCGATGGTGATCATGCGGGCGCCCTTCCATCCAGCGATACCCAAGTTACGGATGATCATGCGTCCGATGGTCAGGGGGGTGCCCATCATGCGCCGGGCTGGGTTATCCTATCGCCGTTCATCGCGATGCTGATCGGGACGGGCGCTGCGTTCTTCCACTATATGCGCGGCGGCAATCCTCTGCGTGCGGGCGTTATCGGCGAGGGCGGGATGATCTACGCCTTTCTCAAGAACAAATGGTATTTTGATGAGATCTATACCTTCCTCCTTGTCAAACCTGCCTACGCGCTTGGCCGTATCTTGTGGAAAACCGGCGATGGTAAAACCATTGACGGCCTTGGACCCGATGGTATCGCCGCAGCGGTCACCGAGGGCGCGAAACGGATCGTCAGGATACAGACCGGTTATATGTATCACTATGCCTTTGTCATGCTGATCGGCATCGCGGTCTTTCTCTCCTATGTTCTCCTGACAATCGGGGGGGGATCATGACCGAAGACTTCGCCGGCGCCCCATGGCTTAGCCTGATCACCTTTGCGCCGTTGCTCGGTGCCCTGTGCATTATCGCGCGCCGCGCCTTGGCACGCAAAGAAGATGATGGCCAGATCGAAGCAGGCGAGCAAGTGCTCGTCGATCAGACTGCCCGCTGGATTGCCCTGGGCTTTACGATCATCACCTTTGTGATTTCGGTGTTTGTCTATTTCGCCTTTGACCCAACGTTAGTCGGCTATCAGTTTGTTCTTGAGAAAGGCGTAGATCATCCCGCCCTCGCCGATAACGCCCGCACGCAGAGGATTGCCGCCGCG
>JBCBRS010000001.1:0-391102 GCA_039819545.1 Pseudomonadota bacterium | reverse complement strand
AATTTGTACGATTGGTAAAGCGGGCTTGGTGTGGTGTGCTTCTACAACACTGTACGGATACCTCCCGGCCATACATAGACCAGGCTTATCGAGATGCGGTGCAAGTTCCAGCGGTTTAGAACGCGTTTGTGATCGCATCGCTTCTCCGTTTTAGAACTTCTCAATGCCATCTGACCCGACCCCAAAGGTGGTCCCAGTAAACTGGACAGGATGCTATGGTATATCTCGAAGGAGTATGGGTTGAACCCATCGGTGGGGCGGCCATTCGTCGACACTCACGGTTGACCTGGGTTCTCGGCCAAATTGCAGACTACAAAATCACCCGCCTCGACGAACTCCTCCCATGGCATCACGCTGCCCAAGCAGCGTAATTGAGGTCTCGCGGAGGCGTTAGGCCGCGTTCAGCGGACAGATACCCCTAATTCGGTTTAGTCCCTATTGAAGGTTTTGACGGTGGACTACGGGTTCGCCTAATTCACCCTGCAGTGTCTATAGGCCGCGCGCCACCCCGTTGCTCAAACCGCTCAAATGAGCAAAATGAGCTCGCCGGTTCTGGATTCTGTTGGTCGATGATCGGGAGTCACGGCAATGGGGATTCGCGTTCAAACCCGCGCCCAATTGAGTTCATGGACTCGCCTCGTCGCCATAGGTGCCAGATTTCGATCTTCTGTTTGCTGGTGCAATATATTTGATGTCGTCGTTTCATGATCACACTTCATTCTTCCTAAAAAGATTAAAGTGTTGCGACGATCAGTTGAGCGCGCCATCGTTTTCGGATAGTTCATGAGTGATATTCAAAACTCTGAAATCGGTGGGAGTTCTGTTCCTAACACCCGCCTCCAAGCATCAACCACATTTTGTATTATGCTGGTAAGAGCACGACTTTTTTCATCGGGAAATTTGACAACCACCTGTTCCACGCCACCCCATTTGCCTTCACCGTAGCCAAGCTCGCCATATCCGGTGGACGTCGAAATAACAGCCTTCTTGTGTTTTACCGAAGCACTGCTTCTGGAGATTTCGGTGTGCTTGAACGCATCAGCAATATCCCTGATGAGCGTAAAATCATTATATGGCTGACCTGATCGCATCATTGTACAATGTGAGAATAGTTTTTCCCGAAGTTCGGATAACGGCTCATTGTTGGTGTGAGAATAATCATCGGAGAGGTGATTCAACTCAATTACAGCGGTCCGTGCTCTTCGCAACGCCTCCAGCCTAACTGCTTCAAGATCATCAGACTGACCGCTGATTGCGGTAGTCAGATTGTTCTCACTTTCATAATATTCGCGGATGGCAGGAAGAACTATATCGCGAAAATGATCGGTCATTTTTCGGAATTCCAATTATCATATTTGCCAGAAAATATGCACCTCTTCAATGTCAGTTTCGAGGGCGATAATGTCATTGATCTCAAAATCACGGGCCATTGCGTCCCAATCAATATAGTGGCGCAAAGCCTTTGGAATTTCGGTGGTTTCCTCGGTGAGTTCCTGAACAAAATCAGTGACACTCCGAAACGTCCCGGCATAGTTTTCGTCAATGGCTTCTCGGGCAGTTTTCAGGTCCCCGAAATGCTCAATAAGCTTTCCACCCAGTGCACCGTGTTCGGTGAGAAATTCCACGAAAGCTGCAACTTCTTCAATACCAGTGTATTCACAAAGTTGAATGCCCTCAAACCCCTCATAGTCATGGATTGCATATTCTTCGGCTTGGGGAATGGGTGAAGCCTTTAACATGGAGCTGATCTGTGTCCGGATTTCATTTGGTTCCTGATCCGCATCGATCCAGGCGCCGTGCAAGATGCCATTATTGTAAGCTGCAAGACACGCCACATAGATTCTGATTTCTGAAGTCATTTTTCTTCCCCTTCCTTTGGGTATGGGTTGCACATGCAACCTTGCCCTTTGGCGAAAACGGGGTGTGCAAACGGAAGGTAAAATCGACGGCGGGCGCAGCCGCACAGCGGCGAGCCTCGGGAGACCGTCTATTTTGCCTGAAGTGCGCCGAGGGGCTGGTCCCTAAGTTCTCAAACATTCAAGCCCGCGCCAGCGGTCCATACGTGCGCCAGGGATGGATGCCGCATGGCCGAGACAACTTGCTGGCTTGGTTCACGACAGCCCGGCCTGATCAAGATCAGGGGCGTTATTGCTAGGAATCTCGAACAAAGATCAATCCGGCATTTAACCGGACAAATACCCATCACAAAAACCCACCCGTCGTACGAAAAAACGTGTTATTGTAACAATATGAGTGATTCAAAACCGGACAGAAAAGCGGACATTAAACCGGCAGAAGATCGCGGTGAACTGGTCACGCAGATCGAACCCCTGATGATTGGTGAGGGGGGAAAACTGCGCAGCGCGCTCGCTGATCTTGCTCTGGAACTGACTGCCAAATCAACGGGCCTGCGCAAAAGTCTACCTGAGGGCATTGTTGACGCCTTGTCGGGGCTCGTCCGGTTGATGAATTGTTATTACTCAAACCTGATCGAAGGCCACGATACTCACCCCATTGATATTGAGCGGGCTCTGAATGAAGACTTTAGTCAGGATGCCAAGCAACGCGACCTGCAGCTGGAAGCGCGGGCCTATATCGCTGTCCAGCAATGGATTGATGAAGGCGGTCTTACAAGTCCCGCAACGACCGCGAATACGATTGTGGAAATGCATCGGCGGTTCTGCGAACTGTTGCCAGAAGACTTGCAGTGGACGGAAAACCCTGAAACCGGCGAACGTATTAAAATCGACCCAGGGGCCCTTCGCAATCGAGACGTGATTGTTGGTCGCCACGTACCGGTAAGCCCGGGCGCATTACCGCGCTTTATGCGCCGGTTTGAACACGCCTACGCCAAATTGGGGCGCGTTGATTCAATCATCGCCGCTGCAACTGCGCATCACAGATTGCTCTGGCTACACCCTTTTCTCGATGGCAACGGGCGGGTCGCGCGATTGATGTCTTACGCGATGCTGCAAGAGTCGCTCGACACTGGTGGCATCTGGTCAATCGCTCGCGGTCTTGCACGCAACGAAGCCAAATACAAATCCCATCTGGCAGCATGCGATTTACCGCGTCGCAACGACCTCGATGGCCGCGGCAACCTCAGCGAAGAAGCGTTGGCCGAAATCGCGAAGTTCTTCCTCACAATCTGCATCGATCAGGTAGACTTCATGGAAAGCCTGATGCAGCCGGACCGATTGAAGGACCGCATTCTGATTTGGGCCGAGGAAGAAATCAGGGCAGGAACAATTCCGCCAAAAGCAGAAATTATTCTGGAAGCCATCCTTTATCGTGGCACGCTAAAACGCGGAGAGATTGCAAACCTTCTCAACACAGGGGAACGCAACGCCCGAAGGGTGACGTCTGCGTTGCTAGATGCTGGCGTGCTGCGTTCGGAGAGCACTCGTGCACCGCTATTCCTGGCGTTTCCTGCAATACTGGCGTCTCGCTGGATGCCAGGGCTGTTTCCAGATAAATGACCAGCATGCTTCCGCTATGCGCGCATTAGCAGACATAAGTTCAGAGGCTTAAGTCGCTCGTGCCCTGCGGCGTTCAAACAACACCTTGACGCTATCGTTCGCTAAACCTCTTCATATAAAAAGAACACAATGTGAACTTTATGTGAAGGTGGACACTACATATTGCGTTCGCGTCGTCCTGGCACCATATATATTGGAATTATCGCGCTCGCTGATGAATTTTGTGATTGAGGGCGCCGGGAAATTGAATTGGAGTGCGATATGCGCGCAATTGTCGATCAAGCGACACTGCCGAACGATAAGTTTAGGTCATAAACTCATAAATCTTTTCATGTTCTTCGAACAGTGATTCTCTTGATTATGGAGGATTATGATATGAGCCAGCGTCGATATGAGATTACAGATTTTGAGTGGTCTATTATGGAGCCACTGTTACCCAATAAGCCTCGCGGTGTGGCCCGTTCCGATGACCGCACTGTGTTAAATGGGATTTTCTGGCGTTTGCGTACGGGTTCGCCCTGGGCTGATATCCCGGAACGCTATGGCCCCTCGACCACGTGTTACAATCGCTTTGTTCGGTGGCGAAAACTAGGTGTGTGGGATCGTATCTTCGAGCATATATCGGCGGCCTATAGCGGTCATTTGCAATCAATCGACTCATCTTCTATTCGTGTTCATCAGCATGCATCCAATGTAAAAAAGCGGGTCAGCAGAGCGCCGAAGCCGCCGATTTGGATGAGTTTCGATCCTGTTGTATGGGGCGTTCAAAAGGCGGCCTGACCACCAAAATCCATGCTCTGGTCGATGCAAACGGGTTGCCCATCAAGATCAAACTGACCGCGGGACAAGCCCATGATGGGCGTAGCGCTGACGATATGCTGGGTGATTTGAAACAGGGACAAATCTTGTTGGCGGACCGTGCTTACGACAGTGACGCGATGCGTGGACGCCTCAAAAATCAGGGAGCATGGGCCAATGTCAAACCCATGCCAGGCCGTATAAATATTCCTGCCTTCGACAGGTTCCTATATCGGTATCGCAATGTGGTGGAGTATTTCTTCAGCAAACTCAAACACTTCAGAGCGATTGCAACACGATATGAAAAGCATGATGAGAACTATCTTGCCCTCATCAAACTCGCTTCACTCAGAATTTGGTGCAGATTTATGAGTCGGTGACCTAGAGCAGCATGGGACGCGATCAAAACCGACGCTGCCTTTAAACAGCGTTTGATTGCGCAAAGCCTTATGGCGTTCACCATGCGGCGCGCTTTTGGGTTTGAAGATTTGCCGGTGCACGGATTGATCGTTCTGGCCGGGTTGCCCGGCACTGGTAAAACAACACTGGCGCGTGGGCTCGCGCATAAACTCGCCGAAACCCTTAAAGGTCAGACGGTCAAATTCATCCAGATCGATGCACATGCATTGTCCGGATCAAATCTTGGCCAATCACAGAAAGAAGTCACCAAACTCTTTACCGAGACCATTCCCGAGCGCGCGGCAAGCGGTCCGTTAATTGTGCTACTAGACGAAGTTGAAACGCTGGCTGCAGATCGACAAAAGCTTAGTCTCGAAGCCAATCCGATTGATGTCCATCGCGCCACCGATGCGGCACTCGCAGGTGCCGATCATGTAGCGCGACATGCACCAAATGCTCTTCTGATTGCGACCACGAACTATCCTGGCGCAGTCGATGGGGCTTTTCTGTCGCGCGCCGATCTAATCGAAGAAATGGACGCGCCGAATGCCACCGCCCGCCAGGCAATCATCGAAGAGGTCCTCACCCTGTTTGCCAACAAGTGGCCAGGGGTCAATAAGTTGAAGCAAAACATTGCGGCTTTCGTGCATGCCTCAGATGGCCTCGATGGTCGCGCGTTGCGTAAGGCTCTGGTTGCCGCGGCGGCTTCAACACCAGAAACGGCGCAAGACCTTTCTAAGCTCTCAGACAGCCAAGTGATTGGCGCGCTGAACCGAGCGCAGCAATCAAGAAAACTGGAGATGGTCGCATGAAAGTAAGACGGGACATCGCATCTATTCCGCAGCGAAGCGCCCGTGCGACCTGGGACGCAATCATCGACCTGGTCACGGGGACAGATTCGGTTGATCGCGATCAACTCAATGCTGCGACGTCGGCTATGAGTGACGTGATTACAGAAGAGTATGCGGGCGCGAACCCCATAGTGTTTAGCGGATCGGGCCCACAACTGCGGCTCTATCTTGAGTATTATGAAAAGGCATTGTCACGCGGCGATGACACAGATGCACTCCATTGGACGCCAACGGATGGAGATGATTGGTCCGTGCAAGTCCCCGCCATCAAAGACGACGTGAAATGGCTAAACGACCTGTTCTCTATCAACGCGCCGCGTTTCAAGGCGTATGATATTGCCGTCGGGTTCAGCGGAGAAGAGACCGAAAAGTCAGACCAAGCAGCAGCGTTGGACATCGACTGGTCGAAAGTGAGCGCGTCATGAGTTTTGTAAGTGTTTCAACCTCCACCTATACGAGAACACACACGGCAGCCTTTGTCTCCGACAAACTGCGCGCGCTGTTGCGCCGGCTAGTACGCGACTATGGGTTCAATCCAGAAAAGCTGCTCCAGTCTTGGACAGACTGGGTCGATGAAGCCGCCCGTACTTGGTTGGTATCGGGTCATCTCGAAAAGGTCGTGATCGAGTTCTATAAGCCGGGATCAGATCAGGCTGAAGCGCGTTGGGATTTTCCGATTGCCTATGATGGCGACGCGGATGATCAAGACTTATGGGTCGATTACACCTTTTTTGAAAACTCGATCGCCAAAGGAACACGTCCCCCCTCAGGATGTACTTACCGGATCCTGCTTGTGCCCGCCTACGGCGCACAAAACTTGGGCCTGACAACGGTGCAAATGAAATCGATTACGCATCTCACTGCGCGCAACCAAGGTACTGTAATGTCGACTCCAGACATTATGGCCTCTGTGAGGACTTATTCATGACGCTTACAACCTATGACGCCTTCATGAAGTTCAAATCTAGCTTGGAACTCAGCGAAACAGAACAAAAGGATGCCAGCAAACGCCAGAAAGATGTGCGCGAAAAAATTGAAGCCGACTTTCATATCGAGACCAGTTTTCTGACGGGCTCGTATGGGCGTAATACCAAGACCAAGCCATTGAAAGATGTCGACATCTTCTTTGTGCTCGGGGCAAATGAAAATCACAGAAGGAATGAGGCGCCAGCAAAGGTTCTCGACGCGATCAAGGCGACCTTGGAAGAGGCTTATGATGCGAGCCGGGTGGACAAGGATGGCGACAATCGTCGCTGCGTTACCGTCGAGTTTGACAGCGCCGTGCCCACCGCCGCTGAGGATGGCAAAGTCGTTTCAATCGACGCTGTACCGGCGTTTAAATCCGGCAGTGCTTATGAAATCCCAGATCGGCATTTAGGAAGATGGATCAAGACCGATCCATCGATCCATAAAAGCAAGGCAACCGCCAAGAATAAGCAAATGGGCGGGTCTTGGGTGCCGCTCGTGAAAATGCTCAAGGCCTGGAACCGGTCGCAAGGCAAGCCGATCAAACCCTCCTTTTTGATCGAAGTGATGGCGCTTGATCTGGTGCAGCCAACATTCTCATCATATCCAGATGAAATTCGAAGCTTCTTCGGGAGCGCACAAGATGCCATTTCACAAGATTGGCCAGACCCTGCCGGTTATGGACCGCCTGTATCGGATCAGATGACGCCCGCAAAGATCGATCTTGCGCGCGCCGCACTCAGGCAAGCTGATATGCAAGCGGCAAAAGCACAACGTCTTGAAACGCAAGGTAAGTAAGGTGAGGCCTTGAAGACCTGGCGCGGTATTCTTGGCGACTATTTCCCGCTGAGTTAATCCAATGGCAGGGGCAATCAGGGCACGTAATTTGGGCGAACGCTGGCAAGCGTTATTCTTCTGGTCGATAGCCGCGCGCCTCTTACTTGAGACACCGCCGCTTGAATCAGTGCAGTTTGAAGAAGCGCCGAAAGGCTTTGATGATGTGGGCGTAACCTATCGCGGCGATGGCGTATTCGATCACGCGGGAGACCGGATCAAAACTGAGCACTTTCAGTGCAAATGGCATGTCGGGCAGGGTGAACTCACCTACCAAGACCTCATTGATCCAAAAGCTATTGGCGCGACATCGGTATCATTCATGGAGCGGTTGCGGAACGCTGTGCGCATCGGAGCAGAAACGGACCGTTTCACCTGGGTGACCACCAAACAGGTCGCCGTGAGCGATCAATTGAACGACCTCGTTGGAAATGAGCGCGGCGAAATTCTCATCCATCGCCTGTTCGACAAAAATGGTCCGATGTCAAAAATGGGACGCGTCCGTCAAGCCTGGTCTAATGCGGCAGCTCTGGACGAAGATGAGCTTAAATCGATCCTTTCGCGCCTCTTTCTAAATACCCGCCAACCAAACCTAGAAACGCTGGCCCAGCAGGTAAATTTGATGTTCCAATCTGTCGGGCTGAAGCCCATAGATCGGTTAAAGGCCTCTTATGTCTATGATGATCTGATTTGGCGTTGGTATGAGCAGGGCAAGCGTGTGTTTACGCCGACCCTTCTGCGCGAGCTCTGCGAAGGCGAAGACCTTTTCGCACACACCAAACGCTGGCGAACCATTGGCATCCGGACCTTCGTGCATCCGATTGACGATATCGTCACTCGCACTGATCGGTTGTTGGACCTCACCGAGTATTTTGATCAACGCCATATCAAGAGCGAGGATGAATGGCGCTATGCCATAGGCCCGAAAATCAAATCGACTTTGATCGAAGGGGCGCGCGGTGTGGACGCGCTGCATCTGGTGATCGATGGGCATTTCTCAGTGGCAATCGCGGCAGGACGAACGTTGAATGTGAAATGCGGAAAACACCTTACGTTGGAACAACGAACCGGGGAGCGCCACATTTGGGATCTTGGTCCCAAATCAGTCGACGCGGCCGCCCATGCATGCGAAGTTCATGTTCAGGAAGGTGAGCCTTGTGACAACCTTATATTAGATCTGTCCATCACGAGAGACATTGGTCCGGCGGTGACGCGTGATTTGCGGAACCGTGGCCTTGAGACCGCCCCGAGGGTCACGATAAAACCAGTAGCGGGCCCAACTCAGGGCGCGGTGCGCGACGGTCTTCACGCCCTGTCGATTGCTGAGCTAGCGATCAACGCAAGTACTGCGGTCCAAGCTAAGCGCGACACTCCGATCACATTCCATCTTTTCATAGCAGCACCAAACGCCGTCGCGTTTGCGCTCAGTCAAGTCTCGACCGTTTTCAGATCATTGGTTGTTTATGAGTGGGATTTTGAACAAGAACATGGCGGAGGATACCGGCCAGGTATGCGGTTCGGCTAAGCTGTTCACTCGAAACTCGAAATGCGTCCCCATCACGATGCGTTGAGCGCGTTGAAACAAACAATTAGAGGTTCATCCAGGTCGCGCACTTTGGCCTGCTCTGAAAGCACTCCAGGAGAGGCTGAAATAGATCGAACAGGTCTTCGCTAATGTCTGGTATTAGGAACTTCCCGACGCGTTTTCTAATGTCTGTATTGAGGATAATTGAGCCCAAGACGAATAACATCCCATTTTATGTTGGGTTTTGAGAGTCATAAACATCGTGAATAGGTATCGGGTCGCGAAAGACCTGATCGGCATCCTATCCGCGTAGGGTTGGTCTCCATGAAATGGTCAGGGGTCTTGGGGGCAGGAACGCCCCCAAGACGTCGGTGCAGGTAGAGCGAACTCTCCTGCGAGTGATTGAACGGCGATACGTTCTGATGGTGCAGCTGAGGCTTCAAGCTAAAGGTGCACCACTGCAGCGTAATCCAACCGCAAAGTTGGTCGGGTTGAAACGCCGAAACGTTTCGCTGGCACAAAGTGCCAATGGTCGGGTGGATGCAATGGAGGCGCACAGCGGGCCTCCTTCCCAAGATTGTGCGGGTGACGCACACATCTCGCTAACCGTGCATCAGCACACATCTCGCAAACCGTGCATCAGCACACATCTCGCGTACGTTTGTTTTATTTCGACTCAATGCAATTGTCGGACTGCTGAGTGTAATTTGAACTCATGATCTAAAATTAGCACATTATTACACAGAATGCATTGCGATTATTTAATAGAATAAAATATCAATTTTGTACCTAGTAAAGCAATAGTCCGGTTGGAAACCAATACTACCTTCGAGCACTTAATAGGCGAGACCAAAGTATCCCGCAACTGCGCTTGATTATCCCAAAAACGTAGTGCGCCATCCGCGCCCCAACTCACACATCCGCCACCATCAAGGGGCAGTACGCCTTTGATCGAACTCCTATGGGCGTTATCGTCTCCGCCCTGTATTCGCGCGCCATGTGCATCCCAAAAACGCAGCGCACAATCCACGCCCCAACTAACACATCCGCCGCCATCAAGGGGCAGCACGCCTTTGATCCACCATCTATGGGCGTATTCATCTCCGCCTTGCATGCGCGCGCCATCAGCATCCCAAAAACGCAGAGCGCCATAGTCGCCCCAACTGACAAATCCGCCACCATCAAGAGGCAACACGCCATCGATCGAACATTTATGGGCGTTATCGTCTCCGCCCTGCATGCGCGCACCATCAGCATCCCAAAAACGCAGCGCACCCTCGTCGCCCCAACTGACAAATCCGCCACCCTCAAGGGGCAGCACGCCATTAATCAATCGGCGATGGGCATTATCATCGGTGTGCTGTATTCGCGCACCATGAGCATTCCAAAAGCGTAGAGCGCCGTCGTCGCCCCAACTGACAAACACATTACCATCGACAGCAAGCACACCATTGATAGACTGGCTATGGGCTTTATCGTCTCCGCCCTGCATGCGCGCGCCATTAGCATCCCAGAAACGCAGCGCACCATCCACGCCCCAACTCACACATCCGCCACCATCAAGGGGCAGCACGCCATTGATCACTTCGATATGGGCGTTATCGCCTCCGCCTTGCATGCGCTCGCCATGAGCATCCCAAAAACGCAGAGCGCCATCCCTGTCCCAACTGACAAACCCACCACTATCAAGCGACAGCGCGCCTTCGATCGACAAATTATGGGCATTATCATCTCCGCCTTGTACGCGCTCGCCATGAGCATTCCAAAAACGGAGCGAACAACTCCAGTCCCAAGTGACAAATCCGCCACCATCAAGGGGCAGTACGCCTTTGATCGCCTCTCTATTAGCGTTATCGTCTTTGCCTTGCATGCGCTCGCCACGAGCATCCCAAAAACGCAGCGCACAATCCTCGCCCCAGCTAACAAAACCACCGTCTCGAATGGGGAGCACGCCATCTATCGATCGATCGTGGGCTTCGTCGTCGCCACCTTTTTTGCGTCCGCCTTGGTCGTCCCAAAACCGAAGAGCACCATCGTTTCCCCAGCTGACAAAACCACCATCTTCGATGGCGAGCACGCCCATTATCGATCGATCGTGAGCTTTGTCGTCGCCGCCTTCTTTCCGTCCGCCTTGGTCGTCCCAAAACCGAAGTGCACCGTCGCTTCCCCAGCTGAGAAAACCACCATCTTCAATGGGGAGGACGCCGTTTATCGATCCATTGTGGGCTTTGTCGTCGCCACCCTCTATACGCGTGCCTTGGGCGCCCCAAAACCGAAGTGCACCATCGTTTCCCCAGCTAACCAAACCACCGCCTTCAATTGCGAGCACGCCCAGTACTTCTGCGGCATGAGCGTCATCCACTGATCGTAGGAGATTTGTTTGGGGTATTGGCATCGGTTTCCATGCGCGCGGATCAGGAGCATTTCCAGTTCCAGAAACTGCAGCGTCCCCGAGGCAATTCGAAACAATATCAACAATAGAAAGAGATGTGCCGACAATTCTTTCGGCTACTGATCGAAGTTTTGACTCGTTTTCTGCCCAGAATGCCGTCCATTCTCTCGCCCAGGACTCGTTCTTTTGTCTTAGAGGTAACTTTGCCCATAAATTGCAATGCTTGGCTAAGCGATCAGCCGCGCGCGATGGCTCCCCCCTAAGTCTCGATAACAAATATTGAGGGTTTGCAATTAAGCGCGCGGCTTCGTACTCGCCTTCCTGTCCCATCCGAGCGAGATGTTCTGGCAGCCATTCATGCGCATATTCTGCATTATCAGTAAGCGTTCCGTCTGATCGGTTTTCCGCCTGCCATGCGCTTTTCAACCATTCGACAATGGCTGTTTCCTGTCTCAAAACAGAAGGACTCACATCTTGCGATGCTAGGACGATTTCGTCTTTGTCCCGTCCAATGACACTTGCAAAAACCTCGGCTAACCTTGGGTGTGCGAATGAATATCTGCCATTCGCTATTCTAAGCCATCGGGTAACATTTGTAGGAAGATTTTCTAAATCCGGGCATTGGTCGCCCAGCGCACCTTGTATATCGAACCTAGAAATTGGCCCGAATACGCGAGATAAAACCGACAAGAACGGTTTGATTTGTGCGCTCCAAGTTTCCCTGTTCATCTCGCGAATAAGGGCGATTTGATCATGAATATAGAGCGCGAAATCATCTGGAATCTCTTGGAGAGCGCCCAAGCGTTCCTCAGCGGAAGATAAGAGCGGGAGCTTCTTATGTAGATCCTCGATGAGATATGCGAGGAAGAGGGGGAAACCATCTGTTGCATCGTAAAGCTCCTTCGACAGATGATTTACCTCAATATCGGAAATCTCCGGCACTTGTTCCTCAAGCCAAAGGCACACGTCATCCTTCTTCAATCCAGTGAAAGGCAATTCCAATAATGGCAGTCCTTTGCGACAACGATCGTACCATTCTTGAAGATAGACTGTTTCAAACTGAGTGTCCCGCCGCGCCGAAAGAATGACAAATACATTCTTCCCCATAGTGGAGGGTTCCATGAAAGGCTCAAATAGCTCAATGGCCTCGTCAAGCGCGTCAATAACAATAAACAACCGCCTTTGGTCAGCAGGTTTATGGCAAAGAAAATCGTACAAAAATTTGTGGTTCGGTAAATTCCTCTTTTCTTCTGCACTGCCATAATCCATCATGCTTAAGCATTGCAATTGTTCGCGTAGATTTTCATATACCGTCTTGGCATTTGTCGTCTCCGATATGGAGTTTGATATGAAATGATAAACAATGTTATCGTCGCTATATTGTTCTTTCTTGAGCCAATTTGCGAGAAATGCAGATTTGCCCGTACCCGCTGGTGCGGAAATCGTAATTAGCCCGTTTGCATTATTGTCGATGAATTCATCAATGGTTTGATAGTCGCTCTCCCGGCCAAAAAACGTAGTTTGTAATTCTAAAATGCGCTGTTCGATTTGGGTTGCGACTTGACTGTTTTGCCGGTCAAACTTGCGACGCGCGATTTCGTCTCTGATGTGGTCGTCGAACTCTTTTAAAGTGGGAATCAGAGGCGGTTCGATATCGAAGAATGCATCCGCGTATTCGCCTAATGATTCCCGTAATTCTTCATGAACTTTTTTGTCGCCATAACGACGCAACCAAATCAGTACTGCCGGGATATACTTCTTACCGCCCCTCTGTATAGCGATATTTTTGAGGTATAGGGCTCTTCTCGCAGATTTGCTTTCAGTTGCCTGAGCGCTCTCATACGTAGAAAATTCAACAAGTAATATAAGTCGCTTATCAGATACCTCTATGCCGTCTACGCTGAAGCAAGATTGATTTTTAGTGTAAATCTCAGAAATTTTTCTGCATATATATTTTTTATATATATAATTCTGAATATTTTTGTAATCATCAACGTTTTTATTTTCAGGTTTTGGTGCCATAATGAAGCCGCGTTCGAACGAAACAAGCTTCGGATTATGGCGTTAGGTCGTCTTTTGGCAAGTCCTGCGCTGGCGAATAACCATGATTTTCAGTATGTGTGATTTGTCCAGTGATTGGGTCGCGTTCAATCAGTGCCGGACCGTCAGATCGATGGAGTTGTCCATGGACGCGGTACTCTTCTAACGTAGTTATACCGGTATCTTTAGATCGTTCGATGTAGGCTGCGCCATCTAATCTGTGCTGTTCTCCGTCAAGGCAGTACTCTTCGTAAATTAGTACACCGGTATCGGGGTCACGATGCCAGACAGCAGGCCCCTCCGTTTTGTGGCCAAGGCCATCTTCACGAACGTGACTGATCCCAATCAGCATGCCGGTTTCGAGATCGGTTATTCGCATAAAGATGCCATCTTCGTTACCGCACACGCTATCGGACTTAAACCACTCGATTCTTGACCCAGTATCAATTTCGATAGTGGATGGACCGTCGCGTCGGAATTCCTTCCCGTTCCTCATATAACGGATGAAAATCAATTCCCCTGTTGAAAGGCTGCGCCGGGTGACCGCCGGGCCACCATCGCGATCCACTTTATTATCGCGTCTCCAGGTTTCTTCGAAACAGACCCCGTGTTCCTCATGCTCGACAAATTCGCCGGATACATCATGGGGACCAACTTTTGTTGCTATCATTCATTATACAGAATATATTAAAAATCGTGATCTAGCAAGAAAAATCGAGTAAAAACAATGACCAAGATATTCCCCGAAATCTTCTCGAAAGTTCCCCATGGTGTGGGGAACCGCGGCTGGAGATCATAGCCTCATGGGAGCGTAAGGAACTCTCTGCAGCCCTGGGCCCAATAGGCTGCATTGCCGATCGGCTTTCCTGTCTTGACAGGAGGGCTCAATGCCTGACCACAAAAAAGCGTTCGTCTATGTGATTGCACCAGTATCGCGCATTAGAACAAAGGAGTTGATGTACCAAACGGCGTTAAAAATCAACGCGTTGAAGCGATCACGATTGGGAACCACGGATTGGCTGCATGTTCGCTTGTTCGAGGAGCTTGATGTGCCAGTATACAAGCCTTACGGCGTGCATGTGGACATCCATCGCGACATCATTGATGAAGCTTATGGTTGGACAGATGAATTCCGATGGAATTCGGACGTCAAAAAATTCGTCGAAAAGTACCCGCAACGTAAACCAAATTGGCATTTGATGCCGCGATTAGAGCTGTGGGACCTTGCTTTCAAAATTATGAATGATCCTATCAAGTTTTAGGCTTTGATTGAACAAGAACGGAAAGCCCCGCCGATTTGTGCGGGGTTTTTTGCATTGCCTCGCTAACTCGCCTGAAGGTATCGGTAAAGCGTAGATCGGCCAACGCCGATATCTTTCGCGGTATCCGCTACGCTCCTGCCGCTGTCGATCTGTGCGCGGGCCATCACCAGGTTTTCGGCGGTCAAGGACGGCTTTCGCCCAAATTTTGCACCGCGTGCTTTGGCGGCTGCCATGCCTTCTTTTGTGCGTTCGATCAGGATACAGCGTTCGAGATGTGCAAAGGCTCCTGCGATGAGATACATGCATTCGCCAAAATAATGGGATGTATCGAGACCTTCGCAGATGGATTCAAAGGCGATGGAACGCTGATTGAAGTCTCTCAAAAGGTCCGCGAGGTCATAGACAGACCGGGCCAGGCGGTCGAGCCGCCATACGAGCAACGTGTCGCCGGTGTTCAACGCCGCCAGAGCATCATTCAGGCCGGTGCGATCTGCGGAAGCCCCGCTGGCCCCGTGGTCGGTGAACAGCTTGTCATACCCGGCGCGCTTCAGCGCGTCGATCTGAAGATCAAGGTTCTGGTCGATCGTGGAAACGCGCGCGTAGGCAATGCGCATGGCGATAACTTTCTCTGAAACATGTTCAAATTATCGGTTTTTAGTCCCGAATGGCTTGCCTTTCGGGACAGGGGAATTCAGCGGCATAAATCGCCTGAATTCCGCGAACTTCATAATTTCAGAACGATAAAGCAGTTAGTCTCTTTACGGAAGGTTTTGAAGACTCTGCATACAATTGTGTGTCTTACTGCGTTTGTTGCATTACCTGCAGTGGCATCGACTCAGGGAGCAAACTCCAATCAAGCTCCGAATAAACGGCTGACAAACCAGCAACTGGTCGATGAAACGTCGGATAAGGAATTGCGTCTATGGGTGCATGGCGCGTTTGCAGGGCTTGGCCACGGTCTGATCAATGAGCAATCACCGAAGGGCGATTGTATCTGGGAGTGGTATTTCGGCGGAGCGGATCGATTTCCAACGATCAAGGCCGCGTTTCAGAAATATCCCGACGCATTTCCAAGTGCCACAATCGTCGCCATCTCTGACAGGGTTTGCAAAACCTAAGGCTTCGATCCAAAATCGACGGCGGCGATCAGGTCATTATCGATGCCACCATCAGACGGAACAGGGTCAGAAACTTTTATAAATGCCGATTGCACTGGTGAGTGACTGAGCAATTGCGCATTGCGTTCTTGTATTTGGCGTTCCAACTCGCCCAATTCCTCAAGGGTGGGTGGATTTTCAGGGTCATTCATGCGCTCGCGTGCTGGATCAAGAACATCGTTCTGCAGTTCGCCGTAATCCCGCATCCGTTCGCGGGCGGCTTTCAATGCCTCGCGCGCGCCGCGATATTGCTCCCAGCTGGGCGCATCCTTCGGAAAGTCGATGCCCATTTCAGTGTTCGAACCAAGATTGCGCCCGTCAGCGGTATAGACTGGGCCATCGGCGGCAAGAAAAACGCCAGTGCCATCGGGCAGTTTGGCAGCACGGGTTTCGAGGTCGTTAATCAGGGCTTCCAACCGCTCGATCGTTTCCGACGTCTCGGCGATTGCAGTATCCAGCGTAGCCTGTGTCTGCGCGATTAAGTCGAGCACATGGTCATAATGCGCGCGATAGGCAGGGTCATTCAGGAGAAGTTCCAGTTGGGTCTGGAAGGCCTGTTGTCTGGCACGCTCGCGGCTTTCAGGCGAATTAAGACGTGTACCATCAGCACTTAGAAAACGCGCCTGACGGCCATTATTGATCCCCGCAATCTCCGCTTGCTGGTCTCTAAACTCTTCCCGTCGTCTGAATTCAATATCGTCCACACCACTTCCTTTCTGACATTCCATTATACCAAATCAGCGGTGTACGAAGCAAATTTCATATCAATTTTGAGAAAGTACCCTAACCCGCCCGAGAATCACCAATCGCACGCCTAGATGGTCGGTGGAGTATTCCGTCTACACACCATGAAAGGGTACTGATATGGTTGATCCAAAACGACGAAAACAAGGCTTGGAGGGCTTGGATTTCCAATCCTTTGGCCTCAAGCCGGTCAAACACAATCCCAACCTCGCGCGGGCGAGTAAAAAGGCTTCAGATGCAATTAAGGTCATTAAGGAGCACGCCACCAATGAATGGGATGCAAGTAATGGCGCTGTCCTGCGCCAAGCTGAACTTGTTGCTGAAAAGTGGCGCGCAGAAGCCGACAGGCTCCAAAAGCAGTTGACGCGGTTGCGTGATGTTCGTGCCGTGCATGCAACACGCATCAATATGGCGCGTCATCACACCACCGACGCTGATGCTCCGGCGGGCAAAGACATTCCTTTCGGAGAATGGAACCAGTATGACAAGCTGATTGCAGGGCTGTCGCTTTTCAGTTCGGCAAGCTTACTAGGGTTGGGCGCAGTGAATGTTGCCACCACGATCCTTGCCAGCGGCATTCCGGTTTTCCTTGAGCAGCCATATCTCGCCTGGATGTTAAGCGCACTCGTGCCCGCCGCCGCATTGGCCGTGAAGTCCGGGTATCATTTGCTGGACTGGGATACCTCTCGCAAAGCTTACTCCCTCGGGATGTTTGGCCTATCGGGCGTATTGATCTTTATCTGGATCATTCTGTTCGTGTTTTCGTTTGAGGGAGCGACCGCTGACATCGACTGGGATGTGCTGAACGGTGATTTTACAGATCAGCAAGACCACAGTCTGGTCGGTAAACTGCGCAATGCTGTGCAGATTATTGCTGAGGTCGTCATCGGGGCCAGCCTATTCCTTGTCTATGACCGCCGGCAGGCCCGCTGTTCCGCTTCATACAGCATGAAAAACCCGAAATGGAATGAAGCCGACAAGCAGGTCAAGGAACTGGAAGGTCCCGCCCTTGACGCCGAGAAAACTGCGGTTGCTGACGAAGCTCGCGCTGTTCAAATCCGTGCGGTGCGTGATGTCTTCGTGGGAGAAGCTGTGGGCGATCTCCGCGACATGCAATCGCGTGACTAACCTATCCCTCAACAACGGAGCGTTCGTGATGAACCGATTGAAATCTATCCTTATGGCCGGTGCCTTCTCAATGGGCACCATTACCGCCCCTGCCTTTGCGGGCAACCTGGCAATTGTGATTTCGCCCAATGGCAAGCCCGATGCGAAGCGCGCCGAGATGCAAGATATCATTCGCCTGATGGCGACGGCTGTTGATCCCGGCGAAAAGGCGGCCGTCTTCGACGGCATGACCGGCAAGACGATCTGTGAGTTTATTGTCCCGGACCGAAAGTCGTATGCCTCTGACAAGGCGAAGATCAATGCCAATCGGGCGTGCATCGGGCGGCTCTTGAAGTTTGCCAAGGATGCCGACCAAGGTCGGCGGCATGGTGCACTCAATCTGCCGCAATCCTTGCGCACGATTGTGAGTACGCTTGATATGGCTTCCACCGATGCCGTGGTGATCGCTGGTTCGCCGATTTATGATGACCCGCGTGAGCCATCAGTCTCTATGCTGAACGGAGACTATCCGTCAGCTGGTTACATTACAGTGGAGCCGTCAAATTCGCCCTACAGCATGGCGGGGTTAGAGGGTCGTCTGCAGGGCACCCCGGTTTATTTCACCTATGATGATTATGATTGGGTGCGCAACAATCGCTACAAAGACGGTGTCTATCGATTTGTCGGCATGACGATGAAGGCGCTTGGCGGGCCGCTGGTCACCTTCAACAATGATCGCAAGCAAATGATCAATAGCGTCCTGCGCGGTGAGTCAGAAAGTCTGGAGGATTTTGAGATACCATCATCGCAGAAGCTTGAAATGATCTATGTGCGTCCGGATGCTGGCGGGCGCATCCCGATCCATGAACGCCCTCTGACCAATGAAATCATTCCGGTCGCGCAAAGGCGGCGTGCAATCGATGTGGAAGTGGGAATAACCTGGAACTGCAACTGTGATTTAGACGTCTACATCCGTCCATTTGATGGGGCGGAAATCATCTTCTATGGCAACCGCCGCACCAATGAAGGGCAATTCTACCGCGATTATCGCAATGGGGAGGAGCTGCTGAACGGCCTTGAGTCGGTCAGCTTTTATGCCCCCGTTGATCTCGACAAAATGGTCATTGCGGTGAACCTCTATCGCGGTGATGTTCCGGAAGGTGCCACTGGCGAGATACGGATTTCGGTGGGTGACAAGACCTGGGGCAAGTCGTTTTTGATTACTGCCACTGAGGGCAATGAGGGTGATGGGGCTGAGGAGACCTTCATTGACTTGCGGCCTGCAAACGATGCGTGGGTTCTCGAAGCTGCAAGCAGCATCATTATTTCAAATTAGACAGCCGAAAAAGCGAGCACCCTCCCAATGCGCTTGGGAGGGTCTTTGTATGACCGGGTTTGGCCAATTCTGTTGAAAAACTCGAAACCGAGTAGTTTTCTCTTTATACGGTTGATATTTTCGGGTCATAAAATAAGGTTTATTGAATTATATTGCTGAGTTTGTTGTTCTCGTTAAGGCATTTCGCCAACACCCTTCTCTCCCGAAGGGCCAAAAATAGTTTTTCAACAGAATTGGCCCTAAATTGCCGTTTGATCCATAAAAACCAATGACTTAAGTCGCCCTAAACCGGACGTTGGTGCATATTGCCCGCTATTTTTTCTGGCGACATAAATACTCAAGCTCTTTTGAAATCGACACACACCATCGCTGGCCAAAACCCATCTCAATATAATCAAAGTTTGCATTATATGCGTATTTGCGCAATTACTGAATTATGGATATTGCAGAGATGGAATCAACCGCTGACGAGGTTAGCAGTTACATGAAATTACTCGCTTCCCCGGCCAGGCTGATGATCCTTTGTCAGCTGGTCGAAGGAGAGCGATCCGTCAGTGATCTATGCGATTTGGTCGACATGAAGCCACCCGCCATGTCTCAACACCTTGCGCGCTTACGGCAAGAAAAAGCGCTCACCACACGCCGTGAAGCACAGACCATCTATTACGCGATAGACGACCCAAACATTTTGAAAATCATGATGTTTCTCTACGAAACATTCTGTGGTCCGGACACTAAATAAGGAGCACCTGCTTATGCATGACTTTGTAGCTGCTTTAATTGGAGGCGCTATGATCGGTGTCGCCGCGATCATGGTGATGGCAAGCCATGGACGCGTAATGGGCGTCAGCGGCATTGTATCAAATTTGTTGCCTCCTACTGCGGATAATTGGCTTTCCGAGAATGCATGGAGGCTCACCTTTCTCGCCGGCGTGCTAAGCGCGCCACTTCTTTACATCTTATTTCAGGGACAAGCCCCAACGGTAGAGTTGGAAGCAGGCGCCCCATTGCTCATTGTGTCAGGTCTTATTGTCGGGGTTGGCACCGTAACGGGTAATGGCTGCACCTCTGGTCATGGTGTTTGTGGTCTTGCCCGTCTGTCTACACGATCACTCGTCGCAACAATCACCTTCATGATCACCGCTATTCTAACGGTGCTTGCTGTACGCCTTCTTGGTCTTGGAGCAGGGGCATGAAGCATCCTATGATCTATCTCGCCGGGCTTCTCTTTAGTTTTGGTCTGATCGTTTCCGGTATGATCAATCCCCAAAAGGTCATCGGGTTTCTTGACCTTTTTGGAGAGTGGGACGCAAGCCTGGCTTTCGTTATGGCTGGCGCTGTGATCGTCAACTTTTTCGGGTTTCGGCTTGTCACTAAAAAACCCAATCCGCTTTATGCAGACGGATTTTCCATCCCGACGCGCGCAGACATCGATCGTGATCTCGTACTCGGTGCAAGTATCTTTGGTATAGGCTGGGGTTTGGTTGGACTGTGCCCAGGCCCTGCAATGGCGGCCCTGTCTGCTTCGCCGGACAAAGCCACGATCTTCGTTGCCGCCATGCTGATCGGAATGACGCTCGCGCGGACAATGACGCAACCTCGAAACTCAACTGCGCTTACCTAGACCAATCGAGAACCGCTTTATGCCTTCACACAAATCACGCTTAGTTTTCAATAAGGAACTTTCGAATGTTTAACGCCCGCTTGTTTAAACTCTCTATACCGATTTTATGCCTTGGAATGTCCGCCTGTGCGAGCGTCGCACCCCACGCAGAGTACGTGATCACCCCTAGCTACATATTGACCGAAGGGGTTAGCAAAGCGCCGTTCGGCGGAGAGGTTTCCTCCGACATTCTCAATTACACACGCGCGGCCCCTAATGTTGGGACTGCGGGGAAACTCGTCGGCAATGGCGTCGCAGAAGCCCAACAGCTTGGGTTCAAACTGATTATCGACTTACGCCGCCCTGATGAAGGCGGGGTCGCAGAAGAAATTGCGGAAGCCTCACGTCTCGGCATCGCTTATGAGAATGTTCCGCTCGCAAAGGACGCCACCGCCTGGGATCAAGTTGAACGGATTGAGGCGCTGATCGCTGATCGAAGCAATTACCCCGTCCTTATTCATTGCGGATCGGCAAATCGCGCCGGCGCTGTCTGGGCGTTGTACCGTACTCGTCAGGGTGTACCTAATCTCATTGCGATTGAAGAAGGTCGTACCGTAGGATTGAAGTCCCGCGAAGTGCAGGTCCGCGAACTCTTAGGACTGCCAGCACTTTGATCAAGAAGCTGTCGCCGAGACAATCCATGCCTTCCCATTAAGCGAGGGGGCGCCCTGGTCATTCAGCTTTTTGGCAAGCAGGTCTTTGAGCGCTTCGCCAACGGGTTCCAATGGAACATCTTGCTCTTTGAGGAGCCGCGCGATCGGTCCAAGCTTGAGAATAAACTCAGTGCTATCGTCAAGCGTCTTGCCGGGCAGGTTTATGACGCCGCTCCAGTCATGAACATCGACGCCGCGCCATCCAGCATCGGTGAGTATCGACACAATGCGATCCTTATCCGCAAAGGCAAAAGGACCAGGCGCGAGTGGGTCCGGCGCAGGTAAGGGTTCAGTGACAAACTCTTTGGCAATCTGGCCCGGCGCACTCGCCCACTCATTTTCTCTAAGGCTTTGCCAGCATGAGAAGATGATCCGCCCCTCTGTGCGAAGATTAGTTTTTATTGCCGCAAAGGCGTCTACTGGTTTCTCGAAAAACATAACGCCAAAACGGGAGATAGCAGCGTCCACTGGTTTAGCGACGCGAAAGTGGGAGGCATCCTGTTCGACAAAATTAATATCAAGGTTCTTTTGTCTTGCTCGTTTGCGCGCCACTTCAAGCGGTTGCGAAGAGACATCCACACCGCACACGCCTTGATCGACACCGATGGTCTGAGCGGCTTCCAAAGATAATGCACCTGCGCCGCACCCTATGTCCAAAACATGCTCGCCATGTTTAAGTTTTGCTTCATCAAGGATCGCCGGGAGAAACGGTGCCAGCAATTGGTCTAACCGATCAGCATGCTCAGCCCATTTCTCACCGGTCTCGCCATTCCAGGCTTCAATTTGATCCTCATTGTTCATATCGTTTCTCTCATCATTCCGTCTTCCTAAAGGGCAGCAGACCAGCCAGCGCCATTGAAGGCGCGGGATTTGACATAGGTTCTGTTGTTTGTGCTGATCCATCGACGGCTTCTTTTGCACATATCTCGTCGAGATCCCTCATGGCCGCGTATTGCGTGAGGTAAACGGTGCCGGTGAGTTGTTCGAGGAAATGGGTACCTTTCAGGCGATCCATGACGGGGCTTTTGACTTCAGACAGGTGAAGCGTAATTCCAGCGTCTTGTAGAGCATGATTGATATGCTCCAGGCTTTCTAGCCCGCTTGCATCAATATGATTGACCGCCGGGCACATGAGCACCAGATGTTTGAGGTCAGCGCGATTGCCGATCACGCAATAGATGGTGTTTTCCAAAAAGCGCGCATTGGCAAAATAGAGACTTTCATCGATCCGTATCGTAAGGACGCATTCAGATGTCACCACCTCATGGCGATTGACATTACGATAGTGGTGCGTGCCAGGCACCTGGCCGACGACAGCAAAATGCGGCTGGCTGGTATTATAAAGATGCAAGACAAGCGACAGGACGACGCCGGTGGTGACCCCGAGTTCAACACCGAACCCGAGTGTGATGAGAATGGTTGCCGCCATCGCAGCAAAGTCGGACTTTGAGTAGGACCAGACTGTTTTGATTGCGGGAATATCAACGAGCGAAAGCACCGCAACGATGATTGTCGCCGCGAGAACAGCCTGCGGAAGGAAATAGAGGAAAGGTGTCAGGAACAGCGTTGCAAGCCCGATCCCAATAGCCGTGAATGCGCCCGCCGCTGGTGTTTCCGCGCCAGCATCAAAGTTCACCGCCGAGCGTGCAAGTCCTCCTGTCACCGGATAGCCAGAGGAAACGCCGGCCGCGAGGCTAGCCGCGCCAAGACCAATCAGTTCCTGATTGGGGCTTATGCGTTGGCGTTTCTTGGCCGCAAGCGTCTGGCCAACAGAGACGGATTCAACAAAACCGATCAGGCTGATGAGGGCAGCCGAGCCGAGCAGCTGCATCCAGATGTCTCGATCAAAATTTGGTACGCTAAGCTCTGGAAGATCGCGCGGCACATCGCCAAGAATTTTGACGCCGGCCTCATGCAGCCCCAAACCGGCAACAACGAGTATGCTTACAACCACAGCAAAGACTGGGCCCGCACGCGCGATAATCGTGGCAAGCTTGTCATTGAGACCCAATCGTTTGAACAAAGGCTTTAATTGCTTGCGGACCCAGAACAGGAAGATGAGCGAAATGCCGCCAACATATAGCGTTGGAAGGTTCGTCTCGCCTAGCTTGGAGCCAAGCGAAATAACAATTTCAAAGAGGTTGTGACCCTCAGCGCTCACGCCCAGAATATGTTTCAACTGCGACGCCGCAATGATAATTCCTGACGCAGTTATAAACCCGGACACGACCGGATGGCTAAGGAAGTTCGCTAAAAACCCCATGCGGAAGAGCCCCATGGCGAGGAGTATCAAGCCCGATAGAAAAGCGAGTATGAGCGCCGCTTCGATGTATTGCGCTGATCCCGTCTCAGCGATCTTTCCAGCTGCTGCTGCCGTCATCAATGACAGGATGGCAACCGGGCCAACCGCCAGCGTTTTACTGGTCCCAAAGACCGCATAAACCACAAGCGGCAAGATTGACGCGTACAGACCAATTTGCGGGGGCAGACCAGCAAGTAATGCATAAGCAAGCGATTGCGGGATCAGCATGATGGTGACAATCACAGCAGCCACAAGATCATTGGTGAGCGTATCGGCGTTGTAACGCCGGCCCCACTCCATGATCGGAAAATATTTCGAAAGCTGAATGGCCATGATTATCTATCGCCGTTGAAAGAATGGGGCCTTGAAGATGATCCGTTAGGGAAAGAGGGAGGTACGGATGTGTTCATCAACAAGACCCCTGGGGGGAGGAAGAATTGCGCTAAGGGGTGACTGGTTCGCGTGTTTCAAGCTTCGGTGAGACAAGCCATTCATGGCCTTTAAGCATTCCCTTCCAATAGATCGGCGGAAGCATGCGTTCTTTCAAAAACCAGGCCCGCGCAGTGGGCTTTGATCCATCAAGCATCCATTTGGGCATACTCGGCAAAAGCGCGCCGCCATAGCCAAATTCTGCGAGGACGATTTTGCCGCGTTCAACGGTTAGAGGACATGATCCGTAGCCATCATAGATCGCGCGCGGTTCTTTGCCCTCCAAGTGCTGGATCAGATTGATCGCAACAATCGGGGCCTGCTTCCTTGCCGCAGCTGCCGTTTTTGCATTTGGTGCAGAACACGCATCGCCAAGGCTGAATATGTTCCCATATTTAACATGTGAGAGCGTTGACTGATCGACATCGACCCATCCTGCTTCATTGGCGAGCGGGCTCGTCTTGACAAAGTCAGGTGCTGTTTGCGGCGGGCAGACATGCATCATGTCGAATTCGACATCGACATTCGTCGTCTCACCATCTTTTGTGCGCGCAAAGGTTGCCACCTTGTTTGCGCCATCAACAGCGATGAGATTGTCATTGAAGCACAGATCAATGCCGTATTTCTCTACATACGCCATGAGCGCAGGGACATAAGTTGCGACCCCGAAGAGGACGCCGCCAGCATTGTGAAACGCCACATCGATGTTCTTTAACACACCCCGTTTCAGCCACGCATCGCTTGACAAATACATCGCCTTTTGCGGTGCGCCTGCGCATTTGATCGGCATCGGCGGTTGGGTAAAAAGCGCGCGCCCTCGGTCCAGATTTTCGACCAAGGCCCAGGTGTAAGGGGCCAAATCATAACGGTAGTTGGAGGTCACGCTGTTTTTGCCAAGCGTGTCTTCAAGCCCTTTGATGCCAGCCCAATTGAGCGTCAATCCGGGTGCCACAACCAGCGCCTCATAAGAAAGCTGGCTGTCATTATCGAGATTGATGGTGTTGGCGTCTGGATCAAATGACGTAACAGAAGCCTTTCGCCACTGAACACCTTCGGGAATAAGGCTGCTCATCTTGCGCTCAGTATCTTTCGGCTGAAATATGCCGCCGCCGACCATGGTCCAACCTGGCTGGTAGTAATGTTTTTCAGCCGGATCGATCAGCGCAATATCAAGCTTGGGCTTGCGCTTTTTCAAACTCGCGGCTGTTGCGATCCCCGCCGCTCCTGCGCCAACAATAATAACATCATGTTTCTTCATGGATTTGCTCCCTTACTTAAAGCGCGTCGATTGGTATTTTCATGTACCGCTGACCGTTATCTTCAGCTGGCGGCATATCGCCTGCGCGCATGTTGATCTGGACAGATGGCAGGATCAGCTTTGGCATAGCGAGCGTTGCATCGCGGGCCTCGCGCATCTCGATAAACGCGCCTCGCGATGTACCTGCGCAAACGTGAATGTTTGAACGTTTCTCGTCACCAATGGTCGTTTCCCAGACAAATTCATCGCGTCCGGGCGCCTTGTAATCATGGCATAGATAGACACGGGATGCTTCTGGAAGCTCGAAAAGCCTTTGTATCGAATCGTACAGAACGCCAGCGTCTCCGCCCGGAAAGTCACATCGCGCCGTGCCAAAATCCGGCATAAAGAGCGTGTCGCCAACAAAAACCGCATCGCCAATAATATGGCTCATACAGGCTGGCGTGTGACCGGGCGTGTGAATTGCACGCGCCTCGATCTCGCCGACACGATAGGTTTCACCCTCTGCAAAGAGATGATCAAATTGGCTACCATCAGTGTGGAAGGATTGATCTTCGTTGAAGATTTCACTGAAGACCTGTTGAACAACCGGGATCTGATCGCCAATCCCCGTGCGCCCGCCAAGTTGCGCTTTTACATAAGGGGCAGCCGTTAGATGGTCAGCATGGACATGCGTATCGATAATCCAATCAACGGTCAGACCTTCTGATTTGACATGTTCAATAATCCGATCCGCTGACCCCGTGCTTGTGCGCCCGGACGCTTGATCAAAGTCGAGAAGTGAATCGATCACGGCGCAGATTTTTGTCACCGGGTCCGTCACAACATAGCTGACCGTGTTAGTCGGCTCGTCAAAAAAAGCAGTTACAATTGGAGTCGTCATGTCTGGCTCCTTTCCAGCTAAGACGTAGGCCTTGTGGTTGCGAAGACACCGTACCCACCAGCCGGGTTCGGACGTCTTTTACTCGGGGAAGAAGAAGTTGGGTCGACGACAATCGGCTTGCCAAGCATGACGGCGCAAATTGCATCGACCATGCCGTGTACACGCGGCCTATCGGCCAAACGGTAGAAAATGACTTTCGACTCTCTTCGTGTCTCAACCAGTCCTTCGTCTCGCAATTTGGAAAGCTCGCGAGAGAGGCGCGGTTGTTTAATGTCGAGTTCTTTTTCAATCTCACTCACTGACAATTCGGCATTGCGTAATTTACAGCAAATCATCAGGCGCGCTGGATGGGCGAGTGCTTTCAACAAAGACGTTGCTTCATCAGCAAGCGGCACCATCTGATCTATTGTGATGTTCACTGGCTCACCTCCGCATGAGTGAGATACCAGGCGCCGCCATTCATGCTCGCGCGTTTATCGGCTTCCGCCTTATCGAGTGGCGGCGGCAATACAGCCTTGTCACCCGGCGTCCAACCTTCCGGTGTCGCAAACGAGTTTGCATCAGTCTCCTGGAGCGCCGTCAGCACACGCAGTATTTCATCGACCGAGCGCCCGACATTCATCGGGTAATGGATCATCGCGCGGATATAGCCCTTCGGATCAATAAAGAAGACCGAGCGCACGGCTGCAGTCGTCATCGATTGCTCATGGATCATGTCATAGGCGCGGGAAATCGACATCGAGATGTCTTCGACAATGGGAAATGTGATCTTCGTATCGAAGCGTTCTTCAATATCCTTCACCCAGGCAATGTGCGCATAGAGGCTATCAACGGAGAGCCCCAGCATGTCGCAATCACGGGCAGCAAAGTCACCGGACGCTTTTTGAAATGCCACAAACTCCGAGGTGCAGACCGGCGTGAAGTCCGCCGGGTGAGAGAAAAAGACGAGCCACCGGCCTTTGTAATCGCTTAGCTTGACGAGCCCTTGCGTCGTGCGCGCCTCAAACTCAGGCGCCAAAGCGTCTATCATTGGTTTTGGTCCCGTGGGAGCCGTGTTTTCGGTGCTGTCCATGGTGAAACTCCTTTTATTTGCATTTTATTAGATTACGTTTTACAGATGTGTCAATTAAGAAATTGAAGCAGACGCAAAAATGACCTCAAAACCCTCGCATCATCTGACGCTTGCCGTCCTCATCGCCGGGGGATTGTCTGTCTATTTTTCGTTTTCGTTTGGTCTGGAATGGCGCTGGATGAGCTTAATTCTCATCATAGCCTGCGCGCTGATTGGCGCCTGTGCAGGCTGGTTCACAGGTCGCCGTCTTTGAGTCACGCCATGATAACGGCGGTATTACGCAGCGCACTCTTCATCGGTCTGCGCGGAGCGGTCACCTGATGACGATACTTCATCACAAAGCGTTCAACTCGGTGACTAAGTCACGTTTCGCATCTTTGGCTTGTGACAGACAAGAACCAATAGATTTCCATACAAACTCATTACCGCCCGGATACCTCACATGACTTTTATTGGATTAAGCGAAGGCGCAATAAGGCTGACAGTCTTTGCTTCAGTATTTGTTCTGATGGCGATTGCTGAAGCGCTGTTTCCGCGTAAACAACGGACGCAAAAACGATCCTCCAGATGGTTCACCAATTGGGCGCTCGTCGTTCTCGATACCATCACTCTTCGTATCTTTGTGCCTGTTCTGGCTGTTGGAATGGCCGTCTATGCCCAAGATAAGGGATGGGGTCTGTTCTCGTTCACCCAATTGCCGACATGGCTTGAAATTGCGCTCGCCATTCTCCTTCTCGATATGGCTGTCTACGCCCAGCATGTCGCGTCACACAAAATCTCGTTTCTCTGGCGGTTCCACAAAGTCCATCATGTGGACAGAGACATCGATGTGACGACCGGTGCTCGTTTTCATCCTGTCGAGATCATCCTTTCCATGGCCTATAAGCTCGCATGTGTCGCGCTGATAGGACCGGCATCCATCGCTGTGTTCCTGTTTGAAGTGATTTTGAACGCCTCAGCCATGTTCAACCATTCAAATGTCAAACTCCCATTGGGCGTCGATGGTTTTATCCGGACCCTGATTGTGACACCAGATATGCACCGGGTGCATCACTCGATTATTCGGCGCGAGACAGACAGCAATTATGGGTTCTTCCTATCTATCTGGGACCGCGTGTTTCGAACCTATATCGATCAGCCTGCGCTTGGCCATGACGGCGTCATCATCGGGCTCGAAGACCATCAAAACGATCAACCATCTTCACTGCTTTGGTCTTTAGTTTTACCGTTCAAAAGACCCGCAGGTCACGCGACCCTGACTGCAAAAGAGGAGCGCGTATAATGAAAACCTCTCATCTCAAAATCTTTGGTATCGCGCTGATTGCGATCCTCGCCGGAGGCGGTGCCATGCTCGCTCTCGAACCAGACCTCACAAAAATCCATAACGACATCGCTGACGATTATGAGCGTGTCTCCCATATTGACGCTGACGCCTTCACCCAAATGCCCGCCGGTGATGTCGTCATTTTCGATGTGCGCGAGCCGGAAGAATATGCGGTCAGCCATTTGCCGGGTGCAATCCTTCTTGATCCAAACTTGAGCGAAGAAGATTTTCAATCCCGTTATGCAAATATATTGAGTGGAAAGACGGCCGTTTTTTACTGCTCGGTTGGGCGTCGGTCTTCAAATCTTGCGCAGCGCGTAGCATCAACTGTCGAAGCGCAAACTAGCCATGCGCCCGTCAATTTGACCGGCGGTCTTTTCCAATGGAGCAATGATAAGCGATCGCTTGTCACAACAGAAGGAAGCGAAACAGACGCTATCCATCCCTACAACGCCCATTGGGGACGTCTGATCAAAAACCGGGAGGCTATTCAGTACACCCCGGCTCCCGAGACATTCGCGCCTGCAGGATCAGATGACTAACAAACATACATTCACACGACGCTCTGTCCTCATCACCGGCGCTGCGATCGCGTTGACCGCAACGCCAGCTTTCGCTCTGCCCCGCATAGCAACCGGACGCTTCAGCAATCTCGCGATCAAAGGATATGACACCACGTCTTACTTCCAACATGGCGAGGCGCGCAAAGGCGCGTCGTCCACCGAAATTAACTATCAGGGCGCAACCTGGCGGTTCGCATCAGAAGACGATGCCAATATATTTAAGGCTGATCCAGCAGCCTATGCGCCGCAGTTTGGTGGTTATTGCACGCGGGCTTTGTCGCTTGAAAAAACGGTGCCCGGCAATCCGCAAGTTTGGCGCATATACGAAGACAATCTGTATTTATTTGTGCGTCCCGTTGGCGGCACAAAATTCGATGAAGACCCCGCCGCCATGCTCGCGCTCGCGAGCGCCTATTGGAACACGTTAGAGCTTACAAATTAGGAATAGTTTCATGATCGCTCGTATCACCTTCATCGCATTTTTGCTTGCAACGCTATCGGGTTTTTCAACTCTGTCAGCCGAACCCTCAGTTATAAGTTCAGTCGGTGTGCTGAAAGAAAACGGCATTCGCCATGTCACAGTGACCGAAGCCAGTGAGCTTATCACAAACCACCCGGATATTGTGGTTCTTGATGTGCGTACGGGACGCGAATTTCGCAATGGCCACATCGAGGGCGCAACAAACATCAATTATTTTTCGCTCAGATTTCGCCGCAATATTGGCAAGTTGGACACGTCCAAAACATACCTCGTTCACTGCAAGTCGGGCCATCGCAGCGGAAGGGCAGCCCCCATCATGCAAAACGCAGGCATAGCGACGGTCATCCATATGGATGGCGGTTTCGATGAATGGAAAAAGGCCGGTCTGCCGGTCGCAACACAATAGCCTCAAGCCAAAGGAACCTCTCATGCGCCAACTTTTTATATCCCTCGTGCTGGGAATAGTCGTAATCAACGCCAATGCTTTCGCTCAGCCTGACGGCTTCCACAATGGACCCCTCATTAAAGAGTATGGGCCCGTGGCGACAATTGATGGACGCGATCCCATTCCTGAGAATACCGCTTTCAAAGTGAGTTTTGATGTCGTTGACCGATCAGACGCTGGAACGGTTAATCGCAATCTCGTTAGCGCCGCGCGATTTTTAAACATGCACACAGAAGCCGGTATCCCAATAGAGAATATGTCGTTAGCAATTGTGATTCACGGAAGCGCCGTGCAGGACGTCACTAACGCGGCTCATTATGATGAGAATAACGAAGTGCCCAACGCGAATGCGGCGCTTGTTTCAAAATTAATTGAGCATGGCGTTGAAATCCATGTTTGCGGTCAGAGCGCCGCGTTTCAAGGCGTCGTCAAAGATGATTTGCTTCCGGGCGTTCGCATGTCTCTGTCGGCAATGACAGCCCATGCTATGCTGCAACAGGCAGGATATACGCTGAACCCGTTTTAGGAGCCCGCGATGGTGGCACAAAATACCGAAGATACTTTTTACCTTCCAGAAGGCTTAAAAGGCGGTCAACTTGTTGACCTCCCGGCTGGCACGCGCGTCTTTCAGGCTGGCGATGCCTGCACGCAATTTTTCTATCTGATCGAAGGCGCCATCCGCGTTGATCTGATCACCAAAGGTGGCCGCGCGATTATGCTCTATCGTTTTGGCGCTGATGAAACTTGCATCCTGACGACGTCGTGCCTGTTGAGCGGCGATAAATATTGCGCCGAGGCGCACACCGAATCTGATGTCAAAGCCTATATTGTGCCATTCTCTAGTTTTGAAGTGCAGTTAAATCAGTCTGAAGAGTTCAGACGGTTGGTTTTTTTTCCTTTTCTGAGCGTTTCGCCTCAATGATGGGAAAAATTGAAGATGTCGCCTTCGTCCCCATCGAAACACGGTTGGCGACACGTCTGCTGGAACTAACGTCATCTGAGGGGATGGTCCTCGCAACCCATGATCAGCTCGCCATTGATCTTGGTACAGCGCGTGAGGTTGTTAGCCGGAAGCTGGCTCAGTGGGAGAAAAGCGGTTTCATCGAGCGCGCGCGTGGATCGCTTCGACTGGTCAATGTGAGAAAACTGGAAAACATTGCCGCGCTTGGTGACTAAATCACAGAGCGCTCCGTTGACGCTTCCTATGATGGCGACAACATCAACCCATGGAGAGAAAAATGAGCTTCGCAAATGTCGGGTCAGCAGACCGTATCTTCCGGATAATTCTCGGACTAATCCTCGCCGCAATTCCATTCCTTCTGGAAAGTGTTGCCCCATCAAGCGCGATTGGTATTGCCTGTTTTGCAGGCGCCGCAATCATGATCGTCACCGCTGCCGTTAAATTCTGTCCGATCTACGGTGTTTTTGGCCTTCGCACACGTCCAAAGGACTAAATCATGTCGCTGCTCAGTATGCTTAGTCTTGGAAAGTCGAAACCTAAAACAATGATCAAACAGATTAGTGTGACCGATGCTCATGAACTTGTCCTTGCAGGACGCACAACATTGATCGATGTGAGAAAGCTCGCCGAGTGGAATGAGACCGGGCGCCCGCAAGGCAGTCATGGCGTCACTCTTCAAGACGAAGACTTTTTCGAAAAGGTTTTGAAGATCATGGGAGGCGATAAGACACAGCCCATTGCGTTTACCTGTAGAACAGGTGGACGGTCTTCTGAAGCTGCCGAACGGGCAAAAGCCGTGGGACACACAGACATTTCAAATGTTGAGGGCGGCTTCCTGGCTTGGTCGGCTGCTAAACTACCCGTCGACCAAGGGCCTTTTTGAATCCTCTATTTTCCCCCAATAGAGGGTTCATCTGAGCGCTCCCGGATTTGCTTATCAAGTCCGGGGCGTTTTTCTTATTGTGACCTCGCGCTGAACTCGGTGATTAAGTCACCGTCCTGTCCGCGTCTTTGGTCTAGGTAGGTCTCTCAACTTCATTCAAACCGGGAGACTGACTTATGTCTGGGGCGCTTACCATACTTGCCTATGTATCGATCTTCGCAGCTTTTTTATGGGTGCCATATATTCTTGGCGCTTTTTTCACGCGCGGCTTTGGAATTCTGGGTTATCCAGTAGATCTCAAGCCTCTTCCTGCCTGGGCCAAAAGGGCAGAAAGGGCACACCTCAATCTGCTTGAAAACCTTCCGCCCTTTGCGGCACTTGTCATCGTTGCTGAATTTGCAAAAGCAGACGCAGCAGCAACAGCCATGTGGGCGAGCGTCTTTCTGGTTGCCCGCCTAATTCACTGGCTCGTCTTTGTTCTGAAGATTCCTGTCCTGCGCACGCTCGCTTTCGTTGCAGGGTTTGTCGCGCAACTGATGATCTTCCTTCAGATCATGAGTGCGACGGACTTCGCGTTGCCGGTTTTGCCGTTTTAGCGTCTAAATCCAACGCCGCACGCGCTGGCAATAATCATCATAGTCATCCCCAAATTTGGCCCGAAGAACTTCCTCTTCGGGCTTAATCTGCAAAATGGTGATGAGAGAGATGAAGAGCGCCAGCACGATAAGGTTTGCCGCCTCGCCAAGGTAAAACCCCCATCCAGTCAAAAGCACGGCCAGACCGAAATACATCGGGTTGCGAGAAATTTTATAGAGGCCGGAAACGACTAAGACCGTCGCGCGATCTGGCGCCATGGGGTTCACAGTGGTGCGCGCTTTGATAAATGCGCCGATGGCAATCAATCCCACACATAGGCCGATCGCAATCAAACCAAACGCAATCGGGATGCGCCCCTGAAACTCAAATGGCGCAACGCTTAAATAAGCGTCGACCATCCACATGGCGGAACCCGCAATCAATCCTTGAACCGGCGGGGGTATGATAAGCTTCATTGTCAGTCCGTTCTAAAAATTGAATAAGCAAATATTTATCAGCCCAGATGTGTATTTCAGTGATTTAGTCACGGAAGGCTTCTCAATGGTCGGATACTTCTACCATCAAGACTTTGACTGATAAAACACCCAACTCTTTGAACGTCATCTCGCTCGACACTTCACTGATTAGGCTTTTGTACAAGGACGGCTTCTGCACCGTGACCGATATTTATACCGGGAAGAGGTAAAATGTGAGAGGCTTAAATTCGCCCCAAAACGGTCCCTCGCTAAATTTCAACTGATGACCGCCATTGGCGACTTCCAGCCACGACTTTGATCAAAGGCGTGCGCCGTTTTTTGGCAAAAGACCCCTCCAGTCCAACCCGCCCGCAGTCGCTGCCGCCACCAGCCACCTTTGCTCCATTTTCAATGGAGCAACACATGCAAAATCAACGACATCCCAATTTCTTAGCGCTTTTGGTTCTTCTGCCCCTTTCATTCTGGCTGTGGCCTCAGCGAAACAATCCGGACTATCTGATCCTCGCTTGGGTCATCTTTATGGCGACTGCGTTATCATAGTTTCAATTCAGCGTATGGCTGTTGTTCACGATCCCTAAAGTGATCGCGCAACTTACGCCGCGACGACCTACCGGCTTGAAGGGCACTGCCCATTGGGCCAGCCTACCACGGGCACGTCGCGCCAGTGTGGGTAAGAAGCGAGGGTATCTTGCGGGGCTTTTTGGCAAGGTGCCCATCTGGTTGCCGCTCGAATCCTCCGGCCTCGTTTTGTCACCCGCCGGTGGCGGGAAAACAGTAGGGTTTGTCATTCCCGCCTTGATGTCGAATTCGACAAACATGATTGCCGCGGATTTGAAGGGCACCCTCGCGGCGATCACGCGCCGCCATCGGCAAAAGAAATTTGGCCACAAGATTTTCACACTCAACCCGGCGGGCCGTTTCGGGGACATTCTGGGGCCCGGGTCACGCTTCAATCCGCTAAAAATCCTGGAAAAAAACTGGGCTGACGCAAAACGGTTTCGGTTTCTGATCAGCGATGCGCAGATGCTGGCCAAACAATTGCTCCCCGAGCCGGTAAAGGAAAGCAACAACACCTTCTTTCGGAACGGATCGCGCAAATTGTTGGTTTTCGCATTCGTTTATCTTGTGATCACCACCGGCAAGGTGACGTTGAGCGCGGCCCTTAGGCTGCTGAGCGATATGGGGGAGATATCGAGCGCGCTTTATGCCGCTTCCGTTGATGATCGACTTGATGGTGATCTCGCGCGCATGGCTAACGATATCCTTGGTAAGATGAGTGAGGGTTCTTCTGAGCAATTGGAAAGTTTCCGAGAGGGGGCTTTGCAAGTCTTGGAGCCATTCGCGCCAAGCGGCGTTTTGGCAGATGCAACTGATGATTCCGATTTCGACTTTGCCGATCTGCGCCGGATGAACGCAACCGTCTATATCATTTGCGACCCCACGCAGATGGAGGCGTTTGCAAGCTGGCTGGGGCTGGTGATGGAAGCCGCAAAGACCGAACTCATCCGCAACACCGACGGCAAAGAGGTCACGCTGATGATTGATGAGGCGACCAATTTCAAATTTGCAACCCTTCCAGCCCTACTTACCAGCGCGCGGGAGTTCAAATTGTGCATCTGGCTGGTGGCCCAGGAGCTGGAACAATGGGCACATGTTTATGGCCGTGAAGCGCTGGAAACGCTCCTATCGCAGACTGAAGTCAAAATCATCCATGGAAGCCGGTCGTACAAAACCTGTCATCTGGTCTCGAACATGCTGGGCGATTATTCTCTATACACCACGTCATATAATAAGGGCACGTCGGTTTTTGGTCCCATTGGAGTATCAGAGTCAGAGACCGGCCGTAAAATGCTCACCCCTGACGAAGTGGCACGATGCGAACAGGCCATCGTGTTCGCGGGCAATAACCCGCCGATGCTGCTCGACAAGATCGGCTACCACGAAGTTCATCCATGGTGGAAGCAGGCCGATCCCAATCCGCTTTTTGGTAAGAAAAAGTACAAGGGTAGGTTACGCTTGTGGCTCTGATTGCCGATCGCACCAATCGCGCATCAAGATCGCTTTTACGCCCTCCAACTCGCCCGAGAGACGGCTCAACTGATTGTACCGTCCCAGAGCATGGCGGCCCAGCAGATCGTTGCTTGGGTCGTCAGTGGAGCAAAGGGCAATTCCAGTGACAGACTTCATCAGTACCTCAAGCAATGCCGCATCGTTGGCCCCGGACGCAGCCAGTTCCGCAAGCATACTTTCAAGCTTTTCGGAGGTGGCGTCGATCCCGACATCGTTTCTGATCAGTCTTAAGTGGTCGCTGGTTGGTGGTGTGTTATCATTACTGAATTTCGTCATGATACGAAGTGTATCAGATCGGACTCGCTCCTTGCAATTTTCAATATCAATGCAGGAGAAATCCAATGACTGACGAGCTTAAAAAATCATTCGAAAGTGCCGAGCCAGCGTCATTTCGTGACCATGGCGGCAATGGGGAAATTTTTTCAAGAATCGAAGAGGTAGAACGTTGGGCCAAGGACGAACGTCTGCACATTGCAAAGACCGTCCATGAGAACCGAGAGCGATGGCTTAATGAGACACGCCAGCAAGTGGCGCTTGAACGGCAGACACCGTCGCTCACCCTCGATCCACCGAACATGCCGAAAAAACCAATCGAGCAAGAGGCACAGGAACGGGTCAGCCGAAAGGTTCAAGGCTTGATGGCTGAAGTTGAGGCTGAACGGGGGAGACGAATAGAAGACATCACGCAACTCCCCCACGCCACACATACGCATGCGCCAAAGGCCGTTGCAGAAAAGCAAACCCGTGAACCGGCGCATCCTCTCAAAAAAGAGACCCATGCAATTGTTGATCGAGCGCAGAAGGTCCGATTGCGCGCCAATATCCACTTTAACAAGATGCGCTCGCTCTTTATCGCCGATGCGGAAGCTTCCGGCTCAGAAACACCTGTGAAGGATGTTTACAGCAACAAGAACCAGCGCATGAAACGCATCGATAAGGCTGAACACCGCCTTCTCGATAAAGCCTTCAAGCGACATGGCATCGACCGGGCGCCAAAACAGGAAAACACAGGCCCGAAAATGAGCGGATAAAATTAACTTGATCCGTACAAAAATAAAATATATGTTCCTGTTATGTTCTTAAATGGGAATAGGAGAAGAACACGACAGACCTAAACAGATAGAAAGGCAAAACCATGGGCCAGGATACCACTATTCATACGCCTAAAGAGCAAAAAATCGCTGATACCAGCTTTGGTCCGCCCGTGCTGGATATGGATCACTACTTGCCCATGGTTGCCGATCTTGATCTGTCGGAGAGCGAAAAGGAAGAACTTATCGGCGTTGTCTGGAACATCCTCGTTTCAATGGCCGAACTGAACCTGGGTCTCGATTCTGTCCAGATGTTGTTGGCCCATGAAGTCGAAAAAGATGCGTCCGTACAAGCGTCTGTGGTAACATCAGACATTCATCAGGTGAGGGACTGCTTTAACGAAACCAAAGAAGCGCGGAGCGCCCTTGCACAGGAAAGTGAGGCGGTATGAACGATCAACCACAACGCGCCGTCATTTATGCGCGGGTTTCATCAACGAAACAAAAAACCGAAGGTTCTGGCCTCGGCTCGCAAGTTACACGCTGTACGGAGTATGCGAACTTTCGGGGTTATCAAATTGCGGAAGTCTTCACCGATGATATGACCGGGCGTGTTGCAGCACGGCCCGGCATGAAAGACATGCTGGCCTTTGTTCGCAAATACCGCCGCGAGAATATTGTTGTTATCATCGACGATATCAGCCGCCTTGCCCGCGATATCGATGCTCACCGCCAACTTCGCAAATCCATTCAAAACGCAGGCGGTGTTCTGGAATCGCCGTCAATTGAGTTCGGCGAGGATTCAGATTCAACCCTCGTCGAAAACCTGCTGGCCAGTGTCGCCCAACATCAATCTCAGAAAAACTCAGAGCAGGTGATTAACCGCATGCGGGCACGGTTGCTTGCGGGCTTCGCTGTTTTTCATCCGCCGCCGGGCTACCGCTGGCAACGGCAAAAAGGTGGCGGAAAGGTGCTCATTATCGATGAGCCCACAGCTTCGGTCATTCGTGAAGGGTTTCAGGCTTTTGCTGATGGTCGATTTACAACCCAATCAGAGCTGCGTCGCTTTCTGGAGCAACACCCCGCTTATGCAACCAATTCCGGGCGCATAAAGCGCTCATACATTCGCACACAATTGGAGAACCCTATTTATGCGGGCTATGTCGAGCACAAGCCCTGGGGGGTGTCGCTGCGCAAAGGCCAGCACGAACCACTTATTAGTTATGAGACCTATCAGAAGCTTCAGGCGCGCCTCGCAGCGTGCTCTCACGCTCCCAGCAAAGCAAGTCTTGGGAAAGACTTCGCCTTACGCGGATTTGTCACCTGCGGGGATTGCGATACGCCGCTTTATAGCTGTTGGTCGAAGGGGCGCACTAAGTGCTACCCTTATTATCTGTGTCAGACTAAGGGATGCCAGAGCTACGGCAAATCGATCCGCCGCGATGCTATTGAAGGCGATTTTGAAACGCTCCTACAATCCATGGAACCAGCGCCGGTTCTGATCGACTTGGTACGAACAATGATGCGTGACATTTGGGATCAACGCATCGCGTCCATCAAGAGTCTGGCTGTCTCTATACGGAAGGAAATTGCAAACCTCGAAAAACAGATCAAAGGACTGATCGACAGGGTCATCGATACCGACAGCCCATCGCTGATCAGTGCCTATGAGGATCGCATCAAATCGTTGGAAGCTGACAAGGCAAAACTCAATGAAAAACTCAATGTTTCCGAGCATCCAAAAGGGGATTTCCAAACGGCAACTAGAACCGCTTTGGCGTTCCTCGCAAACCCTTGGAATCTCTGGAAAACAGGACGGATTGAAGACCGCAGAGCCGTCCTGAAACTGACCTTTTGCGGTCAACTTCCCTACAGCCGGGAAACCGGTTTTAGAACCATCGAAAAGGAGAAATTATCTATGCCGTTCAAGCTCTTAGGAACTTCGCTCGATCCGAGTGGAAAAATGGTGGGCGGTGAGAGACTCGAACTCCCGGCATTCTCGGTGTAAACGAGACGCTCTACCAACTGAGCTAACCGCCCGCTTGCTAAAGATTTAAGTGTCTCTGCAAGACCAAGCGCGGTACTTATCGCAAGATTTTTCCGCTTGCAAGCCTTTCCGGGGCAAGACTAGGGGGCGATGCCGCTCGCCTCGGCGGCAATCGCGTGTAGCGCGCTGGAGACCTTTTCAATCCGCCCGGACTGCCCCGTAATCGCGTGGCGTGCGGCGATGGTTTGCATCGGGGTCCAAACAAGGTCCACCGCGCCATCGGACCTTTCAATCACCAGCATTTTTAACGGTAGATCGAGCCCGGCGGTCTGACTTTCCTGCATCAACGGCGTACCCCCCTTTGGATTGCCAAAAATGATCAGCGTCGTGGGGTTGAGTACCGCATCGATTGAGGCCGCCCCCTTGGCATGATCGATCACCGCGAAGGTTTTGAAGCCACGTTTATCAATCGCGGCTCTTGCGGCTGTGACAGTCTCACCAAACGGGCGAGCGCTCCGCCTGGACGTAGAGGCAGCAAGCGGCGAGGCGACCGCGGAGGTCACCGGGCCCTGAGAGGCGCTTTGCGCTATGGCACCTTCATCGGAGGCGCCATGGGCGCACGCGGTGAGCATCGCCAAACCAGCGGCACCAAATAAAAAACGGGTCGGCAAAAACGGCACAGGCATAGGGTCACTCCAAAGTTCGGTATAATCGGGGACTGTTATGTCACCGGCGCATCGTCCTTGAGATTGGCAACGATCTCGTCCGCATGATTTAACAACGCCTGGCGTCCGATTTCCACAAATTCATCGGCCCGGTCAAAGGCATTGGGTAGGGCGGCCCGCATGTCCGGCATCAATAACAGGTCTGGCGGGCAGGTTTTCATTCGTGCGCGCGCAATCTGCATCTGGACCGTATCGGCGACAGCCATACCGGTCTCAAACAGGTGTGGCTTTGCGTTGATCCGGGCTTTTGCTTTTTGAAACTCCCGCGAAAGCGTATCGCGGGTGTCATTGACTAGTCTTGTTACCGCGCCAGTCAGGGTTGTGGGCGTCGCACCCGACGTCTCCACCGGTACCGGCAATGTGTTTTCCGGTGGATCAAACCGCGCCAGCGTGCGGGGCACGGCATTCAAATCAACCGCGATTACGTAATCGGCGCCAAGGTCACGGGCAAGCGACACCGGCGTCGGATTGACCACTGCCCCATCCACCAACCAGCGATCCCCCCGCGGCACCGCGTTGAGCAGCATCGGAATGGCACTAGACGCTTTCACCGCCTGGAGGAGCGAGCCGCTGGTTAGTGTAACTTCCTCTCCGGTACCAAGATCACAAGCGATGGCGCCAAACGCAATTTCGAGGTCCTCAATAGGTCGGTCATAGTCCTCGAAGGCGGCAAATGCGGCCTCGGCATTGATCAGCCCGCCGCTGGTCAAATTGAATGTGAACTGTTGAAACGCCGAGAGGGGCGACAGGGTACGGGCCCACGCCTCAAATCCATCGAGCGCGTCAATCAGATAGGCCCCGCCAACAAGCGCCCCAACGGACGTGCCGGCAATGACTTGCGGCTCAAGACCAAGCTCCTTCAGACCGCGCAGCACACCCACATGGGCCCAACCGCGAGCGGCCCCCGCACTTAATGCCAGTCCAAGCTTTTTCGCCATACCAGTCCCCTCTTTGCTCGCGCTGGCGGGTGCCGCATCGCTGAAATACACCTTCGTTTAACCATGAACCGCTAGGCTTTCACATGGAGATTTGTTTATGTCGGTCAATGACCTGCCTCTTTTGTCGGACCTTGCCCAGCGGCTGACCCATCTGTCGGCGCGCTCCAGCGTGTTGACGGAAAATATCGCCAACGCGGACACGCCCGGTTACCGCGCAAAAGACGTGAAGGCACCGGCCTTTTCTGACGCCGTGCGCCGCAATAGGGCGGCCCTGTCAGCGCGCCCGTTGCGGGTGAGTGATCCGCGCCATCAAAACCGCGTCAGTGACCAGCAGCCAGGTGTTGAAACCCGCCGGGTGCAATCGGGCAGCCTGTCCGGCAACGGTGTTTCGGTGGAGCGCGAGACCATGGCGCTATCCCAGACCCGCATGGAATATGGCCTCGCCGCGCAAGTTTATCGCAAATCAATTGACCTGATGCGTCTTGCCATTAGTAGCGGACGCTAAAGCCGTCTTCGTTTTCCCAGCCAAGAGGACTTGATCATGGGTGATATTTCCACAGGAATGCAGATTGCTGCCTCCGGTCTTGAGGCCCAATCGGGACGCATCCGGATCGTTGCTGAAAACCTGGCGAATGCTCAGTCTACGGCGAAAACGCCGGGCGGTGATCCTTATCAGCGACAGGTGCCAGTTTTCTCGACACTCCTCGATAGACAGATCAATGCCCAGACCGTTCAGCTAAGCGGCGTAGAGGCTGACCGCACGCCCTTTACGCTGGAATTTGATCCGGGTCACCCCGCCGCCAATACTGAGGGGTATGTGAAATTACCGAATGTAAATCCGCTGATCGAGATGATGGATTTGCGCGATGCCCAGCGAAGCTATGAAGCCAATCTTGGCGCCCTTGACCTGATGCGCGCCATGGCAAGCGCGACCCTGCAGATCCTCGAATAAGGATACGGACAATGACAAAATCATTCGGCTCACGCAGTACCTCTGGCGCGGCAACGGCATCGGCTTCGCCTTCTGGAGCGGCCGCCAAGGCCAGCAAATCACAAACCAAAACCGGCGGGGGCAAATCCGATAAAGGCAATCGTTCCGGCCTCGTCCTCGGTCTTGGCGTTGTCAGCGCCGCTGCCGTCGGCCTTGCCCTGTGGGCGCTCTTCACCGGGGCGGCACCGTTCATGATGATCTTTTTTGCCATGTTTGTCTTTGCCATGATCATGACCGTCATCGGTCAGTCCCTGAAGTAAGGTCGCCCCATGAGCATCGATAGTCTGCGTGCAGCCCAAGCCTATCTCAGCACCCTGCAACAAACCGGGGCCGGCACCACAAGTGCGCCCGCCGCCCCAACCGGCGAGACTGACCCCGGCAGTTTTGCTCAATTGGTCCAGTCAGCGGTTGCCGATACGGGTGCCAGCCTGGCACAAGCCGATGCCGCCGCCAATGCTGTAGGACGCGGAGAGGCCGATCTTGTGGATGTGGTCACCGCGATCAGCGCTGCGGAAGTCTCCCTCGAGACCGCAATCGCGGTACGAAACCGTATGATCGAAGCTTATCAAGAAATCATGCGTATGCCGATTTAATCGGCTCTATGGTTCCGCGTTGACGACTCCGATCTTTTGGATCTATCGCAGCCTGAGTGTTTACAGTCTTATTTCTCCAGACGCTCAAAGAAATGCTTTCTGCACAAAGGAATATAGCGTTCATTACCGCCAATTTCAATTTTCTCGCCGTGCGTAACAGCGCTGCCATCAGCGTTGATACGCAAGTTCATGGTGGCTTTGCGTCCGCAATGACAGATTGACTTCATTTCTTTCAATTGATCAGCGAGAGCAAAGAGGGCCTCGCTACCCTCAAACAAACGCCCCCGAAAATCAGTACGCAAACCATAGCACATGACCGGAATAGCGTGGATGTCGACAATCCGGGTGAGGGCATGCACCTGCGCGCGGGTTAAAAACTGCGCCTCATCAACGAGAACGCAATCAATAGCCGCCGCCTGTGATGCCTCGGACGACGGCGACGCGATCATGGCTTCTAGATCGGCGTCTGGCGTAAAGACCTTTGCAGGTTCCGCAATGCCGAGCCGCGACGTGATCAACCCCTCACCCCCACGCTGATCTATGGCCGGGGTCAAGAGTATGGTCCGCATACCCCGTTCCTGATAGTTAAAGGCGGACTGTAACAACGCGGTACTCTTGCCGGCATTCATGGCGGCATAGATAAAATAGAGCTTCGCCATGGTGGGTTACGCCCCCACGGTACCGGGCACGGCGCCGTCAAATTCAAAGGCAACCGCCCCCGTCATATAAACATGGTCATCTTCGCGCCATTCGATGGCAAGTTCCCCGCCATCCAGCACGATTGTTGCCTTGCGTTCCGTCAGTCGCCGCCGACACGCAGAGACAAGCGCCGCGCATGCCGCTGTCCCACACGCTTCGGTGATACCAGCACCGCGTTCCCAAACACGCAGTCTGATCAGGAAGCGACTTTTGACCTCCGCCACCGAGACATTGGCGCCCTCGGGAAAAAGCGGATGATGCTCCACCAGCGGACCAAACCGATCGAGCGCTTGCACCTCAGCATCGTCAACAAAAAATACGCAATGGGGATTGCCCATATTGACGGCCGACGGACCCCACAAGACCGGATTATCAATGGGGCCCAATTTGACATCGATAAACCGGGTATCATCCATCTGTTCTTTGAGAGGAATATCCTGCCAGGCAAGACGCGGTGCGCCCATATCTACGCAAACCCGTTGATCGCCAACCCGCGTCACGCGGAGAAGCCCCGCGCCGGTTTGCAACATGGTTTCGTCCGTCCCCAGCTCTTCCAGCAATATCCACCCCACACAGCGCGCTGCATTTCCGCAAGCATCGACCCGGCTGCCGTCGCGATTACGAATGCCCATAAACGGCGTCTCGCCCTTTTCGATGGTAATGACCTGATCACAGCCAATACCGGTCTTGCGGTCGGCAAGCTGGCGCGCGGCCTCTGCGGTCAACCGCGCCTCACTGTGGCGCAGATCAAGAATCACAAAATCATTGCCAAGACCATTCATCTTGCGAAAGGGAAACCCTGCGAGGCTCGTCATATGTCTTACTCCTGTCGCTGATCATCGCGCGCGCAAGACATAGCGCACATGGCGCAAATCACAATATTCAGGGCGAAGGGTTTGAGAGGCGCCATTGTAAAGATACGCCTACAAGGATCGCTCCGGTGGCAAGAGGGGAGCCGCCGCTTCCAGGAGGATCTCAATACGCCGGTTACCCGCCGCATACGGATCGTCTGGATACAGGGGTCTGGCGGCGCCGCGTCCGGTGACGGCGCTGATCCGCCCCTCATCAAGACCGGCGCCTTGCAGAATGCGCCGCGCCTTGTCGGCCCGTGATACCGTCAGTTCAAAAGCCGAATAGGCCCCCTGCCCCGCCGCATCGGCGTGTCCTTCGATCGTGACCCGGTTGGGGAGCGGCTGAACAATCCGTGACAGCTCGGTCAGCAAAAGACGCGCACGCGGTGTTGGCTCGGCTTGTCCGGGCAAGAACATGGGCACGCCGTCCGCATCGGCAAGCACGACCTGCAGACCTTCCTCCACCAGCGTGATGGTGATCGCGTCGCTTTTATCCTTCAAAAGCGGATGGGTCAGGATCGCCCGGTCAAGCGCCTTTGTAACGGTTTGGCGCAACCGTTCACCATCCTCGCGTTGTTCATGGGCACCCGCGTGGCCGGTACTCCCGGCGGCCGGACTGGCCGTCAGAGTTTCGGTCAACGCGCTTGCGGTTGGCGTAGGCGAGGGGCGGATGTTTCCGGGCTGGCGTTGATCGGGTGTCCCGATCATCTTCACATCACCGGCAAAGCGGCGTTCCTCGGCCACCCCAAACGCATCGCGCATTGACCCGGCGACAACCTCCAGCTTGACCTGATCCTGAATTGAGAACGACACGATCAGAACAAAGAAACAGACAAGGATCGTCATCAGATCGGCATAAGTGATCAGCCAAGTGCCGCCCCGGCGTGCCCGCTCCACACGGGGGCTAACCGTCGCCTGACGCTGACTGCGGGCCAGTGATGACGGGCTTGTGGCTGGTCTTGTGACACTTTGGGTTTCAAGATGGGTGTCGGCGCCATTGAGGCGCGAACGCTCGCGCCCTGCCCCCCGGCTTTCTGACCCCGGGGCTCTGTCCATCCGCATACCCACAGACCGCGTCATGCGGGCATCATTTCAAATGGGCCGCGTGATTTTTCCGGTAGATACACGATCAGCATATCGGTGATCACGTCCGGCGACTTACGATCAGAAATCTGACACAGGCCATCAATGATCAGGGAGAGATTGGTTTCCTGAACCTCCAGCTTGAGCGCCAGCTTGTCGGCAATCGGCAGGGCGAACGCATAGGCAACAAGCGCCCCGTAAAGAGTCGTCAAGAGCGCAATGGCCATGGCTGGACCAATTGTTGACGGGTCGTCCATGGTCCAGAGCATTTTTACAAGACCAACGATAGTGCCGATCATACCAAAGGCGGGCGCGGCCTCACCCATGGCGCGGAATATCTGCTCGCCTTCCACGAGGCGGCGGATTTCCAGTTCGCGCTCACGCATCAATTGCTCACGCAAATGCTCCGTTGACAAACCATCGGCAATCATTTGCTTGCCGCGGGAAAGGAAACCGTCAGACACTGGCACGCGCTCCAGACCAATGGGCCCATGACGGCGCGCAACCCCGGCAAGGTCGCGAATTTCCTCGAGGATATCGCGCGGCGCTTTTTGCTGATCAAAAAAAGCGATCTTGGTACCCGTCTTGAACGCTACGACAACTTTGTTGATGGGAAACCGCAGCACCGTCGCGGAAATGGCACCGCCAAGAACGATCAGAAAGCTTGGGCCATTGAAAAAGACGCTCACCGCGCCGCCCATGACAATGGCAAGCCCGATGATAAAAAAGCCGGCAAGAATACCGCCTACCGTCGCAATATCCATCCGCATGTGGACACACCCCAACTAACGAGGGTGTGACTGTTACCGGTGGGGCATAAATTTGACGCTACAAACTCAATTAAAATGCCGGGTAATCATCCTTACCCGGCGGTTAATCAGTGTTGTCGTGCGGACGGGCGAAATGCCTCTTACCCAGCGGCGCGTTTGGTGGCGCTCGGAAGCGCACGGATTGGGCGTGGTTCCGGGCGGCGGTCGGCGCGTCGTTGGGCCGGTTGGAAAGCGACCGTGGCGTGGTGCGTGCAATAGGGTTTGCCCTGTTGTGCGGGTTGCCCACAAAAATGGAAGTCATCTTTGGCGGGGTCACCAATCGGCCATTTGCACATATTGCGGTTCAGCGTCGCGACGGTGGTCAGATCCCCGCTTGAAAGGACAGCGGGCTCAATAACCGTGGCGGGTTCAATGACCGGGCGGGTTGGCTCGGCCGGCTTTTCCACCACCGGTTTCTCAGGCGCCGGCAGCGGTGCAATACCAGCCTGAACAGCGCGCCCCCGGCTTGGCTTGGCAGGTGTCGCTCGGCCCGACAGGCCCAGCCGGTGCACCTTACCAATGACGGCATTGCGGGTAACACCGCCCATTTTATTGGCAATCTGGCTGGCAGAAAGACCTTCCGCCCAATATTTTTTCAGAAGTTCCACACGCTCATCGGTCCAGGCCATCTTTTCTTCCCTTTATGCTACGCCCAACACCGGCGTTCGCCTGCCGTCTGCCTCGCCGACTGAAAACGGCGATATCTGGTCGGTCACCGCTTTTTCACTCTTGCCACGCAATTCGAACAACATATTGTGTCGGGCTTTTGCCAAATTCATATGATCCGCAAAATATAGTATCCAAGCGATTGCAAAATACAACATCGGCCAAACTCCTTTTTTTGCACACCACATCTAGGGGCTAGACTGATCTTAAGGCTGGCCTGGCTTTGCACGGGGATCGTCACCACCATTTCCGGCGTGCCAGGGAGCCATTGGGAGTAAGGGGGTGACGAGGGGGAATGGCGCAGTTGACGCGGCTGGCCCGCACCGCCACATAGCCAAAGGGTCGTGTGATGCCCGTTCTTTTTTTCCTGAGCAATGCTGGTTTTCCCATGGCTGAAGAAGCAACCCTGCCGTCCCCCGATAAGCTAACCTCGCCAGTGCTGACCCCTAGCGAGGCCCGACAAGGCGCGCGGCATTTCGGGGCGGTGAACTGGCTCGGCCTCTGGACATTTTACCAGAAAGAAGTCCAGCGTTTCGTCAAAGTGATTTTTCAGACGGTGGCAGCGCCTGTGATCTCCACCCTGTTGTTTTTGCTGGTCTTCATGCTCGCCTTCGGCGTTGCCCGGCCCGATGTGGGCGGCGTTTCCTACATCATTTTTCTGGCACCCGGCCTGATCATGATGGCGATCCTGACCAATGCTTTTGCCAATTCTTCGTCATCCCTGATCATCGGCAAAATGCAGGGCTCTATCGTGGATATCCTTATGGCACCCCTCTCCGCCGTAGAAATTGCAGCGGGGTTTATCGGCGGCGCGGTCACCCGGGGGGTGTTGGTGGGGTTGATCACGGCCATCACCTGCGCTGCTTTCATGGCGACCAGTGATCCCCTGCCGGTCCGCAAAGGACTGGCAATCCTCTACTTTGCGCTCACCGCCGCGTGGATGTTTGGCACGCTTGGCGTGTTGGCCGGGATTTGGGCTGAAAAATTTGATCAGCTATCGGCCATCACCAATTTTGTCATTCAGCCGCTGACCTTTCTATCAGGCACGTTTTACCCCATCAGCCGGCTGCCAGATACTTTTGTCACTGCCAGCCAGTTTAACCCGGTCTTCATGCTGGTGGATGGCTTTCGCTACGGCTTCACTGGCCATGCGGAGGCATCGGTGACCATCAGTGTTTTGGCAACGCTGGTTTTGAATATCGCCCTGACGACCCTTGCCTATCGCCTGTTGAAAGCTGGCTACCGGATCAAATCCTGACACCACGCTTATTGCCTGCTGCGGTGGCGCCCCTGGACGCTCCTGCCCCACTCCTATTTTTAAGTTCATTCCCATGTCTGAAAATCCTTCCTCTGTTTTGATCCCCCCGGATGATCGCATTTTGCCGTTTCAGATCGGCCAGACCGCTGTGCGCGGGCGCCTTGTGCGTATGTCAGGCTCGATTGATCAGATCCTCAGTGCCCATCCTTTTGACGAAACCGTATCTCGGCTGGTTGGCGAAGCTGCGATTGTCGTGACGCTAATGGGGGCGGCCCTGAAATTCGATGGCAAACTGATCTTTCAGATTCAGGGCGACGGCCCGGTTTCCATGGTCGTGTCCGACTATCAGGCCGACGGTGCCCTGCGCGCGACAGCTTCCACAATTGAGGGCGCGCAGATCAGCGAAGCCGACCTGTCAACGCTAATGGGTACAGGCCATGTGGCCATGACCGTTGATCAGGGCCCGGACATGGAGCGCTATCAGGGTGTCACTCCCCTTGAGGGTGTGAACCTTGAGGACGCTGTGGTGTCGTACTTTCAGCAGTCGGAGCAATTACCCACAGCCGTCAAGCTAGCGGTCGGAAAAATTCAAAAACCCGGCGGGCGTGCCCATTGGCGGGCGGGCGGTATCATCGCCCAGTTTGTCCCCGGCGAAGGCGGTAACCGCGAACGCGGCGAGGCAACCATCATGGCTGATGCGGACCAGGAAAGCTGGGATCGCGCAGAGGCTTTTCTTAAAACAACGCAAGCGGACGAACTCCTGGACCCAAACCTGCAGCCCGAAGACCTTCTCTATCGTCTATTCCATGAGGACGGTGTGCGTGTCTTTGATTCCAAACCTGTTGTGGCTGCCTGTGGATGCAGCGCCCAAAAAATCACCGCCGTCCTTGGCCGCTATGACGAAGAAAGCTTACGCGATATGCTGGAAGACGGCATCATCAAGGTCTCCTGCGATTTCTGTCGGACCGAATATCGCTTCGACCCGCAGGGTAAGCCAATTCAGTCAAACTAGCCGCTGCGCCAGCAACCATTGAGAAGACAGTATCCATGAAAAACTCTGTTTATGCAGACCGTTTGGCTGATTTGGAACTGGAGCTTGCAAAGCTGCAGGAAACGGTCAAGCGCGAAGGCATGAAAGTCGTCATCCTGTTTGAAGGGCGCGATGCCGCTGGCAAGGGTGGCCTGATCAAAACAATCATGCGGCGCATGAGCCCACGGGTCTGGAAAGTTGTCGCGCTGCCCAAACCATCAGACCGCGAACGAACGCAATGGTATTTTCAACGCTATGTGCGCCACCTGCCCGCCGCTGGTGAAGTGACACTGTTTGATCGATCCTGGTACAATCGCGCCGTCGTCGAGCCGGTGATGGGCTTTTGCACGCCGGCAGAACATGAAGTCTTCATGCGCGAGGTCCCCGCTTTCGAGAAAATGCTCGTGGATAGCGGGATCATCCTGATCAAATATTGGGTGCATGTGTCTCCGGAAAAGCAGGAAAAACGGTTCCAGGAACGCGCCACAGACCCGCGTAAACGATGGAAACTCTCACCCATCGACCTTGAAGGACGCAAACGCTGGGTCGCCTTCTCGCAAGCGCGTGACAAAATGCTTGATCAGACAGGAACGGATATTTGTCCATGGCGGGTGATTGATGGCGATGACAAAAAAAGAGCAAGGCTCAATTGTATTCGATCAATCCTCGATAGTATTCCGGTGAAAGATTATCCTGAGGTTTTCAAACCGATCACCTTACCGGAACGCCAGCGCGCCGAAGATGTGGGTTATGAAGAGCGCCCCTTGCGCGAGCTTAATTTAGTGACGGATTACTACGAGGATTGATGTCTACTCTTACATTAGGCGGGCCACACGGTCATGCGGCTACGCGGCCACAACGTTCATCACGGCCTCTTGAAGTTTCGGTGTGGCCGCCGCCAGGACCTCGCCGCGATCATCCGTACCCACCGGATCACCGCGCCAATTGGTAATCACACCGCCCGCCCCCTCGACCACGGGCCGCAAGGCAGAATAATCGTGGGGCGCCAGACCAGACTCCAGTACCACGTCGATTTCCCCCAATGCCAGGAGCGCATAGCCATAGGCATCAAGGCTGAACCGGGCGAGACGTGACACATCCGCAAGGCGGCGAAAGGCATCGGCCTGGTCACTATCGAAATAACCCTGCGTGCGGCGGGGGTCGGTTGTGGTGATTCGGGCCTTTGAAATATCCGTCAGTGTACTGACACGGCAGTCCTGCTCCGTACCGCGCAGGAAATAGCGTGTCTTGCCGTCACTGGCGATCCACCGCTCCCGCGTGAAAGGCTGATCAAGGGTGCCGAGCATGGGCGCGCCCTCACACTCCACCCCGATTAGGGTCATCCAGCTTGGCACGCCGCAGACAAAAGCCCGCGTGCCGTCGATGGGATCTAGGATCCAACGTACCGGGGCGGGGTTTTCCGCGTCGTGGCCTTCGCCCGGATGGGCGCCAAACTCCTCGCCCAGAATGGCGTGGCGGGGGAACACATGGCTGATCATCTGGCGCATCACCCGCTCGCACGCGCGGTCAGCCTCGGTTACCGGATCGAACCAGATACCAGCTTTGTTGGAAACGGGGGCTTCGTTTCGGAAATAGGACAATGCCTCTTTACCGGCCGCGTCGGCGAGACGCGGCATCAGCGCAGCACAGTCCTTGAGTTCCGATGCAAGATCTTTCATTACGCGGACCATGCGCCCAAAACATGACAACTGCAATGCGAACCGCACTACCCGTTGATGGCCCAGACTGCCTTTACTCTTTGTTGACTCAAAAACGCAGTCTAGATTTTTTAAGGGTTCGCGCGTTCGAACCCAAGTCGGTGGATGGGCACCATCGACGATCACACTTTTTGTGAACCTGCTTTAGGAATGGCCCTTGAACAAAAAAAATCGCAGTGCGCGAGCACCGCGATTTTTCTGCCCACCTACATAAACTTATGCAGGAATTTCAGGAAGGCTTGCGATCAGGCTGCACCGGACATGGCCTTTGCCAAATCCAGAAGCCGGCGGCGCGGCTCATCGGCGAGCGTGTAATAGGCCCGAACGAGATCGATGGTTTCTTTCTGATTGAAAACATCAGACCGCGTCCCCGCAGGCGTCATGCCATAAGACGATGATGGCATGGCGCCATTGGCAGCCTCGCCGTGGTCAAGACCGTTCAGGCCGTCAAAAAAGTATGACACCGGCACATCAAGCGCGCGGGCTAACGTCCAAAGGCGGGAGGCGGAAATACGATTGGCACCGCTCTCATATTTCTGGATTTGCTGAAACCGGATATTGACCGCGTCGGCCAGTTTTTGTTGGGTTAGCCCGAGCAAACGGCGCCGTTGGCGAAGTTTTTGCCCCACATGGTGATCAATCGGATGCGCCATTTTTTGCCTTCTCCTCAATTCAACACGCAGCACGCGAATGCTGACGCGATTACAACCGATGGGAACGCAAAGAGCGTGCCGCCCGCGTGTGCACCTTCCGCTTTTGTTGGTTTTCAGAGGGTATTTTTCGCCAAAGTGAAGATAAATACATGGGTTTCGAGAATTGCCGCGACCCGTTACGCCGCGACTATTGGCGGCTCAAAACGCTCGGGCACTTGGGACAGGCGCGCGATCATGGCTCCATTCGAGCCGAATGGGGGCGGCGCGTGTCCCGGCTTGGGTCAGTCGATCATCTTGGCCGAGCGCAACCAAAATTCCTCGTCAAAGCCCGGCACCACCAGATTGCTGATGAACATTCGGGTTGCTGATTCCCAGGAGAAATTCTCCGCATGGGCCCGGCAGGCCTGTGCATTCCGGGTTTCGTAGGCGCGTATGCAGGCGGTCTTCAGGTCTTCATCCAGTGCGCCACAACCAGGTGCCGCGCCATCAAGGATATCAATAGGCCCACGTACCGGATATGCCGCCACTGGCACACCGCAGGCAAGCGCCTCCACATTGACGAGGCCAAACGTGTCCGTGCGAGAGGGGAACACAAAAACGTCCGCGGCCTGATAATAACTGGTCAACTCTGCACCAAACTTTGGGCCCACAAAGACCGCATCGGTATATTTGTTCTCCAGCTCTTCGCGCTGGGGCCCATCGCCAACCACGACTTTGGTCCCCGGCAAGTCCAGCTCAAGGAAATCCTCGATACTTTTTTCAACGGCGATCCGACCCACATACAAGAAGACTGGGCGTTCATGAACATCGAGCAGGCTTCGATCGCCAATACTGAAGGCCTCCAGATCAACACCACGCGCCCAGAGCTTAATGTTTTTGAAGCCGCGCTCTTCCATTTCCTGTTGCATACCAGGCGTTGCAACCATCATCGCTTCACCATGTTTGTGAAAATCGCGCAGGATCGAATAGCCCCAACTGATCGGCACAGCCCATCGCTCACTGGCATATTCGGCAAACCGCGTGTGAAAGCTGGTGGTAAACGGATAGCGGCGACGCTGGCAGAACCTGCGCGCTGCCCGGCCGATGGGCCCTTCGGTTGCGATATGGATCGCATCGGGCTGAAAGCCGTTGATCATCTTCGCGACTTTGCGGTTGGGGAATAGCGACAGCCGGATCTCCGGATAGGACGGCATGGGAAAAGATTTGAAGTCCGACGGTGTGATATAAAGGACCTCATTGCCAAAGCCGGTGAGGATGTCGCCGAGGGTCTCCAAAGACCGCACAACGCCGTTCACTTGAGGCTTCCAGGCGTCGGTTGCCACGACGATCTTCAGCCCCTCGTCATTTTCTCCCGGCATGGCAAACTTCTGACGCGCACGGGTTAATCGGCCCACCCCGGACCCTAGACGGCGCAGAGCCCCCTTTCTTTTCACGTCGGGCGTGGCCGCTTTATCATGCGCGGGAGAGGCAGCAGATTGGGTCATGTAGATCTCAAAGGTTGGGGGTAAAAAGTCGGAAATGACGATTTCGAATACCACTTATCGACCACTATAAGGTGCTTTAGCCGTTTTTCGAGAGGAGACAGCGCCCACGCCTTGGTGCGTCGTCAGCGTTGACAGAACCCACACCGTTTGAAAGTGGGGGCATAAACTGCGCACCCCATAGCCAGAGTCGCTGACCGGCTTGATATAAAACACTAAGAATTTGGACGATTACCGCATTAAAAAAGTTTATTTTAGCATACCCATCTCTTTGAATTGAGAAAATCGATAAATTTCGCTGGTGCGATATTGCATTGCAAAATTTCTCTTGCATTCCCCGGTCGCAGTTGCTAATTCACGTGTGTGGCGGTTAGCCGCCACTGCCCAAAGTTTTTTGGGCGTTTCCTCCCTAATACTTTAGACCGCAGCCCTTATGGTTTGCGGTCTTTTTTTTGGGAAAGCGTTGCTATTCCGCTGCCCAGGCGCTCGACAGCGTTGTGTTCAGTGCATTGGGACGGATGGCCACCAGATCGGCAATCATCTCTGTCATCAAGGTGCGAATGCGGTCGAATCCGTCGGTCCGCGTGAGTTTCGCCTCATCGAGATAGAGACTGCGATTGATCTCAATCTGGACCACATGGATACCTTTGGCCGGGCGACCATAGGCATGGGCCACGTGCCCGCCAGCATACGGGGTATTGCGTGCCACATGAAACCGGCGCTGCCCCAGAAAGGTCTCGATCAAGCCCGTAATGCCGGGCGCTGCGGAGGTGCCGAACCGGTCCCCGATCACAAAATCAAGCGCCGGCTCCCCGGGCCGCAGGGGGGCCCCGCCAATGGTTGGCATGGAATGGCAATCGATCAGTACCGCAACACCAAAACGCTCGCGGGTTTGCGTGATCAACTGGCGCAGAGCCTTGTGGTAGGGTCGATAGCAGGCAGCCAATCGGCGCTCTGCATCGTCAGCGCTGATTTTGCGGCCGTAAATATTTTTACCATCAGCCACAATGCGTGGCAGTACGCCAAGCCCAGCCAATACCCGGCTTGATTTGGCATCGGCTCGTCCCGGCAGTGGGCCTGTGAACATCCGCGGATCGAGTTCATCTTCGCGCCTGTTCACGTCAATATAGGCACGCGGAAAAAGAGCCTTGATCAGCGGGGCGCCCAGTTTCGGGGCCGCGGCAAAGAGTAAATCCACATAACAATCTTCTGACTGGCGCAACGCATGCCGCGACAACCGAGTTGCAGCCAGTAATTCACGTGGATAGAGGCGACCCGAATGAGGCGACGCAAAAATGACCGGAGATGCCGGTGTTTTAGGGGCAAGAATTTCAAAGGAATTTTGCGGCGGGGTGCCTGCCAGAAAGGAAGGCGCGTGATCCGCACTCGGCGACCCAGCATCAGCGCGCAAATCAGAAAGACCTCCGTGTTTTGCCTCGCGGCGACGATCCGAAGGTTTGGAGAATATGCGCTGAACCATGGAAACCTTTTTTTCCTAATCGTAAGCGATCGACCCTGCCTTCGAAAGAGTCAAAAGCGCCACATCGTCAGTGTGCTTTACGCGGTACACCCCGCTGACGGATGTTTTGGGGACGCGTGTTAACGAACTGGTAACACTTTAGGGCGACCCCGTGATGCTAGAATGAAAGCGTACTGGCGGACCTAAAACGGTGCGAATCTTGCTGGACCCCACGGACCGGTTTAGAAAAGATGTTCAGGTAAGGGGCAATCACCATGGTGGCAATTCTTCTCGCGGAAGACGATGATTCAATGCGTAGCTTCTTGACGAAGGCGCTCGAACGCGCCGGTCACGAAGTGGTACCCGCAAGCCAGGGCGACGAAGCCCTGACCGAACTCCAGCTGCGTGAATTTGACTTGTTACTGACGGATATTGTCATGCCGGTGATGGACGGGATCGAACTTGCCCGCAAAGCCGCCGAAATCGACCCTGCCATGAAGATCATGTTCATCACCGGCTTCGCCGCCGTTGCGCTGAACGCCCAGAACGCTGCAGTCGAAGACGCGACCGTCCTGTCAAAACCCTTCCACCTGAAAGACCTCGTCAACGAGATTGACCGCGTATTGGCCGCGTAAACGGTTGGCTCGGTGAAGCCTTGCACTCCCCGGAATTGGGTTTATAACCACGCCTCCCAACGCGTCAGACTATGATGTTGGCGCCAGCGGGGCGTATAGCTCAGTGGTAGAGCGCTTCCTTGACATGGAAGAGGTCCGTAGTTCGATCCTACGTACGCCCACCATTTTTATCGACTTTCCACACACAGAGTGTGTGCATGAAAAGATCAACGCATCGTGCACGCGCGTTGTTAATTTGCGACCCGTGTTTACCGAACGTCTTGATCTTGAATAGAACGGCGTTTCTTGTTTCTACTCATAAACAAAACGGGCGATCAATATTGGCACGCCGCATATAAGCGATGTGGGTCACGCGCCAGATCGCTGGTCCAGGCACGGGCCGTGTATTCGCCCATCGTCTCGCCGCCGCGAGCGATTTGCCAGAGCGGCTCCAGATATTCTGTTTCATCGGCGCTGACCTTACCTGCGGCACCGCGCCGTTTGAGGCCATCCTCGGCAATCTGAAGAATTTCCAGCGCCACATCCTGCACACTGATGCCATTGATCCGCGCTTTTAGCCCCTCTTTTGCGGTATCATGGCGCAAGGCGTGGCGCGCATCCCGGTTCCAGTCACTCACCAATGTTGATGCAGCGGCAAGGGCCTCGTCGTCATAAAGAAGACCCACCCAAAAAGCGGGGAGCGCACAAATGCGCGCCCAGGGACCAGAGTCAGCACCGCGCATTTCAAGAAAGCGCTTCAGCCGGACTTCTGGAAAGGCCGTGGACAGATGATCTTCCCAATCACCCATATGCGGTTTCTCACCGGGGAGTTCGGGCAATTCACCCTTCATGAAATCGCGAAAAGACCGCCCCGCCACATTAAGGTATCGTCCATTGCGATAGATAAAATACATGGGCACATCGAGCATATAATTCGCATAGGACGCAAAGCCAAAATCGTCATCAAAGACAAAGTCGAGCATGCCCGTGCGATCAGGGTCAGTATCGGTCCAGATATTCGCCCGCCAGGAGGCCCAGCCATTGGCTTCACCCTCCGTCATCCCCGAATTGGCAAAAAGCGCGGTTGCAATCGGTTGCAGGCTGAGAGACGTTCGGAATTTCTCCACCATATCGGCTTCGCTGGAAAAATCGAGATTGACTTGTACCGTACACGTACGGTGCATCATGTCGAGGCCCAGATCGCCTTTTGTGGGCATGTAAGCACGCATGATATCGTAGCGTGCCTTTGGCATTTTTGGCATTTGCGCGCGGGTCCAGGTGGGCGTGAAACCCATCCCCAGAAACGCAACCCCCATGGGATCGGCCACCGCCTTGACCGCCGCGAGGTGGGTATGCACTTCGTCACAGGTCTGATGAATGGTAGTCAGCGGCGCGCCGGAGAGTTCAAACTGCCCACCTGGCTCTAGAGAAACTGATGCACCGCCCCCTTTCAGGCCGATGGGGTGATCATCCTCAATAACCAGGTCCCAGCCGGTTTTCCTGGCCAACGCCTCAAGGATCGCACGAATGCCCGTGGGCCCGTCATAGCCAACGGGCTCAAGTGTTTTGCGGCAGAAAACGAATTTTTCGTGCTCCGTACCGATGCGCCATTGCTCCTTTGGCTTGCACCCCTCTGCCAGATAGTCCGTAAGCTGAGCGGTACCCTCAATCAACGGGCTATCGGGGTTGCCGGTTCCTGATGTCATGGCGGGGCGATCCTATCCTGCGAGACGGCGCGGTGCGGCGAAGTTACAATAACCTCTGCGCAAAACGCCACGGGCACGCATCGAACCCCGAAGCGCGCTTGTCAAGCGTGCCCTGCAATACGGCACAGCCAATCGGGTCAGTGCTCATGGAGTGGTCTCAAGATAGGACTGGAGGATTGCGAGCCCGGTAATCGCCGCAGTATCAGCGCGCAGGATGCGCGGACCGAGCCCGGCAGGGACAATTCCCGGCGCGGCGCGCAACGCATCGCGTTCCGCCGTCGAAAATCCACCCTCGGGACCAATCAGGAGCCCGAGAGAGGCCGGTCTTTTTGCAAGCCTTTGCAAACAAATGGCGAGGGGGTCGGGCCGTCCCGACGCCCCGCCCCAGCGTCGATCCGGGTCGTCGCCAGCTTCATCGGCAAAAAAGATCACCGCCGATGGTCTGTCTTCGCGTTTAGCAAGCAGGGTTTCCAGGCGAATAGGCTCACCCAATGCAGGCACGGACAGGCGCTCACATTGCTCCGCCGCCTCCTGGGCGATGGTAGCGAGGCGTTCAGCGTTGAACCCTTTCGCCACCGTCCGCTCAGTAATCAGGGGTTGCAGGCGCGTAACGCCCAGCTCGGTTGCCTTTTGCACGATCATTTCCACTGCGCCGCGCTTTACCACCGCAAAATAGAGCGTCAAGTCGCCTTCGGGGGCGGGGGCCCGCAGCTGATCACCAATCTCAACAGCAACCGCGCGGCGCGACAGGGCTGAGAGCGTGCCATGAAAAGCACCATCCTCTCCGTTGAATACCTCCACACGGTCGCCGACTTTCCGGCGCATCACCTGCGCCAGATAATGGGCCTGATCAGCCGACAGGGTCAGGCTCTGGCCGGTGGCCAGCCGCTGGGGCACAAAAAGGCGAAGCGTCGTGGGCATGGGCCCTTTAAGCCGAAGTCTACGCGTGGTGGCAACTGCAGGTGGCGAGGGATAGCTTCGGTTAACCTTCGTACTTTTACGCTTGCCGATCCCATACTTTAAGGGTGACCGTCTGCCTCAAACTCGTCGCCCCGAGGTTGCATAACTCGCAATTGCGGTGGTGTCTTACTTTGGGCGAATTCTGTTGAAAAACTCGAAACTATCCAGTTTTCTCTGTATGCGGTTGATATTTTTCGGCAAGAATGTCGGCGTGGATGAATCAATACGCTAATAAAGCCATTTCTGGTGGAATATTATTCTGGAAGCGCTTCCGGCAGGACGCCCCAAAATAGTTTTTCAACAGAATTGGGCGAGATTAGGACTCTGAAGAATGTACGTACTTCTTGGATTGGAAGAATGAAATGGAACTTCAGACAGCGCGCCTTCGAATGCGATCACTCCGAAAGTCGGATGTCGATCCGTACTCTCAGATAGTCGCAGACACTCGGACCGTCGCCTATCTCGGGGACGGGCAGCCGCACTCAAGAAGCCAAGCAAACGCTTATATTGCCGATTGTATAGCTCGCGAGAATTCAACGGGGATCACCCGCTTTGCGATTGAGCTACGCGAAACTGAGGAGTTTATCGGTTTTTCAGGCTTTAAGGAAATCTCGGGTTGGATCGATTTTGGTTACCGTTTCTCGCCTGAATATTGGGGAAAAGGCTATGCGACCGAAGCGGGAGCTGCCGCAATAAAATTTGGCTGGGATCAGTTGCATCTGGACGAAGTGGTGGCGGGTGTTGCCCCAAAGAACTTCGCTTCATTAGGTGTGCTAACTAAGCTGGGATTCCAACCGCAGAACTGCCCAAACGGGTTAGACCGATCCTACAAGTGGTTTGGGCTTAGGCGACCCACCATAGCCAATTTATAGGCGTCCGCTTTTGGGCGCTTTCAGCGGCCGCCCCCTCCTCTTTTAACCGCCCTGAAACGGCCACCACCAAGCCAAAATCCAGCCTCGCGCTTTGTCTGCTTGCCGGGGCGTCGAAAACGACTTAGCGAAACGACTATGACTGGGGCCGCGCACAATCATCGACCTGCCGATGCTGATCCCGATAGCTGGGTCGATCACATCGCGCCATTGCGCACACGCCCCTATTTGAGGTTGATGCGCGCGGATCGGCCTATCGGTACATGGCTGCTTCTGCTGCCCTGCTGGTTTGGGATGGCACTGGGGGTCGTGGCGCTCGGCGGGCCGCCGCCCTCTCTGTTCAGCCTTGGCGTTGACGTTGCTCTTTTTGCGATTGGCTCTATCGTCATGCGCGGCGCGGGCTGTGTTTATAACGATATCGTTGACCGCGATATCGACGCGCAGGTCGCCCGTACTGCCCTGCGCCCTTTGCCCGCCGGTGATGTGACGCCAAGGGCGGCGTGGGTCTTTCTAATCTGCCTGTGCCTGATTGGTCTTGGCGTTCTACTCCAGTTTAATCGCATGGCGATTTTAACCGGGTTTGCGGCGCTGGCGCTGGTGGCGGCCTATCCCTTTATGAAACGGATTACCTGGTGGCCGCAGCTTTGGCTTGGGCTCACCTTTAACTGGGGCGTTCTGGTGGGGTTTGTCGCCCTTGTTGGACAGGTTGATAGCGCAATGCTTTGTCTTTATGCCGCCTGTATCTTCTGGACCCTTGGCTATGACACTATCTATGCGCACCAGGACCGCGAAGATGACGCCCTGATCGGGGTCAAATCCTCCGCCCGGCGGTTGGGCCCGCGAACGCGCCCCGCCCTCATCGTTTTTTACGCGCTCGTCATTACGTTTTTTGCCGGGGCGCTGTGGCTTTGCGGGACAATAGCCCCCTGGCCTTATTTAGCCCTGACGCCCGCAGCGCTCCACTTTGCCTGGCAGGTACGGGGTCTCGATATCGACAATGGTCACAATTGCTTGATCAGGTTCAAATCAAACCGCGATGCCGGATTTCTGCTTTTATTCGCGCTTATCGTTGCCACCGTTGCCGACGCAGCGGCCTGAACACGGTCGCGGCGCCGCGCCACTGATCCATCACAAGGCCACCATGGTATTTTTAATATGAAAAACGCAGCGTTTATCCCCCTCCCGCGCCGCCGTCTGATCGGTCAGATGACCGCCGCCAGCGCCCTCGGCATTCTTGGCGCGTGTGGCCAATCACCCCGCGAAGCCCGGGCCAACACCGCAGAAAAGGACCCCAGCATGAGCGAGCCCGACCCGGCAACCATTCCCGATTTTGACAAATGGCAATTGGAAGAAAGCGATTGGAAAAAGCGCCTCTCGCCGGAGGCCTATGCCGTCTTGCGCAAAGAGGCGACGGAACGGCCATTCTCCAGCTCGTTAAACGACGAAAAACGCGATGGCGTGTTTGTCTGCGCTGGCTGTGGACTGCCGCTCTTTGCCTCAGACACCAAATATGAGTCAGGTACCGGCTGGCCTTCCTTCTTTGACCATTTGCCAAACGCGCTTGGCACCAGGACCGACTACAAGCTGTTCGTACCGCGTACCGAATATCACTGCGCACGCTGTGGCGGCCATCAGGGACATGTTTTCAAGGACGGCCCCGCACCCACGGGCTTGCGCTATTGCAATAACGGGGTCGCGCTCACCTTTAAGGCTGAAGTTGCCTGACGACCGGTGGGGCCATGCGGGCGAAGCCCCACTGCGGTGTCATGAAAAATTGCCATGAGGCGCGCGGGTTTTATGGTAATGCCCTAAGGGAATTTGCATTGACGGAGACGCCCCATGACGATCACGCGCCGCACGGCCCTTGCCACCTTGTTTGCGGGGGGAGCTGCCTCCTGCTCATCGGTTCCAAAACGAACCCCCTTTGTTGCCGATTCTGTACAGGCCTCGGGACAGTTTTCATCAGGCGTTGCGAGCGGCGATCCGCGCGCCGACGCCGTTATCATCTGGACACGGATTGGCTCTCCAATCGCACAGGGACCGGCCGGTCCCGTGGGCGGCACCGCACTGCCCGGTAATCAGACGGTCACCTGGGCCATGGCCCGCGATGAAGCCTTTACCGATATTGTTGCCGATGGCACCGAAACAACCGGCCCCGCCCGCGATGGCACCGTAAAGGTTGATGTTCAGGGTCTTGCTCCCGGTACCACCTACTTTTACCGCTTCGACCATGATGGCGAACGCTCCCCCATTGGCCGTACCCGGACATTACCCGTTGGTGACACCGGCAAAGCGCGCTTTGCGGTCATCTCCTGTTCAAACTACCCGTTCGGTTACTTTAATGTCTACGACCAGATTGCCCGGGCCGATGATCTCGATGCTGTCATCCATCTTGGCGACTACATCTACGAATATGGCCGCGATGGGTATGGCGGTGAGGCCGGGGCCGCCCTCGGGCGTACCCATGTGCCGCCTACAGAGGTTTTAACGCTGGACGATTATCGCCAGCGTCATCGTCAGTATAAGTCCGATCCCTCTTCTCAGGCCATGCTGGCACGCCACCCCTTGATTGCCATCTGGGATGATCATGAAACGGCAAACAATTCGTGGAAAGAGGGCGCGCAAAATCACACGCCAGCGACGGAAGGCGATTGGGCCCAGCGCCGAACCGCCGCTTTGCAAGCCTATTATGAGTGGATGCCCGTGCGCGACCCGGCACCCGGCAAGGCACGGGAGGCCTTTTTCCGAAGCTTTTCGTTTGGTAACCTCCTCAGTCTAGCTGCCATTGAAACCCGTCTGATGGCACGTGATCAGGAGTTGAGCTACCGCGATGCGGTTGCCACCCTAAAAACCCCGGACGATGTGGCGCGGTATCGCCGGGATGTCCTAGGCAACCCGGACCGTGAGATGTTAGGGGCTGCGCAGCTCGACTATCTGGAACAGGTTCTCGGCGGCTCAAAAGCGGCCGGTCAGCCTTGGCGCGTGGTTGCCAACCAAATCATCATGGCAAAGGTCAATGCCGCCGATCTCACCCCTTATGTGACCGAGGAACAACTCGTCGCCCTTGAACAGCAATGGGATCAGGCACGCGCTTTTGTGCAAGCCTCAACACTTGGGCTGCCCACCAACTTTGATGCGTGGGATGGCTACCCCGCCGCGCGCGAACGGTTTTATCAAATGGTAACGAGAACAACGGGTGCAGAAGGGTTGATCGTTCTCACCGGCGACACCCACACCTGGTGGGCCAATGACCTCACCGACAATGGAGGCGCATCCATGGGCGTCGAACTGGGCGTTTCGTCTGTCACATCCCCCTCCCCCTACCGCGAAGACTTTCTCGGCGGTAAGGGTGCAGACTACGCGCTGTTGACGAACCGGCATAACAAAGACGTGCGCTATCTTAACGGCGCGAGCCACGGCTATATTGATCTAACGATTACGCCGGACGCCGCCGATGCAAGATTTGTTGCCGTCGATAATATTCAGTCTACAGCGTATAATGCCTTTGATCAGGCCGCCTTCACGATTGACCGCAGACGCGGGCCAGCCCGATTTGCAAGCACTGACGGATTGACCTTCAAGCAAAATTTCTTGTTTTAGTCGTCATCGCACTTCAGTTTGATCAGTATGCGATGCTTTAAGAGACGAACCTGCCGTGATACTCGCGCACTTGCCAATGAGTAGTCCGCACAGCGGACTTCAGGACTGTTCCTAGACTGCGTTACCTTCTTGTTGAAACAAAAACGCAGTCTAGATTTTTTTGGGTTCGCGTGTTCGAACCCAAGTCGATGGATGGAACGATCGACGATCACCCTTTTTGTGAACGCGCCCTAGCCTTCCAGCTCTTCGAAATCGGCAATCAGTCGAACGGCATCGCGCAAGCGTGCTAAGAGGCTGAGCCGGTTGGCACGAATTTCTGCGTCATCGGCATTGACGGTAACGGTTTCAAAGAATGCATCAACCGGCGCGCGCAACTCTGCTAAAGCATCCATGGCATCCGTATACGCTTCATTTTTGATCGCTTCACGGGATGTGACTTCCGCTTTTTTCAGGCTTTCATAAAGCGCCGTTTCTTCAGGCTGTTCAAAAACGCTCGTCTGCACCTCGGCTGGAGTGTTATTGCCGCCCTTGGCGGCGCCGTTATCCTTTTTTTCTTCCGCTTTTAGAATGTTGGCTGCGCGTTTGTACCCGGCAACGAGATTCTGACCGTTCTGCGTATCAATGAAAGTCGCTAATGCGGCCGCACGGGCGCGCAAGCGGACGAGATCACGCTCCAGACTACCGTCAGATGCGGAGCGTACTGCCGACAAGACATCGTGGCGAAACCCTTTATCCTTCAAATAAACGGTGAGCCGATCGTGGAAAAAGGTCAGTAAGGTGCCGGGATTTGCGGGTAGGAGATATCGGCAGTCATTCATCAGAATCAAATCAATCACGCCTAGCGCCGCGCGGCGCAACGCAAACGGATCGCTTGAACCGGTAGGCTTTTTGTCAATACTCCAAAAGGACGTAAGCGTATCAATCTTATCGGCGAGCGCGAGGGCAACACTCACCGGCGCTGAGGGCACCTCATCGTGCTGGCCTTGTGGCTTGTAATGATCGCGAATGGCATCGGCGACACCTGCTGTCTCATCCTGCGCCAGCGCGTAATAACGGCCCATGACACCTTGCAATTCGGGAAATTCATAGACCATCCCGGTGACCAAATCGGCCTTGGCGAGCTTTGCCCCTCTCATTGTGGCTGCGGGATCAGCGCCCACATGGGGTGCGATCTTTGCCGCCAGAGCCTCTACCCGGCGAACCTTGTCACCAATGGTGCCCAGCCCCTCGAAAAAGGTCACATTGTCAAGATCGGCTGTCCGCTCTTCGAGGGGTCGTTTGAGATCTTGGTGATACAAATACCAGCCATCGGAAAGCCGGGCTGCCAGCACGCGCTCATACCCGGATTTCATGGCCGCACCGCCGTCGCTTGCCTCAATATTGGCAACAACGATAAAGCGATTGGCGAGGCGCCCGGTTTTTGGATCGTGTACGGAGAAATATTTCTGGTGCCCACGCATGGAGGCGGTCAATACCTCATCGGGTAAGGTCAGGAATTTCTCGTCATAGCGACCAATCATCACCACAGGCCATTCAGCAAGCCCGGCAACTTCCTCGAGCAGCCCCTGATCCTCCACTAGTGCCAACCCTTGCGCTTCACACAAAGTTCGCGCCTCACTGGCAATCAGCGTCATGCGCTCATCCGTATCAAGAATGACGCGCGCAGCTTTTAATTGGCCCGTGTAACTTTCAAAATCACGCACCTGGATTGGCTCAGGTGCCATCATCCGGTGGCCGTAGGTCGTATCGCTCGCGGTAAAGCCATGGGCAGACACGGGCACAATCTCGTGGTCAAAGGTACATAGGATTGAGCGTAAGGGCCGCACCCATTTCAAGGTACCGTCGCCCCAGCGCATGGATTTTGGCCATGGAAAATTGGCAACGATATCGGTGACCATCTGCGTTAAGATATCAACCGTTGGCTTCCCCTTTTTCTCGATGATGGCGACGTAATAGTCACCCTTTTTATCGCTCCGGGTCTCGCACGCATCGAGACGATCGAGGCCAGCACCACGCAAAAATCCTTGTACGGCTTTTTCGGGGGCGCCAACCCGGGGGCCTTTGCGCTCTTCGCGCACATCGGCCTGTGCCGTGGGCAGTCCGGTTGCGACCGCCGTCAGGCGGCGCGGCGTTGCAAACGCTTTTACCCCTTCAGGCATGAACCCGGCATCAAGCAACTGTTGATTGACCAGGCGCTCAAGGTCTTTGGCGGCCCGGCGCTGCATCCGCGCCGGGATCTCTTCGGAAAAAAGCTCAAGCAAAAGTTCAGCCATCGCGCGCGGTGCCCCTCCTTAAAGGACAAACCTCGCTTTTAGATAGCGTTCGGGCCGCGTGCAAGCGTGCGCCAGCGGCTTAAAAGCAGCCTAGTCTTTAGCCGGCGCCGCTGATGGTCCAGTTTGCAGAGGGGTCTGGCTGAAGAGCGTCAGGTTGGCCTCCTGCGCGGCCTTGCGCAAAGACACCATATCCTCGCTCACGAGCGTATTGAGCGCCGCAAGCCCTTCCTTCAAGGCCGCGTCCGCCATGGCCATAGCCTGCTCGGCGGCGGCACTTGGCTTACCCGGTCCCGAAGCGAGATAGAATTGGGCGGTGCCAAGCTTACTGGTGATCTTGTCATCGTCATAGACGATGCCCTTGGTATCAGGCGGCACGCGGAAAGTTTTCTCCAGTGTGTCGACTTCTTCTTTGAGAGCGTCGGCCATCTTGGCAACGGCGTTGACCGTATGCTCTTCCTCATCTTCGTCAATGTCATGACGCTCACGGTGCTCACTGATCATAGCGCTCAGCGTTGTGACATCGCCGCGAATATCATCGAGCTGGCGTAACGCCTCATTGACTGTGCCAGCCATAGCTTGTGCCTTCATCATCATGGCGTGGTTTGCGGCCCGTGCGTCAGCATCGTAGGGACTGCGGGGGTCAGCGAGCACCTTAAACTCTGCACTGGCGCTTTCCTCACCCACACTGATTTCGACAGTATAAGCGCCCGGCAAAACTTCAGGGCCCGCGGGCAATGTGCCGTCTTCTGGCGCCTTTGCGGGCGGGGCAGGCATCACCCCGTCGCGGCGCAGGTTCCACGCCACGCGGTTGATCCCCTGATGAACCTCTTTTTTGAGTGTGCGAATGACCGTACCATTCTCATCTTTTATCGTAATAGTTGCTTTGACAGCCTCGGCGGCGTCCTTTTCCTCAACCGCGTCGCCATCGGTAGCCTGGTCGGTCTCCTCATTTTCACTTTCTGGCTTGGCGTCGTCTTCAGCTTTGGCTGCTTTTGCGGCGGCCATCTTTTCTGTACGCAACGCGATTGCACGCGCCCGTTCCCTGTCCTCATCGGGATGGGGCAGGTCGTCGCCGCTCGCCATAAAGGTGATCAGCGCGCCATAGGCGGGATTATCGGCGCGAAATTCGCCTGACCCCGTAAAGCGCGAAGAAGCCGCCTGTTGGGTGCGGTAAAGCTGACCGTCACCAACCGATAGCAAAGCAAAGCGTTTCTCAAAATCCGCCGCCGATAGACCGCGCAGGGCCCGGTAGTCATCAATCACAAAGGCGGCGCGCCCGTGGGTGCCCACCACCAAATCATTTTCGCGTTCTTGAATTGCAAGATCGGCAACCGAGACCGTGGGCAGCCCTTGCGTCCACTTCATCCAGTGGCCCCCGCCATCAAGGCTCACATGCAGCCCAAACTCCGTACCCAGAAAGATCAAGTCCGGATCAACAGGATCCTGTGCAATCGACAGGGCATAGCCACTCACCTCTGGTGTGATCAAGGACATCCACGTGACGCCATAATCGGACACTCTATAGGCATGGGGTTTCATATGGCCGCGCCGATGATCGTCCATCGTGATCATGGCCGTTCCCGCGTCGTGGGGGGATGGGGCAATCATGGGCACCCACGCCCCCGCTGGCGCGTGCCCCTGCCCGGTAGGCAAGTTTCCTTCCACGGACGACCAGCTATTGCCGCCATCGCGTGTCACATGGACCCGGCCATCATCGGTGCCGACCCAGATGACCCCCTTTTTGATCGAACTTGGCGCAATTGACGTGATCGTCGTGTAATTCTCCGCTGCCGTCACGTCCGATGTTAAACCGCCGCTCGTGCGAAAGGTCTGTACCTCAGGATTGTTGGTGGTCAGATCGGCGCTGATCACCTCCCAGGTTTCTCCCCGGTCCGTTGATTTGTGTACAAACTGGCTTCCATAATACAATGTCGCCGGATCAAAGGGGTCGATTGCCAGACCCGCGTTCCAGTTGTACCGCATATCGGCAAGGGACCCGTCATCATGGGTATGGGCTGGCGGCTTGATAAAGCGCAACTCCGCGGTGTCCTGGTTCCAGTGATAAAGGGCCCCGCCCTGGCTCATGGCATAGCCCTCCCGGTGATTCTCCGGATCAGCTCTGGTATCGAAACCGTCACCAAAGGCCACCTCTTGCCAATGGAAATTCCGTATACCCCCATTTTCCCAGACTTCCGACGGGCCCTTCCACGAGCCATTATCCTGCAGACCGCCATAGATATTGTACGGCACCTCATTATCCACTGCGATATGATAGAATTGGGCCAGCGGTAGATTTTCCACGAACCGCCAGGTTTGACCATGGTCATGGGTAACCGCGATACCGCCATCATTGCCATCAATCATATGGCGCGGATCATTCGGATTGATCCACCAGGCGTGGGTATCGATATGCACCGTGTTGGAAGACGCACAACAATCAATCGCTGGCATATACTCAAACGTTTTTCCCCCGTCGATGGAGAGTTTTACCCGGCTACCAACCCGGTAGACCCGGTTCGGGTCTGTGGGATCGACGGCAAGGTCGTTGTAATAAAAAGGGCGGTCATTGATGTCTGTGTCTTGATTAACAAGCGTCCAGGTTTTCCCGCCATCGTCGGACCGGGCCAATGCGCTTTTCTCCGCCTCGATCAGTGCATAAACCCGTGACGGATTGCTTTTTGATATCGCAAAGGCCGACCGACCAATTTCTCCCGCAGGCAAACCATCTTCCTCGGTCAACTGCTCCCAGTTTTCCCCGCCATTGTGGGAAACATAGAGACCAGACCCCTCACCGCCGGATTTGAAAAAATATGGCCAACGACGAAATTGCCACATGCCAGCAAAGAGCTTGTTTGGGTTACCGGGAACCATCTGGATATCTGTGGCCCCAGTTTTTTGATCAACATACAGAACTTTTGACCAGTTTTTTCCGCCATCGGTGGTTTTGAAGATACCGCGCTCAGGGTTTTCTCCCCAAAGTTGACCCAGCGCCGCCACATAAGCCACATCAGGATTGTCAGGGTGCAGTGCAATCCGGTGGATCCGTTCGGTGCGACCAAGCCCCATATAGGTAAAGGATTTTCCACCATCCACGGACTTGTAAACACCGCCCCCGACCGAGGTTGAATTGCGCACATTCCCCTCGCCGGTACCAACCCAGATGATGTCAGGGTTTGACTGATTGATGGCAACCGCCCCGATGGACGCAACAGGTTGGTCATCGAATACAGGGGTCCAGTTGAGGCCGCCATTATGGGACATCCACAGCCCGCCGGTCGACGCCCCAACAACAATGGTATTGGGGTCAGACGCCACCGCATCAACCGCTGCGATCCGTCCGCTCATCCCCGCCGGGCCGACAAGCCGCGCCTTCAACCCACTAAATAGACTGGCGTGGGGTTGCGCCGCGCCGTCGTTTTTGTGGTTGTCGGCTCGTGCGCCATGACTCACTGTACTGATGATGGTGACAAGAATAACCGTCAGGAGAATACGAGACATGGGAGACCTTTGTGGTTTGATAGAGCGTCAGTCAGCGCGGGCCGCGTTCAGGCGGCGTTTCTGCCAGAGCTTGTAATGAGGCAGGAAGAAAAGATAGAGCCCCGTGAGCCAAAGACCGAAAAGAACAAGCCCGGCGGGTAAAAATATCCATAGCTTCGCACCTTTGGCGAAAAAAGACCCATCATGGATCGATTCAATCAGGTCTGACCGGCGATACGCGGTTTGCAAGACGGTACCGCTGACCAGATCGACCTGAACTTCCCAACGGTCTTTACTAATGATCTTTGCAACGCCTTTTTTGGGTTTGATATCGATCCTTTCGAGATCGCCCCAATTTGTAAATGATTCCGGGCGCGCCATCCGGGCCGCCTCTACCAACTCGTCGAGTGATTGGAGCGACCCGGCATCCGCTTCGATGCTCTGCACCGCTATGACGGAACCCTTTTGAGTGGGCGGCTGAATCCAGTCGATCTCTTTTTTCACCATCAAAAGTAAGCCGGCGCCGATCATCACAATCAGCGGCAGGGCCACGACAATCGAGGCCCAATGGTGCACATCGCGGATCATCCGTTTCATATTCATCTCAAGGGAGTGTTTCAGGGAACCACTTGATTTTCAATGAAGAAGGATGCCGCACCGGGCCTTGCATCGAAGTCCTTTTCTCTCTTACGCTACCGGCAGCATTCGAGCTAACGGAGGGGCGGCTATGCGTTTTGTTTTCGGGCTGATTAAGTGGGTTTTTATCGGTCTTTTCCTAAGTGTTGCAGCAGGGCTGATCTTGCCACAGGGCTTTGCTTTCCTTGACCGCTTGGGCAAGAAAGAACGGGCCGCCTATCTTTTTGATGCGAAAGTGTATGGCGGCAGTGGAGAGGACCTATCCACGGCAACGTTTCCGGCCGATTTCTATAGCAATCGGCTCTTTGTCTATGGGGAGATGCATGGGGTTGCCGGGCCGCAAACCGTCGATCTCGGCCTTGCCAATCATCTCAATGCCAAGATCGGCCTGCGCTGGTTCTTGTCAGAACTGGGCCCGGCAACGGCAATGGCGTTTAACCACTATCTTGCCACGGGTGATGATCAGTGGGCCCGCCAGGCCTTCGAGGGTTGGGCCGATGGTGATGCCCAATGGGCAAATCAGGAATTTTTTGCCAAGCTTGGGCGCCTGCGCGCGGCAAACCTGACCAAAACGCCGGAAAGCCGGCTCTATTTTCTTGGCGTTGATCAGATCCAGAACGAGATACTGGCAAGTGCGCTGCCCGGCGCCCTGCCTGCTCCCACCGGGCCTCAGGAAACCATCGCTCGCAGGGTCAATGAAGCCCTGTTACGGGCCACCAATGATCGCAAAGCCGATTATCGCTATCGCGACGTGCTTGAGAATATCGACATTGTTCTTCTGGACCCTGATCTTCAGAGCGAGCCGTTCTATGGCTTTTGGGGTCTGTCTCACGTGCTTGAGGTTACCGTCAATGAAACGGGCAAGCCACTGGCAGTTTTGTTGAGTGAAAACCCTGCCTTTGGAGAAAAAATTGTCAGTATGCTGTCAGTTTTTGGCCCTGGCAGCACAATGCTATGGCCAGCGCGGATACTGCCCCAACCGCTTCAGGGAAAAAACGGCGAGCCGTACACAGTATTGCCCATGGGAAATGACAATCCCTATATGGGCTATCTGCCAGGTATACGGGACCTTGAACTGGCTGCTGGCGATGATGCGGTCGCCATCTTTCATATGGATCGCCCTGGCTCTCCCTATGACGATGGCAAACGCCTCGTCAACACTAACGGTATCATGGCCAACATGACGCGCTTCGATATCAACGGAAATGTATCGGAGACTGTGGACTACATCGTATACTTTAATGCTACACCAGCACTGACACCATGGCGTGGTGACGCTTTTGACTTTGCCAGGAGAGAGCGGTCTTAGAGTGCGTTGACAAAAAGTGTGATCGTCGATGGTTCCCGTCCAACGACTTGGGTTCAAATGCGCGAACCCTTAAAAATCTAGACTGCGTTTTTGAGTCAACAAAAAGGGTACGCAGTCTAGGTGTCATTAGGGGGCGGCGTCTCATTTACCCGCCTCATTCACCCTTTGCCGCACCTGCACAGCATGGGCCAAGGCAGTCAACTGGCCCGCCTCATTGATGAATGAGGCCTCCAGATGAATAAGCGTTCGCGACGCATTCGTCACACGCACATGAATATCCGCATACGGCACTTTTAGAGGCCGGAAAAAATTCATCTCCAGCCGTGAGGTCCGAAAACGCTCACCATTATCGGTGAGCACCGTCATTGCGCCAAGCGCCACAAAATGATCGGCAACGGCGGCAATATGGCCACCGAACATCACCCCGTCGGGCATGATAAACCGTTCCGTCAGTATCCAGCGTAAATCGGCTTCGCCCCACGCCCAGCGGGTCAGGGTTATCTCGCCCAGATTGTCTTTGACCCACGTCCCAAACGCGCTGTCGCCATTGCGGTAGCTGTCGAGAATGCCCGTATGACGCGCAGAGGTTTGGCGGTTTTCCGGCGGCATATCTGTACCCTTTTTCCTGTGCTCGCTTGCCTACCACGCGCACCGATGAGCGCCAGCAGTTTTAACAGTGGCCATACGCTTGCGGATCGTTGCCGCACGCTGGCGCACATAGGGGCCGGGCGGATCAACGCGCCATTTATTGGGACTTGGCAAAACAGCCGCGAGCAATGCCGCTTCGTGGACGGTCAGGTCTGCAGCGCTTTTTCCAAACCGCGTGCGCGCCGCCGCCTCAGCACCGAACAGGCCATCGCCCCACTCGGCAATATTGAGATAAACCTCTAGCGTCCTGCGCTTGGGCCAGACAAATTCCACGGCGAGCGTGAAGTAGGCTTCGAGCCCTTTTCGGAAGAGACCACCGCCTTGCCACAGAAAGGCATTCTTTGCGGTCTGCTGCGTAATTGTGGAGGCACCTCGCATGCCCTTCCCGGCCCTTGCATCGGCAACAGCGGCCCGCATCTCCCCCAGATCAAAACCCCAATGGCGGCAGAATTTTGTATCTTCAGCCGCTATGACCGCTAGCGCCAGGTTACCAGATATCTCGCGATAAGATGCCCACGGATGATCGATAACCTCCCCACTCAAGGCGCGCGAAACCATCGTTAGCGTCCCCGGCGGATTGAAAAACCGGTAGGCACACACGCAAAATAACGAAAATGCAATAAGCACTGCCGCCGTCTGCCCCAATAAAGGGCCCCAAGGCAAAGCGGCTAGCTGTTCTGTGAACGAACGCTGTTTTGAACGCCTGGCCGGGCGCTTTTTGCGTTTCGCAGTCGCCTTTCTTTTCGGTGAGATTTTTTTGACCATGCCTTATTCGATTTGCTCTGTGCGCCGTGCCCAACGGTGAACAATGTACCATAGCAGAAGGTTCGCCCAACAGCTCAATGCCTGCAAGATTTGACCGAATAACGGCAACGCGCATGACCAGCCAGTTAGGATAGGGGACCTCAAGGGAGGTGCGATCAAAAATTCCCATCACAGGGCGGTGCTTCAAGCGGACCGGTGGCGAGACGCTTCATCCCCGATCCAAAGGCGCTGTCGGCACGCAAGGATTGCTCCGCACCGCGCATACGCTCCACCACCGTTTCGAGGATCGGCCACTGATAGTTCGCATAAGGCGTAAAAAACCGTTCCACCGTCGCCCGATCACAGAGCTTTGCATCCACGCAAGCATCCACAAGATCGAAAAAATCGATTACGTCGGCGTAGTCTTCGTCGGTCAGGTCGCGGGAGAAATACCGCGCATCGCAATAGCGCCGAGCATAGACGTAAGACAAGACCCGCGTGCGCGCGCCGTCCATCTCAGGTGCATTAAACCGGTGGACCAGATCAAAAGTCTTCTCAACACTTTGGTCTACCTGCTTGGCCACATCGGTTTTGTAGGTGTCCAGTCCAAGAAAGCCACCAATCATTGCACTGATGATACCAACCCATGTGGCCAGACGGCTCGACACCGGCATCTGACCCTGGCCATGGGGATTTTCACGCAACCGTTTACCCACCACACCAAAATATCTGCGCAGGCGGCGCTTTTTCAGGGCTGTTCGATCTGTGTTCGTCATGGACGGAGCATGGCCTAAAACGCTGAAGGGTCAGTTAAGCCTCAGACCGAGAAATCAACGATCCCGGCACCGGGCGCGCGCCCTTGCGAGCTTTCCAGCCATTGCGCGCAACACGCTTTGGCGAGCTGTCTTATCCGCAAAATGTAAGACTGACGTTCACTGACGGAAATCACGCCGCGCGCATCAAGCAGATTAAACAGATGGCTTGCCTTGATGCACTGATCATAGGCGGGCAAGGCCAAAGACTGTTCTCGCGTAGCGCCCGCCGCAATGATCGCGTCGCACGCGGCTTCGGCTTCCTTGAACTGGTCGAAAAGATCGTCCGTATTCGCGAGGTCAAAATTGTAAGTAGAAAACTCAACCTCTTGCTGATGAAAAACATCACCATAGGTCACGCCTTGACCGTTGAAGTCGAGATCAAACCCGTTATCCACGCCCTGCACATACATGGCGAGACGTTCCAGCCCATAGGTGATTTCACCGGTGACGGGTTTGCAGTCAAAGCCCCCGACTTGCTGGAAATAGGTGAATTGCGTCACCTCCATACCGTCGCACCAGACCTCCCAGCCAAGGCCCCACGCGCCCAGTGTCGGGCTCTCCCAGTCATCCTCGACAAAGCGGATGTCATGTTTTTTCTGGTCAATGCCAATGGCATCGAGGGACGCGAGATACAGGTCCTGGATATTATCCGGGCTCGGTTTTAACACCACCTGAAATTGATAGTACTGTTGAAACCGATTGGGATTGGCACCAAACCGCCCATCGGTGGGCCGCCGGCAGGGTTGCACATAGGCTGCTTTCCACGGCTTTGGGCCAAGCGAACGCAAAGTCGTTGCCGGGTGAAACGTGCCCGCACCCATTTCCATGTCGTAGGGCTGTAACAGCACGCAGCCCTGTGCAGCCCAGAAATTCTGCAGGGTCAGGATCAACCCTTGAAAGGACTTGGTGGGATCAGTGACCGCGGTTGCAGAAGGCGCGGGCATTGCTGAGGACGGGTGTTCAGAAGAGGTCATGGTAAAGACTTTTAGGTCGAGGCCTGAAAGGTAAAAATGGAAACGAGGCGCGCGTCATAACGCTGCCTTGTTTCCTTACAGGGCGGCAACCACACCCTCAATTCTTTTCACCACCGTTGAGGGCGGATTAAGCGCTAGTGCCTCATTCAAAAATTTGAGGGCAACGCCGGTTTCGCCAGCCACACCGGCAATCAAGGCGCGGCCCACCAACGCTTCATAATTTTCAGGCTGGAGGGTCAGGAGCCGTTTGAAGATATCCTCTGCCTCGGGAAACTGCCCGGCTGCGGCCCGGCAAAAACCGATCACGCCCATGGCGTCCAGTGCCCAGGCATCAGCCTCCAGCGTTTTTTGAGCGGTATCGCAGCGGTCACCGTCAAACCTAGTGTCAAGCACAGTTTCAGCATAGGCGCGGAAATCAACGCGGGCGAGGACGCGGTCGGTTTCAATGGGCTTTAAGACTGTTCGTGTGGAGGGGGCCGCGGTGACGAGTACTGGCCCATCAGCGGAGTCACGCGCAGGTTGCGGGGTAGGTCGCAGCGGCGTCAGCCGCAGGGGTGACGCCGGATTGCGCAATACCGCCGCAAGAGTGGCACGCGCCGCAGAGTTTGTCGGCGCAAGAGATGGGGCTGGCGGCGCACTGGCAGGCCGAGGCCCAGCGGCGGTCTTTTTCGCCGTAGCAGGCCCTACGACCGCAGCAAGCTGCGGCGCAGAACGGCTGAGCGGCGATTGTATCGCTGCTGATTTTGCCTTTTTGGATAGTGCAGAGGTACGTTGCTTTTGCGCTTTGTGCGCGCCGGGTGCGATCGGCGAGGCGCTTTTGGAGGGGCTTTCATGGGCTGCGCTCTGAACCCTTTTTGTACCTGCATAAGGTTGGCGCGAAAACTCAAGATCGAGACAGGTTGCCGGGGCGCCGCTTGCCGTGCAGGGGGAAATATGGGTGCGCAGAAGCGCTTTCTCGCTGACGATTGTCAGAAGGCTGCCCGTTTCGTCATCGGCGTCTCGGTTGGCCTTGAGGGGGGTCAGGGTTAGCGACGTTGCGTTTTTGCTGGCGCGCTCGATTGGGAGCGTTGCCATTTCCGTTAAGCCCTCCACCAGAAATTGCTCGCCCTGTTGCGTTACCGGACAAGGGCGCAGGCAAATCAGCGCAAGGCGCGTGACCTGATCTTTCTCGCCGATCTGCACATCCTGAAGACGGTTTGGCTGGGGATCTGGCACCGGGGCCGCACCAAGCCCAAGCTGGGCAACGGCCGGATGAGCGCCGACGCCAAAAAAAATTGAGCCCGCAAAAAAAGCAGCCCGCAAGCGACGGCGCAGAAGCGTTAAAGAGACGAAGGTCATAACCAGTCTTTTTTTTCCACAAGCGCAGAGTCGGCGATTTTCGTCAATGGATAGCCGGCAGCAATGGGTGCCGATTGGGGAGCAGGCGGGGACGCGTCAAAGAAAAACCCCCACCGATTATCGGGCGGGGGTTTATCGTTGATCGATCACAAAGAAAACAGGATCAATCTAGCGATAGTAGCGTTTCACATAGCGACTGCCGCGTTTTATGTAGGGCCGATCATACCCGTCGTAGCACAGGATCCCGCCGATCAAGGCGCGTCGGCCACGGTGAAAATCGACTTTTTCCACAGGATAGCAGGACGCCGCATAGCGGTAACCAGGCCGTCCATACGTCGCCACACGGCCAAAGCCGAAGGGGTCAAACCCCGCAAAATAGTGGAAGGCATTATGGTCGGCACAGAAATAGCCATGACCGCTGCGCGCGCGATAGCCGTGACCAAACCGCTGGCCGCGGAAAGATTTGCGCGAATAGGCGCGGCGGGACTGATACCGGTCGCGATAATAGCGGTTGCGATCGCGCCGACGAATATCCTGGCGGCGGTCGCGGCGACGATCATAGCGACGATCACGCTTGTCAGCGCGATACGCACGATCGTTACGGCGATCCCGGCGCACATCGGAATGGCGACGATCATCGCGGCGACGGTTGTCACCACGCGCTCGGTCATCGCGTCGACGATTATCACCGCGTGCACGATCATCCCGGCGGCGATTACGATCACTGCGGTCGCGCGAGCGCTTATCGCGTCTAGCATCACGGCGTTCGCCCCGCGCCCGATCAGAACGACGATTAGAACGACGATCAGAACGCCTGTTGGAGCGTCTATCGGAACGACGATCAGAGCGTCTGTCAGCGCGTCTATCGGAACGACGCTGCTTGCGAACGCGGTCGCGGTCCTGAACGACGGCAGAGCTTGCAATGCTCATCGTTGCGGTACTGATAAAGGGGGCCGTACTCTCGCTTGGCGAGTGCGCGTGCGCACTGGCACCAAAAAGCGGAATTAGGAGCGGGAGGGCAAGCGCCCCCATGCGCATGAGAAAAGGTCGGTTGATACTTATCACCATACAGATATCGTCCTCAGTTAAGGGGCCATGGCGCGCGCCTTGCAAATCGAACAGGCCTTTTCGAAAACGGTCCGTCCCGGCACTGTCTTTCATCCGTACACATTTTTCAGCTGCAGCCCCGTGGACCGCGACTAAAAACAGTGGCGCACCCTTTGCCCGTGGGTGGAAAACGCAACGAATTAAGAAGAGATTAATTGTACTCTTTGGTCAGATTAAGGCATGCCCAGCGCAATGTAAGCCCGCCGGTTGAGGCAGCTTCGCGGCTCAGAAAAGCTAATAAAATCAGTATGCTAGCGAAAAAATCCCGTGGCGTTTGACGATAGGGTCGTGCCAAGCGGCACATCCACGCAAGACGCAAATTCGGCGCGTGCCTCAATCGAGAGGACATCATTTTCTGCCCGTGCGTCCCGGCCCTCGTCAGGGGCTGATTTTTGCAAAAGGAAAACACCATTGATCCGTGAACCGATAAAGTTCACCCGCATTTTTTCATAGCAATAAACCTGTCCGTCGCGAATTTCATCGAAAGGACGATTGATCAGCCCATTGCCTTTTTGAAAAGTTACGAAGCGCACATCGGCCCGTGCATCAGCTCGTGCATCAGCCCTGAATTGGTCACCAAGCGCTGGGTCTGGATCGTTAGTAAATTTTTGCGGGATAATCCCAACCATTTCTTTTGTGAGCGATGGCACGCGCCCATGCAGGGCAAACACAAGCCGATCAGGATTTATCGTATCCGGCGCGAGCGCGATGGCACTGACCTTGGTCGTTGCGCCATTATGGGAAGCGTCGGTGTACCAGGCCCCTTGCGCCGTGCCGGGCAAATCGATCAACGCGGTGCGACAGGCATTTTCACCCTTCGCGCGGCGGATACCCCAAGCATCGCCAAGTTTTTTGGACCAAACCGCCCGATCTTCCGCCCTCAGATAATCAAGGGCACACTGGGCTTTGGTAATGTCCGGCGTAATCGCTTCGAGCAAGTCAGGCGACACATTGAACAGTGTCGCTCGTGCATAATGGTCATGCTTATAGCGTTCGGGCCGGGCTAGAGTGCGATCTTCCACAGCCTCATCATGGACAGCAACGTCAAAGCCATCTGCGGTGCCAAGGCTCATGCCGGCCGATACGCGGATGCTCGTCTGTTTTGCCACGTGATTGGGTCCACCAATTTCCGTGAAGGTGGCGAGACCGCCCGCTTTTTCAATGAGCATGGGGGTTATTGCATCCAGCCCATCATAAATGATTTCAACCCCGGCGCAGGGTTTCATATGCACCGTCCACGACGTTTCGACCGCTCCGCCATCCTGGGCCCGAAGCCAGCGACGTTCAATAGCGGTGACATCAATAGTGGCGGGTGCCAACGCCGCCGTCACCCGGCGGTTAAAAGGCGTGCCATCATTTTTCGTATTGATACGGATATAAGGAACCGGGAGGATTTCGCCTGGCGCGGTCACCGTACCAAGCGGGGAGATACTTAAAACATTATCAAAGTTGGTAAAATCGCTGGTCAGGATCGCCTGCCCGGTGCGACATGCCCGCTCTGACAGGGCCGCACCGGTCAGAGGATTGGCACCGGCAATCCGTTTGACGACGGAGTGACTATCCCCCGGCTTCGCAATCATCAGCCCAAAGAGCATCGCCGTAAAGAGTGCCGCGCCGAGGCGGGTAATATCCCCGGCAATTGATCGAGGCGCTTTATCATAGCCATAATCGCCGCCCCCGCTTGCGCCGTGGTGGTGGGAAAAGTTAGCGCGCGAATGGGCTGCATGAAGATGACCACTGTTGAACGCTGGGCGTTGATCGGTTTTCTGAGGCTTAGGCGCTGCGGCGGGTACCTCGCCGCCTGACGTCGATGGTTGATGACGCGGCAGATTGCCGGGACCGGCACTGGTGTACAAATCATCCTGTGCCGCGCGCATCCGCTCTGAAAAAGAAAGGGTGCGATCCGCACCATCTTTTTGCGAGGCGGTATCGGTGACCCGCGTCTTTGGACCCGCTAGGGGGCGGGCTCCTTCATCGTCGATTGTCTCATCAACAAACTGGTGATTGGTATTGTCATAGGGGTCGGCGGGACCTTCCGCCGCCTCTTTGGCTGCGTCCGCGTCGGTCTCTCTTGATTTCTTACCCCAGCCGAAAATCATACCCACTCACTCCAGACCGATGCGCCGCTTTCGCGCTACCCAAGGCCACGAACGGGCCACCGCGCTCACCAATTCCCAACGAAACTATAGGGGCGAGACCCTAACCAGCACAATGGAAGGATCGGTGCAGAACAGCTGATTTTAACAAATGTTGCGCGATTGCGTCCGCAACGCCGCGCCTGCGCCCCATTTTTGGGTTGGGTTTGGTACGCACCGAGGGGTCGACAAGCCGCCGATGGCTTGTTTTAACGGTGACCAAGGGGCGCGCCGGCCAATGAAGCCGAACGCGCGCAAGGGCAAAATGGGAGCCAGACCATGCGGTGGGATAATCGTCGGCGCAGCGACAATGTGGAGTTTCGCAAAGGCGCCGCTGGCGCTGGCATGACCGGGGCTGCCTTTTTGCTCGTTCGCTTTATCTTCAGCCGATTCGGCATTGGCGGTGTGGTGGTTGCGGTGGGTGCCCTGTTCGTGGCGCAGCAGATGGGTCTCAACCCGCTAGGCCTCATCACCGGCGGCGGTGGCGCCAGCGTGTCGCGCGAAGCAACCACCCAGGAGCAGGACTTTGTCACCGCCATTGTAGGCTCCACGGAAGATGTCTGGACGAAACTGTTCGCCGATAGCGGTAGCCGTTACGAGCCACCGGCCGTTGTGGTCTTTCAGAAAAACACCAATTCGGGCTGCGGCCCTGCCACAGCGGCGTCCGGGCCGTTTTATTGTCCGGCAGACCGCAAAATCTATTTCGATCTCGCGTTTTTTGATGAATTGGCTCGGCGGTTCGGGGCGCCTGGTGATTTTGCACAGGCCTATGTAATCGCCCATGAAGTTGGCCACCATATTCAAACCATCACCGGCACATCGCGCCAGGTGCGCGAGGCCCAATCGAGGACCAACAAAGTCAACCAAAATGCCCTGCAGGTGCAAATGGAACTGCAGGCTGATTGCTATGCCGGGATCTGGGCATTCCATGCAGACCGCAGCAATAAATATGGGCGGATCCTGCAGGACGGGGACGTGGAAGAGGCCTTGCGCGCCGCTGCTGCGATTGGCGACGATACGTTGCAACGTCAGGCGGGTCGCCGGGTCAACCAAGAAAGCTTTACCCATGGTAGTGCCGATCAACGGGTGCGCTGGTTCCGTACGGGCCTGCAAACCGGCAATGTCGATGCGTGTGAAACGTTCAGGCGCTAGACCTAATCGCCTTTTCAGGTACAACGAACTGATGATCGCTTTTCGGGTTACATACCCATGACATTCTTTAGGGCGATCCGTCCGGGTGTTTTCTGGCCCCCTGCCCTGTTCCTTGTGATTTGTGTGGCGGCGAGCCTTATCGATTTTGATCGGTTCCTCGAGGCAAGCAACAATGCCAACAGATTTATCCTGACCCATCTTGATTGGCTCTTTACCTCGGCAAGTTTTGCTGCAGTTCTTGTGGTGGTTGCTGTCTTTTTATCACCTTTAGGACGCATACGGATTGGCGGCGAGAATTCCGTACCCATTCTGTCGCGCTGGAACTGGTTTGCGATTACGCTCTGCACGACCATTGCGGTGGGCATTCTATTCTGGGGAACGGCAGAGCCGATAGCGCACTTCACAAACCCGCCAGCATTTTCGGGCGCTGAGCCACGCTCCCCGGCAGCGGCGCATTTTGCCTTTTCAGCCACGTTTCTCCACTGGACGATGACGCCTTATGCGCTTTACGCGGTGACGACGCTTGCTTTTGCATTAAGCTATCACAACCACCGCCAACCCTATTCACTCTCCGCGATTATCGCGGTCATTCTGGGGCAGACAGACCGGGTAAAGCCGCATCCGCTGGGGGCAGCCCTCGACATGATGGCCCTGTTCGCCTTGGTGGCTGGTGTCGCGGCTGCGCTTGGCGCCGGGGTTATGACCCTGACGGCAGGCTTGACCCGCGTGGCCGGTATTGATCAGTCTTTGATCAGCACCCTGATGGTAACGGCGATGATAGTACTCGTTTTTATCGCGTCGTCGCTGAGCGGCTTGCAAAAAGGCATCCGGTTTCTTTCGGATTGGAATGTTCGCCTTTTTATTGCGCTTGCCCTTTTTATCTTCGTCGCTGGCCCATCCCTAACGGTAATGCGGCTCGGCGCGGATGGAGTGTTGGCCTATGTCACAGACTTTATTCCCGCAAGCCTGACACTGGGTGATCGGTCGAACGACCCGTGGACCAAGGATTGGACGGTCTTTTTCTTCGCCAACTGGCTCGCCTGGGCTCCCATCACCGCGTTATTCCTCGGGCGCATCTCTGTGGGATATACCGTACGGGAATTTGTTTTATTCAATTTGGTGTTGCCCGCCTTTTTCAGCGTCATCTGGATGACAATCCTCGGGGGCGGCGCAATCGAGGCTGACCGCGCTACAGGTGGAGGCCTTGCCACGGCGTATGCGGATATCGGGCCAGAAGCCGTGATTTATGGCCTCTTCGATACGCTCCCGGTACCGGGCATCGTAACGATAATTTTCCTGACGACGGTTTTCATATCCTTCGTCACCGCCATGGATTCGAATACGCTTTCCATTGCCCATCTCTGCCTGAAAAGCGAAACGCCCGGTCGTTCACCTGAAAATGTATCTGCACAGATCAAGCTGTTCTGGGGACTGCTAATTGGGGGCCTGAGCTTTATTATGACAGCAACGACCGGGATCGACGGCGTACGGGTTCTGTCAAATCTGGGCGGCGTTCCCGGGCTCGTTATCCTGATCCTGTCTGGTGTGTTACTGATCAAACTAATGATTAGTTCTGTGCGTCAGAAAATCTCCGGGACTTGAGCTTTCAGCATCGCCCGGTGGGACCGCGCTTCACGGTCTGTCACCCGTCGAAACCATACCTCGTCGCCGGGTCGCACCTGCCCCGCTAAAGGAAGATCGGCCTCAATCACCTGCATGACACGCGGATAACCGCCCGTAGCCTGGCAATCACACAAAAGCAGTATGGGCGCATTGTTCTGCGGCCATTGCACCGTACCCGGAAAGACAGGGCCCGACTTAATGGATGGAAGAGTCAAAGGATTGCCCTCTCCTGTTCCGCCGCTGGGCTTCATGATAAGCCGGATTCCCATCCGGCTCATATCCTGACTGGCAAAAAATGGACCAGCTAGCCGGGCAAAGGTTTCAGGCCCAACCTCGCCCGGCCATTCCGGGCCTGGTGTGACACGCAGAAATTTGATGGCGCTGTTTGCGCTGTCAAAAAAAGGCAAGTCGTTTGATGGACCGGCGGGCGGTATAGACCGCGGCGCTAAATCCTCACTATAAAGAAGATCGCCCGCCTGAAGAACGCGGCCAGCATACCCGCCAGCACCCGCAGTCAGATGCGTGGCGCAGCTTCCAAAAAATGGCTCGCCCCGCCATCCACCAGCGATTGCGAGATAGACCCGCGCGCCGCCCGTCATTGGCCCGAGGCGTAAGCGCATGCCAGGCGCGACAGCGTGACGGATCTTTGGGGCCAGCTCTTTTCCATCAAGCAAGGCGGTCACCGCACCGCCGGCAAAGGCAATCTGGGTCTCGCCCCTGAAAATCAGTTCGGGGCCCAGTACCGTGCATTCCAGAACACAAGCATGCGCCGCATTCGCCAATGCCCGGTTGGCAACGGCTGCGCTCAACGCATCCGCTGCGCCGCCCCGCGATAAACCGAAGACGCCAGCGCCTCGGCGACCAAGGTCTTGCACGCTGGTGGCAAGACCAGGTGTTTTCACCGTGGCAATCGGGGCCCTCTTACTTCCCACAGCCACCCTTTCCAAGGGTTTGCTCTGTGTATTGTTGCAATTCCAATTCGGTCATCGGGCGCAATTGAACCGCCCTTCCCGGGTGGAGAATAAAAGGGTGCGCGGCGTTCGCATCGAACAATGTGAGGGGCGTGCGGCCGATCAGGTGCCAGCCACCCGGGGTTGCGCAACTGTAGAGCCCGGCAAACCCAGCGGCCATGGCAAGCGATCCGGCAGGAACGACCCGGCGCGGCTCTGCGCGCCGAGGTAACCTTTCCGGCGCCGCAAGCACGCCCGACAGGCCACCCATATAAGCAAAGCCCGGCGCAAAACCCATATTTAAAATGGGCAACAGTTTATCGGTAAGCTGATCAATAAGGGTTGTTGGACCCATCCCCAATTGGGCGCAAACTGTGGCCAGGTCCGGAGCGTATGGCGCCTCGAAACAGACGGGCACATCGATAGCGGTTTCGGACGTCCCCCCTGATGTTCCCAGTGATGTCGGGGGCAACGCATCCAGATCAAGTTTTACTATTTGTGTGCGGATCGTATCAAAAGACGTACAGTCAGGATCATAGCGAACCACAATACTATCAAGGCCGGGCGTCACCTCAATCATGCCGGGCCAACCCTTGGCGATATCCGCAAGACGTTGGCACGCCATGGCGATTTCGACACTTGACCCGCCTCGGACCATTACCAACACGCCCGTTTCGGTAAAGGGCTTGATAGCGCCGAGGCAAAGGGAGCCAGTGGTCACGACAGGGCCTTTTCATTGAATCTTTGCGCTGGCGCCTCGACCCTGATCTCGTGACGGTCAAAAGCGGCATGAATGGCCCGCGCCGTTTCAAACGCCTTCGGATCGTCGCCATGGATACACAAAGTTTGCACCGTGAGGCACAACAGTTTTGGCTTTTCTGCCGGTAAGGGCTGAAGCCGGAGCCTCTGCCCGCGCGCGAGTGTCAATGCCTGCGCGGCGCGCTTACTTACAGACCCGATCAGCGCCCCGGCCTGCGACCGAGGAACAAGGGCCCCGTTTGGCTGATAGGCCCGATCAACAAACCCCTCACCGACGAAGGGAACGTCCGCGATCAGGGCTTGGGTTTCCAAAGCGGAACCCGGTGGCCCATAAAGGCTAAGGCCATAGGATTTCGTCAGGGTCGCAATCAGTTCAGAGAGCGACTGGGAGGCCGCCGACACGTTATAAAGAGCACCATGGGGTTTGAGGTGATAAAGCCGCACGCTCATCGCCTCTGCAATCTCAAGACAGCCATCAATCTGGCGCCGTAGCTGATCGCGCAGTTCCGCTTCGGGTATCGCCATGGCAACACGGCCAAAATTCTTCCGGTCGGGATAGGAGGGATGCACCCCGCAGCGCACGCCCGCCGCCGCTGCTCGCGACAGGGTTGTCCGCATGGTTTCGCGTGTGCCCGTATGACCGCCGCACGCAACCGAGCAGCTGGAGAGAAGAGGCATCAACGCTGCTTCACGCGCCGAAGCGCAGGGCTCTGCGAATTCTCCCATATCAGCATTCAGATCAATTGCCGGCACTGCATTTTCCCATTTTTCGTTGCTCTTATGATCTACACCAACGCAAAAGGGCCGCCAATCCGGCGACCCTTTCAAAATTCTCTGTAGAGAAAGTACAATTAGGCGTCAGGCGTCCTAATCTTCCTTGTCTTTTTCTTCAGCCGCGTCGTCTTTGTCGTTTTCGTCGTCAGTTTCCTCAATCCCCACCGGAGCGGCAATTGTTGTGGGTGCGGTAAACCGGACAGCATCGTTCGCCTCGTCATCATCCCTTAAAAGATCGCTGATCGACTGTTCCTCCGCCGACTGTTCTTTTGACGCTGGAGCCAGTGTTGATGGCTCACCCTTTGCCACGAAAGACGCCGTGGTGGGTGCGACTACAGGTCCAAGGACGAGCGGGACACCGGCGTCTTCATCAGGCTCAGCCACTGCTGGGGCATCGGGAACGGTCAAGGGCTTTGGCTCACCGTTCGGTGCCGACTTTGGCGTTGGCGCTGTCTTCAGATTGGGCAGCGGCGCGGGTTCAACCGTGGGAACCGAGGGGCGTGGCTCAGCAACAAGGTCGTTGGTGACGGGTGCCGTGCTTGGTGCGTCAAAATCCGGAACGCTCGCACCATTAGCTGCAAATTCCTGCCAGTACGCAGGCTGGTTAAGCAGGGTACGGAAGACCTCAACATTATTGTCTGCAACCTGGGGCGGCAAATCGGACCGGGCCAGTCGTTCAGCGCTGGCAATATCGCCTTTCAGCGCCATCACGAAAGCAAGATTCTGACGAACTTTTGCACTGGCCTGCCGATCTCCGGTCGCGCGGATCAAGGTGGCGCGTGCTGCCTCCAGATTACCTGACAATGCAAAGGACAGGCCTTTGTTATTCAAAACACTGATCGCCTGTGGGTTGATGGCGAGCGCTCGGTCATAGTGTTCACGCGCCGACGCATGCTCGCCAATCTGGTCGAGCGCAACACCATAAGCAGAGAGAATACGCCAGCTATCGGGTTTGACAGACAGGGCATATTCGATGGGGCGAACCGCCTCAAAAGCGCGGTTGCTTTCGATCAGCGACTTGCCATGCTCAAGCATCACGTCCGCATTGCCGGGATTGTTCTGCGCGGTTTTTGAAATCACCTTCAGGGATTCATCGAAGGAGCCGATTTTGCGCAGCGCGCCAGAAAATTTTACCGCCACATCTGTATTTTGTGGCTCGCGGTCATAGCGCGTGCCCCAAAACGCCGCAGCCGCAACCGGGTCGAGGCCCTTGGTATCGGACTGGGCATTGGCGTGGGCTGTAGATTGCTGGGCTTTGCCAGTTGTGGTGCCGGTGGTGGCACAGGCCTGCATGGCGAGTGCGAGAATGGCGACACCCGCGCTGGTGGCCAGTTTTTTGGCATTGATCGAATAATGCATCGTTCGGTATATCCCCTGAGACAGCGTTCATTGACGAAACATGGACCGACTTGCTCAAAAAAGACTTAATGCCCATGCTAAAATGCTTCCCATCACCGTGGCGGGCCTCCGGTTAAGCGAATGCCCAAGAGCTCTGAACACGAAAGGGCGCTAAAGGCCGCTTACGATTTATAAATAGAGGTTATGATTCCCTTGCTGAACACTGATATGTTGATTGACCACACCGCCGCTCCTGATGCGGATAGCCGGCCACTCTTTATACTGACGATGAAGGACTGCGCCCCGGATCAGGGAACGGTGCCAGACTCAGAAACTGTCGAGCAACAAAGCGCCGATAAGTGGCCGGACGCGGTCCCTGAGAGCGTGCGGGCGCTGGCAAAGCTCAATGGCTTCACTGGTAAAATTGGCAGCGTTCTGAGCCACAAGGATGGCGTTTTGGTGGGCGCTGGAAACGGGAGTGATGATTTTGCCATTGCGGCCGCTGCGTCCCTGCCCACAGGCTATTATCGGCTCGCCTATCCAGCTTTATCGGGCACAAGCCTCGAACGCACGCTGCTGGGCTGGCTTCTCGGCGGGTACAAGTTTGATCGCTATAAAACCGCACCCTCACCCAGCGCCGTTCTGATCGCACCACGGGGAGCCGATATCGACCGGATTCGCCGTCTGGCAAAGAATACCAGCTTTGTTCGAGATTTGATTAATACGCCAGCGGGGGACATGCTGCCCACAGACCTTGAGGATACGACGCGCAAGATCGCCGAGGAGAGCAACGCGACCATGACGGTCACGCGGGGTGAAGCCCTGTTGACTGATAATTTTCCCATGGTCCATGCCGTGGGCCGTGCCTCCGCCAATGCGCCGAGGCTGATTGATCTTCAGTGGACCCACGACAATGCTCCAGATACGGCACCGCGAGTGACGATTGTCGGTAAAGGGGTCTGCTTTGATAGTGGCGGCCTAAATATAAAAGGCGCCGGCGGCATGAGCCTGATGAAGAAAGACATGGGCGGTGCGGCGCATGCACTCGGTCTTGGTCAATTGATCATGGGCAGCAAACTGCCCGTGCGGTTGCGCGTGCTGATTCCCGCTGTTGAAAATGCCATTAGCGGATCTGCCTTTCGCCCTGGTGATGTGTTGCAAACCCGCAAAGGCCTCACCGTAGAGATTGGCAATACCGATGCGGAGGGGCGGCTCATCCTTGGCGATACGATGACATATGCCTGCGAACACAAGCCCGACCTGCTGATCACGCTGGCGACGCTGACCGGCGCGGCGCGGGTTGCCCTTGGCCCGGAAGTGATCCCTTTCTATACGGACGATGTGACGCTTGCCCACGCTATGAAAGAGGCAAGCGCCGACACACAGGATCCCGCCTGGCACATGCCCATGTGGCCCAACTACGAAAAAATGCTCGCCTCGCCGGTGGCAGACCTCAACAACATTTCCGGCAACAGTTTCGCGGGCTCAATCCTCGCGGCCTTGTTTCTGCGGCGGTTTATTCCGGCGGGGCAGCGCTGGCTGCATTTTGATCTTTACGGCTGGCGGCCCGGTAGTGAGCCCGGGCGCCCCCAAGGTGGTGAGGCGCAATGCCTTCGCGCGCTCTTCACGCTGATTGAACGGCAAGTCGCGCGTTAAGCGACGCGCCATCGTCGGCACGGTCCGCCCCGGCGGCACGAGGGGCCTTGCATGGGCGCTGCGAACAGGCGCACGGTAAGCATGTGTTTATGGTTGTTTTGCCTCCAAAAGCACACTGGTTTGGTATTGGATTGCTCGCCCATGGCTGCCCTGGACTCATTGAAAATCTGGCACCGGATCATGGTGGATTCGGTCCGCGATGACGGCCCAGATCTGTCCATGCGCCAATGGGCCATCATGTTGACCGTTTACATGAAACCGGGGCCCCATACGGTGCGGGCCTTGTCTACCAACCTGAATATCCCCAAACCCGCGATTTCCCGGGCCCTCGACGCGCTCTCCATTCTGGGCTTTATCAAGCGGGTGCGTGACCCGAGCGATCGCCGGATTGTCATCATTCAGAAAACCGCTGACGGCGCAATTTTTCTCGACGAGTTTGCACGCCTTGTGGCGGGGCACACCGTAGAGCAACCGGCAAGACCGCTCTATGGCTGACAAGACGCCTCAATCGCAAGTCGCGGATACCCTCGATCGACGGCTAACGCCGGTGCGCGAGGATCTGGTGTCCAAAGACTTTCAAGATCGGTTCCCCGGTATTGCGACCGCGCCGGGCGAGCCCATGATGTGCGCCGCCGGTGTCACCGGGCTGATGAAAGCCCCATCGCTCACCATGGGACGCGAGACCGAGCTTCTTTTTGGAGAGCCTTTCACAGTCTATGAACATCGAGGCGGCTGGGCATGGGGACAATCGGGTCTTGACGGCTATGTGGGTTATGTGGCGGGGGGCGATCTCGCCCCTTTTGAGAGGGCGCCCACACACCGGGTCAGTGTGCTTCGTACCCTGATTTTTTCAGAACCAGATATTAAATCGGCGCCCCACGGCTTTGTCAGCATGAATAGTCTGTTGAGGGGTATTGATCCGGACCAGAGATCTTCGCGGTTCTTTGAAATTACCCTGCCCGGACAAAAACGCGGGCATGTGATTGCCGACCATTGCGCTCCGACCCATGAGCAAACGCCGGATTATGTGGCGCTGGCGGAGTATTATCTTCATGCACCCTATTTGTGGGGTGGACGCTCAAGCCTTGGCCTCGATTGTTCAGCGCTGGTGCAAAACGCCCTGACTTGTGCATGCGGCATCGCGCCGGGCGACCCGCCAATCCTGCGCGATACGGATATGCAGGAAAAAACTATTGGAAAGGCGTTGGATGGTGCCCCGTTGGACCTACTGACAGAGGGGCTCCTCAAACGCGGCGACGTGATCTTCTGGAAAGGCCATGTGGCGCTCATGCGCGATGACAGGCACATCGTTCACGCCAACGCCACCCATATGTGTGTGAGTATTGATCCGCTTAAGGATTATGCTGACAGGGTAAGCCGCGATGCCGGGCCAGTCACCTCGATCCGCCGCCTTGCGGCTGGGTCGTGACGGCTACTCTAGGACCACGAGGCAGGCCAATAAAAAAGCACCGCCGAAGCGGTGCTTTTTTAGGTTGTCTGTGTCGCAATGCTTAGAAGCGCAGGCCGAGGCCAATACCGTAGCGGCGTGGCTCCACCAGAAAGACATTGTTGAAGTTACCGACTGCCTGACCGGCATTAAACTGACCGGTAATCGCGTCATTGTCGGTCAGGTTCTGAATGAACGCCCGGGCAAACCACGCACCATCTTCTGGCTCCAGCATGATTTGAGCGTTGGCCAGTACATAACCGTCAATGCGATCTTCTTGGGTGTTGAAGATCGATGAAAAGGACGCACCCTGATAATAAACATCTGCACGCGGTGTCAGGCTCATCCCGTTGTCAAAGCGGAAGGAGTATTGTGCTCCAACACTAACAGTAAACTCTGGTGAGCCCGGCAGTGCATTACCAGAAATATCAACCCGATTACCGGCGGTGACCGATGCCCCTGTCAGGTCAAAGGCTTGCAGACCAGCCACCAAATCCTGCAGTGGACCACAGGCCGTGAAGGGGGAGCCTGTAAGCGCAGCAAACTGACCAGCAAGGCCGGCCTGACCTGCAGTGTTGAGACCATCGATAATGGCGTCACGCACAGGATTACCAGCACCGATGAAGTTTGGTGATCCATTGAGATCAAGAATACAGTTTTGACCAGTGGTAATGTCCGCAAGCAGAACATCTTCGGTTGAACCCCCAAGCGGATCGCGCGTATCCAGTGATTCAAACTCCGTAATGTCCGTATTGAGGTAAGATACGGTCGTGTTCAGGACGAGATCATCGAGCGGCCGCCAGACGAATTCACCCTCGAGACCGAAGATCGTCGCGTCGATATTCTCGTTCACTGAGGTATTGTTAACGATATTGGAAACCTGCAGGTCGCTATAGTCATAATAAAAACCCGTCAGGTTGGCGCGCAGGGCGCCGCCGGCGAGAACGGTTTTCACGCCTGCCTCATAGGCGTTGATGCTTTCGGGGTCAAACTGGGTGGGAACACCCGGCAGACCAACACTGGCGCGCGGGTTAAAACCACCCGCTTTGAAACCGCGGGTGTAGGACGCATAGGCCTCAATACCGTCCGTAGGCGTCCATTGCAGAACTGCCCGGCCCGTGGTGGCGTTAAACTCACCATCAATCACACGGAAATCATTGATCGCGCCCGGTGTGCCCTGCGTCAGTTCATCAGAATCGAGCAAGGGCCGCAGGTTTGGCGTCCCGATGGGTACGACCGGCGGGTTGCCGCTCAGCGATTCTAACAAATTACCGCGGTCGCGGACGCCCTTCGTCGTAAAGTTACGACGTACACCACCAGTGAATTTCAGGGTATCGGTGATGTCCACGTAGACCTCACCGAAAATCGAGAAGTCTTCCGTAAACCCGTCATCGGTGTCGTTGAAGAAGTACGGCGTGAAGAAGGCAAGCCCATCTACCTGATTAGCGGCAGTGACCGCATTATCGAGAATGCCTTGAGCAATGGCTGTGCCATCAACCGCGAGCATTTGCTGGGCCGCTACGCCGGTAATGGCACCGCCCACAGTGCTAACGAAGCCTTGCGGATCTGCTCCGGCCAGTGCTGATAAATCGGCAATGGAGAAGAGGCCTGCCCCAACGCCGCCCTGGACAAAAGGATCTGCGCCGAGGCCGGCCTGAATAGCTGCCTGATAGGCACCACCGCGCGCCGCTAGCGTGCCACCAATAGCCGAGAAGTAATCAAGACCGGTGGTTGAAACGGCGAAGTCGGCAAACCCGTTGGAGTCTGAATAGTTGGCCCCCAGAAGGAAGTTAAACCGGCCATCAAAGTCTGAAGAGAAAATCGCTTCAAACGAGTAGTAGTCATTCTCGCCGATAGAAAGGTTCGCAGACTGATAATTGTCAAAGAAACCGAACACATCGCCGGTGATCGAACCTGTCAGTTGATCAAAGTTGAACGCCGAAAGCGGGATCAGGCCATTGTTGAAGAAGTTGTTGGCCAGGATTGGCACGCCGCCCACAGCGATAGATGGCGCTGGCGGGATCGCTGGTGAGCCAGGTCCAAGCGCGCCGGCGGGGGCCCCGGGGAAGAGCGCGCCCTGCGGCAAGCCAGTGGCAAGGAAGGCCGGGGTATTCAGCGCCGGGCCGACACCGCCGTCAAAATCCTGGAGCTGCGCAATTTTCGAGTTGCCCCAGCCAGCATTGAATTTGAACGTGAACTTTTCAAAATCATGCTTCACATTCACGAGAAAGATGGTTTCTTCCACATTGTTCTGCGGGTCGAAATCAAGTGCAACCTGACGCGGATCGGTGGTCAAAGGCTGTTGAAAAACTTGGGGATCAGCAAGACTGAACAGGCCAAAGACGCCAGCGGCGTCACCGGGCAGACCATTCAAGGCACCAATCAGGCCAAGGGCCTCCTGACTGGAGTTGGCCAGAAATGTTGCCCGTTGATCCGCACCCAGACCACCGAATGAAACCGGTCCGGGCAGACAGCCGAGAAGACCAGTGGGGTCGGTATTACAGGTTGTGTTGCTGGCCCGCTGACGTGCGTCTTCTTCCTTAAAGTAGCTTGCTGTGAAATCCACCGTCGTATTGTCGGTTGCAAGCCAGCGCGAAGAAAAGCGTAGGGCATAGATGTCGCGGTCATCAATGTCATTGCCCGTCACAACGTTTTCGGTAAAGCCGTCGCGCTGGATGACGGTGCCGGCAAGCCGCGCGGCGAGCACATCCTGAATGATTGGAACGTTCAACGCACCTTTGATCTTGATAGAATTAAAATTGCCGTATTCGGCATCCACATGGCCGCCCACTTCGGAGGGGTCAGCTTTTGCGGTGATCACATTGATCACACCGCCGGTGGCGTTCCGGCCAAACAGCGTGCCTTGGGGGCCACGCAAAATCTCGAGACGCTCAATGTCAAAGAATTCGGTCTCGAACAAACGCGGCGCATTGATGAAGACATCATTGATGTGCACGGACACCGAGGGCTCGGTAGAAGACCCAACCGCCAAGGCGCCAACGCCCCGCAGTGAAATGGAAGAGCCGGTAAAGTTCGACCGCGAGAAAGAGAAGTTGGGGATATTAAACTGAATATCCGTGAAGCTTTCGATCTGGCGATTGTCCAGCTCTTCGCCGCCAAAGGCCGAAACGGCAATCGGCACGTCCTGCAGCGATTGCTCGGTCCGCTGAGAGGTTACGATAATCTCGTCATCGATGGATTGTGCGGCCACTGGCTGGGCCACAGCTGTCATCATCGCCATCATGGAGACGCCGGAGATCAGCTCGACTACGGTATTTTGGCGTTTCATTTGTTTCCTACCTTTTCCCTGTTTTTGTTTTGTGCCGACGCGGGCCCTGTTCCCGGATCGGACGACCCTGAAGTTTTGTCTTTTTTGTGCGGAGCACTGGGCTCTAGCTTTCTAAGCGGCGCGCCGCAAGAATTTTGTCACAAGCCAACGACCTCCCCGGAATGGTCAGCCCCAGGCGCACCTCGTTAGAAAAGTGATCGTAAAACAAAAGACTTAGAACGCAATTAACCCGGTGCCGCATTGAACCATTGAGCGGCTTTCCGGCCACGAGCGTTACATAATTACATCAAAAAGAAAGGGCGTGTCCTGGCCAACCCAATGACACGGTTAAAAGGCAACCATGCGCTGGGCCTTTTCGTCCCACAGGCGCAGACGCGCCGCCTTGATGCTGCCGCGCAGTGTTAGCTTGGGAAAGCGCTGCAGGTCCGCAGACTTGCGGTAGCATTCAGCGAGGCGATAGTTGGGGATCTTGCTCACCAGATGATGGATATGGTGGTAGCCAATATTGCCCGTGAACCAATGCAAGATCCGCGGTAACGCGTAATGGGACGAGCCGAGGAGCGCTGCGGTCTTGTAATCCCACTCTCCCTGGCGAGCCCAATAGGTACCATCATATTGATGTTGCACATAAAAAAGCCATCCACCCACGCCAGCGGCAAGCACCAATAACGGCACAAAGACAGCGAAAACCGCCGCCCAACCGAGAAAAAAAATCAGCATGCCGTAAAACACGACCAGCCCGGCATTGAGCGCCATGACGCTGCGCAAGAGGTGCGAACCTTTTATGGTGTGATAAGCGTCAAGGAAGGGCATGGATTGTGTCACCGGCCAGCGCTGGATCACGATGGTGTGGAGCGGTGCGCCAACGGTGAGCAGTACTAGCGGGTGGCGGTAGATGCGATAAAGACGTTTTCGGAACGGCGAAAGATTTTCAAACTCACCAACTGTTATCATATCGATCCCACCAATCCCCCGTCGGTCGAGATTACCGGAAGATGCATGGTGCTTGTTATGGGCGTCGCGCCAGAAAGCGTATGGGGTCAGGGTAAAAAGACTGATTAGCCGCCCCACCCATCGGTTGGCCCAGTCGGCCTTGAAATAGGAACCATGGCCGCAATCATGTTGAATGGTAAAAAGCTTCACGAGCAGTCCCGCGCCCGGCAGAAGCAGGAGTGGCAGGGCCCAAAACTGCCCGGCTGAAAAGGCCCACAACCCTGCGCCGGTAATGAGCCCATAGAGAGCAAGGCTAAGTAGAAGTTGGCGCACACTGCGGCTCACATCAGGGCAATCAAAACGCTGGCAATGGGTATGAACCCGCTGAAGGATTGCCTTGAGATCACCCGGCGCAAGCTCAGTCAGGGGGCGCATATCGTTGCTCACGGGGTACTCCTTACACAGATTATTGAAGGTTTTGACTTGAGGCGATCATATTTCGACGGCGAGACCGTAAATTTATCAGTCATGGATTGCCTAATTCTTTCCCGCATTTGTCGCCGTTTCACAGCCCATGTCCAGCCCTAGTGACGATCACGTCCAGCGTTCGTCCTAACTTTCGACCGACACTGAAGGGTTTTGTACCTTGGCAGAAATAGCTGCCGACGCGGGTTGGTTGACCGGAGCCGCACCATCGGCGCGACCCCCGTCACGATGTTGCCGGGCAAAGTGGTCAACAAGCTGTAAGGAGAGCCACAAGCCGAGCGCTGCAAACACAATCCCCCCTGCATATTGACCAATCACAACCCCGGGGGCGCCGTAGACCTGAGACCCCAAAATCACGAAGGGGATCACACCAAGGGTGTTGCGCCCCCAATTTAGATAGGTCGACCATAACGGGCGATCGAGATTGTTCAGTACCGCATTGCACACGAACAGGATGCCATTAAAGACCAAGAGCGGCGCGGCGACAGCGGCAAACCAGAAAATGATCTCGCGACCCACGCCGCTGATTGAGAACTGATCGGCGATCAACCCCTGTCCCACAAGCAACATGGCCCACATGATCGCGGTGTAAATCGCGGTAAATTGGATCGATTTGATGATGGTTTCGCGCACGCGAGAAAACTGCGACGCCCCAAAGTTTTGGCCCACGATTGGGCCTACGGCGCCCGAAAGGGCAAAAATCACACAAAATGCAAGCGGCATAAGGCGCGCGAGGACAGAGTATCCCGCAACCGCGGCATCGCCATAGGCTGCGATGGCGCGGGTAACAAAAACAATTCCCACGGGCGTCGCCAGATTTGTCAAAATTGCGGGCGCTGCGATACCGATAATAGGCCGGATATGGGCAACAATCCGCGGCGTGCGAAACGGCGCAAAACCACCATAATGGCGCAAGATCGGGATCGCCGCGGTGGCGCACATGGTCAAGCGCGCAAGGACACTGGCCCACGCGGCCCCATCAAGACCAAGGCCGAACCCAAAAATCAGGATTGGGTCGAGAACAGCATTGGCCAGCGCTGAAAAGAGCGTGACATTCATGGCGCGGCGCGCATCCCCATGCGCCCGCAACAAACCGGAACAAATCATCGCGAACGCCATAACCGGCATCGCTGGCATGACAATTCGCAAATACCGTACTGCTGCACTCTGGGCATCCCCGCTCGCACCCAGCAAGGCGAGCAATTGCGGCGCAAAAATCCAGAAGACCGCGGCAAACGCCACCCCCACCAGACTGCCAATAGTCAACACACTGGTGGCGAGCGCCCGGGCCCCGGCCTCATCGCCAGCGCCGATCCGCCGCGCGCCGAGCGCACTCATCGCGATCATCAGCCCGATGGAGACAGATAAACCAAATGCCATGAGCGTGCCCGCAAAGCCTACCGCCGCGGTCAGCGCCGTATCGCCAAGCATTGAGATGAAATAAAGATCAACAAAATCGACGACAAAGAGCGCCACGAGACCGACGCTGGCGCTGAGCGACATCACGATAATATGGCGCATCAGATCGCCGGTGAGGAACCGGGCCGGTCTGGGGGTTTGGGGGGCTATCGGCATCGGTGATCTGGACACGCGGCGCGCTGGGCTCCTCACTGAACGTTCGATGCCTGTACGCGAAAAGAACGGCCATGTCTCTTCAAAGCGTGTCGTGCGCAAGGTGCGATTTTTCTACATCACTCGTGGCCAAAAGAGCGCAAGGCGCCGCAAAACGAGCCCCAAAGCCCGGCGAAAAAGGTTAACCAATTGATAACAATCTTTGTTTGCGGCGCGAGTTCGGCTAGTGTGACGAGAGTTACAGATGTGAGGGGTCTCATGGAACGCGACGATCATCGTGGTTTTGGTGTGGAAGCAATCTTCCTGGGCGGTATGACGCTGGCAGTGTGTGCCGTCGCCCTTTACGCGGCGATGACAACCAATTTTGGTCAGTCTCAATCGCCTGCGGGCCCGTCAACTGGCGGCTCCAGTGTCAGCGTTGCCAGCAGTCCCGGCACGGTCACGAGCGTTATGAACAATCAGGGTCAGCGCGACGTGATCTGCGCGTGCTATAATGAAGGGTTCAAGCTTGCCGGTACGGCTACTGATGTTCAGTCTACGAACTACCGGACGGGCTTTTCCCAATGCCGTGCCCTTGGCTCGATTGAAGGTGGACAGGCGTGGACAGCCGGGTGGAATGCACGCCGTAGTGGCCGCCCCTATGAGGCAACCTGCAAAGCCTATAAGCGCCGCGGTCGATAGAAAGGCGGTAGCGCCGCTCTCACTCTGGTTTGAAGGGACGGCTCATGAGGGCATCGATTGCGCTTTCAACGCTTTGGCGTCCTGCGACGATCTCGGCGACGCCTGCGCAAACCGGCATTTCCACCTGATGACGGTTGGCGAGTTGGCAAACGGCTTCGGCGCTGGCGACACCCTCGCTCACCGACTGTCGCGCACCGAGAATTGTTGCCAGACTTTCACCTTTGCCAAGCCGCATCCCCAACGACATATTCCGTGAACGGTCGGACCCTGCCGTCAGGATTAGATCGCCCAGACCAGACAGGCCGCTCATGGTTGAGGGCCGTGCTCCCATGGCAAGACCAAGACGGTGAAACTCCGCATACCCCCGGGCGATAAGGGCCGCATGCGCGCTTTTGCCAAGGCCGAGACCGTCAACAATGCCCGCCGCGATGGCAAGGACGTTTTTAACGGACCCACCCAGGGCAACACCGGTCAGATCCGTGCTCACATAGGGTCTGAAATGCCGCGCCCCAGTTATACCCTGCCAGCGCTGTCCACACGCCTCATCCCGCGCGGCAATGGTTACAGCAGTTGGCTGACCACGGGCCACGTCCTCGGCAAAACTTGGCCCCGATATGAGCGCCGGAATCGCCGCCGGCCAAACATCGGCAAGCACTTCATGCATCAACATTAAGGTGTTTCGTTCAATGCCCTTACTCGCAATCGCCATGGGGCGAGGGCCGGGCAACAGCGTACCAAGCTTTTCAAACCAGCCGCGCGAATGCTGCGCTGGCAAAACGGAAATCAGATGCGTACACGCGGCCATGTCATCCAGCGCGTGGGTCACTGCCAAATTCTCTGGCAAGCCAACACCGGGCAAATAAACTCTATTTTCCCGGTACTGACGAATGCTGGTGCAAACCTCTTTATTCCTGGACCAAAGCGTCACGGCCAAAGGTTGCCGGCCAATCAAGGCGCCCAGCGCCGTTCCCCAGGCCCCGCCTCCCAGAATGCCGATATGATCGTCTCTTGACCCTTTGCTCATAGCCGCCTTCTCATCAATGGCTCGGTTTTTTGCACCCGAAATAGTCTGCGGTATGATAAAGACAATTGTAATTGGTAAAAAGCCAGAAGGAGGGCGTGACCATGGACCCGTTGACCCTTTCCGACATTGAGGACGCGGCGCAAACCGTCTATCGCACCATGAGACCAACGCCGCAGTATCAGTGGCCCCTTTTGGCGCAAGCGATTGGTATTGAAGTGTGGGTCAAGCATGAAAATGCAACACCCACCGGCGCCTTCAAGGTGCGCGGCGGCCTGACACTCGTCGACTGGCTGCGTCGGACCCACCCCTCAGTGAAGCATCTTATCTCTTCGACCCGGGGCAATCACGGGCAATCGCTTGCCTTTGCGGCGCGCAACGCCGGGCTTGAGGTTACCGTCTTTGTACCGGAGGGCAACGCGGCCAGCAAAAATGCGGCCATGCGCGGGTTCGGCGCGACCGTGATCACCGCTGGAGAAGATTTCGATGCATCACAGCTTGCGGCGCAGGCCGCCGCCGAAGAGGCCGACAATTGCTTTCTCGTGCCCCCCTTTCACCCGGCGTTGGTGCGCGGCGTGGCAACTTATGGCTGGGAGTTTTTGTCGGCCCTGCCCGATCTTGATGTGGTGATTGTGCCCATTGGCTGCGGTTCGGGAATTTGCGGGACCATCATGGCGCGTGATGCCCTCGGCCATCGGGCAAAGGTCATTGGCGTTGTTTCCGAAAATGCGGCCACCGCGAAACTCTCCGCCGAGGCGGGATCGCCCGTCATCACACCGTCAGCAATCACCTTTGCCGATGGCATGGCTGTGCGCACGCCCGTTGAAGAGGCGCTGGCAATCTATCGGTCGGGTGCGGAAGATATTGTCACGGTCAGCGATGACGATATCGCCGATGCAATACGCCTTTACTTTGAGTCGACCCACACGGTTAGCGAAGGCGCAGGCGCAGCACCGCTTGCAGCGCTTATGCGGTATAAGGATCGCTTTGCCGGTCAGAAAGTAGGCGTCATCCATTGCGGCCAAAACATCGATACCCACTGGTTTGTGCAGGTCTTGAACGGAGAAACGCCTATCCCATGAAATGCGCCCAAAAGACGCGCCAAATTTTGCCACCGCTTGCGAGTTATCGAATATGCCCAGCGTCCCGGGCCCACGTCAAAAAGGCATCAAGCGCTTGATCGAAGGACCCAGCCTGCCATCCAAGGGTGCGCTGCGCATTTTCACTGACAAAAGATACCTGACGCCCGGCAAGGCGCACGCCGGTGAAAGGGGCCTTTGGCAGGCGGCCAGTTACGGCAGAGACAATCTTTGTATCTACAAATCCGGCCAGTAGCGCGATGGCATAGGGCATCTTTAGCGTTGGCATCTTTTGTCCAGTGCGCACCTCCAGCTTGGTCAGGATCGCTTCAAGGGATTGGTTTTCACCGCCAAGCAGATATCGCGCGCCCGCGCGCCCCCGATTACGCACGGCAATGAGCCCTCGCGCCAATCCAGTTACAGGCACAAAATTCAGCATACAGTCGATATAGGCTGGCGTCTTTCCATTGATGAAATCAACCATCATCTGGCTTGGCGGGGTTAACCCCTCATCACCAGCGCCAAGGGGCTCGGTGGGTATGGCAATCTTCACCGCCATCGTCTCATCACTGGAGGCAATGGCAACCTCATCAGCGCGCCATTTTGAACGGGGATAGGGCCCAAGCATATCCGCGACGGGTTGGAGCATAGTTTCATCAGCCGTAGACGGACCAATAGGCGTTGATCGCCCCACAAGGGTTGTCAGGCTAGAACAATGAACAAAAGTAGTAACTTTCGCCCGGCGCGCAGCCGCCAGCATTGTCTGTGTACCGCCAAAATTGACCCGCTCGAAAACGCTATCGTCGCGCGCCCAAAGCTGGGCATTGCCAGCCAGGTGAAAAACCGAGGTCACAGGCCCGCTGTGGGTGGGGGCCAGCGCCGCCGCGCACATCTCAGGGTCGGTGACTGAGCCCCTAATGACCTCAACATCCAATCCCGATAGTGAAGCTGGATTAACGTCGAGGACGCGCACCTCTTCCTTTTCGCTTAAGAGCGCGCTTACGAGAGCCCGGCCCACAAAACCGGCACCGCCTGTCACGAGCGTAATGGCTGTCACTGTTGTGCCGCGGCGGGCGCGTCGCTGGCGCCGCAGACCATCAGGCCACGATCTGTCACGGAGCCAAGAACCAGAAGCGTCTTCGTCTCCACCGCGATGGTTGCAGCCTGAAAATATGCTCCCGCCGGGTCGTCAAACAAAAGGTCGACAGTCTTTTTGCCGGGTGTGAGCTTTACAACACGGCTTGGGGCACGGCCGAGACCAAGTTTGCGGTGTGCCCCCATACGCAGAAGAGACGGGTGTACCGCCGCAAGGACGGCGCCGTCGCGGGCGACTGACAGATTATCAGGACCGCCCGGCAATCGCACGTGCCCCGTACGCTGACCATTATAGTCAACAAAGTAGACCGACTTGTCGCGCGTTGCGGCCACAGCAAACTGATCGGCTGACGTATCACGCGGGCCAAAACCCGAACCGACACCATTCGCAAACCCAATTCCTTGAAAGAGAGGCTTTGTCGTCGAAACCGCAAAAACACCGCTGCGCCGAAGCCCCAACACATCTTCGATCATCGCGGCCAATCCGGTACCGCCATGGTCGACAGAAACAACGACCTCTTTTCCTAAGATTGCGATATCATTGGCCGCAACAGGCAGCTTGTGTGCCTTTCCCATGACCACAGCGCCATTCGCGCCCACACGCTCAAGCACCACCCCCCGCTTCCAACCGTTGTGGCCCGGGGTGTAACGCCGGTTAATATAGACAAGCTCATTACGGTCGGCATCATAATCGATCCCATGCGGATGAAGACCGCCGGCAAGGTCGTCAGGGCGCACGAGGGATTTCACTGACAAAACGCGGTCCGTCGGCGCCCGCAACGCCAGATCTAGATCGGCCATCGCGATCGAATAAAGACCGCCATCGGGTAATCCCGACATGGACCGATGCCGGGCACGACGGGCAAGGTGTGCTTCTGTATGGCGCCGATCATAGGCAGAAACGAACAGCCGCTGGCCCGCCCGGTCGATGGCAATATCCTCCGCGCCGCGCACGATCCATCCACTATCGGCATCTTTCAGCGTCACGCGTTTACATTGCGTGGCTGCCGCGTAAACCGGGGTCTGATCCACTGGTTTTACTTGCCAAGCATGGATAAAAAACGCCGCCGCGATGAGAATAATTCCGAGCGTAAGGCCCAACACAGCCAGCCGATAGTATCTGTCAGGCGACGTCTCGTGCTGATCATTATTCCCATGCGCCATGGAGTTGCCCTGCTGCCCTACATCAAGGAAAGGTAATCCACTTTTTGGGCATGAGTCCATTGCCGCCGCTGCGATCAAGCAGCGCTGCCAACTGGGCCCGGCTGTTGCGCGCGCCTTGGCCGCTGATAGTCCCATTTCTCCAGGAACGCGCCCCAGTGGTTTTCAACCTTGCGCGCATTGGCTTGCGGATAGTCAAACTGGTTCTTCTCAAAGCTCTTGATGGACGCGAGATAGCCCTCAAAAGCCGGCGCAGCCTCATCAAAATCAGGCAAACCCAATTGCGTATAGATATGCCGCACGGTCTCCATGGGCGTGTGATCGAGGGCATCATAACCAACCTCAACAAACTGATCCGCACGCAGCCCTTGCTGATCAGCCTCAAGCGCGTTCATCATTCGGGGGTAGACGGACAAAATTGCCGCATCAATATCCACATGGTCATAGGATTGCAGCGCAAATTGTTGCAACAGTTTGGCATAGAAGTTCTGCATCGACCGGAATACGTCATAGGGATTGCGATGAATGTGAATAAATTTTGCTGCTGGGAAGAGCCGCCGCAAGGTGGCGAGGCGGCCCGTATAAACGGGGTTCTTGATCAAAAGCGGTTTACGCCCCTGATGCACATAAAGTTTGCGCATCAGGTAAACAAAACGATCTTCCCATGCCTTGACAGCCGCCGGGCTGCACCCGTCAAAAAACAGCCCGCGCTGCAAGTGCTCCCGAAAATCGCGCGGGAAATAGATGCCGTGATAAAACGATAGCGGCGACATGTTGGCGACGGCAATTTCGTCTTCCTGCGGACTATCCGGATGAACTGGAATTTTATCGATGTAGCGGTGACTGGGCAGGGCGCGTTCGAGGACCGGGTTAAAGATCTTCGCAATCCCAAACAGATCCCACGGCAGGCCCGTGGCCACGGGTGGCACATAGCCCCACTGCCCCCCCTTGGTCATAGTGTTGTAGAGATGGGTGGTGCCTGATCGCCAGTGCCCCAGAATAAAGACCGGCGGTGCCATTTCATCGGTGGTAGGCAACCGCGGGTCCATGATCAGCTTTTCGGCGAGCGATACCGGCGCGCGGCCAAGCGCTGACGCAAGAAATCCGAAGCCTTCGAGCCCTTTTGACGGAAATCCGGAGCGGCCCATGACGGTCAAAATTGTGCCGATATCTGCACCATAAAGAGGATGAGCCATGGTCTTCGCTTTGTCGTTTTCGGGCCGGTCCGGCGCACGGTCCCGGGGCGGTGAACTTTATTCAACCGGTACCGTTTACGGGAGGGGTGTGATGGTGACCAGCGGAAATTGGAAGGGCAAATGTCTGCAAGGCAAGGGGGCGCCCTTCATTGGACCATTGATGCCGCGTACCTTCGTCGCCCGGTAGACCTAGGCCAAGCATAGAGTTAACAAATTTATGCCAATTGGACGGGCGCCCGTTAGATATCGCAGCCGCCCCGACACGGTAGCGCGGCACCGTCAGGATGTGAGTTGTCTTCTGTGTTTCTTGATTTGCCCACTTTTTTGCAGCAGCGCCGTGGGACCGCGCGCCGCTCAACGTCGGCGCTGGTGGTGAGCAGCACAGCAGCGCTGAGCCTCGCAATCGCCACACCTGTGGGCGCCCAACCACCAAAAGACGCACCGCCCGCGACGCCCGAGGAACCTCAACCCCCTGAAAAGCCTGCTAAAAAAGCAAAAAAATCGCGCCCCAGAGTGATTTATGAGGGTGCGCCAACAGGCATGACCGGGAAATTCCGTATTCTTTCAGCGTTGGAAAAAGACAACAATTCTTTTCCGACACGTGCGGCCGTGCGGCGGGCAGCGATCGGCGATGAAAAGAAATTCAGGGGCGCGCTTACCGCCGCCGGCTATTTTGACCATGATATCAGCTGGGCAATCACCAGCCCAACGCTTGGCCCGGCGGCCAAGCAGCAACCAAGCGCTACAGAAATCACCTTTACGATTGAGCCAGGGCCGGCGTTTCAAATCACCCAACACGAGGTTGTCTACGAAGACACTGTCGACGCGACGCGCCCGGCGACTTTCGCGGACCTAAAGATCGACGTTACCGCTGCCGCCGACGGCGCGAACCTGCTGTCGAACCAGCAACGCTTTCTCACCGCTCTGCGGAATAATGGCTTCCCCACGGCCAAGATCACCGGGCGCCGCGCCATCGCCGATTTTGAGTCGGGAACAGCAAGCGCGCAGTATGCCTTCACATCCGGGCCAAAGGCCTTCTTTGGCACCGCGCAAGTGAGCGGTCTTTCGCGCACTAAAGAAGATTATATCCGTAAGCTGACCACCTGGGAGGTGGGGTCGGTTTACGATAAGTCGAAGACCGTTGACTATCGCGACGCCCTGTCAGCAACAAATCTGTTTTCAGCCATTGATGTGGCCCCCGGCCCCACCGCCGATGACGGCACGACCCCAATCCTCGTCAATGTGACCGAACGCAAACATCGCACAATCGGTGCCGGGGTTTCTTTCTCAACCAATGAGGGGCCAGGCGTGCGGGTCTTTTTTGAGAACCGTAATGTTTTCAAGCGCGCAGAAAGCGTCCGTGCCGATATCAATGTGAGCCAGATTGAACAGTCCGTTGCCGCCACCTTTGAAAAGCCACTGGAGAGCTTGCCCGGATTTGCCTTTGGTCAGGGCAGTTTTATCAATGAAACGACCGATGCCTTTGATGCGCGCACAGCGCGGCTTGCTGCAGGGCTTGTCAAAACCTGGCTCGACGAAAAGCTGGAAACCAGAGGTGGCCTGGCCCTTGAGGTGACCCGCGTCATTCCTGCCAATGGCGACCCACGAGAAGATAATATTTTCGTATCCGCGCCTCTGTCCGTTGTATGGAACAATGAAGACGATGTGCTGAATCCCACCAGAGGTGTCTTGGCAACCCTGACCGTGACGCCAACAACGGGCACGCGCACCTTCACGCAGATTGATGCAACGGCGCGCACACGGATCAATTTTGGTCCAGAAAAGAAATTCACCGCCGCGGTGCGCGGCCGGGTTGGCTCCACCGTTGGTATTGCGCTTGACGATCTGCCGGAAAACAAACGGTTCTTTAGCGGTGGCGGTGGTTCCGTACGCGGATACGGATTCCAGCTTGCCGGACCGGTGGAGTTTGACCGCGATGAGAATAGCGACATCATTCTCAATGATGACGGCGATATCGACCAGGTGATCCCGCTTGGCGGGCGCTCGATTGTCGAAGGGGCGTTTGAGATGCGTTACCGGATTACCGACACCATTCAGGCCGCCGCCTTTGTGGACGCTGGCACGGTTGCCGACACCGTCCTGCCCAATTTTTCGCGCGATATCTTCGTTGGGGTCGGTGCGGGCGTGCGATATTTTACGCCCGTGGGGCCCTTGCGGGTTGATGTGGCAATCCCTCTGGACCGCCGCGAGTTTGATGCGCCGGTGCAGTTTTTGATTTCGCTTGGTCAGTCTTTTTAAGAGTGGAAATGATAGTCCTATTTCGAACAATAACACTGAGTGATGAGGCTCCGATATGAGCAAGACCCTTCGATTTTTGGGGATCGGTCTTCTGGTGCTATTCGCGCTTGTTGGGCTGGCGATTCTGCTTGTCTTTTACACCCCGCCCGGGCGTCAATTTGTAAAGACACAAGCCGAACAACAGATTGCCAATGCGGTCAATGGCCGTGCCACGATTGGCGCCTTGGCGCCCGGTTTGCCGGGGTATTTGCGTTTGGACGACGTGGTGATCGATGACGCCAATGGCAGCCAGCGCCCGCTCCTGACCGCGGAACGGCTGGTTGTCTCATGGGACCCACTCGCTCTTTTGGGCGGCACCCTTAAAATCAAAACAATCAGCTTACAGACCGTTCTACTGGATCGGCTACCCGTCGCCAATTCCGATGCGCAGGACATATCGCGCGAGCCCATTGCTCTGCCTGATAGCTTACCGTCCGTGACGGTTGATAACATCACCATAAACCAACTGACCGTCGGTGAAGCTGTGGTTGGTGAGGACATGACGCTGTCTGTTGCGGGTGATCTGCGAATGAGAGGACGATCCCTCGCAGCTAATCTGACGGCCAGTTCGGATAACGACCTTGATCAGCTGCGGCTCGCAACGGATATCGATCTTGAGCGTAAACGCTTTGCCGTCGACGCAACCCTTAGCGGCGCTGCAGAAGGGGTAATCAGTTCCCTGATGGGTGCGCAAGGCCCCGTGAACCTCATCATCAAGGGCCGGGAGGAAAATCGCACGGCGCTGGTTGATGTGAACGGTGATCTCGGGACGCTGGGCACTGCCAACTTCGCGCTGACAGGACCAATCAAGAGCGGTGCCACCATCACCCTTGATGGCACCGTGACGCCGGGCGCGCAGTTTGCTGATCTACAAGGCTTCACCGGTGAGACCATAACCCTTTCTCTAGCCGCCACACCGAAAAATAAAGGCGCGACGCTCGCCATCAAATCGCTGGCAACACAAGCCGCTTCGGCAAGTGGTGAGGTGTCATGGGCAAATAATCAGGACCTGCTCGCCAATTTTGAAACAGCGCTGACGCTCGCGCTCGATAAAACACAATTTGCTGACCTGACCGATGCCCTCGGTCAGGAAATCACCATTAACGCCGCCTTGAATGCCCAAAACGATCGCGCCTCAGGCCTATATGATCTCGCAGCCACCCTTACCAGCGCGGGCGCGACCATCACCGTCGTCGATGCCCAGACCAATTTGAGCTCGCAACTGCGCGGCCAACTTTCAGGTGATGTTGCTGTCCGCGATTTCCTGCCTGAGGCTATTCGTTCGGAAATCTCAAGTGCGCTGACCTTTTCCGGTGTCATCGACGCCAATAGCGCTGCTGCTATCACGCTTTCTGATTTCTCCTTTGCAGCAGGTAACGCAATCACCGGCACTGTAAACGGTGTATTCGATACACAGACGCAACGCGTTGACGGTGCCTTCAAAACCGATCTTGCACCTGGCCTGTTCGCTAAGCTTCTGGGGGCAGAAAGCGCGACTGCCCGCGCGACGCTCCGCAGTGCCGTGGAAGGCACCGCTGAGGCTTTCACGCTCAATACAGAGTTTCAATCACCAGCGTTTCAACATGCGGGGCGCAGCTATCCAGCCATTACTATGGATGCAAAACTCTCCGGTCTGCCAACCTTGCCCACGGGCACTGTCTTCGCCCGTCCCCAAGGGCAAACACAGGACACAGCCACACAATTCCTCCGTGCACGCCTTGAGAGTACTGATACGCTCATTGCTCTGCGCGATTTGCAGTACATCGGAACCGGTTTCGAATTAACCGGCGCTTCGTTGATTGACCCGGAAAGCCAGTCTCTGGCCGTTGATCTCGCCTATGCCGGCATTCCCGGTGCGCAGCCTTTCCCAGGTTTCACCCTCGCCGGCAGCGTCACCGCACAAGGCGGGTTCGGCAGTGCTGTTCCTGCCGGTCTTAAGACCTCCCAACGCGACGGGCTCCTCGTCGAAGCCGAACACCTCACTATCGATAATTTGACCCTTGAGGGGCTGGCCGCATCACTTGCTGGCACCGTGAACGACGCACGCTTTGATCTTGCGTTGAGCGATCTCTTGAATGACGGCACCCCCATCGTCACCGATTCCACGTTGAAAGGGTCCCTTACCGGCGACACGGAAAAACGCGTGGTGATCAGTACGCTGACATCAAAACTTTTAGGAGAAGTGAGTGTCAGAACCATCAGTCCGTTTACGGTGGAAATGGGCGAGACAAACCGCCTCTCGGGGCTTGACCTTCAATGGGGACGGGCCGGTTCTTTAGCACTGGACGGGGCATTCTCACCAGCCCGCTGGCAGGGCACCATCGCCATCAAGAATGCACTGATCCCCACGACTGATGGATTTCTCGATCTTAATATGACGCTTGATACGCAAGCGCAAACGCCCGCCACCGGCAGTTTGACCACCGACTACCGGCACAGCACCGGAGACGACAGTGAAGAGACACCCCCTACGCGGTTAAGCGCAGCGCTCGACTGGGATGGCACCCGCCTGCGCCTCGCAGATCGTCAGGGTACGGGTACAATCCCCCTGGACTTTTCTCTTGACTTGCCAGCCCGTCTTGCCCGCGCGCCAGCATTGTCAGTGAAAACTGATGGCATGCTCGCCGGGCGTGTAAAATATGAGGGGGCAGTCGCGCCTTTGACAGCCACCATTCCCGGCCCCGCCCAAGGGCTCGACGGGCAATTGCGCATCGATCTGACCCTTGACGGCCCGACTAATCAGCCGGCGGTCAATGGCGTGATTACGCTGGCTGATGGTGCCTATACGGATCTTACTACTGGGTTTAGCCTGATCGGTCTCCACCTGGAGACGACCGCACAAAGCTCGGCAAAGCGTAGCGAGATTGCCTTCACCGGCGGCGGACGCGGCGATGGGCAGGACGGAGAGGATCGGTTCACCGTCAACGGCACCATGGCGCTTGGCGAGGAAAGCCGCATCACCACAGACATAAAGATACGAGACCTGATCGTAAGCGCCACGCCAGTCACTAGCCTGCAGCAATCAGGTGACATTCGCATTGACGGGCCAGTGGGTGCGCTCGCGGTAAAAGGCGGGCTCGATATTACGGCGATGAATGTGGAGATTATCACCCCTCCGCAAACCGGTCTTGTCCCCATTGAGGTAATCAAAAAATCCGTATACGAGACGGTCCAAACCGCCCAAGGTCAGCCCCGCGATTTAACGCGAGCCAGTGCTGACGCCGAACAGCCAGAAACGCAAGCTGCAAATGGTCTTACCGCTCTCAATCTGGCAATCACTGCCGATGATCGCTTATTCGTACGCGGACGAGGCCTGGAGAGTGAATGGGAAAGCGATCTGGCGATTACCCTCGTAGATCAGGAACCCGTGGCCCTTGGGACCATCGGGTTGCGCAAGGGTACCTTCGATTTTACCGGACGGCGATTTGACGTGACCACTGGCGAGATCATTTTCGATAAGCTGTCGCCGAACGATCCGGTGATCAACATCATCGCCGAATATGAAACCGATGACGGGCTGGTGGCGCAAGTGCGGGCCAGTGGGCGTTCATCAGATGTGAAAGTTGAGTTGACCTCTAATCCTGTGCGGCCCGCCAATGATGTGATGGCCTTGATCCTGTTTGGTAAACCCGCCGATCAGCTGTCCGCGCTTGAATCTGTCCAGACAGCCCAGGCGCTGGCCACCCTTGGCGGGATTGGGCCCTTTGGCGGCACCGATGCCATCGGTTCCATCCGGTCGGCGGCGGGTCTTGATCTGTTAAACCTTGATCTGGACCCGGAGAATGGCGCGAGCGCCTTGACCGTGGGCAAATATGTGGCCGACGGCTTATTCGTTTCCGCAACGCAGGATGTGGAAGGCAAAAACGGGTCTGTACGGATCGAATACGAAATTCGCGACAACATTACCGTGGAGTCAAATGTCCGTCAGGACGGCGATCAGACGGTGTCTGCCAACTGGAAAAAAGACTTCTAATTGCCTGTGGCTGCTCGCAGGTCTTTTATCCGGTCAGGCACGTTCTGGGCGTTTGGATTATGCGGCTTAATCGCGAGGGTGCGTTTGTAATTCTTTTCCGCACAGTCCATCTCACTCATCAGAGCACAAACTCCCCCAAGGCTGTCATAGACATTGGCCGATGTGGGGAAAAGGTCTACAATTTACGCGAAGACCGCCCGCGCACTGGACATTTCCTTTTTATTGACCAGTCCATAACCGGCGCCATTGATTTCCCGTTCACTGGGAAAATTCGTATCGTTCGGGCCCAGATCGGGCTTTACGAAATCATGGGTAAAGCGCGCCCTGGTCACATCGCCGGCATAAATCGCACTGTAGAACGCCGTTTCCAAGTCGACCGTCTGTAAGGGACCAAAGCGCGGATCGTCCTAATTCTCACGGGCCCAGTTGCCCGCCGCCTCCGCGTCCCTTGTCTCGTTCAGCTAGGCCAGAATTGTTTGGCGAGCCGTTAGACCGGCGGGCTGTAAAGACATAAAGAAATCTTTATATCCGCCTTGGCGGGGCGGGTAAGGCCTGTTATAAGCCGCGCCAAATCACCGGATTTTCAGCAAATTGCAAAGGTATTTCCCATGAATGCGCCGATTACCATCGATCCCAATAAAGACTATCATATCAAGGACATCTCTCTGGCCGAATGGGGCCGTACGGAGCTCGATATCGCCGAAACAGAAATGCCCGGCCTGATGGCCACGCGCGAGGAATATGGTGCCGCAAAGCCGTTGAAAGGCGCACGGATTGCAGGCTCCCTGCACATGACGATCCAGACGGCTGTTCTGATCGAAACACTCCAGGAATTAGGCGCCGAAGTGCGTTGGGCCTCGTGCAATATCTATTCAACCCAGGATCACGCCGCCGCAGCCATCGCTGCCACAGGCACACCAGTTTTCGCCTTTAAGGGCGAAACCATCGAAGAATATTGGGACCTGGCGGATAAGATTTTTGAATGGCCCAATGGCGAAACCGCCAACATGATTCTCGACGACGGGGGCGACGCTACCCTCCTGATCCTTCTGGGTACCGACGCCGAGACCGATCCATCCGTCCTGGATAATCCGACTAATGAGGAAGAGGCTGCTCTATTCGCGACGATTAAAAAGCGCCTCGAAAAAGATCCCAATTTTTATTCCAAGGTCAAAGCCAATATTAAAGGCGTGACCGAAGAAACGACCACCGGCGTTCTGCGCCTGTATCAGCGTGAGCAGGCCGGCACCTTGCCCTTCCCCGCGATCAATGTGAACGACTCGGTCACAAAATCGAAATTCGATAACAAATATGGCTGCCGCGAATCCCTCGTTGACGCGATCCGTCGGGGCACCGACGTAATGCTGGCCGGTAAGCAAGCGGTGGTCTGCGGTTATGGCGATGTGGGCAAAGGCTCTGCCCAGTCTCTCGCCGGGGCCGGTGCACGCGTCATGGTTACAGAGGTCGATCCGATCTGCGCCCTGCAGGCCGCCATGGACGGTTTCGAAGTCGTTGATCTTGAAAGCGATATCCACCGTGCGGACGTTGTTGTTACAGCCACAGGCAATAAAGACGTTTTGACTGTTGATCATATGCGCAAAGTTAAGGATATGGCCATTGTTTGTAACATTGGCCACTTTGACAATGAAATTCAGGTCGAGGGCTTGCGTAATTACAAATGGACCAACGTAAAAGATCAAGTTGATCTGGTTGAATTCCCCGACGGCAAGCGCATGATCCTGTTGAGCCAGGGGCGCCTCGTAAACCTGGGCAATGCCACCGGGCACCCATCCTTTGTAATGTCGGCGTCGTTCACGAACCAGACACTTGCCCAGATCGAATTGTGGACCAAAGGCGACGAATACGACAACAAAGTCTACGTCTTGCCCAAACATCTCGACGAGAAGGTTGCGGCCCTGCACCTCGCCAAAGTCGGCGCGAAGCTGACCCAACTGACCGAAGAGCAAGCGGACTATATCAACGTTCCCGTCACGGGCCCGTTCAAGAATGATCAGTACCGCTACTGATAGCCTCACTGGAACAATCTAGTCATTACAAAAAAGCCCCCCGCGAGATGATCGCGGGGGGCTTTCTTTGCCCCCTAACCTTAGAATTCATTTTGGAAAAACAGGCGTCAAAATATCATTTACCACGACACTACACCGTAAAGTTTTCTCACTGGTAAAACTGGGCTGTTCGGCATAGGCTTAAGCTTTAGTGGCGTTCTTTTTTACTCTCGCTGGAGGTTCAGATGCCCGCTTATATCCCTTTTTCCTTTGGTCGTTTGATCGTTGGTTTGCCCGTGGCGGCGGGCGTTACCGTCGGTCTGTTTCTGGTAATGTCGGGCATCATCGCGCAGGGCGATGCGCCGGAAGAGGTGGAGCCGGTCTTTATTCCCTCCATCAATGCAAAGATACCGCGGTCGCCGGGCACGGATACCCCTCCCACTGGCCCCGCAACCGATATTTCCGATCCACCCCCACCCATCACACCAGATCGACAAGGCAGGGAAAGACCGAACCCAAACAAATTTGACGATTTCAAACCCTCGCGAGGGGACAGTAGTGGCGGCGGTGACGACATAAGGTTGGACCAGGCACTTATCCCGATCATCCGGATTGAGCCGGTCTATCCCAATGGGTGCGCCCGGCGAGGCGTTGAGGGCATGGTGACCGTGGAATTCGACGTCAGCCCCCAAGGCGCTGTTCTTAACCCGCGGATCATCTCATCGGCGGATCGATGCTTCGAACGCGCCACGTTGCAAGCCGTGCGCAAATGGAAATATTCACCCACCGGCCGCACGACCCAAAATGTCCGAACCAACCTGACCTTCCGTCTCGGCGGCTAGCCTCAGCACCGCTGCGGGCTTCACAAGGGTGGCCACCGCGATTATGCGTTGGCCATGACGTTACGCGGCGAGACCCTTTCCTCATTCCCCTTTTTTGATGGCCTTGAGGCAAAAACCCTCAAGGCCCTTGCGAAAGCTGGCCACGAAGAAACCGTCAAGGGCGGCGATGTACTCCTGCGTCAGGGCGCCCCGGCTGACGCTTTGTTCTTTGTACTGAGCGGACGCCTGATGGTTGCTCGCCGTACGGACACCGGCACCGATCAGTCCCAAGGCGATGTGGCAAACGAAATGCCACTAAGCAATGATATTATCATCGGCTATATCCGTGCCGGAGAGCCTGCGGGGGAAATGGCGTTACTCCTTGACGAGCCGCATAGCGCAACCGTCTACGCCCTGCGCGATACCACCGTGCTGCGCATCGACCATCAGAACTTTGATACGCTTTTGGAACGCCATGCCGATCTTGCTGCGCGATTATCGCGTCTCCTCCTGCGGCGGGCCCGTCAGCCGAAAAATACCCAGAAACAGGCAAGCCCGCGTGTATTCGCCCTGATCGGTGCCTCACGATCTATCGATATTGATCAGTATGGGGCTGACCTCACGAAAGCAGTCAGTGTTCTGGGGGCACGCGCCCTTCATCTAAGCACGCTGGATGAAACTGGCGCCCTGGAGGCATTTCCAAAGCTGGAAAGCGACCATGATGTCATCATCCTCACGGCCCGGGTCAATGACACGGATTGGTATCGGTTCGTTCTGCGGCATGCGGATCGTTTTCTCGTATTTGCAAGACGCGATGCCGTCCCCCCGTCGCCCTTTCCGTTAGCCCCTGACGAGCGCTCACCGGCCCGGCGGTTTCGTCTTGTGGATCTGGTGATGGTGCCGCATGGTAATCCGGCTTGTCCGGTAACAACATGGCGTGATGCGGTGGGGGCCGAGCGGATCTTTTTCTGGACCGATGAGACGACGAAGGACCGGCTGGCGCGGGTGATCACCGGAAAGTCGTTTGGCCTTGTTCTGTCCGGCGGCGGTGCCCGGGCTTACGCGCACATCGGCGCGTTGAAGGCGATCAAGGAGGCTCACATCCCCCTCGACTTTGTCTGCGGGACAAGTATGGGCGCGATCATCGCGGCGTGCTTTGCACTCGGGTGGAATGACGCCGAGATTGAGTATCGCATCAAAAAAGCGTTTGTCGATAGTAATCCGTTGTCTGACTTTAATCTCCCCGTTGTTGCCCTGACCCGCGGGCGGCTGGTCGAAGAGCGCCTGAAAGCCCATTTTGGGGACGCCCGGATTGAGGAATTACCGACGCCGTTCTTTTGCCTGTCCGCTGAACTCACCCAGGGTACAACGCATGTGCACCGAGACGGGCTCCTGCGCGAGGCGTTGCGGGCGTCAATCTCGCTGCCCGGTATCCTCCCGCCTGTCATCAAGGGCGAAAAACTGCTTGTCGATGGCGGGCTAATCAATAATTTTCCCACCAACCTCATGGCGGCGACCCACCGCGGGCTGAATATCGGCATTGACGTGGCCCGTAAGGGAACCATCAATCCGGATGATTATGCCGATGCGCCGGGCTTTTTCGGCTGGATACGCAAAAACGGATTTCGCGCGCCGCCGCCCATTGTGGGCCTGCTTATGCGCGCATCGACCACGCGGCGCGAGAGCACGATGGTTTATCGCAACGCCGAAATCATGATCACGCCCGCGGTACCGGGCGTCGATTTACGCTCGTGGCATGCCTATGACACAGCGGTGTCGGAGGGGTACCGCGCCACCAGCAGCGCGCTCGCCGCCCATGGGCCGCTGATCTAGGTACGCACGCTTTTTTGGTGCGCCGGTTCGAACAAAGTTCGAACCTAAACGTGTATGAAGTGAAGCCAGCGCTGAACCTATCCCACCGAGAAACGCACTTTGGTTCGCGAGTGTGGCGCAACGGGCCCAGTCTGCGCGCCCATCAAGATAGACATTTTCAGCGGCCTGTGGCTCTATTCATCAATCATTTACCTTCTGAGCGCTGCAGGAGTGAAGCGGCGTCATAGCGGTGACAAGGGTCACACAAGGCCTTGCCGGTGGTCAAATTCTGGGGACTGTCCATGAGCGATAAATATTACATCACCCTCGATGATGAGGATAAAGCGAAGGTTCAGGAAATTCTGGAAACCGGCCGCTATTCCAATGCTGGCGATATCATTCGCGATGGGATCGCCTTGTCTCACAAAAAACTTGCCGTAACCCGCACGGTGAACGCTGATCTGCGCAAAGGTCTGGCGGCACTGACAGAGCGCGTGGAACGGTTTCAACGCTGACAGTAATCTCGCAACAGGGCGGCAGACGGGGTGATCCCCTCCTGCCTTGCGATGGTGGAGGGGCACATGCTCAATTTTATACAGGAAAATCTCGCCTTCATTTTGGGAACCGGCGGCGTCGGCGGCATTCTGGGCGGGTTGATCGGCCTGATCGTGTCGCACAGCGGCGGCGGGCTCCGCCTGAACACGGCGACCCTTGACGAACTGCAAGCAATGGTTGGCACACTCGGCCAACTCAAAGGCGACTTTGCGAAAACACAAAGCGGGTTTAGCGGACTGATCGAGATGATCGCACCAGGCGCTGCTGCGTCGCCTTTCTTTTCCGAAACAGCGGCGGCTGCCGAACCGCCATCCACGACAAAGAGCAATGAGGCCGACGCACCGTCCACCGAGGCGCAAGCCCCGACAATTATGGCAGCGGACGAGCCCTCAGAGGGGATCGCTTTGGCAGAAGGCCTCCTCGCTGCGGTGGCTGCCATCCCTGCGCTCCCCAAACTGCCGGACCTTGCGCGCGACTTTGAAGAGCTTGCAGACAACCCCATTTTCGCCGGGCTCTATTCTCAATTGCGGTCAATCGATCCCGATAGCGTCAACACCATGATTGGGGAATTCAAGACCCTCGTGCAAAACAGTCTTGAGCCAGCGCTCACCCGGGCGCGTGAAGACGGCCTAGACTTTATCCTTGAGCCCGAAACGCTGGAGAGCCTGACCAAAGGGGCCGGCTCCTTTGTCAAAACCATCGGCGGGATGAACGAAATCCTCGATGGCGTCATCGGTGGACTGAAGGAGCTCCTCGACGAGGCTTCATAGAGCGCGTCCACAAAGAGTGTGATCGTCGATGGTTCCCATCCATCGGCTTGGGTTCGAACGCCCGAACCCTAAAAAATCTAGACGGCGTTTTCATTCAACAAAAAGGGTACGCCGTCTATAGGCGGATGCCACTGCGCTCCGATCTTTTTCAGGGCGCTGAGTGTGCTAACCCCCTTGGCCATGGAACCGAGTATCAGAGCCCGGCTGGTTCACGCCTATATCCGGTGGCAGTTTCGCGATCGATCGCTCCTCGAGATGGATCCGGTTGACCTGCGCGCGCTGGTCGAGCGTCTGTCCTTGCCGCCAATGGCGCAGAAAAGTCTGATCCGCCCCGTCAAACGGCCCGACACATCGCTCCCGGCGGGAACCCCAAAAAACTTCGCCCATCTCCATGCGCCAGTGGACGGAGAATGGCATTTCCCGAATCGCGTCAGCGCCGAGCACACGCGTATGCAAAAGGCGATCCTCTATTTCCATGGGGGCGGATATGTGTTCGGGTCGCCGCGCACACACCGGGCCATGACCCTTGGCGTGGCGGCTGAGGCCCAATTGCCGGTTTTTTCGCTCGACTACGCGCTCGCCCCTGAACACCCCTTTCCCGCCGCACTCGATGATGCCTTTCGCGCATGGACTTGGCTGACGCAAACACTGTCGATATCGCCGGCAGCGATCGCCATCGGCGGCGATTCAGCTGGAGCGGGGCTCGCTCTTGCCTTGATGCACAAACTCCGCGCGAACGATCTTGCGGGCCCAGCTTGTGTCTTTTTGCTATCACCTTATGCTGATCTGACGATGAGCGCGCCCTCTGTCGGTGAAAATGCGTCTACAGATCATATGTTTACGGAAGATACGATTCGCCGGGCCCCAGATTTTTATTGCGCGCCTGCGCAAAGACGTGACCCACTCGTCTCCCCCCTGTTTGGATGCTTCGATGGGTTTGCACCGACACTGATTTTTGCCAGCGAAGATGAAATGCTCCGCGATGATGCCACGAGACTACATACGACGTTGGAGAGGGCAGGCGCGCCGTCGACCTTGATCCTGCGCTCAGGGATGGTGCACGTCTGGCCAGTCTTTCATATGGTTATTCCGGAAGGCAAAAAAGATTTGCGTAGTATCGCTGAATTTATTCGTACACACATCAATATATAAGGAGAGTTCCCATGACCCCCACACACCGAAACGCTGTTTTTCTGACTGATTTTCCCGCCGGTCTGCCGACAAAAGATATGTTTGAGATGCGAAGCCTCGACATGCCCAAACCGAAGGACGGCCAAGTTCTGCTGCGGACGGTTTGGATGTCAGTTGACCCCTATATGCGTGGACGGATGAACCCAAAGGTAAAAAGCTATATCCCCGCATTCTCGCTGGACAAACCGCTTGACGGGGGCGCGGTCAGCGAGGTTGTTGACTCGTCCGTGCCCGACTTTTCGCCGGGCGACTATGTGGTCGGCTTTTCTGGCGGCTGGCAGGACTATCACGTGGCCGATGCGTCCACGCTCAATAAGGTAGATGGATCGCTTGCGCCGCTATCGGCCTATCTGGGCGTCCTTGGTATGCCCGGCATGACCGCATGGGCGGGGATGAGCCAAATCCTCAAACCCCAAGAGGGCGAAACGCTGTTTGTTTCTGGAGCGGCGGGTGCGGTTGGCTCGCTTGTCTGCCAACTTGGCAAGCTCAAAGGCATGCGGGTCATCGGCTCCGCCGGGTCGCCCGAAAAGTGCGCGTGGCTGGAAGCTGAGGGCGGCTGCGACGTGGCGCTTAATTATAAAGAGTATAAAAACAGCACCGCTCTAACCAGAGCGCTTGCCGAGGCGGCGCCCAAGGGCGTCGATTGCTATTTCGAGAATGTCGGCGGAATGCACCTTGAAGCTGCCTTGAACTGTATCGGCTTTGCCGGGCGCATCGCCTTGTGCGGAATGATCGCGCAATACAACAACACCAAACCGGAGCCTGGCCCCGCCAACATCATCAATATGATTGGCCGCGGTGTCCTTGCCCAGGGCTTTATCGTTTCGAACTATATGCATCTCAGCGGTGAGTTCGTGGCCGAGGTGGCGCCGCTCCTTGCCCAGAAAAAAATCGTCTTTCGCGAGTCCACCTATGACGGGCTCGACAAAGCCGGAGAGGCTTTTATCGGCTTGTTCCACGGCGATAATTTCGGCAAAGCGGTCATTCGCGTGGGCCCTGACCGTCGCAGCTAACGGCATCGCGCCTGAAATCTCATAACGCAGCGGTGAAGGGATCGATATTTCGGCCTCACCGTTGCGAAAGCGCCCTGAAACGATACGTGCATGACCCTTGAAACCGGGTTGGAAGCCTGTCTACGCGCACAGTTCAGGCACCGAAAATCTCGCTTGACGCCCCCTCCCCCGTCACGTAAATCACCACTTCGGTTGCTTCGCGCAACCAAGCGCGGGTGTAGCTCAGTTGGTTAGAGTGCCGGCCTGTCACGCCGGAGGTCGCGGGTTCGAGTCCCGTCACTCGCGCCATTCTCAAAATTTAATTTCCAATAAAATCAAGGTTTTAGGTTTGAGAATGGCGCCCCGTCTGCGCTTTTTCGCAAAACTGGGATACAAATTGGATACAATTTGGGATACAAGGGCGTATGGCAATCATGCGCGATCCCGATAGATTTTTGCTCAAGCGTGGAAGACGTTGGTACTATCAACGTCGCGTACCCGGACAATTTGCACACCTTGATCAGAGACGGTTCGCAAAGGTTTCGCTTAAAACTGACTCACTTGAAATCGCGCGTGTTCGGCGAGATCAACTCGCAGAAGCGGATGACGAGTATTGGATGGCATTGGCAATTGAGCTAGCAGAAGACAACGCAAACGGGACGACCGTCCGCGCGGCTTTAGAGCATCGATACAAAGCCGCAATTTCACGAGCGATGGCGTACGGTTTTTCTTACAAGCCTGCTGAGCCACTCGCGGAAAGTCGTTCGATCGCCGAGTTAATGGAGCGGATCAAGACGCTTGAGGCTCAATCAGGTTCGGACGGTGATCCGAAACGTGCGGACAGTGAAGCACTTCTCGGCGGCGCACCGAATCCTGCGTCAACAATCCCCGTTTCTGAAGCCTTCGAACTCTATGTCTCTAAGATCGCATTTGATGATCAATACAATAAGTCCGAAGCCCAAAGGCGTTCTTGGGAGAAAACGAAGCGGACTTCGATCAACTATTTCATCGAACAGATCGGTGATCTGCCACTCAGCGAGATTACGCGCGACAAGGCGCTTGAATATCGTGATTGGTGGGTAGAGCGCATGCAGCCCCAGGATGGTGCTCGAAAGCCTGTCGCTCCAAATACGGCGAACCGGCATATCGGCAACATTCGTTCGCTTCTCCAGCGCTATTACAAGCATATCGGAGAAACAGATTTTGAAGATCCGTTTCGCGATTTCTATTTCTCAGGCAAGACCGAAGCGAAGCGAGCATCTTTTAGCGATGATTGGGTGCGCTCTCGAATCCTTGTGCCGGGATTATTCGACGGGTTACGTATAGAATTGCGGGTATTAATTTACCTGCTGATCGAAACAGGAGCGAGATTGAGTGAACTTGTGAACCTGCAGTCAGAAGACATTCGGCTGAATGCTAAAGTCCCGCATATCGCAATCCGTCCGGAACAAAACCGCGAGCTAAAGACAGAAGATTCTCGGCGAGAAATTCCGCTGGTTGGCGTTGCTGAGATTGCCATGCGATCATGCCCTGAAGGTTTTCCATACTACTATGACAAAAGCACGCTTGTATCTGCCAATCTGATGAAGGCCTTCCGTCAGCGAAAGCTGTTACCATCGTCGGATCACGTCATTTATTCTTTCCGGCACTCGTTTGAAGATCGCATGCTAGAGGGCGGTCTCGATTATGGGCTTCGATGCGCCTTGATGGGGCATAAGAACAATCGTCCGGAATACGGCCAAGGCGGATCGCTTGATTACCGCCGCAGCGAGTTATTGAAGATCGCTCATCCCGTTGATGCTTCAATTTTTTCTCATTGAGGTCATTTTTTCGAAAAAATATTGCATAGCGCTATAGCGCCTAAATCAAATGCAGGGATTATTTGCTGCGAAAAGCATTGCTTTATTTTTTCATTTGATAGCAGAAACAGTTCGAACTCACCTACGATTCTATCATTCATCTCGGCCCGGCTAATTTCTGAATAAAAAAGTGCATTTACTTCGTCTGTCTTTGTTGGCGAAGTGAATATGTTACCTACATGCCTTAAGTTAGAAAGCGAAATGCCAGTTTCTTCTTTGTACTCGCGCTTGGCGCATTCTTGCAAAGACTCTCCTTCATCAACAATGCCACCAGGGAACTCCAAGGTATGGCTTGAGAGCAGCGGTCTGTACTGGCGGACAAAAACCCAATCGTCATTAAACAATGCGGCTACTGCGCAAGCTTTTGGGGAGACATGAATCAATTCAACAGTTCCAGATATTGTTTGCGTGTAAACTCAATGGTTTTGTGTATCTCTTCAGGATTGAAGAACAATTCATGCGCAACAGACCTTGGTGGTGATTTCAACTTATTTGGTAGCGAAACCAATCTGACGTCATTGTTTTTTAGGAACTCGAGATCGTGCACAGCTTTGCTGCCACCCCATCCGCACAGTACACTATTCAACTGTAACTCTTTGCAAATTTCGTTTATGCGTTCACTCGCGTTGCTAGTTTTAGTAAACTCAGATGAGAAAAAAATGTTTTGCTTTCTAATTCCTGCTGTGCTGGCAATCATTTTGAGCAGATTTACATTGTAAGCGCAAAGTTCATTTTGATCATTGCAAATTCCATCTTTGAAATCGTTCCAGATGCTTGAAAAGTATGGTGCTTTTCTGTAGAAGTGTCGAGTTGTCTCCAAAATTTTATCTTTGTGACGAGAACTCGCAATTCTTGTTGTCGCCAGTTTTATTCTACTGTTGCCTGCTTCAACGGGCAGCGTTATTTGAAGCAATGAGCCATCGCTTCTTTGGAAGTATGTGCGGTTATGAAAATAGTATTTACGGAAAGGCACGTCATCCAGAAAGACAACTACATCAGCGATAGCCATTCGTGCTATGTAATGAACCCACGGCATAAAATGGGGCTGATGAATCATTATTGTGCCGTTAAGACGGTAATCCCGATCTATCACGACACTGATCTTATAATCATCCCAACTGGGTCATGTGACGAGTCACCCGCATAAGTGCTGGGCCAAACTGCTTCAATGTCTTCAAATTCGTTTAGGAACAGATCCAGGTCGATAACGTCTGCTATCCATACTTCCACGCATGCCCACCGATCCAACGGTAAACTAATAGATATGGTTTTTTGGTGCTTTGGTTCGGTGACAAGTGATGCCAGTCTTTTGAAGCCCGCACTATCTGTGGCGAGTTTTGATGAGATTTCGTTGGATTCTTGGACGTAAACAGGAGCCAAGGCATCAGAAAAAAACATAATACTATTCTTTCTTCGCCTTTGAAGAAAAATGCTTCCATTCGGGCCACGGATTAATAGTACTTTGCAGTAATAATCAAACTCAATGAGCGAGCACCCAAGTTCTTTGATCATTTGCTCGTAAATTATGTCTGTGGAGCTGTATAACAAGCCAGTTGCACCTGCAGAATTTGCTCCTTCGATATTGGCAATATTGTCATCAATCAGCACGATATTTTCGACCGGTTTTGAATGCTCTGTGCTCAACAAATTGAACACCTCTTGGTCAGGCTTCAGAATTTTTGTGATGGAGGATATATATATCTGAGGTACAACTTTTGATATGCCGTGCTTTCGATCCAATCGCTGAAACCATTCATGACGATAGTTGGAATAGACTACGACCTCAAAATTTCGCTGCACGTTTTTGATAAGACTGATGACGTCTTTACGAACGCGATAATCAGAAATAACTAAATTGCTTAATATCCGTGCATTAACAGAGCGATCTAAATCTCGATTTACCAGCCGCCAGAATTCCCGTTCGTTTATTTCCCCTAAGTCGAATGCCGGTTCATGCGTTTCGTAGACCTCAGCAATTTTTGTTCTGTCATGTTGGAAAATATGCTCTAATTCGCCAATGGCACCGGCTAGTCCTTTTGAAAATACGACACCAAACAAGTCGAATACTACAAGAAGATCATTTGCCTTTCTATACATTGTGGCTTCCTTGTTCATCACCGGCATTGACCCAGTCGTTTAGTGAGACCGACGCTTCATACACTCGCTCGAAGTGTTTACATAAGAAGTCGGCATATGGGGTGCCGTGTTTCGCGTGAATTTTCGGACAATCACTGCCGCGCAGTTTATACCCATAAACAGACGAATAGAAGTCGTCGTCGAACCGCGCTATAGAGACTGTGGGATAATTGCCAAATACACGTATCTCGACTTTTTCTCTCACTCCAGGGTTTTCCATTAAGATCGAATGTAGCTGACGTAGTTTTCTCTCAATTCCGCTTAGACCTGATTCATAACTGTCAGATTCGTCATATTTGTATCGATTTGTGATTGCCTCAGAGTATGGATTAGCCAGCAGTATCCTAATCGTAGCTTTCGATGATGGATCTTTAAGTGCTTCGATGACTCGTTCATCACCTAGCGCTACGGACTTGGTTCCAGATAAGGTCAAGATATCAATCTTAGACTGGTTCCTTATACGTTCTGCGAACTCCTTAGGCGAAATATGGTTTTCACCTGTTTCATCGGAGAGGTCATTTATTTCATCAATTTTTTGAATAACCCGCTCTAGCTTTCCTCCGATGCTGACCACAAATGCGACCAGAGCAAAGGAAAATACAGAGAAGATGACGGATTGAGAGTTTACAATTCTAAAGCCAAACACACTTTGAGTGAGCTCATTAATCAATAGAAGAGCGGCTGCGAGGTAAATGATATAGTCAGGAATTTTCTTAAGTTCTATTTTCATTTACGCCCTCCTAGACGATGCAAATTCACAAACTCATTGTCAGCACCATCCGACAACAACCTCCCGAGTTCAAGCCAGACGAACTCTGTTCATTGAATTTGTATTGTGATTCTGGCTGTTGCGATTTTGGAAGCGTTTGAGATGTTTGGCGAGTTTTATGGATCGGGACCTTCTGTCTTGCAGTTCGCTTTCTAGCCTCTCAAGAATTGGCCAGTAGCTGTCGCCATAGAGTTCGATGACTCGAGCGACTGTCGCCATCGCTCGTTCAATATCGTCATCGGAATAGGTATCTGATATGTTATTGGCCATGGCGACGAGAAACCGAGTTTAGTTCGCTCTTGGTCGGTTCCAGACCAACACGCCGGTTCCGTCAGCTTCATTCTCAAAGAAAGCCGCCCGTACAGGATCGGCAAAGCTAGGATCATCCAGCTTGACCGCCAGGTAGGGTGTTTCGCCGTCCTTACTCTCTTGACGCCATGCTGCTCCCAGCTCTGCGCCACCAGCATACAGCCGGAAGTCCGGTGCGCCGTCACTTACCTTGTCCGCATTGGGAACAAGCTGCGCTTTCACATTGATGGTCATGGTGCGGATCGTGCCGGTATAGGCGCCATCCTTAGCGGTGAAGGTTCCAATCTGTGCCATGGGTCTAATCTCCTGTATTGGCATGAAGAGCGCGGCGCGCCCGTTTGAACCCGGCGTCCGAGCCGAGAAAACTTTCCAGCATGGCCGGGATCAGCGCTTCGGGTTTTTCCTTTGCGCCATAAGTCTGACGGTAGATTTCCGCGTAATCGCTGAGTGCGCACGCAAGGTCGGGATCAACCGAAAGGCTCATGCGGACCGGTGTGCGGTCGGGTAATTGACCAAGTCTTAGGGTCATGGGTTTGCTCCTTATGAGTGAGGTCTGAGAATGAGGTCGCGGGTAACAACAACGCGCACCGGCCAGCCAGGGCGCACGCGAATTGTCGGCTGGATGCCGAGATTGCGGTCGACGACGCGTTGTCCGGCCTGATTGATTGTGTCGGTCGTGCCGCGCCTTATGGCGCGTTCGATGTCGCCGTCTCCATCCGCGCCGAGTTCAGCGCCAACCCCAAGAATGGTCGCCAGACCTGCCGCGATAAACACGCGGTCCCAATGATGATCGGTGCGGTCAGACAGGCCAGCAAAGCCCTGCGCGTCGGCACCTGGCGCCGAAATCACAATCGACGACCCGTCAGGGAAAATGATCCGGTCCCAGGTGACCAGCGCCCGGTTCTGACCGAATGAGACTTCCGACTGGTAGCGTCCGATCAGACGTGAGCCTTGCGGGATCAGGACGTATTGGCCGGTCACCGTATCGTATACTGGCTGAGTAACTTGAGCGACGATCGTGCCGGGCAGATCAGAGTTGATGCCGGTGACAAGCGAGGCCGGGATCAGCGTGCCCGCCATGACCTGATAAGGCGAGGCTGGGTCTTCGACCTGGTTCGGATTGTAGATGTCGCTGCCCGCGCCTTCGCTCGCAAAGGCGAGCTTGCGGCTTTGAAGATTGGTATCTGCTGGCGCGCCGAACGCAGATGGTGCGCCTTGCGGCTGGGCCGCGAGTGCCAGAAGTTCCGAGCCAAGATCAAGTGCGGGGTCGCGATAGGCAGGACGGCTGTCGGCGACGGATTGTCCGCCTGTTTCCGATTGCAGCTGGAAAAAGACTGGCGCGCGGGCGGCCTCATCGGCAAGGGCCGCTTCGCGCATGCGCCGGGCGCGTTCGGCTTCATCGACCGGGTTTGGGCGGAAGTCGTCTTCCACTCTGGTGACATATTCCGGTTCAATGCCGAGTTCGCGTTCGGCGCGGAGCATGGTCGCGCCAAGATCGCCTGAAAGCGGTGGTCCGAGACGAGTGATGCGATCCTCTATTGGAGCGATGTCGCTATAGCTGGCAGGCAGCGTCCCAAGCCCTTCAGGCGTTCTTGTGTTCTTTGTGTTGTAGAGCTCGCGCCTTGCGTCCGGGTCGACAGCGGTTGGCGGCTTCAGCGCAATGCTCATCGCGGCAAACAGGGCGAGCACGCCGAGGCCCGCGCCGACCATCAGAACCTTTCGATTGATCCGTGTGACCGGCTTCGGACTGGAGCGGATCTTCAGCCGCTCGGCATGCTCATCAAAGGGAATGGGTTCGGACATGGTTCAGCCCCCGAAGATCGCAGCCAGAGGTGAACGGCGCTCGTTTCGCGCAATGCGCACAACGGTTTGGTTGCGCTCACCAAGCCGAAGCTCTGCAGCGCGGAACAACCGATCGACGACATAATAATTGCTACGCACACGGTAGTTCACGAGTTCGGCGTCGCCGTCTTCGCCGAGCACGAAGAGAGGCGGCATATCTGTAGCCATAATGTTTTCGGGCATCTGGATGAAGACCTGGCGACCGTCATCGAAGACCCGCACCGGTTTCCAGGCAGGACTATCTCCAGACATTCTGTAGTCGAAGTTCAAACCCTCAAGCGTAAGGCCACTTCCGATACTGCCAGCCTCACGGGCCACAGCACGCTCATTCCTAGCCGTGAGTCCAGCCAGCTCGTCCGCAGGATAGCGCCAGGATAGCGCGGCCATGTAACCACCTTCAACGCTTTCAAGTTCAAGGTGATAGGTACGCCGGTCCGTGGCGATCATGAGATTGGTGCGGATACCGGATGAGATGGGTTTGACCAGTACGTGGGCGCGGGCGGTATTGCCCGATCCGGAGATCGTATCGCCGACCACCCAGCGCACCGTGTCACCTGCCGAGACAGAAACGAGTTCCTCGCCTGGCTGCAGCGCAACATCACTGACTTGGCCGGGGCTGGCATAAAGCCGGTAGAGCGCGCCTTCAGTATAGGGATAGACCTGGATCGCGTTCACATAACCATCGACCGAAGGTTCGATCAGCGCGCCTTCACGGCCTCTCGCGATTGTTTCGCGCGGCGACGCAGACGAGCTGACAGTGGTGCGCGTTATGCGGCGGCGTTCACTGACCTCTCCCACACGCATCATCTGGCCCGGTAGCGGCAGAGGTACGGCGGTTTCTACGATTTCGACGGGATAGTCGGTGTCGTCTTCGATCGGCGTCGCGGCGACGAAAGCGCCGGCGTCTATCGGTTCGAGTTCAGTTGTGGCGCAGGCCGTGGTGAGCGCGAGAGCGGATGCGGTGAGGATAATACGTAGCATGGGGATCATTCTCCTGTAACGAGGTCCTGTCCCCAGTTCAGGGCGTGGACATAAAGGCCGAGCGGATTGGCGCGCAGGGTCTCTGCGTCAGTCGGCGGTTGCGTGATGATGGTGAAATTACCGGTGAAGCGCTGCGCCTGCATGAGCGCGCCGTTTTCATAGGTCTTCTCGATCCAGCGGGCCTGGAAGCTGTCATCGGAGACGCGCACGACGCTGACCACATCCACCGTGCGCGACTTGCGGCCGACATCGGCGAAGGGGTCATTTTCCTGGGCGTACTGATTAAGTGTGGTGGACGCCCGGTCAGTGACAAAGTCATAGGCCCGCAGCCAATTCTCGCGCACGACGACGGGGTCAACGGAAAGCCCGCGCACATTTTCGATAAATCCTGCGAGATGATGGGCGATCTGGGCGTCGGTCGGCGTGTAGCGTTCCGTCGCTGGCGCCACAGCGCGGGCCGCGCCTGTCTCATCGACTTCGACCACATAAGGCGTGACCGCCGATTGCATGGAGCGCCAGACGAGCGCGCTGGAGGTAACGAAGCAAAGCCCGAGACAGCCGAGCGCCATCAGCCGCCAGTTCCTGGCCTGCACCCGGGCAGCGCCCATCCGGTTGTCCCAGACCTGGCCAGCCTTCTGATAAGGCGTTTCAGGAAATGGGCCCCGCCCATAGCTTGTGGAAGATCGTTTGAAGACCATGGCTTAGTCCTCCTTGTTATTGAGTTGCGGGGCGGCGCCTGATGAGCCGCGATCACCCTCGCGCAGGCTGTGGGCGGCCATCTGCCCGGCCTGGCTCGCATTCTGGCGAGCCTGCATTCGGCGCGCCCATCCCGGGCTTGAACTTGAAGAAGAAGACGTGGAGGCATCGCCCCCTAGGGAGCCGCCGGTCGCGCGCCATGCGCCCTGACTGCCACGGCGGTAAGCCTCGCGCATGGATTGAGCGGGTCTGCTTGCAGCACGGCGCACAGCGTCTCCGCCCGCGCGGGCCATGCCCGCGACACCTGCAGCGACAGCGCCGACGCCGGACGCACCAGACGCAACAGAGCCGAGGGTATATGAGGTGCGCGCCGCACCAGCCATGCTGGCGCCAGCTTTGACGGCGCTTGAAGCGCCTGAGGCTGCGGTACCAATCGCCGCGCGCCCGCCTGCACCGGCGACATAGGTGCCTGCCGCAACACCGGCAGCCGCGCCTGCGGCTGAACCCGCGCCGAGCTGCGGCGCGCCGGTGATGAGACCACTCGCAACGCCGGGCGCAAAGATGCCCATCCAGAAGAAAACGATGGCCGCGAGCACAGTGCCCATGACTTGAGCGAGGGTCACATCATCGCCGGTGCGGAACGCATCGGTCACGGAGGAAAAGAGCGTCGAGCCGATGCCGATAATGACGGCGAGGACCATGAGCTTGATGCCCGACGTGATGACATTACCCAGCACGCGTTCAGCGAGGAAAGCTGACTTGTTCCAGAGCGCGAAAGGCACCAGCACAAATCCAGCAAGCGTTGTCAGCTTGAATTCCAGAATGGTGATGAAGAGCTGCACGGCGAGCACAAAGAAGGCCACCATGATGATCGCCCAGGCGATGAACATCACCGCGATCATGATGAAGTTATGAAAAAACGAGATCGGCCCCAGCATGTCGCTGATCTCGGCGAGCAGTGGCTGCGCCGCATCAAAGCCGACCCCGGCGATAAAACCTGGACGGAGCAAGTCCGCCGCTGTCATCGTTCCGCCACCTGCCGTCACACCCAGCTGCGCAAAACTGTCAAAGACAATATTGGCCAGCAGCGAGAAGTTGCCGATCACGAAGGCGAAGAAGCCCACATAGAGGACCTTCTTGATCAGGCCCGCGATGACATCACTGTTCTGGGAGAGCGCCCAGAACAGCCCGGCGAGCGTGATATCGATGGCGATCAGCGTGGTCGTCAGATAAGCGACATCCCCCGCCAGCAGGCCGAACCCGCTGTCAATGTAAGCGATAAAGGTCGCCAGGAAGGTGTCGATGACGTCCATTAGTCGCTGCCACCTCCGAGGAAGGCGCGAGTACGGGCGCGTCCACGTTCGGCTTCAGCAAGCTGGCGGGCGCGCTCCAGCGCTTCGGCGCGATAGTGTGAGGCCATCATGGCTTCCATCTGCATCAGTTGCTCAGTCTGCAGCGCTTCAATCTGATTGCCCGCCTGCAGAACCTGGAGATTGCCGACGGCGGACTGGCTGCCCGCGATCAGGCGGTCGAGACTTTCGCTATCGGCGCGCGCAGAGGAGACGACTTCTGCGGTGACCAGGAGGCTTTCGCGATACGCGGTGCGGGACTGACGCCAGCGCGTGCGTGCGTCTTCGACCAATACGCGGTGTTCAGGCGGCGTCTCACCGTATTCTTCCGGGTAGATCACTTCATAGTCGCGTTCGATTTCTTCGACGCCATAACCGATGCCTTCGGCCTCGCGCATGAGATCATCGATACGGCGCATACGGCGCAATATGTCATCGGCTATACTGTCGGGCAGATTTTCGAGGTCACGCGCCATATTCTCCAGCATCTCGATCTCATGGGTGAGTTGCTGGATTTGCTGATTGATCTGCTGGAGGGACCGGACTGCCGTCAGGATATTCTGCGTATGATTGGCGGGATCGTATACAATCCCGCCGCCAAACAATTGCGCGGCGGCGGGTGGCGCTGTGAGCGATGTCATTGGAAGTGCGCAAAGCGCGGCGGACAGAAGAAGACGTTTCATGTGTTTGGCTCCTATTCTGCAGCGATGGCGTGAGAGGGTGGAAAGGGTTCGGACACTTCAGGCGCATGACCGGGCCAGCGGTCGAGCAGATCAGCTGCCCAGGGCAGGTCCTTTTCGTGGAACCAGCATTCGGCAAACCTTTCGCCTTCGGTTTCCGCCCATATGCGGTCCAGCAAGGCCTGATCTTCGGGGGATGAAGCGCCGCAAACGGACAATGCGATGGGACCAAGCCCGAGATCAAAGACGCGCGCGCCGAGGGGCGACTGGTAGTAATAGTCGCGCTTCGGTGTGGCCCGGCTGATCAGCTCGATCTGGCGCGCATTGAGGCCGAAGCGCTCATATGTCTCTTTTGATTGTGGCTCCTGCGCGCGTTCATTCGGCAGAAAGATCCTCGTAGGACAGGACTCGACGAGGGCGGGCGCGATGCTTGAGTTGGCAATGTCGGCAAGGCTTTGCGTGGCGAACACGACGGACACGTTCTTTTTGCGCAATGTCTTTAGCCATTCGCGGATACGGGCTGCGAACATGGGATCATCAAGGAACAGCCAGGCCTCATCGAGAATGAGCAGCGTTGGCCGACCATCGAAGCGGGCCTCAAGCCGGTGGAAGAGATAGGTGATGACAGGCGCGACGGCGCCCTTGGCGTGCATCAACTCTTCCATCTCGAAACAGACCGTGTCGGCGAGACTGAGGCTTTCGTGATCGGCGTCGATCAGACGGCCATGCGGGCCTTCCAGCGTGAAGGGATGCAGCGCGGACTTGAGGGTCTCGTCCTGCAGCATGAGGGACAGGCCGGTCAGCGTGCGTTCCGCTTCTGGCGCTGAAGCGAGGGATTGAATAGCTTCCCAGAGCCGGGCTTTGAGGTCTGGCGTCATCGCGACGCCTTCATTTGTGCAGAGGCCTGCGAGCCAATCGGCGGCAAAGCTCGCGCCTGTCTCTCCGTCTATGTCTTTCAGCGGCTGGAGGCTTGGAGCGTTGCTGCTGCCAAGATCAATATGTGCGCCGCCCATGGCGAGCGTCGCGGCACGGGCCGAGCGCCCTTTGTCGAAGATGAAGACCTGAGCGTCTGTGTAGCGCTTCCATTGCAGGGCAAGCAGCGAGAGCAGGACGGATTTGCCTGCGCCCGTCGGGCCGACGACAAGCGTGTGACCGACATCGCCAATATGGAGGTTCAGCCGGAACGGCGTCGTGCCATCGGTTTGCGCCCGAATGAGCGCGGGCGCTTGCAAGTGGCGATTGGTATCTTCGCCCGCCCAGACCGCAGACAGCGGGACCATATGGGCGAGGTTCAGTGTGTGCAGGATGGGTTGGCGAACATTGGCGTACGGATGACCTGGTAATGAGCCGAGCCAGGCATCGACAGCGTTCAGCGTTTCCTTGATTGCGGTGAAGCCGCGGCCATTCACAATGCGCTCAGCGATGCGGATATGTTCGTCCACGGTGCGTCTGTCGGGATCAGCTACGGTGATCGTGGTTGTGACATAGCCGTAGGAGACAAGATCGGAGCCAAGTTCCTGTAGCGCGGCGTCGGCATCGCCCGCCTTATTGTCGGCGTCATTGTCAACGAGGGCGGCCTGTTCATTGAACATGGTCTCGCGCAGCACCGCACCGATCGACTTGCGCTTGGCAAACCAGTGGCGACGCTTCTTGCCGAGAACTTTTTCGGCTTCGGCTTTGTCCATAGAGATGAACCGGGTCGCCCAGCGATAGGCAAAGCCCTGACGATTCAGCTCATCGAGTATGCCGGGGAGTGTCGAAGCGGGGAAACCCAGAATTGTCAGGGTTCTAAGATGCGCGTCGCCGATCATCGGTTCGAGCCCGCCCGCGAAGGGTTCATCGGCAAGAATGGCGTCGAGGAAGACCGGAAGCTCGGGTGTGACAACCGGGTGGCGTTTGGTCGAAATCGTCGAGTGCAAATAGGTCAGCGTCTCGTCGTCAGAGAGCTTTGCGATTTCGGCGAGACAGGTGGACAGAAGATCGAAGACGCGGTCAGCGTGCTGTTGGAAGGTCTCCAGCCGGTGGCGCCAGGTCGCGGCGTCTTCGGTTTCAGCGCGCTGGATCAGCGCCTTCTCGGCGCGGCCTGTTGCATCGGCGGGCGGCAGCCAGAGGAGTGTCAGATAATAGGAGCTCTCAAACCTTGTGCCGGACTCTTCAGCCTGTAGCGCGCGTTCCTGATCGACGAGCCAGGACAGCGCATCGGGAAATTCCGCCTCCGGATAGTCATGCACTTCATGACGCTGCGCTTCGAAGAAAAGCGCCCAGCCCGAGCCGAACCGGCGCAGGACATTATTGACCCGCGCCATGACGGAAACGAGTTCTTCGTCTGTCGAGCTTTCCAGGTCCGGGCCGCGATAGCGGAACGTGGTCTGGAAGGAACCGTCCTTGTTGAGGACGACACCGGGCCCGACCATACAGGCCCAGGGGAGATAGTCGGCAAGCAGTGTAGGCGCGTCTGCGTATTCTTTCAGGTTCAGCATGACAGATGCTCCTTGTTACGCACCGAGCGACTGGCCACAGCCATGAAATCCGGATCGTTGCGCGCCATGAACACGGCGGCGGAATGGCCGAGCATCCAAAGCAAGAGACCGGGTATCCAGAGCCGGAGGCCAAGGGCCAAAGCTGCCGCGAGGGTCCCGATGGCGATAGCGGCGCTGCGCGGCGCACCTGCCATCAGGATCGGCTCGGTCAGCGAGCGATGGAGCGGGATTTCATAGCCCTCAGCCATCAGATCAGCGCTCCGCCGCCGAAGCTGAAGAAGGTCAGAAAGAAGCTGGTCGCTGCAAACGCGATTGAGAGCCCAAACACGATCTGGATCAGTTTGCGCATGCCGCCTGACGTCTCACCAAAAGCGAGCGTCAGACCGGTCAGGGTAATGATGATCACCGCAACTATCCGGGCGACCGGGCCTTCGATCGATTGCAGGATCTGATCCAGCGGGCCTTCCCAGGGCATGCCCGAACCAGCCGCATGGGCGGGGCCCGCGAGGAGTAGCCCAATGCCGATCGCAGCGGCGACCTGAACCGTCCGGTTCACGGCGCGAATTTGATTATAGAGAATCATAAAGAGGTTCCTTCTGTGACGAGTGAAAGCGAACGGGAAACAAGCGGGGCGATGTCATAGCTTGTCCCATTGAAGCCGGTGACGCGCAGCGCTTCGTCCACACGGCGCTGGCCGCCTGCGCGGCTCATGAAGACGACAACATCAATCGCTTCCGCAATCAGATCGAAGGGCGCACGCGGCGTTGCTTCGAGCGTGAGCTGTTCAAGCCGTTGAAGCGCGCCGTATGCGGAATTCGCATGCAGCGTCGTGATCCCGCCGGGATGGCCGGTGTTCCAGGCCTTGAGCAGATCAAGGGCTTCAGGGCCTCGAACCTCGCCGACAATGATCCGGTCAGGCCGGAGGCGCAGTGTTGAGCGCACAAGGTCCTGCAGGCTTGTGCTGCCGCGATGGGTTCTGAGCTGAACGACATTCGGTGCAGCGCATTTGAGCTCGCGCGTGTCTTCGAGAATGACAATGCGATCGTCGCCGAGACCGGCCTCTGCAAGCAGAGCATTGGTGAAGGTCGTCTTGCCCGATGAGGTCCCGCCCGCGATCAGAATGTTGGAATGGGTTCTGATAGAGTCTTTCAGCGCTTCGGCGAGCGCAGGCGCCAGTGCGCCCTGGTCGACATAGTCTCCGAGTTCAAACGGCGTCGTTGCAGGTTTGCGGATCGAGAAGCATGGGGCCGTCGAGACAGGTGGGAGAAGCCCTTCAAACCGCTCGCCACTACCAGGGAGTTCGGCAGAGATGATGGGGGAATTGCGGTTTGCGGCTTCTCCCACTCCGGAGGCCACAAGGCGGATGACCCGCTCGCGGTCGGAGGCTGGGAGCGTATGCTCGGAAACAACTAAGCCAATGCCAGCCGTCTCGATCCAGACTGACCCATCCGGGTTAGCCATGATCTCGATCGTGTCAGGAGCTTCAAGTGCTTCCCGCACCACCGGGCAGAACGCTGTGCGCAGCATCGTACTACGACGGGCGTCTGTTTCCGAGTGGTGCGGGGTCTGGCCCATCTACTTTTGCTCCTGTCACTTGGCGTTTGCGAGTGATTGAAGCTTTGCAGGCGGATCGAATTTACGGGAGTGGAAATGGCGACAAATGGAGGCCTAAGGCGGCGTATTCAGGCATGACGCCACATATGGCGGCATAATGGAGTTTAAATATGTATCGCGATAATTAGCGTCTTGCGCGAACCTATTTTGTGAGCGACGCGTAACTTTGTTTATATATCTATCTGTAATTTCGATGAAATATTTCTGTTTAAGCAGGGAATGGAGATATTCATTTGGCGCAATTCTTGCTGCTTTTCTCCTGATACGGGAGGCGCTGATGAAAAAATATCCACTAAAGGCAGATGGGGTTCTTGGTAAATATAACTACCTCTGGCGTATGTCGCAGGATCGCTGGGCATGGGAATATCTGAGACGAAACGAGGACTTTCGTGACGATGCTACCCTGCACTCAAAAGACGATATATCAGAGTTAAAAGGACCGTGCGGTGAGGCGAGTATTCGTCTTCTAAGGTCACGTGTCCCGCAAAAACTGGCCTCGCGATGGGGATTGGTCTTCATGCCTGATCCCGATCAGAATGGAATCGACGCTGATGCGGTGTGGTTGAAGACCGCGTTTCCGGATCAAGTGGAAGTCAATTGTACCCCGCGCGCCGAAGGTCAATCTTGCGATATCTGGGACCGTACCGTTCCCCATTGTGATATTACACACGTGACTGATCGTGCGCAGCGTGAGTTTTTACTGCTGCGAGGCAATGGCTGTGTTGCTCAGGTTCGTTGCACAGGGCTGTCAGTTCTTGGATTGGAACCTGTAAGGATGAAGCTTCAAATTTCCGATATGGAAGCCTATGAGCGTAAACTAAAGGCCCAAAAAGATGCCATGCGCATTTATGGTGATGACCCCGACCTCGAAACACCGCTCTGGTCCAAGGGCACACAAATGCTCCGCGACGGACTGGTTGCCCTTGATTGCATGGCGCTCGGTATGACACGGCGAGAAATTGCCGTCGTGCTCTACGGAGAAGAGGCAGTGAAAGCCGAATGGGGCGGACGGTCAATGAAAAGCACGATGCGGTATCTCGTCAACAAAGCCGAAGCATTGCGAGATGGTGGATACCTGATTGAACTGCTCGGATCGCAATTGGGGCCAGAACGAGGGACTAATTTACACTCTAATCTTTCACCAGTGCGGGCTGAGAGCCATGCCAGCTAATCCGCAACCCAGTTCTAGCACGTGTGCTCGCGACATGAAGAAGAGATTTCTCTCGTTCTGATATCTCCCGTCTTCCGGCATCGTCCACTGCACGCAAGATCGCGTGCCGGGGCGGGATGCTCTCTTCCGACAAAAGAGCAAGTGCCACGTAATCAAATTCGAGCCCTTTTGCTCGATGCATCGTCGCGATCCGAACTCCGTTTTTCGAAGTATCGTCAGGCCGATTGTTGCGAAGAATAAAGGTCGGGATCGAAGCCGCCTTCAACGCGGTGTCGATTTCATCAAGCTGTGCATTCGTCCGCAACAGGACCGCCACCGATTTAGGCTCATCCCCCGCAAATACTGGACCTTGAAGCCAACCTATTAAACCCTCGATTTCTTCAGACTTCGCCCCATAACCAATTCGATCTGGGTCCTGACCTTTAATGAGGCTGCGATATCCCGATAACGTATCTACACTCTCATCGAGATCATCGACCTCTACACCTTCGAGGATCGCAACCGCATATCGGCGGATCATTTCCGTAGTCCGATAGTTCAATCGCAACCGGCGTGCGCGACCGCGAACTTCAATGCCACAAGACGACATAGAAGCTTTTCGCGCATAGATGCGCTGGTGCGCGTCGCCGACGATGAAGAGGGAATTACGATCTTCAGCGATCGTTTTCGGAACGATAGCTCGGACAAGTCGCAATGCGGGTTCGCCCATATCCTGCGCTTCATCGACCACGACTGACGTGTAAGGCAGTCTTGTGCGTTCGCTTTCCAAAATGGCAATAGCCTCGCGATAGGCGTCATCCGGTTCCGCCAGTCCTTCATCCACCATTTTGGCGCGATAGGATTCAAATACAGACCAAAGAGATCGGCGCTTGCGGCGATCAAGCGGTGTTCCGCGACCGACCCGTTTTGTCGAAAAGTAGTCTCTCTCAGAACCCACACTCTTTGCCTGGATAACTTGAGACCATTCATCCTTGATAAAGTCATCGGTTAGCCCGGTTGGCAGATCGGCATCAGCTAGTATTTCGGACCAGATATCATCGAGTCGATCCCGCTCTTCTCCGAAATAAACGATGCTACGCTCAAACCCGCGTCGCTTCAGAAAATCTCCGACCCATCGGTCGAGGTTTATCACCTCTATAACGGGGTCTGCACCCGAAACATGCTCCGGACACAACGTTTTGAGATTGGCTTCCACATCGCGAGCGAGCGTCGATGTAAAGGTCGTAAATAGGACTTTGTCGCCTTTCCGACCGGGATCGTTGACAATTTCGTCGGCAAGATATTTTGCGCGATGCATCGCGACAACCGTTTTACCCGTGCCCGCACCACCACGCACAAGGGCTGGTCCATTGTAGCCCTTATGATAGGCGATGCGCCTTTGTTCAGGATGAAGGAAGACGCGCCATCCCTCTAAGTCGCCGTTGAGGAATCGACGAAGTTCATTTCCATCCTCTGGAACAAATATTTCCTGGCGGCTTTCATCCGTGCGGAGTGCGTCGGCAAAGTCCAACGACATCGGTTTGGGCGATACCGGTGGAGCGATGAGGTCAGGAATATCCTCAAGCAAAAACCCAGCCGCTAGCGAGAATAATATGTCATAACTTGTCGCATCGAGGTTTCCTTGATCAGCCTCCAAGTCGGATTCAGATTGGTATTTACGAATGCGCGGCAATTTTTCAGCTGGAATGCCGAGATTGCATAATTCGTCATTCGTATAAGGGTCAAATAAATGAGGCCCATCATGGGGCGCCGAAGTGTTCGGTTCCTGCTTATTTGCTTGTGACGAGACGCTGGCAGTGTCTGATAAGTTTTGCTGCTCACTCTCAAGCACCTGTATGCGATTGAGTTTTGGATTAAACTGAACTGTACGGTTCGTTGCCCATCGATAGGCTTTGTCATGCTCATCCACGTGGAGCAGCAGCAAGTCACCGCCTTGGAGATAACCGATCGCTCTATAGCCTTGATCAATGCGGAATGAGCGCATGGCTGGGTCGCGAGCGCCTTGAATCGACTCGATGTTCAATCCACTCCGCGATGGGTCAACCATCAGTTTCAGGACCATGTCATGAAAGCGTTCCATGACTTTCGACGGCACTTTGCGAAGGGCTTTCATGCATGCAATGTCAAACGACACACGATATTGAGTATCACTCATTCCGATCCTCCAGACACTGCGCGTACCACCCGGCGAAGGAATTCAGAAAATTCAGGCGATCCAGGTAAATGCGCAGTCGTTATATTCCAACCATCGACTTCGAGCGGCTCGAAAGCGATGGCGAATTGCGCGTCGCTCCAGCCAAGTTCAACGGTGCCAGCAACCGTATCGCCTATCATTAGGTCTTCTCCGACCATATCCGGGACCGGGAGACCTGCATCGAAAATAGCTTTGACTGTGTCAGTCATGCTTTCATCAACCAGTGAAACGACCTCCTGCCAGATAATATCTGTGATGAGGCTTTCTGTGGTGATGGGCGATTGAGGCATTGCCGCATCGAGTGTTTCAAGCTCAGGAAGTACAACATGCAATCCGCCGCACTCCTGCAACAAGTTCAAACAGCGCCACATACCACGCCAGATCCGTCGCGCATTTGGGTCGTGAAGTCTGTCACTGGAATAGGGGGCAATATCTCCGTGCACGACTAGACGCGCGTCAGAAACCTTATCAACAATATCTAATGGCGACCCCATGGGCAGCCCAAGGAGCACACGGAGTCCTTTATCTGAGGCCGCCCCGAAAAGGTCGCCTTCTTCAATAAACAGTTTTACATCCTCAGAGACCTTCAACGCGGATAAGGCTTCACCGTCGTCGCCCTTTGGGCCAATCGCGACGCGGGCAAAAAGGATAGCCGCTTTGGCAGGTTCCCAATGCCTGCTGGACAATCGAGCGATAAGCGCATCCATGGAATTTCCATTGCGCAGCAAGTCTACGCTGGAGGACAATCGATGTAATGGTTTGAACTTCGGATCGGATAAAAGGCTCGCTAGAATTCCTTCCTGACCGGCTTCGATAGAACTTGGTCCAAATGGGTTTTCTGAGGCGTCAGGATCTGTCTCGAAGTCTTCCCAAGTCAGAGTCCAAACGTCAGCCTGGCCACTTTTAATCATTTGCATGCGGGTTTCGACGTCGCGTTCAATGCTAGGCGCATGAAACTCCCAGCCATCAAGCTCAACGATGATAGGCTTTCCTTCACGATCCCCAGTATTTGAAAGGACAAAATCTACCCGGCGCTCCGGCAGTCCAGGAAAGCGCTTATCCACCTGAACCTGTGGTTCTATTTGCCAGAAGACCTCTTCGCCTTGAGATTCAATGCGAAGCTGGAAGCCCCTTTGTCCATTTGCAAAAATGATGGGTTTGAGTGCCTTGGCTCCAAACGCCTTTTGTAGCGCATCCAAAAAGCGTGCCTCGAGTTCACTTTCGACGAGGTCCGCACCAAGCACATCATTGATGGCTTCTTTTACCTCTACCAATGCATCCCAGTCGGCGAGCACTGATTCCACAAGCTGCAATGCGAGATCGCGCTTTGGTTCGCCGGGACCAAACTGAGACCGGTAGGGTTTCACACATCGGAAACAGCCATTCTTGTTGTCTTGGTCAGCGCACGCACAGTCGCGTAGAGCCGCTGCTGAAAGACGAAAGACGCGAAGAAGCGTTTGGGGATTACTTGCTAATTGCCTGAGATATCCAGAGCCGCCGGGGATCGCATCATACAAGTAAAGGTTTTTCACACTTGCGCCGCTTTTTAAGCGTTCTTCAACGACAACGCTTCGAATGTGATCCACTCGGCCAGCAAAATGCTTCTTGAGACCCAGCTCAATCGCTGCAACGAAACTCTTTATGTCATCGTCCTGGGCGCGACCCGCGACAGGTACAATCAGCCGAAGCGCTTCAGTTGTGAAACGTCGCATAAGGAAGACAGGCGCTTCCCAGTGTTTGCGCTCCATCGCCATCTTGTCTGCTGGACAACGGGCCTGATGCTGACCGGGTTTTTGATCGCGGTCGTGATCAAAAATGTCAGTCTGAAGCATGCCGCAGTGGCGGCAAATTTGGAAAGGTCGTGATTGTCTTTGCTGGCCTGCTATAGGAGCGCCTAAGCGCATTGACGTCTTCTGACCGAAGTTGATGTCTCGAAACTCGCACTGTGGGACAAACTCATATCCAAACGGCGCTTGGGCTTTGCCATCTTTCGCCGCATACGCGACTTCGATTCCATCAACCCCATAATTAGGGAAGACCTCTCGGTCATATTGTCGAGTTGTGCGATCATCTAGATCACGGATCGCTGCTTTTTGCTCGCTAGACGAAGCCACAACAGACCGCAATTCAACCGTTTCGGATCGGGCTCCAGAATCTGACCACATCGGACTATTGCAACGAGGACACTGAGATTTGTCTGCCCCTGTTGCATCGAGTTCTGCATGCGTACAATTCGGACAATATCGCCAGTTTGCGATATCTTTTGAGCGAAGATCGATGCGATCAATGGTGACTTGCCGACCCTCGGCGTAAAAAGTCTGGTCAGGCGCAAATTCGCTCAATGCAGATGAGGCAGGTCTCTGATATTCGCGGATGATTAAATCGGTGTCTTGATCGCCTTGCGTGTCTCCTGCTTCGCGTGATTTTACGATGATAGATTTCAGCTTCACGCCTTCTTCAGGGAAAGCATAGTTCGGCAGAAGCCCTCTATCGGTCAGGAATTGGATGACCTTAACCTGATTTATGGTCTCGCGGATAGTTCGGGATATCTCCGCGCGTCTTTGCTTCAGTTTACTGAGCTGTTCATCTAAATCGGTTGGCGGCGGGGATTGGTTCTTCAATCGTCGGCGCTCGCCATCGAGCACCTTTTGAAGATCTAATAATTCGCTGCGCTCCTCTGAAGCTGCGCCGAATATCGCGCTGACCTTGTAACGTAGTCCATCTTCTCCGTCGCTGATCAGGAAATCGCGAAGCTGACGGACAATCGTTTCGCGCGCTCGAACACCATCTGGAAGGATCGCGATAAAATTCCCTGCAAGTGCTTCTGCATTGGCCTCGATATGATTGAACCAGTTGCAAGGAAATTCAGTTTGCAATGATCGCTCTAGCGCCGAAATGGCTGAGTTCACACTGCCATAATCAATTTCTTTCTCATTGTCGGCGACAAATCGATCAAGAGCAAAAGCAGCGGCCTGACGCCTAAGGACGGCAATCGCTTCGAGGTGCACACCGGGCGGTGTAACTTCACCAGCCAGCATTGATCCTGGTTCTTCCCAGAACTGCAAATCATGTGGACGTGCCGAGATCAAAGTCAGATTCAGAGAGTTCCCATCCCTACGCCCGGTTCGACCTATGCGCTGGACGTAGTTTGCTTCTTCCGGCGGCATAGATGCGAGAATGAGCGTGGAAAGGTCTCCAATATCTATCCCCATCTCGAGTGTGGGGGTCGCTGATATCAAGTTTGGATGCCAGGGTGCCTCTCCTTCGATAAAGAGTTTCTCGATCCGGCGACGATCGTCCGTTTCCAGAATGCCCGTATGCTCGCGCGCCACAACGCGGTGATTGCGCGCCGTCTCCATTACCCCCTTCATATAGGTGGAGGCGTCGAGAGTTCTGGTTCCCAACGTTTGCTCAACAAGATGTCCTTCACACCCGATCCGCATGCACGCATGTTTCGGCGTTTCAGTATCTGTTGCAGCAAGACTTTCTTGGCGACCACACTGGTCGCAGGTGAGATGCACAAGGTCCGATGTTGCAAGAATAGCGCTCGGACTTAACGCCCAAGCGGTAACCGGATCGCTACCGGAGGTCGCTACCTCCTGAGCTATCGAATGCCTGGCCAGTGACTCAAATGCATGGCGATAGATGTCTGTGTGATTTGTCCCAAACCCGCCAGCAGCTTTTCCGAAGAACCGGTTGATCCATGCGCGATACCAGTTGGCGCCGTGATCACGTCCAACGAATTGAAACCCCTCAGCGCGCGATCTCAAGCTTGGTAAACGCGGCGCTGCAGATGTCCGCTGATTTGGAAGGGGGAGTACGCCGCGATTGCCAAGACCCAGAACTTGCCGCGCACCGAAATAGTTCGGGCCGCGTGCTCCGGTTCCACGCTCTACAGCTGCCTGCACATATGCATGCGTGACCGCTCCCATACGGCGCAAATGAATCGATAATCCCGTCAAAAAGGCGAAGGCCTCCGTCTGATCCAGAGCGTATTCAGCGCCTAGATCCGCATGAAGTGCTGTTTGAAAATCCTCGGCGACGTCCATGAGTGCCGACGAAGGGACGTCCGCAACACAAAGCCGGGAGGTTTCTAGGGTTTGCGACGTTCGCGATCGGTAGGTGAGGTCAGAAAAGAATTCCCAACCAAGACGAAGCGCAACATCATTTGAAAACCCAGGGTCTGACGGCGGATCACCGCTAATGGTCAGATCAACATAAGGCTGACGCCATGTCTGATCGCGGGCGATAAACTTTGCGATAAACTCGGCGTCACCCAATTCGCTTCGCAAGCTTTCAACAGCGCCGCTGAGCAATGTATCGAGCGTTGGGCCGGGTCCATCAGAGTTGGAAATAAGTTTATACAGCGCTTTTCGAAAAACGGTCTGGACGTTTCGGATTTCTGTGACCGCTGCGCGTTGAGCCGCATCCTGAACGGAATCGGAGAAAATCAGGACACGCGGTTTTTCATGATCCTGCTCTTCATGATGATCTGAGTTAAATAGAGCCGTCGAGAGCGCTGCAGTGAGCCGAGCTGACCGTAGGCCGAGGATCTGTAGACTGTGCGCCGTCCCGCAAGATGGGCATGTACGATCAACAAAGCGGCGCTCATTGACCGGATCGTATAACCAGACAGGCATAAACCCTTCGGCGGATCCCGCATCATCGCCCGTTTTGTATTCAAGAGTGTCGGGGTTCACGCTTAGCGGAACAACTGCGCCATATCCTCTTGCTTTTGAAAGCCTTTGGATCTCTTCAAAGTAGAGAATGCGTACTCGGTCACCACCCTCAAAGAAATCCGAATAGAGCGTTTCAAGTGGAGCCCATAACGAGTTGCTGCTTTCTCCCATGCGGCAGATTTGGCCGCTGGTTCCACAATGTCGGCACATGACAACCGGTAATGCCTTTTCAAGGTCAAAGTCCTCAAGATCGTCAGAGTGGTGAAGAATAGCAGGCTGTTGCGTTCCGGTCTCTAATGGACGCGGCAAGGTCGCCACCATTCGCCCCATCTCACGCGCCCAAGTCTGAACGCGAACATTGAGAAGGGGTTGGACGCGCCCGCCCAACTCCCGACGCGCCCAGGACGTCAAAATCACAACGGCTTCGACGAGCGCGGCGAGCTCAGAATTACTCCAGCCCGCCCGGAACAATCTTGCCCCGGCGAGTTCCTCCACCGCGCTTTCAAGTGAGGCCGCCTTGCCGCTTGCCTGGATAGCTTCCAACACTCGGTGGAAGGCGACGTGAGCGCGCAGCTTTGAACCCAAAGCAATTCGCCACTCATCGCTTGTCGGATCATCCGTTATGCTTTTGTCGAAATAAGCGCTCGTAGGATCGAAATCTTCGAAGAAGAGCTGCGCTAAAGCGTGGGCAACCTCGCCCTGTTTTTGCTCCACCCCATCAGCCACAGCTCGAGTAATGGCGGATGGGTCTGGCAGGTCGGCAAAGTCGATGCTTTCCAGATATTCATGCGTCTTCAACCGGTCTTCACGGATGACGCTGCCTGTATCAAAGGTTTCACCGAACAAATCCTGAGCATAGGTAACAAGCCTGTCTGCTGCATCCTCTCCGCTGCCGAGCGTCGCAGATGATCCAACACAGGCGAGATAATTTTCCGGTGTCGCGAGACGCGCTTTCAAACGCCGGATTAAGAGTGCCAGATCAGCGCCTTGCGCGCCATCAAACGTGTGAAGCTCGTCGACCACGACATAGCGCAACGTCTCAGGGGTATTTTTCGCCCACAGCCTTTTGTCCCTGCCGCGCAAGAGCAAATAGTCCAGCATTTTATAATTGGTGAGCAGAATGTCAGGCGGGTTTCTGCGCATTTCTTCCCGGCTGGTGATGACATCCGTTTTAGTCATCACATCGCTCGCTGGCTTAGGCTCAGCGTCCGCGTAAATCCCGCACCGCACGCCATTCAATGCGGGGATTTTATCAATCGCTTTTGCGATCCGCCGCGATTGGTCCGTCGCCAAGGCATTCATCGGATAGATGATAATGGCTTTGATGCCGGGTTGGTCTTTGTTTGCCCGGCAGGCATCGAGGATCGGCCAGAGATAACATTCCGTCTTTCCCGAACCCGTGCCGGTTGCGACCAGGGTCGACCTCGCACTGGGCGCGCGCAGTCTGTCAAAGGCGAGTTCCTGATGCCTATGTGGCCTGAAGCCGAGAGGCACGTCAGGGAAAGGTTCGCTGGACGTGCTTGAGGAACGGAACGGCATATCAACCGAAAGCCAGGGGCCCTTGATGAAATTGCCGGGAGTGTCGAGAAACGTCTCGATCATGCCGTCGAAGGCGGAGCTCGTGGTTTCAAAGCTCGACCGGACAAGGTCTTTCAGACCGTCTTCGACCTGCTTTCCAAGGAGGATTGGGTTCATGCCGCTTCCTCCTCCTTTTTATGCGCTTCAAAGAACGTCCAGGCGCGTTTATAGTCTTCAACCCGGTCGCATTTTGTGAAAGGGCCCTGGAACGTGCGCGTAACCTCGCGTGGCCCGCCGGGCTGAGTGTCATCAGTCGCAGTGCAGGTAAGGATCTGCTCGTCGGCGGGGTGCAACGATATCTCTTCGAGGAGTTTTTCCCAAGCTTTGCGACCGGGGCTTTTGCCCTTTTCGTCCAGCCAGCCAATGCCCGGTAAGCCCTTTGAACACGTCCAGACGATACGTCCGTTTTGATCATACCATGTGCCAGCCTCGTTCTCTTGAAGTACGGGGAAGTAGATGCGGTAGATCTCAATCAGCTGGTCGAGGGTTAAACCGAACGCTTGTGCGACGAGAACGTCGATTTCGACGAGCGCCATGCGGCGGGCGAATTCAGTTCGCAAAGCTGCTGTGCGGTCACATTGAGCGGGGCCTTCAACGAGACCGTCAGCTAATAGGCGGCAATCATTCGAAGACCATGGAAGTGGAGCAAGTGTCGGTGCGTGTTGGTTCCAGAGGTCAGCATATTCAATGGTCAGGCAAGCGAGACGTAGCGAGCGGTGTTTAGCGGTGTCTCCCAAATCTGGATATGGCCAACGAGCAATATCTGAAGCGAAGAGATCACCTCGACCGTTTGCCTTGATTAGGTAATCAAATGGGATCGAACAGGAGAGAGAATGGATAGTCAGAGTGTGTGATGAGTCAGCACAAGCTAGACTTTCTACCTTATGAATATGTGTGAGATCCCTAGGAATAATCGCTGCTATCAAGCTGCGTTCGCCATTGAGTGCAATCATGTTCCGAAATGCCACGCGGTAAAAGTCTGCATGGTATTTTGTCGGGTCCCAACGACATCTAGTTACAAGCTTTCGATAACCAGCTATTTCCAAAACAGGACCATAATTTGTACGCGGCAAATAGTCATCGGGTGTATTGGTTAGATCGATAACATCGTAATCGGCATTAGTGCGCGAATTGGCCTTTGGGCTTTTGTAGAGCGGGTTTCCAACATGAAAAAGCGGACCTTGGATGATCATCTGGTTCAACGGATAAAATGCAGTTTCTCGTCGGATTATCCCTTCCTTCTGCGCACCTGTTTCATGCCAGTGTGCAGACATTTGCCACAAAGGAAGATCGACCGCGTTGTCACCAGTAGTTTCTCTTGATCTGTCTGTGATTTTCGGGATTGATGCGTCAAGTTTAGGAAATTTCGCCATTTGACGAAAAACATCGAGCGTTCGATTCGAATAGGGCTGGATGAACCTAGCTTCTTCAATGGCAACAACTTGATCCTCGGAGAGCGAATGGATCACGGAAAGCGCGTTATGATCGATTCGTATTACGCGCTCGCGGTGCCCGCGGGTATCCCAGTTACCTGCCGAATTCTTAATACTAGGGATGGGGCCGATACCATCCCTATCAGCATAGGAGTCTTCAATCTGCGCAGCCGTGAACGCATAAGTAAATTGTTCGAAGTCTATATTACGTTCCTGACCGCGATAAATATTTAGGCTGAACCTAACGTTGTGGTCCACCTCCATGAAATTCCTAGATTTCATACGGTTGATAAATTCAAAGTGCTTTGCGGCGCGCGCGTACCAGTGTCGTCGAAATTTTCCGGATTTCGGATCACCGAGATGCCCATCTTGATGGATCAGTGCGGCATAGCCTTCGGGTGCCACTACGCGGAAAGAAAGATCGATGAAACAGCGATAGAGGTTATTCGAACCACCTCCAGCAAAAGGATTCATTTGTTCCGAGCTCGTGACCGCCATAGCGCCTCGTGTTGAAACGAATTCGCTGAGAAATTGCTTTTCCTTGCCAAGCTTTGCGAGTGCATCTGCGAGGATATTTTTCGCTTGAGATGCGGATAAACCAAGGTGCGAAGGATCTAGGTCAGCCAGGACGTCACCCTCATTCCAGCTCGGCTTTGCCCAAGGTGGGTTTCCGACGATGACGTCGAAGCCGCCGCGTTCGCGCAGGATGTCAGCGAAGATCAGATCGTAATGTGTGAACCGTTCGCGGGCAGCAACGTCTTGCGCTACCTTGAGCCAGGGCGATGCATCAATCAGAGCATCGATATCTGTGGCTTGGAACAGCGCGCTTTGTTGACCTGATGAGGGAAGTTCGGACGCGAGCGCGTCTGCTGCCTCTTGCCGCTCAATCCAGTTAGCCTGTGCCGGTTCGGCGTCTTCCGCACCGGGAATAGTCAACTCACCGCTTGATGTGATGCCGCCTTTCAAAATCGATGTCAGCCCAAGCAGGAACTCTCGGCGACTGGGTAGCTTGTCTGTCTGATCAAGCGGCCAGAGCCAGAGCGCGCACCAGGCGTCCATCGCGGTCTTCAGACGCTGATAGGGCAGCGAGTTGGAGACATGTTCTTCACCCTGAAGAACCCGCAACCGTTCAAGCTTCGATTTGTAATCGAGACCGGTTACCCCGGCCATCGTTCTGTTGGGCCAAATCGTTATTTCATCATTGCTGCTTTCGCGCATCTCTTTCAGATCATCGGCCACAGCTTCGAAGAGCGCATCTGCGGCCTCGGAAAGTTGTTCCAGCAATTTGACTTCGTGATCGGCAAATGGCGCAAAGAAGCCACCCTTACGCCAGGCTTTGATTGCGTCTTGTGCGGGGCCCGCAAAGGCCTTGACCGATTTTTCCGTATCGAACTTGGCCATATCCTTAGCGGGCAGCAAGAACTGCCAAACATGGGTTTCAGGACGCGTGCCGCGCCAGCCAATTTCTTCCGGCTTTTCATTCAGCCACAGGTCTTTCGCTTTCTTTGTTTTCAGAAGGCGAGCGGGATAACTCGCGCGCCGTGCGCCGATCAAAGAGTTGCCCGCGTGAAGCTGATCGCCAAACCAGGGAGAGAAGTCACCCTTATGCAAACTGTTCAGCCAGAGAGATATCTGGCCAAGCTCAACAGCAATCGGGTTCAGGTCCACGCCAAAGCAATTGCGATCTGCGATATAGGCTCTGACGCGTTGACGCTCCTCGAAATAGTCTTCTTGCGCAATACGCTGCTTGGTCTCTTCCTGCTTTCTTTCTAGATATAGATCAGCCAACTGATTGGTCGTTTCCACAAGGAACGCTGCAGAACCCATTGCAGGCTCCAGGACTTTCAGTTCCAGAATCTCATCTGCCTTCAGATCTTTGCAGCGCTCCATGAGCGCGTGTTTGACCAGAAGGCGCGCCAGCGGTTCGGGCGTATAGTAGGAGGCCGATTTCTGGCGGTCGCGTCCCGCGAGGCGATAAACAAAACTGCCCTTTTTGTAGATGCGCGGCTCTGTGCCGTCATAAACAATTTGCTCTACCGTAAACTCATCTGCGCGGCTTCGCTCGACAAAATAACTCGGTGCTAGCGGATCAATCTTGTCTTGAGCCGAATACGCATCGTCTTCTTGCTCCTCTGTCTGATCGTCTTCGTCAGCCGATACATCAACGTCCTCATCGTCGCTGTCGCTGCTGCCTTTACCCGGGATGAGTTCAATCAGATCGCTCTTGGCGACAAAGCCGGTAAATGAAATCAGCGTTTCATAGACGGCGCCGAGCTGACCAATCCCCAGCTGCGCATAAGAGATCCGGCCCGTGCCAGCCTTGTCTCGTTTCAAAGAGAGCAGGCGAATGATCTTTTGGAGCGCTTCGTTCCGCAATCGCACACGCGAAAGGATCGGCGTGCTTGCTGGATCAAGAAGCGATACCCGGACGCGCGGCAGCGTGAAGGACTTGCTGGCGCCGATTTGCCTTGGTTCGAGGCCTTCAAACATCAATCCAAGCAGACGCTGCAGACTGTCCCAGATATAAGTACCTTCGCGATCCTCAACGGTCCGTAGGCGAACCGATTCAAGACCGCGCAGCGCTTCCAGACTATATCCGCTGAGATAAGCAGGGTCTTTCATCGGCATGATCCCGAGCCTTGGATTGGCTTCGGCGTAAAACAGGAAAAGAAGCCGATACATGTAGCGAAGGCACTCGATAGAGAGATCTTCACTCTGGATCCACACGCCTGCGCGCGGGTGGCCTTTCGGATATTTATTCTCACATGCGGCGAGCACCTCGTTGCCAAGGATCTCAATCGCTTCGCGGACAGTCTTTTTTAAAGAAGACGTAACCGCATTCGCATGACGCTGAGCTTCTTCTTCCAGACGCTCTGCAAGCGGAATTCCCGTTCGCGGGACTCGGGCTTCTCTGGCCAGAAAACATGCCATGGCTTGAAAAGTCGGCCTGTCAGTACGGCTGAAAATTTCTTGGAGATCAAAGCGTAAAACTGCGCGGCTAGCCCATTTGTTCCGATCAACGAGAACGAGCTGGGAAGGCGAAGCGACAATCACAAATCGGGGCGGTGCATCAAGATTGAAGATGCCTGTAGAGATCAAATCCTCAATGGATGAGTGTGTGTCAATCTCGTCTGCTGAAGCCTCAGTTGCTTGCTCGCAAGAAAATGTAAGTGACAGGGGATCAATCGCTTCATCCTCCTTGCCAGGCACAGGTGCTTCGATGATCCAGAGGCGGTCATGTCCGTCGCCATCTGAAACGCGCGACAATATCGGGGCACTCTTCCCAGATGATAGTTCGGCAAAACCGCGTCGGTAATCATAGCCGAGCGCCGGAACTATCAGGGACAAAGCTGCTTTAGCGCTCTCTAATGCGGCCTCGCGCGTTCCTGCCTGACGAATGCGGCTCAATAGCCGAAGATAATCACCTGCGATCGGCTCCAGCCGGGCGTCGGGGGATTGAGCGCTTTCTTCCGAAGCCCATCTTGCGATCGCGTCAGCAACCTCTGCCTCCAGCGCCGAGGACAAAAAGGCTGTCGGATAGAAGTCGTTCTCGTTTTCAATTCCAAACAGTTCAAACGCCATGATCATAGCTCCTGAACACGGCTTTGATGTCGACATGGGGATTTGGGTCGTCTGCGAGCGAGCAGCTTGTCGCAATCCACTCCTGCCACTTGTTGAACATCGCTTCGGTCTTTCGCTCTAGCGCCGCTTTGCGGCCGAGCTTCGCTCGCTCCGGAAGACTTACGTTTGCGCCATTCATGCTATCGCCAAAGCGCAAATAGAGCTGCGTGTCGAAACGGTCTTTAAACCCGTCAAGGCGTGTTTGAATTTGATCTGCAACGGCGTCGAGCTCGGCCTGTTTCGAAGAGCGAGCCTTGGTGAGTTCAGTTTGAAATGCCTCCACGGCAAGCTCAAGTATGGTCGAAGACGGTGGTTTAAGGTCGCGCGCCGGATTCGGGGTGTCGGCCCGAAACCCGATCCGCTCCAAAAAGCCTGCGACATCTTTTTCGATATGTATCACTTGCCCGCGACGCAGGATGACGACGCCCCAGAGATCGCTTGCTGGTCGCCCGAGTTTGTCGACCACAGATCCATGCGCGAGTACCGCGATCTCGTCCTGTTCAAGTCCCGATTGTACGTCACATAAAGGCGCTTCGCCGTGCGCAAAAAGCGACTCCGCACGGTCGCCTAGCCACTGAACGATCGGATGAACGTCCCAAAGATACTGAAGGCTGGGCCACGCACGCTCGGCAGCGCGAGCCTGCCCAATCGCCGCTGCAACCGCCTGCTCATTGTCAGTCAATTCTATGCGTTCGCCAGAGCCCAAGGCCTCGGCAGGCATATAGCGGTCATCGACCGAATTTTTACCGCTATATCCGAACGCGTCATTGGCCCGCAGATCATCTGGCAGCCGAAAACGGATGATGCGCTCAATTTCATCGATTTCCAGATTTTGTAATGTACGTTGAGACAGGCCGTTCAACATGTCTGCTGCGAAAGAGAACGTGTCCGGATAAAGACGCGGAGGTTCAAGGCTGGTCGAAGTGGCCGGCACTTGCGATCCCTCGTATTCTTGAAACAAGAGGTCCCAATCATCAGAGGGCGTAACATCGGTGTCCACCGCAACGCGGGCGTTCAACTGTTGCTCAAAGGCGTCCTCGCCAATGCCATCTGCGATCGCTTCAGCAACAACCTCTTCCTCACCCTCGATGTCTCCGCGCCCCAGAAAAACAGCTGGGTCGCCAATACCGTCCTGAGCCGCTTCATCCTTAGCGACCAGCTTATCCAGCACCCACATATCACGCACACGCTCATGGGTGCTCTCGCCGATGAAATAATAGATTTCCGGTTGTCTGTCCTGGCCGTATCGATCAATCCGGCCATTGCGCTGTTGAAACCGAAGCAGTGACCAAGGCAGATCAAAATGGATCAAACGGTGGCTTTGGAAATGCAGGTTCAAGCCTTCAGATGCCATGTCTGAGGCAAGAAGTATTCGGATCTTTGAGCCCTCTTGGCCAAAATCCTCCAGCGTTTTCTGTGTATTCTCGTCTGCCTCGACCGAGGCGCCATCTACCTTGCCAATGGCGTCGTCACTAAGCGATAAATCTTTGGCCAGCCGGGTTTTCAGCCACTCAAGCGTTGCAATCCGTTCTGAAAATATCACCAAGCGATCGCGTGACGCTCGCCCGGTCCAGTTCAGCTCCTTGAGCAGGGCAAGTAGGTTCTGATACTTACTGAATTCGTCCGGACCGATCGATTCAAGAACGCTGCTGAGTGTTTCGAGCCTCGTTCTATCTGCATCTGACCCCTTTGCCGTGCCAGCGGCCATTCGCTTCAAACGGCCTTGGACCGTTTCGAGGCAGGCCATTGGGCTTGAAAACAGAGCTTTCGCCAGCGTAGTGCGGAAGAGGTCGATTGCCTTGCTCGGGGCACCCGGTTCAGAATCAAGATCGAGCTTTAACGTGGCGACACAATCATAAGCGGCGTCTTCCTGGCTCGAGAGTGGAAAGTGTCGAGCTTTGAGAATTCTGGACGGCACATGTCGACGAATATCCGCCATAACATCAGGCGACGACCGGAAACGGCGCACGACAAGATCTTCAATGTCGGCCCTGCTGAGTGAGTCCGGGTCAGGGACGCGAGTTGGATCAAGCATCTCGATGAGGCTGGCAAAGGAACCGGCTGATCCGTCATGCGGGGTCGCAGTCAGTAGAAGCAGCGCATCCGTCTGAGCAGCTAACAGTTCTGCAAGCTTTGCTCTTTGGCTCTTTGATCCTGATGCAGATTTTCGGGCCGCAACATTATGAGCCTCATCAATTATAATCAGATCCCAACGCGAATTTTCCAGTGCGACCCGATATTGTAGGTCTTTTTTGAGCGTATCGATTGATACGATAGCTCGGTCAAACTGGTCGAAGACATTATAGTTTGAGGGGATGGCGTTACGCATCCTTTTGATGGCTGCGCTATCAAGTCTCGCAAGGGGAATTGAAAACCTCGTCCAGAATTCCCGTTGAAACTGGTTCAGCATGGCGCGAGTTGAGACAACCAGAATTCGATCCGCACGATGGCGTAAAATTAGCTCCGAGGCGACGAGCCCGGCTTCCAGCGTTTTCCCCAGTCCCACATCATCAGCGATGAGTAAGCGCACCCTTGATTGCGCCAAAGCCATTTCCACCGGCTTGTGCTGGAAACTAAGATCGTCAATTGCCGCCTTACCAAGGACCAAAGGACCTTGTCCCGTTGGTGGTGCATTGCGAAACGCCGCTTCGAGATAGAGCTTTGTATTGCGGAAGTTACTGGAAGGGTCAGCGACGAGTGTCAGATTTGCTGGATCAAGCAGCTCAAGGTCGGGCTCCAATCGATCAATAAAAGTGGAGGTCTTACCCTTAACGATCCCAGTGAGCCCGAGGCAGTGCAGAAAATTTGATGCACCGTCTGTTTCGACTCGCTGCACTTTCCACACAGAACCACGTATCTTTGCGCGCGCTCCTGAAGAAGGGCGGCGATTTGTGGGAGGGGCGATTCTGAGTTCAAATGTCATAAATGATCGGATGTTCTTTTGAGTTTAGAGGCAGCTTATATTGATCTGCATCGCAGTGCAGAGGCTTTTTTCCTTTGAGGAAAAATTCTTTATTCGCTTTTTTTAGTCAACGATTTGGCCCCACCTGATCAAAACACTTGCTCGCCTACACCACTAGACGCAGATTCGTCAGCAATATACCTGAGATTGAACGCTCGTATATACGACGCGCATCGCGAGCCCGGGGAGAAAAGCACTGTTCGTTTTCTACGACACCGAAACAACGGGAACCAATACAGTTTTCGATCAAATCCTGCAGTTTGCAGCGATCTTGACAGATGAAAACTTACAAGAGGTCGACCGTTTTGAAATGCGCTGTCAGCGCCTTCCGTGGGTCATTCCTGCGCCCATGGCGTTGAAGGTCACTGGCGTCACACCGAGCATGCTTGATGGCGAGGGCTTACCAAGCTTCTACGATATGATGAGCGAAATTCGCCATCGAATGGAGGCCTGGGGACCGGCTGTTTATGTTGGCTATAACTCCATTCGTTTCGATGAACCATTGCTTCAGCGTGCGTTCTGGCAGACCCTACATCCTCCCTATCTCACCGTTACGAACAACAATTCTCGAATGGATATTCTGCCGCTCGTACAGGCCGCATCGCACCTTTATCCCGGTGCGTTCCAATATCCTTTGACGCCGCGCGGGCGTACGGGGTTCAAGCTCGACCAGTTAGCACCCTTGAACGGGTTCTCGCACGAAAATGCACATGACGCTTTGGCGGATGTCGAGGCTACGATTCATATCGCTTGCTTGCTGGCCGAACGCTGTCCTGAGCTTTGGCAAAGTTCGGTGCATTCGTCCCCAAAATCGGCGATGGTTTCGAGCCTTGCGTTTGGAAAGCCTGTTCTCATTGTCGAGTATTTTATGAATGGCCCGAGCGTTTGGTGGGGGCAACGGATCGATCAGCGAGGAAGCAATACCAGTGCGGCAAGCATCGCTAGACTTGAAGTCGATTGGCCGTCCGTTTTCTCGCTTGAAGAGGAATCTTTGTTGAGGCAGTTATCTGCGTCACCCAAACCGATCCGGCAAATCGCCTTGAATAAGGCTCCAATCGTTCTCGATGAGGAAGCCGCCCGTCAGTTTGATATCCAGATCGATCCGTCATTGCTTCAGGTCAGTCATTCGCTCGCGGGCGATGAGGACGCTTGCACGCGGATGATCGATTTAATGGAAAAACTTGCTGAGCCGTGGCCTGAACCGGACCACTTGGAGCAAAGGATATTCGACGGGTTTCCGTCCCGCGCAGACAACGAAAAAATGGAAGCGTTTCACCGAGGGGACTGGGCGGCCCGATCCCGCCTCGTCAGAGAATTCGATGATACTCGTTTTCGTCAACTCGCCCAACGCCTTGTCTATTGTTCGGCCCCCGAACGACTTTCAGAAACAGAACGCGCCAGCATTGGCAGCGCAATCTCAGAGCGTCTCTTTGCAGAACACGAAGACGACAAGCTTTGGCGAACATTGCAGGCGGCACGTCGCGAATTACACGAAGTTCGTTCATCTGAGGGCGGTGAAAGCGTTGCCCTAGAGATCGATAATTGGCTCAATGCTATCGAACAGCAGTTCGAGAATGCTGACCGCTATAAGCCGCATTAGCTTAGGATGGTCACCGGCAAGACGTACGCGATCATTCCTAGTTCCTTAACGCCTCAATAGAGTTTCCAAACAGTCGGAATTGGGCGGACGGTGCATCTGCCAGAGCGCGGTCACAGCGCAAGGGGGCGGGACTTTTTCGTAATGTAGCGTCTATAGGTATCCTACCTTCAGCCACCCCTTGCGCCGCGCCCTAATGCGCTCCGGCCAAGCACCTTTTCGCCGCCCACTCCCGCCTGATGCGGGAAAGAATGCGAGGCGGCGCAAAGGAGACTGACATGACCGAACCACTAACCCACCACCCGCAAACACCAAGCGCCGCGCCCACGCTTCGCGAGAAACGCCGCATCTACGTAGCCTGCCTTGCGGCCTATAATAATGGCTGCCTGCACGGACGCTGGATCGATGCGACGAGCCCCGACGAGATCATGGACTCAGTCCGCGCCATGCTTGCGGCTTCGCCAATTCCAGATGCTGAAGAATGGGCAATCCATGACTATGAAGGCTTCGAAGGCGCGAATCTTTCCGAATACGCCTCATTCGAGACTGTGTGCGAGTTAGCAGATTTCATTGAGGAGCACGGCGAACTTGGCGCCAAGGTGCTTGCGCATTTCGGTGACGATCTGACCGAGGCGCGCGCCGCATTCGAGGAGTATGCTGGCGAATATCTTAGCGCTGCAGACTTTGCCGAGCAGCTGCACGAGGACACCGGCACCGAGATTCCCGAGAGCCTTCGCTACTATATCGACTGGCAGGCGCTTGCCCGCGACATGGCGCTGAATGGCGAGATCATGGTGTTCCAGACAGGCTTCGATGAAGTCCATATCTTCTGGAGCCGCTGATCATGGCTTTCACTGAACGCTTCTCTGACGTCGTTTGTGAAGGCGACAGCATCACCTGCGAAGTCGCTGGCTTTAAGATCGTCGCGCGCATTGCGCGCGACGATTGCCCCGATGCGCCCGACGAACGCCAAGACGGATTCTGGCCATCGCTTTACAAAGACGCGCCGGGATTTATTGGCCCCGGATCGAACCACCGGCGACGTTTTGCGGACGCGCAGGCTAGAGCTGAAGCGGTCATGGAGGCATGGCGCAAAGATGAATGGTTCTATTGCGGGGTCGTGCTTTCGATTGCGCTGGAAGGCGTCATCTTAGACGCTGATGCAGCGAGACTTTGGGGCATTGAGGCCAACTATCCTGATGGCGATAATGCTTACCTCACCGAGGCTGCACAGGATCTGTTGCCCGAAGCACTCGCCACCGGGATCGCCGCCGCCCGTCGACTTTGCGCAGCGCTCGACGCCAGCCCCGCGCGCGCCTGAAATCACTGAGACGCAAGCCTTCGGTGAGCTAAATGCCGCCTGACTGTTTGTCTCCTGTTCAGGCGGATGAGGGAGCCGCCCGGTGGCAATCATCGGGCGGTTTTAACTGTCCCATATAGCGAAGAATGCTGATCATAAATCATCGGAGCGAAGCGCTCACCGCTCGCCTTTTTTGTTTATAATGGGGTCTCCGAAGTGTTGACCACAATTGTGCGTTACGTTTCCGAAAGTGGCTTCCGGACCCCTTTTCCCGTCTCTTGCCGTATGACCTGGACGACGCTCTCCGGCCCTTGAAACCTGCCCTTAGGAAGAATTTTCCCCGCCGCATACGCGGCTCCTCGCGCATCAAAATTCTTCGCCGAGCCGGTGCTTCACTGGCGTTTCGCCCGTTCCGGTTCAGGCCCGTCCAGCGTCGCCCGAGCGGTCCGGCGTCGACGGGGACAAGGTGTCCCTAGAGACACATGGAAACGAAAGGAACTACACCATGGCCAACGCACTCGGATATGTAAGCGAAACCAAATCAGGCTTCGAAGGCGCTCTTGCAATGATGAACCTCACCAGCTCAATCCGCATAGAGAGGAACGCGGAAAAAGCCGCCGATGGTCAGCCAGACTACCGCATCTATGCCGGTGAAACCTCAACCGAAATTGGCGGCGGCTGGCTCAGAAAGGCTAAGGCAAGCGGCAGAGAATATGTCTCGATCACCCTTGCAGACCCGCAGATAGGGCCGCGCAAGGTCTACGCAAACCTCGCCCCCGTGAAAGGCAAGAAGGGGCGACACGTAATCCTCTGGAACCCGCGCGATTAGGCTAGAACATCGCTCAAAACAGGCCGCCTCGGAGATCTTCTCCGGGGCGGTTTTGTATTGGAACTGCAGGGTTAATAACGGGGCGGAAAATTCAGATGGGACTTTTTACGGCTATGAATTGCGGCATGTGGCGGCATGCTTTTCCGCGAAAGGAAACATCGAAAAGGAGCGTCTGATCATGGCAAAGAATAATCAAAACCCCAAGGGTAGTTCGGAGTTACCCGAGCTTCTCACCGCGCAGGAAGCCGCCGAATTTCTGCACCTGTCACCCATTACTCTCAGTCATTATCGGTATCAGGGACGCGGGCCCATTTATCGAAAACATGGTTGGCGTGTCTATTACACGAAAGCCGACTTGGTCGACTGGTCAGAAGGCCAAAGGTGGGTTTCTACCGGTGAGCCTCTTCGGTGAAACCATGCGTAAATTATTCTTGAGCCTGATGATTACAGGCGTGTGTCTCTCCCTCTTCGGGATAGTGTTTTCTCCCTCAGAAAGGCTACTTTGGAACCGAACGGCAAGCGCGCCAATGGGGCTTTATTGGCTGAACGACAAGCCATTCACCCTTGGCCGTTGGGTTGTCGTTTCAGCCAAGAGCCCTGAGGCGGTTTGGGCAAACCAGAGAGGGTTTGTCGGAAAAGATTGGCCTCTTTTGAAGCGTATCGCCGGTATGCCAGGGGATGAAATTTGTAGGATGAATGGACGTATTCAGATCAATGAAATCCCACATGGCACCGTCAAACAAATAGATTCATTTGGGCAAGAACTGCCCTCATGGGACGGCTGTTTCCTTCTCGATGAAAGCCAGGTGTTTTTGATGAATCGGCACCCAGATTCTCTGGATGGTCGCTACTTCGGACCGACCAATCTGAGCGATATTCAAAGCACTGCCCAGCTCATTCTGGAATGGCGCTGAATAGAAATGGCGGCGTGTTCCGGCATATGGCGGCATAAAGCGGCGAAAGGAGGCATCAGATTTGACAGCGAACCCGGACGGGCAAGATTGAAGCTCATGCACCAACAGGTGCATAAGGTATTGTCTGCACATCTCTTTTTTGGCGCCTTATGCCGGAATATGTGGTGCACGAATATTCTCGTCCTTGCTGGTTCTATTGAACTTTTCAGGTGCATAGACGCAGGACGCACCATATGAGCGGCGACGCAGACTTCACACCGCGCCTCGGTAAGCTTAGAGACACTGGGGCCGGGTCGTCAAAGCGCTTTCGGTCCAGACTGCTCAAAGCAGCACGGCAGTTGTCTGCACCGCAAACAAAACCCGCTTTCACCGGGGCACGCATAGGCAGAGGTAACGCGGCAGGACTGCATGCCCGTATAAGGTCCCAAAGACTGCCCCGCATGCGACTTCGCCGGGTTGTGGTTAAAGTTCACATAGCGCGCGCGAAAACAGGCATCGGGATAAGGGCCTATTCTCGGCACATTGATTACATTCAACGAGATGGTGTCGACAGGGATGGATCAGGTGGCCAGCTCTATGGACGCGATGATAGCGAAGTGGATGGCCGTGCATTCGCCGAGCGTAGCATGGATGACCGCCATCAGTTCCGCATTATTGTCTCACCAGAAGACGCAGACCAATTAGGCAACCTTAAAGAAACGACGCGCAGGCTCATGTCGGAGATGGAGCGTGATCTCAGTACAAAGCTCGACTGGGTTGCCGTTGATCACCACAACACAGGTCATCCGCACACTCATATTGTTGTTCGCGGCAAGGACAGCATGGGTCAGGACCTCGTCATCGCCCGTGACTATCTTATGAAAGGCTTGCGCGCGCGGGCCGAAGAAACCCTCACGCAAGAACTTGGCCCAAGGCGCGATATCGAGATCGCTAAATCGAGGCATCGCGAGATAACAAATGACCGGTTCACAGGTCTGGATCGAGAGCTCGCGGAGCAATCGAATAAAGGCGCTTTAGACGTTTCGCCCGGGTCAGGTGCTATCGGGCGGTTCAAAAACAGTCTGCAAGAGCAACGTCTGTCTCACCTTGAGCAGCTCCATCTTGCCAAGAACCTGGGAGACGGGCGATGGGAACTCGCCCCTCACTGGGAGAGGGCTCTGAAAGCGATGGGGCGCAAAGGCGATATCATCCGCACTTTGGCTGCTGGGGTAGAGCCTGGAAAAGATGTGTCGAAGGTTCGGTTCTTCGATGAGCGAACTGGTGATACGCCACCCATCATCGGGGTCGTGATACAGCATGGGCCGGAAGACGAATTGAAAGACCGGCGGTTTATGCTTGTGGAGGATTTTCACGGAACGCCATGGTACGCGCCTGTAACAGATGAACTGGGCGGGGCGTCACCGCCTTTAGGCGCGGTAGTTGAGCTAAGGCCGAGACCTTTAAGGCCTAGAAAGGCCGATCGCACGATTGCTGAGATCGCTTCCCGAAGCGGCGGGGTCTATTCGGATGAATTGCATGCAGACGCCGATCCGTCCGCTTCGAGCGCTTATCGACTCGCGCATAAGCGAAGACTTGATGCGCTCCGCAGAGCGGGCATCGTGAATCGAAATGGCCAAGGGGTTTGGGAAATAGCTGATGACTTCATCGAAAAGGCCGCAGAATTTGAAGCGGCTAAGACTGGAAGCGTAGCCATGAAAGTGCATTCATGGACGTCGATTGAAGCGCAGATCAAAGTCCATGCGCAGACTTGGCTCGACAGCGAAGATAGGCATCCAGACCTGGCAGAGAGTAAACAATTTTCCGAAGCGCGTAGAGCCCGCATTGCTTTCTTGCGCGGCAAAGGATTGCTCAAAGAGGGAGAAACCGGGCTGAACGCTGACGTAAGACAGCAATTAAGGTTGGAGGAGCTGCGCCGAGCGGGTGAGGCAGAATCCAGGCGAACTCAACGTTCGCACAGGGTGCTAGAAACTGGAGAAGGTTTCGAGGGAAAATTTGAGCGCACGACCGATCTTGCACAAGGTAGAATGGCCATTGTCGGCAATGAGAAAGCGTTTGTCATGGTGCCGTGGCGACCGGAGATTGAACGGCAACGCGGTAGGTCTTTGGTCATCGAAGCGCGGGAGCGCGGCGTCAGTTGGAGTATCGCTGACCGGCTAAAAAGAGGGCTGGCGCGCTAGCCGTCTCAATCATCCGAAGTCGAATCGCCTAACCGTGCGTACTAACGCTATTTGATGGCCGAAGTGATCCTGAAGCGAAGCAATAAACAACAAAGGGTTTTTCGCTGAAAATATTTGACTTAATTTGCGGTTGATACAAGCAATACCAAATGACGATTGTTATCCTCGGACCATCAGAAACATCAGAACAAGCGAATGTCGAGCATTTAAAAAAGGCTCTGATAGCGAGTGCGCCGGATATTAATCATCCCGATATTCGGCTTGCAATCGTGCCTCAGGTCTTTGCTAAGGACCGAGAAATTGATTGCGTATTGATATTCGAGGATACTCGCTCTACTGAACAAATGTTCCGAACTTCCGAGGGGATACCCGTTCAGTCTTTCGTTGCTTGTGTGGAAGTAAAGAACCATTCACCGGATGCTGTGAGACGCCATGGCACGCATGTAGAAGTTCAGTATGAAAATGGGTGGCACGATGCGACCGCGCAAGCTGATGCCCAAGTCTGGGCATTGAAGGATCTTCAGCAGTTTTCTTATATGGGAAAAGCGCGGCGCCATAAAACTTACGTACAATCGGTACTTTGGTTGCGGCGCGTTCCGCCGGGCAGTTTAGGTGAAACGCTTCCGACCGGACGGACAAATGTGATTTGCGGCGATTTCAATTGGCAACAATTGATAGATGGCTTTGGCGTAAACAGCGCGCAAGGTAAAGTTCAAACCTTGGTGCCTGCAGATCAAGGCAGCCAACACCACAGCTATGATAGTCTGGTTGGCTCTCTGACGCAGAAAATAGAGCCCACCAAGCTGGACTTGAAACGACTTAATGCGCTAACGGAAAAACGGTTCGACGCCGACAAGCAGAATTATGTGCGTAATCTTGGCTCGGGCTTGTTGATGTTCCGTGGGAGAGCCGGAACCGGCAAAACGTTCGCGTTGATTCAGATGGCGATTTATCTTGCTCGCCAAGGCAAAAGTACGCGAATTGTAACATATAATCACGGTCTGATTTCTGACATGGCGCGATCTATGTCCATTATCCGAGATCGGCATAAAGACATTTATCCAATCCCGATGGTTGAAACGCGATGGGTCCTTATGCGTCAATTATTCGGTCTTGCCTTCGGTGCCGATACTGTGGCCCGCACGGCTGAATTGTATGAATTGGACGAGCGCGAAGCACTATTTTTAAGCGCGTTGCGCAAGCCTGAAGAGTTTTTGGAAGAGCAGATACCATGCTGTGCGATACGCGCGATGGGAAAAGTTTGTCGGTGCGAACCTCGGACGCCATCAACCTGGGCAGACATTAGTACATTTCGCAAAGAATTTCCGGCGCCATATGATTTTCTACTCGTAGACGAGGGGCAGGATTGGAGCGAAGCACACCGCGATCTAATTTATGATGTATTCGGTCCGGAGCGCGTTATTGTTGCTGATGGTGTGGATCAATTCGTAAATCAAGATCGTTGTGATTGGGATCGCGGAGATATCCCTAAGAACAGGATCCAGCCATTGTATACTTCAAGGCGTACCAAGGCTGCGACTTGCGACACAATCAATGATATTGCCAGCGCGCTTCGAGTCCCTGATTGGGATGTGAAACCAGACCAAACAGTGACCGGTGGAAGGGTTACCGTAGTGGCGGAGTCCCAACCACGCCGTGCGATTGAGCGTGTGCTAAGTATTTTAGATGAGGATTTTTCAGATCAAGCGGCTATGCGCCCAGTAGATGCGCTGGTTTGTTTGCCGCAACCCGCATCTACTCCGAATGCCAATTATTGTAATTTGTTTGAGACCGTTCAAGAGAGCTGTGGCGCCGACTATTGGCGTGGCTATGATTGGGAGGTTCGGCAAAACCGGGAATATCCAAGCCGACAGACTTCATTGCGTGCGGTGCTTTATCAAAGTTGCCGAGGCATGGAAGGCTGGTCCACGGTTTGTCTGGGTCTCGATAGCTTTTTCGATTACTTGCTGGCTAATCCGGATATCGATCAACACGGTTTGCGAAATGAGGTCAAAACCAATGAAGGCTTTCTCTTCGATGAAACTAAATTCAAAGAGAAGGTTTTCGCAGCCCAACGTGCATATGCGTTAAATTGGCTGATGATTTCGCTCACGCGCAGTATGGACCATCTAGTGATCCACTTAACAAACGTGGATAGCGCTCTCGGCACCGTGTTGCAAAGTGTGGACCGCGACAAGATTCGTTGGCGGTAACGGCTTCTCACCGATCCTAAACTAAGATGTCTATAGCCTATTGAGACACCTTCGGTATTCGTTGTTTGAGCAGAAAACTAACCTTGCGACTTATGCCGCCATTTGCCGCCATTCACACTAGTTGAATCTGATCAGACACGAAACACTGAAGAGGTTTTCTGAATGGGAGCCTCTATGCGATGTCGCCGTCAAAGATACTGATCGGTCAGTTTCTAATCGTCCTATCCATCATTGTTTTGACCATGTGGGGCGCAACGCAATGGGTTGCACATGCCCTGGGTTACCAAGCAGGGCTCGGGCAGCCTTGGTTTTTATGGGATGACTGGCCCGTTTATCGACCATGGCGGCTTTTCCAATGGTGGTATGCCTACGAGGCCTATGCTCCCGAAGTGTTTGCCCGCGGCGGGGCTATCGCAGCAAGTGGTGGATTGCTCGGTATCCTTGCTGCGGTTGCTGGTTCGGTTTGGCGGTCACGCTGGGAACGCAGTGTCACAACTTATGGCTCGGCGCGTTGGTCGGAAAAATCCGATCTCGTTAGAGCAGGGCTACTAGATGACGATGGAGTTTTTCTAGGACGCTGGAAAAATAGATATTTGCGTCATAACGGACCTGAACACGTGCTTGCCTTTGCGCCGACGAGATCAGGTAAGGGCGTTGGGTTGGTCATCCCAACTCTTCTTTCCTGGACGGGAAGCGCGGTGATCCACGACATAAAGGGAGAAAACTGGGAGCTTACCTCCGGGTGGCGCGGTTCGTTTTCAAATTGCATTCGGTTCGATCCCACAGATGCGTCCAGCTCCCGTTTCAATCCGTTGATGGAGGTTCGTAAAGGCGCAAGCGAAGTGCGCGACGTACAGAACATTGCTGACATCCTAGTTGACCCGGAAGGTTCGCTTGAGCGTCGCAGCCATTGGGAAAAGACCGCGCACTCATTGCTTGTCGGCGTGATTTTGCATGTGCTCTACGCTGAGAAAGACAAAACCCTTTCAGGGTGCGCGCACTTTTTGTCAGACCCTTCGAGAAGCTTTGAGAAAACGCTCGGTGCGATGCTCAAAACAAAGCACATTGTTCTTTCGAATGGCAAAAGCAGCGTGCATCCTGTCGTTGCCGGTGCCGCTCGTGAACTCCTCAATAAATCGGAAAATGAGCGATCGGGCGTCCTGTCCACGGCGCTCAGTTTTCTGGGTCTTTATCGTGACCCAGTTATTGCAGAAGTCACGTCAGTAAGTGATTGGCGGATCAGCGACCTCGCTCGCCCTGATAAGCCCATGTCGCTTTACTTGGTCGTTCCGCCGTCTGATCTGTCGCGCACAAAACCGCTAATGCGTTTGGTCCTTAATCAAATTGGCCGAAGACTGACTGAAGCCATGCCGGAATCGGGTCGGCGGAAGATATTGCTTATGCTTGATGAGTTTCCAGCGCTTGGGCGACTCGACTTTTTTGAAAGTGCGCTTGCCTTCATGGCTGGGTATGGCGTGCGCGCCTATCTGATTGCCCAATCTCTCAATCAAATCGAAAAGGCCTACGGGCCGAACAATGCGATCCTAGACAATTGCCATGTTCGAATCGCTTTTTCGACGAATGATGAGCGCACTGCCAAACGCATCTCTGAAGCCTTGGGGGCTAAAACAGAGCTGCGATCACAGAAGAATTATACAGGCCACCGACTTGCACCTTGGCTGAGCCACATGATGGTGTCGCGTCAGGAAACGCAGCGCGCGCTCATGACGCCCGGCGAAGTCATGCAATTATCTCCTGCCGATGAGGTCCTCATGGTGTCCGGCACACCGCCGATCCTTGCGAAAAAACTTCGCTACTTCAAAGATCGCAACTTCACGGTTCGAATACTGCCGCCCCCAAAAAAGATGCCAGTTCTCTCAAACGGTATTAGCGGCTGGACAGATATTCGTTGTACCGCACGTTCTGCGGTTAAACCCGAAGAAAACAAAACCTCTTCCGAGGGGAACCGAGAGATCGAACCTAATCTCGATCGGCCTGATCAGGACGTTGCTGCCCAAGTCGAACCGGATGTGTCTCCAGAAATCGATGATGAAGAGGATGTCGGTTCGCAGCAGACACTTGAAACGATACGCCGGGCGGTCGCGCTGGACCTTGCCGATGACAATACGCTGCCGGAGTTTTAGAAAATGAGCAAACCGCGTGTGAACCTTCGTTTATCCCACAAACTACATGCTGAACTTGAGAGACGGGCTCGAGAGCCAGGCGTTACGAAAACCGATATTGTGGAAGAGGCGCTCAGTCGGTTTTTCGATCCGGAATCCAATCTTGTGCTTGAAGAGCGTTTGATTCGCCGGATGGACGCTTTTGATCGCAGGCAGGGAGAAATTGAACGCGACACAGCGCTGAGTCTCGAAACAACTGCGCATTTTGTGTTCTATTGGCTGACGCGAACAGAACCGATCCCAGAGGGCCAGAGAGATGCGGCGCATGCCTTGGGGCAACGCCGGTTTGATCATTTCATCCAGCAGGTAGCCAGAAAGCTGGGCAATGAGCGAGGCGTCGTATCTCGTGTAAACGCTGACCTGGGTGATGCATGCTGAGGTCGGTCGGAACCAAGGCTTTGGTCGGACTTCATGTGATCGCCGCAAAATGGATAAAATTCTTGAAAAAGCAACCTTCAAGACCCATTATATGTGATATTGAGCACTGAAGGGTACATTTATGCCGACACCGACAACGCCGCCAAACGCTGTGCGCCGGACCTTGCGAAAGCTTGGTCAGGACATTGCTGATGCGCGCAAACGCCGGGGCCTAACCATGGAAACTGTCGCGGATAGGGCATTCACAACGCGAAAGACATTGTCACGCATTGAGGATGGAGACCATGGCGTGAGCATTGGTATTTACGCATCCGTCCTCAATGCGTTGGGGCTCTTGGATGGACTTAGCGAGATCGCCGACCCAGTTAATGACGAACTTGGGTTGTCGCTGTCCTCTGCCGAATTACCCAAACGCGTCAGGCCCAAACGAAAATGACGGAAATAGAAGTCCATATCTCGCTTGATGGCGATACGCTGCGCGTCGGAACACTCTACCGGCAGGCAGCCCGTGGCCGAGAGTCTGTCACCTTTCAGTATCATGACGAATGGCTCAGCCATCCCGCCAGATTTTCGCTTGAGCCGAGCCTTGCTGTCGGCGGCGGCATGTTTCATCCGGGTGAAGGCCGGGAAATGTTTGGTTCAATCGGAGATTCTGCCCCAGATACATGGGGGCGGCGACTTATGCAGCGTGCGGAGAGGCGAACGGCACGCACCGAGGGTCGTCCACCAAAGACGCTACATGAGGCGGACTTTTTACTCGGTGTAAGTGATGTCTCCCGGCTCGGCGCGCTTCGGTTCAAACGACCGGATGATGAAGAGTTTCAAAAACCAATTGGAGAGGGCGTGCCGGGCTTTATTCAGCTTGGCCGCTTACTTGAGAGTGCGCAAAGAATTGAGCGTGATGAAGAAACGGATGAAGATCTGTCCTTAATCTTTGCGCCTGGATCATCGCTTGGTGGTGCGAGACCCAAGGCCTCCATAGTGGATGCTCATGGTGTATTGGCCATAGCGAAGTTTCCAAAAGATACAGACGATTACAGCATCGAAACTTGGGAGCATATCGCTCTCACTTTGGCTGAGCGTGCAGGCATAACGGTGCCCCGGCACGAACTCCAGCGAGTTGGGAACAAGCAGGTTTTGATTTCGTGGCGTTTTGACCGACATGGGGACATTCGGATCCCATTCTTGTCCGCCATGTCGATGTTACAGGCAAATGACGGCGAGCGGGCAAGTTACCCAGAGATTGTTGATGAGCTCGGGAGGCACGGCGCAAATGCGAAGAAGGATGCCGCCGAGCTTTTTAGACGCGTAATCTTCAACATTTTGATCTCGAATGTAGACGACCATCTTCGCAATCATGGTTTCCTTTGGGCTGGCAAAGCCGGATGGTGCCTTTCGCCAGCCTATGATCTCAATCCGACGCCGATCGATCTCAAGGCGCGATTCCTGACGACAAACATAAGTCTCGATGAAAGCACTTGCTCAATCGAACTCGCCTTATCCCAGGCAGAGTTGTTCGGTCTGGGTAATGAAGAAGCAAAGGGAATTATAGGAGAAGTAGGTGCCGCTGCCGTAGAGTGGCGTTCGGTGGCTACGGAACTCGGGCAGACCCAAATTCAAATTGATCGTATGGCAAGCGCATTCGAGCATGATGATTTGAGGATTGCGACGTTTCCCTCATAACTCTCCACAGGGGCCCGCGTGTGGCCAGAACTCCCGTTGTCGAATTTTGGCAATTGATCAAGCTCAGTCTGAGTGGCTGAAGTTTCTAAAATTCAGACATGTGTGCCTCTCCGAAATATGCGCATTATTTGTCTCAGATGCTTCTCCAAAATCAGCGATGGTCTTCAACTCTATCTGACGAGCATATCCTGAATGCTAGCAGTGCAAGAAAACCTAAAACTACTTCGATGGAAGCTTCGCGAACTGGTTGCCACGGAAACTCAGAACTGGCTTCGAGCATCGTTGCGATAAATCGAGCTAATCCGACCGACAAGAAAAGGAATACCGCTGCCAAGTTGAGGGACTTTTGTTGGACCCCGAAGAAATTTGCGAACGCTAAATAAGCTCCGATTCCTATTTCACCACCGCCAATAATCGCCCTCAACGCAATACGATTATCCGATTGATCTGTTTCTATGGAGTAGTGACTAAGTAATTCTGGAAACAGGAATGTGGCTGTACCAATCGCGATCAACAGCAACCCCAGAAGAACGTGTATGCTTCGAATGAGCTGAGCCATCATAGGCAACCCACGATAAAACGTGGCGTGCGAGCTTTGTATTGTGCGTATTTTTCACCGTACTGGTTTTCAAGCCAAGTTTCTTCGAAAAATGGCGCGACGAGATACATCGTCACCCAAATACCAATTAGAAGGAGGATCTCTGTTTGAGGCAATAAGGTACCCCAGCCAATCAATCCGACTATAGTTGCTACATAGACAGGGTTCCGGCTGAAACGGAACCATCCAGTAGTTTGTAGACCTCGCTTCTCTCCAAATGCGTTTCGCCATCCCATTTGAAAGGTAATTAAAAATGCCGTGCCAAATCCTATCACCAACAGCATGAATCCAAATATAGTTTGGCTCCAATCGTTAGGATGCTCATACTTGAGAACCGATAGAACGATGAGTGGATAAACGAACAGCCGAAATAAGCTGATGAAGGCTATGGACTGCCAGCTCTTTTTGCTCGGTGGAGGAAAGAACTCGAACGTCCGAAAAGCCGTGCTCGCCAATGCTAAGGCGAGCAGGAGCGTGCCTCCGATCAGTGAAAGCACAAACAAAATTGCTGATGCATCTAGCGTCAAATCAAACACCATTAAATCCATCGCCGTGTGCGCTTACAGTACCCGATATACGTGTCGCCGAACTTTTCCTTCAGCGCTCGTTCTTCAGGTTTGATTTGAAGTTCAGTCATCACCCAAAAGAAAATGGCTGGTGCTAAAAATGCAGACCAATTTCCAATCCAAAAGACGCCGCTTATCAGTATGAGCAGCATTCCGAGGTACATAGGATTTCTGCTCAGTCGAAATAACCCAGACGTGACGAGTGATTCGGCTCGGCTCACATCAATTGGGTTTGCGGTCGTTTTTGCTTGAAAAAATGATGTAAGCGCAAACACCAATAGGGTCACACCCGCGATGAATAAGACCAGAGCAAACATGAGGCTCCACCAGCCGCCGAAGCGCAGGCCGGGGAAGCAAAGTGCCAGTCCCCAACCCAAGGCCCCACATAGCAAGACCTGCATAATCGGTGGAATGCGAACGCTCATGACGCTACCGGTGATCGGATGGCTCGATCAGCCTTTAACTCGCGCGTCGCTTGCAAGGTGATCGCGCTTGCTGATTTTAGGAACAAGCTGGCCAATAGAATTGCCACAACGAGGTCAGGCCATGCCGAACCGGTGAGCGCGACGAGGCCGCCTGCTAAGATGACACCAACATTTCCAATCGCATCATTTCGAGAGCAAAGCCAAACCGATCGCACATTGCTGTCACCGTCACGCCAACGCAGAAGGATCAGAACGCTTGCAGCATTTGCCGCTAACGCCATGAAGCCCACCAAGCCCATTGTGCCAGCTTCCGGGGGCGACCCATCCAAAACGCGCAGTGCTGTCATCCCCAAAACGGCGATTGCGATCAGCGCTAAGGAAGCGCCCTTGAACAAAGATGCAAACGCGCGCGTTCGAATGCTCGCTCCGATGACCATCAGACTGAGGGCATAGGTTGTGGTATCGCCAGCAAAGTCCAAGGCGTCAGCTTTCAACGCCTGTGATCCCGAAATCACGCCTGCGGACATCTCAATGACGAACATGACCGCGTTGATTGCGATCACCGCAATAAGAGCGCGGCGGTAGGCCGATGATGTGCCGTCAAAAGACTTATTTTCGCAACATCCACTCATTGAATGTTCTCCTAAGCGACTCGATTTCTTAAACTCTACAGTCTACAGTCACTGTAGACGCAAGCCTGTTAGGAGAGATTTTATGAAACCAATGACGATTGGTCGATTGTCTAAGGCTGCAGGAGTGAAAGTCACCACTATTCGCTATTACGAATCAATCGACCTCATGGGTGAACCAGACCGAAGTGAAAGTGGGCAGCGCCTCTATGCTGAAGACGCCGTGCACCGTCTCTCATTCATTCGACACGCGCGTGATTTGGGGTTTCCAATGGATGCAGTACGCGAGTTGATGAAACTCCAGACAGAACCGGGAAGCGATTGCAGCGCGGTTGACGTTATCGCCCGAGAGCACCTGAATGATGTGCGGAAACGCCTTAGCCAGCTCGAAGCTTTGGAAGGTGAATTGAAACGAATGATCTCAAGTTGTGAGGGCGGAGAAGTGGGTGAATGCCGTGTCATGGCTGCGCTCAATGATCACAGTGACTGTATCGCCGAAACCCACGAACGCGTAACGGCCCTATAAAAAACATCTTGCGGCTCTAGTGGCTGTAGGAGTTAAAACGTGCCGACGAAGCCTGAGTGAGCCGCACAGAATGAAAACATCGATGCAGTTCTTTTCACTGAAAGTGATTGTGTTAGCCATGCTATCCACGGCGCTTTTTGGTGCGCCATTGGCAGGGGCTGCACACCTTGAACTGGTGCCAGTGGATAACTGCTCGGACGAGTTACATGAAGCTCCGACAGAGCGCGGGCATGACGGCCATGATCATGATGACCACGCGCATCAATGCGGTCAGTGCCATATTCACATCCATCGTAGCGACCAATTCCCGAGAATAATTGTGGCGCTCGAATTTGATAAAGCTTGGCTGCTATTAAACGACGGTGCGCTCGCAACGTCCTCTAGCCCACATTTTCGACCTCCGAGGCGATGATTCTGTTCGCCCTGAACGCGGGTTTTCGCGTTCACTCACAAACAGATTACGGACTCAGAAAATGTCAAAATACTTATCGGGCCCCACGGCGCTAATCGCGCTCGCAATGTTAGCCCAACCCACCGCGCTATCTCAGGAAGATGCGCTCGACGACCACGCAAATCACGATCAACACGAAGATCATGATGAACATGAAGACCACTCCGATCACGACCACGATGTGGTGGATGAAGACGGGGATCATGACGAGCATGAAGATGGTGATCATGAGAACCACGACGGTGATGAGCACGATCACGATCATAGTAAAACGCTAGATACGATTGTGGTGCAGGCCACGCGCTCTGGCCGGTTGCTTCAAGATGAGCCTATGCGCGTTGAAGTGGTTCCTCGTGAAGAGATCGAGGAAAAGGCCATCATGCGTCCGGGGAATATCGCGACACTCGTCAATGAGACGGGTGGCATACGCGTACAGGTTACTTCTCCTGCGCTTGGTTCGGCAAATGTGCGAGTCCAGGGCCTCTATGGGCGCTATACCCAAATCCTAGCGGACGGACTTCCCCTCTATGGCGGTCAAGCTTCCTCTCTGGGTTTGCTGCAAATTCCGCCAACCGATCTAAGGCAAGTCGAAATCATCAAAGGCTCCGCGACGTCTCTTTATGGCGCTTCAGCACTTGGCGGCGTCATCAACCTTGTTTCTCGCCGTCCAAGTGATGATGCAGAAAGTGAGGTTTTGTTGAACTTGACCTCCCGGGACGGGCAAGATCTCACCGCGTACACAGCGACCCCGCTCTCGGACTCGCTTGGTGTCTCATTGACTGCGGGCGCGCATCGACAGGGCGTTCAAGACTTCGATGATGATGGTTGGATTGATATGCCGAGCTATGAACGGTGGACAGCGCGACCTCGATTGTTCTGGCAAGGCGACAATGGCGCCGAGGTATACGCGACGCTAGGCTTCATGACCGAAGAAAGAGAAGGCGGAACACGCGACGGTTTTACTGTTCCCGATGGCACTTTCTTCCCGCAGGACCAAGACACGACCAGACTGGATGGCGGGTTCATTGCCGACATGCCTTTATCCCAAACGTTGGACGGGCAAGTCCGCGCCTCCGGGATGGTGCAAGAGCATGATCACCGTTTTGGCGCTTTGCTCGAAGAAGACCAGCACGAGAGCTATTTATTAGAGGCATCCATGACAGGAGCACAAGGCGGCACAAACTGGGTCGCAGGGGTGGCTTGGCAATCAGAGATTTATAGTTCTGATACCTTTCCCGCTTTCGATTACACGTACGATGTTCCGGGTATATTTGGTCAAATCGATCATGATTTTACCGACGAGCTTTCAGTGTCGTTAAGTGGTCGGTTCGATGACCATAGTGAGTACGGCTCTCAACTCAGCCCGAGGGTATCCATCCTATATCGCCCGGGAAATTGGACAATTCGAGGGTCCGTCGCTGACGGTTTCTTTGCGCCAACTCCGTTCGTCGAAGAGATCGAGGCCGCAGGACTCTCCCGTCTCGAGCCTTTGTCTGGAATCATCGAAGAGACCGCGCAAACGGCGTCGCTTGATATCGGTTACCGCCAAGGTGGGATTGAAGCAAATGCGACCTTCTTCGCTTCTGACGTCGATGGTGTGACCCGGCTGGAGTCTTTCTCAAGTGTACCGGGCGGCGAATTGGATCGCGTTCGACTGGTCAACACTCCTGGCAAGTCAGAGCTTCGCGGAACGGAGCTTCTTCTTCGCTACATGTGGCGAGATTTCAAAATTACTGGAAGCTATCTCTACATCGATTCAAGTGAACCCGACGAACTGGGAATCGGGCGTCAGGATGTTGCGCTTACACCGAAACATACTGCGGGCATGGTCGCGATGTGGGAACGCCACGGCGAGTTCAGGCTTGGATTGGAGATGTATTACACCGGCGAACAGCGGGTGGAAAACAGTCCGTTCCGCACCACGAGCGACTCGTATCTCGATATCGGCATCCTTGGAGAAAAAACGATCGGTCGGATCAGTTATTTCATCAATGCGGAAAACATTCTGGACGTCCGACAAACGCGAGAAGAGCCCCTGTTGAGGCCTACACGCTCCCCTGATGGTCAATGGACGACAGATATCTGGTCTCGCAACGATGGGTTCATCGTGAACGGCGGGATCAGGGTGAAATTCTAGTTGATTGTTCAATAGTCAAGATTGACCGCCCAATGCAGATCGAATTGGGCGGTCAGTCAGCATATGAAACTGGCCTTGAGGAAGTGATTCTTACTGAGTTCCCTCCCTATCAAAACTAGCCATCGCAAGCGTCGTTTTTAGGGGGGGGCAGGACATTAAGATCACTCATAAAAAATGCTTCCTTCATATGCTTTTGTGCAAGATTGTTTCGAAATCGGGTTCGATGCGATAAACCGGGCTCGAACCCTAAATATCTAAAAAAATGGGATACAAACTGGATACAGAGTGGGATACAAATCTGCCGCAAAAATAACCTAAGTGATTGTTATGATAGGGTATATTTTTTGATTTCGATGCCCGTCACTCGCGCCATTTCTCCGGAAATGGACATGGTTTAAGGTATCGGAATTTTGCGGAAATGGGCAATCCGCTTTGGATCCACTGCCCGACGCAGCCCGCAATTGTGTGCGTCGATACGACGGATTGAGGGCCTGACTCTAAGCTGCGCTGAAGAGCGCAGGTTTTGGGTAACAGAGCCCTATCTATCCCTCAAACAGATCAGTAACACCACGACGGGGCTGCTCGGCTGCCGGTGTCTTCAATCCTAAATGAGACCATGCCGAGGGTGATAATAATCGCCCGCGCGGGGTGCGCTGGATCAGACCTTGCTGCAACAAAAATGGCTCAATCACATCTTCAACGGCATCGCGCGCTTCGGACAGGGCGGCGGCGATGGTTTCGACGCCAACGGGACCACCACCATAATGCTCCGCAATCAGACGAAGATACCGACGGTCAAGCGGATCAAGACCAAGTCCGTCAATTTCAAGCCGGCGCAGCGCACGGTCAGCAACGCCAGCATCAATCAACGCTGCCCCCTCTACCAGCGCCACATCACGCACCCGGCGTAACAGACGCCCGGCAACGCGGGGCGTGCCGCGGGCGCGCCGAGCAATCTCCATGGCGCCATCTTCGGACATTGCCGTTTCCAGTTTACGAGCGCCGCGCGCTACGATGGCGCACAATTCTTCAGGCGCATAAAAATTCAGGCGCACTGGGATACCAAACCGATCAAGGAGCGGTTTCGCCAGCAAGCCCGACCGCGTTGTAGCCCCGATCAGGGTAAACCGCGGCAGATCAATCTTTACCGAGCGGGCGGCTGGCCCCTCTCCGATCATCAGATCGAGGGCAAAATCTTCCATGGCCGGATAAAGCACTTCCTCAACGGCGGGCGACAGACGATGAATTTCGTCGATAAAGAGCACATCCCCCGCCTCCAGATTGGTCAGCAATGCCGCCAGATCACCGGGCTTGGTGATAACGGGGCCGGAGGTCGAACGAAAATTTACGCCCAGTTCATTGGCAACAATCTGTGCAAGCGTTGTCTTGCCGAGGCCCGGCGGCCCATGGAACAGTACATGATCCAGCGCCTCTTTACGCTGACGTGCAGCGCGCACAAAAATCGCCAAATTGCCCGTCGCCTGCGTTTGTCCCACGAAATCGCTGAGGACTTTGGGACGCAACGCCACATCGGGATCATCGGCGCGAGCGAGCGCATCCACAAGGCGATCCGTATGCGCATCACCATCGGTCATAGAATGGCAAGTTCCTTCAGCGCGCCCGTGATCAGCGTTTCGACATCGCGGTCATCGTCCTGCCCCGCTTTGGCAACCGCGCGGTGCGCCTCCGACCTGTCATAGCCAAGATTGACCAGCGCCGAAACGGCATCCGCCCGGCTGGCACCGCCATTTGCCGCGTCTGCTGCTCCAGGGGTTGCACCTGCGGGGAAACTTGCGGGGCCCGGTACAGCCGGTGGCACCGCGCCGGGTAAAGCGCCCGCATTTGGCAAACCGGCGCCAGTCTCCGTTGCAAGGATGCCAAGTTTAGACTGTAATTCACTGACCAGCCGTTGTGCGATTTTCTTACCAATCCCGTGGGCCCGTGAGATCGCCGTCACATCCTCAGCCGCGATCGCATCATAAAGCGCCGATGGCGGCAGGATCTGGAGGATCGAGAGCGCGTGACGCGCGCCAACCCCTTGCACACCGGTAAGAACGCGAAAGCACTGGCGCTCGGTCTCACTGGCGAATCCATAAAGCCGAATGAAGTCCTCACGGACAATGGTTTCTATACTGAAGACAATTTCCGTTCCAGGGCTCAACGCCTCCAGTGCACGCGGCAGGCAGTTCACTTCATAACCGACGCCTTCTACGTCGAGCACCAAGGCATCGGGTGAAACATGGGCAACGGTGCCCCTCAATCGGGCAATCATCCTTGTGCCCTCATCTTTTCCTGAAGCAGATGGGTGTCACGGTGGTGCGCATGGCAGAGCGCCACAGCAAGAGCGTCGGCGGCATCTGGCTTTTGCGTACCAGAGGCTGGCAGGAGTACCCGCACCATGGCCTGCACCTGGCCCTTATCTGCGTGCCCACGGCCGACCACGGATTTCTTGATCTTGTTGGCAGCATATTCAAACACTGGGATTTGCGCCATGGCCGGTGCCACCAGCGCAACGCCGCGCGCCTGGCCCAGCACCAGGGCATCGCGCGGGTTGGCATTGACGAAGGTCTCCTCAACGCTCGCCTCATGCGGGGCGTATTGCGCCAGCACCTCGTTAAGACCGGTCATCAGCTTTGCCAGTTTTTCTGCTCGGCCAAGGGGGGGCTTCGCTGACGAACCACCGGGGCGCAGCGTGCCCGCCGCCACGAAGGAGGCGCGGGGCCCATCGCAATCTATAATTCCCCAGCCCATGGCCACAGAGCCGGGATCAATGCCTAAAATACGAATCACAGATGCCATACGCCACCTTACGGGGCGGCGAACAGGTAGGGAACATCTTCGGTGGAAAATTTCCGACTAAGGACGCAAGGGTTTCGCAGATGGGGCTGCGGCCTGGTCTCCTGTTCGGTCACTGGAGGGCTTGGCCCCAGCCTTGATTAGGCGTGCGCGTAACGCCGCTCTCTGGTCAGCTTGCGCCGGATCAAGCGGCGTTTGAGCTATGGATTTGTCAAGCCAGCGCAAAGCTTCGCTTGGTTGCCGCGCCCGCCCGCGCCCCTCGGCAAGGACAACAGCATATAGAAACTGGCCCTCCTGATCACCGGCAAGGGCGGCGCGTTCGAACCAGTCAGCGGCGACCCGGTCTGACTGGTCAATGCCGCGCCCCTCCGAGACGAGGAGGCCGAGGGCCACATAAGCCCGCGGCAAACCCGCATTTGCCGCCGCCGACAGCCAATAGACCGTCTGCTGAGGATCAGGCGGGCCGAGCAGCGGACTGTCGTGAAGAAGGGCAAGATTAAACTGTGCGTCGGGGTGCAGTTGTTTTGCAGCGGCCAGAAACCAGCGAGCGGCCTCCTGATAATCCTGCGGTTTCCCAAGACCCTCCAGATAGGCAACGCCAAGGTCAAACTGGCCATCGCGATCTCCTGCAGAGGCCGCCTCCTCTAGGTAACGCACGCCGCGCACCACATCAGGCTCAACCCCGAGACCGCGCGTATAGATCTGACCCAACCGGGCTTTTGCCCCGGGATGCCCCTGATTGGCGGCGAGAGAAAACCATTCCGCTGCGCGCGGCAGATCGCGTTTAACCCCCCGCCGACCAAAGGCCAGCTCACCCAACGCAAATTGGGAGTCCACCTGCCCTTTCGCAGCAGCGCGGGCATAAAGACTGATCGCATTTTCAAGATCGCGTGGCCCGCCCCAGCCATTCTCATCGAGCACTGCCGTGATATGCAGGGCATCGGCATCATCAAGGCGAAGCAAAGGGCTTAATAGACTACGCGCGGAGAGATATTCCTGCTTCAGGATCTTATCGAGGATTGCCTCAATTGGTGATCCCGGGGCCGCCCGGGGCAATGGCTTTTCACGCGGTACGGCGCCTGTCAGGGCGGGACCATCAGCGGTCAGACCAGCGCCCTCATCGCGCAAAGCCACCTGCGCAAAGCTATGTTCGCCACCAGAAAAGATTACCGCCACAGCGAATGCCACCCCGCGCAATGCGCCAATCCGGCGACCATTCAGAACGCCAGTCGGATTTCCGGGCGCTGCCTGCGCAAAAAGGGAGACGTGTCGTTTCATACTGATTGTTTATACCGCGAGAGCCCTACAAGAAGTTTAGCATAGGGCTGTCTTTTTTTCACCGCGCGTTTGCCAACCGCTCACCAAAAGCGCGGACTGCATCCGCTGGCCCCGTGGGGTGCTGCCACACAGCGCCCGAAACAGCGACGAAATCAGCACCTGCTTGCGCAACATTTTCGCAGTTATCCAAAGTGATCCCGCCAATCGCCACGCATGGTACCGTGGTCATGGTCTGCCACCAGGTCAGGATATCCAGATCGGCGGGCGTCGCGGTCTGTTTTGTTTCTGAGGGAAAGAACGCGCCAAACGCCACATAGTCGGCACCCGCCTCCCCTGCCTCCAGCGCCAGATGGCGCGAATTGTTGCAGGTGACCCCGATACTTGCCGCCTCCCCGAGGAGTGCCCGCGCCTCGCCCAACGACTGGTCCGACTGGCCCACATGCACGCCGTCCGCGCCGCACGCTTTGGCAAGGTCAGGCCTGTCATTGATCAAAAACGCGACGTCGCTCGCGCGGCACACGGGCAGCAAGCGCTCTGCCACGGCGAGAACCCGCGCATCATCGACCGACCCGCCGCCCGGGTCTTTCAGTCGCAATTGAAAACAGGCAACCGGGCCCGCACCGAGGGCCGATGCGAGCGCGCCCGCAAAGGCATTGCCATCTTCAATCGTCGGCGGCGAAATCAGATAAAGGGCACAGTCGTCCATAGACATAATCCGTTGTTCGCGTTCCGCATAGCCAAAATAAATGGCAGCGCCAATGCGATAAGTTCGTCTTTTTGGGTTGGTACCAACTAAATCGACGACCACGGATGATTTCCCGGCCTCGGCTGCGAACGCGCGGTCGTCCCGTCAAAAATGAGACCTCTTCAATTATTACGGGAGCACTTCTTATTTTTGGCGCTGGTCTCGCCCGCGCCAATTGGTAGCTTTTCAGCGTTGCGTGTTGACAGCGCGCTGTCGTTTGGGACCGGCAGCATGAAGCGGGGCTCACTATTTTTACGCGAGTAACTGATACCAGTAGCCTGTCCGTAGGCACTGTTAAACGATCAATAGATGGTGGTGCTTTTTTTGGTTTTGCCGGCTTAGGGTCGATACCCGTACGCGCGGCCATCACCCTTGGTCTCTTAGTCCTCGCCTTTGTCTTTTCTACCCCAACTATGGCAAGCCCCTGGAACCGGCCCAAAGGCCGCGTATTTGTTGCTTCAACAACAGATCTCTTTGAGGCGGAAGGCGACTTCCTGTTTGATCCGCCACCACTGATCAATGGCACCGATGATCGCTTCATGCGCATATCGTCAACGGCGTATGCCGAATATGGGCTTACAGATCATTGGCAAACGCATTTCAAAATTGCCTATAGCACTGCAACGATAACAACGGCGTTTTCCACCAGTCAGGCGGACGGCCTTGCAGAAATTGAGGGCGGTCTGCAACGAAGCTTGCGCCGCGGTGCCACATCCAGCCTTGCCATGGCGGTCAGCGTGGGCCGCCAAAACAGTCTTGGCGCGGGCGTGCGACCACAATTGGCGTCCGACGGGATTGATGGAGAGCTTCGGTTTCTGTTTGGCAAAACCTTACGCACCCGCAAGCCCGCCCTTTTTACCACCGCAGAAATTGCTTATCGACGGCGGTTTGGCACCCCGGCGGACCAGATCCGTGCGGATGTCAAACTTGGCATCGACGTCAATAGCCGCGTCCTGTTGCTGATTGATGCCTTCAACACCGTCTCCTTACGGAATGAAGCGATCGGCGGCGCCGACTTTGACGTTGTCAAAATTCAGCCCTCAATCGTTTTCCGCGTGCGTAAATCCTGGCGCCTCCAGGCTGGGTTTAATGCGGAGATTGCCGGGCGCAACCTCGCGCGCGGGCGCTCTGTTCTGATCAGCCTGTGGTCCGAGTTCTGATGACCCAGCGCGCTGTTCCCCGTCGGCCTTCGCCCGCCTATCGGCAAATGAACCCGCTGCGCCGACCGGATAATCCGGATCATGTGGCGGTCTACGGGCTGATTGATAAAACGCCGGAATACTCCGCCCACCGCGTTCTTGATCGAAACCAGTGGGTGCTGCTCGCCGGGCTCGTCGTGGTGATAATTGCTGGGCTGACGCTTGCGCCCCTCACCACACTGATCATCGCCAATATTCTAGCAACGGCTTATTTTGTCCTTGCCATCGGGTTTCGCGTTATTTTATTCGGCCTTTCCTTCTTTGATCCATTAAATGGATCGCAGGCGCCACTCGAACACCCCCCCGATGAGAGCGATGAGACTTTGCCTATCATCACGATCCTGTTGCCAGTTTTTCGTGAAGCAGAGTCGCTCGTTATCCTCTCCCAATCCATCGCTGCGGTTGATTATCCAGCGGAGAAAAAAGACGTCAAATTGCTGATTGAGGAGGAAGATCATAAAACGCTCGGCGAGGCACGGCGCCTCAACCTTGATGCCCGATGGGATGTGGTCACCATTCCAAAAGGCTATCCGCAAACGAAGCCAAAAGCGTGCAATTACGGGCTCCACCGGGCAGCCGGAACGCTGATTGTGATTTATGATGCAGAAGATCAGCCGCAGGCAGATCAATTACGCTGTGCCGCAGCCACGTTTGCCCGCGCCCGGCGAGCGGAGGCGGAAAACCAGCAAGCAAAACCCCTTGCCTGTGCACAGGCACGGCTCAATTTTTATAACGCCCACGAGACCTGGCTGACCCGGTTTTTCGCTCTTGAATATGCGTTGTGGTTTGACACACTTTTGCCTGCGCTGGAAAAACTTGATGTGCCAATTCCCCTCGGCGGGACATCAAATTTCTTTCGAACCGATATTCTGCGCGAGCTCGGTGGATGGGATCCATTCAACGTGACCGAGGACGCTGATCTTGGGTTGCGGCTGGCAGCCCATGGCTTTCGAACACAGATTATGCCGTCTACGACGTTTGAGGAAGCCAATTGCCAGGTCGGGAATTGGTTACGGCAACGCTCGCGCTGGATGAAAGGCTACATGCAAACCTGGCTGGTCCATATGCGCAGGCCTTATCGCTTTGCCCGGGCCACCGGGGTGAAGGGTTTTATTGCCACACAGCTCTTTGTGGGCGGTAATGTCATCAGTGCCGTGATCAATCCGATTTTGTGGGTATTTTTCCTGGCATGGCATTTGTTTGAGCCGCCGCTCGTCGCACAGGTTTTTCCTGAACCGCTCATGACCATGAACCTGTTTGCCTTTCTGTTCGGCAATTGCTTTTTTATCTATCTTTTTCTGGTGGCACCGCTCAAACGCGGCTGGCTTAGCCTCTGTCCACAGGCTGTTTTTGTACCCGTCTATTGGTCGCTGACGGCACTTGCGGCCTATAAAGGGCTCTGGCAGTTGATCCGTAGACCCCATTTCTGGGAGAAAACGGACCATATGTTGAGCCCTCAGGCCCAACGCCAACGCGCTGGCGCCTTATCCCGGTTGGAGTCGAAGGACGAACAGACCGCTCAACCACAACACAGTGCGGAGACAAAGATTGATGCAGCGGCCTAGCCCCTTTTCAAGCCTCTTGATGGTGGCATCGACGGCGATTGTCCTTGCCTTTCTTTTTGCCACGGCGCCCGGCGCGTCCTTTACGCCGGTTTCAACGGTTCAGGGTTTGGAGACAACCATCTCCGAAGGCAATGTCGGCACACCTTTCGCATTTTTTGTCTGTGTAGGCGTTATTTTAGGCCTATTACTGACGTCATTACCGGGGCAAGCACGAAATCTAGCCCTGCTAGGCGCTGCGCCGCCAATGGCTTTCCTTCTCTTTGGAAAGGCTGCATTTCTTTCTGTTCCGGTTGCAACGCTTTTGCCGATTGGTGCCGCATTGGCTTTGACCTTTTGGCTGTTCTTTGCAGCATTGCTGCGCCGGTCCACCTTGTGGATAAGCCTCACCGGACTTGGGGTCATGATCATCACTGCGCTCGTACCGGTTTTGTGGGTGATCGTTCCTTTTATGGGGGCGTCCGCGTTTGCCGCGATGGGAGAACGCAAGCTGGGCCATGCGCTCGGCATGCTCGCGCTTCTTGCGACACCAGCGATTATGATGACTGCGTGTTTTTTTTACCTTGGCGATGTTCTTGGCGATGACGCGTCGCCATCGCTGCATTGGGCAGTGCTTTTCCGTTGGATAGCTGAGCCACCCGCGCCAGGCGTCTTCCTTGCGCAGGTGAAAACGGCACTGCCCTATTTTTTGCTCACGCCGTTTCTGCTCCTTTCTTTTTTGAGGCCCGGTCCCCAATCGCGCCTGGTTGGCGTTCTGGCTCTTTCCTTTGCGCTTTTGACAAGCACGATGTTGGCGTCAATCTTCGGTATGGCGGGGCTTGGCGGTCTTGCGATCCTTACGATACAGAGCGCGCTTTTTCTTGCCCTTCACGAAAGACAGACGACCCGCTAAGGGTGACGCCACCTCAGCGAAAGTGACTCGGCGATGGCGAAAAAAGCACCCTCCAAAACCTCTCCCATGCGGCTCTATCTGGTTGATGGGTCCGCCTACATCTTCCGCGCCTACCACGCCTTACCGCCGCTAAGCCGTAAATCCGATGGCATGCCCGTCGGCGCCGTCTCCGGTTTCTGCAACATGCTTTATAAGCTGATGTGTGACGTCGCGGCAGCCGAGGGTGTCACGCATTTTGCGGTCATTTTTGATCATAGCAGTCAGACCTTCCGCAACGAGATTTATGATCAGTACAAAGCCAATCGCAGTGCACCGCCGGAAGACCTCGTCCCGCAATTCGCGCTCGTGCGCGACGCGACGCGAGCGTTTGGCGCGGCTTGCATCGAACAAGAGGGTTTTGAGGCTGACGATATCATCGCAACCTATGCGCGGATGGTTGAAGCCGAAGGCGGCGAGGCGGTTATTGTCTCTTCTGACAAAGATCTGATGCAATTAGTGACCGATAAGATCTCCATGCTTGACCCCATGAAGAATAAAATGCTGCGACGTGATGAGGTGATTGAAAAATTTGGTCTTGGTCCAGAACATGTGATCGATATTCAGGCGCTGGCCGGCGATTCCGTTGATAATATCCCCGGCGTGCCCGGCATTGGCATCAAGACCGCTGCTCAATTGATTGAAGACTATGGTGATCTCGATACGCTGCTCGAGCGGGCGCCTGATATCAAACAGAAAAAGCGGCGTGAAAACCTGATGGAATTTGCGGATCAGGCGCGCCTGTCCCGCGATCTTGTCACCCTCAAAACGGACGTGACGCTAGCGGAACCACTGGACGATCTTATCAAACAGCCAATTAATGGCGACACGCTGGTCGCTTTTCTACAAGCCATGGAATTCAGTACCCTGACCAAGCGGGTGATCGCTGATCTTGATGTGACACCGCCCGCAGCGGCGGGCAATGGCGACGATCAAGCGGCGCCCGCCGGGCCCAACCTTGGCGATATTGACTATGAAACCGTATTCTCGCTCGACAGTTTACAGAACTGGATTGACCGCGCCTATGAGCGCGGGACTGTTGCCGTTGATACTGAAACGGACAGCCTGAATGCCATGCGCGCGAATCTGGTGGGTTTGTGCCTTGCCACGGCGCCGGGGGAGGCTTGTTATGTGCCCGTTGGTCATCAGACGGATGATCTTGCCCCGGAGGATGAGGCCGCTACCCGCCAACTTTCGCTCAAGGATGTGACTGCCCTGATCAAACCGATGCTGGAGGACCCGGCGATCATGAAGATTGGGCAGAATATGAAATATGATGCCGTTGTCCTGCGCCGTTACGGGATCAAAATTGCCCCTGTCGATGACACGATGTTGATGTCCTATGCACTCGATTGTGGGCGGGGCAACCACAATATGGATGCGCTTGCTGACCGCCACCTTAGCCATAAAACCATTACGTTTTCCGATGTGGCTGGCACCGGGAAAAACAAGAAGACTTTTGATCAGATCACCATTGCCGAGGCAACCAAATACGCTGCCGAGGATGCGGACGTGACCTTTCGACTGGCGCAAACGCTGAAACCACGACTGGCTAATGAGGGATTTGCAACCGTTTACGAGACGCTTGAGCGCCCAATGGTACCCGTCATTACCCGGATGGAAGCCGCCGGTGTCAGAGTAGACCGCACGGTTCTGTCCCGTCTTTCAGGAGATTTTGCCCAGCGTATGGCCGCGTTTGAGGCGAGCGCCCACGAGCTTGCGGGTGAGGCGTTTAACCTTGGTTCGCCAAAACAGATATCCGAAATCCTGTTTGGCAAGCTTGGTCTGCCGGGCGGTAAAAAAACGGCGAAAGGCGCATGGTCGACCAAAGCCGATGTGCTGGAACAGCTTGCTGCCGATGGCCACGACCTTCCCCGCGCGATTATGGATTGGCGATCTTTGTCGAAACTGAAATCAACCTATACGGACAGCCTGCCCGAGAACATTCATCCGGAGACTGGCCGGATTCACACCTCTTACTCCCTTGCCGCGACAACGACAGGGCGTCTTTCGTCAAATGATCCCAATCTACAGAATATTCCTATACGAACCGAAGACGGCCGGAAAATTCGAACCGCGTTTATTGCAGAGAAGGGCAACGTGCTCATTTCCGCTGACTATAGCCAGATTGAGCTGCGGCTCCTCGCCCATATCGCCGATCTTGAGAGTATGAAACAGGCATTTGCCGACGGTGTTGATATCCACGCTCTAACCGCATCGGAAATGTTTGGTGACCCGATTGAGGGCATGGACCCGATGGTCCGGCGCCGCGCAAAAGCGATCAATTTTGGCATTATCTACGGCATCTCGGCCTTTGGTCTTGCTAATCAATTGGGCATCGCCCGCGGTGACGCCAAAGACTATATCGATAGCTATTTCGAAAAATTTCCCGGTATCAAAGCCTATATGAGCGATACGATCGAGTTCGCCAAAACAACCGGATATGTGGAAACGATTTTTGGTCGCCGCACCCATGTGGCGGCGATCCGTGATAAAAATCCTGCTATGCGTCAGTATGCGGAACGCCAAGCGATCAATGCGCCGATCCAGGGATCAGCCGCCGATATTATCCGCCGGGCCATGGTTCGCATGGAGACAGCCTTGCGGGAGGCAAAGCTATCGGCCCAAATGCTTCTACAGGTGCATGATGAGTTAATTTTTGAATGCCCCGCCGACGAAGCTGAAGAAACCTGCGCGGTTGTGACAGCCGTAATGGAGAAGGCGCACTTGAACGCGGTCGATATCTCCGTGCCCCTGGATGTGGACGCACGAGCCGGTATCAATTGGGATGAGGCGCACTAGACTGCGTTTACTTTTTGTTCAATCAAAAACGCAGTCTAGATTCCTTATTGGTCGCGCGTTCGAACCCAAAAACCGATCACACTTTTTGTGAACGCACTCTAACTTCGGCAAAACTATGGGCGCGCCCCACACATCTGCGTGAGAGTGCGCGGTAAAGCCTTTCGATAACCGTACCCCATCGCCATACTTATTGCGGGGCAAGAAGACGAAAGAAGGGATATTTTATGATTGCGCGTACACTGAACGGGTTTGGAGCCCTATTTGTCGCCCTGTTGCTCGCAGCGTGCGGCGATGCCAACTCTACGCCTGCGTCCGACGCAACCAACACACAAGAGAACGACGCCGCTCCGACCTTGTCTGGTGAACGCGCCTTTGCCTATGTGGCTGGCGGCTGTTTTTGGTGTGTTGAGTCTGACTTTGAAAAGGTGCCCGGCGTTTATGAGGCAGTCTCTGGCTATACGGGCGGCGACGTGGATAACCCCACCTATAAGCAGGTAACCTACACCCAAACCGGGCATTTAGAAGCGGTTAAAGTCATCTATGATCCGCAGACGGTTGGTTTCCGCGCGCTCATTGATTTTCACTTTCGCCATATCGACCCGCTGGATGATGGTGGTCAGTTCTGTGACCGCGGCCATAGCTATAAGACGGCAATATTCGTTGCGAACGACGAACAGCGCGCCATCGCGGAAGCGGCAAAAAAAGCGGCGACGAAAGCGCTCGGCCAGCCTGTTGTGACGCCAGTCCTTAATCTCAAGACGTTCTGGGACGCGGAGGATTACCATCAAGATTATTACAAGAAAAACCCGCTGCGTTATAAATATTACCGGACAGGCTGTCGGCGCGATGCCCGTGTGAAGCAACTTTGGGACGGCAAATAATCGAGCGCAGTCCCCTAAAAAAAGATGGCCACACTCTGGAGAGCTTCGGCGATTAAGTCGCCCTGGCGGTTCCAAAACCGTATTTGCTGGCTGGAGTAGCCATCGCGCGCGGCGGTCTGCATCACTTCAACCTGAAACCAGCCATCGTCCGTGTGTGGATTTTCAATAATGTTGATCAGCCAGTTGATTGTTGAAATCTGCGCGAATGTTTTGCTTTGGGTTAGTGCCGCCGGTGGAAGCACATCGGCAAGCGTCAGGAAGGCGACGATACCGGTGCGCGCATCGGCGCTCTCATGGCGGGACCAGGCGCGGATGTAACCGCGGTCTAACCCAGCCATTGGACGCCCCCCGTCGATAAGGCGTATTTCAAAGTTGTGAAAAAAAACCGGCACGAGGTTTCGAGCAGCAGGCGGTATGAAGAGTTCACAAGCCTCCGGCGCTGGTGCCGACGGACCCTCAACGCTCTCCTGAATGACACTGTCGCGCTGTTGACCAAAAATGAAGGTCGCGTTGGCAACCAGCTTGCTATCCGCCTGCATGGTGGTGAAGCCGGAGGTGACGTTGCGACCCCGGCGGATGAGCGACGGCGAACATACAGGGTCTTCGGCAACCGGACCAATAAACGTAACCGTCGCCGAACGCAGACGGCCGATATCTTCATCTGGGCTTGTGCAACTCAAAAGGCTTTGCAGCATGAGCCCGGCAGTGAGACCGCCATAGGTGGTGCGACCCTGCCGCCAGTTTGCCGGAACTTTATAGGCGTAATCGCCGCCCTGCTCGGTTTCGCTTGCAAGGATAGTCTCCAAACCGACGCGTAATTCGGCTTCGATGTTTTCAGGCTGGTCAGACATGGGTATTTGCTCTTGCTTGTATCTTGCTATCGTGGCGTGACCGACCCGTTGCCACAATAGGGGAGTGCAGTCAGCGCTTTTTTTCACCGCTAATTTCCAATGACAGACCGCCCGGCGAGGACTACGCTTCGGGCGAGTAAGCGATAGCGGGCACAGATATGCTGCATCATGTTTTTGAATGGCTTGGCCTCGTTGTGCCCGCCCTGTTGACGGTAGTCGCGGCGGCCTGGGTCTGGCGGGGTTGGCTAGGCGCGGGCTGGCTAAAATTTCTCGGCGGATATCTTGGCGGGTTGATCACGCTAGGCGTGGGAGCGGTTGGAATTACGCTTGTCACCGCAAAGGTTTTGGCGACACAGCGCGAGACCTGCGCCGCTGGCGAGAGGCCGTGGACCTGTTATGAAATTGAAATCGCGAATGCCTATCCCGTTCTCATCGGTATCATCAGTGTCGGGATGTTTCTGGTATTGATCCCAGTTCTCAAGGGCTTGGCGGCGATTTATCCACCACTGGCACGGATCACCAATGGGCGCGCCCATGGTTGAGAAAATCAATCTCCCCAAAGCCATTGAGGCTATTGCCGATCACTGGGACCCGCATGTGGCGGGCCGTGTGAATGGTACGGATGTGCGGGTTGCAAAAATCGAAGGTACCTTCGACTGGCACAAACATCGCGGGGAGGCAGAGGCATTTTTCATCCTGAAAGGCGAAATGGCTCTGGAGTTTCGCGGCCGCACAGTTGCCATGGAGCCAGGCGATTTCATCGTGGTGCCCCCAGATACAGACCACCGACCGGTTGCCCGCAAGGAATGCTGGATCATGCTGATTGAGGCTGCAGGTGTTCTTAACACTGGTGATAATCAGTCTTCGGATAAAACGCGGTCCACACTCAAATCACTGGGAGGCGGCACGTGATTGCCACGCCGCCGCTGACCGCGCTCTCACGCGGACATAATGACAAGCACGCAGAACCACGCTAAGCAAACGGTCATGAAGACGTTATTTTCCGCAAACGATATCGCCAGCCGTACCACCGCGCTCGCCGACCAAATCAGAACCGATATGCCGAGCGATCTTCTGATGGCACCGGTTTTGACCGGGGCTTTTATCTTCGCCGCTGATCTGTTGCGCGCGCTATGTGCCGGGGGGCACGACCCCGATGTGGATTTTGTCCAGCTATCGAGTTACGGCGGCGCGCGCGCATCATCAGGTGTCGTGACGCTATTAAAGGATTTCTCCGTGGACCTTGCTGGACGTCATGTCCTGCTTGTCGATGACGTTCTTGACACCGGTCGCTCGCTGCATTTTGCGAAACATATGGTCCTCGACCGCGGTGCGGCGTCGGTTCGGCTCTGCGTCCTCGTGCGCAAGGCAACCGGACGCAGCGCGGATATTGATGCGGACTATGTTGGTTTTGAGGCGGGTGCGGACGATTTTCTCATCGGCTATGGCATGGACGATGAGGGGCGCAAGCGCGGGGTCCCCTTTATCGGCACTGTCTGACGGACGAGCCGAGCCATAAGACCGCCAAGCTGATCAGGCCAGCTCTTTACTTTGCCATGATCATCACCACCTGCCGGTCACAATCGGATCGTGATACCAATCACCGCAGGAGGCGCCCAATGATCTTAACCACCACCCCCACCGTTCCAGGCCGCGAGATTTATGAAATTCGCGGCGTCGTCACGGGCGAGGCTATTCTGGGCGTTAATATTTTTCGCGATCTTTTTGCCGGCATTCGCGACATTATTGGAGGCCGGTCTGAAAGCTATCAGATTGCCCTGCGAGAGGCGCGAGAGCACGCCAGCGACGATATTGTGGGTGAGGCAGAGGCGCTCGGCGCGCACGCGATTGTCGGCGTCGATATCGACTATGAAACCATCGATACCCAACGCGGCTCCATGTTGATGGTGTCAATCTCCGGCACGGCGGTAACGTTGCGATAGGGATCAGCCGCTTGGGGCAAGACCTGCCCTTTTCGCGCTTAAACGAACCCGGCGATGGCCAGATTATTGTGCACGACGCAGCCCATGAAGACGCTAACCCCCAGCACAATGGACATGACCCAGCGGTTGGGGAACCACAGCACCATGGCCGTCGCCACAAATTGAAGCATCAACTTGAGGGTGATCCACGCTTTTTCCCAGGTCAGATCTTCCATGGCGGCACGGATCAGCGGGTTGGCTTCTTCCCCGGCGCCGCTCGCGATCGCAAGATGCGTTGACCAAATATCAGCAAGTCCAACGCAATTATAAAAAATCGCCACCAGGAGTGCCAATTGCCTGTTTAGGCTATGAGACCGGGCCGAAGCCGCTTGCAGGCCAAGGCGTTTGCGCCGATCTTCAGAAAATATCGATATCATGCCCCTAGCCTTGTCTTACCCGCCATGTCCCAACCCCTATCCATTGCAAACGCCTGACCTGCCCCATCCTTGCCGGGATCATCTGCCAAAAAGGTCACCGCCCATACGATGACCGCCCCCGTTAAAAAGGGTAGAGTGCAAAAAGCATGACCAACCCAAGTTCCCCTGATCGTGCCGAGTTGGCACAAGAGCGCCGCACCAGCCGCATGGTCCGGGCTAAATCTGTCCTGTTTTGGGAGCGTTTGTGGCCCGCTTTCCTGCCGCTCCTATTGCCGTTGAGCTTTATCGCGGTGGTCAGCCTGTTTGACGGCTGGCGTCTGGTGCCGGTCTGGGCCCATTGGCTGGCTCTGGGGATGGCGGTGTCGAGCGCAGGATACCTGGCGTTTACCCGTCTGCGCCGCCTTAAATGGCCCGGGGACGATGAATCGATTGCGCGGATTGAAGCCGATAGCGCCTTTCGCCACGCCCCCCTGCAAGCACTTGATGACCATGTGTTTGACGGCGCAAATCCGCAGAGCCCCAAAGCGAGCGAAAACCCTTTGTGGCAACGCCATCTGGCGGAGATGCGCGCGCAGGCCAGCAAGGCGCGGCTAAAGGGTACCTATGGCACCGCCGAAACCGTCGATCCTTTTGCGTTACGCTTTGTGATGGCCGGGCTTTTGTTGATAGGCGTCGTGGCGGCGGGTGATCTATGGCGTTTCCGGCTGGCTGCCGGGGTTCAACCGGGCACGGCGAGCCAGACGATTGCAAGCCAGGCGGATCTTTGGATTGACCCGCCTGCCTATACCGGCCTTGCCCCCATATACCTCTTGCGTGCTGGCGGGGACTTGCCCGAGCTGGCGGCGCAGGTGAACGTACCCGAGGGTGCGGTCCTCACCGCACTGATCAATGGCGAACGCGGCGCTGATCTTTCCTTTACCCTGGGTGATGGCACCACCCGCCGCCCCGGCGATGATGACGGTGAAACTGATGAGGTGAGCAAGGAGGACAAAACAGTTTCGCGGCCCTCACCGCAAAATGAAAGCCGCGCTGCGCGCGCCACGCTGGTTCTTGGGGAAAGCGGGGTCGTGCAGTTGCGGCTGGCGGGGCGACGCGGCCTATGGCCGGTCAATGTGGAGGCTGATACCCCGCCGGTGGTTGCTTTCGTGGAAGCACCCAGCATCAATGACAAACGCCAGGTATCACTCCATTATACGTTTACGGATGATTACGGTGCGACAGCCGCAGAATTTGTCTATCGGCTCGACCCAGAACAGGATCGCCCGCTTGATGCGCCCGCCTTTGACGCGGCGAGCCTGGAAGAGCGCCGCGTAAGGGTTATTGACGGCGCGGCAGGTCCCGGCGGTGAACGCAAGACCGTGTTCGGCGTCGATGAAGATCCCTGGGCGGGGCTCAAGGTGCTTGCTCGGCTTGAGATTATCGACGGCGCTGGCCATCGCGGCGTTACCGAAGACGTTGCGCTGACCTTGCCCAATCGGCTGTTTTTTAATCCGCTGGCTAAAGCGGTCATTGAGCAACGCCAAAGCCTCGCCGTGGCAGGAGACGCCATCCAGAAAGTGCGCGATGCCTTTACCGCCGTCACGATAATGCCGGAAGAGTTCTTTGACGATACGTCAGAATATCTTTTGCTCAGCACCGCCAACTGGCGGGTTCAAACGGACCGTGATGGTGACTATCAGGATACGGTTGACCATTTTTGGCCACTTGCCCTCGAGCTGGAAGACCAGGCGCTGGAGCTTGCGCGGCGGCGGCTTGATGCAGCCATTGAGGCCTTGCGCCAGGCTCTGGAGCAAAATGCCAGCGACACGGTGATCGACCAGCGCCGGGCCGCCGTTGAACAGGCGATAGACGATTACATCACTGCGCTGGCCCAATCGGGGGCCGTTGACGAAGGCGGCGGCGGTGAGGGCGATAATCAGCTCGGCGCCAATCAGCTTGAAGAAATGCTGGAGGCAATTGGTGACCTTTCCCGCTCTGGCGCCAAAAATGCGGCACGCCAACTCCTGAGTGATCTGGAAAATATCCTTGAAAGCCTGCGACTAAGCCGTGGTGGTGGCAGTGGCTCGGGCACCCCGAACCCCAATGGTGACCCTAGCGCCGGGGAGAATGATGGGCCCGGCGAACAAGCGGGCGAGTTAATCGGTCGCCAGCGTGAACTTTCGGACCGCACCTTTGAAGAAAATCAGCGTGCTGATGGTCAGCTTTCAGATGATAATACCGGCCTCGCCGATGATCAGGGCACACTCGCCGATGACACCCGCGAGCTTCTGGAAAGTTTGAGCGGTGAAGGTCCGGGCGGTGATCTTGATCCCGATGGCACCGCCGCCGAAGCTCTTGAAGATGCCATTCGCGAAATGCAACGGGCCGAGGGCGCGCTTGGCGAAGGCGATTATGGCCGCGCTAACAGCGCCATGGAACGCGCCATCGGCAAGCTGCGCGATGGTGCGCAAGAGTTAGCCGAGGCCCAATCCAAACGCGAAGGCCAGGGCCAGAGCGCCCAAGAAGGCAATGCCGAGGGCGAAAACACTGATCCCCTTGGGCGCAGTACCGGCGGGATTGGCAGCGGCAATGTGGCTGTTCCCGACGGTGCAGACCCCGCCCGGGCGCGCGAGGTTATCGAAGAGTTGCGACGCCGACTTGGCGAACAAGGGCGCAGTGACGAAGAGATCGAGTATCTCGAACGGCTGTTGGATGCGTTCTAACTCAAATCGCGCATGCCAATCATTCAGCATTGTTAAAGCACCTTTCCTCGCGGTGACGCCGCCGTTCAATTATCTTTCCATCCGTCGCCCGCTTGCTTGCACCCCGCTTAATTCTGCCTATGGTGCGCAGATGGGCATGTTGGCCCGAAGCGATATCCGGAGATCTGACTATGGCATTGCGGCCCTTCTCACCTTCTCTTTTGCGCATGGCGCTAAGTATTGGCGGCGCGTTTGCCCTTTGCGTGACGAACGCAGCCCATGCCCAATGGCCAGTTGTGCAATCAAAAGGACAGTCTGAGGATAAATTTCGCCAGTTAGAAGAAATCCTGCCCACGCCCAACACCTATCGCAATGCGGGCGGCGCGCCCGGCTTTGCCTATTGGCAGCAGCAGGCCGACTATTCCATCAAGGTTAGCCTTGATGAGGCGGAACGACGGATCACTGGTTCTGAAACTATTACCTACACGAACAATTCACCAGACAGCTTGACCTTCCTGTGGGTGCAACTGGATCAAAACCGCTTCCGCAGCGATAGCCTTGCCGAGCGCTCCGCCGACTTTGGCGGTATCGGCAACCGCGCCCCCGCCACCCGGTCGGCAACCGGCAACAGCCCCGCGCGGATCAGCTTCTCGGCTTTGCGGAAATATCAGGCGGAAAAAGATAACGATTTCGGCTTTGACATCACGGCCGTCACCGATGCCGATGGCGAGGCGCTAAGCAATACCATCAACGGCACGCTTATGCGGATCGATCTTGAAGCGCCCCTGCGGCCGAACCAGAAGATCACCTTCACCATCGACTGGGCCTTTAATATGGTCGAAGAGAACGCAGTTTCGGCCCGTGCGGGGTATGAGACCTTCGACGATGGCAATGACATTTTCCTGCTGGCGCAATGGTATCCGCGCATGGCCGCCTATTCCGATTATGAAGGCTGGCATAACAAGGAATTTATGGGCCGCGGTGAATTCACCCTCGAATTTGGTGATTTTGATGTGGAGATCACGGTACCGTCTGACCACATTGTATCGGCCTCCGGTGTTTTGCAGAACCCTGACGATGTGCTGACCGAAACCCACAAAAAACGTCTGGAGACGGCAAAAACGGCTGAGCGGCCTGTCTTTATTGTCACTGCCGAAGAAGCGCTGGAAGCGGAAAAATCCAAAGCCACGGAGATGAAAACCTGGAAATACCGCGCCGAAAATGTGCGCGATTTTGCCTGGGCCTCGTCTCGAAAATTCATCTGGGACGCGCAAGGCTATGAGCAAGGCGGCGACGTGCAGCCCTTTGTGATGGCGATGTCGTTTTATCCGAAAGAGGGCGAGCCCCTCTGGTCGCGCTACTCGACCCAGGCCGTGATCCACACCATGGAAGTCTATTCACGGATGACGTTTGATTACCCATATCCGGTTTCCCAGTCTGTAAACGGGCCCGTTGGCGGCATGGAATATCCCATGATCACCTTTAATGGTCCGCGCACAGAGCTTCAGGACGACGGAGAGCGCACTTATTCAGCCGCAGAAAAACGCTTTCTGATTGGCGTCGTCATCCACGAGGTGGGGCACAATTACTTCCCCATGATCGTGAACTCCGATGAACGACAATGGACGTGGATGGATGAAGGGCTCAACACCTTCCTGCAGTTTGTGTCCGAGCAAGAGTGGGACCCCAACTATCGCTCCCGCCGGGGTGAGCCGCGCAATATGGTGTCCTATATGAAAAGCACCAATCAGGTGCCGATCATGACCAATTCAGAATCGATCCTGCAATTTGGCAATAACGCCTATGGCAAACCGGCCACCGCACTCAACATCCTGCGCGAAACCATTCTGGGGCGTGAGCTGTTTGATTTTGCGTTCAAGACCTACGCCAATCGCTGGAAATTCAAACGCCCCACCCCATCGGACCTTTTCCGCACGCTGGAGGAGGCATCCGGCGTTGACCTCGACTGGTTTTGGCATGGCTGGTTCTACACCACCGACCATGTGGACCTTTCCATTGAGAATGTGGTTAAGATGCGTCTTGATACGGAGGATCCGGATATCGAGTATAAGCTCCTCGAAGATGAAGAACTGAAGGCTCCTGTCTCCCTCACTGATCAGCGTAACGCCGCCGAAAAGAAGCAAGGCCGAATCAATGACAAGCCGTGGTTGAAAGACTTTTACGACAACAATAGCGGCTACCTCGTCACCAATAAGGATCGCAACGCCTACACGTCCATGCTGAAAGGCTTGAAAGACTGGGAACGCACCGCGCTGGAACGGGCGATCAAGGATGGCGAGCATTTTTACGTGGTCAACTTTGCCAATAAAGGCGGGCTCGTCATGCCGCTGATCCTGAATATTACCTATACGGATGACAGTACCGAGGAATACCGCATCCCCGCGGAGATCTGGCGCCGCAATGCGAAACGCGTCTCGAAATTGTTGATCCGGGACAAGGAGATCAAGGACATCGTCCTTGATCCCAATCTGGAGACGGCCGATGTGGACCTCAACAATAACTACTTCCCGCGCCGTATTCTGCCCTCGCGGATTGAGGCCTACAAATCCAACCGCAAACCGACCCTGCCCAATCGTGACCTCATTCAGGACGTGAAAACGAAACTGAAAAAAGAGGGCGACGGCGACGACGATAAAGACAGCGATGAGGGTTAAAGGCTATAGGGCCTCAGCCTCCTCCCGGTTCGTCTTGCGTGCAAGCACCATGACCCTGCTGTGGGCCATGGTCCTTGCCGCATCAACGTTGCAAGACTTTGCTACCCATGCGGTCGCCCATGAGCAGAAGGTCGCCATCACCGAAGTGTTGTTCAACGCCAATAGCGGCAATATCGAGATTGCCCATCGGCTTTATCTCCATGACGCGGAACACGCCGTACAAGAACAATGGGGCAAAGCCGACCTGATGTCCGATCCAGAGGATTTGGACAAGCTGGCTCTTTATACCCGGAGTAATTTTTTCCTGTGGCTTGATGGAGAACTTGCCACCCCAACACCTGTGGGCGTCGAGGTCGATGGCCCCTACGTTTGGGTCTATGACGAGTTACCGATCCCGGTCACAATGATCAGTACCGTAACGATTGACAACACGATCCTGCGCGACGTCTGGCAGGCCCAAGCCAACCTCGTCAATCTGCAGATTGGCACCGTCCGCAAGTCAGCATTCTTCGCGGGGGATGACGAGAAAAAAGACATCACGCTGACCCCTGGCAAATAGCTTTCTACCGGTTGACAGGCTTTGTCTGGCAAAGTCTAAAAGGGACATGTCGTCTCCGCCGCCCGATATTGATCAGGCTCTGGCTGATCTCAGCTCGATCCGCGAACAGGTTGCCGCCGGGTCCCTATTCCAGGGCTTTGGCCCGTTGGTTATTGCGGGCACCGGTGTGCTCGCGCTGGTCGCGATGACGATTCAGAATGTCCGGCCCGGCTTTGCCGCCTCGGCTGAGGCTTATCTTGCCACGTGGATTGCTACCGCGGTCTTATGTTGTCTGATGGTGGGGGCGGAGATGGTTGCCCGTTCGCGGCGCCACCATGGCGGGATGGCGGATGCGATGATCCTGCGCGCGATCGAACAGTTTCTTCAGGTTGGACTTGCGGGCGCAGCGATCACTTTCGTGTTCTGGCGCTTTGCCCCTGATACGGTGTGGACCTTGCCGGGCTTGTGGCAAATCCTCGTAGGGGTTGGTGTTTTTGCATCGCTCCGTACTTTGCCACGATCCATGATGCTGGTGGGAATCTGGTACTTTCTTGCGGGCGCCACCACGATCGTTATCGCCGCCAAGACCCGCACCTTGCACCCCGCCATGATGGGCCTGCCTTTCTTCGTGGGCCAGTCGGTCATGGCGGTTGTCCTCAAAACTGCATCGGGAGAAAACCGTGTCGAAACCCTCTGATCCGCAACCAACCGATGCGCCTTACGCTTACGAGGGGCTAGACCGCGTCATCCACGAAAAAGCCCGGCTGGGCATTTTAACGTCGCTGGTCACCCACCGTGATGGTCTTGCGTTCAAGGATTTGAAATCACTCTGTGGCCTGACCGATGGGAACCTCAGCCGCCATTTGAAAGCCCTGTCCGAGGCCGGACTTGTGGATTTGATCAAGGGCTATGAAGCTAATCGGCCCCATACCTTTTGCAAGATCACGCCCCAGGGGCATAAAAAGTTCGTGGAATACCTTGGTGTCCTGGAACGGGTGATCAAGGATGCGGCCCCCGTTCCAAATTTGGCCTCATCATCCCCTTCACCAAAACCAAAACGCACCCGGCGCAAGACCGCTGCTGCGCCCTCCTAGGCAGGTGCGTGCCTATCATCCCTTTTGCGAACATAATGAAGAAAAGAAACCCCTATGCGGATCATCTCCCTTATCGCCTGTTGTCTATTGACGATATTGACGCCTGCGCGTGCTCTTGAGACCGAGCAATCGGAGACGGCGCGGTTTGACGCCATCCTTGAGGACCATTGGGCCCGGGCGCAGGAAGAAAAAGTATTCTTTCGCACCGACCCCGATGCGTTTCGCCCCGATGGGGTGCTACCGGATTTTTCTGCAACGGGCCGGGCTCGGCGACAAGCCTTTAACGACGAAATCATAACGAGGCTGGCCGCGGTCAATCCCGATAAACTTTCCCCTGAGGCGAGGATTTCCTATCAGATATTCGCCTATGAGCGCGAGACCGAGGCAATGCATCATCAGATGCCAGATCATTATTTTCCGATCACGAGTCTATTTGGTTACCACACCTATTTTTCTAACGCTCCCTACAATATGGCTTTTGACAGCCGCGAAGATTATGACCGCTATCTCATCAGCCTTGCAGATTTCACACGCTATAATGAGACCCATCTTGATCTGTTGCGCGAAGCAGCCAGCAAAGGGATCACGCAATATTGTGGCTCCCTTGATGGCGTCCTGCCGTCAATCACCGCGCTGATTTCCGCGGAGCCAGAAGATAGCGATCTTTACGCACCGTTTCGCACGTTTCCCGCGCAATTCACTGCTCGGGAAAAAAAGCTGCTGGGTAAACAGGGACGCAAACTGATCCGTGAGGCAATCATTCCGGGTTACCGCGCCCTTGAGACTGTTTTCAGGGAAACCTATCTGCCCGCCTGTCGTCAGAACCCGGCGGTAACGAGCATTCCGGGTGGTGAGGCCTATTACGACTATCTCCTCACTTATTTTACCACCACAGATATGAGCCCTCAGACAATCCATGCCCTCGGGCTCAGCGAAGTGGCGCGTATTCGCACGGAGATGGACGCAATTATCAAGGCGGTTGAGTTTGACGGTGATTTCGCAGCGTTTTTGACCTTTCTGCGCACCGATCCCCAATTTTATGCGCCTACGGAGCAAGCGTTATTGGATCGGGTTGCCTATATCACCAAAACCATGGACGGGAAGATGCCGCGCCTGTTTGGTCGGCTTGCGCGCAATACCTATGAGTTGCGCGCAACCAAAGGGCGGGGTGCCTATTACGTGGCGGCAGCAGACGACCGCACGCCCGGGACATACTTTATCGCCACGGGGAACCTGCCCGCCCAGCCGCTCTACAATCTTGAGGCGCTTTCCCTGCACGAAGCCGTACCCGGCCATCACCATCAAAGCGCAATAGCACGCGAGCTTGACGTACCTGAGTTTCGAAAAACGGTTTACCACGCCGCCTATGGCGAAGGCTGGGGCCTTTATAGCGAGCGTCTGGGCAAAGAGGTGGGTTTTTACGCTGATCCGTATAGTGATTTTGGCCGGCTGACCTATGAAATGTGGCGCGCCTGTCGTCTCGTGGTTGATACCGGCCTACATGCCTTTGGTTGGTCACGCCAGCAAGCGATTGACTACCTGCTCGCCAACACCGGGCTCAGCAAGGATGAGGTTGTTTCCGAGGTTGATCGCTACATCACCTGGCCAGGACAGGCCACAGCTTACAAAATTGGTGAGCTTCGCATTCTCGCCATGCGGGCCCGGGCAGAAAAAAGGCTTGGACGGGCTTTTGATCGGCGTGCCTTTCACGATGTGATCGTGGGACACGGATCATTACCCATCGCACTCCTTGACGAGCTGGTTGACCAGTGGATCGAAGGCCAGATACCACAAGATTGACCGCTCATTTTGGCGGATGAACAGGGTTGCAGCCGATGCATGCTGTCTCGATTTGAAACAGGGCCGTCCCGGCAACCGCTGAAATAACTGGTATTTGGCGGGTGTTTTCCGCTATGCTAAGCCGATAGACCGGACCCGATCATCATTTCGGTATCCGGAAGGGCGCTGCGTTGCGGGGAGCAATCGCACCGGCTTTAGCCCGCGCCGCACACCCAACATCGGAGGCGTTATGGACATTCAGATCAGCGGTAAAAACCTGGATTTGGGGCAGGCCCTGCAATCTTACGTCACCGACAATCTGAGTGCCGGTATCCATAAATATTTCGATCGCGGCGCTGAAGCGTCCGTGACCTTTGTCAAGGAACGCAGCGAGGTTGCCTGTGAAGTGGTGGCCCATCTGGCGTCGGGCGTCTTTTTATCGGCGCACGGAGAAGGCGGCGACGCTTATGCAGCCTTTGAAGATGCCCTTGCCAAGATGGAAAAGCGCGTGCGCCGGTATAAGCGCCGCCTAAAAGACCATCATAACGACGTGAAAGACCCCTTGCCGGCGGAAAATGCGGCCTATTTCACCCTTGCCGCTCCCAAGGATGACGAGGATGAGGACGAAGCCGCGCCCATCATCGTGGCGGAAAGCTCCACCGCCGTGCGCGCTATGTCCGTATCTGACGCCGTTATGCAGCTTGATCTCAGTGAAAACCCTGCATTTTTATTCAAAAATGCGGCCCATGGGCGATTAAATGTCGTCTACCGGCGCAACGATGGCCATATCGGTTGGATCGACCCGAATTAGGTTTTTTACTGGAAAAACCGGCCCCGGCCTGCCATATCCCCCACGACGTCGTTAGGGCTGGTTTTGGGGCCGTGGACCGCAATGGACGGCATCATTCGTGCAGTGGGCAACGCACGACATCACCGTGGAACAGGCAAGGCACCATTGTGTAATCAAACAACAGGTGAATGATTTTACGCTTTCTTGCGTATCTTTAGCGATCGTGTTGATCTGCCGTAAGGGCACCCAGAGTTGGGTTTGGGACTGAAATTTTTGGTTTTTATGAGTATTTCCAATATCTTATCGACAGACGGCGTCGCCCTGAATGTGCGTGCGCACTGCAAACGCGAGGCGCTTCAACAGTTAAGCCGTATGGCCGCCAGCGCCACGGACCATCCCTGCGATGGCATCTTTGATGTGCTGATGGAACGCGAGCGTCTCGGCTCCACCGGTCTTGGCCATGGGGTTGCCGTGCCGCACGGCAAGATTGATGGCCTTGATCAGGTGACAGGCGTTTTTATTCGTCTGGAAACACCAGTGGATTTCGACGCGCTTGACGGCGAACCCGTGGATCTTGTTTTTCTACTCCTCGCGCCAGCCAATGCGACCGCCGCACATCTTAAGGCGCTGGCGAAGGTCGCCCGTCTGCTAAGTGATTCCGACACCCGGGATGCCTTGCGCAACGCCGATTCTGTGGAAGATGCCTTTGCCATTGCCGCCACAGATCGAAAATCAAACGCGGCCTAAAGATCCGACACGCGACTTATCCCTCCACGGTTTCCACGTCAACACCGTTCGTCAGCATACGGTGTACCGGGCACTTATCAGCAATCTCCAGTAATCGCGCTTTTTGTGTCGCCGTCAGTGCACCGGTGAGCGTGATCGTCTTTTGCAGACGATGAACAAGATGGGTATCCTCGCCCAGTCCCGGCGCGACGCGAACCACCGCCTGGTCAAGTGGCCAGTCTTTGCGATTCGCATACATCTTCATGGTCATGACAGCACAAGCGGCAAGGGCAGCCTCCAGGGTGCGTGTGGGGTTGGGACCAAGGCCCCCTCCCCCTTCACCCTGGCTTGCGTCAATGGTGGTCCGGTGACCGCCGATCGATACATCAACCGTCAATGCTTTGGGAGAGCGCAGCTGCGCTTCAACGCCCTGCGATGAACCTGCCGTAGACGCTTGCTTCTTTTCATCTCTACCGGGATCATCCTGGTCAGGAAGATAACGCCGTGCCCATGCCGTAATCACCGACGCAGCGTAGCGCGCATCCGACGCGGTGCTTAGCAAATGGTCCGCATTATCGAGGCTGACAAAGCTTTTTGGGTGCTTTGCCACCCCAAAAAGCGCGCTGGCATTTTCGATACCCACTGTCATATCGCGCGGTGCATGCAGAACAAGGAGCGGGCGCGCGAGCGTCGCGGCGTGCTCCAGCACTTGCTGACTTTCCAGATCATGGAGAAACTGCTTTTTGATCGTAAACGGACGACCGGAAAGCTGCACGGTCGCTTCACCCGTGCGTTCAATCTCGGCGCGTTGATCCGAGACATGGGCAAGCACATGATCCGCATGGGCTGGCGCGCCGATAGTCACCACGCCTTGCACATCCGGGATTTCCCGGGCGGCACTGATCACCGCCGCCCCGCCTAACGAGTGACCGATCAGCAGGGATGGTGCCTGATGGTGAGCCCGCAAGTAATCTGCCGCCGCAACCAGGTCATTCACATTTGACGAGAAATTGGTATTGGCAAAATCCCCTGCCGATGCGCCCAGCCCCGTAAAATCAAACCGCAACACCGCAAAACCCTCGGCGCGCATGGCCCGGCCAATCTCGCGGGCGGCTTTGATATCCTTTGAACAGGAAAAACAGTGTGCGAATAAAACAAAGGCCCTGGGCGCGTGCGCTGGCATTTCGAGCGCAGCCGCCAGCGGTGTGCCCATACTGCCGGGAAATTCGATTTTCAGGGTTTCGTTGTCCATTAGCCTTCTCCTCCACGCGGGTATGCTTGGAAGATAGACCGCCGGGCCCATCAAGAAAACGGGGGCGCGCAGGAGCGTGTTTGCCATCACGGTGTCTGTGAGCCGACGGAGGCGTGCCTAGAGCGCGTTCACAAAAAGTGTCGTCACGGTTTTTGGGTTCGAACGCGCGACCACTTAAGAATCTAGACTGCGTTTCCGATTCAACAAAAAGTAAACGCAGTCTAGGAGGCGACAGCTGCATCTTCCGGCGAGCGGCGTGGATTGTGCGCTTTGCCCGCTTCCCAGTTCGTCACAAATTCCTGCAGTGCGCGGTCAAGCTTCTCCGGCAGGACAATCCGCAATTTCACATATTGATCGCCAGCATTTTGCGCTTCGCCGGACGGCACACCGCGGCCCTTGAGGCGCAAGGTGGTACCGGAATTTGCGCCCTTTGGCACATTAACCGAAACATCACCGCCAATGGTTGGTACCGTGATCTTTCCGCCCATGACGGCTTCGCGCAGGGAAATCGAAACCTCCGCATGGATATCATGTCGCTCGCGGCTAAACACCGGATGGGTCTTGATCCTGGTTTCCACATAGACATCGCCGTCTTCCCCGCCCGCGTCACCGGGCTCACCCTGCCCGCGCAGCCGCAAGGTTTGTTCATCTTCAAGGCCCGGCGGAATGGTCAGATCCAGAACACGGCCATCCTGCATGGTTACCCGCTTGGTGGCACCGTGGACAGCATCAAGAAACTCCACATCCATACGGTAGCGCACATCGCGGCCCCGGGCTTGGGCTCTCGGCTTCGGATTCCCGAATAGGTCGGAGAAAATATCGCTGAGATCATCAAACGATGCCCCCGCGCCTGGACCACCGGGCCGGGCCGTCCCTTTTGAGCGGTTCTGGCCAAATGGGGTGCGTTGCTGGCGGGCACGTTCAGCGGCACCTTCGCGGCCACCATATTGCCGGGCAAACGGGTCAGCGGGCTTACCCTCGGCATCGATTTCGCCGCGATCATATTTTCGCCGGCGGTCACTATCGCCCAAAATATCAAATGCGCGAGAGACTTCCTTGAATTTCTCCTCGGCAGCAGGATTATCGGGGTTCCGATCGGGATGATATTGCTTGGCAAGAGTCCGAAAAGCCGTACGAATCTCGCCATCGCTGGCCGAGAGCGATACGCCCAGAATGATGTAGGGATTTATTGCCAATGCACTCCGTCTCCCGCTTAGCATGCCCGTTGGTGCAGCCCGCATCCCAGAATTAGGCCTATCCGCGCGTAGGGGGCAAGAAAAAGCCTCAACCTGCGCTTTCGTCCAACCCCTTTAATAGCGCATAATCCCAACTAAACTCTAAAGGCCGCCTGCCGCTCGTTATGACAGAAAGAGCGGGCGCGACCAGACACCGAGCCCCACCGCATCGGAAAGCTGGGCAACCCGCACCTGCAGGGCCTGGTCGCCATTGGCTCGGGCCATAAGATCCTCATCGCGCGCGGCATCGTCATAGGTCCATTCGGCGCTGTTGACAGTAACCGCGCGCAACACCTCGCTGCCAGCGGTAACCTGAACCTCATAGGTTTCGCGGGTTTCACCCAAAGGCACCTCCGCGCCTTCCCATCGGTCACCGCCGACGCGGGTGCGCCGTATCCACCGCAAATAGTTTGCCCCATCACGGTGGTTTGACCGCAAATGTACTGGCGCCAAGGGCCGCAGATTAACGCCGCGCGGGGTATATTCAGCTGCCGTGAAAAGGGGCGACGTTGCGGGGCTGGATGCTGGTCCCGCCTGCCATACCGCCGGCACGCCAAGCCTGTCGAGCCCCACCGGAACCTGCACCGGCGCCCGCCCGTCACCAGCCCCTTCCACCGAACCGTTGGCAACAATGACGAGCGGCGTGCCAGCAGGTGCCCCGGCCATGGCCGGTGTTTCGGTACCCAATTGCCCACGCAGGAAGGTCGACAACCGCCAGCGCCCCGGCGCAATCAGGGCTGCCTCACGAAATTGCAGGAGTTCGGTCTCGCCGTCTGGCAGCACAAGCATACAGAGATTAGCCCCCGCAAAGACCGATAATTCCGACGCGGCGGCAAGCGTCGTGCCGGTGAGATCAATCTCAACGGACTGCCTGATCCATCGGCCCGGCGGCGCGGGCAGCAACGGTATGGCGAGACGAGCGATGACTGACGGTGCCTCGGCAAGGGCAACCTGCTGGCGCGGACTATCGGCGACACCCGTTTGTGTACGGAACAAAACAGCCGCACCGGGCCATGGACTGGCCGACGCCGCAAAGCGAAGGGTGCCAGACGGTTCATTCTCCACCAGGGTTGGAGTTTCAAAGATAAACCAGTCCAGAGGTCCCGACGCCGTTGAACGCGGCGATGGCAATCGGAAGGTCGCCTCACCTGCCGGGCTTTCATACACCGATGGCGAAAACCTGACGAGTTGAAGATCGCGCTGTAAGCCGTCATCAATTTCAAGAATGCGATAAGGTGCTGTTTGCGTACCGTCGGCAAAATGCACCACATCCCCCGGCTCCAGGGTGAGCGTCGTTGCGGGCACGGAAAATTGCACTGTCTCCGCCATAATCCAACCGTCGGCAAGCAGCGCCCGGGCCCGCGCCTGCGCATCCTCCATGGTGGTGACAATGGCGGCAGACTGTCCATCCTCCCGTGCTGAACGCAGACCCGGATCGCGCGCGGTCGCCACCGCCGCGCTATAATCGGCTCCCTCATCGGCAAAGCCCAACCGAAAGGCCGACGGCAGATCAATGTGCTGGCGTTCTGTTCGCGAGAACGCGCCGCCTTCACCCGCCCCCGGCACAAGATCATCAAGGCTCAGTGTGACTGCTGGCGTGCCAGAGACGAGACTTGCAAAACGCGGTTGAAAGCGCAGACCCGCGCCCGTCTCGACCATATCAAACTGATAAATATCAGCAAGCGGATCAATCATCTCCCGCGCGCTCATAGGCCGGTCAACCACATAGCCCGATAAAACGCCCTCCAGCTGCGCGCTATCGACCCGCGCAAGACCTGCTTCCCGGGCCAGTGCCGCCACCAGCACGTCGAGCGGTGCCCGGCCGAGGCGTCCATTGAGCCAGTGACCCCGCGTCCAGTTTGCCGTATCGCCCCAAATATCCGTACGCGCCGGAAACGCCGGAAAAGGCCGCGCGTCCCATGCATAAATATAGTGCCGATCAGGGTCCACCATCGGGCCGCCATAGACCGGTGATGTCGGATTATTGGCGGCGTCGCGCCAATAGCCTAAATGCGCCTCCAGAAACCGGCGCTGGGCCATGTCATCGCGCGTGCCACGGGAAAAATAAGGAAGCGCGCTTTCCGCACTTTTCGGATCTACAAAAACATTGGGTTGCGCCGCACCATTATCCACCGCCGGACAGCCGAGTTCGGTAAAGCGAAGCGGCTTCGAGTGGGGCATCCAAGGCGTTGGCACAGGCGCACGCGTGCCCGCGACCCGGTTATGGTGCGGCTCGCGCCACCAGGACCAAAAGTCTTTCAGGCGATAAATCCACGGTTCGCCATACGCCCCATCAGTGATGGGCGTGCGCTGTTGATTGTCCCGATCCGTCTCACTGGCATAAAACCAGTCATACCCCTCGCCGCCTGCGATATTGGCTTGCAAATACGCGCCAGCGTAGGGTCCGCCCGCCTCATACTGGTCCGCATCAAGATGCGTAGAGCCCGGTCGCCAGTCTGAAAGCGGCAGATAGTTATCAATACCCACAAAATTCACATTCGGGTCAGCCCAGAACGGATCAAGGTGAAACACCTTGTCGCCTGCCGCAAAAGGCGGTTCATCCGGGAGCTGATGACCCGAATACTCGGTCCAGTCAGCGCCGTAGGAGAGGGCTACATTGGGGCCAAGAATTGCGCGCACATCAGCGGCGAGCGCGCGTAACGCGGCGACCGCAGGATACCCGCCATCACCGTCGCGAATGGTGGTGAGCCCGCGCAGTTCAGAGCCCAAAAGAAAAGCATCCAGCGACTTGCCTGCCCGCGTCTGCGCCAACGCACATAAATGCGCATAATGAAGAATCATTCGCCGGAAGGACTGTTCCGCTGGCCCCGTATATTGGATACCGTCACCGGAAACAGCAAAGTCGGCAACCTGCGCCGCTCCAAAAAACTGTGCCACGTCATCCGCTGCCAACGAAGACCCATCGCGGGTACCAGCGCTAATCCGCCCACGCCAGGGGAACGCCGCCTGTGTGCCGGTGTCATCAGGGTCTGGAAGGGTATTACCGGCAGGGATATCCATCAGGATAAAGGGGTGAAACATCACCCCCCACCCTTCGTCAAAAAGCCGGTCCAGCGCCTCAAGCACTGTGCGGTCATCCGGCGTACCGCCAAAATTTGCCCGGCCGTCGGTCTCGCTGATGAGGTAGGCCTCATCCCGGGTTTGCCCGCTCACGGACCAATCAAAGGGCAGTGTCTCCTTATCCCGCCGTTCAATACCGGGTGCGATCTGGCACATCCCCGCACGCAGATCGGATCCAAACCAGGACACAATCAGCGAGGTATACTGAATATTGGGCGCTGTCTCACGCAAGATATCCATCGATACGGCAAAATCAGTTTGCCCCTGACCATTGTACGTGTTCTCAGCCTCATAGGCCCCCGGCGCCAATACGCGCGATACCGGCGTTGTGCCATAGGCAAACTCCCCCGAGGCGGGAATAATACTGACCCCCGTCATCTGCGTTTCGAGCGAAAGGGTATCCGCAGTGTATAGTGGGCGCTCCACTTCAAATGAAAATTGCGGTATCCGGTTTCCAAAATCGGTCAGAACCAGATCCTCAAACACCACATAGGCAGTATTTCGGAAGGCGGGTGCATGCTCGCTACCCTCAATGGCTTCAATCACGGGGTCCGGTTTCTGGTCCGCCGTACCCTGATAAATTCTGATATTGATGCCGGTCAGATCAAGCGGTTTGCCATCGGCCCACACGCGGCCAACCCTGCCGATCTCACCTTCGCACAGGGCAATCGCCAGCGAGATTGAGTAAATGTAAGAAACGGTAGTCGTCTGGGTGCTGGTGCGGTTCGCTTTACCGCCCTCCACCTCCTCGCTAATCGTCTCCTTGAAGCGTGCTGCCCAGATCACCTGCCCAGCAATCCGCGCACGACCAAACACGCGCAGGATGGGGGCTCCCTCGGTGGAGGCTTGGACCTGAAAGCTCTCCAGACGCGGGCCCTCGACCCGTCGCTTGCGCGGTCCAAAGATGAGCGAAGTTGCCGTACTGGCTGCAAAATTGGCAACGGTACTGGCCGCTGAACTGGCCAACGCCTGACCGACACCGCTTTGCCCCACAGCCCGCGCAGCGGTCGACGCCGCCGTTAAAATCAATTGTGCCACGGCACACTCCCCGGAAAGGAAAAGACCCCCACAATTCGTGATCGCCACCAGCGGTTCAACCAACCCTCCACAACAGTGCGCCCCGCATAGGCATGCACAAAGCGATCCTCCGTCGTCAGAATTCCGCAGTGCTTTGCCGGTCCATGCCGGGTGATCCGAAAAACGAGAACATCACCGGGCTCAATGCAGTCATCATCGCGTTCACACAAATGCCGGGCAGCAGCCTCAAGCAAGGGATCGCTACCAACAAACCGATTCCATGTTTTACCAACCTTGCCCGTAGCAAAATGCCGTTCGTTCCAATCGGCAGTATAGGGCGGCGGGGTCTCCGGCTCGATGTTATAAAGCTCACGCCAGACCCCGCGAATAAGACCAAGACAATCAGTGCCCGCTCCTTTCGTTGCCGCCTGATGCTGATAGGGTGTTCCGAGCCAGGACCGCGCACAGGCCACAATATGGGCGCGATCTGTTTCGACCGAGGGCTGATAAAAATTCATCGTTTTCCCCCGTCATTAAGCTCTGTGCGCAAGGGATAGGAAATGATGAAGTCGTTGCCGGGCATCAAATGAAAGCCCCTGAAATTGACGATGTTACCAAACCGCGTTCGGCAGGTTTCGGCTCTGCGGTCACAGCCGACGGTAACGGAAAACCGGTCACCAACCGCTAGCGGCAATCCCGGTGGCTGCCACAACGCAAACTGCTGGCGTCCTCCAGTACCCGGACCATCGCTGGTAAAGGCTTTTATAAAAGCAGTGCCTCCCCCATTAGTGCTCTCGCCCGGGGTCCAGATGAGCAGCCCCTCTGTAAACCAATCATCGCTAAACCCATCGACCCCTTGGGCTTCGAAAGTTGTCTCCTCACTCACCGACACAATCACACCAGTTGCCTGGTGGGCAGGGAGCGTTAGGTCAACCCCGCACCGCGCGTCCCCCACATTGGCGTCACACTGGCGTTGATAAAGGCGGCCCACAGGCTGGTCGAGGCTTTGGGAAAGACCGCGGATTTCTGCGGTGAAGCGATGTTGGCTCCGGGTTACCTCGCCAAGGGTACCGGTGCGCAGAAGGACCCGCTCATCCGGCTTGTGCCAATTCACCCGCCATACCTCAACGACGGCCTCCTGATAAAGACCGCGCAGGATATCCGCCTCTGTCAGGCCGCCATGGTCAAGAACTCCGTCGATCTGAGCATTATCAACAGCGAGGTCAGCCGAAGACGCAAGCGCGCCCGCATCGAAGCCGCTATCGGGTCGGCAATCAATCTGATCAACCGTGAGCGGACGATCATGGTCCGTGAAGCCAAGTGTCACACCATCACGCCGCCGGATAATCCAGCAAAAGCATAGCGTCGTCGTCCCGCTATCGAGATGAGCCTGAAAAGAGCCCGTCAATTGCCGCATCAGCCAAGCACCTCAATGAGAGGAATGTTTGGAATATCGCCCGCTTCAAACGCCGCGAGCGATATCTGCAGTTGGTCGGTATCAAACCGCACGGGCACATCGAAAAGGAAGCCGGCGGTGATGACTGCGCCAGACGCCGGGGCCGCGCTAAAGACAAAGGCAGCTTCCTGCGGCTCGAAGGCTACGTCACTGCCCAACGTTTGAGGTGTCCCGTCAACGCTGATCTGAACCGTCTCCATCACCGGGCACCGGATAAGGCGCTCATAAAATCCTTCCCCCTCTTCATAGCGTTTCTGGCAGGCAAAGATCGTCCGTACACCATCGCCAAGACCTAACGTCTGATCCTGGTCACCGGGCTGCGCATCCATGGGGGAAGATTTATGGTCAAAGGGATCGCGAAATCGAAAACTATGGAGCTGCCCATGGCGGGCCTCGAAAAAGGCAATGACGGTTTCGATATCTTTCAGGGTTTTGACCCCGTAACCAGCGTTAAACCGCCGGCGCGAGCCATGCCACGGACTGTTGCGCACCTCCTGACCAGAGACGAGGGTGGTAATCTCCGTCCGCCGGGTTGGTCCGCCCTCAGAATTAAAAGCGATATCAAGTGGAAACAGGCTGTCGTGAAAGGCCATGAGGTCCCCCTAAAGGTTACGCTGACCGCGCCCCACCACGCGGGCAAGCGATGCGGCGATCTGAGTTTGGGATTGGGCAAAGTCGTCGCGGTTCCGCACGCCCGGCAAGGTGATGTTGACCACCATGGAACCACCTGCCCGGGTACCGGGTAGGATTTTTCCGCTGGTGCCAGGGACAAACATCTCCGGTCCGCGCTCGCCCACCAGAACGGCCGTGTTCGGGCCCACAGGCCCACCATTGGACCGGGCCCCGCCAAACGGGGCGCTGAAGGCTTGCGTTAAAAAAGACCGCAAGGGTCGGCGCACAAGACTGTCAATCGCCACCCGGCCAAGATCACGCACCAGTGCATTGGCCAGTGATTTCAAGGAACCCTCCCCACTGCGTGCAGCGCGGCCCAATTCGCGTTCAATGGATTTTGCCGCTGTCGTAAAGGCTGTTTCAATCTGCCCCGCCGCAGGAACAATCTCCTGCTGGGTAACACGGGCAATCTCTGCCCCCGCCCTTTCAAAGTCTTGCGATAGGGACCCCGCCGCATTCGTCGTGGGAAATCGATCATCCATGGGTTTCATCCGGATAGTGAAGAAAAAGATCGCGTAATGCGCTGATATCCCCGCGCGATGGCGCCGCGCTGGTATGACTGGCCATAAGCCATGCCCATTCCCGCACGCTTAACTGCCAGAACGCGGCCGGCGTTAGACCGAGGGTCGTAATGGCGAAGGAGAACCAATCCGCCCACGGAAATGGCTGCGCCGCATGGGCATTTTTCATGCGCCAGTGCTCTTGTTAGGTGGTTCATCGCGCGCCTCATCGCCAAGCGCCCGGAAAGCCTGCGCAATGGCGTTTGTGGCGGCGCGCAGATCAAGATCGCTGGCCCGTAACGCCGCCAGCGTCATCTGCGCACCACCACCGGTGAGCAGCGCATGCAGGATCATCAACAGGTCGCCCAAAGAAGGGTCCTTTAACCGGTCCTGCAGGTCACCAATCGTTCGTGCACCGAGCGCTGTCTCAATATCGGCTAGCGCCCCAAGGGTCAGACGCAAGCGGTGGTCTTCGCCATCAATGGTCAGGGTCGCATCACCGCGCGGATGGGGGGTACTCATTGGGCGCCTCCCTCAGGTGTAAAGGTAATGGCACCGGCGGACTCAAGGGCCATGGCGACGGTCAGTTCGCCGTCAAAGTCGCCAGCATAGTCAAGGTTGGTAATCTGGAAGGGCCCCTCCACAACGCCTGACTGAGGAAAAATCACCTGCCAACGGCGCATTGCGCCAGAGAAAAACGCGTCGCGCACAAGAGCGGCAGTTTCATCATTCAAGAAAACCCCGCTGCCCGATAACGCCGCCTGTCGCACGCCAGCGCCCGTAAGGAGTTCGCGCCACCCATCCGTAGACTGAGCATGAGTAATATCAACAGTTTGGGCGTTAAACGAGAGCGAGCGGGCCCGCAGCCCAATAACCGATCGAAAGGTCTCCGGGGCATTAGGGACACTGATTTTGAGAAGGAGATCCTTCCCGCGCTGGGCGGTCATGGCAAATACCTCTTCGGATTAAACGAGATTAGGGTTTTCGGGATGGGTCACGCCGCGAAACCGGGCTACCCCCTGATAGAGATTGCGATCTGTGCGCCGAAAGATATCGGCAAACACAAACCGCAAGCTGACCAGGCATTGCCCGGGCAACGGCACCGGCGCATCATGAAGCGCCGTATAGAGTGCATCCAGGATCGTCTTGACTTCCTGACGCCCGGCATGACGGGAAAAGACATGGAGCCGGAAATCGTGTTCAATACCGCCTTCAATCCCGGCATAGGCGCTGCTGCGGGTTTCCCCGATCACTGCATACGGAAAGACCGCATCGGGCGGAGGATCATCATAAAGCCGGACCGGAGCGCCAAGCGCCATCTGCAATCCTTCGTACTCGGACAAATATGCATAAATCGCTTGTTGAAACGGCCACAGGGTGAGGGCATCACTCATGCAATCACCTCCTCACAAATGAGGATCATGCGACGCTGGCGATCATCCAGCGTTTCGACGGAAACAACCTCAAAATCGGTATGATCATACCGCACCCTGTCACCGGCCTGCAGAAAACGATCAGGCCGGATTTCGGCTGCAAGTCGCTTGAGAAAAGACCGCCGGTCGCCGGTCAAATCGCGGATCGGTGTCAACTGATCAATCCGTGCCCATAACTCGCCTTCGCTATCCCAGGTCAGGCTTGCCCCGCCGCCGCCATCGGGGTGACGGGTTGCGGTCAACCGTTCCAGTTTATGACGTAACGGACCAATCATATTGACACCCGGCGGTAAGGGGCCACAAGCGTATCGATGGTGCGAGGAATGGAGAAGACCCGCGTTTCACTGGCGCTCTCCCGGTTTTCGAAGAAGTGCGCCGTAAGCAGACGAACGGCATGGCGCAGTTCGGCCGGGATAAGACTGATGCTGTCATACCCCGCCGTAAAATCGATTTCGATACCGCCAAGGGGGCGAATTTCCGCCGTGGGAATATTCCGAAATCTGACCCGCCCAATGGTCCCGGCACTGATGGAAAACTCACTGTCCGCCATGCTCATTCGATTACCATCATGGTCAATCAGTGTAACACTATCCACTGACTTGACGGGCGAAAGCGGTAGGAGCACATCCGGGCACCGAGCCACCCGCTCTGCATCAAGGGCGAGGGTCCAGCGCTGGGTTGCGAAGGCAAGGCCTGCCCGCGCTTCGAGTGCATGGCGTGCCGCCACAAGCAATTGAGACAGGCTATCATCATGGTCCGGCGTCAGGAGCCGAAGATGGCGTTTCATATCATCAAGCGTGATGGGCTCTGATATCGGCGCTGCAATTAGGGTGAGCGACATCCCTGCCTCCTACTGGTAATGGAAAGCCGAAAAAGAGGAAATGTTCAGGATACGGCATGGGAACGGATATACGACCGCCCCCATGCCACGGCGTGTTACGCCTTAGGCCGCGAAACGCAGGAGCTTGATGGCGTCAAAGTCCTGAATGCCGCCACCCACACGTTTCGTGGTATAAAACAGCACATAGGGCTTCGCCGAAAACGGATCTCGCAGGACCCGCAGACCCACGCGGTCAACAATCAGATAGCCACGAGCAAAATCACCAAAGGCAATTGACGTGCTCCCGGTACTGATGGCTGGCATATCCTCTGATTCAACCACCGGATAGCCCAGCAAGGTTGACGCACCGCCTGGCTGACTTGCCGCCTGCCAGATATAATTGCCGTCCGCGTCTTTCAGCTTGCGAATATCACTGATGGTCGACCGGTTCATGACAAAGCTGGCATTACCGCGATAGGTCTGACGCGGCGCGTAGATCAGATCAAGCAAGGTATCCACCGGTGCCGCGGGGTCGAACCCGCCGTCAACACCGGTATTGATCGCCCCAACCTGGCCATGAGTCTGACCTTGATCATCAACGATCGGATAGCTCAAAATACCCGTAGGCTGACTAGTGCCGTTGCCCGTAATGAAGGCAGCGCCTTCCTGTGCCGCAAACTCGCCCTGAATTTCATCGGCAAGCCATTGCTCAATGTCGACAACCGCATCATCGAGCAATGTCTGGCTTGCCGCTGGCATGGCGTAGAGTTCCATGGTGGGAAAGTCGAGCGCAGCAAGCGTCGGGCTTGCGGTTTCCGGGCGGGCATCGGTTTCACCAACCCAGCCCGCTGCGGCGCCGCCAAGACTAACAGGTTTGCGGTAGGTATTGGCGCCGATTTCCCGCACCGAGGCAATAGTCCGCATGGGCGACACATCACGCATGGCCGCCGTGACCCGTCGTTCGGTTTCCAGGGGTGCTAGATAGCCGCCATCGGGATCCGTTGCGGTACTGAGTGATTTTGCCTCAAGTGTATGAAGCGCACTGGCGTCACCGGCACGCACATAGCGCAGGAAAGCCTCTTTGCGTTCATCAGGAACAAGCGGTTCCTGACCAAGACCGGGACGACGCCCCTTCAGTGCCAATTGATCAAGCAGCTTTTGCTGTCGATCCATGGCGGTGTTGATGCGATCAACTTTTTCACGCAGCACAACATCATCATGGCCGCGTTTCTCCAGCGCTTTGAGCCGTTCGTCATTGGCATCCTTAAAAGCTTCAAACGTACCCTTGATGCCATCCAGCGATGTATCGTGCCCCGATGGGGTCTGGTACTCATTCTCAAAGGTCTGGGCATGGGCTTTTGTTTCAAAACCCGTCTGTTCTACAGTCATTGGTACTCCTTACAAATGATCGACTGTCGTCATGGGTAACGGATTGGCGCGCGCCGGAGGGGACGGACGACGCGCGCCAGGCCGATTACGTGCATGACCCGGCACGTTCGGGGTTTCATCAGGCAGCAGAGGATATTAAGGGTCGCTCGCCACCAATCGCTGAAATTCTTGCTTGCGGTGCCATGGGGAACGTCACGATAGACACTTCCCACAATTGCGCCTTCAGGATGTGTCTGCCGCCGTCTGCACGCCGTGTAAAAGACTGCGCCCGGAAGCCTATGGACAGGCCGCTCAGTGCACCCCCTTTTACAAGAGCGTGAACGTCTCTGGCTGTTGTTGATCCTAGAAGTAAAACACCGCTGACAAGTAATCCTTTTTGGTCTGCCTTGAATGTGCGCCAGCAACCGATTGGACAATCAACCTTATGCTGATAAAGCATACTAACCCGGGGACCCGAGGCGGGGATAACTATCCCCGAAAAAAAATCATCAAACGCCGTGGGTGCAATCGAATCGCCCGCTTCATCGGGGGTATTAAAGATTGCCGCATAGCCTTCGATCGGCGCACAGAGCATTTTTTCTGATTTTTTATCGGCCATGGCGGCGCGCGGAGAAAAACCCATGGTTAGTTCCTATACAAAAAGAGACGACGACCCTCAGGGCACCATACGCACCGCATCAATTTTCTTTTCGATGCGGTCTAGTGTTGTCCGCATGGTGAGCACTTGTTCTTCCAGCCGGGCGGTGCGTTCCATCAATTGATGGCGGGCATCCATGCGTTGTTCCAGCTGTGACAATCGCTCTGCCGCTGAACCGGCCCAGACCAACGCCAGCGCCGACTGGACGAGAACGGCAACGCTTGCGGCGACGGTTACACGCACCTGAGTTCCGGGGGTCAGGGTTTGTTCGGTCATGACCGCGCGCGCTCCCCGTTTGCTGCCCCTGAGTTGTGTTTTGGCAACCCCAGAAGCGCGCGTTTTTCGTCATCACTGAGAAAACTGGCATTGGCAACAACCTGCCATCGAGCATCGCGCTCCTCCGCCAGTACGTCGAGATCGCTTGCCTCGCACCGCAGCTGAAAGCCATGATCATTGGGGGCCATTTGCGGTTGCAGCCAGCGAGTTAACGCGGCAGCGGCCTTTTTCACGAGCGGCAGAACGGTCTGTTTCCAAAACGCCACGTTGGCTTCACGATAATTCGCGTAAGTATTATCGCCAGGGATACCAAGCAACATGGGCGGCACCCTAAAAGCAAGCGCAATATCGCGCGCTGCGCTATGGCGGGCCTCAATAAAGTCCATATCGGCAGGGCTAAGCGACATGGCCTGCCAATCAAGCCCACCCTCTAACAGAAGCGGCTTGCCGGCATTGGCACTACCAGTATAGGCGTCAGAAAGCTCTGACTTTAGTCGCTCGAACTGGTCCGCTGAAAGCTGTTGTGCGCCCTCCGGTCCGCGATAGACAAGTGCGCCCGATGGCCGAGCCGCGTTATCGAGGAGCGCCTTGTTCCACGCAAGCGCACCGTTATGAACATCAATATTGCTGGCGGCCACGGCCAACGGCGATAAGCCATAATGATCACTGAGCGGATGAAAGAGTTTTGGATGCAGGATGGGCGATGCAGACCCGTCGCCGGGCACCTGAAACTGGACCTTGCGGCCATTAACGTCGTAGTCGTAACCATCAATCCAGCCCCGCTTGTCAGCCCGTACGGTCACACGGTCGGGGCGCAGCACATGAAGCTCGCGCAACTGGCCTTGCAGGGCAACCGCCTCCACATAGCTGTTACCGGCGCTTTGCAAAAAGCTGTAGAGCTGTTCGAGAAAGACAACCCCTGACTGATCACCATTTGGATGACGCAAGAGGGTGAGTACAGGATGGTCGGTAATGGTCTCGCTATCGCGGCAAGCTTTCAGGGGTGCAGACGCAGCTGCTTCTGCAATCATCCGTACACAACGATATGCAACAACATTCCGTTCCAACCCGGCGCGGGCGAGTGCGCCATAATTGCGGGACGTCCAGACCGGCTGACCCGGCTGGTGATAGGCCAGAAGACCGCGCAACCCCTGATGGAGGGATCGGTGGACCACCGATTTCGTCTCTGAGGGTATGGGCGCGGTGGTCTCTGGTGTTGTTTCTGGCGGCGTCTGTGGCGGCATTGATGAGGTCGTTTGGGAGGCGCGCCGACGCAAAAGGTCAGAAAGAGGCATGATCATTCCTGTGGTTCGGGTCAGTCAAAGGTTCGGATACCGGGTTGGCCAGGCTCTTTTTGCAGGAGCAGTTCCGTCAGGGCCCAGACGAGGGCATCGAGGCGGTCGGGGCTGCTGCCGCGCCCGGTGGCGAGACCGGTGTAGGTGGTCAATTGATCTTCCAGCGTGGGAAACGCCCCCACATGGCGCACGCGCCCCTGTTCATAAAGCGCGGCGACAGGTTCGGCCCGGGCCTGTTTGCCACGCGATGCAAAGACAGACTTCACGGGCAGCGCTGCATCGATGGATTTAAGGACATGGCGGGCCATCTCGCCGCCCTGATTGGTTTCAATTACGATTGCGTCAGCCTGATAATCCTCATACGCTGTGGCCGCGCGCATACCCCATTGAGCGGGCGACAGGCCCGCCGCTGACCGATCAGCAAGAATGAAGCCCGTTTGGGTACCGGCAATCATTGTCTTGCCGGCAACAATAATGCCGCATTCATCCGCGTCCGGACCAGCGCCCGCGGGTGGATCAATGGCAACGACGATCCGCGCCAGTTCCGGGGCTGCAGAGATGCGCGCGGCCTCGATCATTTTCCAGGTCCATAAGGCCCCTTCAAGGTCATCAATCACCTCGCCCAGTAATTCCTGACGCCCCAGGCGGGTTCCTTCATAGGCACTGGCAATCTCTGAGAAAAAAGCATCGGCAAGATTGGCCCGGTTGTCATAGCTGCTGGCCCGGCTGATCGCGGTCGTCTCGGCCTCCATGATCCGGCGTAAAAGCGGCATGGGCCGCGGTGTTGTGGTTACCATTTGCCGCGGCCGGGCGCCTAAGCGCAGCGCGAGTTGGAGGTTGCTCCAGGTCTCTTCTGGATACCGCCATTTACACACTTCATCAGCCCACGCTGCATCAAACTGATAGCCGCGTAGGCCATCGGGATCCTCCGCAGAAAAACAATACCCCACGGCGCCGGATGGCCATGTCAGTCGCCGCCGCGATACCTCATAGGACGGTCGCATAGACGGGTGACCAATGGACCGCACCCCGGACGCCCCCTCAATCATGACTTCCCTCGCGTCGCCATAGGATTGCGCCACAAGGGCAAGTCGAACCGGTGGGTAGTCTGCACTTTCGTCAGCCAACCGATTAACCCATTCAGCACCGGCGCGCGTTTTACCGGCACCGCGCCCTCCGAGGAGAAGCCACGTGGTCCAGTCATTGTGCCTCGGCGGCGTTTGATCGGCCCGGCGCTGCACTTCCCAAAGAAGATCAGCATGGGGAGCTATCTCCTGGCGCATCTGCGTTTGGAGGCTTTGATAATCCGCCGCTGGCAAGTCGTGAATGAGCAAATCGTGCAGTTTCCTCAAGGAGTTGATCAAGGCTTGGCTGCTTGGCGGCACGGCTGTCATCGTTGTGAATATCCTGAGCAGTCTCCGTCAAGGCAGCCCGGCGCGCCTCAGCCTTTTCAATCCGTGTAACGATTTTATCATCGATAGAACTGGCGATATTAAGCGCTGCCATCCCGGGTGACAGCATACGCAAGGCCTTATCGAGCACATCAATATCGGTTTCTGGATCGCGGGCGATTTTGAGGACACGGTCAACCAAATCTTGACAGCCGGAAAACTGCCAGTCGTGCCGCACTTGCCGCTTTATCAGATTATCCATGACGTTGCGCCTTTTTGAAAAAGCGAACGCCCCCTTCACGGTGCACTATAGGGGCACGCGAAAAGGTGGGGATAAGTTTTTAACGGTGGCTTGATTAACGCCGTAGAGCGCGCACGCGGCCAGGTAAATCCTGATCGCGAATTTCATCTTCATTCAGCAGCGTTTTTGCGGTGGCGACGCCTGCGCGAACAACGCTCTCTCTGGTTCCAGTCAGAAGCGGATGCCAAGCGGGCAACCCTTCGCCATGGGCCAGGCGACGATAGGCGCATGTTTCGGGCATCCAGGTAAGGGTGCGCGCAGTTTGCGGTGACAAGGTGACACAATCGGGCACGCGTGCTGCGCGATTATTATAGTCTGCACACCGACGATTTTCTACATCGTAAAGCCGACAGGCAACATCGGTCTCGTGGGTCTCGCCGGTATCGTCATCAATTAGGAGGACAAGGCAACAGCGGCCGCACCCGTCACACAAAGCTTCCCATTCTGCGTCATTCATTTCCTCAAGGGATTTTTTCTCCCAATAGCGCGAAGTTGTGTCAGGAATTCGCGCATCCATCTTCTTAACCGCGCGGTCCGCTGGCGGCACCACGGCGGAAAGGACGGGTGCATTTCGGGGGTTGGGCCCGCAAACGGGCTGCTTTTTCATGCCGTTGCCTCAATCTTCCCACAGACTTCATGATCAGTAGCGATGAAATTACGCTATCGCCCCGCGTATGGAAATGGCTATGATGACATCGCACGGATATGCGTGCCTGCGCCGCCTTTGTGCCTGACACCGCTCGTTCACAACGCTGATTGATACCGCTCCACGCCCCTATGACTTCATCAAAGCGCCCCACCAAAAAAACTGCCAGCGCGAAACCCCGCGCGCGTGCGGCTCGCTCGTCGCCGCCTAAAAAATCCAAGGCGAGTAAGCACGCGACAAAAAAAACCGGGTCGGCGGCAAGCGCCGTGAGCAGCCGGGTCGCCGCTGCCATGAGCGGTGCTGAAACCAGGTGGACGGCCCTGCGCGCCCGTCTTTCGGGCGATACCCCCACAACCAAATCGAAAAATAAATCGAGGACAAAATCCCAGACCCGGCGCAAAAGCCCATCGGGGACGATACCCCGGGGCGCCCGGACAACCAAAAAGGCCAATGCCGGGCGACCCGCCAAGCGGACGGGCAACCACACCCAAAACTTACCGCAGCCGTTTGCCCAGCGCCTTGCGCAAATAGCGCGCCCGATTATTTCCACCGCCGCGTCGTTAGGCTTTTTCGGCGTCGGGCTCGCGCTTTATCTAACGTTCGTACAGATGGCCCCGCGCGTCGCGTCTGCGACTGACCTGTGGAATATCAACCGGCAATCTTCCATCGTCATGCTCGATCGTCACGGTACGGAGATGATGTCACGCGGCGCACGCTACGGTGAGGCGGTGAGCGTTGATGAATTACCCGACTATCTTGTGGCGGCATTTCTGGCCACAGAGGACCGGCGGTTTTACGATCACTTTGGGATTGATCTGCGCGGTACGATCCGGGCGGCGGTGACCAACTATCGCTCCGGTAGCGTTGTTCAGGGGGGGTCGACCATCACCCAACAGCTGGCCAAGAACCTCTTTCTCAGTCCTGACCGCACCTATAAACGAAAGCTGCGCGAGGCGTTGCTCGCGATTTGGCTGGAGGGCCGCTACTCGAAAGATGAGCTATTATCGCTCTATCTCAACCGCATCTATTTGGGCGCCGGTGCCTATGGCGTAGAAGCGGCGGCAAAAACTTATTTCGGTAAATCAGCCCGCGAGGTGAACCTTGCTGAAGCGGCAATGCTGGCGGGTCTGCCGAAAGCGCCGTCAAGCCTTGCGCCAACGCAAAACCTTCTGGGAGCGGAGCGTCGTAGCGCCGAGGTTGTTGATAACCTTCTTGAGATTAACGCCATTACAGGGTTTCAGGCACGCGATGCCAAGCTGAACCCGGCTGTTCTTGCCATCAACGAATTTTCCGCCGAGCTTGGCTATGCGTTCGATAATGTGGCGGCCATGGCCACAACGCTGGTGGGGAGCAATGATGGCGATCTGATTATACAGACAACACTTGATCCGCAGTTGCAAAAGGATGCGGAAACGGCGTTGTCGCTGGCCCTGACCATCGAAGCGCGTCAGCGCGGTGCCGAGCAGGCCGCTTTGATCAGTTACGATCTTGATGGCGCGACGCGGGCCATGGCAGGGGGGCGCGATTACCGTGACAGTCAGTTTAACCGCGCCGTCCAGGCCCGCCGTCAGCCAGGTTCTGCGTTCAAACCGTTTGTTTATATAGCCGCGCTTGAAGCCGGCATCTCGCCCGACGCCAAGTACATTGATCAGCCCATCAATATTGATGGATGGCAGCCCAGTAACTATGCGGACGAATTTGCCGGACCTGTCCGCTTGACGGAGGCGGTGGCGAAATCGATCAATACGGTTTCAGTCCAAGTGAGCGAAGAAGTTGGCCGCGAGAACGTCATCGACGTTGCCCGGCGTGTGGGCATCACCTCCCCGCTTCAACCGCACCCATCCCTGGCGCTTGGCGCAGTGGAATTGACCCTAGAGGAGTTAACGCGCGCTTACCTGCCGCTTGCGCGAGGGGGGACGCGGGTGACCCCTTATCTTATCGAGACGATCCGCAATCAGGATGGAACTATTCTGTATACCCATGAACGCGAAGCATCGGACCGCGTCTTCACCGCGTCTGTCTCAAAAGACATAAACCATCTTTTGTACCAAGTTATGTTGACGGGTACCGGGCGCCGGGCAACTCTTGGCTCGCGTCAGGCCATGGGTAAGACCGGCACCACCAATGACTGGCGCGATGCGTGGTTCGTTGGCTATACCGGCCAGCTCGTCACCGGGGTGTGGACGGGGAATGATGCCAATAGCGGGATGGAAAAAGTGACTGGCGGCTCCATCCCCGCCACCATCTGGAAAACCTATATGCTGGCCGCCCATAAAGGTCTGCCTGAACGAAAGCTCGCGGGTGCATATCCCGCACCGACCTATACGGACGATCCGGTACTGCTTAATTTCTATGCCGACGTCACCGGCGGGTTTAACCGCATTGCCCGCGAGCGCACGACACGCCGTGAACGACGACCACGCCGGCGCGGATTCTTTCGCCGCCGCAGCCGGGATAACTAAAGCAGCCCAGTGCCAAACCTCGTCCTTCAAGGGGCCCTGAAACCGCGCTGTGCTGCTTCTTGTTAAAAAGCCTCACCGAGGATTGTTGGACCGGTCTCGCCAGCCAGTTCCCAGCCATTCCCGAAATCGCAGGCCATACCTTGCCAACGATCTTTTTGTCCGTTGACTGTCAGGCTCTGGTCAAACTCCCGGCACAAATGCGGTGTACGAACAGGCCCGCCTGCCAATTGCAAGCGATTGGCACCTGGCGCTACCTGCATCAGCTTGTTGTAGACATAGCCGCGCACCTGATCCTCATAGGCGATCAACATCCACGGTTCACCTTGCACAAGGCCGAGCCCCTCAACCCCTGTTCCGGCGCTCAAGGTTTCCGTCACTGGAAAATCCGTTGACGGACCAAGACGCACATTAGAATTTTTAAGAAGAACCTGATCGCCTTGCTCTGTGGCCAGAGGGTAGGTGACGGAAATATCCGCGCGCGTTGGCAGAACCTCCTGCGGGTTAGCCAAGACATTGGCGAGCAGGTGCTCGCCCGGGCGGATGGCACCCTTACCCGATGCCCCCTGCCAGGTCACCGGGGCGTCACCGTCCTGGCCCATGGCTCCAACAAACGCGGTGCTCAACCGGATGCGATCAGCGCGCGACAGCTGTTCTGACAGGGCCGAGTCAGCGGCGTAATCCTGCAGTCCTTGCATGCTCTGAGCCTCGTCACTGCGCCAATCATCATAATTGGTGGCACAGCCGCCAAGCGTCATGGCGCCGGCCACGAGGAGCGACACGAACCCGCTCCACAAACGCCGCGATTCTTGGTGTGTCTTTTGCCCACTGGCCCAGCCTGTGCCGGAGAAATTGGTTTTCGCCATTTTTTGACCGCTTTTCCGTTAACCCAAAAGATCGAAGGCCGCTCCCCAACGGCACGCCACCGTACCTGTTTTTCTGCCACAATGTTAACCATCGGGCGGTGCAACGGGGGCATTTTTTTTACAGTTTCGGGGCACATCATAACAAATCTGTAAGGTAACCCAATTCGGGGTGGCAGGGGACGGTATGACGAGCACATCGCGCTTAAAGCAGCTGATCGCAGTTGCCAAAGAGGGATCCAGTAATAAACGACGGGATCTCCTTCGGGAGATTACCGACGTCTTTATGGCGACGCCGGACCGGTATTCCTCCAGCGAGATGCAGCATTTCGATGTGATTATGAGCCGGATCACGCAGAATGTGGAGACGGCCCTGCGCCGCGAACTCGCCGACAAGCTCGCCGATGTGCCCAACGCACCGCATGGCCTCATTACCCAATTGGCCAACGACGAATTCTCCGTTGCCGAACCTATTCTGCACCGTTCCGCCGCTCTGTCCGAAAACGACCTGATGAAGGTCATCCAGAAGCGATCACAAAGCCATTTGCGGGCCATCAGTGCCCGGAAGGATGTGACCGAAACGATGTCGCGAGCGCTCGTCTCACGCGGTGATAAGGAAGTCCTCGTCTCTCTTGCGCAAAATAAGTCGGCAACAATCGCCAGTGATACGATGGAGCAACTGGTCGAGCATGCTCGCAGCGTACCGGAATTGCAGGCGCCCATGACTGGGAGGTTTGATCTCGCCCCGCAACTGCTGACGCAGATGTATTTTTTCGTGTCATCGGCTCTAAAACGGGAAATCCTGAAACGCTCCGAGATGCTTGATCCCGCGCTGATTGATCAAGCGATCAAAACCAATAGACGAAAGATTTTAGCCTCGGCCAGCGCGGACGTTCGGATCGAATTTGAGGAGGCGCAAAAATATATCAACGATAAAGCGCGCGCCAATGCGGTGACAGAATCGCTCTTGAAGGAACTTGTGGAAACAAAACGCGCCACAGAGTTCCTGTTGGCGTTCGCCCATTACACGGGCATTGATCCCGCCACGACGACCCGCATCTTTCAGGACAGGTCATGGGAGTCACTCTCAATCGCCTCGCGTGCTGTGGGATTGGAACGCTCAACTTTCGCAAAGATTATCTTTGGATTACAGCGCCAAAGCGACGATCAGGCAAAAGCGCTGCGCATCCTCGATCTTTATCTGAAGATCCCTCAGGAGGCGGCCGAGCGTGTCATGCGTTTCTGGCGTGTGCGGGCGCAGTCGGCAGCCGCATCAGGCGGTGCCAGCGAAGCTGACCAGCGGCCACGCATTGAGCGCAAATCGGTAAAAGATGTGCTGAAAAAGAACGAAGGTGAACAGACCTTCGCAGCGGATGTGGCCTGAGGGTTTGTCGTCAACGGTAATGCCGTCATAATACGGGTTACCGGTCCGTATCAAGAAAACCGCGGCCATCACAACACTCAATCTCAATTACCCATAGATCAGGATCGCGCTTTGCTTCACGCGCAAGGCGCGCATCCACCACATCTTCTGCCTGCGGATCACCATAGGCGGCTTGCCAACGCAGATACCCGTCCGCATCGCGTTCTTGCAAAAAAAGCGACTGGGCCCCGGTAGGGTGATTTGCGCTTGGCGCATGGCGAACGATCACATAGATGACACCCGCCTCCTCATGACCGCGCCGCACCACGGTGGCAAATGCACCGCGCGCCGTACACAAACGAATATGGGCAGCAACCCAGATACCAGACGTTAATTGGACCATGGAAAAGCCCGTTGTGGGGGCGTTGCTGTCAAGCAGCGTCGGATTTGCGAGCCGTCTGCAACCGTTCACGGAAGCGCTCAATCCGCTCCATTTGCGTGACAAGGGCAACCGGGCGACCGCTTTGGGTCAATGTGGACGGCGCCACAGAATTGTCTTCGCGTTGATCAGCGCCTTGAGCTGGCAGCACTAAGCGCGCAACCATCCCTTCGCCCGGGGCGCTGGAGAAGGTGAGTGACCCGCCGCATTTTTCCGCTAGCCGGTGGGCAAGATTAAGACCAAGACCATGACCAGCGGCACCGCGCACCCCATCGGCCTGGACCTCGGTAAACCTGGTCCCGAGACCTTCCAGTTGATCCGTACTCATCCCAATACCCGGATCCCGAACAGTCATCACAAGGTGATCAGCGTCCCGGTCAAGGGTCGCCAGAAGACGAATTTCGCCGTCGCTCGTGAATTTGATAGCATTGGTTAGAAGGTTCAACACAATCTGGCGTACCGCCTGCTGATCAAGCATCAATTCGGGCAAATCGCGGTCGCATTCGACCCGCAAGCGCAACCCACTGGCCGCCAGAGCCGGGCTGACCATGGCAACCGTCTCATCGAGCAGCGTTTCCAAATGGGTGAGCGACGTCTTTGCCTCCCCCGTTGTTTCCTCGCGCGCAAGATCAAGAATTGAGGTAATCAAGCCCATCAGATGTTGGCCGGAGCGGTAGATATCGTTGACGTAATCGCGGTAGCGATCATCCCCCAACGGACCGAAGGTCTCCTCGCGCATGGTATCAGCAAAACCCATAATAGCATTGAGCGGAGTCTTCATTTCATGGCTGAGGTCAGCAAGATCAGGCGCTGCGATGGCGGTGCCGGCGCAAGCCGTTGCCGCCGCGTTGTTGCTTGGCATTGGCGCTGTTTCGGAGAGAACGGGGCCTAGATGAAGGCGAATCTGCTCACCGCCCGCACGTTGTAGCCTTACGGCGCGTTTGCACGTTTCACCCTTAAGCGTGATCACCAGCGGCGCCGCGGTCCCCGCCTGCGCCATGTCCGCGCGGCGCAACCGGTTGAGTGCTGCGGCAAGATCATCATGAGCCGCGCCATCCACCAGAGTAAAAACTGACTGGCCACGCGCCAACGCCGGGCCACCGGGGCCAAGCGCCCCTGTCAGGGCCGTGACCTTGTTTTTCAGATTGACCACCACCACCAGTTCATCGCCTTCAACCTGCCAGATGGCAGGGGCCGTCGTCGGGATCAGGGAGCGAAGCAGGGTTTTCATCGGTTTTGGTCTCCTGCCGAACCGTCTTCACTGAGACGGCGGCACGTTTACCGCCTGTTATCTGTGAAGCGAGTCGGCTAACAGGAAAGTCGCATTGCCATCGTTAACAAAAGATAAACTAAGGAAAATGACAGGTTGACGGCCAGGCGCGGCAAACGTCACGCGCGCCCACCACCCACAGTGTCGCAGTGGCCCGAAAATGGCCCGCTGATCGCCATGCCCCAGTAATTTGTAAAAAAGAATCTCACGACGGACGGCTCGAATTTATGGCGAATATCGCTAGAATTATGAGGCGGAGTGTTAACACCCTTGGGCTCACACTGTAGGCTTATACAAAGCCAGCAAAGAAGGCGGGTGTGATTGCTTTTTGAGCAGTCACAAGGTGATAACATGGCGATCTTACAACGACGATCATGGTGGAGACCGAAAGAATGTGGCGTAATCTGACCTCCCCGGTTGGTGGAAAAATCACTGATAAGAGCCAGCGACAACCAAGGACGCGAGTAATGGCTCTGACCGTGGGCCTGGGCCTGATCCTGGGATCAATGGCGGCGACCGGCGGACCAACGCTGGCCATGCCGTTCGACGGCGAAGAAAAAATCGAAAACCTTACCCAAACACCCGGCCCGCTGGAGTTGAGTGCACTGAGCTATGTGCGGTTTCGCGCCGATGTTACGGCCATTGAAAGCATGGCCTTTGAAACGGCTCAAGTGACGAGAGACGCACACAAACGCTTAGCTTCCCACGAATCGCGTGATCTCGTGGCGGGCTGGATGGCCTATGCGGCGTTGATTGCGGCAGACACGCCGGAATTTGCAGATGCCGTAAAAGCCGAAGTCCTTGGCATCACCGGCGACAAAAAAAAGAAACGCAAAAAACGCCGCCGCAAGAAAAAAGTGGCCGCTGATCTGGAGGGGCGCCACGCCTTCATCGCAAAAATTTCCGCCGACCCGCGGTACCCGCGATCAATGCCTGGGGCGAATGCTGCAATTGCTGCAATCTTGACGATGACCGACCGCGACCATGCGCGCATGACGGCGCTTGGTGAGAATTTCAAAACGCAAGCCTACGCGATGCAGAAAACCCGCTGGGGCAAACGCAAAATTTCCATGAGCGCAACCCAGCGGATCAGCGAGGCGGAATATTACACCCAGTCGCGCCCGGGCATTGCCATGCCTCAGCTCGTGGTTTCATCCATCGACGGGGTCAGCACCCCCGGGATCATTACCACCACCGACTACACCTGGAAGCCCGACTGGGGCTATCAAACTGCCCGCGATAATCAGCTGCGGGCGGGCAGCGACGCCACCATTGATCGCATTCTCAATCTCGCCGCGCGCTACGCGGTGGGGGCTCTCAACGATAAAGTTGTGCGCACCTATGCCTCCAGCCGGAAATCCGAGCAGTGTCTGTCGCTCGTCAAGCTAACCCTGAACCAGTGTATTGCCGCCACGCGTACCCCTTACGAGGAAGCGTTCTGTCTCGGTGAACATGGGCTGAACGATGTGGCGGGTTGCGTCGGTTGGGTTGCGGGGCATGGCGGCTGATAGGCCGCCTCTTTACCGGCAACACCCACGCAAGACAGCGCGCATGCGACTATCTGAAAGACGCAGCGGGCCTTGTCTCGCCCCGTGCTGGCGCTTATTTCCACTCAAACAGGATACGGCTCATGCAGGACTTCCAAACCATTGCCGACGACTTTGCCTTTCTGGATGATTGGGATGATCGGTACAAATATCTGATCGATCTCGGACGGTCGCTTGATCCTTACCCGGAAGATCAACGTGATGAAGCCCACAAGGTTCGCGGGTGCGCAAGCCAGGTCTGGCTCACGCACCGGGTCGAGGAAACGGCACCTGGCGAAAAAACGATCACGCTTTGCGCCGATAGCGATGCCCACATTGTTCGGGGCCTCGTAGCCCTTGTCCTCGCGCTCTATTCCGGCAAGACACCCGAAGCCATTGCAAAAACCGACGCCATGGAGGCGTTGAGCCCCCTCGACCTGCAGGACCACCTAACGCCGCAGCGCAGTAACGGGCTAAGCGCGATGATTAAATCCGTGAACGCCCTTGCCACAGCCCATCTGACGTAACGGGGCGACAGCAATCATCCCTAGGCGGAATGTTTGATGTCGGCCTTGTGGTACTGGCTGGTTGCGAGCCAGTTACGATGCAAGTTGACAACTTCTTTTTTGTAGGCCCGTTCCAGAAATTGCATTTGTTGTTCAAAGATCGGGCTGTCCCGACGATCCTCGATGATGTGCAGCGCATGAGTAACCGTGGTGCGGTCACGAGAAAATTCTTCGGACACCTGCGCCACGGTCAACTGGCCGATGACATGCGATAAATACATCGATATCTGACGCGCCCGCGCGACCTGTGCCTGACTGCGGCTCGACGACAGAATATCATTCGGTGAGACACTGTACGCCTCGGCGGCCATATCCACGGCCAAATGTGCAAGATGACGCTGTACCGCGCGATCGCGAGGCCGTTTGAACGACTTCAGCATATTTCCCTAACTCCACCCTATAGAGGACCCGTCTCCAAGCCAGTGTCCATGGGCAGAAGAGTACAACGCATGCGTGTATTGGGGATAAATTTCCCCCAAACAAAACGTCTCACTTGATCTATACTTAACCAGCACAAATTAGGTCGAACACAGGATTTTGTTACTGAAATCGACCGTTAACCGGAAAATACGGCAGGAAGTCAAACCCAAAATGATCGGGCCACGGATGATAAAATTCTCCTATAAGGCGATCGCATAGCGTTAATCACCTGCAATTTGTCACAAATTTGAGGCCATTTATACTAACTGCATAAATTCGCAAGTATGAAGATACCGCTATTTAGGGGGTTTTGGGGACAATAAGCCCGGTAACGACAATTGAGTGACACTTGCCGCTATCCAATAAAGGACAATACCAACACGGCAAACAGGACAATGCCCGTCCACATGGCCATAAAGCCCACAGGCCAGGCGCGGGCAAGGCGCCCTTCCGGGCCGTGCAGGCGGTAAATATTGGTCGTGATTTTCCCCACCCTCCCGGCGAAAAGACCCCAGAGTGACATCCAGACCGCGCCCGTGGCCGCATTGGCCCAGCGCAACACAGCGCGCCCAGGGACCCGAACCAGCCAGTCACTATCAAGATTATCGGACGGCACCTCAGCCGGGTACCATTTCATTTTGATGAGAACGGCAAAGGCCAACACCGCAAAGAGAAGCAATTGCAGCTGTTCGATAAAGTGATAGGGCGTATTCGGATTATATGTGGTAATCTGGTCCTGAAACGGCATCAGGGCATAGAGCGGCCCCGGAACAAGGCCGATCCCAATGGACAAAATGGCTGAAACGACCATCGCCGCCATCATGCCAACAGGCACCCGATCATTTTTGAAGGTGCGGTTCGGGTGACTGTGGGCAAAAAAGGTGAAGTACGGGATTTTAATGCCCGCATGTTCCAGTACCCCAGCCGAGGCAAAGAGCAACACCAGCCAGATCACAAAGATACCTGGAAGATGGGCAGCAGCCGCGCCCTCAATAATCAGTCCTTTGGTCACGAAACCGGCGGTAAACGGAAACGCCGAAATCGATAGCGCGCCGATAACACAGAGCACCATTGTCCACGGCATATCGCGATAAAGCCCGCCAAGCTCAGTCGCTTTTGACGTACCGGTTCGGTACATGGCCGCACCCAGCGCCATGAATAGAAGGCTCTCAAAAATAATATTGCAAAAAGCATAACCGACGGCGCCATTCACTGACATGGCCGAGCCGATGCCAATTCCGATGACCATGAACCCGACCTGGTTATTGATCGAATAACACAAGACTTTGCGCAGATCATTTTCGATCAGAGCAAAAAATATCGGGAAGATCGTCATGATCGCGCCGATATAAACGAGCTCCGTGGTCCCTGCGAACCCCCGAGCAAGCGAATAGACCGCCAGCTTTGTGGTGAAGACAGAGAGAATGATCGTGCCGGTGAGCGTCGATTTCGGATACGCATCCTGTACCCAGTTGTGCAGGAGCGGAAAGGCACTTTTGATCCCGAAAGCCAGAAACAAAAGAAGACCATAGAGTTTCACGTTACCGGCCCCATCGCGCAGGCCAACCGCATCGAAGGCGAGCGAGCCGGTGGCGCGATAGTAAAGGGCAATCCCGCCGAGGAGCAGCACGCCCGACAGGATCTGAATGGCAAGATAGCGCATGCCGGCAAGGTAGGTCTCGCGTGTGCCGCGCATCCAGATATAGAAGACCGAGGTGATCGCTGCGATTTCCCACCAGACAAACAGGGTCAGAAAATCACCAGACAATACGCCGCCAAGACATGTAGCAGGATAGGCAAGACCGGCAAAACCGCCCGTGCGATTTTCCGCATCGTGCCAGGAATACAGCACGTTCAAAAAAGCTGCGATGTGGAACACAATCGCAAAAATGCGCGACAACGGATCAATCCGCAGCGTTGTCAGGGTCTCCCCGAACAGGGTGATTTGCCCATAGTCGCCGAGCCCAAGCCGGAAAAGCGTCAGGGCACTGACGGCGAGCACCACAATCATAAAGGGCTTGCGCACCGCCGACGGGATGCGCGCCGCGATCAGCGCCCCGATAGTCAGGATAACGGCAGGGTTATGGAGAAGAGCGCTCATTCTATTCGCTCTCCCGGTAATAGCCTTCGCGCCGACCGACAAGCTTGCGCAGATGCTGACCAACAAGAACGATGCCCATGAAGGACGCAAAGCCCATCACCGCAAAGAAGATGGGAAATTTTTCCGCTGCAAAGTGCGGATGCGGATTATGCCAGCCTGGAACAAACCCCGCGAGCGCGGCAAGCACGCAGGCAATGGCGAGGCCGATCTGAAAGGCACGGATAAAGCCCGGTTTCTCTGCCCAGCCTTTGTCGCCTGCAGCGGCGTTATCTTTGTCAGCCATGGAAGTCTCCATCATAGGGTCGTTAGGCGCGGCGCTTATGGTGCGCCGGTGATTGGCAATAGATAGTCGTAAAGAGCCGAGCCAACGAAAAAGAGAAGCAAGGCGCCAAACGCCGTCAAGGCCGGCGGCACAAGGCACAATAGCGGTGCCTCCTTCAGACGCCCCCAGGCAATTGCGGCCCCATTACCCCCCGCAACACGGTGGGCGGACAGCTCTGTCTCGGGAAGTTTTTCATCGGACATGTAAAAAGCCTGCACCGGGATCGATAGCAGGTAGAGCACATTAAAAACAGATGAAATAATCAGAACAAAGATAATCGCCAGTTGGCCCGCGTCAACCGCGCCAACCATGAGGAAGAATTTCGGCCATGACCCACCCAGCGGGGGCAGGCCAATAATCGACATGGCCCCCAGAAAGAACAGACCAAACGTAATCGGCATGGTGCGCCCAAGCCCACGCATTTCGGAGATGAGGGTCTTGTGGGTGGCGGTATAGATCGCGCCTGCGCACATGAACAAGGTCATCTTACCGAGCGCGTGCATGGCAATCTGTAACGCACCGCCCATGACCGCCATCTGGGTGGCGAGCATTGCCCCGAGGGTCACGTAGGAAAGCTGACTTACGGTGGAGTAAGCAAGCCGCGCCTTCAGATTGTCCTTATTCATGGCAATTATCGAGGAGAGCAAAATCGAAATCGCCGCCAGCCAGATAAAGGGTGTGCTCGCACCCGTTGTTGCCACGAGGTCGATGCCAAATATGTAAATGACAATTTTCAAGATCGAAAAAACCCCAGCTTTCACAACGGCCACCGCGTGGAGGAATGCCGATACAGGCGTTGGCGCCACCATGGCATTGGGTAGCCAGGGGTGAATGGGCATGAGCGCGGCCTTGCCGATTCCGAAGGCAAAGAGCCCGAGCAACACGGGCAAGAGCGGACCAACCTCATCAACCTTGGCGGCCAGAACACCGCCCTCCCGAAAGGTGACGTCACCGGTCAGTGCATAGACCCAGGCGATGGCTGGGAGCAAAAGACCGATGGAGGTACCCATCAGGATGCCAAGATAAATGCGCCCGCCGCGTCTTGCCGCATCATTGCCCTTGTGGGTGACAAGCGGAAAGGTGGAGAGCGTGAGCACCTCATAAAAAATAAACAGGGTAAAGAGGTTTGCCGCAAACGCGACCCCCATGGCCGAGGCAATTGCCACGGCAAACGACATGTAAAACCGGGTCTGATGCGCCTCATTATTGCCGCGCATATACCCGATCGAATAAAGCGAGTTGACGATCCAAAGGCCGCTTGCGATCAGCGCAAACATAGCGCCGAGTGGCTCCACCCGAAACTCGATGGTGAGCCCATCAATCACGGTGAGCAGGATAAAGCCCGGCGTTTCGCCGTTCCCAACCGCCAGAAAAATCGTCAGCACAAGAAGTAATAGCGTAACAGCCGTCACGAGGGTGGCCGCTTCGCGCAGATTTGGCGTTGCCCCGAGGAGCCAGATCGCTGCAAAGCCGAGCAAAGGCACCGCAAGACATAAGACAATGGCGAGACCGGGATCAATCATCTCAATGGGCCCCCTCGCTGACGACAAAAAGGGCATCGGCGGCGCCGCGCGCGGTATCAACGGTTAAATCCGTTTGCAAACCAAAATAAAGATTGGCCACCACAAGGAGGATCATCGGCACCAGCATGCTAAGCGGTGCTTCCGACACGGCGGGCGCCGGGGTTTCGGGTTTGCGGATCATGATTTCGATGATGCGTCCCACATAAACGACAGCAATGAGAGAGCTCGCAACAATCAAGAAGGAGGCTGGCCAGTACCCTGCCTCAAAGGTGCCTTGCAGTAAGGTCCACTTTGATACAAATCCCACGGTGAGCGGCACACCCACGAGCGACAAACCCGCCACCAAAAACGCCGTTGCCGTTATGGGCATGCGGAAGAACAGCCCGCGAAACTGGCTCACCGTATGGCCACCAAGACGCAAGACCACGCAGCCCACGGCCATGAAGAGCGCGCCTTTCATCAGGGCGTGGTTGAACATATGGACCATGGTTGCGGTCAACCCGCTGGTGGTGCCAAGCGATAGACCGAGGAGCATATACCCAATCTGCCCCACGGAGGAGTAGGCGAGCATGCGCTTCACACAATCCTGAAATACCGCAACGAGGGACGCCACAAACATACCCGCCACCGCGAGAGGCATTAGTACATATTGCAGGATGGTGTAGAGCGAGCCGAAATCGATACCATAGGCGGCATGAAAGATCGTGTAGAAAAACCGGATCAGCACATAAAGTGCCACCTTGGTTGATGTTGCCGCCACAAAGGCGGAGACCGCCGACGGCGCATAGGCGTAGGCACCCGGCAGCCATAGATGCAAGGGGAACATCGCCAGCTTCAGGCCCATCCCCACAAAGATAAAGGCAAAGCCCGATTGGACCATACGGTTATCGAGGGAGGTGAGCTCAACGCGCAAATCCTCCATATTGAGGGTGCCGGTGGCCTGATACAAAAGCCCGACGCCGATCACAAAAAAGGTTGCGCCAATTGTGCCCATGACAAGATAGTTAAATGCCGCCGTCAGGGCCCGTCGGTCCTGGCGCGCGCCAAGGGCAACAAGCGCATAGGTCGACAGCGACGCAATCTCAAAGAAAACAAAGACATTGAAAGCATCACCGGTGATGGTCACACCGAGGAGCCCTGTCATGCACAAAAGCAGCGCCGCATAAAACATGGGTGTTTGCCGCTCATCAATTTCAGCATTGATTGAATGATAGGCATACGGAAAGACAAGCGCACCCATGCCGGAAATCAAAAACAAGAGGAGCCCATTGGCGAGATCGATCCGATATTCGATCCCCAATGGCGCCATCCAATCTCCCAACGCGTAGGAGATCGGTCCGTCATGGTGATAAACCGCCACCAAGAGACTGGCGCAAAAGAAAAAGACCAGCCATGAAACGAGCGTCGCCCATGCCCACGCAGCACGCCCCTTGGGCAGCAAAATAGTAATCGGCGCCAGCAACAGCGGCGTGATAATCGGCAGAACCGGCAATTGCTCCGTAAACGTCATTACTTAGGCCGCCCCGCTCGTATCGGCCGTGGGAAGCGGTGCCGCCTCCCCGAATTCCGCCACGTGATCTGCAGCCTCCAGCTCATCTTCCTCAATGGTGCCATAGGCCTCGCGAATACGCACCGCCAGCGCGAGGCCAACCGCCGTGGTGGCAACACCCACAACAATGGCCGTCAGGATCAACACATGAGGGAGCGGGTTTGAATAGATGACATTTTCCACCGCTGCCGCCGCGCCGTGGCTGGCTTCGTCGGTGCTTGCAAGATTTGCAGCCACGAATTCAGCGCTGAGGGTTTCGGTCATGCGTGCGGCTTCGTCACGCGCTTTTGTCACCGCACTGATGGTCATGGCTAGATCTGTGGTCAGCGGTGCGGTCAGCGTATTCGAAATCTTGTCACTGAGGCCAGATAGATCGGCGTGAAGATTTTCGACCGGGGACTGTCCAGCATCAGTAGCGGCGTTGAGATCATTTGCTGGCATGGATGAATTGTGCAGGCTTTGAGCGGATTGCCCATGGGCCTTGTCCGCTGCGCCATGTGCGGCCGCATGATCCGCGCCGATCTCAGCCCCATGACCATCGCTATGCGCGTCGCCCTCGCCCCCCTCATGACCATCACCATGACCCCCGCCGTGACCGCCCAAAAAGATGGGCGCGGTACCCCCGGCGACTTTGCCGATGGAGATGTAATAGATAAAGACCGAGGTCTGGAAGAAATTCAGCCCAATGATCTTTTTCACGAGGTTACCGCGTGAGAACACGATATAAAGCCCTGTCATCATCAGGATGATCGCAATCCAGTAGTTATAGCGGGCAAGGATGAATTCGAGCATGACTACCAATCCTCCGGATTGATCTCTGGCTCACGGCCTGCATACTGATAAAAGATGGTCAACATGGTGGCAAAGACGGTGAGCCCCACGCCAAACTCCACCAGTAAAATTCCATAATGCTGACCCGCATGATGGGTCGAATTGGGGACGATCACATCATAGCCCAGGAGATTTCCGCCCAACAGCATGGTCAGCGCGCCAGTGCCTGCATAAAACAGAATGCCCACCACCATGACGATAAGAAGGGCTTTTTGCGGCATCGCCTTTTGCGTTTGTTCAAGGCCAAAGACCACCGCATGCAGAATAAAAGAAACGGCAAAAATAACGCCGGCCTGAAAGCCGCCACCGGGCCCGTAATCGCCATGAAACTGCACATAAAGGGCAAATAACAGGATCGGTGCGAAAAGAACTTTCGTGACCACACGCAGGATCAAATGGTCGGTCATGACCGCGTCTCCCCTGCTGATGGTCCGCCATCGGTAGCGCCCGCAGTTTCAGCGGCGGCGTCACGAACGCGCCGACCACCCCGTACACTGCCCACACCGAGAAGCAGGATCACTGCGATCCCGGCAGTAAAGATCACCAATGTTTCACCGAGGGTATCGAACCCTCGATAGCTGGCCAGCACAGCGGTAACGATATTGGGCACGTCGATATCATTTGGCGTGCTCTCCACGTACGCGATGCCAACCCCGCTATTTGCGGGCGAGTTCGGATCGCCGAACGCGGGCATATCGATTGTCGCATAAAACAACGCCGCGCCCACAGCGATGACAACACCGAGCGCAACGGGTGCGCGGCCCGCCCGAACAGGTTTTTCCCGCCGCGCGGTCAGCAACATGCCGCCCAGCATCAGGATCGTCGAAATGCCGGCCCCCACCGCGGCCTCCGTAAAGGCAACATCAACCGCATCGAGAGAGACGAAAAACGCGGCCGACAAGAGCGAGTAAATGCCCGATAGCATCACGACGGCGAACAAATGCTGCGATTTCATGGCCTGCCACGCCACAAGGACAAGCATGGTCAGGAGGGCCAGATCCACAAAAACCGATGCGCTCAACGCGGCGTGATAATCGGAGACCCCAGCCGATACCGGTGCCGCCGTCTCGGCCGCAGGCGCCGCTGTGAGTGTGGTGCCAGCAGTGCTAAGCGTGGGCATATCAGACATCGGGCTCCTCCAGCTCGTCATCGCCGTAAGAAAGATCAGCACCCGTCATCGGCGCGAGCCGACTGACCCACGCTGCATGGGCGATGGCATGGGTTGCCACAGGGCTGGTCAGAAAAAGAAAGGCCATGATGAGCCCGACCTTCACGGCGATAAGCCAAGTTGGCGCCTGGAGAGCCATGCCGATCAGGATCAGTTCTGCCCCGGCGGTGTCGGTGACACCGGCAGGGTGCAAGCGCGTGTAAAAATCCGGAAACCTGACAAGGCCGACACATCCGATAATCACAAAGGCACTTCCCGCAAGGATAAATCCCCAGGAAAATCCGTCGCGCAAAAGCTCGATCATGTCACGCGCTCCCCATTTTGCTCCGTGGGCACCGCATTCTTAAGGTTAGTGCGGTCTCGAACGATGAGACCACCCTCCTTGCTCAAGCCAAACTGCGGGCGGTCGATCAGTTTGCCATCCATGGGCGCTGACAAGGTGCGGTAGCGAAAAAACTTCAGTATGGCGATGGTCCCAGCAAAATTGATCAGAGCATAGACAAGGGCAATATCAAGAAAGTCGGGCCGTCCGGTTAAATACCCCATGACCCCAATCAACAGAACGGTCTTGGTCCCAAAGCTATTGCCCGCAAGGATACGATCATAAAGTGTTGGCCCGGCAAAGGCCCGCACCAGCGCGAGAATCATACTGATCAAAATGGCAATGGTGGCGGCAACGAACATGGATCAGTCCTGCCCCTCTGTCGCGCAAACCCGCTCACCCATTTCGGCGATCGCCGCCTCATTGGCAAGATCTTCCGTCAGAGCATGGATGATAATCGTCTCTTCCTCCACGAGAACACTGACCGTGCCGGGCGTTAGCGTAATGGAGTTCGCAAAGGTTGCCTTGCCCACATTACTGCGCGGGGTAAGCGGCACACGGAATATCCGTGGCGATAGTTTCGGCTCAAGCGCCAGAACCTGCCGCGCCACGGCGATGTTGGATTTACCGATCTCGTTAAAAAGCCACCACCAGTAGGCAAAGATGCCCGGGAAAACGCCGCCGGGTACGCCTTCTTGATCGAGCACGCCGGCGCGTTTGGCGAGATAGACACTCAGCGCCACCGAAGAAGCACCAAAAATCAGCAAAAGCGGGTGATCGAAATAGCCCGAGAGCAGGAGCCACAGGGCCCCAAGCGCCACAGAAAGAAGAACCAACCGCATCAGGAAAACGCCTGTTCCGAACCTATCCAATGAGGATTACGGCGCGCGCGATTGCCGCCCGCATCCGCAATATCCCTTCCCACGGACGCGCCCCCCGACACCGGCGTGTCAGTTGGCTAACGCCGTCTGTTTAGTTGTGACAGATTGCCCGGGAAAATCAACGCCGCAACCCACAGCCTTTTCTCAAGACTGCACGCACAAAGCATATCCCCGTACGGGCCGAGCCTCATGCCGGATAGGTGTTGATCAATCAGTATAAAGATTGCCTATGCCTAAAGCGCTAAACGCTAGGACCGTTCATCGCTTGCTGGCATCTTCAGACATTCACATCCGCCAAGATCTGGCACGTCATGGCGATCAAGATAGTCGCTTAGCGCGTCAATCATGATATCGCGCCCCGCCTTACTGATGAGCTGGGTCGCCATTTTCAGACGCAGATAGTCATCCATGGGCAAACGAAAACTGATCCGCGCGGTCATGGCGGCGGCGGCTTGTGAAGGCGACGCCACGGGCGCTGGTTCGGTCGCGGGACTTTCGCTGCTGCTGCGGTGTTGCGCCTGCGAGGACGCCCTCGCCCTTTGCGGCGCGGGGCGCAGCGCTGTCAGCGGGTGCACCGGCGCAAACAGCCCCGTATCGGTGAGAGTCTTGGTGGCATTGGACAGGGCCGGCATCGCCTCCCCCTTGCGCGCGAGCAACCCCGCGTCGAGGGCGGCAAATTCCTGGTTGTTCGTCATGACGTCCGTTCCCAACTACCGCGCTCCATCCACCGGGCGGCGCCCAAAATGACGGGCATGGATCGGCGGCATGGCCGCGTGGATCGTCTGGGGTTGGTCTCCAAAAATTCGACCGTGGGCTGTCTGGCCCGGGCGAGCCATTCCCTGGCTGGCGGAATAGCCTTCCTGGCGCTGCAAACGCTCTTCGAGATATTGCCAAAGCGCACCAATTTCCAGCGCGGAGCGGCACACAGGGTCAATTTCCATCACTGTGCGTCCGTCGATCATGCTGGCGGCAAAATCGACCCGGTTGTGGATAATGGACGGCGCAACCGTGCCATGCTGTGATAAGGCAATTGCCGCTTCGGAGGTAATGCGCGCGCGCTGTGTGGCGGCATTTACCACAAAGATCAGCGGCTTGCCTTTGCCCTCCACAATATCCACGGTGGGACCTACCGCCCGCATATCATGGGGACTTGGCCGTGTGGGGGCCACCACGAGGTCCGCAAATGTCACGACCTCGGATATGGCCCGGGTCACCGCAGGGGGCGTGTCAACAACCACAAGACGGAAACCATCTTTACGGGCCCGGTCAAGGTCCTGATAGAGATTGACAAATACCGATTGAATAAAAGCCGGGGCCGGATCGGACCGCACATTCCACCATTTGGCGAGTGAGCCTTGCGGATCGGTGTCAATCAGCGCCACGGGCCCCGCGCCCTGGCGCTGCGCCTCCACCGCCACATGGCCGGAAAGCGTTGTCTTGCCTGAACCACCCTTTTGGGAGGCAAAGACGATTACCTGCATGGATGAAAACATTGACCGTCCCCATTTGCGCGCACCTTATCGGCGCCCTCATCTATCGGATGGGAACTGTACCGGGCCAACCCTTAAGGGCCCGAAATAAACCGTGTACCGATTTTAGGAAAATTTCAATAAAATGCACCGGAAGCAACTCAGATACGCAAAGCCGCCACCAGTGCGAAAATTGTTCTGACAGAAAGTGATTAAACGCCAATTAATGGGCAAGAAAAGAATTATAATAATCTTACTACTGAGTAATTATAGGGTGGTATTTTGCGTAACCAGCCGGGTGATGCGAGCCATACGCGGGTTGCCGGTCCAGTCCCAATAGCGCAGGACCGCGCGGGCAAAATCGCGGGCCATACGATCAAAAACGTCAAGCAACTCTTCGGCCCGCTCCGGGCTCAGCGCACTCTCGCCGCCATCGTCAAAGACGCCCTCCGCACGGCCACACAGAAACTCAAAAAAGTCCGTGCGCGCAATGCCAAGACTTTTGCACATGACCGCATAAGGCTCCCCGCCGGGATCACGCAGGATGCGCGCCGCAAGCTCACGGCTAATCCCTGCAATCATACCGAGCGCTTCGATAATTTCCTCTGACGGATATTGCCGGGCAAGCGCCAGGGTGCGTTTTACCACGTCCAGAGAAACAACCTCGCCATTTAGACCGCGCGGGCGATGGCGCCGGTCGTTCAGATCAAGGATTTCCTTCACCAGACCGTCGGGCTCCTGCATGAGGCGCATAACAGGATACAGCCCTTGTAAGGCTTCCTGAATGGTTGAGCGATCCAGTGAGAACCGCGTCAGAATACGCCGACGGTTGGCTGTACCCACCCACCAGAACATCATAAAGCCGTGGGCCGGCTCCAACTCATCGCGCTCAATCAACAGCGCCTGCAGCGTCTCATCATTGGTCGACCGACTGACGAGCGTTTCAATGGCCGTCTGTGACAGCGCGCATTCAGGTCGGCGCAGGATGAGCTTGGCCACGTCAGGCTCATTATACTCAAAGATCGCGTCGGCGACCGCGGTGGTCAGGCCAAAGCGCCGCGCCACCATCAGCCGATGCGCAGGATCGCCGGTGCGCACGCATTCGATCAGTAGACTGTCATTGATGACTTCCATGCCCTCAAGAATGGGCGCGGCCACATCCGGCCGGTCAGTGATTAGGGCCCTCACGATCGTTTCGGGCACATCAGGTACCCGGGCGATACGATCTGAAAGATCGACGCGCAAATCATAGTCAACCTTGTCAAGGATCTGCAGCAGAATATCGCCTGCAAGCGCGCGTTCGTTGGCGGTCAGAATTCCCACGGGCAAGACAACGATATCAGCCATCTTGCGCGCGACCAGCACGCGCGCGCCCGTCATTGGCCCATGATTGACACCCGATTGCGGTTCAACCGCATCATCCAGTGATACCGAAGGGGCATCTTGCGCCGGGGAAAGGGTCAGCTCGGGCTGCGTCATGGCTCATTCCGCTGAGCGCTTGCCACGACAAAAAAGGCAGCAACGCGCACGTAAAAACAACAGGCAATTTTAACTGCCCAGCGCGCAACCTAGCTCAACACCGTTAAAGATAACTTGCCAGGACCGGGGCCTGCCCCAGCGCACACCCTAAACACAATTCACGATACAAACCGCAGCCGCTCTGCTATGCTCTCGCTATGCATAGGAATGAGGGTAATATGGCGGCGCTATTCAGGACATTCGTTTTATTCCGGGCCAGTTGTGCCCCTGGCATTCTCGGTGCTCTTGTGCTTACCGGATGTGCCACCGAAGACGTCTCCACCATGCAAGAGGAACCGGGGTACGTGGCCGGGTTCAGTGATGGTTGCCAGACGGTAAACGAATCCGACAAGAGCTTTTCAACCCGCCGGGTACGCGATGATTTTGCCTTCGATGAGGATAAGGCCTATCGCGCTGGCTGGCGGGCCGGCCTTCAGCAATGCCGCCGCGATTATGACGACTACACAACCCGCGACGGGACCATTCTTGGCGAAGACCAGAATTTCTAGTGCGCGTTCACAAAAAGTAAATGCAGTCTAGATTTTTTAGGGTTCGCGCGTTCGAACCCAAGTCGATGGATGGGAGTCATAGACGATCACACTTTTTGTGAACACGCTCAAGGGCTCTACCCAGATCTTGTTTTCTGATGCGAGGTGACTGTCAGCAGGCGCCGAAATCACGGAGACAAATCCCCGGTCGGCGCTACGCTTGCCCGTGAAAACGGCCTTTGACCTCGAGACGTGTTCCGTATCCACGGCTCCTGATTTGGCAACCACTCCCCGTATCCCCGGGCGAAGACCCGGGGACTCCGAATTGGGGTACGCAGAATGCATCAACAGTTCCCGGGTCTGCGCTAAGCTCGCCCGGGAATACGGATTTGTAGGTACGCCGTATCCCCGGGCGAAGACCCGGGGTCTTTTGACTTGAGTACGCAGAATGCATCAGCAGTTCCCGGGTCGTCGCTCCGCTTGCCCGGGAATGCGGGTTTATATGTACGCCGTATCCCCGGACTTGATCCGGGGTCACCTAATTGAGGTACGGAGGATGTATCAACAGATCGTGGGTCGGCGCTACCGTTGCCCGTGATTACGGTTTTCGTTGATAAGATAAAATATTGCCCTAGACCGTAATCCAGACACCGACTTTTTGCTATTACCTCGCCAGCTCAACGGCGATAATACTCAATAAAAGAGTTTCCAAACTGGCGTTAATTGGCGCCTCGATAGGCGTGGGGCAGTGTCCCGCGGTCGAGCGTTCGGTAGCGGTCCAGCAGCATTTGCTGGCGGTTGTTCAGGTCCTGCACCTTACCATCGATCAGAACAGCAACCGGCGCACTCGTCACCTCCAACGGATCACCATCCCACACAACCACGTCCGCGCGCTTGCCCGCTTCGAGCGATCCCATCTCTCCATCAAGACCAAACATTGTCGCTGGGCCCAGCGTCAGTGCCGCGAGGGCAGCGTCAAACGGCAGCCCCTCCGCAACCGCATTCCCTGCCATTTGCGGCAACAAGCGCAAATTATGATCGCCGAAGCCTTGCGGGTTGTAGAACCCAATGGTGACACCCGCCTGGTTGAGGAGGGCGGCGTTGCGCAGCGTGGCCGATAGCGTCTCGAAATTCTGCGGTAGATTGGCAAGCCCATCGATGATGACCGGCACATTGGCAGCCGCCAGCGCCGCCGCCTCCCGCCAGCCCTCGGCTGCGCCCACAAGAATAATATTGAGACCGAAATCACTCTTCATACGAATTACATTACGAATGTCGACGGCACGGTGGACAACCACAAAGAGCGGCACCTCCCCCGACAGAACGGGACCAAGGGCGCGCAAATCACTGACCGTGTACCGACCATCTGTGACAAGGCGCCGATACCCCGCCGGGTCGTTAGCAAAAAGTTGTGCCTCCTCCAGCATTTCGCGCGCAAGCGCATAGGCGCCCATGCGAGTCCCACCAGCCCGATTGGCACCGCCGGCATTAAGGATCAAGGTCTGGCCCACGTCGCGTTTGAAAACCGAGCCCGCCTCCCCAGTGAGATCAACAAAAATCGCTTTGCCGCCAAAGAGCGAGCCGCCCACATTGGGGACACTCACCGCCCGGGTGACACCGCCAGCCCGGTTGATCGGGATCAACGTCGATGCAGGATTAAAGGCATCTCCGGCATCAAGGCTCGCCCCCAATTCAAACGACCGGTCCGGCCCGGCATCATTAGAATCGGCAACCGCGGAAATCTCCGCCAGCCCAAGGGAGGAGAAGGGCGCTATGATACCCGGCGTTACGATACGCCCATCGGCATTGATAATCTGCGCACCATCAGGCGCTGTCAGATCACTACCCACCTCCACAATCCGCCCCCCACGGATGATCACGTCACCAGCCTCAATCACGGTGCCGGTCACGGTATGAACTTCCCCGTCCATAATCGCGATGGTCTGTCCACGGTCCACCTGGCCACTGGCCGTTTGGGCATGAACATCCGGGCTGGAGATCATGGTAGCAGTCATGGCTGCAATCAAACCCAACACGCCCGACCGAGCGATAGCGAGAGAAGGAAAATAAATTCGAGTTGTCATGGCATTATCCTGACTTATGCGAAGACGGCATTTCCGGCTTGTGATGCGTTGAGGCGCTGCTGGCTGATTTCTACTGCCCGGCGCCGCCGGTAAATCCGTTTTCATACTGCCCAAGTTCAAAATCCATCCGCGGTGAACGCGCCGGGTCCGTTCGATCATAGAGTAGAGCGCCGTCCACAAACACCTTTTCCGCCTTGGCATAGACCGAGAACGGATCGCGCGTCCACACCACGAGATCAGCCATCTTACCCTCTTCGAGCGAGCCTGTCTTATCGGCGATACCCATAGCCTTGGCGGGGTTCAGGGTAATCCAGGAAATGGCTTCTTCCGGTTTGATTTTTAGCCCGGCCCGCACACCGGAGGCCATGGCTTTCGCCGCCTCCTGATTGAGCATCTGAATACCAACGTCGCTATCACTATGGATGATCGCACAGCCATTAGGTTGATCATGGATCAACGCCGCGTTGGCCCCAACCGTATCGTAGGCTTCAAGCTTGAAGCCCCACCAGTCTGCCCAGACCGCCGCGCATGTTTTGTTTTCCGACAGGAAGTCGGCGATTTTGTACGCTTCAATCCCGTGATGGAACGTGCCAACCTTGTACCCAAACTCCTTGGCCATATCGAGCACCTGCACCATTTCATCCGCACGGTAACAATGCATATGAACGGTAATCTCCCCGTCCAGCACACCGGCCAGTGTTTCGAGCTTCAGATCCTGCTTCGGCGGTTCGGCTTTTTTGGCATCATCACCGCCCTTTTCGATCTTCTCGGCATAGTCCGCCCATTTCTTTTTATAGGCTTTGGCATCAATCCAGCCGCGCCGGTAATGGGCAAAACTGGCCATACGCGTCGCCGGACCCCGGCTTGCATAAACCCGCTTTGGATTCTCCCCGCATGCCATTTTAATCCCGTAAGGCGCGCCCGGAAACTTCATGCCCTGTACCGTGCGCGATGGCACATTCTTTAACGTGATTGTCCGCCCGCCGAACAAATTGGCGGAACCCGGCAGGACCATAAGCGATGTGACACCGCCCGCAAGCGCCCGGGTAAAGCCCGCATCCTGCGGCCAGACCGAATGTTCCGCCCAAACCTCGGCGGTATTGGGTGATGTGGCCTCATTACCATCGGACGTGGATCGATTGGACGGCGAGGGATAAACACCCAAATGGGAGTGAATGTCGATAATACCCGGGGTCACCCATTTGCCCTGCCCATCAATCACGGTTGCGTCTTTGGGTGTTCTGATCCGTGTACCGACGGCGGCAATCTTGCCATCAACCATGGCGACGGACCCATTGTCGATCACCTCACCGGTGCCCGTCAGGATGGTGACATTCTTAATTAGCGTCGGTGTGGATGTGTAAGGAACATAGGTGGACGGAAATGGGTCCTTGACCGGAAGCTGCGCTTCTACCGCCTCATCAGAGGTTTCATCATTACTTTTTTTTCCACCGCCGCACGCCCCCAGCGCAGCGGCCAACGCAAGGAGCCCGATCCATGGACCGGTTGATTTCAAAATTTTCTTTGCGGGAAAAACAGGGGACATCGCCATCATAAGGGTCAGCTTTCATCGGATGTTGGGGCGCAACAAGACTACACACCCGCTTTTGTAAACGAAACCCGCCCGGTTTGGAAACCGCCGGGACAGGGCTGGTCTGTTTTTTTCGCAGACCGATAAAACCGACACCACTAATCAGCAAAGGCCACGTCGTTAATCTGAAACTGGCCGGCATCGCCGCCGCGCCAGTCATCACTTTTGATCCGGCCGGCCACATGCAACCGCTTTGCGCTCAGGAGTGCCTCGCCCACCGGATCATCCATGCACCGAAAGGCGATGGCCCGCGCCTTATCGTTGCCATCACTTACGAGCGTACAAGCAATATGGGCATCACTGAGGATTTTTGGCGCTTCAACATGGACATCGCGGATGACGAATATCGGTTCGGGGTTTCCCGTACCAAAGGGCCCCGCTTGCGCAATCAACTGCGCGAAGGGGCCTGTCACCGCCATGGGTGCCACCACCCCGTCGATCAGCTTACGCTGGTCGGTGAGCGCATCCGCCACCGCGTCGCCAAGGCTTGTGGTGAGCGCCCGGGTGAAAGCGGCCAGCTGATCCTGCTCCACGGTGAGCCCGGCCGCCATGGCGTGGCCACCCCCGGCCACCAGCATCCCATCCGCGCGCGCGGCGGCAATCGCCCCGCCGAGGTCGACGCCCTCAATTGAGCGGCCAGAGCCTTTGCCGATCCCGTTTTCAAAGCCAATGGCCAGCGCCGGACGGCCATACCGTTCCTTCAGGCGTCCAGCCACGATGCCCACAACACCCGGATGCCAGCCTTCGCCAGCGGCAATGAGCACGGGCGGCGTCACCCCCTCCCCCGAAATTTGATGATCACACTGGGCAATGGCTTCAGCGAGCACATCAGCCTCAATTGCCTGACGCTCCGTATTCATCACATGGAGTTTTTCCGCCAGATCGCGCTGGCGTGAGGGGTCAGACGTGGTGAGAAGATCAAAAGCCATATTGGCATGGCCAACGCGGCCCGCCGCATTGATCCGTGGGCCGATTGAAAAGCCCAAATGATAGGGTGAGGCCGGCGTTTTGACGCCCGCGCGATTGGCAAGAGTAACCATACCGCCGCTACCATGGGGGCCAGCACCTTCACCGCCACGGTCAAGCTTTGCGGTCAGTACCTTCAGCCCCTGGGCAATCATGGCCCGGGTCAGGCCGGTTACCGGCATCACATCACAGATTAACCCGAGCGCGACGAGATCGAGCCATTGACGCAAGTCAGGTTGCGGTCGGTCGGTAAAAAAGCCCTGAGCGCGAAGGGATCTGTTCACCGCAACCAGCGCCATAAAGGTCACGCCCACCGCCGAGAGATGGGTCAGCCCGGAAAGGTCGTCGCGCCGGTTGGGGTTCACAACCGCAAACGCACCCGCTGGCGGCGGGCCATCCATCTGATGATGGTCAAGGACAATAATATCGAGACCGTCGCCGCCAACCGCATCAATCGGTCCGTGAGCGGACGCACCACAATCAACCGTAACGATGATGTCTGCCCCCGCCTCGGCAAGATGTCGGAACGCTTTTTCCGACGGGCCGTACCCATCAGCAACCCGGTCGGGCAAATAAACCTGCGCAGTCTGACCAAGTGATTGCAGATAGAGATAGAGAAGCGAGGTAGCCGTAACGCCATCAACATCATAGTCCCCGAAGATGCCAATCGTCTGCCCTCGGAGGATTGCCCCTGCAAGGCGGGACGCGGCCGCCGCCATATCGGTCAGCGTATCGGGGTCGGGCATGATGGATTTAAGCGTCGGGTTCAGGTGAGCGGGCGCTTCGGCCTCCCCCACATTGCGCACCACAAGAATGCGGGCCAACGCCTCGTCCAGCGAATGGGTTGCCGCCATACGCAACACCGCCGCGCCGTCTGCCGGCTGTTCATACCAGTTTATACCGCGTACGGATTGCGCAAGGAAAACAGGCTGCATCTTTTCAGTCACGGGCAAGATTGCGGGCGCAAATGCAGCCATAATGATTGTTGTTCCCTTTAAGACTTGTGGCGCGGCGAACGGGCGCGGATGTACCGCACTGTGCCTGAGTGGCTGCGCATGACGACCGTATGGGTGGAAACATAGTCGGGCTCCCACTTCACCCCATCAAGCATGGTGCCATTGGTCACGCCGGTCGCCGCAAAGAACACGTCGCCGGACGCCAGATCATGAAGGTCATATTTGCGCGCAAGATCGGTGATGCCGATGCGTTCAGCGCGCGCGCGTTCGTCATCATTGCGGAAGTGCAGACGCCCCTGCATCTGCCCACCCACACACCGCAAGGCCGCCGCCGCAAGCACGCCTTCGGGGGCGCCGCCCTGCCCCACATAAAGATCAATCCCCGTATGGGCTTCGGTCGTGTGGAAAATCCCTGCCACATCACCGTCGGGAATAAAAAAGACCCGCGCTTCGAGCTTGCGGGCGGCATCGACAATGGATTGATGACGATCACGATCTAGGACGCACAAAGTGATTTCACCAGTCTCGACGCCCTTGGCCTTGGCGATGGACATGATGTTATCTTCCACCGGTGCATCAAGGTCGATCACCCCGTCCGGATAGCCCGGTCCCACAGCAATCTTGTCCATGTAAACGTCAGGCGCATGGAGCAGCGTGCCGCCTTGGGCCATGGCCACCACCGCGAGGGCATTTGACATTGCCTTGGCCGCAAGGGTTGTACCCTCTAGCGGGTCGAGGGCGATATCCACTTTGGGACCATTACCGGTGCCAACTTTCTCCCCGATAAAAAGCATCGGCGCCTCGTCGCGCTCGCCCTCGCCAATGACGACTTTGCCATCAATCTCAAGATTATTGAGAGCATCGCGGAGCGCCGTCACTGCGGCCTGATCTGCGCCTTCCTTATCCCCGCGACCGATCATAGTAGAAGCCGCGATTGCAGCCGCCTCCGTACAGCGACCAATTTCCATGGTCAGGACGCGATTGAGGAAGTCTTTGGTTGAAGACATGGCAGGTGAGGGCATAGGTTTTTCCATTTTCGAAAAGTCAGATGTCGGCGATTCGCAACGCGCTCATAGGGGTGCCAGCCTCGGCTAGGGTGGCCAGCGCGTCATCAAGCGTTGATCGGCTTATCGGCGCCGTTACCACGGCCATTCGGTCGCTGCTCGCGGCGTCGATGGCGATGCGGCGGTCGGCAAGACGATCGCCCAAAGACATCGCCGAAACAGCCTGATCACCGGCTTTTGCTGGTGCAATCATCACCCGTTGCCGGGCCGACCCCGGCGGTGGCACCAGAGTGGCGGTTTGCAGGGTTGCGGCGGCACGCCCGAAAGTAAAAGGCGATGGGCCGTGGGCGAGCGCAGCAAGATCAGCAGCAACGGCACTGGCGGTGGGGCCACCGCCCGCACCCGGCCCGCTGAGACCCAGCGTGCCCAGCGGAGTGCCGGCCACAACAACCCTGTTTTCAGGGCCCACCGTGCCGGCGAAACCATGGTCTGTCGATACAAGAAAGGGGGCAACCTCGAGATCAAGGTTTAAGTCAGGGTCAGTCCCGATGCCCGGCGCCGGCTGTGCCATACCCAAAAGCCGGATGCGAAATCCAAATTCTTTCGCATACTGAATATGAGCTGTGGAGATTTCGGTGATCCCGTCGACCCGCGGGTCTGCGTCCCCACTTTCAAAGAATGCACTCGGCCAGCAATGAAAGCAAAGCGCCGCTAAAATCTTTAGTTTCTGTGCTGCATCGCCGCCGCCCACATCAAGGGTCGGGTCCGCTTCGGCATAGCCTTTTTCCTGCGCCTCGGCGAGGGCCTCTTCGAATTCAAGACCTTTGGTCTCCATCTCGCTCAGAATGTAGTTACAGGTGCCGTTCAAAATGCCGATGATTGACGTAACGCCGCACGGTGCCATCGTCATTTTCAGGGTACGGATGATTGGGACGGCACCTGCAACGGCGGCCTCAAACGACAGGGAACCACCTTTTTCCTCGGCAAGCCTGGCAAGCATCAACCCATGGTCCGCGAGCATCGCCTTATTGGCCGTAACAACATGTTTGCCGTGCTCAAGAGCCGCTGTCACAGCCTCCAACGCCGGTCCCGCTGCGCCGCCCATGACTTCCACAAAAATGTCAGTAGACGGCGCGGTTGCCAGGGCAACAGGATCATCGAACCAGGCATAGGCGCGCGCATCAAAGCCGCGATCTTTACCCCGGGTCCGAGCGCTGATCCCGGTCATGGCAAGATGGTCGAAAGCAGGCGCTGACGTTCTGGAAGACGTCTTGCCGAGCGAACCGGCTAAAAGACGGACGAGGCTAGCCCCGACCACACCTAAGCCGGCAATGCCCACGCCCATTCTCTCCGCCATCACGCCGCGCCCATTCTGTCTACCGGGCACTCACCGCCCCGAAAACGCTTTCACTGGCACCAATGCGGACAAACAGCAAGACGGCGCCAGGCCAATCCGCGCTGATCAGGATTTGTCAGAGCCTTCACCGAGGAGGGATTCCAACCTGGTGACGGTTTCGGCGAGGTGTGTCCGCGCCTTTTCTAGCCGCGCGGCAAGGCCGTCCAACCCAAGGGCCACGGCAGCGAGGGTTTCTTCAGCGCTTTGCCCGGCTGGGACATCGCTTTGTTTCGGTGATTGGCGAGCAGGAGCGAGGACCCGCGTACCGGCCTCAGCACCATTCGATGCCTTTACGGTGCGCGCATCACTCACATCGGCGCGCACGTCCAGTGGTTCGCCCGCCACCGCCCGCTGGCCCAGGTCGATGACAAACTTCACACCATTTTCGCGAAAAATCTTTTGCACACCTTTCGTTGTGTAACGCTCATCATAAAGCAGAACGCGCACACCGCGCAGGAGATCAAGGTCCACCGGCCGATAATAGCGCCGGCCCCCGGCACGCCGCATGGGCCGGATATGGCCGAACACATCTTCCCAATGGCGCAGCACATGTTGCGGAACGCCAACTTCATCGGCGGCTTCGCTAATGGTTCGAAAGGCTTCGGCTGACTTTGCCAAGGGTCGGGCCTCTCCTTATGCAAGGGCGTCTTCGTCTTACACCTAAAAGTAGCAGACATCAGCCAACAGACAATGCAGCAGAGCAAAATGGCACGGTGAGCCGTTTAACGGCGTTGGAGTAAGAAAGCACGCACCCGGCACGGGCATTCCTCCGCCAGCAAACAAATCATGGCTTGCGCGGTTCAAAACGGCGCGTGACTAATCGGATGGCGTACCGGTCGCGGCGTAAGAGACCGGTGCCTCGCCCCCCGCTGACGACGATAAAGATGTGCCGCTTTGAAGCGATTGACGTGTGCGGTGGCCATCATTGATCGCGTCTTTCAGCACATGCGATGGCCGGAACGTGATCACACGACGCGGCGTAATCGGCACCTCTTCACCGGTTTTGGGATTGCGTCCCATGCGCATCTGTTTGCGCCGCACTGAAAACGTACCGAATGAAGAAACTTTCACCTGCTCATCACGCTCAAGCGCCAAAGACATTTCCTCAAGAATGCGTTCAACGAATCCGGAGGATTCGTTGCGAGAAACACCGACGGCCCGATAGACGGCTTCGGTAAGGTCGGCGCGCGTGACAGTCTTGCCTGACATACGGGCTAGTCCCTGCGATACGTTGTCGAAAGGTACGCTTCTCGCCCTTTCGTGGTCAATAACCCATTGTAAAAACATGATCCTTTTTCATGTCGGGAAAAATAGGGACAGCTCTATCGGTCTTGTCAGGAAGCCACCGGAAGACGTTGCCGATCAATCCAAAGACCGTGAAAACTCATGGGCAGGGCGCGATCAAAGGCGCATTGCGCAACGGGGGCAAGATCTTTCGCCGTCAGAATGTCGAGATAGCTGCGGTCAGCCGATGCATTATAATTCACAGTCAACAGATAGCCATCATCCTCATCTGCGTCAGCCGAATTTAAGCTGCACGGGGCAAAGATTGGCTCACTGACATAATGGCCGCCCTCAACCACATGGCTGATTACCGTTCCATCGCGAGAGCGTTTGATGACCGTATCGAAGAAATCTTCATAGGCCACCGCCTCGTCGCGGAAGCCATTGAGATAGATATGATTATGGGTAGTCCCGGCACAACGCGGGTTGATCTGCGGAAATTCCACACAGCGATCTAGCACCGTTTCCACATTAATCTCGCCTGTGGCACGGTTCAGGATAATTTCGATCAGCACCCCAACGGAACCACGTGGCAGATCTCGCGCGCCGCGTTTAACTGCATTGACCCAGTGCATGTTGGAACAATCGGGGGCGGCGATACCCTGAATGACGAGACACCCGTCCCGGTCATAGGCATTGGCCGTGTGCGAATAAAATAGCGGCGGACCCTTGATCCGCTGAACCGCACGCGGATTGTCAATCGGGACCACAATAAATTCTGTACCCCGTTCGGGGTACCAGGATAAAACTTCGCTGAGCGGTTTGGCGCCGAAGATTACCGCTGCCGCATCGGCAAACATCGGGCTACAGATCGAAATAATGTGGGTATCGGTGACAGCAAAATCATGGGTGAATAAGGCCCCATCATAGGCGACGCTGGCAAACCGCTCGGCGATGCCGTCCGGCTTCATCCGTGTATAATCCATCATCGGTCGCGGCGCTGTCCGGAAGCCCTGATTAAACCAGCTATCGGTACGCGCGTGATATTTTGGATGAGCACAAAAGGCCCGGCGCACAGCCCCAAGGTCCGTCTTGCCCCGGGTGCTCAGGTCATGGGGATCAAGCTCGGTCGGCAACCCCCCTTCGAACAGGCCAAACAGGCGACTGCCCCAATATAACAAGGCCGTGTTTGCCGGGTTGATGTAGCTGTCTGCGGTCCAAATGCTCTGCAGACGCTTCCAGAGGCTGGCCGGGGCAATGCCAAAGCGGCCTCGGTCATCAATCGCGGGTGGGAGGTCGTGGGGATACGGATCATCAACAAAGGCGGCGCGCGCCTCCGCCTGACCGTTTTTGAAATCAATCGACAACACCAGGCCTTCGCCGTCAAACCAATGGGCAAAGGTCTGACCGTCTTTTTCGAAACGCCCAGGCCCCACGCGGTATAACCTGCCGTCAAGGTCATTGGGAATTTTGCCGTTGATCACGGGCAATGACTGTGCGCCCTGCCACAAAGTCGGGGTGCGCAGACAATTCATCCCTTCCGCAAGCGGTGGGTCGGACTTTATCGAAAGGTCAGCGTGCAACAACCGCGCAGAATCAGGCACGAAACAGCAGCGCCCCCCAGGTAAGCCCCCCGCCGAGAGCTTCGATCAGGATAAGATCGCCGGTCTTGATCCGGCCATCGCTCACGCCGGCATGATAGGCAAGCGGAATTGAGGCGGCTGATGTGTTCCCCTGCGTCGCGATTGTTGACACCACTTGTTCCGGTCGTAGGTCGAGTTTTTTGACAACGCCTTGAATAATGCGTTCATTCGCCTGATGGGGCACAAACCAGTCGATGTTTGTGATTGCGATATCTGCCGCCTTGGCAACTTCAACCATAGCGCTGGAAATGCGGGTCACGGCTTCACGGAAAACCTTATTGCCTTGCATGCGCACATGGCCCACTGTCTGCGTCCGCGAGACACCGCCATCCACATAAAGCAGATCAACATTGTTTCCATCAGTACGCAGATGGCTTGCCATGATCCCTCGATTATCAGCGGTATACTTGTCTTGCGCTGAAACGACAAACGCCCCCGCACCATCACCAAAAAGAACGCAGGTCGCGCGGTCATTCCAGTCAAGAATGCGGGTAAAAGTTTCCGCGCCGATGACAAGGGCGCGCTGGTTACTACCGCTCGCGAGGAATTTGTCTGCAGTCGCAAGCGCGAACAAAAACCCGGAACATACCGCCTGAATATCAAAGGCCGTACACGCCCCGATACCCAACTTAGCCTGAACGATTGCCGCCGTTGCGGGAAAAGTCAGGTCCGGCGTTGTTGTTGCAACGATAATCAGGTCGATATCCGCCGGCCCGCACCCGGCGGTGGCCATCGCTTCTATCGCCGCCTCAACTGCGAGATCTGAGGTATACTGATCATCGGCAACAATATGACGCTCACGGATGCCCGTGCGTTCCCTGATCCAGTCATCGGACGTATCCACCATTGTGGCCAGTTCCGCATTGGTAAGCACCCGGTCGGGAAGATAGGCCCCTGACCCTTCAATAACACTGACGCGGTTCATGCCGTCGCCTTTGTTTTCGGCAGATTATCCGGAATGGTAGCCGGTGGAGGGGCCTGTGTGGCGGCAGGTATTGCCACCGCTTTATTGTCGTTATCTTTGGTGGTAGCGGCTGCAATCACGGCGGTGACGCTAGAGACGCGGTCGGCCACATCATCAATAAAGGCCCGGCGGGCGAGATTACCCGCGATGCGCAGGGCACTCGCCACGCCAGCGGCATCGGCGCCGCCATGGCTTTTGACAACCACGCCATTGATCCCGAGAAAGACCCCGCCATTGACCGAGGACGGATCAATACGCGTTTTCAGGTTCTGAAGCTGACGGCGCATCAACAGACCGCCGAGCTTTGATAGCCAGCTATCTGTCACCGCCTCCTTCATCCAGCCACCGACCAGCCGCGCAGCACCCTCCGCAGATTTCAGTGCGATATTGCCGGAAAACCCGTCGGTCACCACAACATCGACCGTGCCTTTGGAGATATCGTTCCCTTCAACAAAGCCGGAAAACCGCATATCGGGCACATGGGCGCGCAGCAGCTTTGCCGCCTCACGGATAACCTCATGACCTTTAAGTTCCTCGGCACCAACATTCAGGAGCCCGACGCTTGGGCTTCGCTCACCGCTCAGGGCACGGAAGAAAGTATCGCCCATGACCGCAAACTGGAGAAGCTGGAGGGCGTCCGCCTCCACATTCGCCCCCACATCAAGAACAACACTGCGCCCGCGCGGGGTTGGCCACAGGGCCGTGATTGCGGGGCGATCAACGCCCTTTATCATCCGCAGGCGGTGGCGCGACAGGGCCATCAGTGCGCCTGTATTGCCGCCCGAAACCACCGCATCCACTATGCCGTCGCACAGAGCCGACAGAGCGTGCCACATGGACGTCTCGCGGCCCCGGCGCAGAATATGTGCGGGCTTATCGTCCATTGTCACCACGTCGGGCGCGTGGATAATCTGTGCACTGGCAAGGGCCGGGTGCGCCGCTATTAACGGGGTCAGTAAGTCCTTCGGGCCCACCAGTTTGAGATCAACGGCGAGACCACCCGCAATGGCCGCCGCGGCGCCATCGACCACTGCAGCCGGCCCCGCGTCGCCGCCCATGGCGTCAACCGCGAGGCAGACGCGTCGCTTCGCATTGGCCGCCGCGCTTTCCTGCTGGATCAAACTCAAGGGGTTTCCTTTTCCGCCCGGCCTGCACCGGCCACAGGCTGCCTGATAACCATCTCTCTCCCCGGCGTTTTAGAGGTGAACGGCCACAAAAACCAGTACCCGGATGCCCGGCCCCGTTGCTTAGCCATCACCACGAAACCGTGATCCCCTAACCATCGTCATTAACCGGCTTCAGGGCCTTGAGCGCATCAAAGGCCGATGGCTCTTGCGCGGCGCCATAGCGCTCCACCAGTGACGGTGCACCGGGCTTGCGCGGAAATGGGTCCATGGCGAGCGATAGCTGCTGGACGAGAAACTCCCCCACATCAATGTCATCACCGCGCAAGGGCTCTGCGTCCTGCCCAGCGGCAAGCTGATCCATGATGGCGTCTTCGTCACCGTCGGTAACCCGCCGATCGAAGGTTACGTCAACCGTCTCATCTATATGCTCGGCCAGAGGCTCCAAGCTTGCCACGCATTCACGGGTGAGCGCTGCGGTAAACCGACCGCAAATTTGAACACCGTGGGCGGTGGGCACGAGGGTGAGTGTGCCTGTCACGGCGGCAATGGCCGGGATGGCGAAACGTTTGGCGATCAGCGCCAGCGTGTCCGTGTCCGGTATCAGGTCAATCGTCTGACCGTCCGCCGGAATTTTACTTGCCGTCACAAGCCGGGAGAACTCGGGTTCGGGGGCAGATGTTGGCGTCTCATCACCGGGCATGGGCGTTCTCTCCCAATATTCGAAACAAAGGCGTTCAACCCGGCCGTCAGGCAGGTTCGCGCGCACCAGCCAGGGCGAGGTTGGGTTCCGGAAATGTAATGACACCCGACAACAGGCGGCTCAAGGGTTGGCCGGCAAGGCTCTCATTGCAGGCCATGAAATAGTCGGCCAGCGCTTCGGCCTGTGCCCTCTGGTCAGGCGCAATGGCCGCTGGCTTATCACCCTCATCCCCAAGGCCATAAACATTGCGCAGCAGTGCCAGCCGCAAACTTTGGGCCGAACCCGCTGCGACAGCCGCGCCACCTGAAACAGCGCCATCAGCGGGCGTCGCCTCACCGGACTGACCGGGCACATCATCGGGCGCATCCGCGCGCAAATCACCGCCGCGCAAACCTGATGCGCCAAAGGCAGCCTCATAGGCGCCAACGCGCCCGTAAAACGCCTCGGCCATGGGCCGGATTTTCTTTGCCACCGACAAATCACCAACCCCCATCTCGCGCAGGGTATCATCGAGATTGCGGAACATGACCTCGAACAGCTTTTGCGACAGATCGCGGCTTTGGGGCCCCTGATCACCCTGTGCACCCAGCGTTTTGAGCGCGCGCATCAGCGCATAAACATGCACCGTGAGAAGATCGAAGCGCGCATCAAACGTGTCAGGCACCCCATAGACGGTGTAAAACACCGGCAATCGCGACTGTTCCATGGCCGCAATATAGAGGCTACGCGCTGCATCACGCTGGCGGTCTTTTTTGAAAAGCGAAAAAATCATTATCCTACCTCAGGCCCACGAGGCCCGGTTGCCACATCCAATTCGTGTGGTTGGGCCGAAATAAGCACGGTTGGGCCTTTGATCAACACGCGACAAGGTGGTATCGGATATGCGCGGTCACCGCAGTGCGACGGGCCCGCGACCGATTGCGACCGGTGTAAAGGATCGATGATGACAAAAAAGACGGTGTTGTTCTGGATGGCGGCTCTTATGGGCGCCATGGCCTTGCAAGGGTGCGTCTCCGTGCGATCAAACCACGGCTATGTCCTTGAACGCGGCACGGAAAATCTCACCGCCAATATCGGCCTCGACACCAAGGAGAGCATCATCGCTAAATATGGCGAGCCCTCAATGATCTCAACCTTCTCCACCAATAGCTGGTACTACCTCAACAGCCGGGACCAGACCCGCGCGTTCCTGAAACCGAAAACCCAGGACCGCAAAATCGTCGCCTTTAACTTCGACGAGGAAGGCAAGGTTTCCTCCGTAGAGGAATTTACCATTGAGGATGGCGAGCGTATCAGCATGGTTTCCCGCGTAACCCCCACCCGCGGCAAAGAGTTATCCTTCTGGGAACAATTGCTGGGCAGTGTTGGCCAACTCCCCATTCCGGGTGCAGATGGCCAGGGCGGCGTCGGCGGCCAGCCGGGACGGCCATAAACTCGTCATTCACCCTCCACTTGATCTGATCTGTTGTGTCCTTTCATAAGCAGGGCCGGGAGGATCAGGCATGACAGCTGAAACAATCAGCGGGCCCACCGCGCGCCAAAATCGATTTGCCAGTCTTGATGTCCTGCGCGGGTTTGCCGTGCTGGCGATCTTTGTGGTCAATATCAAAGCAATGCTGGCGCCGTTTCCCTATTATTTGAATGCCAGTCTTTGGGCGGAGCCCACCGACCAACTGGTCGCCGCGCTGCAGGCCTTTTTCATTGACGATAAATGGCGGACGATTTTTACCGGCCTGTTCGGCGCTGGCCTCGTTTTGATGGCAGAAAAAACCGCACAGGCGGGCGCCAGACCCACCTCCCGGATTATCCGGCGCAATTGGTGGCTGCTTGCCTTTGGCCTTACCCACATGATTGGCATCTGGATTGGCGATATACTGACCAATTATGCCATTGCCGGTTTTGTCGCCATGCTGTTCTGGCAAAAATCACCGAAAGCCCTGTGGGGCTGGTCCGCCGTAATCTTTGTCATCTCCTACATATGGCTGAATGGCTTCAATATTGCGTACCTTTATGTGCCGGAGGCACGGGCGCAGATTGAACCGGTCCTCTGGTTTCCGGGTGCGGAGGATTTACGCAAAAGCTTTGACATCTATTTATCCCCCGATCCGCTTGTCCATGTGGGCGCGCGTTTTTTTGAGGCTCTCGGTTATCTGTTCTTCTCGGTTCTTGGCGGGATAGCGGCGCAAACAGTCGCGATCATGCTTGCGGGGATGGCGCTGTGGAAAAACGGCTTTCTGAAAGGCACCCTGTCGGCGGGGCTCTACGCTTGCGTCGCGGGTGTTGGCCTCATCCTCGCGTTTTTGCTGGATGCCGGACGCTGGTTTACTCTGGTGCAATCGGGCTGGTCGTTTGAAGCGTTCAACTACACGCAGCTTACAAACACCTTCAATGGCCCCGCAGGCGGTATCGGCTATGCCGCCTTGATCCTGTGGCTGATGAAAAGGAGCGCTCAATTCGCCCCCATGGCCACGGTCGGGCGGATGGCCTTTACCAACTACATTGCCTGCTCATTGGTGGGCACCACACTGGCCGGGGGGCACGCCTTCGGATTATACAGTAGACTGAGCAATCTGGAGATGATGGGGATCGTCGCGGCGACCTGGGTTACCCTCACCCTGTTTTCGATGCTGTGGCTCAGCGTGTTCCGCTTTGGCCCTCTGGAATGGATCTGGCGCAGCCTGACCTACGGACGGGTGCAGCCAGTTTTGCGGGGGTGACGCTCATCAGCGGATCGCCTTACCGGTTCGTAATCAATTCGAGGGCAGAGTATTGCGATAGTCACGCGGTGTCAGCCCGGTCAACTGTTTGAATGACCGATTAAACGTTCCTAAGGAAGCAAAGCCGCAGGAGTAGGCGATTGTGGAGATGGATTTCTCCTGCCAGCCCTGATCGGCCAACCGGCTTTTTGCCAACGCAATCCGACGGGCATTCAAAAGCTGATTGAAATTTGAAAAACCCAGAGCCCCTGTGATGCACTGGGTCACCTTGTAAGCGGGAACATCCAACCGCGCGGCGAGGTCCACGACTTTTAAACCTTCGACAGTGACAAAATCCTCATCGCCCAGCGCTGTACTGATGCGGTTTGCCAGATCGACTTGACCTTCCGCGCTTCGCCGCCTGCGCGCCATCGGTTTGCGCTGGTATGACGACACGATGATCAACGGGTTTTGCTGTCGATAATTGATCGCAAGGCGCGTGGCGACGATGACGCCAAGCCCACAAAGGATCAGGGCATTGCGCTGGGTCGCTTCGCCGATATGCGCCTGTGCATCCTGCGCCCAGACAAGGCTGACAAATATGGTCAGCGCCAAACCACAAACATAGCTGACCCGAAAGCGTTTCTCCGCCGGGGTGGTTTGATCATCAACGTTCTGCAAGACAGCCACGAACACCAGCGCGATCATACTGATACAGGCAATGGGCTCCGCATTGGCGATGAGGCGCACCAGTTCGCCTTGAAATCCTGCGATTGCCACGCCGTGGGTCAACCGGGCGGCCGCCTCCAAAACAAAAACAGCACCGAAGGCGGAGAGGGTCCCCGGGGTTAGAGCGGCATTTTCACAGAACAGCGTCCGGGTGAGCAACCACATCCACCCACAGGCGGCGGAGCCTGCAAGCACGGCCATCACCTGCGCAAACGAGGACCCCATAAGAAGGCTCTCCGGTATCCACGATGAAATGATTGCCAAGGACATGATCCACCACAGCACCGATGCGGCAGATCGCTGTCCTCGCGCAGAAACAATTTTACTGAGTCCATTCAACAGGGTTGATGCACGGGTCAGGACCGAGCGCCTTGCAAATGATTGTTCCATTGGTGATCCCCTCTCTTGAAAAAAGAGCATAAGTCGCCGCCGATTTTATCTAAAAAACTGGCCGATTTCGAAATCGACGAGACGGTCAGCGCCTGAACACCCCAAATTAGCAACCAGGATCAAAAGCTACACCGAGCGGACCTACGCGCAAAGTATGGACTGCTAGGCAGCAGCAAATATGCGGTGAACCGAGAGGTCGTCATGCATCAAATCCCGGAACGGTCTGCCCCCACCCTGGCCCACAAGATTTTAACGCTGTCCGGAATTGTCTGGTTTTGCGTCGCTGCAATTGGCCAGTTTATTTTTGTCTATTACATCGTCGCCGCGTATGTACCTTTATTGGTCGTCGAAGGCCTGCCAGGCATGGCCAACACGCCCTTACCCCATGGATATGTGGAACGCGATTTTCTGGGCAATATTGCTATCGCCTTCCATGTGGTGATTGCCATTGTGATCGTTGGTGGCGGCGTCCTGCAATTGACGCCGGCCATCCGCAATCACTTCCCCGTCGTCCACCGCTGGCTTGGACGCACCTATGTGGTGCTTGCCATCCTGACGAGCCTTGCCGGGCTCCATCTGGTCTGGACGCGCGGCGTATCAGGCGGCGTTTTTGCACCTTACGCGATAGCTATAGTTGGCATACTGATCATTATATTCGCCTTGATTGCGATAACATGCGCGATAAAGCGCCAGTTTGACTGCCACCGCCGCTGGGCCATGCGTCTGTTTATGGTTTCTAGTGCGGTATGGTTTTTCCGGGTTTGGTTGATGTTCTGGTTCATGACTACCGGCGGTATTGGCATTGATCCGGAAACTTTTACCGGCCCTTTCATCACCTTCACCTATTTTGCACAGTTCGTGGTCCCACTCAGTCTGTTGCAGTTTTATTTTCTTGCTCAAGATAGCCCGGGATCGGGAACCAAATATGCGGCAAGTTTCACCATTGGAGCTGCAACGGTTGCTACAGCTATCGGGATTTTTGCGGCGACCATGGGCATGTGGTTACCGGCGACGTTGCCTTAAGTGTTTCCCAATCGAAGCCCCACACGTCTCACCTACTGCCCGGTTACGCGTGCGGCCAACGCGGCTGACATAAACTGGTCCAGATCGCCGTCGAGAACACCGTCCGGGCTCGGACTTTCGACGCGGGTGCGCAGATCTTTGACCATCTGGTAGGGCTGCATCACGTAGGATCGGATCTGGTGGCCCCAGCCGATATCGGTTTTGGATTCCGCTTCGGCCTGGGCTGCTTCCTCACGTTTTTGCAGCTCCACCTCATAAAGCCGGGCCCGGAGCATATCCCACGCCGTGGCGCGGTTTTTGTGTTGCGAGCGCTGGTTTTGACATTGCACAACAATACCACTCGGCTCGTGGGTGATGCGCACGGCGCTGTCGGTTGTGTTCACATGCTGCCCCCCGGCGCCCGACGCGCGGAAGGTATCGATCCGGCAGTCGCTTTCGTTCACCTCAATATCGATGCGGTCATCAATCACCGGATACACCCACACAGATGCAAAAGAGGTGTGGCGTTTGGCATTGGAGTCAAACGGGGAGATGCGCACCAGGCGATGCACGCCCGATTCGGTTTTCAGCCAGCCATAGGCGTTATGGCCTTTGACCTGGATGGTGGCGGATTTGATACCCGCCTCGTCGCCGGCGCTCTCCTCGATCACATCAACCTTGAAGCCTGATTTCTGGGCCCAGCGCACATACATACGCAGGAGCATCCCCGCCCAATCGTTGGATTCGGTTCCGCCCGCCCCGGCATGGACCTCCACAAAGCTGTCATTGGCGTCTGCCTCCCCGGAGAGGAGCGCCTCAACCTCGGCCTTGGCGGCTTTATCGGCGAGGGTTTGCATCATCGCCTGCGCCTCATCGAGGCTGGCGTCGTCGCCCTCCTCCTCCGCCATTTCGGCGAGGGCGAGGATGTCGTCTTTTTCCTCCGCGAGCGTGCTCACAGCATTGATCTGGGTTTCCAGCGCATTGCGCTCCTGCATCAGGCGCTGGGCTTCAGCAGGATCATCCCACAGATCCGGTGCTTCGGCCTTCAGATTGAGGGTGGCAAGGTTTTCCCGGGCGACATCCCAGTCAAAGACGCCTCCTTAGCAGTTCCGTCGACTGCTCAATGGCGTTGGCGAGCGCAATGATTTCGGCGCGCATAGTGGGCTCCTGATGAAAGGTGTGAATGCGAAGAGCGGTGATAGGACAGATGACGCGCGGGGACAATTCCTCTTCCGCCGCGTCTTTCATAGCGGAACCAGTTGCATCAGCAGCAGAAATACGCACCTCAGGCTTGTGCGCAGTCGGCAAATCACCACAAAAGGACAATGGTTACGGACCGCCCTTGGCGCGTCCTTCAGGGCGTATTAACGCAAGCCGAGCACAATTGTGTGTTTAGGGCATGCGCAGGCGCCACCGTGTAACGCATTGCGGACCCGGAGTGGACATGCGGACCAAAGGATCCTGAAGATGGGCGCACAGGCCGTTCGACTGTCAAATATCGACATTGATAACGCGCTGGACAATCGCGATTTCGAGGTCCTGTTTCAGCCGATCTTCGATCTGGGCAATGGCGCCCTGGCGCGTATGGAAACCTTTGTGCGCTGGCGCCATCCAAAGTTGGGCGTTCTGCCCCCGGGGGCCTTCATTTCGTTTTTCGAAACGCAAGGGCGCATGGGCGAACTGACCCGTTATGTTCTGGAAGAAGCGCTGGACCATTACATTGGCTGGCGCGGGAATTGTGCGCCCGGCTTCTCCATTAATCTGGCGGCCACCGACCTTGCCGACGAGGATTTTCCGGCCTTTGTCACAGCACTCTTGCGTGATCGTGATTTTCCGGCTGATGCGGTGACCTTTGAATGCCCCATGCCCGGTGTGCCAAGCGATGTGGACGAGGTTAAGGACCATCTGGCCCGCCTGAAAACCACCGGCGTGCGCCTTGCCATCGAAGTGCGAGGCAGAGCCAATGATTTCCTGCGCGAGGTTTCGCCCTTCCCGTTTGAAGAAGTCAAAACCGGGGGCGCGGCGATCTTGCGATTTGCTCGCACGGTACGCGGCCCTGGTCTGAGCGCCATTTCAGAGCTTTTGGATATTGCCAACGGCGCTGGCGCCTCCATCACCGCCGTGGGTGTGGAAGACCAGGCGTCGCTGTCAGCTCTGCGGGGGCTCGGCTTCAGCGCGGCCCAAGGCAATCATTTGGGCAAGGTTGGCGGTCTAAGCGATTTCCGCCCGGCACAGGTCAACGCCGTGCGCGAACTCCTGGAATTGGAAGCGCTTTCCAGCGCACAGCTGAGCGCCCTATTTCGCACCGAGCGTCCGCAGATCGATGAAGCGAGCGCGACGGACACCGCCGCGGCCGGGCCGAAGAAGACAGCCCGCACCCCTCGCAAGGGCAGACCGGACCAGTCTACCGACGCTGAAAAGACAGCCCAAGCCACAACCAGATCGGAGCCGGTCGCTGATACCGCGCCCGTTACCAACACCGTCACAGATAATGACGCAGCTCCCACCAATGTGGTGGAACGCGCCCGGCGCAAAGCGGCAATCCTCGCCCGTAAGAAAGGCAAGGACGCCCTGCGCGCGGAACTGGCGGCGCGGCGCAAAAAGCTGGGGCTCGCTGAGCCCATCAGCACGCTTGAAGAGCCCGTTTCCGCCGCGCGCGATCTGCAAGACCAGTTGCAGGATGCGTTTCCTCGCGAGGAAATCGAAGAGAACACCAAAGCAGGAGAAGAAAATAGGCCGTCCACGGATATCTTGAAAGAAGCGCCTGACGAGCGCCCCGAAGAGAAGACCGCGGAGACCGAAACGCCGCAATCCTCCCTGTTTGAAAAAGACGCCGTAGCAACCCCGGCCCCGCCTATCTCGGCGGAAGAGACCGAGAGCCCAGAAACTTCCGCAGAAACGAACGAAGACAACACGGTGGAAGCTTTAGATGTGGAAATGGGCGAAACCACAGCCGCCCCTGAGGAAACGGGCCCCAACAGTACGACCGAGACGCGCACAAGCGACCCGCAAGAAGCCGAAACACCCGATGCAGCGGCCTCTGAACAGACCGAACAGGGCAAAAGTGAAAGCGAAACCGAGGCGAGAGCTTCCAAGAACGAACCAGAGCGCGAAAAGCCTGAAATTAGCGAACAGGCCGAGGCAGAAACGGAAGATCGAACGCTAACGCTGGTCACGCTCGACGATATTGTGCCCGCTGAAGCGCCCCCTTCGGCGTCGGCGACGGGCAAAGCCGCCATCCGCCGACAGGAAAAATCGCAGCCGGCAGAGCCGAGTGATGAGACAGCGCTCGTTTTTGTACCCGCTGACAAAGCGGCACCCACGACGCCTGCCCCGACACCCTTGGCGGCAACCGCTAAGCCTCCGGCACCGGCGCCCGCCACAGCCGGTGGCGTCTTCGTTCGTACCCCAACTACAGAGGTAGGAGCCTACTTCCTTGACACCATCAAGGTCTTCACAGAGATCGCGGATGCGCCGGTGTCCCCGCCCGAACAGATTGCAATTGATGCAACCCTGCCGGATACGGACAATCTGGTTATTGTTTCAATGGATGACGAGGCGCCAGCAACCGCGCCTCAACCGGCGCAAACGACAAGTGAGGCGGCTGCACCTGATATTGAGACACCCCTGTTTCAGCCTAAACAATCCGAAGGGCCTGTCATGCGTCCTGCCTCTGAAACCCAGAGTCCTGAAACGCAAAGCCCTGTAACCGGTGAGACGCCGACACTTGGCACCCTTGATCTTGATACCGACGATATCGCCGATGACGCGGCAACGACGCTAGACCCTGATTTTGGTAGCGCGCAGGAAAATGAGCGTGCGCACCTGAGCGCTAGCCGCGCCATTGCCGAGGCGGTGCCCGCACGAAAACGGCTTAAGAAAAATGTCCTCATGCGTAAATACCGTCTGTGGCCGGACCATTTCTGGCCCCGCAGTTGGCGCCGCGCGTGGGATCGCCGAGCCGACAACCGCGAATTCGTCCGCCGCGCTCGTCTCGCTGCAGCCCGCCTCGGCAGTGTGGAAGATGATGAGGATGGCGAGCTGCTTTAGAGCGCGCTCACAACAAGTGTGATCGTCGATGGTTCCCATCCATCGACTTGGGTTCGAACGCGCGAGGGCTTAAAAACCTAGACTGCGTTTTTGTTTCGTCAAAAAGGTAACGCAGTCCAGGTAGCAACGCGAGGGTATAAATACATCCCGGATTCCCGCTGCGCTTACCCGGGAATACAGCAGCGCTCTGACCAAACGGCCCTTATCGGACGGGTGTTGCCGATAACCCCAGGCGTTCGAGATTGATCGTAGCCGCATCAAAATTTGCACGGGCAATATTGGTTTCAAGGGCAGCGAGGAAATAGCGAATTTGCGCATCGGCGGCGGCCTCCTCGCGGATGTTGACGAGGAAGAAATCACTGGCACCACTGCGAAAGCGGATGCGTTCGGCCTCCTGCATGGTACGGGCCTGTACAACTTCGTCCTGAGCCAGCGCCGCCAATTGCCCCGCGACCGTGAGATTGATCAGGATTTCGCGTAATTCAATTTCGATCTCATCCTGTTTCAGGCGACGTTGTTGACGCAGAGCCTCGCGCTCGGCTTTGGCGCGGTTGATCTTCCCGCGCGCTTCACGCCGTTCCAGCGGCACAGAAAACCGGAACCCGATAATGGTATCAGTCGAGTCGCGTGAGGCACCGCCCTCGGCGATTGCGCCCACATCGCGTGAAACCTCCGCAGACAGATCAAGGCGCGGTTTGAGTTCATTTTCACCAAGGGCGACTTTCAGGTCAGCCCGGTTGAGCGCGACCCGCAGGATATTCAATTCCGGACGCTGGCTCAGGATGGCCGGGATCGCGTCCGCCGCCAGTAACCCTTGCGCGCCCCCGGCAGCGGCAATCTCATCAAGAAAACCCTGCCACATGATGCGCGACGGGAGTTGGTCGCGTCTTGGCAAAATTGGATAGCCTGACTGGTCACGCAGATAAAAGGAAAGCCGATTGGCGGCCAAATCCAGCGTCCGCCGCGCGTCAGCCGTCAAGCGTTCGCGGCGTAATAGGTTTTGGCGGTTTTCGGTGAGAAAAATTGCGGCCCGCGCGCCCTGGCGCACCTGTTCGTCAAGGCCAGATTGCCGCGTGCGAGCAAGCGCCAGAAGCTCCTCATACACATCAAGCTGATGCCCAGCCGCAACCCACCGCCAATAGGCCAACAGCGCCTTGTGCTGAACCCCCACGCGGGTCAACAAAACCTCAAAATCCTGTTCCGCAATGGCAAGTGCTGCGTCGCGTTCACCAAATCGCCGACTATCGATATTCCGGTCGCGCAGAAGAGAAAAAAGACCGCCAATTTTGAATTCACCGCCATTATTGGTGAAGTTGATGTCTTCATAAATTGGGAAAAATCCGTTTGATCGTCTGTACCCGCCATAAACTTTCGCGCCAAAGGGGCGCAATTGTTTGCTGACATTGGTGGTAATGATTTGCCCGGTCCAAAACCCGGTGACCCGGTCGTACCCATCCGCCTCAAAGACGAGATCAAATGCCCCGCGCGAGGCTTGCAGGGTGCCTTCGGCGGCTCGGCGTTTAGCCAGCGCCCCAAGAATAGCCGGAAAATGCGTTGCCGAGCGATCAAGCACCGTCGACAACATCAGGGTTGGCCCGATGTCATTTCTTGCTGTGGGAATAACGGTTGTCTCGCTCTGGGGGGCGACTTCCGGGCTGGCCCCATGGGCCGCCCCACAGATCATCCCGGCACAGAGCAAAATGCCGGCGAATACAAGCAGGAGGAGGTGACGGGCCGCACGCGCGCATGCCAACGATTGAGACGTCATGAACTGGTTCCTGTCCCCACGTTCGGGCCGGTACCCGCAGGAAACTGCGGAGGGAAGTTATTCAGCTGTCGCCAAAGCTCATAGCCCACCGACACCTCATCAAGGAGGACCCATCCGCGCGCTGCCGCGCCATAACGGATGAAACTCTCATCGGGCCACGGGTGCGGATCGCTTGTATCTTCGGTGACAAGGACGCGAAAGCGCCCGCTTGCATCCGCAGACGGATCAATGGCAACGACGCGGCCCCCGAACGTGCCGATCGCTACCGACGGCCAACCGCTGAACTGGACGGCGGGCCAGCCCTCAAACTGGAGGCGCACGGGCGCGCCGGGTGATACGAGTGCCACATCGCGACCATCAACAAAAATCTCAACCGCCCGCTCCACATTGTCGGGAACGAATGTGGCAATAGGCGCGCCTGCCGTAATGAACGTTGCCGTATCCCCGGCATTGACCCGCAGGATGACACCGTCACGCGGCGCCCTTACTTCCTGTACCGATTGACGGGAAAGATTGACGTCGATGCGATTGAGTTCAGCAGACGCTTCAGCGGTCCGAGACCGCAATTCCTCTACCCGGATCTGCGCCTGCTCAAAATCACGCCGCGCCGCAAAGCCCTTCTCATAAAGGTCTTTCATGCGGGTCAGGTCCAGACGCGACGTTTTTTCTGCTGTCTTCGCTGCATCGAGCTTTGCGATCACCTGCTGGCGCTCTTGATTGAGCCGCTCAATGAGGTTGGGATCATTGTCCATGATCCGCACGATAGGATCGCCCGCTTTGACCCGCGACCCGTCGCGCACATACCATTCATCAATGCGCCCGGAAACAAGCGCATTGATGTCCTGGACCCTGTCACCCGGTTTGAGTGCTGTGACGATCCCCGCGCCGGAGGTCGTCTGCACCCACGGCGCCAAGACAAGAAATGCGATGGCAAGCACTGCCCCGCCAATCAAAAGATAAGCGATGACGCTGATCAGTTTCGGCGTTTTGATCGAGGCTAGCGTTGTAAAATGTGGCAGATGTTGATCGCGAAACGGCATGGGCGGGCCCTTGGAATAGAGAAAACACGGTCACGAAGCAGATGAGAGAAGCGGCAAACTACGCTGTTGATCTGACTGGTCGGTGATACTTGGCTGAAGGGCGGAGCGCGCACGCAGCATGGACCGGAAGACACCAAAGTCAGAAGTCATCGTTTGCACGTGGTTTTCCGCATACAGAAATTGATCAAAACCGAGATCATGTTCGCGGTTGGTAAAGTAAATGAGCGACACGTCAGATTGCTCGCGTAACCAGTTGAGAACACCAGCCAGACATGTTTCCGGCACCTGGTCGTAAAGCTGATTAAGGATCAGGATATGCGGGGTCGCCAAAATGGCAGCAGCGAGTTTTAACTGCATCGTTTCCGGTGTTGATAGGGGCCAGCCGGTGGTTGCAACGCATGTATCAAGCCCTTTTTCAAGCCGCGCAACGGTGCGCTCTAGCCCCACGGTTTTCAGCGCCGTCAATGCCTTTTCCGGGTTAAAGTGTTCTGCGTTCAGCCGCAGATAATTGCGGATTGTACCTTCCAGAATGGTCGGCCGGTCAATGATCATCACGCCCTGGCGCAGGGCATAAACATCCATGTCCAAAATATCGCCGCCCCCGAGGGAGATATATCCACCGCTCGGTTTTTCATGGCGCTTGAGCAGGTTTGTGATCAGACGCTGGACACCATGATTTTCCGCGCATGCCATGATCCGGCTGCCCCGCGGAATTTCGAAATTCAGCATCGCGGCTTCACCGCGCGCGTCCCCGCCCACGGAGCGGAAGACAAGGTCAGCATTGGTACACGGCACCGCTTCACCCGGCATCGGGTCTTCCTGGCGAATACCAAGAACCAGTGACAGTTCTTCTGTGGACGCACACAAATCGTAAAAGTAAATGAGATAAGCGCTGAGCTGCGAAACGCCGAAAAAGACTGCGGACAGCACAAGCTCTGCCGCAACCAATTGGCCAAGGCTAAGCTGTGCCTGAATAACCAACCAGCCGCCAAGACCGAGTAGGGTCGCACTGGCGAGCGCATAGATCACGAGATAGCTGATGGTCTGGGAAAAATGCTGGCGAAAATGCTGGCGATGCTGCTTCACATAGGCCGCAGTGACTTTGTCCGCCGCCTGAAGTGCGTTGGCCACATGGTCAGCGGATTTGTAAAACCCGTTGGAGGCGGCAAGCCCCTGGAGCCACGCCGCTGCCGCATGTTTTTCATGGGAAAGGTCAATACCCGCATTGATCGCCTTCAGGCCCCATAGCTGCCAGACCAGCCAGATCAGGGTGAGCGTTACGAGATTAAAGGCTAGGAACATCGGGTGATAAAGCGACACGAGAATAAAGCCCACCGCCGCCTGAAGGATGAGGGTAAAGCCGCCAATCAATAGATAGGGCATCGTCTTTTGCACGATCACGATATCGAAATAACGATTGAACAGGGACGTCCGCCCATCATCGCCAAAAAACGGATTCTGGGCATAGATCGCCCGCAATGTAATTTCCGAGACCATGCGCGCGTAAAATCGCCGCCCAAAAATTTCCATCAGATGGATACGAAGCGCATTGAGCAAGCCAGAGATCAACAGCAGGAAAAATAGCGTCACCGACAGCATGATAAGCGGGCCCATCAAGCCGGTATTGGCAACCGTATTAATCAGCATCTGCACCGAAATCGGCGTCGCAAGCGACAGAAGGGAGATGCCAAGCCCGTAGATGATCGCAAGCGCGTAAAACCGGCGCTCGTCCCCGAGAACCATCCGCAGCATTGCTGTCATTTCACTCATCGAAATGCGCTTGCGGGTCTTGGCCATTGTTGGCTCCCTTAACGTCTCTTTCTATACGCCGGACAAGGTGTCGCGGTTCGGTTTCCTGCCCGACGCACATGGGGGCCCGTGGGCGGAATTCAATTCTTCATAGCTTCACGTCTGCAATTTTATTAAGTTATTCGCTAGAGCGCATCAAATGTATGGCTTTGCCGCGGGCACAGGAGCCTTTGCACCGAACGATAGCGAGCCCCGCTCCGCACGGATCAAGCACGCGCCTCCATGGTTTGGATACACAAAGAGGGTAAAGGACTGGTGTCAGAGCGGCGCCGGCGCAACCCCGTCTTGCGATGCGAAACCGCAAAAAGAGATCTGATGGCCTACTCTGCGCGCGGTTTTAATCGCCAAAGCTTACCCGCTGGCCCGTCGGTTAACAGATAGATCAAGCCATCGGGGCCCACACGCACCTCGCGAATACGCTCGCCCTTGGCTTTCAGCAAAACGTCCTCGCCAACGACCTTGTCACCGCTGAGTTGAACGCGGTGCAAGGCCCGGCCTGCGAGCGCGCCCACAAAAAGATCACCGTCATAATCAGGAAAAGCCGCCCCGCGATAAATCGCAAAACCGGATGGCGCGATGGACGGGACCCAGTATTTGATCGGCTGACGCGTGCCCTCATAGGCCTGGAATGGCGAAATGCGGGCGCCGGAATAATCGATGCCGTAGGTGGCGATGGGCCAACCATAATTGGCACCAGCCTCAACGATATTGATCTCATCACCGCCCTGGGGCCCATGTTCATGCATATAAACACTACCGGTTTGACCGTCTCGGATAAGCCCCTGAGGACTGCGGTGCCCGTAAGTATAGATTGCCGGGTTAACCGCCTCACCCTTGCCCACGAACGGGTTATCGCCGGGGATTGAGCCATCGGTATTGATACGGATGATTTTACCCAACGTGTTATCGAGGCCTTGCGCACGCTCGCGATATTGATAGCCATCGCCAAGGGTGAGCGTCAGCGTACCATCAGGGAGGAACAGGAGTTTACCGCCATAGTGGGCGCTGCTGGCGCGCGGTGACGAGGTAAAAAGCGGCTTGACGTCCACGAAACGGTTATTTTCAAGGCGTGCACGGATAATCTGTGTACTGCTTTGCTCTTGTGTGCCGACGGCAAGCGCCAGATAAACCCGGTTATTTTGCTCAAAGGCGGGGTCCGGCACAATATCGAAATAGCCCCCTTGCCCGCCCGTATAGGTGCCGGGCGTATTGGCGAGGGGTTCGGGCCGTAACACGCCGCCCTCCATCAGCCGGACCTTGCCCGTGCGCTCAGTAATCAGCAGCGCCCCGTCCGGCAAAAAAGCAAGCGACCAGGGAAAATCGAGCCCGTCGGCCAGGGTTTCGAGAATAAAAGGCTCCGCCTCTGCTTCAATGGCGCGCGCCGGTGTGTCACCCTGACCGTGCGCTTGCGCAATAACAGCGGGCGCAAAGAGCGCATTTGAAACGAAAACGCTCATGGCCATCAGGATCACTTGAGCCAAAGTCATTTTGCGGAAACGGTTTTCGTGAAGTGTCATGGCTCTTGCGCCTTTCTCTTTCATCATCGTTGCCCAATAGCGCATCGCCCAATTGCCCCTATCGCCCACGCGGGCAATACGCCATGATAGGGGGAAACGTTGTTAATACAAAAGGGCGCAACGCCTCCAAAGGGGACTACAGACCATGGCGGCTCTTCGCTTTCTTGTTGCATTTGCGCTGGCAAGCCTGACCACTTTTCTTTCGGCTAGCATTTTCCAGACCCACCAGGTTCTGGGTGCCCTTCGCCAGATTGGTGTGGAGATTTCCCTGCGTCAGCATCTGGCCATGGTCATAGATGATATTATTGGGTTCACCAGCCGGAGCGACATTGGCTTATCCTTCCCGGTGGTCATCGCGGCAGCACTTTTTGGCGGCTTTCTCATCGCTGAAATCCTCAAACGCCTCATTCGACCGCTGGCGCCTGTTGCCTATGTGATCGCCGGCGCCGCGGCTATGGCCGTGCTCATGGCGGCGATGTATACGATGTTTCAGGCCTCTCCAATTGCCGGGGCGCGCGGTACTACGGGCCTTGCTTTGCAAATGCTGGCCGGTGGTCTGGGCGGCTGGGTTTTTACGTTGCTGCAATCCGCCCCTAAAAGGTCCCGCACTTAAGACCGGAGATTTGACAATGGCTATGTCACGCGCCCTTTCCCGGACCACGAAAACACCCGCCAAAAAAAGCCTCACAGCAATCCTTTTTGCACTGGCGATGGCGCCCCTGGTAACGCCATCACTACCCGTTGCCGCACAGCAAGCCGTATCCAAACCGGCGGCGCAACGTGCGAGCGATCCTGATACGGTCTTTCAGACACTCCTCGACGACCATTGGGCGGCGCACCTTGAACGCAACCCCGTCTTTGCAACCAGCCTTGGCAACCGTGCCTATGATGACAGGCTCGGCTCCTATGCGCTGGCAACCTATGATGCCATGGTTGCCCAGACCAAAGGGTATCTCACCCGGCTGGACGCCATCGACAGGTCCGCGCTCAGTGCACGACATAAAGTCAATTATGATCTCTTCAGGCTGGAGCTTGAACAAACCATAACCGACGACAAGTTCGGCAATAAATATCTGATCACCACCAATCGCGAGGGCCCGCACACCCAAGCTGCTGGCCTGCCCGATAGCCTCCCATTTTTTACGCGTGCGGACTACCAGAGCTATATCGCACGCTTGCGTGATCTGCCGCGCTATCTGGGCGAAGCGGAAGACGTCCTTGCTGCAGGGGCCCAAGAGGGCTGGACCCAACCCTGTGAGCCTATGAAGGGTCTCAGCGCCGCCATCCGCTATCATGTGGTTGAAAAGCCCCAAGACAGTGTCTTTATGCGCCCATTCGAAACACGGCCTGAAGCGATTTCAACCAAAGACTGGAAAGCCCTTACCACTGCGGGGCGGGACGCCATTTCCTCCGCTGCAATCCCGGCTTTCGCGGCGTATGCTGACTTTTACGACAATGAGTATGCCCCCAAATGCCGCAACACGATCGGCGCAACAACCTATCCCGATGGCAAGGCCTTTTACGCCAGCAAGATCAAAGCCTTTACCACCACGGACAAAACTGCCGATGAAATTCACGCTATCGGCCTCAAAGAGGTCAAACGGATTCGCGAGGAGATGGACAAAATCATCCGTACCGTGAATTTTGAGGGTAGCTTCAAGGATTTCCAGGTATTTTTGCGCAACGACCCACAATTCTATGCAAAGACGCCGGAAGAGCTGGTACAGATCACGAGTGCGATTTCAAAACGTATCGACGGGGAGTTGCCAAAGCTCTTCCGCCAGATGCCGCGGATGCCCTACACGGTAAAACCGGTACCTGCTGACATTGCCGAAGGTACAACGACCGCCTATTACGAGCGCCCCGCCGGTGATGGCAGCCGCGCCGGTGTCTACCGAATCAACACTTCCCTCCTCGATCAAAGACCAATTTTTGAACTGGAGGCGCTGACCCTGCACGAGGCTGTGCCCGGCCACCACTTCCAGATTGCCTTGTCACAGGAACTCGATCTACCCGGCTTTAGGGCGTATGCGTATCAAACTGCTTTTGTGGAGGGCTGGGGTCTTTACGCCGAGAGCCTTGGCCTCGATGTGGGTTTTTACGCGGACCCGTACCAGAATTTTGGTCGTCTCTCCTACGAGATGTGGCGTGCCTGCCGCCTGGTAGTAGACACTGGCATGCATGCCAAGGGCTGGACCCGTCAGGAAGCGATTGATTTCATGCTCGCCAATACCGCACTGTCTGAACATAATGTGGTGGCGGAGATTGATCGCTATATCACATGGCCCGGACAAGCCCTCGCCTACAAAATGGGTGAGTTGAAAATTCAGGCGTTACGACGCAAAACCCGCAAGGCGTTGGGTGATCACTTTGACCTGCGCCGGTTCCATGATGCGGTATTGGAGAATGGCGCCGTGCCACTTTCCGTTCTTGATCAGTATATTGACGCTTTTATCACCACCGAAAAAGCACGCACCAAAGACGCCGAGTAAGGCGCTGGCGAGCCTGAGACGACGATGACAACACCGCCAAAGCGCCCCCCCACAAGCAGCGATGATGATCTTCGCTCGCTTGTCTCCACTATTCGCGGCACCGCCGACCGGGTGCGGCTGCAGGATTTTTTGTGGATGGGATCGATCAGTGTGGGGATCGCCCTCGTTCTTCTCCTGCGTGGTGTCATCAACTGGCAGTATTTTATTCTTATCGAAGGCGCGTTTGTGGCTGCGCTGGTGCTCTGGTATCGCCTGTCATCAGGGCGCATCTGGGCAAAAAGTACACAGGAATTGATCGAAGCACGGATCGGACGGCAAGAAAATGAGCTGTCTGCCTTGCGTCTTGCGCGCCAAGTGGCGCAAATCCTGCCGGAACCTCTTTTTATTCTGCACAAAGATGGCGTTATTGACAGCACGAACCCGGCGGCCGACAGCTTCATCCATCGCCAGGATGCGGAAGGTCGCCACCTTGCCTCAGTGCTTCGGGCGGCGGCCGTTTTTGAGGCCGTGGAGAAAGTTGCTCAGGATAATAAGCCGTATACGGTCGATTTTGCTACCGCAGGGTCCGTGAAACGGTTTTGCCGCGCCTATGTGGCGCCCCTTGATGAAGGCGGCAGCAGCACCGATAGAATTCTACTTTTTGTCCGTGATATGACGAGCGAGCGCCGCGTTGAACAAATGCGCGTGGACTTCATCGCCAGCGCCAGTCACGAATTGCGCACCCCGCTTGCCTCCCTTATCGGCTTTATTGAGACCATGCGTGGCCCGGCGAAAGATGACCCGGACGCGCAAAAGAAATTTCTCAAAATCATGCAGAAGCAGGCTGTGCGTATGCAACGACTGGTGACCGATCTGATGTCCCTGTCGCGCATTGAATTGAATGAGCACATTACACCGGATGGCGTCGTCGATTTGGCCGAGGTAGCCGACGAAGTTGTTGAGGGCCTTCGCCCGCTGATCGAAAAATCCGAAGCGATTGTGGAATTGACCAAAGTCGAAGAGACCCCCATGCTCGCCGCCGGGGATCGCGACGAGATTGTTCAGGCCGCACAAAATCTTGTACAAAACGCAATAAAATATGGCGGCGAGCCAGCGCAAATCCTGATCCGGGTGGGGCGCGGCGAAGCCCCGATGATTGGCGAAGATGAAAAGGCATTTCAACGCGCCGGCGATTCAGCGGCGCAGGTAGCCGCTCGGCTAGGCGTCAACATCAGTGAGCTGACCTTTCTGCAGGTGCGTGACTATGGCCCCGGTATTGAGCGCGGCGACCTTCCCCGGCTGACCGAGCGGTTTTACCGTGTAAATGTGGAACGCAGCCGCAATACTGGGGGCACGGGTCTTGGTCTGGCGATCGTCAAACACATCATGACCCGCCACAAAGGCGGTCTTCAGATTGAATCGCGCCTTGCCATGGGTACCGCCTTTACCTGTTATCTGCTGGCCACAAGTCCGGAGAAGGCAGCCCGTTACCGGATGGATTAAAAGGGGTAAATCTTACCCACGCCGTGTTAATCAAAATGTCCAAAACGCTGCTTATGGCAGAGGACACCAAACAAACGACCGCGTAACCACGTCACCATTTTCGACAGGGTGACGGCGCTGGTCTTTGGTGTTGGCGCCCTCGTTGTCGCGACAAACTATTTCCTGCCGTTGGGGATAAACCTATTCTCACGGACAGTTGTCCTTCTCGGCGGACATCACCTGTTATCATAGGCGCGGTGTCACGCGCGAGCCGCTTTTGCTCAGCCGGTTACCACCTTCACAACGCCGTGACCGGGTCGCAAAGTTCCACGCGCCGGCCGTGCCTGATTGGCCCCTCGGCCAATCCCTTGGGCGCAGATACCGAAATATCTTTATTTTGCGCACTAATTGCGCCATAATACTCGCCTTGAGACGCGGCGCTTTGTGCTTAACCCTTTGACGGCAAAGAATTTGTCACAAAACACCGGCAGAACGACGAGAAGACCCGGCATCTACCGATACCAAAAGCACATCCTTGGAACGGGATAAAATTATGGCGTTTTCGCGCCCCACACAAAAACCGCTGGATTTCAACCGGCTTGAGATTGAGCTTGCCCAGATGGCAGCCATGGTTGAAACGAATTTGGCTGACGTGATCGCGTCGTTTGAACGCTGCGACGTGACCAGCGCCGAAGACATCATCGATGCAGATAAGCGCGTTGACCAATTTCACCACTCCATTGAGTTCGGTGTCTATGGTCTTTTGGAGGCGCATGCCCTCCCGTCACCCCTGATCCGCGAAGTGATGACGATGGTGAAAATCGCCGCAGACCTTGAGCGGGTTGGTGATCTGACCCGAAATGTGGCCCGTCGAACCGTGATCATCAGCCGGGACGGCCCCGGCCTGCCCCATACTGGCGTAACCCGCATGGGCCGCATCTGCTTGCAGCAACTCTCCGACGTTTTGAACGCCTATACCTCGCGCGATTTGACGGCAGCGCGGGCTGTCTGGATTGGCGATAATGAAGTTGATGAACTCTACCATTCGGTTTTTCGGCAGATCATGGGCGCCATGAGCGAAGATACCAACCGGGTAAAGAGCTCAACCCATTTGATGTTCATCGCGAAAAATTTTGAGCGGGTTGCGGACCACGCCACGAATATTGCCGAAGCGTTGCATTTCTTGGTGACCGGGGAAGCGTTGAGCGCGGTACCGCCCGCCTCGAAACCGGAAAATCCGACGCTTGTTCCTGGCCCGCGTCCGCCAGTATCCTAAGCCGCCCTGACGAAGAGACCGCACCCCTCGCCAAGGAATCGCATTATGGTCCGTACACATATTCTAGTGGTGGAAGACGAGGAAGCGCTCGCCACCCTGCTTGATTATAATCTGGGTAAGGAAGGGTTCAAAGTAACCCTCGCCCGCGACGGGGAAGAGGCGCTTTTCGCGATCAAGGAAGAGCAGCCCGACCTTGTGATCCTGGATTGGATGCTGCCCAATGTCTCTGGCATCGAGGTTTGTCGGCGCCTGCGCGCGAAATCTGAAACGCAAAATATCCCCGTGATCATGCTAACGGCCCGGGCCGAAGAAAGTGACCGGGTTCGCGGGCTTGAAACGGGTGCTGATGATTATCTGACCAAACCCTTTTCCACCGCTGAACTGATCGCCCGCGCCCGCGCTGTCCTGCGCCGTATCCGCCCCGGTCTTGTTCAGGATACGGTGATGCACGGTGATATCACGCTCGACCGCACGTCCCACCGCGTCAAACGCGCGGAAAAAGAAATCCATCTGGGTCCTACCGAGTTTCGTCTGCTCGAACATTTAATCCAACATCCGGGCCGCGTTTTCTCCCGCGAGCAACTCTTGAATGCGGTATGGGGTTCGGACGTTTTTGTTGAGGTACGGACCGTTGATGTTCATATCGGTCGCTTGCGCAAGGCACTGAACAAATTTGATCAGGGCGATCCAATTCGCACTGTCCGCTCCGCCGGGTATGCGTTGGAGCAGGCTGCTTAGGTTGAGCTTGCGCTCCAACGCACCGCGCACCTTAGACAAAATGCGGTAGCTGACCGGCAGGAGCCGGTGTCACCACCCTCTAAATCAAGACACCCGGCACCGGCTGGCTCGCGCACAGGGCGGAGCGCCTCGATGGCGCTAACGCTACACGAGCGACGCACACGGAGGACCTATACGGGGAGGAACTGTGCAGAGAGGAACTGCGCAGGCAACGTCCTCTCACGCGCCGTTAGGGTCATGCCAGCGAGAATGTGCTGCACGCCGCGTTACCCGATCCCCCCGCATGTGCTAAGCGGAGCTTTCAACGGGCAGCCCTATCCTTCGAATCATCGCGAAGCCACCTGGCGCCTGCAAAGCCATACGATTGGCACAGTGGAAAATACTGGCCACACCCTTTTTATGGTCTCCCCCGATGCGACCCGCCTTATGAGCGCCTGTCGAGCCAGTGAGCCCGTGACCGACGAGACCATCACAACCCACAGCATCCCCGCCCTGCCCCGGCGTCGCCGCACCCCTACCCCTCGAATGAGTGAGCGCTCACTTGACACTGGTGTTACACTGTGCTAAGCCAGTATCAACAGGGATAACTAACCAAACCGAGGAAAGCACCAACCGTGAGCGCCGCGTCATCACAGACCCGCCATACCGCCAATAACCGGGCCCGCGGGGTAACGGCGGCGGATGGCTCATCCAAAGCCCGGTTTGAGCGGGCAGCGCTGACCCTTTTTACCGAGCGCTCCATTGAACAGGTCACAACGAAGGAAATTGCCGCCGCGGCCGGGCTGTCGGAGGGTCTTTTATACCGCTATGCCAAATCAAAAAATGATCTGGCCGCCGACATGTTTTTCGCGATCCATGCTCAGCTTGGGGGGCTGGTGCGTGACATTGGTGTACGCCCCACATCGTTGGAAGAAAAAGCCAGCAATCTTGTCGCCGCTTATGCGCAGTGCGCGGATGATGACTGGGTCCTGTTCTCCTATCATTTGCTAAACACCCACCGCTTTCTGACTGAAGACCGATCTGTGGACAATCCGGTTGCCGCAACGGAGGGTATTTTGCAGGCTGCCATTGACGAGGGTGAGTTACCGGACGGCGAGGTAACGCTTCTCGCAGCGATGGTCCTCGGGACGGTGCTTCAGCCGGCTTTACACAAAGCCTTTGGCCGCCTGACCGGCACCCTTCAATCGTATAGCCCGGCCATTAAGAAGGGCGTTCTTGCTATTTTGCAGGACCATCGCGGTGCCAGCCACCCGGGCGGCGCGCAGTCATGACCACACTTCGCACGATCAGCTTTCAGACGGCCTATTGGATCACGTCGGTTTTCTTCGCCCTATGCGCGATGCTGCTCGTCATCTTGCCCACGCGTCGTCCTATGATGGTCTGGATACGCCTTTATACCCAAACCATGCTGATCTGGCTGCGTCTTTTTGCAGGTATACGGATCAAATTTGAAGGCCGGGAAAACATTCCCAGTGGTCCACTGATTATTGCCGCCAAACATCAAAGCTGGGGGGACGGTATCGCGATGTTTTCCCAGTTTTTTGATCTGGCATTCGTCACCGGTGACCATCTGGAGCGGATGCCCCTTTTGGGGACGATCCTGCGCAAGATGGGGGCGATTGTTGTGGATAATTGCGGCGGTGCCTATGCGCGTGCCAAGCTGGTTGATGAGGAGCTAAGCATTGCGCGACGTCAGAACCGCCGTATCCTGATTTATCCCGAAGGACATTTGAGCCGCGTTGGCATGCACCACCGTTATCGCAAGGGCGTTTTTCATATGTATAAAGCCTATGACAAACCGGTGGTGCCCGTTGCCACCAATCTCGGTCTGTTCTGGCCGCAGCAAAGTTGGCGCCTGACGCCCGGCACGGCGACGGTTTCGTTCCTGGACCCGATTGCCCCCGGTCTCGATAAGGCTGCCTTTATGAATATCCTCGAAACGCGAATTGAGGGCGCCTCTCTTGCGCTTTTGCCGGCGGTCTTCCCGATCCCTGAAAACCGTCTTCAAGAGGCGGAGGAAGATGAAAGCCACGCTGGCGAGGCGGCCTCTGCCCAAAGCACGACCCCGCTTCCTTCCAACCCCCGCGCCCTGCGGGAGACAGAAGTCCGATGAAAACACCGCTTTTCTTTCAGCGCCGCTTCCTACCCATGTGGATTGGCCAGTCCTTTGGCGCGCTCGCTGATAATATGAACCGCCAAATTCTGCTGATTGGCGTGCCCTTTGGCGCCATAAGCCTGCGCGGATTTGATGTGGGCGATGCAGCCCTGCCGCTCATCGGGGCGCTGTTCCCCATCGCGATGCTGCTCGGTTCCATGTATGGCGGACAAATGGCGGAGAAGTTTGAAACCGCCATGATGTTCCGCCGTACCAAACTGGCGGAACTCGCGTTGATGATTGTCGCTGCCTTTGGGCTCATTACGGGTGAAGGTTGGTTTACGGTGGCGGCCTTGTTCGGGATGGGATTGCAATCGGCGCTTTTTAATCCGGTGCGGCAGGCGGCCATGCCGAAATATCTGTCTACAGATGAGTTAATCCGCGGTAACGGCCTTTGTAACGCCGGTCTTTATGGCTGCATCCTTCTGGGGCTTGGCATCGGTGGGTATCTCATTGGGCTTAAACCTGACGGCGCGCGGATCGCCGCTGTCACCCTCGTGGGCTTCGCGCTGGCCGGGGTTATCGCGGTGCGGTTTGCCCCGCCGCGCCCAGGCACAAACCCCGACCTCAAGATCGACTGGCGCGGGTTACCGCCAACGATTGCGATGTTCCGATTTACCTTTGGTGAGGCCAGTGTCATTCGCCCACTTCTGGGAATCACGTTGTTTTATTTTATATCAACCTGCGTAACGATCCTCTTGCCGATTTATTGCCGCGATACGCTGGGCGCTGATGAGACGGTGACCACCATCATTATGCTGATTTTCGCCGTTGGCGCGTTGATTGGCGCTCTGACCGCAGCGGCCCTGAGCAAAGGGCGCAGCGGGCTCGGCTATGCCACCCTTGGCGTGGGCCTCGCCGCGCTGTGTGTCTTTGGGGTTTATTTCTGCTCGCTTGGCTTTGAGCCATCTGTTGGGCCAGATTTCGCGGGCGAGGCTCTTGTGGCCGTTAACGCGGCCACTTTATTCTCGAGCCCGCGCGGGATAAGTCTTGGTGTGCTTCTTGGCCTGACCTCCTTGTTCATGGGAATTTTTCTGGCGCCCATGCAAGCGGCGGTACAACGCCGCGCACCCGATGATCGCCGGGCCCGCATCCTGGCAGTGGGCAACATGCTGTATGCCATCGCCGCTTTTCTTGGCTCTCTTTCTGTTCTCAACATTACCGAGGTTGATGCGGTGAGGGCCGAACATGCCTTTTTAGCGATTGGGCTCATGATGCTGGCCGTGACCGTCTATATGGTCCGCCGTCGAAGCGCCCTGCCCGCCGGGCTCTATGATGAGAGACTGACAGCCGGCACTGAACCGCCAGTGGCGACGCCCACCGACATACCGGTCCCCATTGCCGTCAAAAGTGCGGACTGAGGACCTGCGCAAATGGCTTCACGCCAAAGGTGTTTGCCAGCGTGCCCAAACAACCGCGTCCTGAGACAATTCGCGATTCAATTTCCCCGCGCTTTGTTATAGAACGCGCGCATGAGTGTTCTTGTCACCGGGGCCGCCGGCTTTATCGGCTATCACGTGTCGCACGCCTTGCTAGCGCAAGGTCGGCGCGTAATCGGCGTCGATAATTTGAACACGTATTATAATCCGGCATTGAAACACGCCCGGCTTGCAAACCTGACCCGTCACAAAGACTTCTCATTCGTGGAAGCCGATATTGCGGACCACGCTGGTCTTGCAGAGCGTCTTGGCGCGCACATGCGGGTAGATCACATCATCCATCTCGCCGCGCAAGCCGGTGTGCGATATTCGCTCGACCACCCTTTTGACTATGTGTCCGCCAATGTTGCCGGGCATCTGAGCCTAATGGAACTGGCGCGCCACTGGGCGGTGGATCATTTCGTCTATGCATCATCATCATCGGTATACGGCCGAAATACAAAAACGCCTTTCGCAGAAACCGACCCAACCGATAAACCAGCCTCGCTTTATGGGGCGACCAAGAAGGCTGATGAGGTGATGACTTCCGCCTATGCCCATCTTTACCAAATGCCCACAACGGGGCTGCGATTTTTTACGGTGTATGGCCCCTGGGGCCGCCCGGATATGGCATACTGGATCTTTACTGAAAAAATGCTGCGCGGGGAGCCGATTGAGATCTTCAATCATGGAAAAATGGCCCGCGACTTTACCTATATCGCCGATATCGTAGACGGCGTCCTTAGCGCGCTCAATCACCCTCCAAGTGCGCAATGCTCTCATCATCAAATCTTTAATCTGGGTAATGATCACCCCGAACCGCTCATGCGGCTTGTGACCTTGCTGGAAGAAAAGCTTGGGCTGACCGCCGTGAAACAGATGCGCGGTATGCAAAAGGGCGACGTGATCCAAACCTGGGCCGATATCAGTGCAGCGAAGGCGGCCTTTGGATATGCACCGAAAGTCAGCCTTGAGACGGGCCTCGATCATTACGTGACCTGGCGTAAAGGGCTTGCAACCGGCTTTTGACCACCGCCCCTGACCAATAAAAATTTCCGCAACCGCTTAACCGAAAATAAAGCACGTGGGCGATAGCGTGCGCCCCATGGAACTGACGTTAATCATCTTGGCGTTTGGTCTGATCGCGGGGAGTGTTTTCGCCATGGTAGCTGCCAGACCGAGCTGGTTGCCGGAGCTGCGCAGTGCGCTCCATTGGAAGGCGCCAGCCGAAACCATCTCACCCCCCGGTGGCACCAACCGCAATTTCACTCTACGCAATACACTGATTATTGTGGGTCCGCAGGTAAACCACGCCACCTGCCGCCTGCAACGGCGTCTGCTCAAGCCAGCGGTGCCGATGCTGATCCGCGAGGATGTGGCAATTATCGAGATTTACGGCGATGGCCCACCGCGCCGCAATGGCGAGCTTCTCTCGTGGCTCGACGCCTCGTTGCTGCGTCACGCGCTGAACGCCGAAGACGGGTTTACGCTGGTGTTTGTTGGCGAAGACGGCAAAACGGTATTTCGCCGGCAGTCGCCGATGCTGACCGATATGATCGCCGATCAAGCCGGTCTTTCGGTCACCCCGGCGACCCAAAAACCCGGCCGTCAACAGTCTACCGTTCTGCGCCACCTTCACGCTGCGTGAGGTTGGGCGCTAAGGTCTGAAGACACCCCCTAATAGCCATACGCATCGCGTTGTCGGCGACGACCGCCGAAGAGCGAGCCGAGGCCGCCGAACAGGAGCGAGCCAAGCGCCCAAACACCCGCAAAGCTGCCACCGCCATAGACCGCACCGTCAATCGTGGTGGGCACAGCAGGCTCGTACGCCGACAGGGCCGAGTCGGCGATGTCGCGTTGATAAGTCCGTGCCAGGACGATGGGTCGCTCCAGATCCGTTGCCGAGGTCAGCGCATCAAGATGGCCTGCCAAAAACTCAAACCGGGTTACGGTTGAGGCATAGCGGGCACAGAGGGCTTCGAGGAGGCCATCGGCATTGCCGCATTCTTCCATGGCGCGGGCGCGGGTGTAGCCATACTGGCCCACATTGGCGTCGAACTGCTCAACCGTCAGGCGCAGCTCGTCAACGCGCCCCGTTAAATTCTGCATATATTGCAAGGTGAAGCCCGGCGCTTGGGACCCGGCAAGCCCGGCCGCAATGGCCAAAATCGTTGCAAAAAACCGTCCCATGGTTAACCCCTCATCCGTCTTTTCGTGGTGGCTCCGACGCGAGCGCGCCGCATCAACCATCGTTCATTGCTAGCAACGATATCGCAAGCGAACGTGGGCTGGCAATCAACCGAATGTGCTGTTCTTGCCATAAACCGGTTTTTCCTGCCTGCCCGCGGCAGCGTGATCCTTCAAAATTCCCGCCTAAAAAGGCAGAAAGCCGGGGGTGACAAGCGTCAATCAGACGCCTATATCCGATAAAAACACGCATTCGAGCTTCGAAGGCGGCCCCCCGGGGCCGCTTTTTTATTGCCTGCCCCCAAAAGGCGAAATCGCCACTGGCAGATCAGGCACCCGCAGAAAGATGAGGGACCGTTGGGGTCACTGGAAACCACGCTTACCACGTTGATCACCCCTATTCTTGACGAATTGGGGTTTGACCTGGTGCGTCTGCGCCTGACCGGGGCGCGGACAAAAACCGTTCAGATCATGGCTGAGCGCCCGGACGGCACCATGAGCGCGGAGGATTGTGCGCAGCTATCGCGGCGGATCAGCGTGCGGTTCGAAGAAGAAGACCCGATCAGCGACGCGTACGTGCTGGAGGTCTCGTCCCCCGGTATCGACCGGCCCCTGACCCGCGAGAAAGATTTTATCCGGTGGGAAGGGCATCTGGCGAAACTGGAGCTTGATCGCATGATTGAGGGGCGCAAAAAGTTTCGCGGCACCCTCGCCGGGATGGACGACGGCCATGTGGCTTTTGATATCGAAGGCGAAGAAGAAACTGCGCTTTTTCCGCCCGCCTGGATTGTTCAGGCCAAATTGCTGATGACTGATGACTTAATCCGCGAAAGCTTGCGTAACGCGAAAGCGGGGGGTCCAACGTCCCCTGACATTGAATTCACGGATAATGAAGAAACACCTGCTGGCGATGATGTTGCGGGGATCGCAAGCGCCAATGATCCGTAAACGGCACACCAGCCGCCACGGTGGCTCCCTTTGATGAAAGGATACGACACATGAGACCTGATTTTGGAGATAGAAAATGAGTGCAGTCAGCGCCAATCGGCTCGAACTTGTACAAATCGCTGACGCGGTTGCCCGCGAGAAGTCGATCGAAAAATCCCTCGTCATTGAGGCGCTGGAAGAGGCGCTCTCGCGAGCTGCCCGCTCGCGCTATGGGCACGAGACGAATGTCCGTGCAGAAATCAATCCGTCCACTGGCGAAACCCGCCTCTGGCGTCTCCTCGAAGTTGTGGAGGAGTTGGAAAACGATGATGCTGAAATCCTGATCACCGAGGCGCGGCATAAAAACCCGGAAGCCGAGCTTGGTGATTTTATCTCAGAGCCCCTGCCGCCCATGGATTTTGGCCGCGTCCCCGCGATGATGGCCAAACAGGTCATCACCCAGAAAATCCGCGAAGCCGAGCGCGAGCGTCAGTTTGAAGATTATAAAGACCGCATTGGTGAGATCATCAATGGGCTGATCAAGCGGGTCGAGTATGGCAATGTCATTGTCGACCTGGGCAAAGCAGAAGCCATTGTCCGCCGGGATCAGCAACTGCCGCGCGAGAATTACCGCGTTGGCGACCGCGTGCGTGCCTATATCATGGATGTGCGCCAGGAACAGCGCGGCCCGCAAATCTTCCTGTCACGCTCTCATCCGCAATTTATGGCCAAACTTTTCGAACAGGAAGTGCCGGAAGTTTACGACGGCGTAATCGAGATTAAGGCCGTGGCCCGTGACCCGGGGAGTCGCGCCAAGATTGGTGTCATGTCTAATGACAATTCCATCGACCCTGTGGGCGCCTGTGTTGGGATGCGTGGTAGCCGCGTTCAGGCCGTGGTCAATGAACTTGGCGGCGAGAAAATTGATATCGTGCCGTGGTCCATCGATACCGCAACCTGCATTGTGAACGCGCTCGCCCCCGCCGAGGTTGCAAAGGTTGTCATCGACGAGGAATCCGAACGGATCGAAGTGGTGGTGCCTGACGAACAGCTCTCGCTTGCCATTGGGCGCCGCGGTCAGAATGTGCGTCTCGCCTCGCAGCTGACCGGTTTTGATATTGATATCATGACCGAGGAAGAAGAATCCGCGAAACGCCAGGAAGAATTCCGTGTACGGTCAGAGCGCTTTATGAATGGTCTTGATGTTGATGACATCATGGCCGGCCTCTTGATCTCCGAAGGGTTCACGCGGATTGAGGAACTTGCCTTCGTCAATGTTGACGAGATCATGGAGATTGATGGTCTCGACCAGGAAACCGCTGAAGAGTTGCAGGCGCGGGCCAATGACTTCCTCGAAGAAGAAGCCAAGCAGCTTGATGCCCGGCGCAAGGAACTGGGTGTTGCCGATGACCTCGTGGAATTTGAAGGTCTGACCCTGAAAATGGTCGTTGCCCTTGGCGAGGATGACATCAAATCGCTGGAAGACTTTGCCGGTTGTGTCACCGACGATCTAACCGGCTGGACCGAGCGGGTCGACGGCGAAAAAGTGCACCATGCCGGCACCCTTGAGGAATTCAAGATCAAGGCCGATGCCGCTGAAGAAATGATCATGCGTGCCCGCGTCGTGGCAGGCTGGATTACCGAAGAAGACCTCGCGGCCATGAATGAAGACGAAGAGGGCGAGATGGTCGACGGTGAGGAGGTGTCTGCCTGACCGTTACCCGTGGCCATAACCATGCGCACCCCCGTGACCCGCTAACCGATGGACCGTCTGTTGATCAGCAACAAGCGGGCCCGGCGGCACGCGCCCGCGAAGGAGAAAGTGCGTCTGCGGCCATGCCCACGCTTGCAACCGGTCCTGCCCCTTCTGCGGACCGGACAACGCGCACCTGTGTTGTAACGGGCAAGGCTCTTGCGCGGTCCACGATGGTCCGCTTTGTACGCGGGCCGGGCGGGGAGATTGTTGCTGATCTGGCTGAAAAACTCCCTGGTCGCGGGGTTTGGGTGAGCGCATCGCGCCAGCACCTTGAAACGGCGCACACCCGTGGCACCTTCAAAAAAGGTTTCAAGACAGGCGATATACACATTCAGGGCGATGTTTCGGTTTGGATTGATCAGATCGCTGACCTCCAGAAAGCCAGGTGCCTCAACCTGATTGGGCTTGCCCGGCGCGGCGGCGCGCTCATCACCGGGTTTGAAAGTGTGCGTGGGCATTTGCGCGGGCTGACCGCGGCCAGCGTTGGCGGTCCTTACCGCACTGTCCTTGTTGTTGCCGATGATGCGGCAGCAGACTCTCGGGCGAAACTCACCCGGCTTGCCGAGCATCTCAATGTGCCGATCAGTGATCACTTCACCGGCACGGCGCTCGCCGATGCGGCCGGTCTTGATCAGGCGCGCTTTATGGCGGTCGTCACCGCGCCGGGGGCAAAGGGACAACCCCCGCCACTCGCCCACCGGTTCCACACAGAAGTTACAAAATATCAGACTCTGCGACACCCAGACACGAAGCCCCGATAAAGACTGCCTGAAACCGAAGCCTTGCCCTAGACCCGGGGCCCATAGAAGAGTAATGCCTAGCCAAGTTTTGTTTCGGCGCTGTGCCGATTTTTTCCCGGACCTTTTCCAAGCCCGCAAGATGGGCGGACCCTGGCGAAAATCAGGCCCTTTTGGCACCCTGAAACAACCGATCGGAGAATAAATGAGTAACGACGTCGACGAGAGCACAGAAGAAGGTACAACCAAGTCAGGGCGCAAACCGCTGACCCTTCGCCGCACGGAAAAAGGTTCGGTCAAGCAGAGCTTTTCCCATGGGCGGAGCAAAACGGTTGTTGTCGAGACAAAAAAGCGTCGTACGCTGACGGCTCCAAAACCGGGTGTTGCGCCGAAGGCTAAGCCTGCAGAAAAAACTGAAACCACAGTCGTAAAAACCCGCAAGCCGGAGGCCCCCGCCAAGGTCGAACCGACAGCGGAGAAAAAAGGCAACGTCCTGCGCACCCTGTCGGACGATGAAAAGCAGGCGCGGGCCATCGCCCTTGCCAAAGCACGCCGCGACGCCGATGCCCGCCAGCAAAAAGAAGCTGCCGAAGCCAAAGAACGTGAAGCGCGCGAGGCCGAGGAGCGGGCCCGCCTTGAGGCAGACCGCGAACGCCTTGCCGCAGAAGAAACCAAACGGACCCGCGAAGCCGAAGCGCGTCGTAAGGCCGAGGAAGAAGCGCGTGTCGCGCTGGAAGCTGAAGAGCTTGCCCGCGAGCGCAAAAAGAAACCCGAGCAGAAAAAACCCGCTGCAGAAGAAACCAACCGCAAAGCCGATGACCCGGACAATCCGCTGGCGCAGCTTGGCGGCCGGTTAAAAACCAAACGCAAGGATATTGGCGGTGACCGCCGCGATAGCGCGAAAAAAGATGCGCCGCGCCGACGCACCGGTCGCCTGACCATCGCCAATGCCCTCGACGATGATGAGCGTCAACGCTCGCTCGCCTCGGTAAAACGAGCGCGTGAGCGCGAGAAGATGGCCCGCCAACAACGCGGCGATATCGCCAAAATCGCCCGCGAAGTCATCATCCCTGAAACCATCACGGTGCAAGAACTGGCCCAACGTATGGCCACACGCGGTGTTGATCTTGTCCGTGAGCTGATGAAACAGGGCCAGATGGTTACCGGTAACGACATTCTTGATGCCGATACCGCCCAGTTGATTGCCGAAGATATGGGGCATACGGTCAAACGTGTTGCCGAAAGCGACGTGGAAGACGGTCTTGCCGATGACGTGGACAGTGCCGACACGCTGCAACCGCGCCCACCGGTCGTCACCATTATGGGCCATGTGGACCATGGTAAAACGTCACTCCTTGATGCCATGCGCGATGCAAGTGTTGTGGATGGCGAGGCTGGCGGGATTACCCAGCACATTGGTGCCTATCAGGTGGCCGTGGGTGATGATCGCAAGATCACGTTCCTCGATACGCCGGGTCACGCGGCGTTTACTCAGATGCGGGCCCGCGGCGCGCAAGTGACTGATATTGTCATCATCGTGGTTGCCGCTGACGATAGCGTCAAACCGCAAACCGAAGAAGCAATCGCCCACGCAAAAGCCGCAGGCGTGCCAATCATTATCGCCATCAACAAGATCGATAAGCCCAATGCCGACCCCAATAAGGTGCGTACGGACCTTCTGGCTTATGAGCTTCAGGTGGAAAGCATGGGCGGTGAGATTCAGGATGTGGAAGTTTCTGCCCTGAAGAAAATGAACCTTGATGGTCTGCAGGAGGCGATCCTGCTGCAGTCGGATTTGATGGAATTGAAAGCCAATCCCGACCGCGCGGCCGACGGCTCCGTGGTGGAAGCGCGCCTCGACAAAGGCCGCGGTCCCGTGGCGACGCTCCTGGTCTCGCGCGGAACACTGAAACGCGGCGATGTAATCGTGGCCGGATCCGAGTGGGGTAAAGTACGCGCCACGATCAACGACAAAGGCAAGACCATTAGCGAAGCAGGCCCAGCTCTGCCCGTGGAGATCCTTGGTCTCAACGGCGTTCCAGAACCTGGTGAGCAATTCGTCGTCGTGGAAAACGAGGCACGCGCACGCGAAGTGGCCGAGTTCCGCCAGCGTAAGAAACGCGAAAGATCAGTCGCTAAATCATCGGGTACCTCGCTCGAGACGATGATGGCGCAGCTGCAGGATGCCGAGATCAAGGAAATGCCGCTGGTCATCAAGGGCGACGTCCAGGGATCGGTCGAAGCGATCGTCGGTAGTCTGGAAAAGCTGTCTACGGACGAAGTGCGGGTGCGCGTTCTGCATACCGGCGTGGGCGGTGTTTCGGAATCCGATGTTATCCTTGCCGGTGCTTCCGGCGCCCCTGTCATCGGGTTCAATGTGCGGGCCAACAAAGATGCCCGCAATACCGCCGAACGTGATCAGGTGGAGATCCGCTATTACTCCGTGATCTATGATCTGATTGATGATGTGAAGGCGGTGCTGTCCGGCATGCTGGAGCCAGAATTGCGCGAGACCTTTATCGGTAACGCGGAAATTCTCGAGATTTTCAACATCTCCAAGCACGGCAAAGTTGCCGGTTGCCGGGTGACCGAAGGCAACGTGAAACGCGGCGCGAAAGTGCGCCTCATCCGTGACAGCGTCGTGATCCACGAAGGCGAACTTTCCCAGCTCAAGCGCTTCAAAGACGATGTTCAGGAAGTGGCGAGCGGTCAGGAATGTGGCATGAGCTTCGCCAACTACGAAGACATGCGCGCCGGCGACGTGATCGAGTGCTTCACCGTGGAGACAATCCAGCGCAGCCTGTAGGGAGAAAATGTCTTTCCCCTACGGCAACCTCGTCCTGAGGACCGCCCCTGACGGGCGCATTGCGGAGGACCATGAGACCTAATTGAGAGAGCCAATCATGCGTGCTTGGCCAACGCCCCACCCTTCCCGCTTCAGGCCTCTTGCAATAAACCACCGGCAATAACCGCCTGAGTGTCTAAACGCCAAATCGGTTTTGTCTGTGGAAACGGCTGTTTTTGAGAACCGGAGCGCAGCGTCCATGCAGGATGTGAGTATCGGAAGCGCAGAAAATAGTGTTTGCAGACGGCACAACTAGAGTTCTCAGTTGGGCTCTAAACCTTACCCACCCCCAATCTCTAATACGGCTCTGCAAAGGCCCACGCTTCACACCTCCTCTTGACGGACGACTTACTTTGCTATACAAAGTCATTGGTATAGTAGGGAAACAGGGGGTGACATCACCATGGCGCAAATCATACGCTCCGGCAGCTTTGCACCGCAAAGTTTAAACCCCTCTCCCCAACCTCGGAACACCCGAACCCGCCAACCCGCATTCGGTCACCAGACCGCCCGGCGTCTGCGCCGCAGCCTATTTGTCTACACGGGACTTTTATGGCTCGCGGCTTTAAGCACCATGTTCCTACCTCACCCCCATGCGTGGCGTTTTGCCTTTGGGCTCCTCGTCCCCGGGGGCGGCTTTATGGGTGAACCCGTCTTGCTGCCCCTTGCTGGCATAACGCTGACGGTGTTTTGCGCTGCAATCGTTATCTGGTTTGCCACGGGCAATATCGTTCTTCCACCGCTCGTCTGGCTGGGATCGGCCCTTGCCGTCTTTCTTCTGCCCACGCACGCCGCCGCCCCGCCACTCCTCTTTATACAGATTTTAGGTTTTGGCGGACCTGTCCTCGCCCTGACGTACGCGTTTTGGCGTGTGAGCCGGCCCAAACTGCACCCGTTGGCCACGGCGCCGATCTCCACAAGTCTTATGCGGCCAACTGCTGCTGCAACCGAGGATATACAACCGAAAGACCATGAGCTCTCGCCAGAAGCGTTACGCGCCATGCGCCTCCTCCTTGACCGGGCGCTGCAGCCTATCGCCGACTTTGATGGCTTCGAATGGCGGGATCAGTTTCAGACCGCGGCCATCCGCTATCAGCTCAATTTTACCGCCTATGCCCTTGCCCTCGCGCAGTCGGTTCACATACCCGCCGCAACGGCGTATCTGGCCACGGCGCAGCAAAACCTTCTGGCAAAACAGGGCGACCCACGCGTTTGGCATTATTGGCAATATGAGCACGCATGGGGCTATCTCGCCCGCGACGAAGGCCCCATCGCTCGAGATAACATCATGTATTCGGGGTTTATTGCCACACAGATGATGTGTGCACGCCGCACCAACGACCATGACAGCAATGTCGCTCCCCTGATCCTACGGTGCCGCAACGCAAGAGAAAAGACAGCAAACCCCGTTTATCAGTATACGCTTGATCAGCTTGTGGATACGCTGGCCAGTCAATACAAATCCGCGCCTCTTGGCCTTCTCGCCTGCGAACCACATTGGGTCTATCCCCTTTGCAACCTCATCACGGCAACCGCCCTGAAAGGATATGAGATCCAAACCGGCAAGGCGGCCTGGAGCCCTCTGCGCGATCGCTTTTTTCATTCACTCGACACCGAATTTACGACCCGCAGCGGTCAGTTTGTGCCTTTTCGCTCAAGCCTGACAGGTCTGGCACCACCGCAAATCGGCGGCGCGGTCATGCAGGCCTTTCCCTGCTTTTTTCTCAATGCCCTTGACCGTGGGCTGGCACAGCGCAAATGGTCTGCCCTTAAACATTGCCTCAAGGGCGGCGACTGGTCCCGCGTCCTGTGGCCGGTGGATGTGGGAAATTATGGGTTCTCGCGTGCCTCTTCCTATGCCGCCACCGCCCTTGCGGCCCGCGAGGTGGGCGATGATGAAACGGCGACCCAATTGCTCGAATTGTTTGATGCCACTTATCAAAGGTGCGACGTCGACGGCGTTTCCCATCATGAAAACGCCTCCCTCTGGGCCCATGCGGTGCGCTTTGCCGCGCTCGTGGGCAAAGCGGATATGCTCCACCGTCTCGTTAATGTTCCGTTAGCGGAAGATGCCACTGGGCCCCATCTCGCCCATGCGCCTTACCCGGATGTTCTGATCGCGCAAGCGCTTTCAGGGGGGAAATCGTCAGCATTCGACTTGCGGCTTGTTCTTTATCCGGATGGGGAAGCAGCGAGGTTTCCCCTGACCTTTGGGGGGCTCGTTCCCTTCGCTCGATATTGGATCAAAAATAATCAGTATAGCGACGAGGAGATGGGAGCAGATCACAAGGGGGCTCTCAATATCACCGTACCCCTTTCCGGTCGCACGGTCATTCTGCTCAAAAGGCTTACCTGACATGGTCTGTTGCGCGATCCTTTCTCTCATCCTTGCTTTGGTCTTAGCTGTGGTGCGTCCATTTTTTGGCATCGGTGTCGGGAATCCACTCGCCTGGCGCGCGCATGGGGAAGCCGAAGCTGTATTGCACGCTTCTAAATTTAGAGACTTCTATCGCAGCCGTATAAAGAGCTTCTTATACGCGCTAAACGGGCTTGTGCTTGTCATACGCGAAGAGCCAAATGCGCGCATTCACCTCGCCGTTGCGAGCCTTGTCATCACTCTGGCGATCATGCTTGACGCGACCACCACACAATGGGCCATGCTCTGTTTCGCCATCGGCCTTGTGATCAGTGCAGAGATTTTCAATAGCGCCATAGAAGCACTGTGCGACAAGCTATCCCCCGGCTATGATGATGCCATCGGGCGCGTTAAGGACATGGCCGCCGCCAGCGTCCTTGTCAGCGCCCTCACAGCCGCCACAATCGGCCTGATCGTCTTCCTACCCCTTATCACCACCATCCTGAACAGCGGTTGAAGAGGAAAATCCCGGTCATCGATATGCATTTTCCGTGACTGGCAGGGGCGCAGGGACTCGAACCATGTTGAATGCCTTCGGCATTCAACCATCTTAGGAAAGGGGGTTCGAACCGACATTCTTAGACTGACGATCGTGCGAGCTTAGCACCTAAAAAGAAACTGGCAGGGGCGGAGGGACTCGAACCCCCGGCCCTCGGTTTTGGAGACCGATGCTCTACCAACTGAGCTACACCCCTAGGCCAAGGCTAACGGTAGGGCCTTGGTCCGTTTGTTTCAACTGAAATCGACCGCGCAGTGCGGGCCCACATTGGGCGTTAACGGCGCTCGCGCAGTTTGCCATCCACGAAGAGCTGGCCCGAGCCCTCATGGGTGACGCGGCCCTGGACGCGGGCAAGGCGTACCTCGCTGGAGCCATAGAGCCGCAGATCGGGGTTCACCGTCAGGCCGTTAAAAAGAATCCCGCCCGATCCGTCGATGATTGCCCGCAGGCGGTCAGCGCGCCCGTCGCGAATTGCCGCCCCGCCGGAGCCCGCGACCCGCACCGTCATGGGCCCTTCGACCCAGTCGGCGCGCACCACGCCAGACCCCGCCACGGAGATATCGAGCATGCCTTCAACCCGGTCGAAAACCACATCACCAGGCCCCGCAATATCAACATCGGCGATGGCCGCTGTTCCCACCTTGAGATCACCATCACCGGAGACGTCAATTTCGATACCGCCATCCACATTGCCCATGATCAGGCGGCTGCCCGACAAAATGCCCACAACCGCTTCGTCCACATCGCCCGTTTCGCCATAGACGTAGCAGGCATCCAAATCCAATCGCCCGTCAAAATCTTCCATGGCCAATTTGATCCGGGCATCAATGAAGCTCACATTGGCTTTCATGGGTACGGTGATGATCAGGGTTGGATAGTCGGCAAAGAAAGCTTCATCCAGTGCGGGGCCTGTGCTGGCCTTGCGCCCGGCCCGGGGGGTGTAGGTCCGCCGGATCGCCCTGTTGCAACAACGATCATCATCACGCTCGGCAATTGCCTCGGCGCGAACAACGACACGCGTCTTCTCGTCAAGCACTTCAACGGTTCGGTTTGTTTTACCCTGCTTGATTTTTACACGGATTTTCTCTTCCCGACTATCGGCGCTAAGCGTTTTAACGGTGACGCTGCCGATAAAGTCCTGAATGGAGATGGTGTCGGTGTCGAAATCCTGTGCCGCAGCGGCAGGTAGGGCGACACGCGCGCTCAACAATAATCCCAAGCCAAATACCAGACCAAGTGCCAACACCGCCCGGTGCACCCACGCATACCTATAGGTCATCTGCATCATTTTCTGTGCCCCAGAGGGACACCCTCACCAAAAATCCCAAAAACCCACGGCAAAACCGTACCATAGTGGACAATCAAAGCGAATGCCTCGCCGGGAGCAGAGCAAGGACCGTTCCACATGATTAGCAAATTGTTAATGCGCGGGCGCGTTCTGGCCGGCGGGCTTACGCCGTTAGCCAGTCAAAAATCGAGTGAGCGGCCCGGGCCGCTGCCGGTGTTCCGCCCAATTGAAGCTGGGCCAGATAGGGCGTTACCGCCGTGCGTTGGTCGGCCCGCTTTTGCGGATCGCCAAGAAGCGGCCGCAATGCGGCGGCCATAGCTGCGGGCTCGCACTTGTCTTGAATGAATTCCGGAATAATCGGCGCGTCGGCCATCACATTCACGATGCTGGCAAACGGCGTCGTCACGATCCGGCGGGCCCATAAATGCGTCAAGCCATCAACCTTATAGGCGATGATCTGCGGCGTGCCCGACAGGGCAACCTCCGTTGTTACTGTGCCAGACGCACTGAGCGCTGCAGTTGCCGCCGTGAGCGCATCATATTTTTCATCTGGCGCCGCAAGACAACAATCCGTCCACGATGCAGTTTCTTCCTTGAGTATGGACGCAACCGCAGGTGCCGCCGGAATAACCACAGAAAAATCAAGGCCTTGAGCGCGCAAAGCGGCGACCGTCTCCTGAAAAACGGGTAGCAAGCGGCGCACCTCCCCCTCTCGCGAGCCGGGCAGCACCGCAAGGATCGCCCGGTGACCCAAGCCGTGGCGCTGGCGGAAGCGTTGCGCGTCTATCGGCGCGGTCACTGCTTTTTCAAAAAGCGGATTCCCCACATAGGCAACGGCGATGTCTTTTTCTTCAAACAGCGGTTTTTCAAAGGGCAAAACCGTCAGTACACCGTCGAACCAGTCCTTGATGAAATCAATCCGTTGAGGCCGGGAGGCCCAAATCTGCGGCGCCACATATTTGAAAATCTTTGGGCGGCTTGGGCCATCACGCAGCAAAGGGGCACCAAGTCGCGAGAACGCCCAGCCATCCACAAAAATGAAGCCATCGGCGCGCACCCGTGCGCTATGGTCCGCCAATTGGCGCGCATAAAGGCGGGCCAGCGGGATTGCCCGTGCCACATCGGTAAATCCCATCACCGACAAGGGCGCGATAGGGAAAAGGCTTTCCATGCCCGCCGCCGCCAACCGGGGTCCGCCGCACCCAGATAAGGTGAGCGTTACGCCCAATTCCTGGGCCCGGGTGTGCAGCGCATCATGGAGCGCTGCCCCGATTTCATCGCCGGAGGGTTCCACCGCGGCAATCACGAGATGGCGCGAACCCGTCATGACCCGGTGCCCGCCGGCGGCAGGTTTGGATCATCAGCGCAAACGCCGTAGATAAAAAGCGCCTCACCCTCTGCACACTGAATGGTTTCAGCTTTGTCGATGATAATGGCGCCGCGCGCCTCCACCACAACACCGGCGAGCCCAGCGGCCTTCGCCCCGCGGATCGTCTCCGGCCCGATGGTGGGCAGGTCAACCCGCAATTCCTGTCCCGGTTTTGGCATTTTGACGAGAACGCCCGTCCCCACAGGCAGATCGAGGCTGGCACGCACATCGGCGCACCGGGCCAGCATGGCGTCGGTCCCCTCCGCTGCCTCAATCGCCCAGACCTGGCCCCCGCAGACCACCGCGCCTTGCCCCACATCAAACTGACCCAAGGCGGCGATCACCCGGCGCGCCTTGGCGATATCGAGGAAGTCAGCCGCAACCGGGGCGACAGCGGTTAGCGCGCCGCGCGACGCCACCTCACTGGCGAGCAGTTCATCGGCGCCGACAACAGCAAATCCTTCGGCCTCAAACGCATCCACCAGGGTCGCAAGAATAGCGCCATCGCCTTTTAACGCGGCCTTCGCCAGTTTCGGGAGGAGCGCCGCCCCGCGCCAATCCGGTTTTAACGTGAGAAAGTTCGGACGCTGAACATTTCCAGCCAGCACAACGGCGTCGCATTTTTGGTCGTGGAGAACCGAGAATATGCGTCCAGCTTCGGTAATTGGCACGGTTTCGCCCGGCAGGCCTTCGAGCGTCGCATCCGCCATACCCGCCAGACGGATCGTAAAGTATTGCGCCTGCTGCTGATCGCACGATTGTGCAAGACGTAAGGGGAGATTGCCGCCGCCCGCAATAATGCCGATTTTTGTCCAACGTGCCATACTATACACTTCAGGTATATGCCTAACGACCGGCAAGCATCAATGGGCGTTTGCGGGGCCGATGGATAAAGTCGAGAATGCGGTTTGCCTCGGCACTTTGCGTGAGGGCCGACGGTACCGATGCCAACCGATCCTGAAAGCGCCCGTCGCCATCAAAAAGATGACGAAACAAATGGCGAAGATCATTGATCACGGGCTTTTCCATATTTTGACGCTTCATGCCGATGATGTTTAGCCCTTCGAGGACGGCGTAGTTTCCATTGGCTGACCCGAACGGGATCACATCATGGATGACCGCCGCGCACCCGCCGAGGAATGCGAAAGCCCCCACCTGGCAATGCTGGTGCACCGCGCTAAGCCCACCAAGAAAGACATTGTTGCCGACGACAACATGCCCGCCAAGGGTTGCGTTATTGGCAAAGATCACATGGTCGCCAACAACGCAGTCATGGCCCACATGCGCGCCCGTCATGAAAAATCCGTGATCGCCGACCCGGGTTTCACCGCCGCCCGCCGCCGTACCGATATTCATGGTTGTATGTTCACGGATAATATTATGGGCGCCAATGGTCAGGCAGGTGTCCTCGCCACCGTAACCGGTATGTTGCGGCGGGCCGCCCAGCCGGGCAAAGGGATGCACCTCGGTACCGGGGCCAATGTGGGTCCGCCCCTCTATCGAGACGTGGTTATGGAGCACCACATTGTCGTCAAGGGTCACATGCGGGCCAATAACACAAAACGGCCCTATACGGACGGTTTCGGCTAGCGTTGCGGCCGGGTCAATAACAGCGGTGGGGTGTATGGAGGGTGCGTTCACGGATAAACAACGTTTTGGGGACGCGCAGGGCACGTCACGCCGGTAAAAATGCTCAGGGCTTTGGCGGGTCCGACAACATGGCGGAAAAGTCGGCTTCAGCGACTTTCTTGCCGTCAACTTTCGCCACGCCGGTAAAGCGCCACACCGGGGGGCGTCGCTGGGCAATACTCACATGCAGTTCCAGTTGATCACCGGGAATAACGGGCCGGCGAAACTTTGCCCGGTCGACACCCATAAACAAGATGACCTTGCTCTCAGTGTCAATGCCTTCGATATACGCCGCGTAGGTGGCCGCGGACTGAGCCATCGCCTCAATCATTAACACACCGGGAAAAACCGGCTGCTGCGGGAAGTGTCCCTGAAACAATTCTTCGTTTACGGAGATATTCTTGATTCCCACGGCGCCGGTACCGGGATCAATGTTGGTCAGCCTGTCAATCATCAGGAAAGGATAACGATGGGGCAGGATCTTTTTTATATCGTCGATATAGAGCGTGTCCAAACCTGGCTCGAGCTGCGTCATGCCAACGCCTTTCTCATTTTTTCTTCTTTTGCGTGAGACGGCCTAGTGCGGCTACCTCCCGCATGAATTGCCGCACGGGTTTTGCCGGGACACCGCACCAGGTTTCACCGGCGGGGATGTCCCGCATCACACCGGCTTTCGCTGCAATTTGCGCGCCGTTGCCGACGCTCACATGATCCGCAAAACCAACCTGACCACCCATGACCACGTCGTCACCAATTGTACAGCTGCCCGCAATGCCGGTTTGACCGGCAATCATGCAACGTTGTCCCATGCGCACGTTATGGGCAATCTGCACCAGATTGTCGATATGACAGTCATCGCCAATCACGGTGTCATCAAGGCTGCCGCGATCAACGGTTGTGTTCGCACCAAGATGGACCCGCGCACCCACGATAACGCGGCCGAGCTGCGGTACCGGCACCGGACCTTCGGGACCCGGAGCAACCCCGAAACCAGCCTGCCCAAGGCGTACCCCGGAAGCGAGCACACAGCCCGGTCCCATCACCGTATGAAAAACCGAGGATTGCGCATCAATCCGGCAACCATCGCCAATCGAAACACCCGGACCGATGACCACGCCCGGCCCGATTTCAACAGCTGCGCCCAGACGCGCGCGCGGATCAATCAGCGCTGTGGGATGAATAGACTGGCTTGCTTGCGGCGCTGGGGCCGATGACACGGCCACGTCAAATCTTTCTTCCGTATAAAGATAGTTGGCGATATGGCTGAAAAGAGCGCGCTCATGGTCAACGCCGATGACGGGCCCTGAGCCCTCTCTTCCCAGAAGGGCGGCAATTTGCGGGCGCAGATGCGCTCCATTGTCACAAACCCATGACCGAGGCACGATGCACATGGCAAAGGCGCCCAGGGCCAAGCCCTCTCCTCGCGTCTTTTTATCAAGAAAAATACACGCCCCATCGAGCGACGGCGCCGTAGATGGTGCCACGCGGCTAACCATTGCCTGATCAATACCGACGCCACCGCGGGCTGACACGACGGTCCGGCCCGAAGCCTCAAGACCGATGGCGGCCAACAGGTCGGCGACGCTGATGGCGGGTTTGATGGAGAAAAAACGCGGGTCAGGCATGAAGGACTTCACAAAGGCCGCACGGTCAGACGGAAAAAAAGCCAGAGCCGCATCGGCTCTGGCTTTGGAGTGTTAGCAAGAAACGTCAATGGCGCGGGCCATTTAGTTTTTACCCTGATTTTTCTGCGCCTCTTCAGCTTTTTTCTTCAAATCGGCGAGGGAGATTTTCTCTACGTCAACAGACTTCAACTTTTTGTCGAGCTTGGAGATCACTTCCTGCGTGATGTCGGTTTCGGTTGGCGCAAACACCACGGTCGTCCGATCGAGGATCAAGGTGGCGTTCTGCTTATCTGCGATCTCCGCAATGATTGGCTGCGCTTCTTTTAGAATATCAAACCGCGCTTTTTGCACAGTCTGGGTGACCACGCCTTCCATGGCTTGTGCCATCCGGGGCAATTGGGCTTGCTTTACCCGCAATTCCTGTTCTTTTTTCTGGCGCACATCCTGCGCCCAAAGTTCCGCATTCTGTTGAAAGCTCTGCACTTGCGTTTCAAACGAGGACTGCTCCTTTGTCAGCTCGTCAATCACGCTTTTGCGATAGCTTTCCACCTGCTCACTGGCCGATTGCCCCGCCCTGGATTGGGCCACCACATTATCCAAGACAACGGTAAGAATGACCGCCTGGCCTTTCTTGCGTTGCGCTTGCGCCTCGCCCATGGACATAGCCATCAAGATACTGATTGACAGGACCGTCACACCCAGCACGCTTAAAAAAATCTTTTTCATGTCGATACCTTTCACACATTGCCGGATTGGCCCGGCCAACTCATTAGAAGTTTGTCCCAGCACTAAAACGGAAGGCCTCAACTTCATCGTAGAATTCACGAATGAAGACCTCCGCAATATCAAATCGGATAGGCCCGAACGGCGAGTTCCACCCGATGGTTACACCGGCTGACAGCCGGAAAGAGAAGTCATCCTGAATTGGCGCCGCCAGGGTCAGGAAGTCAGGGTCAAGACGTTCCACCAACCCGTCACCATTGATCCGTGTCGGCGACACATCAAGCAGGATGCCCAATTGCTCATTCAACTGCCGGGTCTCGTCATCCACAAGACCCACGGCCCCGAAGTCCGTAAAGATCGAAGCTCTGATACCGTAGGAATCCGGCAACGGTAATGGCAACAGAACCTCCGCACTGCCCACCACATAGGCATTGCCGCCAATGGACTGGGAGCGGAAAGTAATACCGTTGCCGGTGTCAAAGCCACCGTTAGGCAAAGCCGAGACCGCGTTGTTAATCTGTTGCGGGGTCGCAGGTTGCAGGGTTTCAGCATCGAAAAATCCGGCTCCCGTCGGATTCGCCGGCACCAGAACGCGCGGACCAACGCCAGCAATATCAAAACCACGGAAGCTTTGCGCGCCCTGACGGAATCGATCCTGAATACGGACAGTGTCGCCCGCGAAACCGGTGATATACCCGCCGCGCAGTTTTAATGCGCCGATAAAGCTATTGAGGAAAGGCAGCGGTTTATAATAAGCGCCATCAAATTCACCCCGGGCATACTGCACATTTCCGCCGAGCCCGGCGACACTTACAATTGAGCGAGCACGCCAACCCCGAGAGGGATTAAATGGATCATTCAGCGTACTGAAGGAAAGCGACGCGCTAAGTAACGATGTTGTAAATGTGCCTTCGGATTCACACTGGAATTGCCGGATATCGAGATTGGGGTTGCAATCATCAAAAACAAATGTCGGGTTGGGTGTTGCGCCAAATGTAACATCGTTCTCGGTGATTTCTCCCTCACTGGTAAATGGCGTACCGTCGAGACGCGCACCGAACGGGGCGCGAATGACGTCATCCGCAGTTAGGCCCGAAGGAACAGAGAAAACATCGTCTGTTAGCGGATCAATAATTTCTCCAGTTAGCGGATTTACAAAATTTCCGCTTTCATCAACGAGAGCAGGGACCTCGCCCGCGAGCGGATCGATAAAGGTTGGAGTGATCCGCGCATCGCGGCCAAAGTCAACTTCACTGCGGGTAAACAGATAGCTCAAACCCGCTTGGCCAAACTCGGATATCTGAAAGCCGGTATTTAAACCAAAACCAACTTGTTCTTGAATAAAGCCGCCAAGACCAAGGTCTTGGCCCCTAATCCGTGCGGTGTTGTCGATGCGGTTGTAAAAGAGTGAGCCCCCGGCGGTGAGATTGCGGCCAAGAAAACGCGGTTTCGTGTAGCGCAGATCAACCTGACGCGTACGTTGCGAAGCTTGCACCCGGAAGCGTACAGCCTCTCCGCGGCCAAGCCAGTTGCGTTGTTCCACCGATACGTCAGCAATAAAATTGTCCGTAGACGATACACCGACACCGATGGAGAAGGTGCCCGTGGACTGTTCCTGCACCGTCACATCAAGCTCGGTCCGGTCAGGTGCAGAGCCTGGTTTTTCCTCAATCGTCACGTCACTGAAGAACCCGAGGGATCGGATCACCGCTTCGGACCGATCAACCTGAACCTTGTTGAAGGGATCACCTTCGGCGATCCGCAATTCGCGGCGGATCACCCGGTCGAGGGTTGCGGTATTCCCCTTGATATTGATGCGTTCCACATAAACTTTCGGGCCCTCATTGATCTCGAAGGTAATATCAACGGTCTTGCTTTCCGGATAGCGGGTCAGACGCGGGTTTACATCAACAAACGCGTAACCCGACGCACCCGTAAGGAAGGTCAGCGATTCAACCGCCTTCTCGACGCGTTCGCCGTTAAAGACCTGACCTGCGCGAATGGGGACGAAATTTTCAACCGTGGATTCATCAAGCTTGTCGAGGGCGGAGCGTACTTTGACCTCACCCACGGTATATTTGGGCCCCTCGTCAACGGTGAAGGTCACGAAGAATTCTTTGCGGTCGGGCGTCAGTTCCGCCACGAGGGAGGTCACCTGAAAGTCAGCATACCCATTTTTTGCATAATGCTGACGCAGGAGTTCGCGTTCAAACTCTAACCGGTCAGGATCATAGTTGGAGGTACTACCACCAAAAAAGTTCCACCACCGGCTTTCCGAGGTAAGGATGACCTTGCGTAATTCACCGCTGGTAAAAACCTCATTACCAATAAAATTGACCTTGGCGATCCCCGTCTTCGGGCCCTCATCAATTTCGAAAATGACGTCGACGCGGTTTTGTGCCAGGGGTACAACTTTTGGCGTCACCGTCGCGGCAAATCGGCCCGTGGCGCGGTAGGTCTCGATCATCCGCTGCTGGTCAGCCTGCACTTTTGCACGCGTATAGATGGAACGCGCCGTGAGCTGAATTTCTTCAGTGAACTTATCTTCCTTGAGCCGCTTGTTCCCCTCAAACAGAACACGGTTGACGATGGGGTTTTCCTTCACCGTGACAAGCAAGGTCTGATCGGGCTGAACATTCACGGTCACATCGGAAAAAAGCCCCGTCTGGAACAGCGTCTTAACCTGCAGATCGAGGAGCGCGGGTTCGGCTTCCATACCGGGCTGCAGCGTCAGATAGGAAGCAACCGTTTCGGGCTCAATCCGCTGGTTCCCGGCAACCGAAATCCCGCGGATAACCGGTGTTGCCTTCGGCGCCAGCAATTGCTGCAAGGCAGCGGCAGCCTCCGGCGACGGGCCTGGTCTTGCGCCCGGCGGAATGCCCTGTGGAGGTCCCGGCGGCGTACCTTGTGCTGGCGGCTGACCGGGGCCACCGGCTTGCTGCTGCGCTTGCGCTGAAGACGCATGCAGCGGCGCACAAAGAAGCCCGCTGGCGGCGATCAACAGACTTAAAGTGGAGACAACAGACCGTTGACGGTGCGGCAGAGAGCTAGCCGCCCGGGACTGGGCAGGGCCAATGGAGGCACGGGTCATTTTGCCTGTGACGTCGCAAACCGGCGCAAAATGCATTGCTTCAAAAGACCCTTCTGTTCCTGTCAGCCCTGGCATACCCAGCCAATCTCAGCCTGCTCATCCCTGGCTTCTCACGATCCCGGTGTCGCCAGCACAGAGGCCACCAGACCGGAGATATCGTTCCAGGTCACGAAAATCATAAAAGAGAACAGAATGACCAACCCAATCTGAAACCCTGCCGCTTGTATTCGAGGATCAAGCGGCTTTCCCGTACCAGCTTCAAACGCGTAATACACAAGGTGCCCGCCGTCCAGAACCGGAATCGGCAAAAGGTTCAAAAACCCAATCGAGACGGAGATGAAGGCAGCGAGATTGATGAAGTTGGTTAGACTGATTTTCAGCCGGTCCACAAAGGAAATCTCCGCCGGGCGATCTTCGGAAAAGCCGGACGACGCGGCCTGACCGGCATATTTCGCCATCTTTACGGGCCCGCCTAACAGCTTAGTGCTTTCCTTGCCTTGAATGAGCCGGCCCAGAAACCGCACGGTGGTGGTGATAACCCGCCAGACCTCGCGCGCGCCCTCGCCCACGGCGGCAAGGGGGCCATATCGCTTGAACTCTACCGCTCCGCGGTACCCGACAAAGCCAAGCACGCCGACGGACTCCTTGTTCCCAAAGGCGTCGACGATTTCTTCGCGCCGGGGGGTAACCATGAGCGTCACCCGCTCCCCATCACGCTCGACGATAACGGTCATTTCATCGCCCGTGCCCAGTTGCACCAGTCCCTGGACTTCGCGGAAACGGGATATTTTTCGTCCATTGATTTCCAAAATGCGGTCATCGACCTGAAAACCAGCGGCTTCGGCGGCCGACGCTTCGCGAATCTCACCGGCCACCGGCGGCGCAATATTGCGCCCGAAAATCATCAGGAGACCGGCAAAGATAACGATGGCCAAAATAAAATTCGCCATGGGCCCGGCGGCCACCACCATGGCGCGTGCCCAGACCGGCTTGAAGTGGAAGCAACTTTTTCGCTCTTCTTCCGTCATGCCAGCGGCCAGCGCTTCGGAGGGCGAGGGAAACTGTGTCGTACCTGGCCGCGTACTGTCTTTTTTGTCGTCGTTATCCGCACCCGGCAGCTGGCGGTCCGGCATGGACGCGGCATTGGCATCGCCGAAAAACTTCACATACCCGCCGAGGGGTATCATTGCGATGCGCCATTCGGTGCCTTTGCGGTCAACCCAGCGCGCCAGCGGCTTGCCGAACCCGATGGAAAATACATCCACCCGCACGCCCAAGAGACGCGCCACGGAAAAATGGCCGTATTCGTGAAAGAAGACGATGAACATCAGCAAGATGCCGAAGGCGATCACCGATATCGGCACGATCAGGAGTTGCTCTAATGGCATTCAAAACCTGTTGGCTGGATGGAAGGCTGAACGGAAGAACGGGGGCGGCGGAAAAGGGCGCAAACGCCCCGTATTAACCTCAAAATGTAATCATATAACATGCCCGCACATCAAGGCGAAAAACGGGCAAAACGCCCCCTCACGGTAAGTTTTTAGGGCCCGGCGCAAAGCCCTGACACAAATCCGGTGGGAAAGGCATCACATCGCCCGTGTCTTGCAAAATTCAGCGGCAAGCCGGCGACCGGTTTCATCGGCGCGCATGACCTCATCAAGAGTATCAAGGTGCGCGGGCCAGTCATCGGCGGCGGCTGCCTCCAGCACATGGGCGGTCGTGTTCGCGATATCACGGAATGCAAGACGCCGATCCAGAAAGCTGGCAACGGCAACCTCGTTCGCCGCATTCAAGAGCGCGGGAAACGCCCCGCCCCGCTCAACTGCCTCACGCGCCAGCCGCAGGGCCGGGAAGCGCACCGGGTCCGGTGCCTCAAAGGTCAGTGTAGCAACTTTTGCAAAATCAAGTTTCTCGCTGGGGCTCTCCATACGGTCTGGCCAGGCAAGGGTCGATGCAATGGGGGTGCGCATATCAGGCGTCCCAAGCTGGGCCAAAACCGACCCGTCAGTGTACTCAACCATGGAATGGATGACCGATTGCGGGTGTACCAAAATCTCAATGCGCTCATGGGGGATCGGGAAAATATGAGCCGCCTCGATCAGCTCAAGGCCTTTATTCATCATGGTGGCGGAATCGACCGAGATCTTCGCCCCCATGGACCAGTTGGGGTGGGCGACAGCCTGTTCGGGTGTCACATCGCCCATCTCCTCCACCGTCCGTGTACGGAAGGGCCCACCGGAGGCCGTCAGGATCAGCCGGGTAATCCGCTCGGGGCGTTCAAAATCAAAGACCTGAAAAATTGCATTGTGTTCTGAATCAACGGGCAGAAGCGCGCCGCCCGCCGTGTCTATCGCCCCCATCAAAACATCACCGGCGCAGACCAGACACTCTTTGTTGGCGAGTGCCACATCGGCCCCACGCCGCGCTGCCGCGAGCGTTGGTTCAAGCCCCGCTGCGCCCACAATCGCACCCATGACCCAGGCACTATCGCGTTCGGCCGCCTCAATGATGGCGCCGGGCCCAGCCCCCACCTCAATGGGCAGGTCGGCAAGCGCGCTGCGCACGTCGTCCAGCTTGTCTTCGTTGCCGATGGCCACAAATTCAGGGTGAAACGCACGTGCCTGTTCAACCAGCAAGGCGGCGTTGTTATGGGCGGTCAGGGCCGCAACCTTGATCGTCTCATCGCCTTTGGCATGGGCATGGGCAATCAGGTCGAGCGTGCTAACCCCCACCGAGCCGGTGGAGCCGAGGATGGCCACCCGGCGTTCCCTGCCCGATGACGTCGCCAGTGGCGCACCCGGCGCCCCCGGCGCTGTTGAATTCGCATAGGTCATATTTACTCTGTCCCTCGCTGGCGGGGTTGGATGATGGCGCTCTTGCCACAGATCCCCGGTCAGCGTCCCATTTCTACACTACGCAGTTGGATTAGCTCGCCCGCAGCTTTTTATAAAGTCAATGCGAAAACGCTGCCTTTCTTAGCCTCCTGCCCTTTTATCCGAGAGCCATGGTTTGCATAATCCCGAAGATCATAAGCGCCATACACATGGCCATGGTGGCAAAAATCATCCCGTCGAGCCTGTCGAGCGCACCGCCATGGCCCGGTATCAAATCGCCAGAATCTTTAACACCAAATCCGCGTTTCATGGCCGATTCGACCATATCGCCAATAATTGACGCGATGGCGAGACCAGCCCCCGCCAGAGCCAGTTGGCCCCCATAAACCCCGAAGGCACCGCCGGGGTCGGGCCCGCGCAAAAAAACAAGACCGATCAAAACGAAGGCGCCGCTGCCCGCCAGAACGCCGCCGACGGTGCCCGACCAGGTCTTTTTTGGTGAAATCGAGGGCAGCAATTTTGGCCCGCCAAGGAGCCGTCCGGCAAAAAACGCGGCAATATCGGTCGCCCAGACAACCACAAAAACCGAGAGGGTAAGCATACCCCCCTGCGGCACGGCCGAGCGCAGCCAAATCAACGCAATGCAGGGCACGATGAGATAGAGAGCACCGAAAGCCGCCCAAAACCGTTGGCCGCGCCGCCGATAGACTTTGAAGAACACGAACAGCCCGCCGATCGCGGCAACCAGCACGGCAAACGCGAACAGGTGAAAACCGGCCAGCAAAAAGGCGAACGCCGCCATGGGCGCAAGACCGCGAAAGCTGGCGTTGGAGACCGGCAAAATGGCGACCGGCGCCTTTATGTGCCCGGGATCATCGGTTTGCTGATCGATCATCACGGCCCACTCGCCAATCATGATCAACCCGGCGCTTGCCACCAGAAGCGTAAAAAGCCAGCCACCAAAATAGATGGCGAGAACCGCAATTGGTATCAGCGCGATAGACGATAAAACACGGATACGCGTTGACCCCACACGTACATGGCTTTCGGGCCCGGGCGTTTCCATGAAGTCTTACCCGCCAAGATCAACACGTCGTTTCGCTGGCGTGCCTCGCAACGCAAGGTCACCACGGTCTTGATCAGTATCCGCAGCGTTGGCATCGGTTGCAGACCCATCAACACCGCCAAAGCGGCGATCCCGGGTTTGATATTCGCGAACAGCGGCTTGAAGAAGATCGGCGTCAAAATCTGGCCAATGGTGATCGAGAAACACATACTCGGCATAAGCAGCCTGCCAGATAAGGAAATTACTGACCCTTTTTTCACCGCTGGTACGCACCACAAGATCAGGGTCCGGCAGTCCATCCGTATCAAGAAATTCATTGAGCGTCTTTTCGTCAATGTCCTTGACGCCAAGGCTTCCGGCACGCACGCGCTCCGCCACCGCCTGGGCCATTCGGACAATCTCGTTGCGCCCGCCATAGTTAAACGCGATCTGCAAATAAAACTGATCATTAGCGGCGGTCTCGCGTTCCGCACGTTCAACGAGTTTGCGTAGCCCGAAATCAAGATTGCGCCGATCACCGATGATCCGCACACGCACACCTTCTGTAGCGAGCTTTGGCAGGTCAACGGCAATGAATTTGCGCAAAAGATCCATCAGATCGCGCACTTCGTTGGCGGGGCGACGCCAATTCTCCGTAGAGAAACTATAAAGGGTCAGGTATTGCACGCCAAGATCCCCCGCCGCCTCAACGGCACGGCGCGCCGCCTCCACGCCCTCGCGGTGACCATCGGCACGGGCCAGGCCGCGCGCCTTTGCCCAGCGGCCGTTGCCATCCATGATGATCGCCACATGGCGCGGGACCGGTTTGTGGCGATGATCGGTATGTTCACCATCACCGGGGGTGTGTTCAGGAGAAGACAGGGACACAGCGTCAGCCGCAGCGCGCACGGGCATAGCACCATGGGGATCAGACACCGTGGCGGCAGCAAATCTGCCAGTTGCAGGGGCGGGCGAGGATTTCACCGCTGATCCTTCCTGTGTGGCTTGGTTGCGGCGGGCGCTGCCGCCGCATCTCCCTCAGTCTGCACGCGAGTATACACAGATCGTCGCAGTTCTATAGCAAAGTCATGACAAATTGAATCGACAATCGCCCCGCAGCGCACGCGTCAGCGCCTTTCAATGACCGATGCCGCCGCTCCATTCGTTTCAGGGCTGGCCTGCGGGGCGCGCCCTTGGCCGGTTCTTTGGCGAAGCGCTCAGACTTGCATGATCTCGCCTTCTTTGGCGGCGAGCATCTCATCAATGGTCTTTACCATCTCATCGGTAAGTTTTTGGATTTCAGCGGAGTCGCGTTTTTGGTCGTCTTCCGACACGCCGTCCTGTTTTTTAACCGCTTCCATCCCATCGCGGCGGATATTACGCAACGATACTTTTGATTGTTCGGCATATTTAGCCGCCACTTTGGTCAGCTCAACCCGGCGTTCCTCCGTCAGTGGCGGGATGGGCACGCGCACATTGGTGCCGTCCACAACCGGGCTGATACCAAGACCGGAGTTGCGAATGGCTTTTTCCACCGCGCCCACATTGGCCTTGTCCCACACCTGGATCGAGATCATCCGCGGTTCTGGCACATTGACCGTCCCCACCTGTGTCATGGGCGTTGGCGAGCCATAGGCGTCAACCATGATCGGTTCCACGAGGTTGGCACTTGCCCGGCCGGTGCGAAGCCCTGAAAACTCGGTCTTCAATGCGGCGAGCGTACCCTCCATCCGGCTGCGCAGGTGTTTGATATCCGCATCATTACTCATTCGTTTCTCCTGCCTGTCGCTGGGTTCATTCTGGGCGGCTCGGCGACCACCCCAACAAGGCTGGTGCGTCTTGGCCGTTTGGCGCTCTTACAGGAAGCTGTGCGGCGAAACCACCCCATTTTCGGGCCCAGGCCGCTGCGCGAAAGCCTGTAGACTTGCCTAATTTGTGATCGTCGTTGATGGCCCGCGCCCGGTCAGGGCCCCCACAATACCGCCGCCATGCTCGTCATCGGACCCTGCCGCGGGCCCCTCACCGCCAAGCGGAAAGACAACGATGGGAATATCATTTTCACGCATCAGCGTGATTGCCGTCTGGTCCATCACCTGTAACTCGCGGGTGATCACTTCGCGGAAGGTCAAATGATCGAATCGGACCGCGTCGGGGTCTTTTTTGGGATCGGCGGAATAAACGCCGTCAACTTGCGTGCCTTTGAAGAGCGCTTCACACCCCATCTCCACCGCGCGCAGGGCCGCCGCCGTATCGGTTGTAAAAAAGGGATTGCCGGTACCCGCGGCAAAAATAACCACACGCTTTTTTTCCATATGGCGCATAGCGCGCCGCCGGATATAGGGCTCACAAATGGCCGTCATTTCAATGGCGGAGAGAACCCGCGTGTAAACGCCCTGACGCTCCAGCGCGTTTTGCATGGCGAGCGCATTCATCACCGTGGCGAGCATGCCCATGTAATCAGCGCTCGCGCGTTCCATGCCGGAGGCAGCCTGCGATACTCCGCGGAAAATATTGCCACCGCCAATCACAAGGCTGACTTCCACGCCAAGATCAAGCGCGTCTTTTACCTGCCCGGCGATCCGCTCCACCGTGTTGTTGTCGATCCCAAACTGCCCATCGCCCATGAGCGCCTCGCCGGAGATTTTCAGGAGTACCCGCTTAAACCGCAAGACCCCTTCGGCGGGCTTTTGAAAGGCCGGCTGGTCAGACGGGGAGGCGTCTATCGGGGTCATGGGCTTTCCTTGCGAACACGCGGTGTGAAACTTTCGCGAACCTGCCCGATTCCGGCGCGCAAGGGTAGAGGCGGTGCGGTGACGCCCGGCAAAAAAACGGCCTCAATGGTAAACCCAATAAAAAGGCCGGACCAATACTCCTGGCCCGGCCTCTTAATAACGCCATGCGCGCACCCTGAAAGGGCGCTGGCTTAATCGTCCTCTTCGCCTTTTTCGACGCCGTCACCCAAAGCCAGGCGGGCAAAGCCGCTCAGGGTCACGGGCGCGCCGATGTCTTTCCCGGCAGCCTCTATGACTTTGCCCACTTTGTTTTCGCCATCAATCACAAAGACCTGCTCCAGCAGGACGGATTCTTCATAGAATTTGCGCAGGCGCCCCTCGACCATCTTGCCAATGATCTCTTCGGGCTTACCGGAGGCGCGCGCCTGTTCGGCAAGAACATTTTTTTCACGCTCAACAACATCCGGGTCCAGATCTTCCACCCGCGCCGCCAGGGGGTTAACCGCCGCGATATGCATGGCAATCTGTTTGCCGAGCGCGTTCAGCTTGTCTTTGTCACCTTCCGATGCGAGGGCAACAAGCACACCGATCTTACCAGCGCCGTCAACAACCTGTCCGTGTACGTAGGACGCAACGGTCCCTTTCTCCACCGACAGGCCGACGCTGCGACGCAAAGACATATTTTCGCCGATCTGGCCCACCATTTCCGCCACATGGGCATCAACGGTTTTATCCGTACCGGGAAATGATGTGGCTTTAATTTTTTCAAGATCACCGCCGGTGGCAAGGCCAACCTTGGCGATTTCCTGCACCATGGTCTGAAAGACTTCATTACGGGCCACAAAATCCGTCTCGGAATTAACCTCGACAACGACACCGCTGGCGCCTGCGCCCACAGCCTCAACACCCACCTGGACGAGGCCCTCGCTGGCCGTCCGGCCCGCCTTTTTAGCAGCCTTGGACAGACCCTTTTTTCGCAACCAGTCGATGGCTGCTTCCATATCGCCGTCGGTTTCCTTGAGGGCGGCTTTACAATCCATCATGCCTGCGCCGGTTTGCTCCCGCAGGTCTTTTACCATTGCTGCTGTAATCGCGGCCATGAGGTGGTCTCCTTCGATGTGTTGTTGACGATGGCTTTTCCGCTATCCGGGCGGCCAACAGGCTCCGGTTTTAAGGGTTGCGGTGGACATGCCATCACCGTTTGAAAGTGATGTGACAAGCGCCAACCGCCACCGGGTGCGGCTTGGCAAAACAAGGTGATTTAGGGCCAAGAAAACGCAAAAGCCGGTGCCGGTTTTGCGCCTTACTGGTGGCCAACAGCAATCAGGCCGGTGTGGCTGCGGCCTCACCATCGGCCTGCGGCGTTTCTGCCACTGCCTCCGTTGCCGCCCCCGTAGCCGGATCGGCGGGTGCTACTTCGGCGGCTGGCGCCTCTTCGCTCAGCGCAGCCTCGGCCGGAACGTCTTCCATCGCGCCAAGGTCAACGCCAAGTGCGCCCTGGCTTTCGGAGATACCATCAATCACGGCATCGGCAACGAGGTTGCAATAAAGTGCGATGGCGCGTGAGGCATCATCATTGCCCGGAATAACGAAATCGATATTGTCGGGGTTGCAATTGGTGTCCACCACAGCAACCACGGGGATGCCCAGCTTTTTGGCTTCCTGAATGGCAATCGCCTCTTTTTTTACGTCGATGACAAACATCAGATCAGGCAGACCGCCCAAGTCGCGAATACCGCCCAGCGAGGCTTCCAGTTTCACACGTTCACGTTCAAGCTGGAGTTGTTCTTTTTTGGTCAGACCCTTGCCGCCACCGGAAAGGAGTTCTTCCATTTCCTTCAGTCGGCGGATGGAATTCGAAATTGTTTCCCAGTTGGTCAGTGTACCGCCTAGCCAGCGCACATTCATATAATACTGTGCGCAGCGGCTTGCCGCTTCTGCAATCGGTGCTTGCGCTTGACGTTTAGTACCCACAAAGAGCACCCGGCCACCACCGGAAACAACATCACGGATTTTGACCAGCGCCTGGTGCAGGAGCGGGACAGTCTGGGAAAGGTCGATCACATGAATACCATTGCGATCACCGAAGATGTAGCGTTTCATCTTCGGGTCCCAGCGATGGGTTTGGTGACCAAAATGCACGCCAGCTTCAAGCAGCTGGCGCATTGAAAAATCAGGCAGCGCCATAGGTATCTCCGTCGGTTTTTCCGCCGCAGTGCCAGGATGCGTTTTCGAGACAAGGCCCCAAACCGCCACCGCGGAAGGCATCTGCGTGAGTGATCGCGCGGGGTTAGCCCTTTGGCTTCGAAAGATCAACCGCGAGCCGGCTGTTTTCCTGGTTTTCCGGGTTTTTCGTGCCCGCCGGCGAAACCCGGTTCTACAAGAGTTCCACCTCGTAAACGCCGTCGATGGTCTTTAGGGCACCGCGCATCTGCGGGGTGACAGCGGCCTGTTCAGCCAGCTTGATATCAATCTCGCGGCCCGTTTCAGGGAGGACAAAGCTCAGGATCACCTCACCGCGCTCATTGGGCGAGGCGGGTTTGACCGTCTCCAGCCGCCGCTTGATCGCGTCGAGCGCCTCCGGCGTCGCCAGACGAATCCGCAGTTGTGAACTCGTGTCAGCGGCAGCCTTGTCGAGCAGCGAGGCAGCCTCGGCAATAAATCGAACATCGCCACCATCGCTTTCATCGGCGGTGACACTCATCAAAATGAGATTACCGGGCTCGAGAAGATCGCGGGCATTTTCCAGCACCCTGGAGAAAACCGTCACCTCATATTCCCCGGCGGGATCGGAAATTTCCACCCACGCAAACGGCTTTCCAGATTTCGACCGCCGGACCCGAAGCGCGCGGACAATACCGGCAACCCGAAACGCCGTCTCCCCATCCTGCCGCACGCGTTCGGCAGCTTGCATGCCCGTCACGGTATTCAATTTTTTTAGCTCACGGTCATATTCATCAAGAGGATGACCACTGAAATAAAAGCCGATGGCTTTGAATTCTTCGGTGAGCCTGTCCATGGCGAGCCAGTCTTCAGCCTCCGGCAGACGTGGTCTTTCCAGAGCGGGCGCATCATCAAGCTGAAACAGCCCCCCCTGATCGCTCTTCAATTCCTCATGGTGCCGGGCCGAACTGCGCACAAGAATATCAACAGCCGCCATGGCCGCCTTGCGCCCTGCGCTCATCGTATCGAACGCCCCGGCCCGGGCCAGATTCTCCAGCGCCCGCTTGCCCACCTGTTTAAGGTCTATCCGTTCGGCAAAATCATGCAGGTCGGTAAAATCACCGCCTTGCGAGCGCGCCGCCGCGATCTGCGCCATCGCCGCCTCGCCCACATTTTTGACCGCAGACAGGGCATAGACAACGGCCCCATCGCGGACCGAAAAATCCATCTTTGAATGGTTCACATGGGGCGACAGCACTTTGATCCCCTGGCGCCGCGCTTCCTTCAAAAAAATTGCCAGCTTGTCGGTATTGGTGCGATCAAGCGACATGGAGGCAGCCAAAAACTCCGCCGGATAGTTCGCCTTGAGCCACGCCGTTTGATAGGCAATCAGCGCGTAAGCGGCGGCATGGGATTTGTTGAAGCCATAGCCGGCAAATTTCTGGACAAGGTCAAAGATCGAGGATGCCTTGGCCGCATCAACACCGCGTTCAGCGGCGCCATCCACAAACCGCTTCCGCTGTTTATCCATCTCCTCTTTTTTCTTCTTGCCCATGGCCCGGCGCAACAGATCCGCTTCGCCAAGAGAATACCCAGAGAGGATCTGGGCGATCTGCATCACCTGTTCTTGATAGATGATGACGCCGTAGGTCTCCTTCAGAACGCCCTCAAGCTTGGGGTGCAAATAGTCCGGCTCCTGACGGCCCTGTTTGCGCTCAATATAAGTGGGGATATTCTCCATGGGACCCGGCCGGTAGAGCGACACAAGGGCAATAATATCCTCAAGGCTGTCGGGCTTCATGGATTTCAGCGTGGCGCGCATGCCGGCGCTCTCCAACTGAAAGACACCGGTTGCGTGCCCGTCGCCCAACATTTCAAAGGATTTGCGGTCATCAAGCGGAATGGACGCTATGTCGATATCAATATTTCGCTCACGGATAAATTCGACAGCGCGGTCGATAACCGTAAGCGTCTTGAGCCCCAGAAAATCAAATTTCACGAGACCTGCAGGCTCGACCCATTTCATATTGAACTGGGTGGCGGGCATGTCCGAGCGTGGGTCAAGATAGAGCGGTACCAGCGCGTCAAGGGGGCGGTCGCCAATCACAACGCCCGCCGCATGGGTCGAAGCATGGCGATAGAGCCCCTCAAGCTTAAACCCTTTTTCCAGGAGCGCAGCGACGGTTTCATCGCCCTTTTGCTCCTCCCGCAGCTTTGGCTCCGTGGTAATGGCCTCAGCCAGCGTCACCGGGTTTGCCGGATTGTTGGGCACCAGCTTGCATAACCGGTCCACCTGACCAAAGGGCATATTCAGGACACGGCCCACATCGCGTAAGACGGCGCGCGCTTGCAACTTTCCAAACGTAATGATCTGCGCCACGCGGTCATGGCCATACTTTTCCTGCACATAGCGGATGACCTCGTCCCGGCGGTCCTGACAAAAGTCGATATCGAAGTCCGGCATGGAAACCCGTTCGGGGTTCAAGAACCGTTCAAACAGAAGGCCAAAGCGCAGAGGATCGAGGTCGGTGATCGTCAGGGCATAGGCAACCAATGACCCGGCACCGGAGCCCCGGCCAGGCCCCACGGGAATATTCTGCGCCTTTGCCCACTGGATAAAATCGGCAACGATCAGAAAATACCCCGGAAAGCCCATGCCATTGATAATGTCGAGCTCAACCTTCAACCGCTCTTCATAAGCGGCTCGGTCCGCCGCCATATCAATGGTGGCTAATCTCTCCTCAAGCCCGTCGAGGGCCAGTTTTTCAAGCGCCGCCCGCTCCTCAGCAGCCTGATCCTCAGTATCTTGATTATCTTCTGAAACAGCACCAGCGGTCTGTGTTTCGGTTGAGGCCGACAAAAAATTGGGTAAGATTGGGGGGTGGGTGCGTGGCCGGAAGGCGCAGCGCCGCGCGATCTCTGCGGTGTGGGCATAGGCCTCCGGCAAATCAGCAAAGAGCGCCCGCATGACCTTGCCCGATTTGAAATAGTGATCGGTGGACACCTGACGGCGATCCTCCTGATGCACATAAGCGCCTGCCGCAATACAAAGCAGCGCGTCATGGGCCTCATGGTCCGCTGGCTCGGGAAAATAGGGCTCATTGGTTGCCACCAGAGGCAAGCCTAATTCATAGGCAAGGTCGATCAAAGCGCGTTCAGCCTCCAGACCGGTCTGGCCGCCGCCGCGGTTGGCATCAAGCCCCGGATAACGCTGAATTTCCACATAAAGACGGCGATCAAACTGACGTGCCAGCCGCTCCAACGCGGCTTTTGCCTCCCCGACCCGCCCATCGCGCACCAATTGGTCGATGGGGCCTTCGAGACCGCCAGTCAGACAGATCAGACCATCCCCATGCTGATCAAGCATCGACAAGGGCACACAGGCGCTGTCATCGCGCGCAGAGCGCAGGAATGCCCGGCTGTTGATTTTCAGGAGGTTTTCATAACCCGTCCGATCCTGGGCGAGAAAAACAAGTGCCCGCCCACGCGCCAGCCGCTGGCGGTCAAAGGGCAACCCAAAGTCTTCATCCAGGATCGATTGCTGAAGTCCGGTAATGGGCTGTATCCCCGCCGCGCTCAGCACCTCCGAGGCTTCCAGCGCGCCAAATAGATTGTTTGTATCCGTAATCGCCAGCGCCGGCATCTTGTGTTCCGTACACAGATCGCGCAGCCGCGAGATCGGGATCGCACCCTCCGACAAAGAGTATGCCGAATGGGTATGCAAATGAATAAAAGGCGTCCCGGCGGCGTCGCTCATCGTGATCTCTCCAGTTCTAGCCCACCATCGGTTAGCCAATCACCTACCGCGAGCATCAACGTCTGCGCACGGCCCCACCTTGACAATCAGCGCATCAAGGGGATAGGCGGGCGGCACTGCGACCAGCCGTGCCGCCCCGCAATTGTCGATCCGCTGGCCAAGCCATGCCGACAGATCGCCTCCACCCCGTCACCAGTGATGGTTCAGGTCCTTGCGCCCCCGCCAGATGAACCCCGATCAAGAAGGCCAATCAGACGAAGGCACCCCAGACGAGCGCAGCCGCGATGATTGTGATGACTACGCCGAGTCCAACCGCGTCTTGCAATATTTCTTTTTCCATGGTGCTCTCCTCGTCTTCGGAAAATGTTCTGTTTCCGTTCTCTATTCCCTTTTTGTTCTCACGCATAGCCTCTTTTTTCCACAGCAAGCCAAAAAATGCAGCCTGAAGCGCGCCGCGCTCCCGAAAAGCGTGCGCGCCAGACGCAAAAACCCGCCGATCGGGACCGACCGGCGGGTTATCTGTCAGCGGGAAGGCGCGAATACGCTCTAGTTCAGATTGATCTGTTTGAACACTTCGTCCTCGGTGAGGCCAAAGCGTTTGGCCCGGCGCATCAACAAATTGCGCCAATTGCCGAGCGACATCAGCTGCGCATATAAAAAGGGCAGGATGTTTGACTTGCGCAAGGTCAGGAACTGCTCGTCGGTCAGCTCATTCATGCCTTGCTCGTCAACGCCAAAATACTGGGCGAAGGGTTTAGGCTCGCTGCTATCGCGCGGTGTATATTGCGCGGCCTGCGGTTTGACGAGGCCGGAATCCTTGACCAGCTGAGTGAACTGGTCGGTCATACGCCGGTCCGTTTCATAGGCTTTGCAAAACTCGATTGCTTGCTGGGTGGCTTGCGTCGGCTCACCATTGTCGAACAGTGGTGTTTCGCCGCCGGGGACAATCCCGTCATAAGCGGTGTCGACCACAATCGCGAGGCGTTCGCCGCCGGTTTCCGACGCGATGGCGAAAGGATAGCGGCGCACATAGCCTGGAATATAGGTGTCTTCAGCCCACTTGCCGTTCTCGTCAACGAACAGGTTCAATTGGTCGATCAGCCCCACAACGGCCAGCGGCACGGGCTCTTCCGCCGATAAAAAGACAACCGGATAGTCTTTGACGGCTGCAGGTATTTCGCTGGCGGTCAGCGGAATGGCGGCCACATTGGCGCAAAACTTACACGGCGCCTCCGGCGGGGAAACGCCGAGATTGCCATGCTGTTCCTTGTTCAAAAGCTCCGGGCGCTCAAAGAGAAAGAGTTTGCCGGTAATCTGGGGTGCCCCCGGGGTCTGGCTCATGGTGAGACCTTTCTTCGTTCAATCATGGTGGCGCATGCCCAGGGACCCCCGCGAAGAAGGTGCACTGAAACGCGCGATGTGCCGGCGACCGTGCCGCAAATTAGATGCCAAGATCTGCCTGTTTTCTGTCCGCCTGCTGTATCCTGGCAGCGGGAGTGCGCGCTAATCCTCAAGGAAAAGAACGCCCCCCACCAGAACGATGCCCTGCGGTCGGCGGTGCATAGCAAAAAGCCTTCGCGCCCGAAACCCTGTTTCGAACGCGCGATGGTGTTTGTGTGCGGTTTGTATGACGATTGTTTCAGGCGAGCGCCGGTTTCATCAGGTCGCCGAGGGCATCGACCATCAGCGGGGGTGCGCAAACCGGGAACATATGATCCACATCACGCAGGACGGTGAGCGGCACCCCCAATCGGCGAAAGCGGGCCCGTGCCCCCGCGCGCACGGTCGATGATGGGCTGGAAGCACTGACAACGCAAAGACGGTCCGACAGTTTTGCCACCGCTGGCCAGAACGCATTGGCCTGCGCGCCAAACGTCGCCCCCTCCCATTGTGGATTGCAGGCAAGGCGAATACGCCGGGCGCCATCGTCAGCACCATCGTCTTCGATCAACCCATCAGCGAGATATCCGGCAAGGCACGCCGCGTCCCAGCCCGCAAAGAACCGCTTTTTGAGATAGGACGCCTTAACCGCCGACCGGTTTTCCCAGCCATCGCGCCGGTTTTGGGCATTTACCACCATATAAAAACGACGTCGGAAGGGACCCCAGGCCGGGGTGCCCGCGAGGCGATTGAACCATTGTGGCATGGCCACCGGTTCGAGGAGGAGAAGCCGCTCAGCAACGGCCGGTGCGCGGGCCAGCATCATGGCCAGCGAAACCGCGCCCATGGAATGACCCGCCAGATAAAGGGGGGCATCACCATGACCATTCTTGCGCAAGCGCGCGGCCACATGAGCAAGATCATCGGCATAAACCTTCCACGAATTGAGTGGTAAAGGCGTGGGCAGGGCGGTGCGCCCATGACCCCGCATGTCCACCGCCGTGACACCAATGCGAAGATCCATCTGGCGCAAGATCGGCAGATAAGCGGCGGCGCACAGACCGGTAGCGTGGGCAAACAAAAGATGCGGCGCCGTCCCTTTGCCGGCGCCGGCAGGCACTGCTTTTGACTGCCAGCCAGCGATGGTGCCATCCGGATGATCAATCGTCAGTCGGTCAAAGTGCCGACCGTGCGTCTGTCCATCAGGACCCGGATCGCCCGTTGAGCGTAACGCCGATGACAGGGAAAGGGGTAAAGCCGCCATGATGTATCCGAGATCGTTGCCAGCCCTTTCGGGTTGAGGGGCCCTAAGGTTGTGTGGGGTACGCGCTGGCTTCATGTTCCTATACGCCGGCTACCCCATCGCCGGGTCATCGCTGAGCACCAAACGATGTAAGGTCTGCATATGCACCACATCATCGGCAGCGCGGTGCACATGGGGCGCGATGGCATTGGCCTTGGCAACCAGATCCATTTTTTCTGCCAGCGAGATCGCCGGCATCAGATCACCAAAATGATAGACTGTAAAAGCCTGTTTCATACGCGCGGCGCTGTGCAGGCGATAAAGCCAGTAGCCGTCCCAGTCCGGCGCATCGGAATAAACCTTGTGTCCGGCAAGCGCATTGTTGAGCTGCTTGCAAACGGTGACCGGGTCTTCCCCCTCAGTATTGAGTGTTTCCAGATCGATACCGTGCAAGTCTGCGGCTTTAGGATCCCAGGCGGCGCGCGGCCAGTCAGGGTGCGGACGGATCAGCTTGGCCACAGGGGCCGTAAAGCCAACGGCCCAGCCAACCTCTATGGGCCATGACTGATCGCCCAGACCTGACGCTTCCAGATCGATATAGGCAACAGCGACCGATGGCGATGTCCCGATTCCGGTCACGAGCAAGCCCCGCCTTGGGTGGGCACGGTGGTGAGCACCGTCGGGGGGAAACGCGCTGACATTACCCTCATCGTTGGCGTGTCTTGTAGGTGCCGGTCGCGGGGTCTGCCTTGGCGTCAAGGACCGTTGCAGGCTCCGCGGAGGAAGTATGAGTGCTGGCTGACCCACGGCTGGGCTGCTCTTGAGTATGTCGTCCCGGGGGGGCGCCCCGGCGTTTGGGGGCCAGAGCCCGGCGCTCCAGATATCGGCCAAAGCGCACGCCCGCCACGGCGACAATCATGCCAGCCAGCACTGCCCCGAGGGATCCCATACGCGCCTCCCAATTGCCGCGATCTTGAGGTGCCGCCCTGCCCCCAGGCGACAATCATTCTATCGCGTCACGCCTTTTTTATTGTGCGGCGTTTCTTAGTTCGCGATTCTTACAAACCATACTGCGCCCACAGGGCCCGCTCTTCAAGCGTTGCCACCACGTCCTGCGCGCTGATTGCCCCTACGGGCAAGGTGGGTGCTGGCGAGCCGCCCATCTTTGCCCCGGTGAGCCGTGCGAGAAGAGAGCCGCCACCGGGACTAAACCGTTTGATCGCCACCTCATCGCCAAATCGGGCGCGAAGAAGGCTCGGGCATTGCGCCATATCGTCAATCAGGCCGCGCGCCTTGGCGCCGGGGGCCGACCAGAACCGGCCCGAAAATGTATCTTCATACTCGGTTTCAACGCGGGCGCCGCGCCGGTCCTTGACCATATCGATAAAGGTTGTGTGCGTGTCATCGAGCAGGGTCTGAAAATGCGCGATATCTTCGGGGTTTTCCGGCTTGAAAGGATCAAGCGTCGATTTATTGTCCCCCGCTTTATAAACCCGGCGTTCGAGACCCAGTTTTGAGAGTGCCTCCGGCGCGCCAAATCCCGCGGAAATCACGCCAATGGACCCCACAATCGAGCAGGCATCGGCGAAGATCTCGTCCGCTGCAATGGCCAGCAAGTAGCCGCCGGAGGCGCCCACATCTTCAATAAAAGCAAGGACGGGGGTTTTCTTCTCATCGGCAAGGCGACGGATGGTCTGAAAAATCAGCCGCGATTGGACCGGCGAGCCCCCAGGCGAATTGATCGACAGGGCTACCGCCTTGAGGTTTTTGGGCTTGAAAGCGGCCTCAATTACGGACTCAAATTTGGCGTGGCAGATGGAGCGCCGCGCGCCGGGTCCACCGCCAACGCCAATCGCGCCCTCAAAATCAATCACACTCACGGTGGGGTTACCGTCCCCCACCAGCGGCAAGGCACGCGCCATTGACTGAAGACGAGTAGCAAGTGTTTTGTCTGTTTTTTCCATGGCGGCGAGGTAAGCCGACCCCATCGCGCATTCAAGGCGTTGATCGAGACTTGGTTTGGCAATGGACTAGGATTGGGGAAAAGACATCTGGATTTGGCGGTGCGCGGCAACACGAGCGTGCCTAACTAAAATGACGCAGGATCAATGCTTCTTCCTGTCGTAACCGCACTTATATATAGCATGCCAGCGTCGCGTGGCTCCGGCCCGGTTTTTCTTGACCGGCATTTTGCAAAAGGCCACTGTGCCGCCGCGTTTGGGGCTCGTTGCCCTGTCCTGTACCGTTGCTGGGTCTGACGCCATTGACTTGACTGCAGCACGCCAGGTGAAAACGCGAATTGAAGGAAAGGGCTTGGTTCTGTGTCGTTGGCCTTGGTGACATCCACTGAAAAGACAGATTTCGCCCAGGCCGTGGCGACCCTGCGCGCGCTTACCCGTGATGATCTTGGCCGCATGGATCAGGAAATCCTGATGCGGATGGATTCGCCGGTCGCCATGATCCCCGATCTTGCCGGTCACTTGATCAATGCAGGGGGTAAACGCCTGCGCCCCATGCTGACGCTGAGCGCCGCGCGGCTTTTTGGCTATAGCGGCGGTCATCACATTTTGATGGCCGCAGCGGTGGAGCTTATCCATGGGGCAACTCTTCTCCATGATGATGTGGTTGACGCCTCCCGCCTGCGCCGGGGCACAAAGACTGCCAATGTCATATGGGGCAACAAAGAAAGCGTGCTGGTCGGGGATTACATTTTCTCGCGGGCATTTGAACTGATGGTTGCGGCAGAAAACCTCCGGGTTCTGAAAATTCTTTCTCATGCCTCCAGCGTGATTGCCGAAGGCGAGGTCCTGCAATTGGCAACGCAGAAAAACCTGCAGACAACCCGCGAAATGTATATCGATGTGATTAACTCGAAGACCGCAGCCTTGTTTGCGGCAGCGACCCATACCGGTGCCATCATTGCAAGCGCACCCCAGCGCGAAGAAATTGCCATGGAAGCCTTTGGCCGCGATTTTGGTATTGCCTATCAGTTGGTAGACGATGCGCTTGATTACACCGGCTTCGAAGGCAAGCTTGGCAAGACTGTGGGCGATGATTTTCGCGAAGGCAAAATGACCTTGCCCGTCATTTTAAGTGTGGCAAGCGCCGACGCCCAGGAACGCAAATTCTGGCAACGCACCATTGCCGATGGTCAGCAGACCGATGACGATTTTCATACTGCGTGCGCCATCATGGCCCGGCATGATGCTGTCGACAAGACGCTTGAACTTGCTGGGCAGTATGCCCGCAAGGCGATCGGCGCTCTGGATTCAGTTCCAGCTACGGATCATACCAACGCCCTGCGGGATCTCGTCCAAACGTCTTTGTCCCGGGCCAGTTAACGGTTTGAGTTTAGGTCTCGGGGTTGACTTGGGGGCTGTTCGTCCAAATTCCGAACGCCCAATGACAGCCCCAGGGTCGTCGCCCGGGGATGGGAATACCCCAATAACCAAGCCAGCCATTACTGACCCCGCTATTACTGGCACTGAGTAATCGTCAATCCCGCTGGCAGGGTTGTCTTATTATCCCCGCACGCATCAGCAATCTGACCCTGCTTGAGATTTTTTACACCCGCCAGTGCCGCACCAGAGAGGTTCGCGCCGGTGAAAATTGACTGATCAACATCGGCATCGGAAAAATCCGTGTTGATCAATTTTGCACCGTCAAACATCACGCCCTGCGCATCAGCACCGACAAATTGCGCGCCGGTGAAGTCTGCGCCAAAGGCCCGCATACTGACGAGGTAGGCACCGGATAGATTTGCAATAGCAAAATTGGATTGGGAAAAAGACGCAAACGAAAGATTAGCGTCGCTTAAGTCGGTTCCGGCAAAATCCGCCGCCCGCGCGGTTGCCTCACGCAAATTGGCGCGGTTGAAATTGGCACCGGTAAAGATCCCGGCCGATAGATCAGATTTTTTCAAGCGCGCCTTCGAAAAGTTCGCCATGGGCGCATAGGCTGCCACAAGACCGGCATCTTCCATGATACTGCCCGCAAAGACGGCACCAGCGAGGGACGCGCTGTTGAAATTTGCTTGGGTCAGTGTACGGCCCGAAAAGTTTGCACCCGTATGATCTTTCCCGGCTTCATCGTCGCCGTCATATCGTTTTTTCTCGCCGCTTAGTGTGGGCAAATCCAAATCAATCTGTTTGAAAACCCTGTCGAGGGCGGGGCCGGAGTTCTCAATCTGGCCCACGCCGCGCGCAACACTGCCCGCCATTTTGTCAATGACCGTTTTTTTACCGCTATGGTTGCCCACCATGACCGCAGACATGGTGGCCGCCATGGCCATGCCGAATAGCATGATAAAAAAGATAGACTTCCACATACCGTCTTCCCCGCAGGACGCGCCTTTCCCCTGAGGGTGACAGGAAGACTTCAAAATAAATTTAACCGATCATCGGGATTTTTCCTGACATTTGCCGCTGACCAACCCAAAAAGTATTATTTTGTTCCTTTTTTTCTCGTTTTACGAGATATATGAAATTATTTTACTACTCTGGAAGGAATTTCAGCCCATTGTGGAGAGGTTCAAACGGTGAACCTCGTTCCCGAAACATTCAGGCCTGCCCCAAACCCCTAACCCTGAATGTTTTACACCGTTAGGCGCCAGTTCTGTCGGTGTCGGATGCATGTCGGGCTCCGCCACCAGATGACAGCGACGGGCCTGAACACGATGGCACCGTACGGCGTGGTTTTATACCCGGATGTACGGTGCCATTTTTTTGAGGTGCGTTGCCCTGGTCAGGACGTGAAGGGGGGGCATCGGCCACGAGAGCGCGCGCGGCTACCCGGCCCACTACCCGGTCTGCCACCCAATCTCCAACGTCGGCCCAGACACGGCTCGCTTGGAGGTCGCGGAAAAGAAGATGCCACCCCGCCTCATACCCATGCACCGTCGTTTTTGTGCGCGGTGAGCCAGCGATTGTCTCGGCCACGGCTGTCAGATCATCGACTGGCACCAGTTCATCACGGCAGCCGAAGAGAAAAAGCATATCACCCTGTTGGTCGCGCGCGCTTGTGTTGGCGCGGCCCATGAGCCGCACGAGACCGGCAACATTGCGCAGTGGTGTTTCTTTCAAAACGAGGGGATCAGCCTGCATCCCGCGCAGGATAGGGATATTATCCGTAGACTGACGGGCAGCGCGCGCACCGGTGAGCGTTTTGTCGGGCGCGAGGGTTGCCGCGATGGACAGTGTCAGCCGATAGGCAAGCGGCATACGCGCCCCGCCCCAGATTGCTGGCGCTGCGACGATCACGCCATCAGCACCGAGCGGTCGATCGCCCGGCGCCTGGCCCGCGCGATTAGCCTGCATCACCACCGCCCCGCCCATGGAATGGCCCAAGACGAAAACCGGCGTCGCGGGATGATAATCACGCACCGCCGCGACCATGGCTTTCAGATCAAGAACCAGCTGCGCCGTGCCGGGCCACCGGTCCTGATCGGTGCGGCTGCGGCCAAAACTGCGCTGGTCATAGGCATAGACGGTCAGGCCCAACGCTGCCCAGGCGGACCCAGCACCTTCAAAAGCGTGGGCATAATCATTCATCCCGTGGAGCGCGATCACAATGGCCTTTGGCACAGCGCGAGCAGGTGAAGCGGGATCGGGCTGGGCGCGCCAGACCGTCATCGCCAAGGCACGCCCATCGGCGGTGACAAGCGCATCGTCAGCACCATCCGCGGTATCAAGTCCGGTGAGATATGGTGTGCGGACCGACCTTTTAATGGCTGGATCGCTGATACACCCACCAAGGGCAACGAGCCCGCAAAGCGTCGCCAGCGTGACGGCGAAAGAACGAGTATGTTGCCGAAAGATAGCAGTCCCCTTCGTGTGGAAACTCCGGCGCGCATCGCGGCCCCTGCACAGCGACTTCGCCCATGGTGTGACTTGGCACATAGCCCGCCTCTGCCCTACGATAACACGCGCAGTAAAATCATTGAGGCCGAGCCCGTGAAATTATATGGATATTGGCGATCAAGCGCCACCTGGCGGGTGCGCATCGCCCTCGCGCTAAAGGAACTGACTGTTGACTATGTGCCGGTCAATCTCCTCGACGGGGCACAAACAGAGCCCGGCTATACCGCGATCAATCCGCAAAATCTGGTGCCCAGCCTGGAGACCGACGACGGCACGCTTCTGACCCAATCGATGGCAATTATTCGGTACCTGGATCGCGCCTATCCGGACCGCTCTCTGGCCCCGCTTGACCCGGTTGCCGCCGCGAAGGTGGAGGCCGTTGCCATGACCATTGCCTGTGAGGCGCAGCCCTTTGGCAATTTGCGGGTACTGACCATGCTGCGCGACGACCATGGTTTTTCAAAAGCTAATATAACCGCATGGATCAATCGGTGGCCCGTAGCGGCGCTCCATGCAGCGCAAACGCTCATCACCCGTCATGAACGCGGAGCGCAAGGCCAGTTTTGTTTTGGGGAGGCGCCCGGTCTGGCGGAGGCCTTTTTGATCCCGCAACTGGCATCCATACGGCGGTTTGGCGGCGACTTTACCGGGCTCGATCATCTCCTCGCCGTTGAAGAGGCGTGTGCGGATCATCCGGCGTTTATTACGGCGCATCCTGACAATCAACCAGACAATCCGGACCGGGAGAACCGCTAGATGGAGGCGCTTGTTTTTGCGATTGGTGGCAAAGCCCCTAACATCCATCCGGATGCGTTTGTGGCGCCTGGCGCGGTGGTATGCGGTGATGTGCGGATCGCAGCGGATGCGTCGATCTGGTACGCTTGTGTCCTGCGCGGAGACTCACACCGGATTGAGATTGGTGAGGCGGCCAATGTGCAGGACGGGACCATTATCCATGTGGATGACCCCGCCATTGGCGGCACGCCGACCCTGATCGGGAAAAATGCGCTCATTGGCCATCGCTGCATGCTGCATGGGTGCACAGTCGAAGAAGAGGGTTTTGTGGGCATGGGGGCAACGATGCTCGATGCCAGCAGCGTGGCCACGGGCGGTTTTCTGGCGGCGGGTGCGTTTCTGGGTCCGCGAAAGCGCGTCCCCTCTGGCGAGATGTGGGCAGGCCTGCCCGCGAAAAAACTTCGTGATCTAAAACCCGGTGAAGACAAGATGGCCCTCGCCGGGGCACGCCATTATGTGGAAGAAGCCCGGCATCATGCGCGCGCTCTTGAAGACGCATTTAGGCAATAAGGGTGGGGAATGCGTGGAAACAAGTCCCGGGTCTGCGCTTCGCTCGCCCGGGAACACGGATTTTATCGGCGTTCGACAGAGCCTATTGCGTCAACCCCGCATACCGGAGAGGCCGGAGATCAGAGTCAGCAGGCTCAGACCGCCGGATGCATAAGTGCCCCAGGCGAGGGAGACCCCGTCCTCGCCCGTAATGTTGAGCCCAAAAAAGGCAATCGCTCCAATAGCGGCAACACCGGCCAGCGTGGTGACCAAACTGGTCAAGCGTCCCACAAACGGCAACAGACCAAAAATGCCCAGGACCGCCGCAACACCGCAGGCCCCCATTGCTGCCGCGATTGCAGTACCGCGCATGCCGTCTTTCGGCGCGCATTCGCCTTCAAAGGTGAAATCCTGTTCGGTGACGCAGCCGACAGTGTCGCCAACAAAATAACTGCCCGCGATTGCGCGTTCCGCATCGCCGGAGAAAGACCCGGAGATTGTTTCACTGAACAGCGGTGCAAAATAGAGCGATGCCATCACCGCCAGTGGAAGAAGAATTCTGATCATAATAACCCCATAGTGCCCATGATGCCCCAAAGACGACCGTCTTGGGGGCGTAACGCCCCCCAGCGATGCGCCACCAAAGCATCATCACCTTTTCTGAGTTTACCTTTTGTTTACCATCACGCAAGGGCCCATTTGGAGTGAGCGCAGCCGCTTTTCCCGGCAACGCCAGGAGCAAAGCCGGGAAGGATGTCTCAACGATAAAAGGGAGAGGGGGAAAGTGCCCGCCGCGCTCTAGGCGTGCAGCGCGCACATGGCTGCAGATCGTGGCGCAGCAGCATCAAGGGCAGGCAGGCCAGTGTCGGCGCGGGCGCGTCGGTGTTTGAGGCGATAGCTAAGCCCGGCGAAGCCAAGGATCATCAAGAACCAGGTGCCCGGTTCCGGCGACGCGGCAACCACGGAAGAAAACGCCAGCGTGCCCCCGTCTGTAAAGGTGCTGCCGCCCGCCGCGCCAAGGCCGGAGGTGCCAATCACAATCGTATTACAACCCCCGATGGCCGCGCATCCCGCCACGAAACTGTTCGTACTCACCTCAAAAAGACCGGTCGTTCCCCCGGGGACTTGCGTGAATTCGAAGATCGATCCCGACCCATTGGGCGCTGTGAGGCCGGGGGTGTTCGCCAGCGTGAAAGAAAGGCCACCAGCCGGGGTATCGACAATATTGCCAAGAAGCACCGACACAAAGACCGACCCCGCCGCCGAGCCAGACGTGGCGGGTGCCGCCGAGGCGATATTGAACAGCAGAGACATGTTACCCATGCCGGTGGAAACGCCGGTAATATCCTGACCAAATCGCAGAAACCCAAGATCACCCGGATCAAACTGCACGAGCGTATTGGGGTCGGGTGCCCCCACAAGATCGGTGAGGTTACCGGGCGATGGTATGGGCCCCGCAACCCCGTAGGCATTGGTAGGAAAGACCGTTGTTTCGGCCTGAGCCGATACACAAACAGCGGCGGCCAGAGCCGCGAAAAGACGTATTAAGAGCACGCGCACAGCAAAACGGGTCCCTTGTCGGGCGGTGAAACACAACCAATAGAAAAATTAGAGGCATATTTTTGCAATTGCGTTGCCAGAAATCATTCAATTTGTCCTGGCCGATTAACCGGCTGCGCATGCTACCGGGTTGCCGTCCCGCTGGCTCCTCGACGGTTGCGTGGGCAACGATCTTCCGGTTTTGTGGTCGCCACACTGATCGTTGTGAAACCGCTGCCTTTTCACCCTGTACCCTTCGCCCCTTACCATGACCACGACCATGACCACGCCGCTTGCCCGCTATGATGCTCTGGTTGCCGATGGCACCCTGACGCCGGACCCCGTTCAGCGCGCAGCGGCGGAACGACTGAATGCCCTCTCCACGGCGCTTATTCGCGGCAAGGACAGCGCACCCACCGGGCTTGCGCGGTATCTACCCTTTTTGGGGCGCGCGATGCGCACGGCACCAAAGGGACTTTATCTTTGGGGCGGGGTTGGTCGCGGCAAAACGCTGCTCATGGACCTGTTCTTTAACAACACGCCAATCCCCAGCAAACAGCGCGTTCATTTCCATGAGTTTATGCAAGGGGTACACAGCGATATCGCGGCGTGGCGACAGCTGACCCCGGCGGCGCGGGTCCGCGAGCCCGCTTATCAAAAAAGCGACGGCGATGACCCTATCGCCCCGGTGGCGCGGATGGTTGCGGCGCGGGGCCGGCTTATCTGTTTTGACGAATTCCACGTGAACGACATCACCGATGCGATGATTTTGGGGCGTCTGTTTGATGACCTTTTTGCAGAAGGGGTTATCGTCGTGACAACCTCCAACCGGCACCCCACTGATCTTTATAAAGATGGATTGAACCGCGGGCTTTTCCTGCCCTTTATTGATCGGTTGGTCACAACCCTTGATATCTTTCACCTTGATGCGCACAAGGATTATCGCCTGGACCGGTTACCGGGACAAAAGGTCTATTTTCACCCGTTGGGTGCGCAGACGCGGGCCGCCATGGATGATGCGTGGCAACGCCTGATTGCCGGCGCGACGGAGCAGCATGAAACGATCGCGGTAACGGGCCGTACCCTGACGGTTGAACGGGCAGCCCGGGGCTGTGCACGATTTTCCTTCGAGGCCTTGTGCGCCCGCGCGCTCGGTGCCGGTGATTACCTCGCTATTGCCCAGCGTTACGGGACACTGTTGCTGGACGATATCCCCGTCATGACCGCCAACGACCGCAATGAGGCAAAGCGGTTCGTGATCCTGATTGATACGCTCTATGAGCGCGGGGTCAAACTGATCGCCAGCGCCGATGGCCCGCCCGAAGCACTCTATAGGACGGGTAGCGAGGCGTTTGAGTTTGACCGAACCGTCTCGCGGCTTTTGGAAATGCAGTCCAAGGACTATCTCTCACGCGAGCGGCAATAAGACGTCTGACGAGAGCATTGAAAGACGGTGAAAAATGACTTTTCGGTCTAGCGTTTAGAGGCGTCCGAACAAATGTGCGGCGGCGAGGCGCACATGCCGCGTCATCATCCCCGGGGCGCGCCGGGCACCACGCTCGGACCCGGCTCCAGGCTCAGCCCCAGACTCAGACCCAGCCCCAGTCTTGCCCCTTGAATTCACACGCGCATAAAGCGGCACCATGGCCGGGGCGAGAAGGAACGGGCGTATGAGCGCACCCCTATCCGCCCTGTGTTGTTGTGCCAAACGCTCGCGGGCACGCCCCCGCCACGTTTGATATGCCGTTTTGAGATAGTCCGTAACATGATTATCACTGTCTTTGACCTGCAGACACGCCATCGGCACAGCCCGGTGACGGGCCAGCGCGAGCAGCCCCGCCCCGTCAGCGACAATCGCGGCAAGGGGCGAAACATCACCGGCGCCTGCAACAGGCGTTGAATTATCCGCCGACGTAAGCTCGGCCCCATTGATTAGGGTAAAGAGCTGTTGGATCATCGTGCCCTCCGCCGTGCACACCCACTCGGCCGCTTCCACAACACAACCGAATGCGGGATCATAGAGCAGCCGAGCGCGCGCCTCGATTACAGGATCGAGGGCACCCGCCAACCGGCTTATTGCCGCGCGCAACCCTGCGGCAGCAGCGTCGTCATCTGTGGCTTCATTTTGGGCGAAAAGCTCCATCAGACCATGCCCGATATCCTGCAGCACCGGATGGGCCCGGAACGGATCGACCCCAGATAAGACCAATTCCTCCGTACCCTGATGCTGTGTCGCCAATGAAACTGTCTCGGCCAAGGCCTCACGCCACCATTGCAAGCGGATTTCCCCCAGCGGCGGGGTTGAGACCGCCGCGGGAATATGGGCCAGTGCATCATTGAGACCGAGCCATCCACAGACGAGCCGGTGATACGGGGCCGGCAGATACCGTAAGGCATAAAATTGGTCGGGATTCGCGTGCTTGACGGTTTGGAGGGATTGCGGCGCTGCGCCTCCCGCAGGCGGTGTCTGCCTTTGCGCGCCGGGCGCAGGACCAGTGAGGGTTGGTGAACGTGACATTGTAGGGGGTCCGGTGGAGAAAAGAGCGGCGGGCAGATGATCAGGATGCGCCGCCGGGCAAAAAGGCGCGTGGCAGCTATCTGGGCCCCCTATGCTGGCCGCGGCGCAAGGTCAATGGAGCGCTCGCCACCCCGCGTCATTTGCCACACCATCGACGCTATTCCTTTAACAGGTTGTCCGGGTTTAAGTTGAGGCGACTGATTGGCGTTTTGTCTTTTATTCCGCCCGAGGGTCTAAGCCAATTGTACATGTGAGACCATAGGGACAGGTCTGCGGCGCGTTCGTCTGATGTAGTATACGCGCGCGCATAGGCCCATTCTCTGAGCGCGGTCTGAATAAACCGTTCGGCCTCTCCATTAGTTTTAGGCGTATACGGTTTTGTTCTGATGGGTTTGATCTTCAGTTCACGGCAGGCTTTGGCGAAGACGTGGGATTTATAACAGGATCCATTGTCGGTCATGATGCGTTCTACGGTGACGCCGAATTTTTTGTACCCGGTAATAGCGGCTTTCAAATGGGCGGCGGCGCTGACGGCTTTTTCATTTGGATAGATCTGGCTGAAGGACAGGCGCGAATGATCGTCAATGCAACCATGGACGTATTCCCAGCCATAACCACCCTGTCTGCGCGCGCGTGGAGTTGATTGACCGGTGCGATCGCCAGTAATTCGATGGCCTGTACGCTCAAGGCGTCCAAGCTTTTTGATGTCGAGATGGATCATCTCACCGGGTGCGGCTCCTCCGAGAAGATTTGAAGTCTGGTAACTCCAGTCTCCTCGGTCCAGGCCGAATGGACAACCTATTGAAAGACCACACCTAGACTGCGTTTACTTTTTGTTGAAGCGGAAACGCAGTCTAGCTTCTTAAGTGGTCGCGCGTTCGCACCCAAAAACCGTGACGACACTTTTTGTGAACGCGCTCTAGGTAGAAATTACAAACAAGCTATTGAATCGATTGCCAAATCATCTTCAATTTGTGTTTAAGCAGATTGAGGAGGCAACATGGCTGACTTGTTTTGGTTATCCGACGAAGCTTGGGCTGTAATTGAACCGCATTTGCCGCGAGGAAAGCCGGGGCGTCCGCGGCTGGATGATCGGCGCATCATTAGTGGTATCCTGCATGTTTTGAAGACGGGGTGCCGTTGGAAAGACTGCCCTTCTGAGTACGGAGGACATACGACAGTATATAATCGCTTCAATCGTTGGTCACACCGGGGAATTTGGCAGAAGATATTTGCAAAAGCAGCTGCAGCAGGGCCGATACCAGAGGAATTGTCGCTGGATAGTTCGCACGTGAAAGCACACCGCTCAGCAAGCGGTGGAAAAGGGGGGAAGAAACGCAAGCGATCGGGCCCTCGCGCGGCGGCAGGACCAGCAAAATCCATGCTTTGGCCGATGATTGCGGCCGACCGGTCGCTTTCGCCCTGACACCGGGCAATGTAGCAGATGTCAAAGTTGCGCAGCACTTGGTTGACGCTGTCGCTGCACCAAAACGGCTTTTAGCGGACAAAGCTTACGATGCAGAACATTTTCGACTTTATCTCGATAGTAGAAACATTGATGCAGTCATCCCGTCTACAAGATCTAGAACAACTCCTTACCCGCTCGATAAAAAGGCCTATAAACGGCGAAACATCGTTGAGCGGATGTTCGGAAAGCTCAAAAACTGGAGGCGCATAGCAACTCGATATGATCGGCTGGCAAAAAACTATCTCTCTGCAATAGCTCTTGTGGCAGTCCTCATCGAATGGATAATTTGAGTCCCCTACCTAGATGCAACAAACCCCGCCACGAAGAGCGGGGTTTGCCAAATCGTCGGAACACAACAGACAACCGACGATCCGGCTGACTGCAAAGCGAAAGCCTTATTCTACAAACTCAATTGTAATGTCTGAACGACGGTTCAACGGCTCACGTGTTCCATCGGGTGTTGGTTTGGCAAGGTTGCTCTCACCAAGGGCGCTCAGCGAGATGATGCTGGCGTCAATACCGCGAGAGATCAGCGCGTCACGCACCACGCGGGCACGACGCTCGGAAAGAGCCTGGTTGTAGGCTGACGAACCGGATGTGTCGGTGTTACCCACGACGCGTACCTGGTTGATGTCAAAGTCTTCCGCCCGGCGTACCGCTTCGTTGATAAGGGATGAGGCTTCCGGTGTCAGATTTGACTTGTCGTAGTCAAAATACACGGTGACCTGGATTGGGTCCGGTGTTTCAACAACTTCGTCACGGATTTCCGGTGGGCAGGCAGCTGTCACAGGAACGGATGAACCATCCCAGCAGTCTTTGTACTGCGGCGTGACCGGAGCCGGTGCGACGGCGGCTGGCGCCCCAAAGTTCCACCGCAGACCGGCGAAAAGATTGTGCGAATCTGGCGTCGTGCGGACTTCCGTTGCGATCCCCGCAACCTCAGCTTCTACGCCGCGCTTTAGCGCGCCAAAGTAGCGATAGGAAAGATCAAGAGACAGATTTTCGGCAAGACCAATCGCAAGACCAGCAATACCCTGATAGGCCAAAGATAATTTTGACTCATCAATTACGATGGGGGAAATGCCTGAAATCGCGACCGGATTATCACCGCGGATTCCATAATCAAGCACCGCACCACCGATACCGCCGCCAATGTAAGGGACGATCGGCAAATTCGAGGAGCTGCTCACATAATCAAGATCATACAGAGCATTTGCCATCAACGCGTAGGATTTCAGGTCGCCTTCAAGCGTCTCTTCCGGGAAGCCGGAAAACCCTGCAAAATCGGGAGCGATGTGGCGTGCATCGTTGTTGCGGTAGCTGAATTCCAGCTCCGTCCGCCAGCTGTTGCCCCAGTCATAGCCGAGCGCTGTGTAAACGCCGATGCCGTTGTCATAATCGATTTCTGAATCGAATGGAGGGGCAAGTGTTCCCTCATTAATTTCCAGATCACGGTCTGCCAAAGGTGTTGTTAGGCCAGCACCAATGGTGCCATAAAGGCCTTCATAGTCCTGGGCTTGCGCCGACACGGACACCGCCAGAGCGGCCGCGCCAGCGAAAAGAGCAGATTTGAGTTTCATAGTCCCCTCCTTGGGTATGTTACAAAATACGTTCAAACGGTTTCGGCCCACGCGCGAGCAAGTGCCAACACTTCATTCCTACAACAGTCTCTACCGCTTATAATTCCGCAGATACAGCGAATTATCTGACATGCAACCATCTCACCGGTAATAACGGCGTCGATGTTGCAAGTTAGCACCAAAATATAACACCTTGGTAACTTGCCCTAAAGCTTGGTTAATAAGCGCCGTCCGACAGGCGTTTCCCGAAGGGTGTGCCAGCCCCAAAGTCTACGAAAAAGGGGAAAGCCGCGCGCCTGCCATGATTAATCGAAAAGGCTTGACTGAGTGCCGGTTTTTGGGCGCGCACGCCGTTTCTTTGGTCCCAAGGCCGCCCCGGTGGCAGTCGGCGCCTCGCCATGGGGGCTATCACCGGGCGCCCCAAAAGTGACCGTGCGCACGCCGTCGGTAAATTCAACCGAGCCGGTCCGCCCCGGGGTGAGCGCCCGTGCCGTCCGAGCGAGCATACCGGTCTCATCGCGCACAAGGGCGAAACCGCGTGCCAGAACCGAGCGGTGCGACAGGCTCGCAAGCACCTTTTCAAGACCGGATAGGGTCGTTTGTTTGCGCTCAAGCAGGCTCCGGCCAGTGGCACGCGAGCGGGTCGCCAGTTCGTCGAGGCGACGACGATGATCCGTCGCCTGGCGAATCAGCGTTTTACGACCAAGCCGCGCATGGCGCACCCGATCCCGGCGCCGCGCCAAGGAATGGGTTAGCGAGGCCGTCATTTTCTCACCGCCCCGCGCAAGCCGGTCCGCGCGCGCAGCAAAACCGGATTTCAGGATTGTTGGCGTGAGCCGCCCTTGCGCGCGTGCCGTGCGGGCGCGCGCGCTATCAATCCGCCGGCGCAAGCCCCCAACGAGGAGGTCGCTCAACCGGTCAAGCCGCTGACCATTGGTACCCAGAATATCTTCCGGTCGGCCAAGACCGCGAGTTGCTGCGGTTAACGCGGCCCGCCGCTCAGCAAGCAAGCGCAACTGACCATCCATCAGGCGGCGCTGTTTATTGACAAGCTCTGCGGCAAGATCACTGCGCACGGGCGTTGCCATTTCCGCCGCTGCCGTTGGGGTTGGGGCGCGCCTGTCCGCCACATAGTCGATCAGCGTTGTGTCGGTTTCGTGCCCTACGGCAGAAATGAGCGGGATGGTACTGTTTGCGGCGGCGCGCGCGACTGCTTCTTCGTTGAAACACCAAAGATCTTTCAGCGATCCACCGCCGCGCGCGACGATCAAGAGATCAGGCCGGGGCACCGGTCCACCGGGGGCAAGCGCGTTGAACCCGTCGATTGCTGCGGCGATTTTTGTTTCAGCGCCCTTGCCCTGAACCGGCGTGGGCCAGACAAGAACATGAACGGGAAAGCGCGCACGTAAACGATGGAGAATATCGCGAATGACCGCTCCGCTGGGGGAGGTGGCAACACCGATCACCGACGGAATAAACGGGAGAGCCCGCTTGCGATCCTCCGCAAACAGACCTTCAGCTTCAAGCCGTTTCTTGCGCTTTTCATAGAGCGCCATCAAAGCGCCCGCGCCAGCCGGTTCCAGCGTATCAATAATGATCTGGTAACGCGATTGGCCCGCAAAGGTCGTCATGCGCCCGGTGGCGACAACCTCCATCCCCTGCTCTGGTTTGATCTTCAGACGCGCAGCCATCCCCTTCCAGATGACGCCATTCAAAACGGCCCGGTCATCCTTTAAGTCCAGATAGACATGACCCGATGCGGGTGTTGAAACCCGGCCCAATTCGCCGCGAACCCTGACCAGGGCAAAGCCATCTTCAATGGTTGACTTGAGCGCATCAGAAAGTTCCGATACGGAATATTCATGCAGGTTGGACGAGGCGCGGGTTTTGTGACCAATGGTGAATTTCTCTGTCATTGGCGTCCCGCTCACTCGCCGTCGTCATCATTTTTACGCCGCGAAGCGCGCTCCGCCTCGCGCCGGACGCGCTCCACTTCAGCCTGGGTACGTTCAAAATCCCGCAGCTGTTTGTCTGAGAGGATCGGATCATTACGCACCGGACGGGGCCCAAGTGGCCCCGGGCCAAGATCAAGCCCGGATGTCCCTGCCGCGATTGATTCCGAGGTCGGATCAATGGCATCTGCGATAGAGGTTTGCGAACGGTTGGTGATCTCAACGGCCCGCTCCAAGGACTGGATCAACCGCGCCTCCCGCGGACCAACGATCAGCGACAAGTCCCGCGCCACCGGGCCGGCGCCGCCACGCTCGCGCTGCGCCTGACGGAGGATTTTGACAGCACGCGAATAATCCTCCCCGCTATCGCCCGGTCTCCAGCCCGATAAAATCTGTACCCGGCCAGCGCATTCAGCAACTTTGTTGGGGTCGTCAAATTGCTCTCCGCAAAAGATGGCAATGATACCGGAGGCGCCAGCAAGGGCCCCGGCATTGCCCGAGGCAAAATCGGTTTGCGGCAAATCCACGGCAGGCAGCTGACTGCGCGGCAGAGCCGCAAACCGCCGGTCAAGCCGGCCCGCCCTCGACCCAAATCGCGGCTCCTCATCAAAGGCATCATCGCCGGTAACCCCGGGCCGGGTGGTTGCAGGGCCGGGCGCGTTGCGATTTTTAAGAGCGGCAAGAATATCGTCGGCCGACAGTATCTCTTCCTCGTCGGTCTCGTCAGCCTCTGGCGTATCATCAGCCTCATCAATCTGGGCAATGAGATCATCAAGGACGGCATCGGGCAGCGCGTCCAACACCTCCTCTTGTTCATCAGATAGCGGATCATCAACGGTAGTGTCGTCCTGGGCCGGGTCCTTCGGATCGCCTTCGTCAACAACGATCTCATCTTCCGGTCCGGTTTCATCACCCGGATCGTTAGCCGCAAGCGGTTCCTCAGGCTCGGTGGTTTCCTCCGCCAGGCGATCATCGGGGGCATCTTGCGGGGCACGCGGATCATCGGCCGGCGTTGGCGGTAATGGCGCGAGAATTTCACTTTCCACTGGGGAGGCGATCACAGGGTCTGGGATGAACGGCGCATCGTCTTCCTCGCCCGGTGCCACAAAATCATCCTTGGCCAGAAGGTCAAGATCCTGCAAATCCACCGGATCCTCGGGCTCTGGTTCTGGCTCGGGTTCTACCGGCTCAGGTTCTAGTTCAGGCTCAAGTTCTGGTTCTGGTTCTGGGGGCGAAGGCTCGGGTTCAGGCTCAGGCTCCACCGGTTCTGGCTCTGGTTCGGGCTCAACTGGCTCAGGCTCTGGTTCTGGCTCGGGTTCCGGTTCGATCGCCACCTCTTCAATAATCGGTTCAGGTTCGGGGTCCAGCGTAACCTCGGGATCGCGCAGGGTGGGATAAATCGGATCGGCGGCCTGGCTCACAAGCGAGATATTGATCGTTGTTGGCGGCGCGTTGGGAATAAAAATCTGAAACGTGCCATAGACCGCCATGACCGAAAGCAACGCCGCGTTCAGGACCGCCGCCATGGAAAGCGCGGAAAACTGACGCCGCTTTTCGTTACCGCCAAAAACCTCAAAAAAGGTTGTGGAAAACCCGGTCCACGCTTGTCCCACCCGTGCCAAGGGGCGTCGAAACGGGCGCGGCACCAGGCGCAGCGGTTTGAGTAACGGCACAGCACGACGCCGTTCCGCCCCGGTCACGGCAGCCGAGGGCAGCGTTTCTTCCAGATCATCCGCTTGGGTCTGGCCTGTGTCAGGCGTGTTGCTCAATATTGATCCCATTCCGAACAGCGCCTACTCAAGCGCTGTCTATCGCCGATCGGGCACCGAGAAAAACAAGACAAACGGAGCTTCACGTGAAAGTCCTGTTAGTGGGCGGCGGTGGCCGCGAACACGCCCTTGCCTGGAAAATTACGCAAAGCCCGAAGCTCACCACGCTTTTTTGTTCACCCGGAAATCCCGGTATCGACACCCTTGCGAAAGTCGAGCCGTTCTTGGCGGAGGATATAGCCGGAATTGTGGCTCTTGCGGAAGCAAAATCGATTGATTTGGCGGTGATCGGCCCGGAAGCCCCTCTCGCCGAGGGGCTGGGCGATCACCTGCGCAAACGCGGGATTGCCTGCTTTGGTCCTGATGCCGGCGCGGCGCGGCTGGAAACTTCCAAAGGGTTTATGAAGGATTTGTGTGCCGCCCATCAAATCCCCACGGCGCGATATGCGCGCGTCACCTCCACCCATGAGGCCGCTGCCTTTCTCGACACACTAACCGCCCCTTACGTAATCAAGGCCGACGGTCTTGCCGCTGGAAAGGGCGTCATTATCGCCCCCAGCCGGACACAGGCCAACGCGGCTGTGACGCAAATGCTGGCCGGTCAATTCGGGGATGCAGGGACAAGCCTTGTCATTGAGGAATTCCTGACCGGCGAGGAGGTGAGTTTTTTCGTTGTGTGCGATGGGCAAAACGCGGTGCCCCTGTTGGGGGTGCAGGACCATAAACGCGCCGGTGAAGGTGACACCGGGCCGAATACCGGGGGCATGGGCGCCTATGCGCCCGCGCCCATCTTCACCCCGGAGATTGAGGCCCGCGTGATGACCGACATTATCGCACCAACACTCGGCGCGTTAAAGACGGGCGGCACACCGTTCATTGGCGTTCTGTTTGCCGGGCTGATGGTCACCGCCGACGGGCCAAAACTGATCGAATATAATGTGCGGTTTGGCGACCCGGAATGTCAGGTGCTGATGCGATTGATGACGTCAGATATCTTGCCTTTATTAAAGGCCGCCGCAGATGGCGCTCTTGGTAATGACGAAATGCGCGCCGCGATTGCCCCCCAATGGTCGGCGCACGCCTGCGCGCTGGTTGTCATGGCGTCAAAGGGCTATCCGGGTGCCTATGAAAAGGGCCAAACCATCACCGGCATTCAGGCCGCAAGCGCCCATGACGGTGTTACTATTTTTCATGCGGGGACACGGATGAAGGAAAACACCCTGACCAATACCGGCGGCCGGGTCCTGAATGTGACCGCCACAGCCGCGACCCTGCGGGAGGCTGTGGCGCGGGCCTATAGGGGGGTTTCCTCTATCGATTGGCCGGACGGTTTTTATCGCCGTGATATCGGCTGGCGCGCGCTTGACGCGGGCTCGGGATTGAAACCGGCGGAGGACCCGGCACGATGACCCAAACCACTGCCCCCGCCCTCGCCCTCCAATCCATTGACGCGTGGATTGCAAACCACCGTACTCTGACGATTGGCCCCTTTGACTTTGCCACCTGGGTCCATGAAGACACGCAAAACGACCGCCCATGGCTTCTCCTCATCCACGGGTTTCCCACCTCCTCCTGGGACTGGTCAGCGCTGTGGGGACCCTTGAGCGGGCATTTTAATCTCGCAGCCATTGATATGCTTGGCTTTGGCCTTTCCGATAAACCGCAAAACCATCACTATTCCCTGATTGAGCAAGCCGATTTTCAAGAAGCGTTGCTGGCCGAACTCGGCGCTAGCGAAGCTCATATTCTGTGTCATGATTATGGGGTATCGGTTGCTCAGGAACTGCTGGCACGTCAGGCTGAACGCGCCTTGAGTTTTCGGTTGCAGTCGGTCTGTTTCCTGAATGGTGGTATTTTCCCAGGTCGACATCGCCCGCGCCTGATCCAGAAAATGGCGCTGACACCATTCGGCCCTTTGATCAGTGCACGCCTTTCCCAACAAAAGCTGCGCAACACCTTTAACGATATCTTTGGCCCACACACCCAGCCAAAAACGCGGGAGATTGAGGGCCATTGGCAAATGATAACTTATAATCAAGGCACACGGGTCTTTCACAAGACCATGCGCTATATGAAAGACCGCCTCACCTATCAACGGCGTTGGGAAAACGCGGTGACACAAACCGATCTACCCTTACGCCTGATTAATGGTGGTAAAGACCCAATTTCCGGAAAGCATCTTTACACGTATTACTGTGAGAATGTGCCCCGCGCCGATGCAGTGCTATTGGAGGAAATTGGTCACTACCCCCAAACCGAGGCACCGCAAGCGGTACTGGACGCCTTTTTTGCCTTTCACGGGCTTGCAAACTGACCCGCCACCCACTCTACGCATCCACCAAGGCCGCTAACGCCATTCGTAGTTCAGGCAGTCCGGCGCCAGTTTGCGAGGATGTGGGCATCAGGTCAGGGTGCGCCGCGGGTCGTTTGGCGATTGCGCGGCGCGTCGCCGCGCAGGTTTTTTCAAGATCAGTTGGTTTAACCTTATCCGTCTTGGTCAGGACGATCTGATAATTCACGGCGCTTTTATCGAGGAGATCGGCAATCTCAAGGTCCGAGGCCTTTAATCCGTGGCGGGCGTCCACAAGCAGACAGACTCGGCGCAGCGCCATCCGCCCACGCAGATAGTCACGCGTCAGCCGCGTCCACGCGTGGGCCGTTTTGCGCGACGTCTTCGCATAGCCATAGCCCGGCAGGTCAACAAGCTTCATAACGTCGCCCAGATTGAAAAAGTTCAGCTCCCGGGTGCGCCCCGGCGTATTTGAAGCGCGGGCAAGATTGTTCCGTCCCGTGAGCGCATTGAGGAGCGAAGATTTACCCACATTAGAGCGCCCCGCAAAAGCAATCTCGCTGGTGTCACCGTCAGGCAAGGTTTCGAGCGACACAACGCCCAACATAAAATCACAAGGCCCGGCAAATAACTTACGGCAAGTTTCGATGGCCTGATCCGCCGCCTCTTTATCGGCGTCAGTCATCGCTGCTGCCGGTATCAGTTTTTTCAGCCTGCGCGGATTTGCTGTCTATGCTTTTGGCTTTGTCTTTCTTCGCCTTTACCGGCTTTGCGGGTTTGGCATCAATGACCACGCCTTTGGCGCTCGGATTTGTACCGCCGCTGGCGCCGGCGGCAGCGGCACCCGCCGCCACGGTTTTGTCACCCGGGAACAGAAAGCTGAATCGATCCTTGAGATCAAGCTCAACGCCGTTACGGCGCATAATGATCACCTGTTGAGCAACCGACAGAACCGTATTCCAGATCCAGTAAATGACAAGACCGGCGGCAAAACTGGAGAACAGGAACATGAATATCCAGGGGAGCATTGCCATAACCTGGCGTTGGGTCGGGTCGGAAGGTGGCGGGTTCAGCGACATCTGAAACCACATGGCAACCCCCATCAAAATGGGCAGCACACCCAGACCCATGAATGGCCCGATCAGCGGGAGCGCCGTCGGCTCCCACGGGATCAGACCGAACAAATTGAAGATACTGGTGGGATCAGGCGCAGAAAGGTCGCGGATCCACCCGACAAACGGTTCATGACGCAATTCAAGGGTGACAAACAGCGTTTTGTAGAGCGCAAAAAAGATCGGCATCTGGATCAGGATTGGTAGACACCCGGCCATGGGATTGACGTTCTCTTTTTTGTAAAGCTCCATCATATCCTGTTGCAGCTTGGCCTTATCTTCGCCCGCTCGCTCCTTCAGCTTTTCAAGCTTGGGTTGCAACTGTTTCATGCGGGTCATGGATTCATAACCCTTGTTAGCCAGCGGAAACAAAATTGCCTTCGTAATCAGGGTCAGAATTAAAATCGCGATTCCAAAATTACCGGTCAAATTGCCGAAGAAGTTGAGGACGTAGAAAATTGGCCTTGTCAGAAAATTCAGACTGCCCCAATCAACCGCCTTGTCGAAATCGAGTATCCCAAGACCGCCCTTTTCCACCGGCTTTTCATAGGCCTGTAGGATATCCACGTCTTTAGCGCCAGCGAAGACATGGGATTTGACGCTATGACTCTGCCCGCCATTCAGATTGACCGCTGGCAGCGTGTAATAAGTATTGAACTCCGGCTCGGTGGCTGCAGTCTCTGTCTCATTATTGTTCCGATATTTTGCCTCAAAGCTCACATCCTGTGGCGGGATGGCGGCGGCAAGCCAATATTTATTGGTAATCCCGATCCACCCACCGGTCCCCGTGGCGTCAACGGTTTTGCCTTTAGCGAGCTTTTTGTATTTGCGATCATAGAGCTTGCCGCCCACAATCCCCACCGCACCCTCATGCAGGATACCGCCGCCTTTCAGATCGTCGGGAATGCCCTTCTGAATGACGAGCGCAAAGGGCGTCACCGCGACAAGATTATCGCCGGTATTACGCGCGGTTTGTTCCACCGTGAACATATATTGTTCGTCTACGGAGATTATTTTTTCAAAGACGATATCACCCTCTTGCCGGGTCAGGACAATAGGCGTTTCCGGCGTCAGGGTCGTGCCGGTACTGAGGGTCCATTTGCGCGGCTCATCGCTGGCGGCCCCGTAAAGCCAGTCCTGTTGGATATATTGAGCGTCTTCGACCGTTGCGGGTTGCAGGAGGTGAATATTGTCACTGTCCGGATCAAGTGTTTCGCGATAATCCTTGAGCACCAGATCGTCAAAGCGCCCGCCAATCAGATTGATTGACCCGCGCAGTGTGGGGGTTTCAATCGCAACCCGGTCCGGCGTCTGAGCCAGGGCTTCACCTAGCGTCAGTTTGCGGCTGGCAGCCTCTCGTGCAATCCGGCTGGTAGGATCTTCTTGCGCTTGTTCAGCCTGGCGAGCCTCGCGCGCTGCCTCCAGCGCTGCGCGCTGCGGGGCGCCAAACACCAATTCCCAAACCAGAAGCACCGCCGCCGACAGGACGATGGCCAATAACGTATTGCGATCCATGAGCTCTCTCGTGTTGAACGGATATAAAGCGCCGTTCCGGATGACGGGCTATCGGCGAAGGCCGTGCCGTATAGCCCCTATTCTTGATCGGTGTTATGCCGATTTTGCTGCAGGCGGGTCAATGCTTTCGCGAGATCTGCGCACAATGCCTCAAACGGCTGGGTCAGCGCCCGCGACCTGGCGATGAGGATATAGTCAGCCGGGTCCTCCGACAAAAGAGCAGCATGGTGCTCAACGGCTGCCTTGAGGCGGCGACGCAGCCGATTGCGCCGAACCGCATTGCCCATCTTTTTCGTGACCGTAAAGCCGACGCGTGGCTCCGCAACAGCGCTGGCATTACGGTCAGGACAGTGCCCGCGGACCAGCAAAAAGCCCGGACGTCCCACGGCCGGGCTTTGGCGGAGCGCCAGAAAGTGCGCGCGTCTTTTCAATCGGGCGATCATCGCAACACCCTAACAGCAGCGACCCAACCGGATCACCGGGGCAGCGCAAAGCGCCGACACCCGGAAGCGGCAAAATCAGGCTGAAAGACGTTTGCGGCCCTTGGCCCGGCGCCGTGCAAGAATGGCCCGCCCGGCTTTTGTGGCCTTGCGCGCGCGAAAACCGTGGCGGCGTTTGCGAACCAGACGGCTCGGCTGATAAGTACGTTTCATCGGTCTGTCCTCTATTTGGGCCTTTAGCTTAGCCCTAAGGCAAGTAACGCGCTGGTACCCATGGCCCCCAACCTCGCAACGGCCTCAGAATAAGAGCGTGGGAGGTAGCGATCCCAGCTGCACCCGTCAAGACAAATCATACCCAAACGGCCACGGTCCTGACGTTTGGGCCAAAGGCTCGGATCGGATTTCGAAACCGCCTGCAAAAATTTGCAACGTCCATTTTTGGCGATACCGGGGGGTTCACGGCGGCCCTCTCTTCTTTGTGACGGGAAAGGAGGAGAGTTTTAATCCCTTCTCGAGCGCGTTTTGTTAGCAACAGACCACAAGAAATGACCGATTGCGCAGCCCACCCCCTCGCGCGCCCCAATGAATAATGGTGAAAGTAATGACGCAAGCGAATGCAAACCCTATGGACCTGTCGACGCCCCCAAATCCCGCCAATCAATCTGCTGACAATCAGCCCACCAATGGCCAAGCTGGGCGCGAAAGTAATGCAATCATGAAAGCAGTCCCGTTCCTCGCCATCCTGGCGGTTTTGGGGGCTGTCTATTTTTCAGGGGCTTACAAACTTCTGAGCCTTGAAGCGCTGCGCGAGCATATTGGCTGGCTCGATGCACAAATTGCTTCAAACTTCTTCCTCGTCTTTGCCGCCTATATGGTCCTTTATGCAGCGCTAACGGCCTTTATGGTGCCGGGCGGGATCCTGACGATTGCCGGCGGCGCCCTGTTTGGCGTTACGCTCGGGGTGCCACTCTTTGGCTCTGTGGCGACGGTTGTGGGGGCAACCCTCGGGGCGTCGATCCTATTCCTTGTAGCCAAGACCTCGCTCGGTGCATCCCTGCGCAAGATTGCAGGGCCGTTTGTGGAAAAAATGGAAGGTGAGTTTCGCCAAAGCCCGATTTCCTACATGTTTTTGCTGCGCCTCGTGCCCGCAATGCCTTTCGCGGTGGCAAACATCGCGCCGGCCTTGCTGGGGGCGAAATATCGGGATTATCTGCTCACGACCGCGCTTGGCATTATCCCTGGCACCGTTGCCTATAGCTGGATTGGGGCCGGCGTGGCGGAACTCGTCCGTGATCCGTCTGTTTCGCTTGATGATAGTAGTGCGGTGATCGAATCATTGGTCGATAAAGTTGCACCGGCTTTTATCGCCTTGTTTCTCGTTGCGCTGATCCCCGTTATCTACAACCGCTTTTTTAAGAAGAAAGCAGCGTAATCGTTGACGCAATTGAGGCGATCGCTGTTGCCGGTAAGTGCACCCAGCTGGCACAGAGCGCCCATTTTTTAGAAGATCCATTCCATGTCAAAAACAATCGATACGGACCTTTGTATTATTGGCGCCGGATCCGGCGGCCTGTCCGTCGCCGCGGGCGCGGCCCAGCTTGGCAAAAACGTTGTTCTCATTGAACACGGCAAAATGGGCGGCGACTGCCTGAATTATGGCTGCGTCCCATCGAAAGCCCTGTTGACGGCGGCAAGTGTTGCCCAATCCATCCGTAAGGGAAGCGATTTTGGGATTCACGCCAGCACACCGAAAATTGACTATGGCGCCGCCATGGACCATGTGCACCGCGCGATCGCCACCATCGCCCCCCACGACAGCCAGGAACGGTTCGAAGGGCTCGGCTGCATCGTCCTGCGCGACACGGCCAAATTTACAGGGCCCCGCCAGGTGACGGCGGGCAATACCGTGATCAATGCCAAATTCATTATTGTCGCCACCGGCTCCTCGCCATTCGTACCGCCTATTCCCGGTATTGAAGACGTCCCCTATCTTACCAACGAGACACTTTTTGAAAACCGTACGCAGCCTGACCATCTGCTTGTTGTTGGGGGCGGGCCCATCGGCGTTGAAATGGCGCAGGCCCATGCACGTCTCGGCAGCAAAGTAACCCTGATCGAGGCAGCACCGAGCATCATGGGCAATGATGACCCTGAGCTTGTGGCCGTTGTCCGCGAAACGCTCTCGCAAGAGGGCATAACCATACTCGAGAACACGAAAGCAAAAGCCGTCAGTCAGTCTACGGACGGAGTGATCAATGTTGACCTCGACGGGGACGGTCCCAAGACGATCAGCGGATCGCACTTGCTGATGGCGGTGGGGCGCCGGGCCAATATCGATAAACTTGATCTGGCCGCCGCAGGCATTAACAGCAATGGGCGCGGGATTGAGGTAAATGACTTCCTGCAAACCGCCAATGACCGGGTCTACGCCATTGGCGATGTGGCGGGCGGTCTGCAATTTACCCATGTGGCCGGGTACCATGCCAGCCTGATCATCCGTAATCTGCTTTTCAAGCTGTCCAAAGGGCGGAACAAAGCAAGCAAAATTTCCCCCTGGGTTACCTACTGCGATCCGGAATTGGCCCATGTGGGAATGAGCGAAGAAAAAGCACGCGAAGCCGGTGAGACGATCTCGGTGCAGCGGTGGTCATTTGAGGAAAATGATCGTGCCATCGCCGAGGCGGGCACGGCGGGTCTTGTCAAAGTGATCACCGCCAAGAACGGCAAAATCCTGGGCGCATCGATTGTAGGCAAGAACGCAGGCGATCTGATCCAGCCCTGGGCTCTTGCGGTGGCAAATGGCCGGAAGATCAGGGACTTCACAAATTATATTGCCCCCTATCCCACACGGGGCGAGGCCTCCAAACGGGTGGCCGGTGCGTTTTTTACCGAGACGCTATTCTCAAAACGCACAAAGTCTGTGGTCAAACTCTTATCGCTTTTCGACTAAGGCTTTACACTGATGGCACGCCGCGTAAAAATTATCCCTGCCCTGATGGGCATCATCCCGTGGGTCAGACGGTCCCTAACCACACAGCTCCTTGTGCTGACGGTCTTCGTAGTCTTGATCACCGAGATTTTGATTATGATCCCGTCGGTGGCGAACCAGCATTATGTCTGGCTGAATATGCGCGGCGAAGCGGCCAATCTTGTGGGCTTTGCCCTGAAAGACAGCGCCGACGATCGCATTGATACGATGATGATCAACAAGGTTTTTGCGTCGGCTAATATTCTGGGCGCCACCATTGTCAGTGATGATGTGCGTATCCTGAAACTGGCGCCAAGCGTTGAAGATGCTGCCGACCGGATCAAGCGGACGATCAATCTAGACGGCTATGGCCAGCGCGCGCGGATCGCCGATGCCTGGTCAATTATTGTCGGGCATAATGACAACCTGATCAGGGTGAGCAAGCAATCCTCTGTGAAGGGCGGCCCGATTGACGATATCATCGTCTCGGAAAAAGCCTTGCGGTCCGCATTGCGTACTTATGCAAAGAATATACTTTTATTATCGCTCTTGATCTCCGCCATCACGGCCATTTTTGTTTACTGGTCGCTCAGTAGTTTGATCATCAGCCCGGTGCGGGCGATCCGCTCGAATATGGCCCTTTTTGAGGTAGATCCGGAAAACCCGAAAAATATTCTACAGGCGAGCGATCGTCTTGATGAGATTGGCGAAACGGAACGCGATCTGACCGCCCTTGAAGAGCGTTTACAAACGCTCTTGAATGAGCGGCGGCGCCTTGCGGCGCTGGGTGCAGGGATATCGAAAATCAGTCATGATCTGCGCAATATTCTAGCCAGCGCGCAATTGATGTCCGACCGGTTGATGAACTCCGATGATCCGCGCGTGCGCAAATTGAGCCCGCGCCTTGTTGATGCCCTCGACCGAGCGATCACGCTCAGCCGGGAAACGCTGAACTATGGCCGTATTTCTCCGGAAACCCTTAGCCGCGAACCGGTGAAGCTTTTATCCCTTGTTGAAAGCGTTTTTGACGACACGGCGAGCCTCTATGTGAACACGTCGGCGTCAATTGACAAACACCTGGAAGTCTCCATCGACCGGACGCAGATGCACCGGGCGCTGATGAACCTGATCCGCAATGCAACCGAAGCCCTATGTGCTGACCTGCCGCCCGATACGCCCCCCCATGCCGCTCATGATACGGGCTTTAAGATCGATGTAACGGCCACGATCTTCGGCAGGGCTCTCCATCTTGATATTGCCGATAATGGGCCTGGCCTGCCAGAGGGCGCGCGCGACCATCTCTATGAGCCCTTCAAAGGCTCTTTCAAGCCTGGCGGCTCCGGTCTAGGGCTTGCCATTGCCGCCGAGATTGTCCGCGCCCATGGGGGTAACCTGACGCTAAAAAAATCCGACGAAGATGGGGCGACTTTTGGCATTGTCCTACCAATGACCCAATAAGACACACCTTGCCCAAACGATTTCCCCAGGTCGGCGTTTGACAAGCGCATCGCCATTGATTACGGCTTTTCAGTGTTGCGGTGCAGCAGGCGCGATCGGCCCCCATTTAGTTTTGGGCCCCACCATAAGACGCCAGCACGATGCGATGACCCAAGCGGGTTTGATCCGTCCACTGCCAAGAGTAGGTTGCGCTCTGCTGTAAACGTGGCAGCGCGTTTAAGGAAACAGCAGAACGCCGCGTGCCTCACGCGTCCACCGGTATGACACTTGCGGGTTTCACCCCGCTTTCGGTCTTCAGCACATCGTTGCTGTCACCGTTGCGCCGCTCTGGTTTTCAGGGTTAGGCGCCCCAGCACCAGCCTGCCGGGATGCTAAAATGGAAATTCAATGACTGATATCGACGAAACGACTGGCACTGCCAGTGTCAATGCCAATGATGTCACCGATGGCGACATAACTACCCCTGAGACTTCCGCGGCAGATACCCCGCCAGCGGAGACGGCAGAACCGCCGGAGCCGGAAGCAACCGCGCCCGAAAAAACATTTGCGCAGCTGGGGCTGTCGGACAAACTGCTTAAAGCGTTGGAGGAAAGCGGATACACGCACCCGACCCCTATTCAAGCGGCAGCGATCCCGGAAGCCCTCACCCGTCGCGACGTGCTGGGGATCGCGCAGACAGGAACAGGCAAGACAGCCTCCTTCACGCTGCCGATGATTGAGCGGCTCTCAAAAGGGCGGGCCCGTGCGCGAATGCCCCGTTCGCTCGTCCTTGCCCCCACCCGCGAACTCGCCGCGCAGGTTGCTGATAACTTTGAAAAATACGGCCAATATCACAAGCTTTCGATGGCGCTTCTCATCGGCGGGGTCTCCTTCGGTGATCAGGACGCCAAACTGACCCGCGGCGTTGACGTTTTGATCGCCACACCCGGGCGCATGCTTGATCATTTCGAGCGGGGCAAATTGCTGCTGAACGGAATTGAAGTGATGGTTGTCGATGAAGCCGACCGCATGCTCGATATGGGCTTTATTCCTGACATTGAGCGCATCTTCAAACTGACCCCGATGACACGCCAGACCCTGTTCTTCTCCGCAACCATGCCGCCGGAAATTCAACGCATCACCGATACGTTCCTGCACAATCCCGTGCGCATCGAAGTGTCGAGGCCAGCCCAGACCGCGTCAACCATCACACAGCAGATCATCCGTATCCCCGGTAAAGACGAGCGGATTAAGCGCATGATCTTACGCAAATTGCTGGACGGGGACGATGTGAAAAACGGAATTATCTTCTGTAATCGCAAATCCACCGTGGATATCGTTGCGAAGTCTTTGCAAAAATATGACTACAGCGCGCGCCCGATCCATGGGGACCTTCCCCAATCCTTCCGTACGGAAACACTTGATATGTTCCGCAATGACACGGTGCGTTTCCTCGTAGCCTCCGATGTGGCAGCGCGCGGCCTTGATATCAAGGCGGTGAGCCACGTGTTCAATTTCGACGTGCCGATCCATGCGGACGATTATGTCCACCGCATCGGGCGCACCGGTCGCGCTGGCCTGACGGGGACGGCGCTGATGCTTGTCGGCCCGAAAGACGCCAAAGCCTATGACGCCATCCTTTCAACCATTGGCAAAACAGCCATTCAAGAAAAAGACATGGCGGCGGATATCGCCGAGGCCGAAGCCCAGAATGCAGACCGCAATGGACGACGCCAAGCCAAAAGCGACGGCGGGCGTGGCCATGGACGCGGGGGCGCAAGAGATGGCGACGCCGAGCGCGGCAATCGCAGACGACGCGGTCGCCGCAGCGATCATGACGGCGCGCCCGAAGCGCCCGCAAACCGGCGTGCAAAACCAGACCGGGACGAGCCACGAGAGGATAACCGCGGCGACAAAGAGCGCCGGCCGCGCCGACCGCGCCGCGAAGACGAGGTTGTTGGTCTTGGCGATCATGTGCCCGCGTTTCTGCAGCGATAGCCTATCACGCCGCCGATACCCCCTGCGTTAGCACTATATTTACGACGAATTCCTAGACTTCGCGCGAGATCATGCCACGCGTCACCGACTGCGCCGTGGCCGGATTAAGAGGGATGGCATGGAATTGGTGGAAAACTCCTATCAAACCGGCGCCTTGGCGCTGGCGATGATTAAAGAGTTTGGGGTCTGCGCCACGGCACGAAACTATGAGACCGTCTACGCGCACATTGATGGACGGATGCCAGCGCTTTCGCGTGACCTGCAAAAAGTAATGCAGGACGACGGGTCCGTCCGCCAGGATGATCTGGACACGCTCTATCATATGCACATCGCCAGAGCCGATCTGGCCCTCAATGTGAATGAAGTGGCCAGTGACCTTCAGGTTGAGATTGACGAACTCTTCGGCTTGATTGAGGCTCAGGGCGAAACAACCCATCAACATTCTACAGAACTCGGCGATCTTTCCGGGCAACTTCGTCAAACTGCGGAAGATCATCCCGCCGTGGGCACGCTTTTGGAAAGCGTTGTTGCAGTCACCAAAAAGATGCGCGAGGAAAATCAGGAGTTGGAATCCAGCCTTGCTGCGTCAACCAATGAAATCTCGTCACTGCGGCGTAATGTGGAGGCTATCCAGAAGGAAGCCCTGTCTGATCCCCTCACCGGGATCAGCAACCGCAAGAGCTTTGACCGGGCGGTAAGCCGTCTGATCAAGGAAGCCGAGCTCAAGGGTCACTCCCTCGCGGTGATCATGGCCGATGTTGATCATTTCAAGCTGTTTAATGACCAATGGGGACACCAGACCGGTGACCAGGTTCTGCGGCTCGTGGCGGAAGTCATGAACGCCAATGTCAAAGGTCAGGATTTGCTGGCCCGATATGGCGGGGAGGAATTTGCTATCCTTCTGCCCGGCACGGCAATTGAAAACGCCCATATGCTGGCCGATCGCATTCGGCGCGCGGTTGAGTCACGGCGTCTGAAAAAACGTCAAAGCAACGAAGACCTTGGCCTCGTGACCATGTCCATGGGGGTCGCCGCTTTTCAGGCGGGCGATAGCGTAAGCCAATTGGTGGAACGCGCGGACCAGTGCCTCTACCTCGCCAAAAGACGGGGCCGGAACTGTGTGATCGATGAACGCGACCTCAGCCTCGAAGATGTGGTCAACGATCAGCTGGGCTAAGGCGCTAAGGACAAGCGCGGTTCACCGTTGTTTTTTATCGTTTGGCCGCAGGGCCCAAGTGAAGGGCTGACAGACTGAACGCTGCTCTATAGACCACGCGAGATGTCTGTGTTTTCCGTTTCTAAAAATCCCGATCTGCCACGTCTTTTCCTGCTTGGCCTTGCCGCGGCAGCCGTGGTTTTCACCGCGTCGCCCGCGTCGGCGCAGACGGAAAACGCGCGCACGGTGCGCGAGCAATTTACACCGGAGGATTTTACCCGGTTTGCCCCGCGCACAGCCCTCGACATGGTCAATCAAATTCCGGGCTTTGTCATCCGTGAGGGCGGTCGTGATCGCGGGTTTGGTCAGGCTGACACAAATGTTTTGATCAATGGACGGCGTATTTCCGGCAAATCAAATGGGCCCGTTGACGCGCTAGGGCGGATACCCGCCGCATCGGTGGAACGGCTTGAGATTGTCGACGGGGCAAGCCTCGATATTGCGGGGCTGTCGGGTCAAGTGCTGGATGTGATCCTGAATTCGAAAGGGGGGATCAGCGGGCGCTATCGCTATTCGGCAACGTTGCGAACTGACGATGTGCCCTTCCGCTGGGGTGATGGCGAAATCTCTATCTCCGGCGGCGGGGCAAAAACCGAGTGGAGCCTGAGCTTTGAAAATGACCAGGGACGTTTTGGAAGTACCGGCCCCGAAATTGTCCGCGATGGCGCCGGCCAGCTGATTGATACACGATTTGAAATCGATACTGAGTTCTTTGACCAACCTGGCCTGCAAGGTTCCTTCACGCGAACGGCCGACAATGGAAACGTCCTGAACCTGACCGGGGAGGTCAATGCCTTTATTTTCGACGGACGCGAAACGTCAGAACGATCAGGGGTCGGACAGGTTGATCGTGAACGGATTTTCATTGCCACAGAAGACGAATTCAACTTCGAGGTTGGTGCAGACTATGCATTCAAGCTTGGGGCCGGACGACTAAAGCTGATCGGGCTCCACCGATTTGAGAATAGCCCCACCGTTGCGGATGTTCGCACCGTCTTTGCCGATGGACGCCCCCTTGAAGGCTCGGTGTTTTCCCAAGTGGCCAATGAAGCCGAAACCATTGTGCGGGCAGAGTATACCTTCAATCAGCTTGGCGGTGACTGGCAATGGTCATTAGAGGGTGTGCGGAATTTTCTGGAGATCGAAGCCGAGTTGGAACAATTCCAACCCGACGGTTCCCTATCATCTATCGATTTCGAAGGCGCAAATTCGCGTGTTGATGAGGACCGGGCAGAAACAACGCTCAGCTATAGCCGCGCGCTGACACCGCACCTGCAAATTCAGACCTCGCTTGGTGTGGAATATTCCCAGATCAGCCAGACCGGTCCGCTAGGGCAGGTCCGCGATTTTGTACGACCAAACGGGTTTGTCTCTCTCAACTGGAAGCCGCAAGAGGACCTCAACATCTCCACACGTCTGGAAAGGGTCGTCGGTCAACTGAGCTTTTTTGATTTTATTGCCTCGGTCAATCTCAATCAGGACCGGGTTGATGTGACCAATGCCGATCTTGTGCCTCCGCAAAGCTGGCTTGCGGAGGCGGAAGTGCAAAAGGGGTTGGGCGGATATGGTACGATCACCCTGCGCGGTTTTGGCGAAGACATCACCGATATTGTTGATCAGATTCCCATCGCCGACGGTGGTCAGGCACCCGGCAATCTCCCCAGCGCCCGGCGGTTTGGCGGAAGCCTGGATCTGACATTGCTGTCTGATCCGACCGGGTGGCGCGGCTTGCGTTGGGATGTGAGCCTATCGCTGGTAAATTCCAGTGTCACCGATCCGCTGACGGGCAACCCGCGGCCCATTTCAGACGAGGATATTGTCGAACTCGACATGACAGTGCGGCAGGATTTCCTGCCCACCAATTGGGCCATCGAATTTCGCGGTGGCTATAATGAAAGCGCCCGTCAGACCCGCCTTGATGAAATCAGTGTTTTTCGCCAGCGTCCGCCCTTTGCTCAATTTATTGTAGAGAATAAGGACGTGTTTGGAACAACTATGCGTCTGCGTGTGGGTAATATCTTCGGCGCCAATAACCGTTTCTCACGCACGATTTTTAATGATCGTCTCACCAACGATATTGCGTTTACGGAGGCGCGTGATCGAACCTTTGGCAAGATCATCCGGTTTGATATTGAGGGCAGTTTCTGAGCACTGAATGGCTGTGTCTCGCGTGCTTCTATCTGATAGAAAACTTCGGAACCTGGATCATTGACGCCTGAACGAAAAGGCAAGCCACACGCCGATCAGCGTCAACCCAAGCCCGTACCAGGTCAGTGCATATTCCAGGTGTCGGTTGTTGAACTCAATCCGCGTATTGCCCCCTTGCGGATAGGTGCCGGGTGTCTCAGAACGGGCAAGGCTATCGAGATACCAGTCGGTTTCAACGGGCGACCCATCACCAGTACCATTGTCTTGCGATGGTGGCTGAAACAACGCCGGATCACGAGCATACCAGATATTGGCATCAGGCTGGTGCGGCGGTGTCAGCCAGCGCGCGAACAGCGGCTTGCGTTCGGCCTTTCGAAAAAGCCCAGTGACTGTGGTGGGGCCGGCTGGCGCAGCAGTCATCTGTGCACGTTGATCCTGCGGAACGAACCCGCGATTGACGAAAAACGGTGCGGAAGCCCGCTCTCTACCGGCAGGGATAAACCGTGTAAAGATGAAATAGCCCGGGCGCGGACCGATGGTCCCAAAGACGTGAAACTCCGCTGATGGTTCAAATCGGCCGCGGGTGGCAACAGGCGTATACTCAGGGTCTTCGCCCGCCAGGTAGGCGCGCATGACGGTAGCAAGGTCGGCCGGGACCCCGTCTACGCGTGCTGTCACCGCCTCAACCAGTGCCATTTTCCACGCCCGGCGATGCAGCTGCCACGTGCCAAGCGCGGCGAGGATTGCAACGCCAAGAAGCATGGCAGCGGTCGCCCCCGGTAAAAACTGGAAAGACCGGTTCGTGGTCATTCGAAACCCTTCCGCAAAACCAGTACTAGGAAAAACACCGGGTACAGATCAGCTATGATTGCTGATCGGATTTAACCTCTTGCGCATTGTGCACAAATTGCAACGCGATCAAGGTCGCCTTTAGGGGGCGCAACGTCGCCAGGATCATGGCGATGGACAAGACTGTCGATAAAACAAAAGCAAGCCAGATCGGCGCGCCAAAGCTGTAGCGGATAATGAAAGCCGCCGCCACGGCCGCAAATCCCACCAGAAAGATCGCGAAGACCGCTGGCCCGTCGCCGCTATCGGCTTTGGCGTAATCGAGGCCGCAAGCCGAACATGTCGCGCGCAATGAAAGAAAGCCTTGGAAAAGCGCGCCCTGCCCGCAACGCGGACATTTGCAAGCAAAACCCACCGCAAAAGGCGATATCGGTGGGTAATAACCCATTCGCGCACCTAAGAGAGAAGGCCCTGATTACCCAGCACATAAATACAGGCAAACAGGAACAGCCACACCACGTCAACAAAGTGCCAATACCAGGCAGCCGATTCAAAACCGAAATGACGATCCGGCGTGAAATGGCCGGCGCGGGCACGGAACAGGCAGACAATCAAAAAAAGTGTTCCGATCACCACGTGGAGACCATGAAACCCGGTGGCCATAAAGAACGAGGCACCGTAGATCCCGCCGCCCGAAAACTTGAACAGACCGCCATTCAACGCCTCGGAATATTCCAGATACTGAAAGAAGGTGAAGATCAGCCCAAGGACGATTGTCACGATCAATCCCTGCTGCAGGCCTTTCTGATCGTTATGGACAACCGCATGGTGAGCCCATGTGACGGCCGTGCCGGACAAAAGCAGGATCAGTGTATTGATCAGGGGCAGATGCCAGGGATTGAGCGGTGTGACCCCTTTTGGTGGCCATACACCGCCAGTGGCCATCTCGCGCCCGTCATTACCGAGCATGGCAGGCAAACCCTCCCCGTTCGGCATGGGTGCGCCATTTGCCAGGATGATCGGCTCTATGCCCCCCGGGAACAGCGCAGCACCAAAGAACGCCCAGAACCAGGCGGCAAAAAACATCACTTCAGACGCGATAAACAGGATCATGCCGTAGCGCAGACCAAGGCGCACAACGGTGGAGGTATTTTCGCCGTTAATGCTTTCGCGCACCACATCGCGCCACCAGCCAAGCATGGTGATAAGAACACCGCCGAGGCCCACAAAAAAGAGCCAGGGGCCCTTCATGCCAAACAGGCCGGTTTCCCCCTCCATCCACACAACCGCGCCAATCATCATGACCGCAGCTGTGGCGGAACCAACGAGCGGCCATGGGCTTGGGTTGACCAGATGATAGTTGTGTTTGACGTCGTCGCCTGCCATGGGTGCCTGCCTGAATTTTATCGATGGGCGTCCTTCAAACGCCAAGATTTTAAGTGCTTATACGCCGCTAAAGGCGCCCATTCCAATAACCCAAACGGATCATAATTGCGCCATTGCGCCGCACTTTTGCGGTGCTTTTTTATTCCGCTTGCGTGTTTGCAGGAGCGCTCACCTCATCGAGGCGAAAGAAAGTATAGGACAGCGTCACGGTCTCCACCTCATCAAGGTTGGGGTCATCGTTGATTGCCGGGTCAATGAAGTAAGCCACGGGCATCGACACTTTTTCACCCGGCTGCAAAACCTGCTCGGTAAAACAGAAGCAGTCAATTTTCTTGAAGTAGGCGCCAGCTTTTGCGGGCGAAACATTGTAGGTCGCCTGCCCACCAATGGGCAGCTCAGTGGGGTTTGTGGATTCGTAAAACGCCAGCATGGTCTCACCAACCTGCATGGTTTGGGAAACCTGTTCCGGTTTGAACGTCCACGGCAGGTCCGTTGCCTGATTGGCATCAAAGCGGACCGTTATCTGGCGATCAATCACCTCGCGGGCCGCGGCCTCCACACGCTGGGTTGTGCCGCCCCAGCCCGTGACCTGACAGAACAAACGATAGGCAGGTGGCACCGCAAACACTGCGAACAAGGCCATCGCCACCACAAAAACGCCGACGCCGGCGGCCATGCGGGTGTTTGCGCGGGCCAGTGCCGCCGGATCAGATTTCATGAGGTCAGATGTGGAAATCGGCTCGGTCATCGGGGGGTCCTATCCGGAGACGGACGCGGCGAGGCGCAGGATCGTCACTAGATAAATAAGCACGCAAAAGCCAATAACCATCACTGCAATTGCGCGATTTCGGCGCATGCGTTGCTTCAGGACGCTGTTTGATTTAGGCGGATGACGATCAGCCTGCAGCGGTGTGCGCGTTTCCTCCTGCGGGGCGGTATCAGCCATGCAGACGCCCCCAGATACTCTCAAGCCCGAGGGCGCCAAACAACAAGAAAAGATAGAGGATCGAATAGCGGAACAGGGACCGCGCGGCATCATAGGTGCCATCGTTCTCGCGCAGAACGGCCCACGATCGCTGGACGAAGACCGCGCCCAGACCGGCGGCAATGATTGCATAAACCGGCGTCGTCATACCGAGCGCAAAGGGCGCCATGCCCGCCGCGCCAAGCACCAGCGCATAGCCAAAAATCTGACGCCGGGTCGACGTCTCGCCCGCCACGTTCGGCATCATGGGAATGCCAACGCGCTCATAATCACTCTCCATAAAGAGCGCGAGCGCCCAGAAATGCGGCGGCGTCCACAGGAAGATGATGGAAAATAAAACCCAAGGCTCCAGCGGGGTTGTGCCCGTAACGGCTGCCCAGCCCACCACCGGGGGCAAGGCACCCGCCGCGCCGCCGATCACAATATTCTGAGGCGTCGCGCGTTTGAGCCACATGGAGTAGACCACCACATAGAAAAAGATGGTGAAGGCAAGAAGTCCCGCCGCCACATAATTCGTGGTCAGCGCTAAAAGCGCCACCGAAAGTGCCGAAAGAAAACCGCCGAAAGCCGCCGCCTCCGCCCCTGGGACGGTACCCGCGGGAATCGGCCGGTTGGCGGTCCGCTTCATCTGGCGATCAATATCCGCATCAAACCACATATTGAGCGCGCCAGAGGCACCGGCCCCAACGGCAATCGCAAACAGCGCAATCGCCCCCAGCGCCGGATTGATGGGCGCAGGCGCCATCATCATCCCCACGAAAGCGGTGAAGACTACCAGCGACATCACGCGTGGTTTTAACAATCGATAATAATCTCGCGGGCCCGCCAGCGCCGATTGCGGCGCGTGATCGAGACTTAAAGGCGTTTCGCTCATGGTTTCTTTCCAAAGGTCCCGGCGACGGTGCGCGATGGGGTCAATACCGCCAACCCTGTGTCTCTCTAAAGATGATGTCTTATGCCCGAAGGCCAATGGGCAGAAAAGACCACCGGGCCCACAATTCAGCGCTTTTGGTGCGGGTAAAGCGCGCGGGCGGCCTGAAAAAAGGGGCTTACCGGGAAAAGACCTGTCTGGCGGTAAATAAAATGGCAATGCAAACGAAAAAGAGGGCGTAATAGCCCACAAGGGTTTGCCCGGTCATGCCCATGAGCGTTGACCAGCCCGCCGTCAATTCATCCATGAGGGTCGATCGGTTGCGCGGCGCCGGGCTATTGCTGATGGCCGATACGAGGCCGAAGGCGGCCAACAGGACCATGGCAAATAGGCTTGCCCCCGGAATATGCCGGTAGTTTCGTGTTGTCATGGCGCCGATAAAAGCGATGAAGGAAATAACAGCGATGCGCGCCCAATCACCACTTAAGAAGACCCCGCGCATGACACCGGTAATGTCCGAAAAAATGCTCTCCATTCCGTACCCCAATGTTTCATGTCCCCGCGCAAACCATAACAGAATAGGCCGGCGTCACGGAAGAAAGAGTGGACCTTGCACGGCCATGAGCGGGCCAGTGTCATCAATCGGGCACACTGCGCGCGCCATGACAAAAGTGAGCGCCACCAAAAAACCCCGCCTCATGGAAGCGGGGTTTTCGGTACTCAAACTGACGTGCGCAACGATTAGTACGCCCAGCCGATTTCCACGCCATAGGTTCTTGGCTGATTGAAAATCCCCGACAGGTTGTTGAAATCGATGGCCGAGACCGTGCCCACCGTATCGGTGATGTTGCGCGCGAACCCAGCAATTTGCCAATTGCCTTTGCGGAAGCCAGCCCGCACGCCGCCAATCACTTGTGGCTCGGTTTCAAACTCCACCGCCTCGTACAAGAAGATGTTGGCCGAGGAGCGGTAGGACCAGTCAGTGGTCCCGAACAGCTCACCGCCCGCGAAAGGCTGGGCGTAGCTGACCACCACATTGGCAATAAAGCGCGGCGCTTGCGGGAACGGGTTTCCATCAATCAGCGCATTGCCGTCCGCATCCAGGGGGTCAAGCACCGTACACGGTGTTGCGGACCCACAGGGCGCCGTTGTCAGGGTCTCGTCCTGGATCTCGGTTTCGTTCCAGGAGAAATTTGACGACACGGTCAGATTATCCGTCACCGCCACATCGAGTTCAGCCTCAAGGCCATAGCCAATGCCCTGATCAGCATTGAGAAGCTGGTTAAAGTTGCCGGCGCCGCCGATGGCTGTCAATTGCTGGTCATCAATGGTGAAATAGTACGCATTCAGATTGGCCCGCACCCGGTTATCGGCGAGTGTCGATTTCACACCCCCTTCGAAAGACAGGATAACCTCGCTGTCCGCCGTGGTCACCGCGTCGCCAAACAGGATCCGGCCCTGAATGGAGGGCGCGCGGAAGCCACGCGCCACACGCGCATAAAGATTGACATCATCATTGAGCGTGTAGGTACCACTGACGTCAAAGCTGACATTGGTATCGCCCACCTCCACATCGATGGGTCCAAGCGCACCGGCGGTGCCGATGAAAGGAGCAATCGGCCGGATTGCTGTAAAGTCTTTGCTATCATCTGTATACCGAACACCAGCGCTGACGTTAAACTGTTCCGTCACCTGATAGTTCCCCGATGCGAAAATCGCCCAGGAGTTTGTGTCCTGTGTCTGGAACGCTTCCCCATTGGGGGCACCATTGGCCAGCGTGTCAAAATTGAAGGAGGAGATATCAAGCGCCTCGTCAAAGAAGTAGGCACCAAGGGTCCAGTTGAAGACACCACTTTGCGCATTGGAAAACCGGATTTCGTGGGTGAGCTGATCAAGATTATCGATCCCGTCGGCGCTTTCTGCCGGGAACGGAATAAGGCCCGGCCCCCCGCCAGTGGGTAGGAACGCCGCGCCAAAGCCACCATCAACATCCCCGCGAGAGAACGCTTCGGCTGTTTCATAGCCGAATATATAGGTCGCCTTTACCGCGCCAAAGGTCCCTTCCATGCGCGAGGTCACACCGAATGTATCGGTCTCAAGCTCGCCAAAGCGCTGGGCATCCGCAAAGGTTTGACGCCGGTCAAAACCGGGACGCACCGCGTTAGAGCCGGGCTCAAAGGCATTGGCCTGAAAACTCGTCTGCCCGCCATCGAGGGCGCGGCCGTGGAAATTCAGCAGCCAGCTGAAATTATCGGTTGGTGTGGCAAGGAACTGGGCCCGCCACGCAAGATCTTCATAACCACCAGCATCAGCGCGCGGGTCATCATCGATCTGATTCTCGATAAAATCCTCACGGTACTGATATTGCGCCGACAGACGCACCGATAGCCACTCGGTCACCGGTGAGCCAACGGCGCCCTGAACCTGTACCGTATTAAAGTTGGCATAGGACGCATTCACATAGGCGTCGAATTCATCGCCCGGCTTGACACTTTCAAATTTGAGGATACCCGCCGGGGTGTTACGGCCGAAGAGCGTGCCTTGCGGTCCACGCAGAACCTCAACCCGTTCCAGATCAAATACCGGAAAGCCCTTCAGAACGGGGTTTTCATAGACAACCTCGTCATAAATATACGACACAGGCTGGGACGCATTGAAGTCAAAATCGGTATTTCCCAACCCACGGATCGACGGACGGGGGAAAATCCGGCCAAAAGAGGTTTCGATATTCAGGCTTGGGACCCGGCCCGACAGAAAGAGCGGATCGTCACCGCCCCCCTTGATCAGGTCGAGGCGGTCACCGTCGAGAACCGAGAGAGAGACCGGCACATCTTGCAGATCTTGTTCGGTCTTCGTCGCGGTCACGATAATCGTATCAAGACCACCAGCATCGCCGTCTTGCGCAACGGCAGGACTGCCGATGACAGCGCTAAGGGCAAAAAGACTGACACCAAGGGAACCCATCGTTTTGGGTGACCGGGCCAAAGGCAATAAACGGTTGTTCAAGAGATCCACCATAGCTCGCATTGAAGAATGCCTGTCTGATAAGCGACTCCCCGCAGCGCAGCAATTCACCAATCTCCCCAACTGTGAAGCTTTTGTGATGTGTGACAAAAAAGGCCCGCCCTCGGATGGGGTGGGCCAACGGGTGTCGGGAAACTCTCAAAACATGCTTTGCTCTGCGGCACATGACAGTGACGCGCGGGACTCCCCTTAAAAGCCCGGTAAAAAAAACCCCGCCGACACTGGCGGGGTTTTTTAATTATTGTGTTGGACGTGACGCTTTAGTGAGCGCCGGCTTCTTCGCCTTCGGGTCCATCGAACCGGGGCAGCTCGTTGAACTGGTGGAAGGGCGGCGGGGAGGACAATGTCCATTCCAGCGTTGTTGCACCTTCACCCCAGGGGTTTGCCACCGCTTTTTTACGGTAGATGAAAAACGCGTCGATCATGGCAAAGGCGAAGATGATCATCGCGATCACGGTGATGCCGTAGCCAATGGTCGAGACCTTGTTCCAGTAAGCGAAGCCCTCAGCAAAATCGATGTAGCGGCGCGGCATGCCCTGCAGACCCAGAAAGTGCTGCGGGAAGAAGATCACGTTCACGCCAATAAACATGGTCCAGAAGTGCAGTTTGCCGAGCCATTCGCGGTAGTCAACACCGAACATCTTGGAGAACCAGTAATACCAGCCCGCAAAGATGGCGAATACGGCGCCGAGCGACAACACATAGTGGAAGTGCGCAACCACATAATACGTATCGTGCATGTAGTGGTCGATCCCCGCATTCGCGAGCAGCACGCCGGTGACGCCGCCCACCGTAAACAGAAAAATAAAGCCAACCGCCCAGAGCATGGGCGTTTTGAAGGAGATCGACCCGCCCCACATGGTGGCAATCCAGGAGAAGATTTTGATTCCTGTGGGCACCGCAATGACCATGGTTGCGGCGACGAAGTAAGCCTTCATATTTACGCTCAGGCCGACTGTATACATATGGTGTGCCCAGACGATAAAGCCCACAAAACCGATTGCAACCATGGCATAGGCCATACCGAGATAGCCAAAGATTGGCTTTTTCGAGAAGGTCGAGACGATATGCGAGATAATGCCAAAACCGGGCAGGATCAGAATGTACACTTCCGGATGGCCGAAGAACCAGAAGAGATGCTGATAAAGGATCGGATCCCCGCCACCAGCGGCGTCAAAAAAGGACGTACCGAAATTACGATCTGTGAGCAGCATGGTAATAGCGCCCGCCAGCACCGGCAGCGACAGCACCAGCAAGAACGCCGTTACCAATACCGACCAAGCGAAGAGCGGCATTTTGTGCAGGGTCATGCCCGGCGCACGCATATTGAAGATCGTGGTGATGAAGTTGATCGCACCCAGAATCGATGAGGCCCCGGCAAGGTGCAGCGACAAAATCAAAAGATCCATCGCCGGTCCAGGTGAGGAGGTCGAGAGCGGCGGGTAGAGAACCCAGCCCCCGCCATACCCGACCTGGCCGCCAAACCCGGGCGCGAAAAGCGACAGGGTCATCAAAATGCCGGAGGCCACATAAAGCCAAAACGAGATATTGTTCATGCGCGGGAACGCCATATCCGGCGCGCCAATCATGATGGGGACAAACCAGTTACCGAACCCGCCAATCAACGCGGGCATCACCATGAAAAAGATCATGATCAAGCCGTGATAGGTGATCAGAACATTATAAAAGTTCTTGGCCGCGTCGAGCGCCGCCGCCCCCTCAAGATTTGGGTTCACGAAGGCAAGGAGCGGCCCGATGCCGGGTTCCGCCAACTCAGCGCGCATCAGGCCGGACATGGCACCGCCAATGATCCCGGCAAAAATCGCAAAGATCAGATACAGCGTGCCGATATCTTTGTGATTGGTGGAGAAGAACCACCGCTGAAAGAAGGAGGGAACATGCTCGCCATAGGCATGGTCGCCTTGGGTTTCCGTCATTTCCACTGGGGCCATGGGTCCGGTCTTTCCTGGGTTCGATATCTCAGATCGGTTTCGTCAAAAAATATGAGCTTATTGGGTGCCCGCAGGGGCACCGGTCAATGCGGGCGCACTCGCCACGTTGGGTGTCACATCGCCGAACATCGGCTCTTCACCATTATCGAGGCGTTGTTGATCAATCCAGGCCTCGAATTCCGGGCGCGTGACAACGCGCACGGAAATCGGCATAAAGGCGTGATCCTTACCGCAAATCTCCGAACACTGACCATAATAGGTCCCGGTCTTGTTGGCCTTGAACCAGGATTCGTTATTCCGCCCGGGGACGGCATCCATCTTAAAAGCAAAGGGTGGCATCGCCCACGAATGGATGACGTCAACTGAGTTCGTGATGATCCGGATTGTTTCGCCAACCGGTACGACCACATCGCTGGTGGTTGCGAAGAGCCATTTGTCGCCCGCTTCTTCCTTCGGCAGGAGGTCCGCCAAAATTTCAAACTCGCCAAATTCCGGATATTCGTAATTCCAACCCCACTGGCGACCGATTGCTTTCAATGTCACCGTTGGCGCAAGCGCAATCTCGCTACGGTCTTCACCGAAAATACCAAGAATTTTCTGGGCACCGACCCAGGTGCGACCACCGCGGACGATAACCGTATCGCCGTCAACCGCTGGCTCGGTCAGGCTGACCGTAACAACTTCGTCGCCGAGGCCATCAATCTTGAAGTCTTTACCGCGCGTGAGTTTTGTCTCCGCGCCGCCGCGCACAAGCCGCACGTCCAGATGGCTGGCACGTTTCACTTTGCGGTTTTCGTTAAAGTCGTTGGCAAGCTGGAAGTCTGTCTGCGCACCTGCAACCCGGATCACCGCTTGTTTTCCATCGGGAATGCGATCTTCCTTGAACAGAAGATCGAACGAAAAAAGCGAGATAAACAGCAAAATGACGATGGGGATGGCCGTCCACACAACTTCAACCAGCGTATTGTGGCTGAACCGGTCAGCGTTCGGGTTTGATTTTTCATTATACCGCACGATGACCCAGACCAGCAGGCCCAGGACAAAAAGACTAATCCCGGTCATCACCGGCATCATCACCCAGTTATGGAAAGCATGAACTTCTTCTGCGATCGGCGATGCCGCTTGCTGCAGCGAAATCGCCTTATCTTCCGGCAGGGCAAACGCCGCCGTGGCGGGCAGCAAACCGCCCAACGCCAGGAACGAAGATATTTTTGCAGAAGTAGCGCAAATGCGATGTTTCATGGCGTCTTTTCTCATCTATCGGATCCGGTGTTATATGTAGAGGTATAAGCTTGCGACGGACCCGTTAACAGGGGGCAAAGGCCGTTCTGTATTCGGAAAATTGTCGCAGGATTGCCGCGGAAAACAGTGCCCGGTTCGCCGCCCCGAGGCCTGATCAGGGGCGAGGTGGACAACAAATCCCTTCCTCCTCTTAATGCGGGCGGGATATGCGAGGGGTCAGGTCTTGTCAATCGGCGCCGTCGCGCCCGGCGCCCCGTTTTGACCAAGCCGCTTGCAGGCGACCGCCTGTGCCTCTACTTCTCTTTTCATGACCAATTCTCATTTTTTCTCGAAGACCGACCTCGACCCCGCCCGCACCCAGCGCCTTGTTGATGACGCCCTCCACGGCGCAGAAGATGGCGAACTGTATCTGGAACATGCCCAGTCAGAAGCCTTTGTCTTTGACGACAACCGCCTGAAAACAGCCAACTTCGATGTGGCGCAAGGGTTTGGGTTGCGCGCGGTTAATGGTGAAACAACGGGCTTTGCCCACGCTTCTGATTTATCAGAGCCGGCCCTGAAACGAGCCGCGGACGCCGTTGCTGCGATCCGCACTGGCGCCGATATCTCTTTCGGGGATGGGCCCGCACGCACGAACCAGCAGCTTTACACCGACGACAATCCGCTAAGCGCCATGGCCTTCGGTGCCAAAACGAAGCTCCTGGAAGATATAAACGCCTATGCACGCGACAAAGACGAGCGCGTGCGGCAGGTCAGTTGCTCACTCACCGGCGAGTGGTCGGTGGTTGAGATCATGCGTCCCGGCGGCGAGGTTGTTCGCGATATCCGCCCGCTCGTTCGGCTAAATGTATCAGTTACCGCTGGCAAAGGGGACCGGCAGGAAACAGGCTCCCACGGCGTCGGCGGGCGCGAGGGCTATGCGCGGTTCATCGATCCATCATCTTGGCAAAATCAAGTCGATGAGGCGTTGCGTCAGGCCCTTGTAAACCTTGATGCAGAACCGGCACCGGCCGGGGAGATGGAAGTGGTGCTCGGGCCCGGCTGGACCGGCGTGCTCCTGCACGAAGCGGTCGGTCATGGCCTGGAAGGCGATTTCAATCGCAAGGAAACCTCCGCCTTTGCGGGCCGTGTGGGCGAGCGTGTGGCCGCGCCCGGCGTAACCGTTATCGATGACGGCACCATTGCCGACCGGCGCGGATCGCTCACCGTTGACGATGAAGGCACGCCAACTTCTCGCACCGTACTGATCGAAGACGGCATCCTGAAAGGCTATATGCAAGATCGCATGAACGCGCGGCTAATGGGGGTTTCGGCAACCGGCAATGGCCGACGCGAAAGCTTTGCCCACGCGCCAATGCCGCGCATGACCAATACCTTTATGCTGGGCGGTGACAAGGACCCCGCCGAAATCCTCAGTACCGTGAAAGACGGTATCTATGCCGTCAATTTCTCCGGCGGTCAGGTTGATATTACGTCCGGCAAATTTGTCTTTAACTGCACCGAGGCTTACCGTGTACAGAATGGCAAAGTGGGCGCGCCCTTGAAAAATGTGGCGCTGATCGGGGATGGTCCAAGCGTGATGACCCGCGTCTCCATGATCGGCAATGACTTTGCCCTTGACCCGGGGATCGGCGTTTGCGGGAAGGCAGGTCAGGGCGTTCCCGTCGGCGTTGGTCAGCCTACAATCAAAATTGATGGCCTGACCGTTGGCGGCGCCGGAGTCTAAGATTTTTGGCGCTTTTTTGAGAGCCAAAATTCTCGGCCTTCGAGACGGGCTAAGCGCGCTCAATGGTGAGGTTTTTTTGACCGATGCGTTGCCCTCACCCTGCGGAGCCTGCCGTTGCCCGATGTCTCGAAGGGCCATAGCCTCTGCGCCGAGCAGTCGATAAAAACGCAGTTATTCCGCTAACGGATCAATAGAGCACGGTGCCTCACTGGCAAGATCGCGCACCGCGCGCGTGATTTTGATCCCGCGCCCCGCGCGCAGGAGTGTTCCGCACGCATCGATTGCCCGCCGGGACAAATCATCAGTGACAATCGCCGATGCCCGCGGGTGGAAAATCGTCAACGTGTTATCTTTGAACAAAAACCGGTCTGCGGGCGCGGGTGCCTTTTCGTTCTGCGCCTGCATGGAGGCGAAGGTGAACATATTCCTGTTATCCTCACCATCCGTAGCCGGATAATACTCAATATCATTATTTGCCACCGTCACGTTACCGCCATTAGGCGTATCAATGATGTAGGTGATCTCCTCTGCCGGGTTGGCAAAGGACGACCCGGACACCACCGTTTCGCGCGCCAGGCTTTTGATATGGTGACCATTGTTTTTGGTATTGATAAAGCGGCTATTGCGTACCGCCATCCGGTCGCCACGGGAGAAATAAATGCCATGGGCAAGCTCCCCAAGGCTTTCGCCGTTACGCTCAAAAACACTATCTTCCACGAGAAGAGCACCCGCGTGATAAAAAGGCGAGATCGGCGCCTGCTCCACGACGCTCGTATATAAAATGGCGTTCTGGTTATTGATAAAACGGCAGTTGCGCACAGTCAGCCCCTGCCCCTGGGGGCGCAGGGCCGCGCCATTATTGCTATAGCCAACAGCGTCTTTAAAGGTGAGACTTTCTACGGTCAGCGTGATGGAGGCTGGGAATGTCTTGGTGTGTTTTGCCTCGCGGGTGACGATCAAGGCCTTTGAGAGTTTCTCCGCATAGGGACTACCCTCCCAGGTGATGACGGTCTTTGCCGGATCCGGGTCGCTGCCGCGAATGGTTAGGTCATGGTTGACCTTTAGGTCGATCACATCCCCCTCATAATGGAAGAATCGATCAACATTATAGGCATCCGGAACCTTCAGGGCGTAGGTGCCCGGTGCCAGAGTAATCACATCCCCCGGCGCTGCATGCGCGACACGGTATTTAAGACGCAAGCCGTTTTTGACAGCCTCACTCTCGCCAGCCAGCGGCCCCTCAAGCACCCCCTCCAGCGCCGCCAGCGTGTCATTGGGATGTTCGTGGGCGGCGGCGGGATACCAGGCCATCAGTACAACGAATAAAATAAAAATGATACGCATCGCGATTAAGCTCTTTTCGAAACCGGGAAGGGAAATCAGCCCTTCAGATCAGTACCATAGCGCACCGGGCCTGGTTTGTCGTGCATACCTTGATCATCACCCGCAGCGGCATTCGCCGTCTCACCACCAGACAGGGCAAAGCTGGCGATAATCTCATAGACCGCATCGTCTTTACCGCGCAGGCTCTCAAAAATATGGAACGCGCCCACGGGGAAGGGCCCAAATCGAAAGAGCCCGTGGCTTGCCGCAAAGCGGTTAACGCTGTCCGGCGCCGCCGTGCGGACCGACGCCAGGGTCACGTGCGGGGCAAACCGCCGATCATCAAGGCGGATATGCTCGCGCCGCAACGCATGGCTGATCTTTTTCTGCAGGGTGATCAGCGCCGGTGAAGGCTCGACGCCGACCCACACGGTGCGCGGTTCGATCCCGCCAAACACGTCAACCCCGCGCAAGGTAAGGTCAAAAGCCGGGGCCTCAACCGTGGACAGGATGCGCACCCCATCATCGAGCGCCGGGCCATCAACCTCCCCCAGAAACGCAAGCGTCAAGTGAAAGCCATCGGGATCGCGCCAATGGGCGTCATCAAGCCCCCATTGCAATTGGGAGAGCGCATCCTTCGCCAGCGCGGGCAAATCAAGAGCGATAAACAATCGGGCCATAATGGTCAGCGTACGCGTCGCGCACACAAGCTTCAATACAGATCAAACCTCGACACCGCGCGCCGCAAGCGATACTTCAACAATTCCCCGCAGATCCGCGGTGTTCGCTATTAGCGCCAGAATAATCTTTCTACAGATTTCATGGTGGGCAATGCTGTAATTCAAGGCCCGCATGAGCGCCACATCCTCGCGCATTGTTTTGGCAACGGCGTTGACCGACCCCAGATCATCCGGCGGATCGCAGGGCAAATAGCTGACAAAATCGGGCGCGCAAATCGGCGATGTCAAATAGGCCTGCATGGTGTGGGGAATGATACCGCGTACCATCTGTCGAAAGGGCGGCTCGCTCTTCAGGACCGGCAGTGCCCCGTCAGCGACATAATAATTCACGAGCCGGTCACGCAAATGCTGATCCTGAATAAGCGCGAGCCCGCCCGCATTGACCATATCCGTGTAAGTCGCATCCCGGATCTCAGGCGGGAGAATGCCACTGATCGCATATTGGGCCCTGATCAGGCTCCAGGCAGACGCCGTATCATCCGGACTTGTACCGAGGGCCTCGGGCGCCAAATCAAGTTGTCCGTTGATGACCTTGAGGCGCAGGTCATACATCTCGATATCGGCGGACAAATCCGCGTGCAGACGGGTCAGATAGCTGATTTCAGCCTTCCGTTCAGCCCGCGCCTCATTCCAGTTGCCAAGCTGTATCCCCACAAAAACGCCAGTGACCACGATAACAAAATCAAGGATCACGGCCGTCCAATTCTGGTCGCGCACATGCTGTGTTAATCGGCGTAGTAACATCGTGCCTCTCGCTGCGGGTCGTGGATCGCTTCACACATTGTCGGTTTGGTGGCCCTTACCTATCTTGATATAGACAGAAAAAGTTAAGCGCCAACCACTGCCCTGTGCCTCTATGAGCAAGAAACACACCTTGTGACGACATCCGCATTCATCACCCGGTTTGCCCCCTCACCCACCGGATATCTCCATCTGGGTCATGCCTTTGCGGCGCAGTGTACTTTTGCTGCAGCGGCCGAGCGGGGCGGCCTATGCCATTTACGCATTGAGGATACAGACCGTACACGGTGCAAGCCAGCGTTTGAAACGGCTATCGTGGCGGACTTGCGCTGGCTTGGTTTTGACTGGCCAACGCCCATCCGTCGCCAGGCGGATCATCTTGCCGATTATGAGGGTGCCCTTGCCGAACTGAGAGAAAAAGGCCTTGTCTATCGCTGCTTCAAAACCCGCAAACAGGTGATGGAAGATATTGACCGGGCACCGCACCTTGCCCTTCCGAAAAGAGCAATGGGCCAGGCCTTAACGACCGCTGATCCCGGCTGGCCAGTTTTTACCGGTCACCCCCTGCCAAATGATCAGGAAGCGGCGCTCATCGCGGCGGAAAAGCCCTATGCATGGCGTTTATCCATGGCGCGGTGCCGAGATTATCTGGGTGCGGAATGGGCAAGCCTTTTTTTTCAGGAAGAAGGCACCGGGGAGGCAGGAGAGCGACGCAACGGCGAAAGCCGGACGGTACAGGTGATCCCTGATCTCTTCGGTGATGAAATCATTGCTCGCAAAGATACGCACACAAGCTACCATCTTGCCTGTGTCCATGATGACGCCTTACAGAACGTCACCCATGTGGTGCGCGGCAAAGACCTTTTCTCGGTAACGCATTTGCATGTTCTGCTGCAAAGGCTGCTTGGTCTAAAGACCCCGATCTATCGCCACCATGATCTGTTAACGGACGAAACCGGCCAGCGGCTTGCCAAACGCAATCAAGCGATAACGCTTCGCCATCTGCGCAGCGAGGGCCACTCGCCCGCCGATATCGTTGACCGGGTCAATGCCATGCTCGGCACCAGCGCGTTGTGACCAGTCCTGAGCGAACACCTTTGCCGTCGTGCGCAGGCAGCAGATGCTGCTGTCGTCCGGCCTTGCTGCTCGCCAATTAGAAGACAAAGTCACTCGCGACGAGATCACCCATGGCAACACCCATCAGGGTAATCGTGTTTGGCCCAACGGTGATGACCGCATTACCCATACCATCATCGCTGAGATGGTTTGCCTGGAGGTCAGCGAAATCGGTGATGGCCGTAACAGCGGACAGATCGATGGTTTCAAGGGCATTTGCTTGGTCAAAATCAGTGATCACATCATTGCCGAAGCCGTTACCGAATTCAAAGATATCGAAGTTGAAGCCCCCGGTTAGCGTGTCATTACCGATACCACCGTCAAGCACATCAAACCCTGAACCACCGATGAGATTGTCGTTGCCAGCATTGCCGATCAACGTATCGTTACCGGCATCACCGCGCAGAATATCAAGGCCATTACCACCGCTCAAAATGTCATCGTCGGCACCGCCATTGAGGACGTCGGCATTATCGCCGCCATTGACGGTGTCGTTGCCGGCGCCGCCATTGACAGTATCAAAACCATTCTCACCACTGACAAAGTCATCACCGGCACCACCATTGAGCGTATCGTTCTGGCCCCCACCAGTCAGGGTATCGTCACCAGCGCCGCCAGTCAGGCTGTCATTCCCGAACGAACCCACCACAAGATCATCGCCGGCCCCACCGTTGACCGTATCATCGTCAAGATCGCCGCCCAGAGCATCGTCGCCGTCGCCACCGTTCAGAACATCGTTACCCTGACTACCCCGCAAAATATCGGCACCATCGCCGCCATTCAGGATATCAGCGCCATCCTGGCCGAGGAGGGTATCACTGCCGTCATCGCCGTTGAGAAGGTCAGCATTCGCGCCGCCATTAATCTGGTCATCACCATCGCCGCCATTGAGCGTATCAAAACCATTCTCTCCGCTGAGGAAATCATTCCCAAGGTCGCCAAAGAGGGCATCGTTCTGGCCGCCGCCGATTAGGGTGTCATTGTTCAGACCGCCAATCAGAACATCATTACCAAAGGAGCCCACGAGCGAGTCGTCACCGGCGTCACCTTCGAGCGTATCGTTACCGAGATCGCCGCCAATCGTATCATTGCCCGTCCCGCCGAGCACGCTGTCGTTGCCGGACCCGCCGCGGATAAAGTCATCGCCATTGAAGGCCACGACAATATCATCGCCGCCGAGCGGGAATAGCGTGTCGTTGCCTGCGCTACCCACGAGCATATCAACGCCGCCTGTGGGCGTGCCGGGCGTTATTGCTTCTACCGCCCCCAGATCAACGGTGCCGCCAATAATGCGGATCGAGCCGCGATTATCCCGGGGAGAAAGCTCTGTAAGATCGCTATCGCGATCAAGGTCGAGCGTATCCATGGGCAGACCGGCATTTTCACCGGCGTCAATGGCCGCGCCGCCCGCCAACAGAGCAACCGTTTGAACCGGCCCCCCATTATCGGACAGGACACCGCCCGCAAAAACCGTGGTGCCCACGGTAGCTGTCTGGTCAAAGAATTGAGAAGCGTCTCCGTTGAATATGCTGACCGCATCCCCCGTGGAAACCCCGCCAAAGTTAGGATTAGCGCCCATGGCGGACGGCTCATAATTGGCGTTGCCCACAATCAGGGAATTATTAATCGCAATCGAAGCGCCATCAGCATTGTTGATCCCGCCGATTAAACCCGCTGTGCCATCTACGCCAATGGCGCCATCTGGACCGTCCGCGTCGAATGAATTGCCACCAAACCCGGCACTTCCATAGGCGCCAGCATTTCCCGATCCATTGCTGGTGACGGTAACATTGTCCGCATCAAGACTACTGGTCATCCCCGTTACCGCGATCGCACCGCCAGTGCCACCATTACCGCCATCACCGCCATCACCGCCCGCATAGCCGACGAGTCCTGCAGAGTAGCCACCAGCACCGCCGGAGCCGCCCAAACCACCGGCGCCGGTGCCATTATCGGCGAGGGTCGTCGACTCAAGGCGGACGACACCTTGGTCGGCAACAAACAGGCCCCCGCCAGAACCACCATTACCGCCGAGGCCACCATCGCCGCCCGCACCCACGTAGAAGCCGCCATAGGCCCCGGTGCCACCATTGCCGCCATCACCGGCCAGGTTGGATGAAATGGTTGTGCCCTGGGCCACCAAACTACCGCCGCTTGCCACAAAGACGCCGCCGCCAGAGCCGCCATTTTCGCCAGTTTGACCATTGCTGCCATACCCGCCGGCACCATAGGCATCCGGCGAGTACCCGGCCCCGCCGGTGCCGGCCCGGTTGTCGGAAACATCAGCAGCAATAAGCGTCAGGAGACCGCCATCGACAAAGGCACCGCCGCCATCACCGCCTGCCGTCGGCGCCGTCATCATCATAGTGGTCGCATCATAGCCCGCATCAACGCCGTCACGGGCACTATTGTTGCTCAACTGGCTGTAGCCAAAAACAGTTTCCCCGGACGAGACATATAAACCCCCGCCCTGGTCAGCCTCATTATTCGTAATCTGACTATTGTCAGCAATAACAGTATAACCATCGCTATATACGCCGCCGCCATTTTGCGCGCTGTTGCTGAAGATGGACGAGTTATAAATGCTCGTATTCGCGTCGGTATTAATGCCACCGCCATTGGTCGTCGCGGTATTGCCAAAGACTGTCACATTATTAAGTGTCAGGTTAATTTCGGAGTTGTCCGTGCTAAGGGCGCCACCGTTCATCGCACGGTTACTCGACAGGGTCGAGTTATTGATCACAACGGTATTATCGCCATAAATCTCAATGGCACCGCCCTCGCCAGCGGTTTGATTGCGCTCAAAGCTCGAATTGTCGATGGTGACATCGATTGATCCGTAGATTTCAAGGCCGCCCGCGTAAGTTGAAGACGCATTTCCAGAAATCGCGGAATATTGGATCGTCAGTTGTGATCCGTCATTGCCCTGAACATTGATGCCGCCGCCATAGTTGGCGACCCCGCCCGTAATGGTGAGCCCGTCCAGTACCACAGTGCGACCATCGGAAACTGAGATGTCGAGGACACGGGAGTTATCCATCGTTGCAGTGTTATTGGCCGTATCGGTGATCACCGTGCCCAGGCTATCTGTAACGGTCTGATCATCGCCGAGCGCATCACCGCTGATCACCACATCAGCAAACCCATTATTATCGAGATCGCCGTTAATGGTGACGCCGGACGTAATGGAGAGTTCACCCTGGGTCAGCCTGATCGTGCCGCCATTTTCAAATGCGTCACCCACACCATTGGCAAAGGTGATGGTATCATCTGTATCGGGATCAAGGTTGGCGAGAAACAAAGCTTCGCGCAAGGACAGATCGCCAGCCCCGCCCATTGTTTCAAGCGTCGCATCCGGGCCATCGAAATCGAGTTCGTCGTCGGTGACTGTCACGATGAAGGTCGTCGGCCCCGTGGGTGCCCCGCTTGCCATTGATTGCAATTCAAAAGCACCGAGGTCAGAAGGTACGGTCCCAATTTCGGGAAAGTTAACGCCGCGGTCGCCGCCGCGTGCGTCAACATCGATTGAGGTGCCAGCGATGATGCCATCACCGTTAACGTCGAGATTAAGATCAACCTCCGTCGGCAAAATGGACGATGCCGTGTCAAGCGCCGGGTTTGTTGCTGAATCCCGCAGCCGTACGGTTTGCACAGGGCCGCCATTATCCGCAATCAGGCCGGACGTCACACCGCTGACCGGTTCAAAAATGAGCGCGCCGAAGACGTCTAAAACCGACGCGTCCCCGGACCCGATAATATTCGGTCCCATTTCGACGATTGTCACAACGCTCTGAAAGTTCACCGCCTCATCTTCACCGACAGCATTGAAGTTCCCCAGAAGGATAGAATTTGTCAGGATCACATCACCAGATCCAAGAATGGCAATGCCCCCGCCACTTGCGACATTATCGCTTGATGCGTTTCCGGTGATCGTCGAATTCACGAGGGTCAGATTCCCGCCGAGATTCCTGGCAATGCCGCCACCATCATCCGCTGCCACATTGCCGGCAATTGTCGCATTCACCAGGGTGCCGGAGCCACCAACCACATTCAAACCACCTCCGTCATCTGCAGCAGTGTTGTCGAAAATGGACACATTCGCACCGCTGATTGTCGCCATATTGCCAATGAGGATGCCGCCCCCATCGGTACCGGCTGTATTGTTTGAAACATTCGTGTTCAGGATAGACAGGCTCGCCGCCCCGGCGAGAAGGCCAATACCGCCCCCCGATGATGTGGACGCGTTGAAGGTAACAAGGGAATTCAGAACCGTCAGATCACCGCGATCATTGCTAATACCGCCGCCCGTGCCCCCTTCATTGCCGCCAACCACAACATTATCCAGCGTGACCGCCGCAGAAAAGACATTCAGGGCACCGCTGCCGGTTGCATCAACACCGCCGGTGAGCACCAGATTGGACAGGGATGCGCTCGTTGTGGCGCCGTTGATAGCAAATATCCGGACATTATCGCTGTCATTGGAATTGGCTACCACATTGGTGATGCTTGCGAACCGCCCCGGCGAAGACTCAACGATGCGGGTGAAGTCATTATTGCCAGCGTCGCCTGAAATCGTGATGTCAGCAAAGCCGTTTCCAGTGATGTCGCCGTCAATATCCACGTCCTCTGAAATGGTCAGCGTACTACTCAGGCGCAGAACCGACCCCGCGAGAGAGGGATCAAATCGGATCTGATCGAAATCAGCGTTGCTATTGGCCATGGTGATCGCTTCGCGCAGGCTGGTCAGGCCATCATTGGCGTCAACCACATCATCGGCGGTATCCACAACAATGCCGATTGCGAGCCCGTTCGTAACCGGGCTGTCAAAAAGGGAGCTTTCCCCGCCCGGTTTGTCTAACCGCGCAGTTTCTACGCCGAATGTCCGCTCTGTGTTTGAAAGAACCAGCCTGCCCTGATCGCCGCGGAATCCTTGTGTCATGCGTTGTCTCCTCCAGTGACCGGTCACAGCCGGAATTCTTCACATTAAGAGGGCACATAATCGCGCTACGACAAGCACTGCCCCCCAGCACTTCGTGAATTATGAATGTCTTTGGCTCGGCGAACAAGCACCGCATGGAGCACCGCGCCGGGAGCATCATCACCATTTCGTGATAGAGAGTGCAGTACGGTCTTGGCCGAATGCTACCCCTCAATTTCCTCGCGTTTCAATTCCAGTTGAAGCCAGTCTTCTTCCGCGGTGGCAAGGGCGGTTTCGGCTTTTTCTAGGCGCTGGGTTGTCTGATGGAATAGATCGGGTGCGCTTGTGAAGAGGTCGGGTTTAGCCAGCGTTGTGCGGCAGTCGGCAATGTCCTTTTCTAGTCGTTCCATTTCTGCTGGCAGGGTTTCGAGGGCGTGCTTTTCTTTGAAGCTGAGCTTTTGACGACTGGTTCTGGCTGCCGGTTTTTGGGCACGGTCTTTTGCGCCCGCTTCGTTGGCGTTATCGAACGGGGCACGGACCGATGGCACCGCGCCTTTTCGCCCGAAAAAAACTCCCGCTCCCACCTGATCAATCAGGTCCGAATAGCCACCCGCATAGCGCGTCCACCCGCCAGGCGACTGAGGCACCGATGGGGCAATTGTGCTTGTGACAGTACGATCAAGAAATGACCGGTCATGACTGACCAGAAGAAGCGTACCCTGATAATCCGTCAACAGATCTTGTAAAAGATCGAGGGTTTCGAGATCAAGATCATTGGTAGGCTCGTCAAGCACCAACAGGTTGGAGGGTTTGGCAAGCGCAGCCGCCAGCGCCAGACGCCCGCGCTCGCCGCCTGACAAGGCCTCAACCGGGGCGCGCCATTGCTCCGCGGTAAAAAGGAAATAGCGCAGATAAGTTGCCACATGCTTTTTTGTCTCGCCAATCATGACAAAATCACCGCGCCCGTCGGTTATTGCATCCGCCACGCGCAAACCGGGGGTCAGGCTTGCCCGGCGCTGGTCAAGGCTCACAAGGTCAACATTGGTGCCTATTTTTACCGTGCCAGTATCAGGGGCGGATTGCCCCGTCAGCAGAGTGAGCAATGTGGTTTTGCCCGCGCCATTGGGGCCCACAAACCCAATCTTGTCACCCTTTGTGATGCGTACGGAGAAATCCGTTACGATGGGGCGACCGTCAAAACTGATGGCGAGATTTTCCGCCTCAATGACCGTTTTGCCGGACGTGCCACTGGTGTTCACCGCGAAATTGATACTGCCGTCAGGGCGCCGGGCATTGGCGAGGCGATCACGCAACCCCTGCAGCTCGCGCATGCGGCGCACATTGCGTTTGCGCCGCGCCGTCACGCCATAGCGTACCCAATGTTCTTCCGCCACGATCTTGCGGCCCAGCTTGTGAAGTTCTGCTTCTTCTTCCTCAAGGATCTGATCACGCCAGACTTCGAACCCGTCAAAGCCCTGCTCGCGGAGGCGGGCAACCCCGCGGTCAAGCCAGATCGTTTTATCGGTGACCGTTTCGAGAAACCGCCGATCATGGGAAATCAGAACCAGCGCGCCGCGATAGCGCCGCAACCGCTGCTCCAGCCAGTCAATGGCCGCAATGTCGAGATGGTTGGTGGGCTCATCAAGCAGGAGGATATCGGCCTGCGCCGCCAGTGCCCGCACCAGCGCCACCTTGCGTGCCTCCCCGCCGGAAAGATCGTCGAGCGTCGCCTCGCCATCCACATCCAACGCCTCCATCAACGGTATCATTTCATGCAGCGGGATCGGTTCCGCCAGCGGTGCAAATGTGGCCGTCAGGTAGTCGTTCACTGTTCTGTACCCAGAAAGATCAGGTTCCTGCGGCAGATACAAAATCGTCACGCCCGGGTCACGGTGGCGATGGCCTTTATCCGGTTCCAGAACATCGGCAATGATTTTCATCAGGGTTGATTTGCCGGTGCCATTTCGCCCCACGAGCGCAATGCGATCTTGCGGCATGATGGCGAGACTGACGCCGGTGAACAGCGGGTCACCGCCAAAGGTCAAGTGAATATCTTCAAGCGTCAGGCTAGGCGTTTGACTGGCACGGGCCATTGGGTGTCACTTTTGTTGCGCAGAGTATTTAGGGGCTACACGCACTAGCATGTTCGGAGGGGCATGTTCAGAGGGGCGTGTTCAGGGAATATATACCCATGGTGGTTAGCCTCTGAAACAGGGCAGAGGGGGAAAAAGCCCCTGCGGACGGCCCACGCACGGGGGCAAAAGGGGAAACTAGGATGGGGGTCCATCGCATGAATCCATTACACCGGTTCTTTCACGAGACCGACGAGCCCCTGGCGCTATTCGCACGGCGATGCGGGATCGGGGCCGATGTGCTGGAAGCAGTGATTGAAAAGCCCGAAAGCGTTGATCTTCACCTTTTGCGGGTGATCTGCCGCGAAACCGGCGATGTGGTGCAACCGGGGGATCTGCTAAACGGTGATGCGCGCGGCGCAGCGATTGTGGACTTTCCTTCCGCTAACGCGAGCACCGATACGCACCGCAAATCGGATACAGAGGCTCTGACGGATGAAGCGGTGAACGCACTGCGCGCAGCCTTACAGATTGCCGACCTGCCCGGCCCGCCATCGCCTGCCCTTCTCGAGATTTACGGGCAGGCCATCGCCCATACCTATCTCACTCTACCCGCCAGGGCCGGCCAGGGTGACCCCAATAAGGATTGCCTTAGCGACGGCTTTCTTCCGGCGGGGCCTGAGGCTTTGCCGGAGGACGTTTCGGACGCGGCGCCCGGTCATTGCGATCGGCTTGCTCAAGCTCTGCAGCCAGTGCTTGAAGAAATTCTCGCATCGAGCCTGGCACCCCGGGAGGCGGCTGCACGCAGTCATAAGGTTGCCCATCTGGCAGCCCGGTCCCCTCGCCGAGGCCGTTGAGCACGATTGCATCGCGCGCCCGAAACGGCATACCCAATATTCGGAACGAAACATGAACAGCGTGAACCGCACGGCGTGCGGCGATGCGCAGCATGAACTGCGTCAATCGACCAGCATTTGTCTGTTCTGATTGGGGTTTTTGTGTGCCAGTCATAATTCGTGATTAGGAATTGGTTAACCTTCCCTTGTGTCTGTCTCATTCTGAGATACCGTGGTGGCGTGCGTGGGAACACTACACTCATAGATAGGTAACGAGGATAGATCATGTCAAAACAGGACGTTCGCAAAGAACAAATTGCTCTTATTCGCTTTGAAAAGCAGCTGGCCGAAATGGCGCGCACCCTTCGTGACGGCGCGCACGTGGCAACATCCACTGATGCTAAGTTGGGTACCCATGAAGCCTCTGTGGCTTATGAAGAAATGAAAACGGCGCTGGTTAACCTTGCTGACGCCACGCAACGGGCACACGAAAATTTAACAACTCGTGCGGTAGCTTCGCAAGGACGTTTTATCGATTTCAACGTCCCTAAAGGCAACCGTCGGCAGGAAGTAGCATCAATTTTATCACGTTCATAACTTACTGCTATTACACCGTCCTCTTCGGAGCGACGGTGTATTTTGCGTATAAATCCAATTACTCGGCCATCATCAAGGCCACCCAAATTCTCTTCTGCGTGTTTCTGCTGAATATCATCGTAGAAGCTCTCCCCATAAAACTGTTTCATTTCAAGCTATATCTTTTTCTCGCGAATTGCTTCTTGGCCAAGGCGTATTGGGATCTCTCTGACAATGGGTGGTTCTCAGTCCCAATCTACTTCCTCGAAATTGGCCTCATTTGGTCCTTGTATTATTTCATGACAGTAGCGCCGGAACCGCTGATCTTTTTCCTGATTTATAACCGGTTTGCCGACCTCGCAAATTTCTTCATTATCGGATGTTCAATCTACTGCTTGCGCGTTCGGCGCCGCGAAGCCACACAACCGCTCGCCGCATCTGCGTGAATGGCGAGCCGGTGCCCTGATATCAACAGTCCAACACCAAAGCCATATTCCTGGGCAGGCGCGAAGAAGGACCCGGAATCAGCTTCCCCATCCTCTGCATACAAACTATGAAACCTCAGATCTGGCGCCCGGGGATAGGGAGCATAATGCCACGCTAAAGCGCGTTAACAAAAAGTGTGATCATCGATGGTTTCCAGCCATCGACTTGGGTTCGAACGCGCGAACCCTGAAAGATCTAGACTGCGTTTTTGTTTCAACAAAGAAGTAACGCAGTCTTGAGCCGAGACGCAGGCAATGCACCCGACCCTTGCTCGTCATGGAGTAACGAAGTCTCAGCGGCTGTCCGGGACGTGTGCGGTCGCCTACTCCGCCGCCGCGGGGAGCGGTTGCACTGGCGGACGGTCTTTGTTTTTTCGGTCGATAGCGGGTCCATCAGCATCGCCCCTGACAGAGCGATAAACAGATTTGATCCGCTGACTGATGACCGTTGGCATCGCCAGCATCACCGGGGTAAAGGCCAGCGTAAGAATGGTGGAAAAGGCAAGACCATAGACCACCGCAGACGATAGCAAGACCCACCAGTCAGATGAGGTGCTACCGCGCGTAATCGTCCCGGCGGCGAAATCGAGATTGAGCTCGAACACCATCGGCAAGAGGCCGAGTATCGTTGTGATGGTTGTTAGCAAGACCGGACGCACCCGCTGGGCTGCGGTGCGGATCACCGCATCGTGCACCCCGAGGCCCGTCGAGCGCAAATGCTGAAACGTGTCGATCAGGACGATATTATTGTTCACGACGATACCGGCAAGCGCGACAATCCCCACGCCGGTCATGATCACACTGACATATTGCCCCGACAGCGCGATACCGAGCAGGACGCCAAACACGGACAGCACCACAGCCGTCAGGGTCAAAAACGCGTGGTAGAAATTATTGAATTCCAGCAGCAGAATAAGCGCGATCATAAACATCGACGCCGCCATGGCCGCCGCGAAAAACTGTGCTGCAGCGGCGGTCTCCTCATCAGCACCGCGCATAACCCAGTTCACATCATCACCCAAGGCGCCCGATTCGAGCCATTCACGCGTATGGGCGATGGCCGCATCCTGACTGACAATGTGTCCGTCGATCTGCGTATTGCCATTTGCTTTCACATCAATGACCCGGCGGCCATCACGCCGGGTGATCCGATCAACCTGCGGCGCGGGCGTCCGCTGCACAATATTAGAGAGGGGCACAGAACCACGCGGTGTTTGAACCCGAACCGCATCTAGCGCAAAGACATCCCGGTACGCCTCGGGATACCGCACCCTGATGTCAATCTCATCTTCTGCATCGTCGGGCCGATAGGTCCCCACCAACAGGCCGTCGGTCACAAACTGAAGCGCCGCGCCCACTTGCGCAACGCTGAGCCCGTAGAGGCCCGCGAGCGCCCGGTCCACTTCGATCTGCCATTCAATACCGGGCAAAGGGAGGCTGTCTTCCTGGTCCATAAACGCTGGCACGCTCACCCCGTCCACGTCGAGCGTTTCGGTATCCATGAAGGCGCGCGCTTTTTTTGCTTCGGCGATCATGGCCGCAACGTTGGGCGAAGAGATTTCAATCTGGACATCCTTGCCCACAGGCGGGCCACCTTCGCGCTGGCGCACCTCCACGAGAACCCCGGGCACGCCCTGCACCATCTCTCGAAGCTCTTCGAGGACTTCGGTTGAGTGCGCACGCTCTGTATACGGCTTGAGATCAATACCAACCTGACCAATTGTTTCCGGAGGCAGTTCGGTACTGCGCGCAAGGCCGGGACCCGTTTGCAGGTAGATGTGTTCAATTGCGGGATGGTTTTCGACTTTGCGGGAAACTTCCTGCGTCAGTGCTATTTTCTCCTCTTCCGACAGGTTCCCGCGCGCCAGCACCAGAGCCTTCACATCTTCATTGTCCGACCGAATGAAAAACTCCATGTCGGGTGATGCCATCTTGAAAGAGAAGAAAGAGACCGCGACCAAAGCCAGAACGCCGGCCACGGAAAAAAGCGGGTGGTTGAGAGACTTCTGGATCACCCGGGTATAAGCGCCAGTGAGCCCGGTTAGCGTTGTGGGGTCAACTTCATCGATGCGTGCCCCCGCTGGCTTATCCGTTTTTCCACGCATACCAAAACGGTGCTTCATCCATTTTGGCGTGGCCAGAACCGACCCGAAAACCGGCAAAAATATGAGCGCCACGGCGAGGGACGACGTCAGCAAAAAGATCAGCGTCAATGGCAGATATTTCATGAATTCGCCGGGCGTACTCTGCCAGAACATGAACGGCACGAACGCGGCGAGCGTTGTGGCGGTCGAGGTGGTGACCGGCCAGAACATCCGCTTTGAGGCTTCTTTGTAAGCGTTGCGGCGCGTCTCCCCTTCAGCCATACGCCGGTCCGCATATTCAACAATGACGATGGCACCGTCCACCAGCATGCCCACAGCCAGAACAAGCCCGAACATCACCATCATATTCAGGGTGTACCCAAACATGTTAAGGAAGAAGAACCCAATTAAGAATGTCGTTGGAATAGCCACACCGACCATAAGAGCGGAGCGGGCACCAAGCGCGGCCACGATAACGATCATCACAAGCAGGATCGCGGTGACAACAGAGCCTGTCAGCCCGCCGAGGGAATCACGCACGAAGACAGACCTATCACTCAAGATCGTATACTGAACGGATGCGGGCCAGAACTTTGCCTCATCCTCAACCATCGCGCGTGCTTTTTCGATGGTTTCGACGATGTTGGCGCCCGCCCGTTTGGTCAACTCAACCCCAATTGCCTTCGAGCCATTGAATAAACCATATCCTTTTGGATCGACAAAAGTCCGATTGACCGTCGCCACATCGCCAATGGTCACAACATTATCGCCATTCGCACGTACCGGGATCGATGCAAGGTCCTGCGCCGTTTTTACCAGACCCGGAACTTTTACCGCATACTGACCATCTTCCAGATCGATCGAACCCGCAGTGATCAACTGATTGTTCGCATTGATCGCGTTGACGACCTCGGTCTCTGTTAGATTGAAAGACTCAAGCGTTTCAGGATTGATAATAACTTCGAGCAATTCATCGCGCGCACCGGTCAGGTTGGCTTCGAGAACGCCGCTATTGGTCTCAAGACGATCGCGCAGGGAACGGGCGGTTTGAAACAACGCCCTTTCAGGGACCTGACCATGTAAAACGATTGTTAGCATGGGAAACTGGTTTTGGAGGTTTAACTCCGAAACCACGGGTTCCTCAGCATTTGAGGGGTATTCTGCCTGCGCGCGGTCAACCGCTTCGCGCACATCAAGAACCGCCTGGTCGATATCGACCGTGGTCTGAAACTCCAGAAAAATCTGCGCGGCACCATCATAGGCGAGCGAATCAATCTGCTTGAGCCCTTCAATCGATTGCAGTTCCAATTCGGTGGGTTTGAGGAGCAACCGTTCGGCATCTTCCGGTGAAATACCTGGCAAGGGCAACGTGACCGCCACAAAGGGCGCTGGAATATCGGGTTCGGCTTCACGGGGAATGGTTGAGAATGCCACCATCCCGAAAAGGATCATGGCGAAAAAACCGGCAAGGATAACCCGTACGCGCGAAAAGGCTGCGTCTACTAATCCCGTCATTGGCCAAGACCTCCGCTTACGGCCGCCGAACTGGCGCTGGCATCCGCGCGCGTTCCTGCACCTGGTTCATCAGCATCCGTGTTGACAGCAACATCCACTGTCTGCCCATCCACAACAAATTCCTGACCACGGGTGATCAGCGCGATGACACCCTCAAGACCGGCAACCCAGAACCCGTTTGCGTTATCGCCGAGCGGCGTAACCGGCTTGAAGACGACAACACCATCCTCAACTGTCCGCACACCGATGGCCCCCTCGTCATTTAAGACGAGTGCGGCCCGTTTGATCACATGTGCCGAGCGGCGTGACGCGGTAATACTGAATTGCGCTGTGACACCGTCGCGTAATTTTCCGTCCGTATTCGGTATTTCCAGCTCAAGGTCAAAAGTGCGCGTTGCAGGGTCAGCGGCTTGCGCCACATAGCGCACGGTGCCCTCAACAGTTTCCCCCGTGGCAAGACGCGCGACACCGCGGTCACCGAGACTGATCTTACCCACATTACGCTCGGAAATGGCGCCCACGACCAAATAGGGTGTTTGCTGAATAACGATCCCGCACGGATCACCGGGACGCAGTAAATCACCGGCTTCAACAAGACGTTCATCGAAGACGCCGTCGAAGGGTGCGCGGATCACCGATTGTTCAAGACCGGTTTGCGCCTGCTTCAGATTTGCCGTGGCAAGATCAAACGCCGCCTTGGCCGAAGCAACGGCGGTATCAGAAGAAAAGCCCTCGTCCTTTAAGGTGCGGGCCGCATTATAATCGATCTTCGCCTTACTTAGCGCCGCGCGGGCCTGATCGCGCTGTGCCTGTCGGGCGTCAACCTGCAAGCGGCACAGAATGTCCCCTTCTTTGACCTGTGCGCCGATTTTTGTGGGGGTTGCCGCCACAAGGCCACTGGTTTCAGCCCGGACGGTTACTTTGCGAATGGCTTTTGTGCGGCCCCGCACCGCTAGATTTTCCTGCCACGACTGGGGCTCAACCTGTGTCACCTTCACGGTGAACACGGGTGTCGCTGCGTCTTCGGTTTCAGCCTGCTCAGTGCTGCCAAAGACCCCGCCAAGAACGGTTCGGACCACAAAATAAAGGATAACCGCGCCCGCGATCAGCGCTGCCAGCTTATAAGAAGACCCGTTACCCATGCTCACGTCCTTAAATTCGGTCCTTAACCCAGGACCGGTACGCGCGGGGGGTTGTCATTGGTTCGCTGAGCCACCCGAGCCTTGGTCTACACTCCGCTTTTATACTGGGCAGTTTACTCAAAGGTTCAAGACTGTGGCTCAAGAAAGCCAAAATATTTTTGTGCACTGCAACAAGAGGCTGCGGTGGCTAGCGTTCCGCGCGTTAGTAATAGTAGTAACTCGAGCCAGCAGAGACCGAAGGCGCTTTGTTCAAAATCGTTCCCACGACATTTGTATTACGCAGGAGCCGTTTGGCTTCGGTGAGTTCATCGGCCCTTGTCTGCCCGCTTGCCGCTACGAGAAGCACGCAGTCGACCTGCGGTAACAAGGCAATTGTATCATCACAGCCGAGGATCGGCGATGTATCCATAACGACGATCCGGGAGTTGTAGGACTGCACAGCCCGGTCAAATATCGCGGTGACCGCAGTAGATGACAGGAACTCAGATCCTCGGCGGCTTACCCGCTCATTGGCCAGTATCATCAGATTGGCCAGGTCCGTTCGGCGCACCAGCGTATCCAGCGGGGCCTGGCCCTCGAAAAAGTCGAGGATCGAACCGGGATCGTTCAAGCCCAGATAGCGAGAGATGCTGGGCCGGTAAAAATCAAAATCAGCGAGGGTGACACGCGACGCCGCGCTGGAACTGACCGCGATAGCAAGATTGATCGCGGTGACGGTTTTGCCCGCAGACGGTGACGGCGATACAACCGCAATCGTTCGCCACCCCTCGGCCTCCATTTTCTGGAGCACCCGAGTCCGCAGGACTCGGTAGGCGTTGAGGACGGGATCATGCTCGTTGGCGATGATTCGGTTTGGCGCAAAAAGCTCGAAATTGCAGGCCGTTTTCTGAAAACTCTGAAAATCCACATCGGCACGCTGGACCCGGCGGTCCACCTGCCCGGGCTTTAAGCCCGCAGGAGACGTGGTGCGGGCGCGCGTGTCCCGGGCCTTCGTGACGGCTGCTCTGATGTGGTCCATGGCGGTGGGTCTTTCTTACGTCACGTTTAGAGTGAGATCATGACCCTTAAAAGGACATGATCAGAGGCGGTCACTGCTTATTCTGCTGGAAGGGCGCCCAGATCATCGTCGCCCATGGTGCCCTGCGCAGCGGCTGATCGAGGCGGTTTTGTGCCGACCTGCGGTGTTTTCTGGCCGTCCTTGGGGCCGCCAGAGAAGAAGGGTAGCTTGAAACGCTTGGCCTCTGTCCCCTCGATATAGGGAATGACGGCAAGAGGAGGCTCTTCCAGAAGCGCGGTCAGGTGATTGCGGCCCCGGATGGTCACATTGACAAATTCGCGGGCAAGCGCGGTGAGGACACCCACGAGACCTGCGAACAGAAACGACACCGCGATCAAGGCAGGCCGATTGGGGCTCGACGGTTTTTCAGGCAGAGCAGCGGCCTCAACTTGCGTAATCCGCTCGGCGCGCCCCTCCACCTGGATATTCTCGCTAGTGGTTGCTTGGGAGACGCGCAGCCGTGCTTTTTCAAGCTCGTCTTCGGTAAATTTCCGGTCGCGCAGCAGGTCGAGAAGCTGGCTTTCCACCGCGGGTGTCCGGTTGATCCGCGCTTCCAGATCGTCGATGCGGGCCTGTAGTTGGTCACGTCGTTCATTGACGGCTCGGGTGCGGTTTTGCAGCGATGTCAGACGGCTTTGCAGGATATAGGTCTGGGCCTGGCTGGAGAGGCCTGCACTGTTGGTGGCTTTACGCACAAACTGATCGGCATAGAGCGAAACCTGATCCTCAAGATCGCGGATAATTTCCGGCTCGGCGCCATCACGCAGGGCCTGGGCGAGCTTTTCTTCCGCCTCGTCAACTTGGCGCTGCAACCGCTGCAATTCCCGGCCCGGTGACAGCTGGCGTTCCAACGCTTGGATTTCAGCGCGCAGGGCCTTCACCTCGGGGTGCGCGTTGGTATAGCGCGAGCGCAATTCTCCCAATTGAGCCTTCTTTGAGATCAGGAGTGTTTCGGGGCTATTCTCACTCCCTCCGCCCGACGCAATGCTGGCAATTTGGGATTCAACGAACCGCTTGTCCTCCTCAATGGAGGAAAGCTGATTATCCAGGCCACCCAATTGCTGGATATACCGCTCCAACTGGCGCGAATGCAGATCAAGCTGCTCGGGCAAACTCCCGTCATTTTCGGCCTTGAAGGTGGCAATCTCATCCTGCAATGCGCGCAGCGCGCCGGATTTTTCCTCAACCTCGCGCTCAAAAAATTCGGTCGTATTGGAGGTCTCTGTGGTGGTGCGTTTACTGTCTTCGCGCTCAAACCGGTTGATCAGCTCATTGGCGACCTTCATGGCCTTGATTGGCGACGGATCGGTATAGGCAACCGAAAACGCCAGGGTATCGCGGCCAGACGTATTGGTCACGAACCGGCTGGTGATTGGCTTTACCTTCATGCGCTTTTGCATGCGCTTGACTTTTTTGGTTTCGGACAACCTTGAGCGTTCGGAAAAAAGCGCTGTCTGGTCAGCAATATCAAGCAATTGTGGGCGGGTACGGATACGCTGGCGGGTCACCTCAATACGCTCCAGCGCCCGGGTCGCGCCTGTGCCTTGGACAAGCGTTTCGGAGATTTGCGGGGATTCGATGAGCATGATCCCTTCGGCAGTGTAACGCGCAGGGAGCAACAACACCCCGATGATCAAAAGCGGGATTAAAACGATAATCGGCACCATGAGGTAAACAAGGCGCCGCCGTAGGATGATTTGGATATCTTCAAGTGTAAAATCGTTTCCCATTCGCACTCGCTTCCTTCACATAACCTCTTAACCAGCCCAAAACCGTGGCGGGTCTTCTCAGATCATTGCCGTTATACTGCGCTGCACACGAGATACCATGCCTAATCCCGCGGGTGCCCGGCAGTCTTATCATGAAGACGGCACGCCAGTCGTTAATAGGGGCTGCGAAAGGCTTGAACCTTTTGGCTTTATGAACAAATCCAATAATGCTAGCCACCCTAAACGGTGGTAAGGCCCAAGCGGGGCTAGACCACCAACCCTAACGCCACCTGGTGCGCGCGGGCCCGACAGGCCCACCCCCGATATTGTATGAGGATTAGTCATGCGCCGACCCGTTTTTTCCCCCGCCCGCCGACTTTCCGCTTTTGCTGCGGTTTTGATGTTGGGCACCGCCCTGACGGCTTGCTCCTCGCCCGAACAGCGCATGGAAAAATTCACCAATAGCGGGCTGGCGTATCTGGAGGATGGTGACACCGTGCGCGCGGGGATTGAGTTCCGCAATGCGCTCACCATTGATGAAACCCATCTGCCTGCGCTGGAAGGGCTGATCGACATCGCGGAACAGAACCGCGAATACCAGAATATGTTCGGCCTCCTGCAGCGCTTTGTTCGTCTGCAGCCTGACAATATCGAAGCCCTTGTGAAGATGGGTAATATCTATCTGCTGGCCAGTGACGAAACCGAAGCTGAAGCCACAGCCGAAAAGGCTCTGGCCGTTGACCCGGACAATCTGGATGCCCAGGCCCTGAAGGCGAGTGTTTTTTACAAAGTGGGCAATCGCTCCCGCGCCGTGGAAATGGCGCGCGATATCCTTGAAAAAGAACCAACCAACCGCAATGCCGTCTCGCTGATCGTTGCTGATCTTGTCCGCGACGACCGCATCAACGATGCTCTGGCGCAGGTGAACAAGGGTTTGTCCGCGAACGAAGACAACACCCTGCTTAAGCTTATGAAGATTGAGCTTTTGGGCAAGCTTGGCCGCGAAGACGAAGTCGACGATGTCTTTCAGTCGCTGATTGCGTCGAACCCGGACGATCCGTCTTACCGGGCCACCTATGCACGATATCTCGTTCGCGCGGGGCGTGCCGCTGAGGCCCGTGCGCCGCTGGAGGCCGTGGCGGAGATGACGCCCGGCAATCTTGATAACCGCGTCAACCTTGTGCGTCTTGATTACCAGCTTGACGGCGCGGAAAAAGCGGAAGCCACGTTCCGCGACTTTATCACCGCTGATCCTGACGATGTGGAATTGCAGTTTGCGTTCGCTGATTTTCAGATCGCTGAAAAAAAATATGACGAAGCCGAAGCAATCTACAACGGCTATGCCACTGAGCGTAAAGATGACGCGTTACGAAACCGTGCCAAGGTTGCGCTGGCCGGTCTCCACATTACCCGCAACCGCCGTAAAGATGCCCGCGCGTTGATCGATGAGGTCCTTGCCGAGGATAGCGGCAATACCGGTGCGCTGACAAAACGCGCTGCCCTACTGCTCGAAGACCAGCAATATGAAGACGCGATCATTGACCTACGGACGGTTCTGGGCAGTAGCCCCGATGACACCAACGCGCTCGTTTTATTGAGTACGGCGTTTGAACAGATTGGCGATACCGAACTCGCCGACCAACGGCTGACCCTTGCCTTTGAAAAGTCGAACGCTGACCCGCTCGTCACCAATGCCTTCGCGCAATTCCTTATCCGTAATAATGGTCTGCAGCGGGCCGAGCGGGCGCTTTCGGAATCGCTGTCAAAATCACCTAATAATGTGGAAGGATTACGGCTCCTTGCAGCAACGCGTTTGTCCTTGCGCGACTGGCAGGGTGCGGAGGAAGTGGCCAGCCTGTTGAAAGAAAAAGCCAATGCAGGCGATACCACCATCAACCAGATTATTGGGACAGCTGCCATTGGACGGGGCGATTACAAGAGCGCCATTGACCAGTTGAGTACGGCCAATGAAGCCCAACCGCTGAGCGCGCAACCGCTAACGACGCTGATCAGTGCCTATATCGAAGAAGGCCGCAACGAGGATGCACGCACGCTCCTGAAGGAGATGATTGCCAATGATCCCGACAATTACGATGCGCGCATCCTGCTTGCCCGGGTCTATTTTTCTGAAAACAAGCTCGACGATGCTGAATCGGCCCTGAACGAATCCTTACGCGTCGCGCCGGAGCGGGTGGAGGCTTACGACCTTCTTTATCGGTATTATCTGCGCAGCGGACGCCGCCCCGAAGCCTTTGCCCTGATCAATGCCGGGCTTGAGAAATTTCCCAAAAACTACGGCCTGAAAATCTTTGAAGCCGACATTCTGATGAATGAGCAACGCTTTGACGAGGCCATCGTTGTCTATGAAAACCTCCTCAGCCGTCGCCCCGATGACCGCCTTGTTGCCAACAACTATGTGAGCCTGATCTCGGACTTCAAAGAAGACCAGCAAAGCCTTTCGCGCGCCATTGAGGTTGCGCAGACGCTGCGCGATATTCCGAATCCCGATTTTCAGGATACGGTGGGCTGGGCCTACTACAAAGCCGGACAACCAGAACAGGCCGCGGAAATTCTCAAGCGCGCGATTGAAAACTATCCCAATGCGGCAACACTGCGCTATCATCTGGGGGCAACGCTGTTAACGCTCGGTGACAAGGAAGGGGCGCGTGCCCAGTTGGAGAAATCCCTCGACCTTGGCGGCAAACGCTTCCGCCATGCCGATAAAGTGCGCGATCTCTTGCGACAGGCCTGATCATCGCCGGCAAACAACGCCCAATAAAGACCACCAACCGGCAATCGGTCTGTTTGACCTAAGGGCCGCCGGTTGCCGAACGAACGCGACAATGTACGAACAATTCTTCGATCTCACGGAAAAGCCATTTTCCATCCAGCCCGACCCGGCCTTTATGTTCTGGGGCCGTAACCACCGTCTTGCCTATGCCATGCTGGAATATGGTGTACTGAACAATGCGGGTATTTCGGTAATTACCGGCGGGGTTGGTTGTGGCAAGACAACGCTGGTCCACCGCCTGCTTGACCAGTTGACCGATACGCATACGATTGCGCTTCTGTCGAATATTCAGCCCGATCGAGGCAATCTGTTATCCTGGGTCCTGATGGGGTTCAATCAACCCTTTTCCAACAAATCCCATGTGGAATTATTCCAGCAGCTGCAGACCTTTTTTATCAGCGAATATTCCAAAGGTCGGCGCTGCGTCCTGATCATTGATGAGGCACAGAACCTTTCCAGCGACATGCTGGAAGAAATTCGAATGCTGTCGAACATCAATGCGGGCAGTGATCAGCTGTTGCAGTTGATCCTTGTGGGCCAACCGCAGTTGAAGGAAATTCTGAACCATCCTGACATGCTGCAATTGACCCAGCGGATTGGGTCGGACTTTCACCTGACGCCGCTCACCCCCGAAGAAGTGCATGCGTATATCGATACGCGCATGCGCGTTGCCGGCGCCGGGCGACCTATTTTTTCCAATGAGGCAAAAGCGCTCGTTGCGAAACATTCGCGCGGTGTGCCCCGGGTGATCAATGTCCTCGCCGACACGGCGCTGGTTTACGCCTTCTCTGCACAGGAGGAGACGATCAGCGAAGCGACGGTCGCCACGGTCGTTGACGATAAGAAGAATTTTGGTGTCTTTGGCTTGCCGCGGATTGAAGACAGCGGCGGTGCGCCGGTTCCCGCTTATGAACAGCACCATGCCAGTCGCAAGGCCAGTGCCGCTGGTGATACGTTTACGGACGAAAGCTTACCGCCGGACATTGAGGACCTAGCCGCCGTGGGCGAGGTCAGTGACCATCAGATACCGCGCGAGGCCCCATACCTGAAGGAGGTCAGTAACGGCGCCGGTGGCTACAAAGGAGACGACACCCCCGGTAAGACCGCTTCTGAGACTGTGAACAACGCCGCACGCGCAGAGAATGTACCGCGCGCGGCCCCCAAATCGCCCCCAGCCGCGCGCCCCGACGCGCCCCCCGTTTCTCCCTTGCCGGAGCCTGCAAGAGAAAAATCCAATGGGGCGAGCGCCCCGACCATCCGGCCTGAAGAAGCCGTCAACGCACTTTTTACTGCGGAAAAGCGAGCTGCTTCCTCCGAAGGGGATTTGCAAGCGGCCATCGGGGCGCCCATACCACACCCTGGATCATCCGCCGAACTTCCCCCCGAACCACCACGAGCAGACTTGCCGCCGCTGGGCTTTGTGATCCTTGAAAAACCTGGACAAGGTGCACCGCTTGAAACCATTAAGGCCCTTGGCGATCACCCCGTCGTCTTTGTGACCTATAGCGGGGACAGCGCGCCCGGCGAGGCAGCCCGCGCTGCCGGTGCCATCGTTGTGAAAATGCGCGGCGAAAATGAAACGCCGCCCGCACGATCGCGCAACGCCGGGTTCCGGCAATTGCGCAAGCTTGCTGATGACCTTGACTATGTTCAGTTTCTCGACGGCGATGCCGTCTTGCACCCCCAATGGCTGCGTATTGCCAGCGAGATCATGGCGCGGCGACCGGAACTTGCGGTTCTGGAAGGTCTGACCCGCGATGGCGAAGCCAAACCCGGGAACGGCGCACCCGAGGTCAAAGAGATCAGGGCGACCGGCGACAGCGTTTTAATGCGTGTAAAGAATTTTGTTGAGCTTGGCGGGTTTCGCGGCGACCTGATGACCGCCGATATTCAGGATTTTTGTTTACGCACCCGCGGGCGGGGGCACCATGTGGGACGCGTCGATGTGCCGATGGCCACATCGACGCAAAAAAAAAAGAGCGTAGCGGGCTGGTGGCGGCAACACCGGCAGACCGGCTTTAACAACGCTTTTTCAGCGGCGCTCCACGGGGCACCGCCGGAGCGGTTCAAGGTCGCCGAAACGCGCGACGCCATCCTTTGGGGTTTTGGTATCCCGGTTGTTACTCTAATGGCGGCGGCGGCAATCACCGGCTTTACGTATTACGTTGTGCCCATTGGCATCCCGATCTTGTGGGGGTTGGCGGTGGTAATGGGTGTGGTGCTGCTTTATCTCGCCCGCGCGCTCTACGACCGATTTGCAAACCGCGATGATCCGGCACCGTCTTTAAGGCTTGCAGCCTCGCGTACACTGGCCTTCTTTCCATCTTTCATTGGCATACTGACGTTTTATCGGTGGCGTCGGCGGCAACTGAAAACCGAGGCGTAGGACCTGTGTTTTCGTTTTTCCTGTCACTCCTTGTTCTGGCCGCCTTGGTGCCAGCAGCTTTCTTTGTGGTGGAGTGTTTGGGCGGCATGGGCCAGCGGACCGAAGAGACCGGCGCAAGCGCAATGCGCCGTTCTTTTGCGGGCACCGTTGCCATCATCGTCCCCGCCCATAATGAGGCGGGGACCATTGAGCCAACCCTGCGAGCCCTGCTCGCCCAGCGGCGTGAGACCATGCGCCTGATCGTTGTTGCCGACAATTGCACCGACGAGACTGCGGAAAAGTCACACCAGATTTTCGACGGCCACTCCAATACTGATGTTTTGGAACGCCAGAATACAGATCAGCGCGGTAAAGGCTATGCACTGGCCTTCGGGCTCGATGCCCTGCGCGAGCGTCCGGTCGATATTGTGGTTTTCGTGGATGCCGACTGTCTTCTCGGCGAGCGTTGTCTCGAGAGAATTATTCAGGCTGCGGACCATCTCGGCAGACCAGCACAGGCGCTCTACCTGATGGATGCACCAACACCGGCGACACCCGGGCAGTCGATCGCGGCCTTTGCCTGGCTCGTGATGAACAAGATCCGGATGCGTGGCCTTTTTCGGCTGTTTGACGTGACCCGCCTGACCGGCAGCGGCATGGCGTTCCCTTACCCTGTGTTGCGGGATCATTTTGAGGGCACGGGCGACATTGTTGAGGATTTGGGCCTGACGGTCCATCTGGTGCGCCGGGGGTATGCGCCGGTGCTGGTGGAAAATGCCGTTGTTACCAGCACATTGCCCGCCACCGATCGCGCCGCGACCACGCAGCGCGCCCGCTGGGAACATGGTGCTCTTGCCGTGGCAAAGCGCGAGGCCATGGGGCTGGCCCTTGCCGGGCTGCGTCAGGGCGATCTGCGGCTGACGGCGCTGGCCTTTGATATTGCCATTCCACCGCTTGTCCTACTCATCAGCGGCCTCGTCGTGCTGGTGGCCTTGACGAGCCTCATGGTGCTCACCGGTATCGTTTTCCCGGCAATCCTCGCTAGCGTCGGTTTGATTGGACTGCTCGTCATCGTGGCGATCGTCTGGGCCCGTCATGGCCGCAACGTCCTGCCCGCGGCGGCCCTGCGCGGGGTACCCGGATTTATTCTGAATAAAACAAAAATCCACGGCCGCGAGGGACGCCGGTCCACCAAAACATGGACCCGCACCCAGCGCGATCCCTGAGAACCCCTTTGAGGGTTCTGTTTTGACCGCCCGCGAATGATGGTCTTGCCCTTGCGGTTCACGCACTGCGCCGGCGACTGGCTTTGGCTCTGGGCTTTGGCTCTGGGCTTTGGCTCTGGGCTTTGGCTCTGGGCCTCTGGCGCGCGAAAAGCTCAGCCGTGGCGCAATTCTCGATTCAATTTGCACACGCTTTGCTATAGGGATTGGCGTAACAGGCATCCAAAAAGACAGAGGCGAGCATGAGCGATATTTATGACGTGGTGATCATTGGCGGCGGGCCCGGCGGCTATAACGCGGCCATTCGCGCCGGGCAGTTGGGGTTGAAAACCGCGTGTATCGAAAAGCGTGAAACCGGCAAATTCGGTGGCACCTGCCTCAATGTGGGGTGTATCCCTTCCAAGGCCCTGCTGCATGCGTCGGAGCTTTATGAAACGGCAACCACCGACTTTGCTCAATTGGGGATCAAGGCAAGCGGCGTGAAAGTCGATCTGCCTCAAATGCTCAAACAAAAAGACGATGCGGTCGATGGTCTGACTAAAGGTGTTGATTATCTGCTGAAGAAAAATAAAGCGGACCAATTTATTGGTACCGGGACAATAATAGCACCGGACACCGTCGAGGTCACGGGCCATGATGGCAAAAAACAGACCCTCAAAACAAAGAATATCATTATCGCAACGGGGTCGGAGGTTACGCCCCTGCCCGGGGTGACGATTGATGAAAAGCGGGTTGTCTCCTCCACCGGCGCCCTTGATCTGCCTGCCGTGCCAAAACATCTCGTGCTGATCGGCGGCGGCGTGATTGGCCTGGAGCTGGGGTCGGTCTGGCGGCGCCTTGGCGCGAAAGTGACCGTCATTGAATATCTTGACCGCATCCTGCCCACCATGGACCGTGAGGTTTCGAAACAATTCCACCGTATCCTGAAAAAGCAGGGGATGGAATTTCGCCTGTCAACCAAGGTGACCGGTGTTGAAACCCTGAAGACCAAAGCCAAAGTTACGCTGGAGCCGGCCAATGGCGGCGATGCGGAAACACTTGACTGCGATACAGTGCTGGTGGCTATTGGTCGTCGTCCGCATACAGATGGGTTAGGTCTCGACAGTGTCGGTGTAAAAACCGACGCGCGCGGATTTATCGAGACAGACCATTTCCGTACCAATGTGCCGTCAATTTTCGCCATTGGCGATTGCATCACCGGCCCGATGCTGGCCCACAAGGCGGAAGATGACGGCGCCGCCCTGGCAGAGATTATCGCCGGTAAGCCCGGACATGTGGATTATGATCTCGTCCCCAATGTTGTCTACACCTATCCGGAGGTGGCGAGTGTCGGCAAAACCGAAGAAGAACTGAAAGAGGCGGGTATTGCCTACAAAGCTGGCAAGTTTCCGTTTTCTGCGAACAGCCGCGGCAAAACCAATCATGAGACGGATGGATTTGTGAAAATCCTCGCCGAGGAAGGCACCGACAAAATCCTCGGTGCCCATATTATCGGCGTTGCGGCCGGTGAGTTGATCGCCGAAGTGGTGCTGGCCATGGAGTTTGGCGGCTCGTCTGAAGATATCGCCCGCACCTGTCACGCCCACCCCACCCGCTCTGAGGCTGTACGTCAGGCGGCCATGGGTGTTGAGGGATGGACGATGCAGGCCTAAGCCTTACGCCCTCATCATTCGACGGGCTACACCGACGGTCAGATAGAGGCGTCATGCCAAGGGAAGAAGCGACACTATGCTGAATGATCTGACGGTGGCCGATGCCATTGGATTTGTGGGTGTCGCTTGCGTGGTTGGCACCTATTTCCTGTCGCAGATTGGCCGGATGGTTAGCACCGGACTTGCCTATCCGTTGATCAACGGCATCGGGGCGGTGCTGATCTTGTATTCGCTTTGGCGCACACCCAATGCTGCCTCGATTGTGATCGAGATTTTCTGGCTCGGGATTTCACTAGTGGGCGTGGCGTTCGCCCTTCGGCGACGCACACAGACCAAGTGAGCGCGAGGCGCGTCGTCTATTTCTTTACCCAGCGCCCATCGGTACCGCGTACACATTCGCCGGGGCGGGCAGCCCGGATCAGTTTTTCTGCGGTCAGGGCTGCCGTTACCTCAACGCTGACCCCATTTTTCCGGGCAAGGCTGGCGTACGCTGACTTGCGCTGCTGGTTGATACCGCGGACTTGCCGGCGCAGCTCGGTACTTGCTGTTTTCCCCGGTACAAAACCGAGATATCCGTCAGCTTTCTCACCAACCACACAATTGGCCTTCGCCTGGGCCACCGCCGCCGGCAACGCATCCGCCGACATCACTAGGGAAAATCCCGCCAACAGAACGGCGAAGCTTGTCATAAGCCGTGCAATGATCATTTTTCTCTCCGCAATCGCATTCGATTTGCTCGTCAGGGTGATCTAGAAAATATCCGGATTTTCGTCGATCAGAGTTTCAATTTCGCGGTCAAGCTTGACCCGCAGCTCGCCCTCAATCCGCACATTGAGATTGATTTCAATCGGCTCGCTGGGCGGCTCGACCTTCACCGTGGCGCACCCGGCCACCAGGGCGGCGAGCGCAAAAGGTGTCACCAACATTGTCCCCGAATCCCGGGTCCGCAATGCAAAAGGGCGTTTGCTCATTATATCCCTCATTTTGTGCCGGGCACATGGGCTCCCCTATCCGGCGCGTTCAAAAAGTCTATCACATCCTATCGGCCTATGGGGCAAAATTATGCCGCCAGGCGCCTCATCCTAGTCGGGTATTGGGTTGAAAGAAAAATTGGAGAACTGCAAGCGCTGGGAAATCAGCCCCGGCAAGGGCCCCTCCAGCGTAATCCGATAGATCACCGGCGCGGGCACACGCTCCTTATTGATGGTGATTGCGTTGGTGCCCTCAAAAACAAGCGCGACCCGCAACTGGCCGTCAAGGGCACCATTGATCGTTGCCTCGAACGTATCAAAGGTCAGCTCGCGCAGGATATCAAAGGCAAGCCGGGTCTCGTCGCTGGCCTTGGCGATTTCATTGGTTACCTGACTATCAAAGCGGATCACCCCCGGGGTCGCCGCCCGCAGGACCGCGTCTTCCACACGGATGCGCCCGTCCTCCACAATAATTGGCAAGGACCCATCCACCGTGCCCTCCCCGCTAAGCCCTGGAATATCGAGAAAGGTGAGAAATGCCCCAAGGTCGATTGCCTCGGCCCGCAGCGCCGTGGTGACAGTTTCCCCGGTGAGGGCGGCCACCGTATCATAGGCGCCGAGTGTTCCGCCGAACCACGGGAACTCGCCCTTAATCACCCGCACCGTGTCATCGCCCGGAAATTCGATTTCCGCGACCCCATCTTCAAGCCGGATTGCGTCAAGGTCGATCAACCCGATCTTGATGGTTTGTACCCCGTCACTGCGCGCCGGTAACAGATCAACAAAACGGGCCGACCCGGTCACCCCGCCCGTGGCGGTGATTGCCCGGCCGGGCCCCGTAAAGGTCAAATCGCGCGCCGTTACCAAGGCCGACGAGGACAGCGTCATGGCGGCAGCTTCCCCCGACGCGTCGCCCGCTGTGTTGCTCGCTGTGGTGCTCGCCGCTCCCAACTGCCAGGCAAACTGTGCCTCACCGCCAACGCCGCCCGTGGCATCGGCAATAATTCCCTGCAGGCCCGGCAGGAGATCAACGGGCTGCAATCCATCAGGCAGGAAGGTCAGCGCCGCAACATCAACGGCCATATCGCCCCTGCCCGCGATAATATTATGCTGCCCCCGGATGGTACCCAACGCGGTCGCATCAGGCGTGGCGATATCGGCTGAAAATTCGGCGAGATCATCCGCATAGGTCAAAAGCCCGTTCGCGCGCACCGGGGCAACCATTTGCGGTGTGGACGCCTGCTCAATAAAAATGTCCTGCAGCTCGGTCCTTACACTGAGGACCTCGCCGCGTATCTCCGCCTGAATACGGCCATCGGTTTTCGAAAGACCAATGGCATCATTCAGGATTGCCCGCCCGCCGGTAAAATCGCCGCTAATGGTCAAGGCTTCGGCGCCGCTATCCCATTGACCGTTCATGACTATAGCGGGGGGGCGCCCCACGAGGCTCGCGTCACCGTGGCGATAGGCAATGCGCGGGGCGGAGATCACCGCCCCGACCCGCGCGCGCAATGGATCAACAGAAATCAGAGAAAGGAGCGGTTTGTCCGTGGGGCACACACGCGCATCCTCAACCCGCATCAACAGGGATTCGGGATCAAGTCGGAGTGATGTTTCGCCAATCCGCAAACAGGACTGCCGCGCGCTGCCCGCGCGGTTTGCCATTTGCATGGTCAGGACGGGTACGCCCGCCGGTGGCGCGGCAATGTAGGTAACGTCAATCGGCTGACCATCAAACCGGATTTTGCCCAGCGCCAGAGGCTCACGCTCAATAGACCGGATCGTCCCTTCCGGGACCAGCGACAGGAAATAGCGGTTCGCGGTGCGGTTGCCCGTAAAGGTTAGACGCAGGGCATCAAAAACGGTTTGCCCTTCCCCGCCGAGGAGAGCAATCGACTGCGCTGGCAGGGTTACTTCCCCATCTGCCGAGAGTTCACCGGGCTGTGTTTCCAACAGGTTCACCTTGGCGCGTGTTGTTATCCACCGGGTCTTGATATCGGGGCTGAAAGACAATCGCCGCTCACCACCTGAGGCAGAGAATAAAAAATCTGTATGCGGTTCGATAATAAGATGTTCATTGCGATCATTGCGGGCGGTCAGGGCCCGGCCCGGCGTAACGGAGACCGTCCGTATGCCATCATCGCCCACATCGAGCATCAGGGCCCCCGAAAGCGTCACGGTGCCGAGGGGATCACCTTCCGGACGATCCGTCTGCGCCCCTTCCGAGGCGATCATTTGATCGAGGGCATTGATGGCTGCAGCCACGGCAGCGCTCGCCTCCCCCGCCTGCGCCAGGGCCACTGCTGCCGAGGCCAGGTCCACCGCCACCTGCGCTGACCAGCCATTGACCATACTTTTCGCTTCGTCCCAATCAACGGCGCCGTTCCCTGTGGCGGTGAGCTGCAGCGCCTCCACCGTGCCAATCGGTGTGGCGAGGCCGCCGGCAAGATCACCCGACAGGGTAAATACCCCGTGCGGGTCGACCGTAACTTCAAGCTGAGAGGCGATGTCGGACACGGTAAATGTCGACAGACCCGCCGCCGCACCGGTCACCCGGGCCGTTAGGGAGCCCCCGCTTTTTGGAGCAAACCCGCCCGATAAAACCCCGCTGACGGGACCGCCCGGCGTGGTAATTTTTAAGGTTAGGGGACGGACCGTGATCCTGTCTGCGGGAATAGAGATCGGCTGTGACGGTGCATCCACCTGCCTACCATCGGCGACCAGCGGTACGGTTTGCCCCGCCACGGTCAAGGTCAGATCATCGGTAAGCGCCCCATGGAACACACCCGGCCCAACCGTCAGGGTATCAATCTTTCGATCCGTCAGGAGGGTACGCCACGAATAGGTTGCCTCGGCCCGATCAAGGCGCATGCTTGGCACGTCATTCATCTTCAAGGTCATGGCTTCGAGCGTTACCTTGGACAGGTCCACCTCGGTCACGGTGATGGCAACGTCTTTATAGCCCGCCCGCGCCGCTGCCGTTTTGATTGCCCATTCGGCAACAGGAAGCCGGAAAAACCACAAAACGGCCAGCGCAAGAATAGCGAACACCAGGACAACAGCGATCGTCCCGAAAACCGCTTTTACGAAGACCCGTATTCCCGCCATGAAACCCCTAAGCCAGTGCCCATTACCCTTAACATTCGAGTATACCGAAAATCCTGGGCCTGACAAAAAGCCTCTTTCAGAGGCGAAAAAGGCCGGCTCAAGCGAAACCGGCCTTTGTTACCCTGGAAAGAGAAGGAGGTGGGCACCATGACACCAGGAAAGGGAGGAAAAAGACCGGACGCAAAGAGCGCCGCCTATCGCCCCCTGTCTGAAGGAGCAGGTGCCCGGGCCAGGGTCGTCAGAAAGTAATCAGAGGATAATCAGGAGCCGCGCGAGCCTCGCCCGCGCGAGCCACCCCGACGATCTTTCCGCCGCTCTTTGGCAAAAGCCTTCAACTCTTCGGCCGTCACCCGGCCATCGGCGTTCTGGTCTGCGCGCATAATCCGGTCCTTGCGGGTGGCGTCGAACTCCGCGCGACTAACTTCGCCATCCTGATTTTGGTCCGCCCGGTCAAACATCCGGTCCGCATCAAATCCGCGCCCTTTGCCGCCGCGCCCGCGCCGGGCTTTCTTGCCGCGTCGTTTACGCTTCTCCTTAAGCGCCGCGCGCTCTTCCTCGCTCATGGCGTCGTAACGGGCCCGGCGCTCTGCACGGCGTTCGTCCATCGTCGCGCGGCGCTCGGCAAGACGTTGGTCAGCGGCGTCACGCGCCTCCGCTCGGGTCAAGAAGCCGTCGCTATTGGCATCAATGCTTTCAAAGCGCTTTGCGTGGTTCTCATCCACTTCAAACTGATCAACCGCCCCGTCACCATTCGTGTCAAAACGCTCAATCATGCGGGTGGCGCGATCTTTGCGCGCCGATTTATCGTCCGTACCCGTCTCCTGGGCAAAGGCGGAAAGACCACCGGCCATCAAAAGCGTCGCTGTAGTCAAGATGAGCGTGTTTCTGCGTGTCTGTTTCATAGGATCCTCTTTGGTTCATCCATCGCCCTGCCTCCAAGACGGTTGGCTTTCGAATTCCCGTCGGGTCATGCGCAAAAAAGTGCGGTGGCCGTTATTCACCCGGCCCGGAACGGATGCGATCGATACGATGACGGCGCCCCCGCCGCCGCCTATCGCGATGGCGGCGGTTCTCCTCGATCAGTGCCGATTGGGCATCCGGTGGCAAGGTCGCCACGGCATCAATCAGGGTTTGGGTTGCGAGCCGATGGAACGTCAGCCGCTCGGCAATCATCAATTCTGCTTTTGCTTTGACTACATCGGGAGCAAAACCGGGTTGGTTCATGGCTTCACGAAAATTACGACTGGCGATACGCGCTTTTTCACCCTGCGCCTGAATGGCTGGCAACCGCGCATCAATAATAGCGCGTACGGAGGAACGTTGCTCATCGGTCAACATCTCAAGACGCGCAAGACTGCGCAATTCCCGGGGTAAACGCCGATCAAACCGGGGGCCCTGTTTTTCCCGTGTGTTTTGGGCTTCGTGTTGGGCAGCGGGATCTGACGCCACCGGGCCAACCGCCGGGGCCACAAACCGTGTGACCACAAAACTGACTAACGCCACATTCACCAGGATCGAGGCCCACAGTAGAAGGGGATTTTTCATGGCCGGTCTCCGTCATCGGACTCGCTTTGGGCAGACGTCTGTTCGCCTTGCCACACGCTTTCGTCAAATGTGGCGCTGTTTTGCACCTCCAGATCACTCAACAGCGCAAGCAATATTTCTTCCGGCGTTCCTTGGGTCGAAAGAGTGTCAGCCTCGGCAATGATAGCCCGCTGATCCGTAAGCGGATTTTTATCGAGCAACGGAACATTCAACGCGGTCACACACCCAATCACCATGGCGAAAACGGCCCCGATCATCGCAGGCACCGGCGACAATCCAAAAAGCCGCTGGATCGCTTGAGCAATCTGTGCTGGCCACAGCGTATCACGGGACGCGCTATTCATGGCCGGTAAAGATAGGGCCGGTGAAGATAGGGCCGTTTTACGAACAGTATACTGATCATCGAAATCCGCCAACACGCGGCGGCGCAAATCGTCCGATGGGCGCGCTTTATCCAACGCCTTCGTAAAATGCGTCTCCATCAGGTAATCAAACGGATCATTCGGCGGTTGGCCAAGGGTAAGGGGGATCATACGCATCTACCTCTCAATAAAATCTGCGGCCACATCAGCCAGCTTTCGCCGTAACGCCTTTTTTGCCCGCGCCACCAGTGATTCCACCGCCCGCTCGCCCATGTCCATGGCGTTTGCCGCCTCGCGCGTGGACAAGCCGAGTTTGGCCGTCAAGGTCAGGGCCAGTCTTTGCCCGTCGGTTATGGCCAGAAGCGCCCTATCGATCTCGGCCCCCAATTGCGCCGTGGCCAATTGGTCATGGGGCCCGGGCGCAGCGTCCATGGGTTCTGGCATGCCGTCATCGCAAACCTCCCCATGCTTGCGCAGGATATCGATGCACCGGTTTGACGCGACCCGAATAAGCCACGGCCGCAGCGGCACCGCGTCCCGCGCAAGGTCATCAATATGCCGCCAAAGACGCAAAAAACTGTCCTGGACCACATCCTCCGCCTGGGTGGGCGATCGCAACATGGACAGGCCAATCGCATAGATCGTGCGCGCATGGGCGTCATAAAGACGGGACGCGGCCCGGGCATCACCCGTGGCCGCCGCTCGCAAATCGGCCTGATCGCCCCCGATATCGGGGTCATGGTGTGCCGGGACCGCCATTAAGGCCCTTTACTTCCTGTTTTGAACCATCTTGGGGCCCGTCGTCTTACCCCTCTAACGGTTGGCACGCAGATATCCGTCGCCGGGCGGAAAAAAAGGTTGGCGGAAAAACCCTCTGCCGCCTCTCACCAAAAAGCCGCACACCCAAAAAAAAGAGGGGCCCGTCTGGCGAAGGGCCCTCTTATCCTGAAGCCAGCGCTTGCGCGGGCAAATTCAGGTGCCGGGAAATTTATAATCCTTGAACATCTTGCGCAGTTCGGTTTTCAGCACCTTGCCCGTCGCGCCAAGGGGGATTGCATCGACAAATTCGATGGCGTCGGGCCAGGCAATTTTAGGCAGACGCGCATTCACAAATTCTGACAGCTCTTTTTTAGACGGGTCCGTGCCGTTTACCCGTTCGATGATCAGGAGCGGACGCTCCTGCCATTTCGGATGGTGGATGGCGATCACCGCCGCTTGCGCCACATCGGGATGGGAGAGCGCTGCATTTTCGATCTCGATTGAGGAAATCCATTCCCCGCCCGACTTGATCACATCTTTTGACCGATCCGTAATCTGAAGGAAACCATCGGGATCGATGGTCGCCACATCGCCGGTATCAAACCAACCATCGGGGGTGCAGGTGGGCGCATCCGCCTTATAATATTCATCAATGATCCAGGGGCCCCGCACCTGGAGCCGGCCATCGGTAATCCCGTCATGGGGCTGGACCACGCCATCATCGTCCGTAAGCCGCATTTCCACAAACGGCATGGACCGCCCGGCTTTTAGCTGCATCTTGATACGTTGATCCCGGGGCAGTTTCACCGCATGCGGCGGCAGTTTATTGACCGTGCCCACCGGTGACATTTCGGTCATGCCCCAGCCTTGCTGGACCTCGACGCCATGCTCGGCAAAGCCATCAATAATCACCTCCGACAGAGCCGAGCCGCCGGAAAAAGCCATTTTCAGATGGGTCAGCGTTTTGCCGGTTTCCTTCAGATAGCCCAGTAACCCAAGCCAGACCGTCGGTACACCGAGGGCATAGTTCACCTTCTCGCCCTCAAGAAGTACATAAAGCCCTTCACCGTCGAGACGCGGGCCGGGATAAACCTGCTTTGATCCGGCAATCATGGCCGAGTACGGAATATTCCAAGCATTCACATGGAACATCGGCACAATCGGCAGAATGACGTCGCTTTCTTGCGGCCCCAGGCCAGCCGTCGACCCCGTGGCCAGCGTCTGAAGGACAATCGCCCGGTGGGAATAAAGAACGCCTTTCGGATTTCCCGTGGTGCCGGACGTGTAACACATGGCAACCGCAGAATTCTCATCAAACTCCGGAAAATCGAAGCTTTGCTCTTCCGGCGCGATCAGGCTTTCATAGGCGACGAGGTCAAGTTTTGAGTCCGGCAGATGGGCGTCATCGGTCAGTACCACAACTTTTTTCACGGACGACAGATGGGGCATCAACGCCTCCACCAGTGGTAAAAACGTAATGTCACAGAAAATAAAATCATCCGCCGCGTGATTGATCACATAGCCTGCATTTTCGGGGCCCAGACGCGGATTGATGGTATGCAGAACCGCGCCGATCCCGCCCACCGCATAATACATCTCAAACTGGCGATAGGTATTCCAGCCGATCACACCGATCCGGTCACCGGGCTTAACGCCCATCCGCTGCAGCGCATGGGCCAACTGGGCGATGCGCCGGTCGGCATCAGTAACGGTATACCGGTGGATGGGTCCCTCGACGGTGCGTGTGACAATTTCGGTCGTTCGGAAATTGCGAACCGCGTGGCGCAACAGCTCTGTGGTGAGCAAGGGCCGGTTCATCATCAATCCCTGCATGGGGGTCCTCCGCTAAATTGGTATTTTTCAAAAGCTTAACCAATCCCTTGCGAGCCCACAAGCATGGGAGACGCCAACCCCAATAGGCTTATACAGCGACGCGGGGAAAACCCGCGCGGGTTTCAGCCCTGAGGACTAGGCAGCGGCGGGAGCGCCTGTGCCCGGTCGGCATCAAGATAATCAGCAGAAAGAGGATTAAGGCTTCCCTCTTCGAAGGTGAAAACCAGCGGATTGCCCGTGGGGATTTCAACGCCGGGAATATCCGTGTCCGAGACCTGCATCAGGAGTTTGACCAGCGCGCGCAGGGAATTGCCATGGGCCGCAATGATCAGGCTTTCGCCGGCTCGCACGCGCGGGGCAATCTCCGCCTCCCAATAGGGCTGGACCCGGTCGAGGGTCATTTTCAGCGACTCTGATGCTGGCAGCTGCGTTTTGGCAAGATGGGCATATTGCGGATCATGGTTTGGATTCTCGGGATGGTCATCCGCGATGGGCGGCGGCGGAACATCGTAGCTGCGACGCCAGATATGGACCTGGTCGTCGCCATGTTTCTCGCGCGTCTCCTGTTTATTCAGCCCGGTGAGCCCGCCATAATGGCGCTCATTCAACTGCCAGTTTTTTGTCACCGGTAACCAGACGTAGTCCATTTCCTCCAGCGCCAGCCACAAGGTACGAATGGCCCGGCGCTGGACCGAGGTGTAACAGGCTATAAACTCCGTACCCGTCTCTTTCAGGAGCTGTCCGGCCTTGCGCGCTTCGGTAATGCCCTTGTCGGTGAGATCAACATCAACCCAGCCGGTAAAGCGGTTCGCCAGGTTCCATTCGCTTTGACCATGGCGGATAAGCGCGAGGGTGGGATGAGCGGCAGCAGCCATGGGCGATTTCCTTTCAAGACGGCAACGCTTTCCTCTAGCCCACCGGCGCCGCTCTTGCCATATCAATCACGATTGAGGCGGGGAGAAACCAACCCGCCACCACAGTGATGCTGCCGTAGAAACGATGCGGCCCCAAAGGAGCCCCGCCCATGGCCGATGCCCCATCCCCCACTCATGATGCGCCCGTCGCCCTTGCCATTCATGGCGGCGCAGGCGCCAAGCATGGCCGCGACTATAGCGCCGCTGATCAACACCTCCTTGACCTCGCAGGCAAAGGCAAAACCATGCTCGAGGCGGGCGAGCGCGCCGTTGATGTGGTCGAGGCGATGATCGTGGCCATGGAAGCCTCCGGTCTCTACATCGCAGGCAAAGGCGCGCCGCCCAATAAGGCTGGCTATGCGGAACTCGACGCCTCAATCATGGTCGGGAGCGACCCCGCCACACCGCAAACCCTCTATCGGCGGGCGGGCTCCCTCGCCGCCATCGCGCATCTGGAAAGCCCGATCCGCGGTGCCCGCCGTGTAATGGAGGCAACGCCCCATGTGATGCTCGCCGGCCAGGGGGCGGAGAATTTTTGCCGCGCGCAAGGGCTCAGCTTCGTTGAGGATCCAGCGGATTATTATGTGGTGCCCGTGGGCGTCCTGCCCGAAGAGCTGACCATGGCCGAACTGGGCCACGGCACCGTCGGTGCCGTTGCTCTCGACCGCACGGGCCAATTGGCAGCAGGCACCTCCACCGGCGGGGTCTTCGGCAAACTTGAAGGCCGCGTTGGGGATACCCCGCTGATTGGTTCGGGCACCTGGGCGGACGAGGATGTGGCCGCTTCGTGCACCGGGCTTGGGGAGTATTTTATCCTCGCCGGCGGTGCCCAAGATGTGGCGAGCCGTGTGCGCTACCGACAACAAAGCCTGCACGCTGCCGTAGACGGATTGATCAAAGATGTGGGCGCCCTTGGCGGCGATGGCGGCGTGATCAGTGTGTCCAAGACGGGTGAAATCGCTTTCGCTTTCAATTCCGACGGCATGAAACGGGCGGGCTTTGGTGTGGGTACTGATTTATTTTCCGCAACGTTTTGAGCGGCGTGTGCAGGTTGCACCGTTTTGTGTCACTGGCCTTTCGAGACGCCTGCCGCTGGCTAGCGTGTTCTCAGTTTAATTTGAGTGGAAAAACCTCGCCCTTCGAGACAGCCCTTTGGGCCCCTCAGGATGGGGTTTTTCCTGCAAAAACAATTGGTTAATAATCGCATACCCGGACACGCGCTAGCGCGAGCGAGGATAGTTACCATGCACGCCAACACCGCTCAAACAGACTCCGAACAGGGCCGTCCTTGAACTGGTTAATGCACACTGATCGTTGAGAAAAAACTCTTGTTCTTGCGTACCCGTTTGGGCGAGCCGAAGCAGGTGAGGTCGCCGATGCCGCTCACATGGGCGTCAAGTTCGTTTTCAGCATAGACGCGCGCGTCACCCACACCCGACACGGTGACCTTGACGGCATCGCATTTCAAATCGCGGGCATCAAGGTCACCAACGCCGGACAGATCGGCGCGTAGCTGCTTGCATTTTCCATCAACACGCAAATCACCCACACCTGAGACGCGGATGGTAAAATCATCCGTATCCACATCACGAATTGACCCATCCACAACGCCAGAAACGGTAATCTCACGCAGTTGCGGCAAGGTTATCACCGCATCAACGCTTTTTTTGTTACGGAAGTGCCGCCCCTTTTGATGGCCAAGAAAGAGCGTGTCATCGCGGATGACCACGCGGGCATGGGCAATAGCCTTTTCACGGCCAGACAGAATGACCGAATGGTCAGACCCATGATTAACCGATAGATCATAAACGCCTGAAACTTCGATCCGCGAAAACGAGCCTTCAGTGAGCCGCTTCTCCACGCGTTTATCGTCGCCAGCCACAGCCTGGGAGATCACCCCCGCCTGCGCCACGAGGGCGAGCAGGAGAAACGTCACGCTTTTTCCGATGACAGTTTTGCGGTGCATCACCAAACCAACTCTTTTCCCGCGGGCCGTTACAACACGTCTGACCCACACATCCGAGGAGAGGGTAGAGCCTTTTCGCGCTAAGGCCAGACCGTTCGGCGCGCAGGGGCCGCAGCTTATCGAAAGCTGGGCCGCAAACCCCGTCAATCTTGGCGAAACCGCGCTTATTCTGCGGCGATTTGGCCTTTCCCAGCCATCACGGCGGCGCATTCTGCCATGGTTGCACTGGCCCGAGCGATGGGATTGGTCTGGTAAAAATTGGTCACGCCAGAGGTGAAAGGCGCAGTGCCGACCGGAGCCGCGCCGTGCGTGCGCAGCTGCGCCAGGGTGAATGCCGAAGCTGCGTCACCGTCAGCGCCAGCCCTTACCCGTCCCACCTGATCAAGCTGACCAAAATGGGGGTGTGCCGCAAACAAGGCCTGGCGCAGGGCCAGGAGGTCATCATAGGGCAGCGCCTTGCCAAGCCGACCCGACAGGGCACGCAAGATCGACCAGTCTTCGCGCGCATCACCCGGCGGGAAGCTTGCCCGTTGGGCCAATTGTACGCGCCCTTCCATATTCACATAGAGGCCAGGTTGTTCTGTATACGCCGCACCGGGCAGGATAATATCTGCCATCCGCGCCGCCGCATCACCATGGTGCCCCTGATAGATCATGAACGCGCCCGCAAGCTTGCTCACGTCAAACTCGTCTGCGCCCAGATTATAGATCACCTCGATATCGCGGGTCTGGGCCCCCGAAAGAATGCCACCGAAATCGCGGCCACCCTCGCCCGGCAAAAAGCCGAGATCGAGACCGCCCACCTGCGCCGCGGCCGTGTGCAGAACATTCCATCCGTTCCAGTCGTCAGTAACCAGTCCAATCGCCTCACCGAGGGTCACAAGATCATTGATAATCGCGGCACTATCCTCACGCGTCAGTACGCCCGTGCCCACAATGATTGCGGGACGTTTGGAATTTTTCAGCACACTGAGAAAATCGCTCTGCCCATTTATTAAAGTTCGGACACTATCAGGCCCCGCACCCAGATAGTCATACTCATAGGTCAGGTCCGCTTGCTCACCGATCAAACCGATCTGCACATCGAGATCGTTGAGCCAAATTTTGCGCAAACGCGCATTAACAAGCGCTGCCTCTTTGCGGGGGTTGGCCCCGACGATCAGGATCGCATCGGCCTCTTCCAGCCCGGCAATCGAACTGTTGAAAAGCCAGCTCTCACGTGGACCGTTGCCGAGGGCAAGACCGCTCTGACGGCAATCAAGATGCGGGGTGCCGATACCCCCCATCAAACCCTGCAACGCCTTCATGGCCTCTACGCTGACAAGGTCCCCAGCGATGGCCGCAACCGCTTCTGGCTTGGTCTGGCCGAGTTTTTCCGACGCAAGGCCAAGCGCCGCGTCCCAACTGGCCGGCTGCAGCTTGCCGTCTTTGCGGATGAAGGGCCGGTCGAGACGCTGGCTCTTCAACCCGTCCCAGATGAACCGGGTCTTGTCGGAGATCCACTCCTCATTCACATCCTCGTGCAGCCGGGGCAGGATGCGCAAAACTTCGCGCCCGCGCGCATCGACCCGAATGTTTGACCCCACCGCATCCATCACATCAATGGTTTCGGTCTTGCGCAGCTCCCATGGGCGGGCAGTGAACGCATAGGGTTTGGAGGTGAGCGCGCCCACCGGGCACACATCAATCAGATTGCCGGTGAGTTCGGACTCCACCGCCTTTTCCAGATAGGTGGTGATTTCGGCATTCTCGCCGCGATTAACGAGGCCGAGATCATCGACGCCCGCAACTTCCGTCGCGAACCGCACACACCGCGTGCACTGGATACAGCGGGTCATGATCGTCTTGATCAGCGGGCCCATATGCTTTTCTTCAACGGCGCGCTTGTTCTCCTCAAAGCGCGAACCCTCCCGGCCATAGGCAACCGCCTGATCCTGCAGGTCACACTCCCCGCCCTGGTCACAGATCGGACAATCGAGCGGATGGTTGATCAGCAGGAACTCCATCACCCCTTCGCGGGCCTTTTTGACCATGGGGGTGTTGGTGAACAATTCCGGCGGCGCACCATCGGGCCCGGGGCGCAGGTCGCGCACATTCTGCGCGCAGGAGGCAACCGGCTTGGGCGGGCCGCCCTTCACCTCAATTAGACACATGCGGCAATTGCCGGCGACCGATAGCCGCTCATGATAACAAAAGCGGGGGATTTCCTCGCCTGCGACCTCACAGGCCTGGAGCAGCGTGAGGTTAGGATCAACTTCAACTTCGCGATCATTCACCTTGATCAGGCGTGGTTCTGTCATGGACTCTTCCGAAAATTGCCTATTTCGCCAGCGAATCCCATAGTGCCTGGACCGCCAGCCCCTTCAATCCGGGTATGTACGCCCCCCGCCCAAAAATTTCCAGCCATGTCACTGTCGCGGGGGCGTTTGCGTTCTCATTCGTTGGCAATCTGTCGGCAAGAAATAAAGGTAGTCGGTATTGAGTTGAATGTCCGGTTTTCGATGGATCGTTGCCAGCTCGGTGAGGCCGATAAATTTTAATATCGGACCTATATTCTGGTGAACGACTAAGTCCAATTTTACAAAGAATATCTTACGACACTAAGCGAGAACTCATTCGATGTTATGTTGTACAATACTTTTCGTGAAATCGTAGTTTTGAGTTATGGAAATTTGACATGGAAGAATTTCTGTGAATTCTATTTAACTTTAGGTGTTGTTGCGGCTAAATTAGGGTAAAGGCAAATAATGCGCCTTCTAAAGAGTTTGCTTTGCGGGCTGGTGGAGGTCATGGCTATTGGTGCTTGCGGTGCACCGCAGTCAGATCCGGAACTCTCGGCCGCGCAGAAAGCCGAGCAAGCGGAGCGTGCACTTGAAAACGCTTTTTACTTCCGTATAACGGCGGATTATATCGAAAAAGCAACTGGTCAGCCCTTATCCATTGATTATGTAGCGGCTTGTAACATCGCGACTGAACCGAGCGGTATTGGGGGAGGGCGGTCAGTACGGGGGCGTGTTGTCCCCGAGATAATGATTGCGCCGTTGCCTTCCACGAAAGAGGCCGGTTCAGGCCCGGCAATTGGCGTATTCAGTATTGATGCTTGTTCGGGCAGCTATCTCAAATATGTACCGGACAATGCCTGGCCGTATACGGTCGTTTTCGACGATGCCAAAAAGCTCTGGTATGGTTGGGGGTATGCGACTGAGAAGGCTTATAAGAGTGAAAGCTCGCGCCTGTCATTCGCGGATTCGTCTGTCACCCGCGCGACGTACCAGGACTGGCTCGACTGGCGTGCCCGGGCCGAAGCCGACTGGAAACCCATCGGAAATATCCCGAGCCCCTTTGGCTACTCCTACAACTTTTCACCGACAATGCAGGCAGCATTAAAAGCAAAACAGGACGGGCGGGACGTCGCCCGAACCTGCAGTTCAAGGGCCCGGATAAAGCTACCCGATGACCTATTTGCGAAAATCCTCGAGAAATGGCCCGAAGACAATCGGCAGTATTGGGCACCGAATTTGGGTGCGCATGTGGATCGTCCCCATGCTGGAGACTGGGATGTAGAAGCGTATAAAAAGGCCAATCCCGATATCGATCCAAGTACGGTAAAAAAGTCGCCGTCATGGCGAAAGCGAAATCTATCGCCTGATCAGTTCGGAACATGGATAAGACAAGAATTGGAATCAGCAGAATTCGGTTTTTACGACAATAATATCAGATGGCCACGAAATTTCCCTTCCCATTATCGAAGCGAAGCGCATGGCACAATGAGCGAAGAAACAAATCGTCACAAACGTTTTAAGGCGGACGGTGGCGAGTGGGATCAATCTTTTTGGGGCTGGCATAGGACTTTGAAGGGTTTATCCTCGTTCTATGCGCCTAAAGCATTCAAAACTAACGCATTTTCAGAC